>CACMWK010000024.1:0-2001 GCA_902617355.1 uncultured Alphaproteobacteria bacterium | reverse complement strand
TAATAAAATTAATCATTTAATATCACTATTAACTTGTTATAAACTTTATTATCTTAAATGAAAAACTTTAAACTGAACGAAAAAGATATTCTCTCTAATCAAGACTGGACGTTTCCGACAACTACGTATTATGGACCAGGAAGATTTAATGAAATTGGAAAATTTTGTGAGGAATTTGACATTAAAAATCCTCTTATTGTAACAGATAGTGGTAGTAAGGATCTTCCATTTATTGAAAAGTTAATAACATTATTGTCTAAAAATAATATTAAATCAGATTTATTTTATAATATATCTCCTAACCCACGAGATGACGAGATATCCAAAGGATGTGAACAATTTAAAAAAGGAAGTCACGACTCAATCATTGCTATTGGTGGTGGAAGTGCAATGGATGGTGGAAAATCCATATGTTTAACGGTTAATAGTGAAACCCCATTATGGGATTTTGAGTTTGAACAACCTGTTCCAAAGATAACAAAAGAAAATGCATTTCCAAAAATAATAACCATACCTACGACTGCAGGAACTGGAGCTGAAACAGAAATAACAGCAATGGTTACACATTTAGAAAAAGGAATGAAATTTTGCATATGGCATCCAGATGTAAGGCCTATATTTACACTAGTAGATCCTGAGTTAACATTAGAATTGCCTCCAAAATTAACAGCGTGGACAGGTGTCGATGCACTTGTACATAGTATCGAAGGATACTGTGTGCCAAGTTTTCATCCACTTTGTGATGGAGCTGCTTTGGAAAGTCTTAATTTAATTTCAAAATCTCTTGTTTTAGCGGTAGAAGAACCAAATAATTTGTTGGCAAGAGGTGGGATGATTATAGGGTCATACTTGGGAGGAATATCCTTTTTAAAGGGGTTAGGTAATGTTCATTCTATATCGCACATGGTTGGAGCAGAATTTAATACTCATCATGGTTTAACGAATGCTATTGTTTTACCGCCTGTTCTTCATTTCAATTTACCAGGTATGGATGAAAAAGTTCAAAGAATGTCAGAGGCCATGCAATTTGAAAATCATACTGTAAATGAATTTACTAAAAATATCGAATTGTTACTTGATAAATTAAATATCCCCAAAAGTTTAAGTGAAATTGATGTTCCCGAAGACTGTGCTGAAAGGATTGCAAAAAAAGCAATGCAGGATCAAGCCTATGCAACAAATCCAAAAGAAGCATCATTGTTGCAAATGAAAGAAATTGTTACACAAAGTATAAAACAAGCTCGCTAAGCCTTTATGCTTGAGGATCAATCTGTTGAAAAAATAATACAAAGCATTCACCAGCAACAAATATCTATCAAAGAGGTAATGGAATACTATTTGGATAGAATTGAAAAATTTAATCCAGATTTAAATGCAATAGTGCTTCTCAAGGATAGAGGGGATCTTATTAAAGAAGCTATAAATAAAGATAATTCAACTCAATCTGAGAAGGCTTTAAATGGAATTCCTATAGCTATTAAAGACTTAAGTGATGTAGTTGGCATTAAAACAACATATGGCTATCCTGGAACAAAAGATTATTTTCCCAAAAAAAATTCATTATTTGTAGATCGTCTAATTAAAAGCGGGGCTATTATAATTGGAAAAACTAACACAGCGGAATTAGGTGTTGGTGGACATACAATAAACAGATTGTTTGGCCCAACTTCTAATTATTATGATAACTCAAAATCTGCAGCAGGATCAAGTGGAGGAGCCAGCACTGCTGTAGCAGCAGGACTGATACCATTTGCAGACGGCACTGATCAAATGGGGTCATGCAGAGGACCAGCAGCATATTCAAATATTTATGGATACAGACCTACACCTGGCTTAATTTCAGTAGATAGAGGGAACCAATTATCAAAAATTCCCATACTCACAACACCTGGTTGTTTAGCAAAATCACCAAGTGATATGGCATTTTTATTAGATGAAATGATTGGAAGTGATACAAGGGATAACTACTCTTTTGATTTAAAAGAACTTTTTAAAAATCAA
>CACMWK010000023.1:0-2041 GCA_902617355.1 uncultured Alphaproteobacteria bacterium | reverse complement strand
ATCTAGTGAAATTATCAAAAAAAATATCAATTTTATTTTTACTAATATTTTTTCTAATTTTATGGATTACATATTTTTTAAATAAAGACTTTTTTCAACTTGAAACTTTTTTCTATAATTTGGACTTTATTCAAAACTTTATATCTCAGAACTACTTATTCTCAATATTTACATTTTTAATTTTATATAGCTTTTTAATTTTGTGTAATTTTCCATTTGCTTCCTTATTATCAATGATAAATGGTTTCTTATTTGGAACATGGATAGGTGGAACCATATCTTTAATTGGTGGAACACTTGGTGCTTTTGGAATTTTTATAATAGCAAAAAATTTTTTCTCGGACTTTATTAAAAATAAATTTTTGAATAAATACTCCTATATTGAAAATTATTTCAATAAAAACGATTTAGAGTTAATGACATTAATTCGTATTGTTCCCGCAGCTCCTTTTTTCATACAAAACCTTATTTTAGCAGGTCTTGGTGCAAACAATAAAAAGTTTTTTTTTACTACTTTGTTTGGGCTAGCCCCATGGTCATTTATCTTTGGTAGTATAGGTCAAGGGTTAGAGGAAATATTTATAAACAAAACAGAGTTAAGTTTTTCTTTAATAGTCCAGCCAGAATACTTAATTCCTCTTGGTTTTATCGCTTTTCTGATAGTTATGATTATTTTATTCAAAAAAAAATTTAAAAAATAAACATCGATTAATTTATCACATTAATTAACTTTTTTTTGAATTTTTTAAACTGCCCTATCAATATAGGACTAAATCCAATTACTGATTGAAACTCTTTTTCAAATTTAATTTGATCCTCTTTCTCAATAGATATTAAAAGAGGCCCATTTGTTTGAGGATCATAAAGTATGTTTTGTAATTTATTATTATCAGATATTGAGATTTCATTTACTGAGGATAAATAATTATTTTCAAAACCTGTGCTTTTAAATTTATTTAAAATCTCAATATTTTTATTAATAAGTATTTCTTCATTGAGTTTTATCTCAGCAGATAATCCTGAAAATTTACAAATATCTGATAAATGTGATGCTAATCCAAAACCACTTATATCTGTTGTGATTTTGCTTTTAAAACTTTTTGATATTTCTGATATTCTTTTATTTCCTTTTTTCATCCATTTCATCAATTTTTGAAAATCAAAGCTTGATAAAAGTTCTGAATTATTGAAATAAGCAGCTAAGAGGTATCCTGTGCCTAAAGGTTTTGAAAGATATATCAGTTCATTCTCTTTTGCTTGGCTTTTTGTAATTTGTTTTTCATATGAGCCATTCATTGTAATTGTAATACCAGGTTCTTTTGATTGATAGCTGTGTCCTGATGCAATAATTGAACCATCTTTTATGGCTTCTGATTTAATACCTTTCATAAAATATTCCATGAAAAAACTTTCTATAATGCCTTCAGAGAAGGGCAGGGCTTGTGAAACACTTATAGCTTTTACAGAACCCCCACTTGATAAAATATCATTTTGAGAATGCAGATAGCTAATAATTCCAAAATCAAAAGGGTTTAGTGATGTAAATAACTTTATGTGATCTATACTTTGTAATATAGATGAAGAATTAGTATCTATTAGTGATGAGTCAGGTAAATCACTGTGTGAATTATCTTCATTTAAAAAATTAACTAAGGTATTTTTTGATACTTTAGAGCCACAACCCTGGCAATACATTTTAATGTCTGTTGGCTTCTCTAATTCAAAATTTCTAAAAGACATATTTGAGTTAAAAGTAAATTTAAATTTGTTAATAAACCTTCTATCAATCCACTCCTTAAGTTTCCAGCACCATCGACCATGAAAAGATAAGAAAAAATAATTCAATAATGCTTTATTTTTATGAGTACCAATTAAATATAACCAGTTATTTTGTGCTTTAAATTTTATTAAAGGCATACCAGTTAATTTCGAAAAAACATTTTCTTTTAAAATTTGTCCCTGACGGACTGCCATTACACCTGATTTAGGTCTAATGTTATCTTCCACTGTACAGGCATCACCTGTAACAAATATATTTTTA
>CACMWK010000022.1:0-3174 GCA_902617355.1 uncultured Alphaproteobacteria bacterium | reverse complement strand
AGTTTTATGATGAAAAACCAATGAATGTTAATCCTCCTGAAAGTCTTACAGTACAAATAGCTGAAACAGAGGCTGTTGTTAAAGGACAAACAGCTTCTTCATCATATAAACCAGCATTGTTAACTAACGGTGTAAGAGTTACTGTTCCACCTCATATTGAAACGGGTGACAAAATTAGAATAAATACGTCTGAATTAACTTACATAGAAAAAGCAAAATAATTTTTTCTATGGCTATTGTCCCACCAGTAATTGTTGTTATGGAAAAGGCATGTAGGAATGCTGCTAAATCTCTAATAAGAGATTTTGGAGAGCTTGAGAAACTTCAAATTTCTAAAAAAGATAAAAATGATTTTGTATCCTCTGCAGATATTAGAGCATCTGAAACTATCAGTTATACTTTGGGAAAAGATAGACCTGATTTTCTTCAAATTGACGAGGAGACTTTTAGTGCTGAAGATTTAGATAAGCTTAAAGGTGATACTCCTGTGTTTATCTCAGACCCACTTGACGGAACAAAAAATTTCATACATGGAAATGGTTACTTTGCAGTAACCATTGGATTGATGCAAAAAGGAGAGATTATTGCTGGTGTTACATATAACCCAATTTTGAATGAATTATTTTGGGCTCATAAGGGTTCTGGATCTTGGATTAACAACCAAAGGCTCAGGGTTTCCCAAAGAGATAAGTTAGATGGATGTATGTTTACATCTGGTGTGCAAATCAAGCATGAAGATATTCTTGAAAAAGGAATAGCTCAAATAGGATCGCTTCAAAGGAAAACAAGTGTCAGAATACTTGGTTCTTCAGCTCTTGATTTAGCAAATGTGGCATCAGGAAAATTTGATGGATTTTGGTCATTAAGATTAAATCTTTGGGATATCGTAGCAGGTATTATTTTAGTTAATGAGGCGGGCGGGATATGCCTAAATGAAAAAGGTAATGTTTTTGATCCCTTAAAAGATGAGAGTTTAATAGCCTCTAGTGCAGCGATTAGCGGCGAATTGCTGAAAAGCCTATAAATATTTACTTGATTTTTTAACCTTTGATCTCTATTTTCTCATAACCATGAAACAAAAAATACATCCTGATTACCATGAAATTACTGTAGAACGTACTGACGGATCAACATACAAGACGAGATCTACTTGGGGTAAAGCTGGCGATACTATGAAGCTTGAAATTGACCCATTATCTCATCCAGCTTGGAATCAAGGATCTGGAAAAATGGTTGACTCAGGTGGAAGAGTTGCACGTTTTAAAAATAAATATAAGTCATTTAATATTTAATATTTTAACAAGACCATGTCTGACAATAAACCTTTAATGCCCTTAGCTACGGCCGTATGGTTGGTAGACAATACTGCTTTAAGTTTTTCCCAAATATCTCAATTCTGTCAATTACATGAGCTAGAAGTTCAAAGTATTGCAGATGGTGAAGACGCTTATCGTATGCAAGGATTAAACCCTATAGCCAGTGGTCAATTAACTATGGATGAGATTAAACGTTGTGAGGGAGATCATTCACTTGAACTTCAATTGCAAAATAAAAAATCTGAGTCCATTCAATCGAGTGTTAAAACAAAAAAATACTTACCATTATCAGTAAGACAAGAAAGACCTAAGGCTATAGCTTGGCTAATTCGTGAGTATGGACAAATACTAACAGATACACAAATAGCTAAACTTACAAGTTCTACTAAGCCTACTGTTGCTAATATAAGAGCTGGTAATCAATCTCAACCAATTACAGAATTTAGAAACCCCACTGATCTTGGTTTATGTAGTTATGGAGAGCTCGAAGCACTTGTTGAAAAAGGTCAGCGAAAAGCAGAACGCGAGAGAAAAGCAAAAGAAAAGGCAGAAAAGTTACAGTCTACTACTGCTTAGTGAAGAATAAATAAACATCTCCTAATCTTATACCAAATTTTTTCATAGTAGCTTTATTGAATACATTTTTTTCATCTTGCATAATCATCCAATCATCAAATTTAACATTCATTATTCCATCACCATACTTGAGTTTTAATGTGTAATGCCAATTTAAAGCATTACCTGAACTTTCACCTAAAGCTACACCTATAATATCATCAGAAATTCCTTCGTAAGTATTTTCACCAGTTTTTTTTATTGACCATCTTCTGAATTCTTCCTCTCCATCATCATAGAGGAAGGTCTCATTGAGAATAAAATTATCTTCCTGTTGAATACCTTCCATTTCAACAGTAAATTGTCGCCTTACCTTTCCAAGTCTATCTATAAAAAGACCACTCGCTGTTGTTTTTCCTAAAAAATACTCTTCTATTTTGAATATTGGTTTTTTGTTGGCAAAGTCTTCAAGTTTCATGTTATTGCACCCACTGACAAATATTAATAAAATACTCGCTATTAATACATTTCTCATACACACAATCAATACGCTCATTGATGAAAGTAGATCTTTAACAGATTTAATTTACTTATTGATAAAATCTATCTGATATACATCAATAGTTTTTGCCTTAAAACCTCCTGAACAATATGATAAGTAAAAATTCCACATTCTTTTGAAATCTTCAGAGTAACCTAAATTTTTAATTATATCCCATTTATTGTTAAAATTTTTTCTCCACATCTCAAGTGTTTGATAATAACTATCGGCCATTTGATTTTTAATTTGGAAGTCGAATTTTTTTTGATTAGCTATTTTTTCTAAAGCATTTACTGATGGTAACATTCCACCAGGAAAAATATATTTTTGAATAAAATCAATTTTTCGAGTATACCTCTCAAAGAAATCTTCAAAGATTACAATAGTTTGCATTGAAAAGACTCCCGATGGTTTTAACAAGTCTTTAATTTTTTCAAAATAAGTTTGCCAATATTGTATTCCAACAGCCTCAAACATTTCAATGGAGTAGATTCTAGAATATTCTCCTTGATGTTCTCTGTAATCTTTATATATGACATTTAGCTTATTTTCTAAATGATGTTCTCTAATTTTTGTTTTTACAAATTCGTATTGCTCTTTTGAGATAGTTAAAGTATCGATTTTGATATCAGGGAATTTTGAAATTAAATAAAAAGCAAAACTTCCCCATCCAGACCCAATTTCTAAAACATGATCACCTGGTCTAGGCTCATTACCCTCAATAAGACTTTCAAATTTATTTTTTTGTGCCTCAGATAACGT
>CACMWK010000021.1:0-3429 GCA_902617355.1 uncultured Alphaproteobacteria bacterium | reverse complement strand
GTCTATTTCAGTCCTCATCTAATATCAAGAGATCAACACCAAAAATTTAATTTAAATTATTTTCTTTTTCATAATATGAGTCTAAAAAATTTTTACATTCCAAATAAAAAAAAATTTACTAGCCAATTTTATTTTAATCCACTTATCAATCCTCATTCTATTAAAAAAATAATTTGCTATATTACAAGATGAAATTCTCAGATCTATCTTCAATCAAAGTACATATTATAGGCATAAATGGCATTGGTATGAGTGCTTTAGCTATTTACTTAAAAAAAAATAATGTGGACATCACTGGTAGCGATATTACTTACAATGCTAATACTATTAATTTAGAAAAATATAAAATACCTGTTTATATTGGCCACAAAATTTCAAACATTAAAGATAGAGAAATAATATTTTATTCCACTGCAATTAAAAATAATCCTGAAATTAAAGAGGCAAAAAAAAATAAAATACCTTGCTATAATAGATCCAAGCTTCTCCAGCTTATTTGTAGAGATAAATTCACAATTGTAGTATCTGGTTCACACGGAAAAACTTCAACCACATCTTTTTTAGGTCATTTATTAGTTTGTGCTGGTCTAAATCCAACTGTTATTTCAGGGGGAGTTATGGAGAATTTTGGTCAAAATATATATCTTACTAATAGTAAATATGTTGTTGTTGAAGCAGATGAAAGTGATGGAACAGTATTTAAGTTAAATCCAAAATATCTCTTATATTTAAACGTCGATAGAGAGCATATAGATTTTTATAAATCATATTCAAATTTTAAATCAAAAATAAAAAAATATATTTATAGACAAAGTAAAAAAGACTCTAAAATTTTCATTAATAATGATGATTTTTTTTTATCTTCATTAAAAAAATATTCTAGAAATATAAAAACATTTGGTTCTAATTTGGATGCAAATTATAGTTACAAATTGATAAATTTGACTGATAAAAGGTCATATTTTAATTTTTTCATAGGTAAAAAAATATTATTTAAAAATTTATCCACCAATCTATTAGGAGAACACAATGTTCAAAATTTAACCGCAGTTCTTTCTATTATAGACGACTTAGGATACAAAATAAAAAAATCGCATATTCTTAGTTTCAAAGGAACAAAAAGAAGAATGAATATTCTTGGTAAATTAAGAAAAACAATATTTGTCGATGATTATGCACATCATCCTACTGAAATAGAAAAGTTAATTAACGTCATATCTTTATATAAAAAAAAGAATGTTTGTTTGATTATAGAACCACATAGATACTCAAGATTAAATGATTTATATAGCGAATATTTGTCCGTATTAAAAAATATAAATAATTTAATTATATTAAAAACTTATGAGGCTGGAGAAAACTACAAGAAGGGTATGAAAAATTCAAAAAACTTAGTTAATGATTTGAATGTTTTAAATAATCAAAAAACTAAATATATTGATAGTTATAGTGATTTATTTAGTTTACTAGATCAATATGTGAAAAATAAAATAGAGAGTATAATTATTACTGCTGGAGCAGGTGAAATTTCAAAACAAATCCGTTTTTTATGAATCTAAAAAATAAAAACTTAGTTACCAATTATTCATCAGCTAAATTTTCATGGCTTAAATCTGGCGGAAACATTAGCCATCTTTATAAAGTTCATAATCAAGTCGAATTAAATAAGCTATTTAGTCAAAATGATATCAAAGCAAAATCATTTCTAGTGATAGGTAATTTATCAAATACATTAATTAAAGACGATGGTTTTAATGGAATTGGTATAAAGCTTTTAGGAGATTTTACAAATGTTCAAATAAATTCCGATCACATGTTAGTTGGTGCTGCAGTTTTAGACATTTACTTTTCAAAATTTTGTTATCAAAAATCCATAGCTGGTTATGAGTTCTTATATACAATTCCAGGCTCAATTGGAGGGAACATATTTATGAATGCAGGTTGTTACAATCAGGAAGTCAAAGATAAATTAATTAGTGTCATTTACTATGACATAAATCAGAAAAAAATATTCGAAAAAAATATTGGTGATTTAAATTTTGATTACCGGAAGGGTTTTCAAAAAAATAATACTATAATCTTATATGGAAAATTCAAAATTTCATATAAAAATCAAGATCATATAAAAAGTTTAATGCACGAGTACGATATAATTAGAAAACAAACACAACCCCAGAAAGTAAATTGCTGTGGTAGTATTTTTAAAAATCCAAAAAATCAAAGTGCATGGAAACTTATAAAGTCTTCTATAGATGAGAGCTTCTATAATGGACCAGTAAAATTATCTAAAACTCACTCTAATTTTTTTGAAAATGAACCTGATATAAGTGCCAATAGTATAAATTCATTTATTTCCAAAATCCAAAAAAGAGTAAAAGAGAAACATAATATTTTACTTGAAAAAGAAATAAGAATTATAGATTGATAAATAAAAAAAATAAATATTATAAAATTATTGTAGTTGCTGGTGGATGGTCAGACGAAAGAGAAATATCTCTTATGTCAGGAAAAAATGTTTATTCCTCCCTTCAAAAAAATAAATTTAACGTAAAATTTTTTAATTTAAAAAAAAATAATATTGAGAAAATTTTGCTTTATAAGCCTAGCATTATATTCAATTCCCTTCACGGAGAATATGGAGAAGATGGTGGACTAAATTCTTTTGCAAATAAAAATAATATTACAATCTCACATTCTGGTGCTATTTCATCCGCTCTATGTTTTAATAAGCGTTTATTAAAAAAATTTTTAAAAAAGGAGATTAATATTTTATCACCTAAAGAGGTAATTAATGAAAATCAAGTCAAATTTCCTGTAATATTGAAACCAAATTGGGGAGGTTCATCAAAAGGTATCAAATTTTTAAAAAATAAAGAAGAGCTTAAAAAGAAAATAAATAATCCTAAATATTTAATTGAAGAAATTATTTATGGTAAAGAGTTAACAGTTACTGTTATTGAAAACAATAATAAAATCGAGGCTCTAGGTGTAACAGAAATTGAATTCAATAATATGCATTATGACTACAAAGCAAAATATAAAAAAAATGAAAGTTCTCATTTTTTACCAGCGCGTATTTCTAATTCTCAATATAAATTTTTGATTAAAATTTCAAAAGATATATTTCGTATTTGTAATTGTAAAGGAATTGCAAGAATAGATTACATAATGAGTAAAAAAAATGGAAAAATTTTTTTTTTAGAAATGAATACACACCCTGGATTAACTAAATTATCACTTGCACCTGAGCAAGCTAATTATCAAGGACTTTCTTATTTAGATTTATTAAAACAAATAATTAATTCCTCTTTATGAAATTAAGATTAAAAGAAATATCAATTTATTTACTTTCAATCATATTACTTTTGTCATCTTTGTACTTTTCTATACATTATTTATTTAATAAAGACTCAGTAATTATAAATTTTA
>CACMWK010000020.1:0-3666 GCA_902617355.1 uncultured Alphaproteobacteria bacterium | reverse complement strand
AACCATTTTGACCTTCTAAAAGATGATATTGGTATTATATTCCAGGATCACTATCTAATATCTGAATTAAACATTTTTGATAACATTAAATTAAAAATCAATGATACGAGAAAAATTGAAAAAATCTTATCTTATTTGAACATGGGCCGTTTTAAATTTAAATATCCTAGTCAGTTATCAAATGGACAAAAGCAAAGAGTTTGTGTAGCCAGGTCTTTAGTGAATAGTCCTAAACTTTTGATAGCTGATGAACCAACAAGTTATTTAGATAAAGAAAATGCAAAGTTAGTAATAGATCTCATACTCAATAGTTCCAAAAAATTCAATTTATCAACAATAATTGCCAGTCATGATATATCTTTTCGTTCACTTTTTGATAAGTCTTATACAATTGAGGATAAATCAATAAAAGAATGCTAATACCTCTAAGAAATTATTCTAATTATTCTATATGCGAGTCTAACATTAAAATTGATGACCTTGTAAATTTTGCTGATAAAGAAAAATTACCTGCAATGGCATTAACAGACTACAAATTGTTATCAGGTGCTCTTGAATTTTCAACAAAATGCAAAAACAAGGGTATTCAACCGATTATAGGATTGGATGTTGATTTTATTTCAAAATTAAACCATAAATCACGACTTACCTTTCTCTGTAAAGATGATACAGGTTTTAAAAATCTAAATATATTATCTACAAAAATAAATACTGAAAATGAATTTTATTTATCTTTAGATAATATTAATAATTTTTCTGAGGGTAACATTTTAATTTTAGGAGGGTTGTTTAGTTATTTCCAGGGTTTGAATATAAATACAAATAATTTAAAAATTATTATAGATGAAATCACTGCTTTAAAAAATTACTTTAAAAATGATGTTTTTTTTGAATTTGATGAAAACTTAGATAATAAACCTTTAAATGAAATATCTAAAAAGTCTAAAATTAATTCATTTCTATCTTCATTTAGTTTTTACAAACAAAATAAAGATTACGACGCAATAAAAATTCTTCATTGCTTAAAGAATGGTGAATATTTACAAAATACTTCATTTAATCTAAAAAATAATTACTCTTTAGCTAAAAATTATCAGGAAAATAATAATCCAAACCCACTTATACAAAATTCAAATTTAATAGCAAATAAAATTAATTTTCTAATTGAAGAAAAACCTATTACATTGCCAAATTTTAAATCAGATTTAGACTCTGATGAAGATAAAGAAATTGTTCAACAATCTAGAAGTGGTTTAGATTTACGATTAAATAAAATACTTGCAAACAGAACTATTGAGGAATTTAACAGTCAATCTAAAATTTATAGGGATCGTTTAGAGTACGAATTAAATGTTATCATAAAAATGAAGTTCTCTGGATATTTTCTCATAGTTAGTGATTTTATCAGATGGGCTAAATCAAATTCAATTCCTGTTGGTCCTGGAAGAGGGTCAGGGGCTGGATCTATTGTTGCATGGTCTTTATTAATTACAGATGTAGATCCAATTCAATTTGGTTTACTTTTTGAAAGATTTTTAAACCCTGATAGAGTTTCAATGCCAGACTTTGACATTGATTTTTGTAAATCAAGAAGAGATGAAGTTATTGAGTACGTCCAAAAAAAGTATGGTTATCAAAATGTTGCGCAAATAATTACATTTGGATCGATGATCTCTAGGGGAATATTAAAGGATATCGGTAGAGTAGAGGGTGTTCCATATTCTGAAGTTGAGAGAATGGTAAATAAAATACCTTATAATCCAGTCCATCCATTAAGTATTAGTGAGTTGAAAGCTAATCATTCTGATCAATTAGGTGATTTAGCTAACTCTCCAATGATGGATAAAGCAGAGTCAATGGAAGGCGCATTAAGAAACATATCTACACATGCTGCAGGAATAATCATTTCTTCGGAAAAGCTTTATGGAAATATTCCTTTATTCAAAGATGATGACTCAGAAATAATGGCTACGCAGTATAATATGAAAGATTGTGAAAAAGCAGGTTTATTAAAATTTGATTTTCTTGGCTTAGCTAACCTCACTATAATTGATGAAACTCTTAAATTAATAAAAGCTAAAAATCAAATTTCTATTGATTTAAATGAAATTCCTTTCAATGATGAAAAAACATTTAAATTGTTAAGTGACGGCTACACTTGTGGAGTGTTTCAAGTTGAAAGTGCTGCGATGGTTGACACTTTGATTAAACTCAAACCAACTAGCTTAGAGGAAGTTATAGCAGTTTTAGCTTTGAATAGACCTGGTCCAATGCAATTTATTGATAGCTTTATTAAAAGAAAAAAAGGTGAGGAAAAAATAATATATGATCATCCTTTACTTGAGCCAATTTTGAGAGAAACTTATGGAATTATTGTTTATCAAGAACAAATTATGAAAATTGCCCAAGTAATATCAGGATATACTTTGGGTCAAGCAGATTTATTGAGAAGAGCTATAGGTAAAAAAATAAAAGCTGAATTAATGAATCAAAGGGATAATTTCATTAAAGGTGCTGTAAATAAAAAGGTTAGATCTCAAGATGCCGAGAAACTATTTTCCTTGATCGAAAAATTTGCAGAATATGGATTTAACAAAAGTCATGCAGCTGCATACGCTTTTATTACTTATTACACAGCATTTTTAAAAGCACATTTTCCATTAGAATTCTATTGTGAACTTCTTAATAATTCATTGAATAATACTGATAAAATTTTTGTAATACTTAATGAAATGTACGAACAAGATTTAAAAATAATACCACCTGAGATAAATTATTCTGATTATAAATTTACAGTACATGAAGATAAGATTATTTATGGTTTAGCTGCATTAAAGGGAGTAGGTGAGGAGTCTATGAAAGAATTAGTAACCGAAAGAGATAAAAATGGTAAATTTAAATCTCTGACAGATTTTAATGATAGATTATCCAAATCTGTATTAAATAAAAGACAAATAGAAAAACTTATATTATCAAATTCTTTAAATTCACTTCATTCGAGTATCTCAAAACTATTTGCTAATGTGGATAATATTATACAAAAAAAATCTGGTGCAACATTATTTAATGACTTATCTGATGATCATTTTTTTTTAAATAAAAGTTATATCAAAGTTGATCCAATAAAAGCTGAATTTGAAAGCTATGGATTTCTTTACTCTCAAAAAAAACAAACAAATATTTTAACAAACCTTAATCGATCATCTTTTAAAGATAAAATTAATAGTAAAATTGAGTTCTTTGAAGATTTTTATTTTTATGTTGTAAAAGCACAATATAAAACTACTAGAAATGGTAAAAGATACATTCTCTTAAATGTAATAAACGAGAGTGGTTTTTTTGATTTAAGACTTTTTGATGATAAATTTGACATCAGTTTGCTTCACGCAAAATACATAAAAACCAAAATTAAATCAGCTATTAAAAATGACTTTTATAATGTTAATATCGAAAATTTACTCATTATTAAGGATGATGATTTGATAAATCAGATAAATCATATTTCCTATGAGGAGCTTCTTGGATTAGACAAAGTTAATTTTTCCAATAATATAAGAGTTCACAATGATAACAAAATACTAAATATTTTATTGAATTAACTCTTGATTATTAGGATTTATACTTTAAAACATCAAAAAAAAACAGGTTAATAGACATCCGGTGCCT
>CACMWK010000019.1:0-3842 GCA_902617355.1 uncultured Alphaproteobacteria bacterium | reverse complement strand
ATGCGAGTAACATTTTTTAATGAATTAGACTCATTTGCAATGTCAAAAGGTTTAAATACAAAAGAGATTATTAAAGCTGTAAGTCTAGATCCTAGGATAGGGGATTTTTATAATAATCCCTCATTTGGATACGGGGGATACTGTTTACCAAAAGATACAAAACAATTATTAGCAAACTTTGATAAAGTCCCCCAAAAAATTATGGAGGCAATTATAGAGTCAAATTCAATGCGAAAAGATTTCATTGGTTTAGAGATTGCAAAATTAAAACCTAAAACTGTTGGTGTTTATAAACTCATTATGAAAGAGGGATCAGATAATATAAGAGAGTCAAGTATGCAAGGCATTATGAAAAGAGTTAAAGCTAAAGGTATAAGAGTAATAGTCTACGAACCTCTAATCAAAGACAAACTATTTTTCAATTCAGAGGTTTATCAAGATTTAGAATTATTCAAAAAAGATGCTGATTTAATTCTTTGCAATAGAAGCCATTCAGAGCTAAATGATGTACAAGACAAGATTTTTACTAGAGACTTGTTCAACCAAGATTAAGTTAAAGATTTATATTTTTTTCTAAATTTATCCAAAAAACGCAAGAAATTCATAGCATTTTTATATTTTAGTTTCGCATCAGATAGGTCTATACTGCCGAGGCTTATATATATAAGGAGGAAACGATGACAAAAATTAAATCGTTGTTTATATCTCTTGTTTTAACTCTAGGTGTTTCTACAGCAATAGCTGGAAGTCACGGAAGCACACTTGATATTGTTAAAGAAAGAGGAAAACTAATGTGTGGTTCCAACACTGGTCTTGCTGGTTTTGGTAACCCAAATGACGCTGGTGTGTGGGAAGGTATTGACGTTGACGTATGTCGTGCTGTTGCAGCTGCTGTTTTCGGAGATGCTAATGCAGTAGAATTCGTTCCAACCACATCAAAAGTACGTTTCACTGTTCTTCAATCTGGTGAAATCGATATGCTTTCTAGAAACACAACATGGACTCTGCAAAGAGATGTTGAGCTTGGTTTAGAATTTGTTGGTGTTAACTATTATGATGGACAAGGTTTTATGGTTAGAAAAGATCTTGGCGTTTCAAGTGCAACTGAATTAGACGGTGCATCTGTTTGTATTCAGGTTGGTACAACAACTGAAATGAACTTAGCTGATTATTTCAAAGCTAACGACATGTCTTATGAGCCAATTCCTGTTGAAACAAATTCTGAAGCTGATGCTGCTTACTTAGCTGGTAGATGTGATATCTATACCACTGACGCATCTGGTTTGTATGCAAGTAGAGCTGGATATCCAGACCCTTCTGCTCATATGGTATTACCAGAAATTATTTCTAAAGAGCCTCTTGGCCCTTCAGTAAGACACGGTGATAGTGAATGGGCTGACATCGTAAGATGGTCACTGAATGCTATGATTATCGCAGAAGAAAAAGGCATTACTTCAGATAATGTTGATGAAATGAAAAACTCAAAAGATCCAGAAACTTTAAGATTACTTGGTGTTTCAAAAGTAGGAGATACTGGTGCTGGTTATGGAGCTTGGTTAGGCTTAGATGATGATTGGGCTTACAATATCATCAAACAAGTTGGTAACTACTCAGAGAGTTTTGAAAAGCATATTGGTGTAAACACACCTATTAATATAGCCAGAGGTTTAAACGCTCTCTATAAAGATGGTGGTATTCTTTACGCACCTCCATTTAGATAAAATCTATTTTTTTCGGGCTATTTAAAATAATAGCCCGAAAATTTCAAAGAATAATAAATTAAAAATATGTCTAATAGTTTTTTAAGAAAACTAATTTTTGATGAAAAAATTAGATCATTAGTTGTTCAAACTCTCATAATCGGCATATTCGCTTTAATTATTTATCTTATTACGCAACAAACTGCTTATAATTTAGAAAAAAGAGGCATCGGAACCGGTTTTGGTTTTTTAAATATGTCAGCTGGATACGATATTAGTATTAGGCTTATTCCTTATACAAGTGAAAGTACTCACTTTAGGGCCTATTTAGTTGGTTTAATAAATACTCTTATGATCTCAATATGTGGATGTTTTCTTGCCACTATACTTGGTTTTCTTGTTGGCATAATCAGACTTTCAAGCAACTGGTTATTTAGAAATATTGCTTACGTATATGTAGAGTTTACAAGAAATGTACCGGTGCTTTTACAAATTATATTATATTACACAATTCTACTTTACCTTCCCAAGATTAAACAGGCTTTAGTGCTTTTTGATACTTTTTATATTACTAATAGAGGCATATACTCCCCATCTCCAATTTTTAAAGATGGATTTTCAATAGTTGCATGGAGTTTTGTTATTGCAATAATATTCACAATTTTTCTAAAAAAATATTTTAAGAAAAAACAAGAGCAGACAGGAAAGCAATATCCAATATTTTATGTTAACTCTGCATTAATAATTTTTACACCAATAATTTTTTACTATATCATGGGTATGCCATTAGATTTTGATCATCCTATTTTAAAAGGTTTTAACTTCAAAGGAGGTATGGTTGTTAGACCTGAATTCATGGGAATGCTATTAGGTCTTTCAATTTATACTGCAGCATTCATTTCTGAAACAGTTAGATCTGGTATAATGGCTGTTTCTAAAGGGCAAAGAGAAGCGTCACAAGCTTTAGGTTTAAAAAACAACTTAGTTTTAAGATTGATTGTCATACCTCAGGCTTTACGAGTGATTATTCCACCTTTGACCTCACAATATTTAAATCTTACTAAGAACTCATCTTTAGGAATTGCAATTGGTTATGCAGATTTAGTTCATGGTTTTGGTGGTATATCTCTAAATCAAACCGGTAAAGCGATTGAAATTATGTCAATGGTGATGATCACATATTTAACTATAAGCTTAACAATTTCGTTATTTATGAATATTTATAATAAAGCTGTTCAATTTAAAGGTAACGCATGAGTAGTTCTATTTCATTTACACATAATAAATACTACTCATGGTGTAGAAATAATCTTTTCTCATCATGGATTAACGGAATAATTACAATACTTTCTATTTATTTCATCTATGAAGTGTCTTCTTTCTTTTTAAATTGGACAATATTCGAGGCTGATTTTGTTAATAATTTTAGAGGTGAAAAAATAACAGACAGGACTTTCTGTTCAAAAAATATTGAACCTGGCCAACATGGGGCTTGCTGGGCAATTATTATAGTAAGATTTCATCAGTTTATTTATGGATTTTACCCTGTTGAGGAAGCTTGGAGAGTTAATTTAGTTTATGGCTTATTACCTTTTGCCTTAGTTGGAATATTTTTTGATAATTTACCTTTCAGAAAGTATTTTATTTATTTTACTTTTTTATTTCCATTCATTGGGTATTTCCTTTTATATGGTGGGGCTGGTTTAGATGTTGTTGGAACTAGTAAATGGGGAGGACTTCTTGTTACTTTATTTTTAGGAGTAACGGGCATTCTATTAGCATTTCCCTTAAGCATTATTTTGGCTTTAGGTCGAAGATCTAAAATGCCAGTAATAAAAACTATTTGTATAATTTTTATTGAATTTATTAGGGGTGTTCCTTTAATTACATTGCTATTTACAGCTAATGTAATGTTACCTCTCTTTTTACCAGAAGGTGTCCGTCCTGATAATTTATTGAGGGCTTTGGTTGCTGTTACCTTATTTCAATCCGCATACATGGCAGAGGCAATAAGAGGAGGATTACAAGCCATACCCAAAGGACAATTAGAAGCTGCTCAATCTCTAGGATTGACATATTGGCAAAGCACTAGAAAAATTATTCTTCCTCAAGCTTTAAAAATTTCAATTCCACCTATAGTTA
>CACMWK010000018.1:0-4223 GCA_902617355.1 uncultured Alphaproteobacteria bacterium | reverse complement strand
CTAAAAAATAAAAAAAAATCAATGACGCTAGACTTGCACCTAATCCAAATAAAATCTTGTCAGAAATAGTTAGGAAATTTTTTGATAAATTTCCTAAAATAAAAACAGTATCTGAGTAAACGTGTGGGTTTAAAAAAGTAAAGGCAAGTGTCTGGAGGGCTATTTTTAACTTTGACGATTGTGTATGTCTTTGTGAAAATACAATATCATGTTTAAATGTTTTTATTTTTGACCATATAA
Organism: uncultured Alphaproteobacteria bacterium; assembly: GCA_902617355.1. GTDB lineage: Bacteria > Pseudomonadota > Alphaproteobacteria > HIMB59 > HIMB59 > HIMB59. The sequence goes on along the minus strand of CACMWK010000018.1, from coordinate 3,983 downwards.
AATTTAAGAGAAAGAGGACAAGCCCTATAGATAATAGTAAATTGATCAGATCGTTGATGAAATTTTTAATAAAGTGAAATATGAAAATTCCAAAAAAAATCAATAAGAAATCACCAACTATACATATTGAAGTTACTAAAAAAATATTATTTTTTTTTATACCTTGCTCTATAACAAATAAATTTTGTGCACCTATAGCAAGTATTAAACTTAAACCTGTTGAAAAACCAAAAATAAACTCGTTCATGACAATTTTGCACAGTTTATATACTTTACACCTAAAATCTATTTAGTAAGTTTGTGTTATGAAAGTTTTTGTTGGTGGAGTATTTTTTGCTTTAATATTTATTTTTGTTGTAACTGATGGTTTTGTAAAAATTAGTCTACCTCTGTAAACCTTCTTCTTTTACCACTACTCCACTCATCACTAAATTTTAAAGTCCCTAAGTGTAACGGTATTTTTTCTTTAACAATTAAATTATTTTCCGAAAATTCAAAAAAAGATTTATGAAGATAGCGAAACTCAAGCAAATGATTCATAATTCCAAAGTTTATATCTTTAATCACATTAGGATCTACATTCTGGTTTGAAATAAAAACATAATCATTATCTGCGGGAAAATTTAAAATTGAACGAAGCGATAAATTAGAGGGACGATTGAGTAAATCTGATTTTTTAATAATTGCATATTGAAATTGATTTTGTTCAATTTTTTTAATTATTTCATCAACGCTATCATCGAGGCGTGTATTGCATTCTAACGTGTTAGAACCACCATAACTATGAGATATTTCAAGTTCCCTGTCCAATACTTTGCAAATACTTTTAGCTAGAATATATTCTGTTCCCAATGTAGAACGAACCATGATTGTTAAAGAAATATCTTGAGAAAGGGCAAACAATAAATTCGTTTTAAGAAATAATATTACAATAAGAGAAAATATTACTTTTAAATACATAGATTACTTTTAACATAAAACATTCTAAATTGTTAAATAGAATTAAATGCCAAATTTTTCAACTATTGCATTAATAGCTTGTTTTGCATACGCCATTGAAAGTATTTTTGGTTTTGGTGGTACGATAATCTTTCTGGGAATTAGTGGATTTTTCTTTGACTTTAATTCTTTGTTAAAGCTTGCAATGATTGTTGGGCTATCCTCCGGTTTAGCTGTTTTAATTCAATCATACAAATATGTCTCTTTAAATCATCTGATCAAAATTTTAATTTATACAATTCCTGGTGCACTAATTGGAACATATTTTATCAGTTATTTTGCATCAGATATTTTAATAAAAATATTTGCAATAATTTTAATTATTTATGGATGTTTTAACTTATTCTTTCCTGATATCAGGTTTCCTCAACTCTTGAAAAATTTTTTTGTAATTCTAGGTGGATTTATTCAAGGAATTTATACTATTGGAGGACCATTTGTATTAATGGGGTATAAAGATTATTTCTCCTCAAAACAAGAGTTGCGATCAACTATGGCTGGATATTTTTTTATTATAAACTCTTTGAGAGCAATATTTTTTATGTTTTTGGGAGGAAGCTATTTAGAGATAGTGAAAATATACTATCCAATAGCTCTTTTAGTTATGTTAAGTGTTTGGCTGGGTTATTTTATACATAAACAAATACCGGAAATCCTATTTAAAAAACTTATTATTATTGCTATCACTTTGATAGGAGTATTGATTTTATTTACAAAATGATCGACTGGGAACCATATGGACCTATTTACTCTGTAGCTCCTGGAATAAAAAAAATAAAAGACCTTCCAATCATTGAATATGATGAGCATGAAGAAAGATATTTAAGTTTGAAACAAAAATGTAAAGAAAATATTTTTATTGATGATTATTTTACAAAAGAAATTGATATAGCTGTATGCGAGAAGTTAAATTCTATATTAAAAAAAGAATACCCATCTAAAAACTCTAACTTTAATAACTTTGTAGAACTTGGTTATAATCTTCAAGAGGATATAGCCATTTTTCACAGGTGTAACAAACTTATAGCTTTACATGTTTCATTTCCCTCCGTTTGGGTGCCTAAAGAAAAAATTGGTCTTAGTTTTGCTCAAATCCATCAACCTGTACCAGGTATGGAAAATTTTTTAAAAAATGAGGATAAATATGTTCAGATGATGATTGAAGCAACAACTCCGATTATAAGATATGTTTGGGGAGAGCATTATGGTTATTATTTATGTGAGCATGAACCTTTGCAAGAAAATGTAAAAGTGATGCACACAGAAAGACAGACTTTTATTGGAATTCCAGAGAGTGATATTGGTATTTTCTTAATTCGAAAGAAAGTGATGTTTTATGATGACACATCAAATGATTTTAAGGAATGGTATAAAAAGCAAGTCAAATCTATGACAGAGGATCAAAAAATTTATAAGATAAAAAGAATCTGAGTCGATACTAGCGATCGAAAAAATTAATATATTTGAAGGTAATCAGATTACTGTTCCTGATTTCCCTCAGCTGGAGCATTTGGATCTGTAAGGCGCTCTAATTCGGCTAACTCTTCTGCTTCTCTTTTTGCTTCTCTTTTAGCCTTTTTAGCGGCAAGTTTTTCTTGGCGCTTACGCTCTTTCTCCATAGCTCTTTCACCAGCTTTTGATTTATAGTCAAAGTGAAGTCCCATAAAAAGATTATATCAGAATTTTTTTGATACTAAAGTTTCACTTCATTGAATATTTATTAATTTAGAACTCTTTTTAAAAGATTAATCCAATTTAAATGTGAAATTTTAATCATTAAGTTTTCATTAAAACCCTGTGAAATTAATAGATCGATTAATTTGTGCATACCTAGAACACTATTTAGATCTTTTGGCATCATTGCACCGTCAAAATCTGAGCCAAATCCAACTTTATCATCTCCCAAATAGTCAATAAGGTACTTAAAATGATCAACTATTATTTGTAAATCTGTATCAGAAACCATTTTTCCATCTTTCCTTAAAAAAGCTGGGGCAAAATTAACTCCAACCATCCCTTGAGTTTCTTTGATTGCATCTAATTGCTTATTTGTAAGGTTTCTAGAATGTGGGCAAATCTGATGAGCATTGCTATGCGTGGCTACTAGGGGCGAATTTGAATATTTTGCTATATCCCAAAAGCCTTTTTCATTTAAATGAGAGGTGTCAATTAACATATTTAGTGAATTACAATTTTTTATTAGTTCTATTCCTATTTCGGTTAAACCATCTCCAATATCTGGTGAAGTTGGAAAAGCAAAGGGAACGCCCTCTGCAAAAATAGTAGGCCTTGACCAAACTGGCCCAATTGATCTAAGACCAGCTCGAAATAAAGTTTCGAGATTATAAAAATTTTTATCTATACATTCTGCACCCTCTATATGCATTACTACAGATAATTGGTCATCATGTTTAAACGAGTTTTCCAAATCCTTGCCAGATAAACAAATCTTAACTTTATTTTTTGAGTTTCTTTCAATTTTTGAAAGGATAGACAATTGATTTAAAACAACTGGTAATGCATCGTTTACGTCTACGGGCCTTGGAAGTGGTAATAAATACTCATCTTGCTCCATATCTTTATAGTTGACCAACTTATCAGAGTCAGAGATATCTTGTTCTGGGGTAGGAACATATATGGCGCATAAACCTCCTTTAAAATTAGCTTGGTTCATTCGAGGAAGATCTAAATGTCCTTCTTTATCTCCATCGATAAAATCAAGATAGGAGTCAGGTTTGTTCTTTAAAAATAGTCTGAATAATACATCATTATGGCCATCGAAAATTTTATAATCCATGTCATAAATTTATCATTTTTTTTGTTACTTAGACTACATGCAAATTAAAAATATTTAATGAATTTGTTTGAAGTCTCATAAATAGACATCAGCTGTCTATATTTAGCAAAAGTAAAACTTCTTTTTAAAACTATATATATGTAAGAAAGGAAAAAAATTATGAATAAAATTTTTGGATTTACAGAAA
>CACMWK010000017.1:0-5625 GCA_902617355.1 uncultured Alphaproteobacteria bacterium | reverse complement strand
TGAAGTGCGGAATCATTGGCCTGCCAAATGTTGGAAAATCTACTTTATTTAATGCTTTATGTGAAAATGAGCAAGCTTTAGCAGCCAATTATCCTTTTGCAACAATTGACCCAAATAGCTCTTTAGTAAGAGTGCCAGATGATAGAATTCAAAAAATTGCTGCAATATGCAACCCACAAAAAATAATTCCTGCAGCTTTTGAAATAGTTGATATTGCAGGTCTTGTAAAAGGAGCCTCCAAAGGTGAGGGTCTTGGGAATGCTTTTTTATCTCATATACGCTCAGTTAATGCGTTATTTCATATTGTGAGATGTTTTGAAGATGATGATATACAACACGTTGAAAATAGAATTAATCCTCTCGAAGATATAAAAATAATTAATGCTGAATTAGCTTTATCTGATCTAGAGATCTTGGAAAAAAATTATCAGAAACTAAAAAAAACTCAAAAAACAGATGATGATAAAAAAAAGATATTGATAATTGAAAAAGCAATAGATCTTATTTCTAAAGAAAAAGGAATTTTGAGCAATTTAAATAAAGATGAGATTGAATATTTGCATATTTTTCAACTTATATCTATTAAACCTGTTGTATATGTTTGTAATGTTGATGAAAATTCATCTGTAAGCGGAAATGCATATACTAAAACTATTGAGGAATATTCTAAATTGAATGACTCAGAGACATTGATTGTAAGTGCTAAAATTGAGTCTGAAATTTCACAAATAAACGATCATGAAGAAAAAAAAATGTTTCTTGATAGTATAGGCCTTAAAGAAACCGGTCTTAAAAGAGTTATTAAAAAAGGTTATGAACTTTTAAATTATATTAATTTTTTTACTGCTGGTGAGAAAGAGCTAAGAGCATGGACAATTATTAAAGGTGCGTTAGCACCCAATGCTGCAGGTGAAATTCATAGTGATATGGAAAAAGGTTTCATAAGAGCTGAAACGATTTCATATGAAGATTATATTCAATTCAAAGGAGAAAGTGGTGCAAAGGAAAAGGGAAAGTTAAGGTTAGAGGGAAAAGAATATGTAGTTAAAGATGGCGATATCATCCACTTCTTATTTAATGTTTAATGTCTCTCCAAATTTGTTGTTTAGAAATATAAGCTAAGACGAACAATACCAATAAAAATAGTATTACTTTTAAACCCATTCTCTTTCGGTCCTCTAAACTAGGCTCAGCTGCCCAAGCTAAAAAAGTTGTAACATCTGTTGTCATTTGATCCATTGTACTTTCAGTTCCATCGTCGTAATCAACAAGACCGTCTGATAACGGCGATGTCATTGCAATTAAATTACCTGCCATATATTTATTATAATGTTGACCTTTTGGAACTTTCATATCTTCTGGTGGATCAACATAACCTAGCAATAATGCTTTAATATAATCAGCACCCTTAGGTCTTGCTTTAACTATTAAAGACAAATCAGGCGGGTAAGCGCCGTTATTCGCTGCTCTAGCGGCCTTTTCATTTAAATATGGATTAACAAACTGATCTGAAGGAATTCCGTCTCTTTCAAACATTTCTCCTTCGTCATTTGGCCCATCTAACACTAAATGTTCGGCTGCAATGGCTTTAATGTGATCTTCACTAAAACCAAGATCCGCTAAATTTCTATAAGATAGATAATTCATAGAATGGCATCCCGCGCAAACTTCTCTATAAACTTTTAAACCTCTTTGAGCTGAGGCACGATCGTACGTTCCGAAAAATCCTTTCCAAGACCAATCATATTTTGGAATATCAATTTTTGCTCCAGCACCATACAAATTGAAACTAAAAAGTAAAAAAATGGCCAGTAGAGCTTTTCTCATATTAGGCTTTTTTGCTTTGCAAATAATTTGTAATAGTTAGAGGTTGTCGTGGTGTTTCTAAAAATCCTACAAGTGGGGCCAAAACAAATATAAACAAAAACCAATACGCAGTTCCAATCCTTGAAATAAGTACATAAAGACCCTCAGCAGGTTTACCTCCAACATACATAAGAACCAAAAAGTTTACTGCAAACAAAAGAACACAGTATCTCCAGATAGGTCTAAATAAACATGATCTAACTTTAGAGGTGTCAAGCCATGGTAATAAGCCTAATGCTAGAATGGAACTAAACATAGCTATCACACCACCTAGTTTATCTGGAATAGCTCTAAGTATTGCATAGAAAGGTAGAAAGTACCACTCAGGCACAATATGTGCAGGAGTAACCATAGGGTTAGCTTTAATGTAATTATCGGAGTGACCTAAAATATTTGGGTAATAAAAGAGAATAAATGCCAAAATGATAAAGAAAAATATTGTAGCATTTAGATCTTTTATAGTTACGTATGGATGAAAACTCACTGTTTCATCCCAGCTTTGAGGCTCTGTGCCAGTCGGGTTATTAGAACCAGTCATGTGCAATGTAATTACGTGAAAGACAACTAAACCGACAATTGCGAAAGCTAATAACCAGTGAAGAACATAAAAACGATTAACTGCTGAGTCACCAACAGTGAAGTCACCAAGAAGTAATGTGAGTATAGCATCCCCTACAACAGGAATAGCTGAAAAAAGATTAGTTATAACTGTTGCTCCCCAATAAGACATCTGGCCCCATGGAAGTGTATATCCTAGAAATGCAGTTGCCATCATCAGCATGAACATGGTCAAACCGAAAATGTAGACTAACTCTCTGGGTGCCTTGTATGATCCAAAATAAAGAGCTCTAAAAATGTGAATAAAAGTAGCTATAAAGAAAAAGGACACTAAGTTGGCATGCAAATATCTAATTAACCAACCAAAACTAACGTCCCTCATGATCCTTTCAACAGAGTCAAAGGCATCATCTGCTGAGGGTTTATAATGAAATCCTAAAAAAATTCCAGTTAAAATTAGTCCTATAAGGCAGAACATAGCTATACCACCAAATGACCAAAAGTAATTGAGTGATTTTGGGACAGGAAACTTCAAATATTCTGCTTCCATCATTCTTATAAGAGGAAGTCTAGAGTCAATCCAACCTTTTATACCAGTGTAAGGTGAATTTAGTGTTTTTTTATAACCTTGTAATTCGTTTGAACTCATTAAATTATCCTATCTTTATTCTGTTATCAGTTAAAAATACGTAAGGGGGAACAGGTAAGTTAGTCGGAGCTGGTCCTTTTCTTATCCTGCCAGAAGTATCATAATGTGAACCATGACAAGGGCAAAACCATCCGCCATAGTCTCCTTTTGTATCCGAAGCTTTTTGTCCAAGAGGTACGCACCCTAAATGAGTACAAACACCTAATACAACTAACCAATTATCTTTTTGAACTCTAGCAGAGTCCTCCTCTGCATCTGGTAGATCTTCTAAAGAAATATTTCTAGCACTGTCTATTTCACTTTTTGTTCGATGCTTTATAAAGACAGGTTTACCTCTCCATATTACTGTCAAACTCTGGCCCTCTTCCAAGGGAGATAAATCTATTTCAGTTGATGCTAAGGCTAGAGTATCTTTGCCTGGATTCATGCTTGATATAAAAGGAATGAGTAAACTAGCGGCCCCAACCCCTCCTAGAGTCATTGCTGATAATTTAATGAAATCTCTTCTTGGTTTTTTACTATCTGACATTTTGATTTAAATCTAAGTAGATTTTATTGGTAAGATGTAGCATAAGTAGTAGTCATCATGACGCATAAATTTGCAATTTGTCTCTATCAGCCCGATATGCCTCAAAATCTTGGCGTGGTTATCAGAACTGCTGCTTGTTTAGAGTTTCCCCTTCACATAATCAAACCTTTGCCTTTCTCCATGACAGATAAAAGATTCAAAGGCGCTGTGATGGATTACATAGATCATTGTGAAATTATAAATCATGAAAATTGGGATAATTTTTATCTCTATTCAAAAAAAAATCATAATAGGATAATTTTAGCTACTACTAAGACTGATAATAACCTTTACGGGTTTAAGTTCGAAGATAATGATATTATTTTATTTGGAAAAGAAACAGCAGGAGTACCAGAAACAATTCATAATACAGTCAATAATAAAATAACGATACCTATAAACAGCAAAACGAGATCATTAAATCTGGCTACCTCTGTTGCAATTGTAGTTTCATCTATTAAAGCTGATTTTTAAGATAAAAAATCTAAAAATTGCCTCAGCTCATTATTTTCTTTTAAAAAAGAAATGGTATTTTTTGGAAATGGCATCTTGTAGATCTTATTAAGCTCCTGTGATATTTTTTTTTCTTTTACAAAATCAGCAATATTTTTTGAGAGTAACATTATAGCATCCAAATCAGCTGGAAAGGTTTTTGTATTTTCAAATAATGATAGAAACCTTATATATCTTATTGCCCTTAAATAATCTTTTTGAATTTGAGCAATTGGGTCAAAAATAAACTTCAAGTAATTATTTTTAAAATGCTCAACACCTGAATAGAAATCGAACACGTCTCCGATTAAATTTATGTATATGCTATTAAATGTAAAATCTCTTCTTAAAGAGTCCTCTTTAATACTCAAGGCATTAGCGATTTTTGAATGTCTGCCAGATGGGGCTACATCTTTTCTAAATGAATTTATCTGGAATTCAAAATTACCTAATTCAAGTGATATACTTTTATAAGCTTGATAATATTTTGCACTATCATATTTATTTAAAATTTTATCGACCGTTCGATCATCTAATTCTGGAATAACTACATCAATATCTTTGTTTTCGTAATTATTCGATAATAGAGACCTAGTGGCTCCTCCTATAAGATAAATATCCTTTTCTTCAAATGGAAGCATACTGCAAATTTCATCAAAATGAGAGAGTTTAGAAATTTCTTCTACTTTTTTTTTTAAATTCATCTTCTAATTTAATTCCATAAGTTCTAACCATCTTTGCTCTTTATTTTCCAATTCTATTTGGAGGGAGCCTAATTTTTTAGTTGTGCTAATAAATAACTCATAGTCCTTTTTATAAAGATCTGGTGCCTCTATAATTTTTTCAAAATGAACAATTTCCTCTTTCAAAAGGTCTATTTGCTTAGGTAAATTATTAAGCTCATATTGTAATTTAAAGGTTAACTTCTTTTTATGTATATTTTTTAAATTTATATTTTTCTTTTCAGATTTATTTTCAGTTTGAGATAAGTTATTTATATCATTTTCAAGGAGATCTTTATTTTTTAAGAAGTCATGATAGCCACCATTAAATAACAAAACATCACCATTTCCTTTGAAATATAATATTTTATTTACTAATTTGTCCAAAAAATCTCTATTATGTGAAACAATTACGAGAGTCCCGTTGTAATTAGAAAGTATAGACTCTACTAAATCTAAAGTATCAATATCAAGGTCATTAGTAGGCTCATCTAAGATTAAGCCACTTTTAGGATTTGATAAGACTTTTGATAAAAGTAGTCGATTTTTCATTCCACCAGATAAACTCCCGACAGGATCATTTGCTTTAGATGGATCAAAATGAAAATCTTTTAAATAACTGCATACATGTCTCTCTTTACCCTGCGTTTTTAAGTAATCGCCACCAGAGGGGACTAAGACCTTCTTTATTGGTAAATTGTCTTTTAAATCATTTCTTAATTGGTCAAAATAGGAAAACTCTAACTCTTTTCTTAATTTTAAAGTTCCCG
>CACMWK010000016.1:0-6051 GCA_902617355.1 uncultured Alphaproteobacteria bacterium | reverse complement strand
TACTATCAAGTTTAGCGTCTTCGGGAGTTCTTAATGCACCGCACTCTCCCATAGAATTCCAAATAATATCGTAGTCTAACATTTTCTCTCTTAGGGGTTGAACAAATTCGAGCCAGTTCTTGTGAAAAAAATTATTTATCATCTCTGCTCTCTTTTCATCAAATATTTTTGTCTTCATTGCATCATGAATTGTGTTTAACATTTGATGACCAAGTTTTTGAATGATTTCTTGCTCAGGTATTTGAGTTGGTTTTATTATTGGTGGAGTATCATTATTTAAAATAGAATTTTGGATTTTTGAAATACTAATAGTTGCAATTCCCACTTGTTCTCCATGAGACGTTCCGGGATGGTTGTCTTTTGCAAACATATCTATGTAATGAGAAATGCCATGTTCACCCATACTTCCCACATGAGTTGTCTGTGTAAATGACGTACCTAATCCCATTATTGCGGAGATACGTGTAAGTAAAGCAAGAGCTTCTATATCTCCTTTTGCAATTAATGAAGCGCTTTCAATCATATCTTTCTCATATAGAGCTAAAAGAGAATACGGTGCTGTTTGATAAACGGTCTTTAAAATTTTATGAGACATCAACCAATCAACCTGTGCAGTTGTTCGACAAATTACATCTGCAAAAGCAGCAGCAGTAAGTCTTTTGGGACACATACTGAGAACTTCCAAATCAAAGAAAACACCTTGTGCATAGTGCGCAACCAGTGATTTTTTGATCCCATCAAAAGATATTGAAGCTGTGCCTGTTGTGTAAGCATTCATGGGAGTGGTTGCAAAGACAGAGTATGATTTTTTTTCAAGAAAAGTTGCATACTTTATACTATCGCTTACTGTTCCTGACCCTACAGCAATAACTCCATCGTAATCTTTTATTTTTTTTCTTAAGAATTCTACACCTTCAATACTTGAAGATGGGCTTTCCCAAATATACTCATCTGCTTTTACTTTACCTTGAAGGTTTTTATAAATTCTTGAACCAAGGGCTATGTGTGTAAATTGATCACTTACAATCAGAAGATTTTGGTTTGGATGTAATTGAGAAATCAATAATGACTCTTTACCGTCTAAGCTTTTATCTATTTCAATTTTTTTAATTGGGATGCCGTATTTCTTTTTATCTTCAGGGTTAACCCATTTGCCTGCAATTAGATCTTTTATTACGCCATTATAATCATTCATGATTTATATTTTTCAGTAAATTGAACAAGAGATTTATTAATTGATTTATTTGAGTCATAAACATTTTGGTAAATATTAATTAAATCTTGATATTTTGATTTGTTATCTAAGTTAGGTTCAATAAGTCGAGTTTTTCCTGACATATTTTCTGCGGACTCTTTTATGGTGCTATACCAACCTGCGCCATAAGCAGCTATCATACCAGCGCCCAATGAAGATGCTTCTACAGTGTCAGCAATAAGTACATTCTTTCCAGAAGCATCAGCCAACATTTGCACCCAAGCAGGACTATTCGCACCTCCTCCTATTGCAAGATATTCTTTTACATTTATGCCTGTTTCTTTTTCGATATTTTGAGTTCTAAAAACGGAGTCTAGGGTCAATCCTTCTAATATCGATCTATAAACATGGTAGGGGGTATGGCTTATACTTAAACCAACTATAATTCCTCTTGCATAAGAGTCCCAATAAGGATCCATTACTCCACCAGTGTATGGCTGTAAAATCAATCCATCACTTCCAATTGGTATTTTATTAATTTGTTCCTCTAAGTTTTTAAAAAAATTTGGATCTTTCCTATCACCATGTATAAATTGGTCGACATACCAGTTGACTAGTAAAGCTCCTGACAATAGAACATTTTCCATTATAAAACCTTCTCCGTGTGCAGCAATTTCTGTTCTCCAATTTTTTGAAATTTTATAGTCCTTTGACCAAACTCCAGAAACGACGGCTGTTCCAAGATTAATATATGCTCTATCTGATTTTGTACAATTTGTACCAAGACCAGCAAGTTGCCCATCGCCCCCTGCAGCAAAAATACTTAAACCCTCTTTTAAACCAGTTTGGTGAGATGCATCCTTTGAGACTTTGCCTATGCAGGTTCCTGGTTTGAAAGATTTAGGAAGTCTTGATTCATCAATATTCAAATGTTCCAATATATCTTTAGACCAACATTTATTAACAACATCAAACATTCCATGAGGATCCGAACTAATCCAACCGGTGTTAAATTCCCCTGATAATCTATGAACTAAGAAAGCTTGAACATCTGCAAAACAAGCAACTTCATCAAATATTTTTTTTTCATTTTTCTTAAGCCAATAAACTCTATAAAGACATGGACATGGATCTTTTGGACGTCCTGTGATTTTGTGAATTTGGCCTTCACCCATTATAGAATTCAACTCTTCTACTTCCTCTACAGATCTTTTGTCCATCCAGACTGTAGCTGGGTAGACTGCTTTCCCTGATTTATCTAATTTTGCTAAAGTTTCACGTTGATTAGATATGGCTAGCCCTTCAACTTTAGTCATATCTATTTTTTTAGCTAATTCACTGCATGATACGCAAAAAGCTTTCCACCAATCCTCGACATCCTGTTCGAATTTTTCAAGACTTGGATTGTTTAAAGGAATATCACATCTGCCCTCGGCGATCGCATTACCTTTATCATCCCATGCAATTGCTTTTGTTGATTGTGTAGAACTGTCGACGCCAATAACTAGACGTGTCATTTAGTAATCTTGTTTTGTAGGAGTCACTACCACTTCTTGCATGATAACATTTTGTGGCATTTCATATGCAAAAAGTATCATTTTTGCAACATAGTCTGGGGATATTCTTCCTCCAATTCTTTCGATATTTTTTTTATAAGCTTCTAAAGTGTTAGGGTCGGTAATTCCATTTAAAACTTCTGCTTCAATATTTCCAGGTGACATTACTATCACTCTAACATTATGCGGTGACAGATAACCTCTAATACTCTCTGATATTGCATGGACAAAAAATTTTGTCCCACAATAGACTGTATGATCTTCATAAATTTTTCTTCCTGCTATTGAACTCATATTAACTATAGTGCCACCCTTTCGGGCTTTCATATTGCTCATCACAGCATAAATTCCATTCATTACGCCTTTCGTGTTAACGTCAATCATTTCATCCCATTCAGATGGATCTTGAGTTCCAATTTCTGCAAGTCTAGCCACACCAGCATTGTTAAAAATCATGTCAGTTGGTCCATACTCTTTTTCAGCCTCACGTATAGCAGCTATAAGTTCTTCTCTATCTCGAACATCTACTTTTCTACACATTGAGTTTTCTAATTTAAACGACTCCATTATATCTAATCTTCTTGCTATCAATAAGGTAGGGTACCCTGCGTTTGAAAACGCTTTTGCAGTAGCGGCACCTATACCGCTGCTTGCACCAGTTATAACTGCTAAAGGTTTTTTCATATTTTTACCTAACACATTATAACTAGGGTGGTTAAACCACCCTAGTTAATTTTTTTAATTAAACCCCAACAGTTTTGTTGAAGTTTTTAGCAATAGTGTCTAAACACTCTTTCGCTGAACCATACTCACCGGCCCAGTATCTTCCTAATTCTATAGGTATCATGTTACTAGACATATCTGCCCACTCAGGTAGGTCTGGTTCTGATCCCATGTCATTGAAGATTGCATCTCTAACAACATCAAGGTGACGGGTTGTACCGTTACCACTTCTGTTATTAGCTTTGATACGCTCATCATCATAGACAGCTGATCTAGTTGGACCAGTACCACCACCAAGTGCAGTGATGTAGACTTGTGTTTCATAGCTAGTTGCCCATTGAGCAAATAACCAAGCTGCATCTTTATTTTTTGAATATTTAGAGACAGCTAGTGAAGATCCACCTTGGTGTGCAACACCTGGAATTTCACCATAACCACAATCATTTGTTGATCTTAAAGGACTTGCTGGAGCTGGGCAGGCTGCTGCCATCATTTTTCCTTGAACAGCAGACTCATCTGAGTCCCACCATGGGAAGAATTCACCCCATGAGATTGTTTGAGCAGAACCACCTTGAAGGATATCCTGTCCTTGACCATCCCATGTCCAACTTGTAACGCCCGAAGGCATGTACTCTTTAAGTTTAGTCCAGTAATCCATACCAGCAAGGCCATTTGCATCATTACCAGCAAAGCTTCCATCAGGATTGGTAATTGAACCACCAAATGCCCATGCGAACATTGTCCAGTCACACTCTAAGCTGTAGTGTCCTGATTTCATCTGTCCGTTGGTACCATATATTGGTCTTCCGTCAGGATTTAAATGACCGAGTTTTGCTGCCTGAATTACTTGTGCATTGCTCATGTACTGATCAAATGTTGTTGGAACACTTAGTCCAAGCTCTTTGTAAACATCATCTCTGTACATCATAATAAAGACAGGAATGTCATAAGGAACACCAACCATAGTGCCGTCGTACATGGAAATACCATCTACGAGAGGTCCTAAGAAGTCGTCAAAGTTATAATTAGGCATTGCCAAGTCAGGCTTTGCTGCATAAAGTTCTCGTGGGTCTTCTGCATCACCCCTGAAAGCTGCCATCCAACTCTGATCTAGATAATAAGTATCATAAGTTCCTAATCCTGAGGCAACGTCTAAAGTTAGTTTCTGTAAAACTTGCTCTAGAGGTAGAACCTCGATGTTAACCTTAATCCCTGTAACTTCCTCGAAGAAAGGTTTTAAAGTTGAGTTAATTGCATTGGATGGAGGAGTTGACTCAGTAGCCAAAGAAACCGTTTGGCCTCTGAAAGGAGATGATACATCTCTTAACCAATCCATCATGTCCCCTCTCCATTCAATGTGAGAACCTGCATGAGCTTGAGGTATAAACTTCCTACTCATAGTTCCCATTGTGCCCAAGCAACCAGCGCCTAGTCCAAGCATTCCGGCATTTTTAAGAAAATCTCTTCTCTTCATATTACCGTTAACATACTTGCCTACGACATTTGCAAGGTGCATTTTTCTATACATATCGCGCATATGAATATCCCTCCGATATAAAATTTTTGCATAATCATCCCTTCTAAGCAAGAAGCTTGGTATAGTTATGCACACATTAATAATTTATTATATTGACTTCCTCTTATTATCTTTAGATTCATTTAGAATTTTTAATAAGAAAATAAAGGTATTTTAAAATAAACTCTTTGAAATTTAAGTGTATAGTCTCACTATGGCCGCGCAAAAGTCTTATTCTTTGCCAAGTTTTATGAATTCTGACAGTTCTCTGCCTTGGCTTTTGCCATTGATCACTATGCTGATTGTATTTGCAATTATTCCTTTCTTTTACAATATTTACCTAAGCTTTCATGAGTTTGTCCCAGCTAAAAGGGCTCTTCTTTTTGTAGGATGGGATAACTGGATAAGACTATTCACTGATGGAGTATTCTGGGGATCCTTAAAAGTGTCTTTATATTACACATTTATGTGTTTATTAATTCAACTAGTTTTGGGTATGGGAATTGCTCTACTTATTGACTCCGATGATCCTGGATTTGGAATTATAAGATCAATTTTAACTCTCACTTTAGTAATACCTCCAGCAATTGCTGGTATGATTTTCTTAATAATGGAGGATGCTAATTATGGTTTAATACCATGGCTCTTAAAATCAGTTGGGCTTATAGGTCCTGAAGATACAATTTTAGCAGATCCAACACTAGCCCTGTGGGGTGTAATGATTGTTGATATTTGGCAATGGACTCCCTTTATGGTTTTAATCTTAGTTGCTGGTTTAAGATCCCTTCCAAGTGAACCTTTTGAGTCAGCTGTCATAGATGGTGCAAGACCTTTTCAAGTTTTTAGAAGATTAACACTGCCAATGCTTCACAAAGTTATTGCAGTAGCAATTTTGATAAGAGGAATAGATCTATGGAGGATGGTAGATTATGTATTTGTTTTAACATCAGGTGGGCCAGGCACAGCCACTTACACTTTAAGTTTATATTCGTGGCAAAGGTTTACTTTTGTTCAATGGGGTTACGGAGCAACGATTAGTTTATTTTCTTTAATTGTAATTT
>CACMWK010000015.1:0-7473 GCA_902617355.1 uncultured Alphaproteobacteria bacterium | reverse complement strand
TTGATTGAATTTGAGATTTACCAATATTTATTAAATCGGTGGGCACCCAGTAGAAATCAGATACATCGGCGGTTAAGTTTGTTGAAACCAAATAAGATTGATTAGACTCAGGAGCCTTTATGTAAGATCCTGGGATATTATAATTATAAATACCAATATCTAGTGAATACAATACTACATCGTCTTCCGATTTTAATATTAATTGCATTTTATTTTCATCATCTAGACCCAATTTGTATAAAAGATCTTCACGATTAGTTTTAGCATCTAAAATATTTGCTTCACGAAGTTGAATAAAAAACCTACTTAAAAGCTCAGTATTTGCGGGAAAATTATTTGAGCTTGAAATAAGCCATTGATTATCAATGATTTCAATAACAGATTTTCCATTTTGATTAGAAAATTCAATGTATGCTATTTCTGGTAAAACTTCATCAAAACTAGGAAATAATACTTCAGATGATGACTTGTTAGAGATATTTTTGCCATCAAAATACATACCAAGGGCAATAATTAAAAATCCAAAAGATAGTAAAACCAATATTTTTAAATTTTTAATATACATTTATCTGCTTTTTCTTTTTCTGATACCGAGTTGTCTTGGAATAAAAAACATTAGTAGAATTAAAAGAACAGGTATTAAAAAAGTATTTAATATGTTTATTTGATTTGCTAATCGATCTATGTCTTTACTTAAATTTCTTCTAACTTCTCTTAGTTGTTTACGAGTATTTTCTACTTGTAATTGAAAATTTGCTAATTCCATTAATTGTTTGTCAGATAAATTGACACTTTCTACATCTCTACCGCCTGATAAATTTTGAATTTGATTTAATGTATTATCAAGTTGAGCTTGTAATTGCTGTTCTTGTCCTAGATACATCTGTTCTGCTTCTGCTTGAAGTTTTTGAACTACAACAAACGGTCTAAATGGAGCTTCTTTGTTTCTAAGATCAATAAATTCATCATAACCTGTCATTGAGTCAAACACATTTGTAACTAAACTTCCATTATCAGATGTAGCCTCTATTACATTGGTATCTAAAAACTTTTGAATTCTTGCCCAAAAAGCATTTCTTATAAAATCAGCATCACTAAAAACTACCACATTTATATTTTTTGAGGATATTTCTAAATGATTATCATTTTTAAATTCAAAATCATTAAAATTACTTTTTGCGATACCACTTAATTTTACACCAAAGTCATAGCTAATACCTGTTGGCTGAAAATTATTAATGAGCTTAATTGGATCATGTACCTCTTTCATAGGTAGATCCATTGTTACCTCACTGGAGGACATAATAGGAGTGTAAGAAATTTCACTTTCATCATTTAATGGGGAAAGACCACCTGGAGACACAAGTCTAATTAAAGATAAACCGTCTCCAATTTCTTCAGCTTGATTAATGAACTGTCCTCTGACTTCAGGCCAATTCAATTTCAACATAGTTTGCAAAGATGTGTTTTCAGTTATGTTTTGTTGTGTTTGCAGTCTTGTGGCTTGAGCACCATCTAAAATAACATTGCTATTATAGTTAATATTGAGGGTTTTTAAGACATTTTCTAAATTTGATGATTTATTTGAATGGTCATTTTTCTCAAAAAATGGATCAACAAAAATAACTGATTTTCCCCCATTCAAGATAAATTGTTCAACTGCATATTCAGTTTTGTCACTAATGTCAGAGGGGTGATAAACTATTAATAAGTCTATACCTTCAAAACTATCTACGTCTGTGTCTAAAAACTCAAAATCATAAAAATAACTAAGCTCCTCAAGTATCGTATATTCTCCTTGTCCAAGTTGATTATTTGGCATCATTGGTGGTGTAGTGTCCACCCATGATAAAAAACCAATCATTGGTTTTTTTGATCTATTAAGTTTGTATACAATGTCAGTTAATTGTTTTTCTAATGTGCCAGCTTTTGAGGGATCAAAAAAGGGAACAGTTTCTATGTCATCTGTTGTATTTGAAGCAATTAATCCAAAATATACTTTGGACCCTTCTTGATCTATAGGAAAACCCTGCACACCATATCTATTTACATAATCTTCATCATCTGAATAAGGCTCTGGTTCAATAAAGTTTAATTCAATTTTACCTGAAGCTAGATCTGAATATCTGTTTAATAGACCTTGAACTTGATTAGCGTAATTTTGAATAATTGGAATATTTTTAGACAAGTCTCTGCTATATACAAAATTAATTTTTATTGGCTCTTCTATTTCGTCTATAACTCTCTTAGTACCACTTGAAAGAGTAAAAGTTTTGGTAGAGGTAAAATCAACTCCCAAATTAAAATTGATTTTTTGGATTATAAAATTAAAGGATAAAAATAAAATAACAGTGCTTAGTATAGATACTATAAGATAGTTTTTTTGTAAAAATTTATTCATTAGTCTCGATTTAAAAATTTTATAATTGTTAAATAATTCCAAAGAGCAATAAAGGATAAAAAGAAAAACAATCCTTTAATTGAGAAGAAACCTGTTTGGATAGTTGAGAAGTGAGTCAAAAAGCTAAAACTAGAAATGAGTTCTACTATTTCAATAGGTAAAATTCCAGTTATAAAATTAATCATAAGAGGAAACCCACTTATGGTAAAAAGAAATGAGACTAAAATAGATAAAATAAAAGCAATTATTTGATTGTTAGTTAACGAAGAAAAGAAAATTCCAAGAGAGACATAAGCACCTGCCATGATAGTAACGCCAAGATATTGGCCAATAATTACAAGGTTATCAGGGTTTCCAAGATAATTTACTGTAATCCAAATAGGAAACGTCAAAACAACTGAGAATACAACAAAAGCCCAAGTTGCAAAAAATTTACTCAACACTATCTTCCACAAAGGAATTGGCAAAGTCATTAATAATTCAATAGTACCAAGTCTTTTTTCCTCGGACCAACTTTTCATAGTAACTGCAGAGACAAAGAAAATAAAAACCCATGGAATAAAACTAAAAAAAACCGTTAAGTCTGCAACTCCTGAGGAGAAAAATGATCCAAAATAAAATGTCAAAGACATAGAGGTCAAAATAAATATCGCAGTAAAAATATAAGCGACAGGAGTAATAAAATATAATTTAAGTTCTCTTTTAATTAATGCCAACATTAGCTTACTAACTTTCTAAATTTTTCATCTAGGGATTTACCAATTTTTTTCTTAAGCTGTGATGGGGTTCCCTCAAAGACTTTTTGTCCATCATTAATAATAAGACACTTATTGCAAACCTCCGGAACTTCATCAAGAATGTGTGTAGAAATTATAATTGCTTTTGTTTTAGATAATTTTTTAATTAATTTTCTTACTTCAAATTTTTGAAGGGGGTCCAATCCATCAGTTGGCTCATCTAAGATCAGTAATTTGGGATTATGAATAAGAGCCTGTGCTATTCCAACACGTCTTTTAAAACCTTTTGATAGAGTTTCAATGGGAACATCTTTTACTTCTTCTAGTTGCAGATCATTAATTACTTTTTTGATTGCTGCTTTTGAGTTTTTTATATTTCTTACCTGGCAAACGTAGTCTAGGTAAAGATATGGCGAAAAGTCTAAATAAAGGGGAACACCTTCAGGTAAGTAGCCAATCAGTGACTTTGTGTAAATGGGATCTATTTCAATGTCCTTATTATTTATTATAACGTTTCCACTGTCAGATTTAAGATAACCAGTTATTACCCTCATGGAAGTTGTTTTGCCAGCACCATTAGGTCCAAGGAACCCCATCACATCACCAACTTTGACCTCAAAAGAGAGTTTATTAATGGCAGTAAAATCGCCAAAATTTTTAGAAATATCTATTACGCTTAACATTTTTCATATTATTTAGTTTAAAATCTTAATAATTCAAGATGTTATATTTACCATCTCTTATCAGATGAAGTTTCTACCATGCAGACCTATAAATATCAAAAGCATCTTTTTCAGATATTTCTCTTGGATTATTAATTAGTAATCGGGTTTGTTTCATAGCATCTCTAGCCATTGTTTCGCATGCAGTTTCAGGGATGTCGAGATCTCTTAATCTTTGTTCTAAACCTAATTCGCTAGATAGATCTGACAACTTTTCAATGAATTTTGAAGAAATATCTTGAGTGCTTGTGCTTGTATCAATATCTGGAAAAACAATTGGGGCTATTTCACTATACAGTTTTGATGCATTTTGATCAGATATATTAAATCTTAACACATATGGCAGAACAAGTGCGTTGGAAAGACCGTGTGGGACATGATAAGTACCTCCAATCGGATATGCCAAAGCATGAACGCCAGCAACTGGAGAGTTTCCAAATGAGACACCTGCTAGCATAGAGCCAACAAGCATTTTTGATCTTGCTTCAATATCCTTTCCGTTTAAAACAGCTTGTCTTATAGAACTACCTAAAAGCTTCAATGCTTCCTTTGCGAGTGTTTGAGAGATCAAATTATTATTCACACTTTTTGAAGCATAAGACTCTATCGCGTGGACCATTGCATCAATTCCGGTAGCAGCAGTAATGTGAGGGGGAAGACCGAGTGTTAATGATGGATCAAGAATTGCAAGGTCTGGAAGTATAATAGGAGAGGAAACTCCTTTTTTTTCTAAATCTTCTTGTGTGATAATAGAAATTGGAGTTACTTCAGAACCAGTACCAGAAGTTGTTGGGTAAAGGGCAAGAGGGAGCCTAGGCCCCTTAGCATTAGCCACTCCCCAAGCTTCATGAATATTTTCGTTTGAGCCAATCAAAAGTGCAGTTAATTTCGATACGTCCATTGATGATCCACCACCAAATCCTATTACACCTGTTGCATCAAAATCTCTTCCCTGTTCTACACAATTCATAAGTGTTTTTATAGATGGGTCAGCTTCAACATTATCAAAAATTAAAATTTCAGAGTATTTTTGAAGCTCAGTAATTGTTTTTTCGTGTAACCCAATTTTTACTAAACCCGGATCAGTTACAAATAGTATTTTGTTACCAAGTTTTTTAGAAACTTCCTCTGCTGTGCTTACTGAATAGTCACTTCCAAATCTTATTCCAGGAGTAGTGTTGAATTGAAACGCTTTCACGGTAGCAATATAGATGATATGGGCTTTATTTCCTATATAATTTTAAGAAACCTATTCTAAGCACCTATCAACCCACAACTTTTTTTTAATAAGGCTTTCTTAAGAGTTTTTTATTTTTATACTTGAAATGTGTCTAAGGTTATTACCATCGCTCAACAAAAAGGAGGCTCTGGAAAAACCACTATAGCTGCAAATTTAGCTGCTGTTTATTCTTTAAAAAATAATTTATCGACGACATTACTCGACACAGACCCTCAAGGTAGTTTAGGTAAGTGGTTTCTTACCAGAAATGAAAAACTTAAAAATAAAAATATGATTCAGTTTAAAACAGCAAGCCTCTGGGGCGCACAATATGAGGCTAAATCGCTTAAAGAAAAATCTGATTTAGTAATAATTGATACTCCTCCTAAAATTGACGCTGATGGAAGACCAGCAATTGAAATAGCTGACCTTGTCATTATACCGATATCTCCCTCTCAAGTAGATTTTTGGGCCACAGAGTCCATAATTGAATTAGCGAAAAGAGAAAAAAGAGAGATATTAATTCTTATTAATAGAGCAAATGCTAAATCTAAACTTATTCAAGAAGCACATAAATTTGTTAATAAAATGAATGTTAAAAAAGCAAAGACGATTTTGGGTAATAGACAAATATTTGTATCAACTATGGGATTAGGGTTAACAGTTGTAGAAAAACAAAGAACTGGAAAAGGGTGTTTAGAAATGTTGGCTCTAGCAAAAGAGATACAGTCATTCTTGAAATTTTAAATTTTAATAAATTATATGAATGAAGAAATAGATAATGAACAACTATATGACATATGTTCAAGATTATTGAAGGGTTTTATTAATTGGATTGAAATAAATGATAGTAAAGAAAAAGCATCAATTCTTGATAATGCATTCCAATTTAAAACATCTATCCTAGAACAAGATAAATCAACACTTCAAAAAAAATACTTTACATCACCTCAGAATTTATCAAAAAAAGAAGCTGATGTTCTCTTACTACAGTGGAAGGATACTTTTTCCACATTAGTCAATTCAAATGTCGATAGACTATCGAAGGACTCTTTTAAGATATGGTTTTTAAGCTTAGCATCATATTCGATCCCATAATTAGAAAAGGATGCAAACGAATTATGGTCAAAACTTTTAGAGGGTGTTGAATATTGTCATAAATTTTCTATCAAAGATGTTCCATATCCGCTCAACACTATTTCAAAGAACTAAATCAATGTTAAAATTCCTTATGTTTAAAACATTATTCACGGTTAGCATGTTTTTTTGTTTGAATGCACAATCAATTGAGCTTTTTGGTTATAAATTGTACGAGGACATTCTTAGGTATGAAAATGATGGGAGTATAAAATTAAAAAAAGGTAATATTGAGAGCATTTCTATCAAAGAGGACAACGTCTTGATAGCAAACAAATATCTTACTGAATACACATTAAAATCAACAAAAACAGGAAATATTTACGAAATTCATGGCTCAAATAATCAATTGCAACTCAGTCCTGTTGAGTGCCTTGACATTCAAGATAGCTTTATTAATTCATTTCAAAAGAAAAACACCGAATTATTTCAAACTGAAGTTAAACAATTTCCAAATAAACTTAAAAGTAAAACAACTTGGGAAATTTATCTTAGCAATAAATCTAATAGTAGTGAGTTAATTTTCTCAGTTACTTGTGATTATAGCTTTAATAATAGGAGAATGGATATAATTTTAACTGATAGTGCTTATTTGAGTAATGAAAATTCGAACTATGAAAATTTAATTGATGAAAATAAAGAAAATATTTCAAAAGAAGAAATTGATACTAGTGGAATTTAGTAACTAGAGATAACATATTAATAATTATATAAGACTTTATTTCTGATTTCAGTTGATCATAGGTTTCAGGTAATTTATCACTAAGCTGGAAAGCAAAGTCTATAATTTCATAAGCTTCATCTTTACTCATATAAATCTCATTACATAGGTCATGGGCAAGTTTTTCTCTTATTAATATTAAAGAAGCTAATGATCTCTTTTGTTTTTTTTTCAAACTATTTTTTTGTTGGTTTCTTAAGTTTCATTCCGGTTCCTCCAAGTTGCATGCCACCAGAACCTTTACACAAACTTTTCTTTTCTTTGTCACACTTTTCTATCTTCTTCTCTTTTTTCTCTTCTTTTTTGACAACCTCTTTTTCTTCTTTCTTTTCTTCTGATTTCACTTCCTGATTTACAATTTTTGTATCTGAGGATGGCTCTACATTTTGGACTGTGTTGACAGATCCAACCTGAATATTAGAGAGCATTTCTAATATTTGATCTTGTTTTGATAGTTTATCTTTCTGTTTTGCCTTCCAAGATTTTGGTAGTTTTAAATCGATACAACTCTCAGAACCACAAAAAATGACATCCCC
>CACMWK010000014.1:0-7481 GCA_902617355.1 uncultured Alphaproteobacteria bacterium | reverse complement strand
CCGAATTTTTTGAAATCACATCTGACATATAAAAATTACTTATGGGATATTCTGCCTTACAATCTTCAAATTCAATATCTGGTGTAATTGAAGTTGAATTTTCAACAGCAATAATTTCATGATAATCAGACAGAATTGGGTGTTTGTCAAATAACTCAGATCTTAATTGTTCAAAAGTATTTGGGATAAAATCAAAAGATAATTCATCAGATAATTTTTTTAGTATCGACCACTCCTCTTTGGCGGATCCAATTGGATTATGGCATTTTTTTGCTTCTTGAGGTCTGCCTTCAATATTTACAAAAGTACCATTTTTCTCTGTATAAAGAGGGGTTGGCAAAACAATATCAGACCCCATTGCTCCATCATCACCATGATGGCCAAAATAAACTTTAAAACAGTTATTAAATTGCTCGTTGGCAATATGTTCTGAACCAAAAGAAAGAACTAATTCAAAATTATCTTTTTTTAAATTAGAAAACGGCTCACAAAGTTTATTAGTAGTATTGCCTATAATCAATTGGCCCACACGTGAGGCATATGGATTTAAAAAATTTAGATTATTTTTTTCTTTTGTAATAACTTTGTATTTATCAGCATATGAAAAAATTGATTTTAAAGTATTAATATTTTTAATTTTATTTAAAAACGCAGAGCCAATAATTATAAGAGGGTTTGTAGATTTTTTTAATGCTTTGATTAGATTTTCATTATTTAAACTTGATAAACTCTCTCCTAGATACTCTGTTTTATAGTTCAAAGATATATTTTGACCAATGTTAAATACTTTTGAGTCATTATTGTAAGCTTTAAATATCTTATGATTTATTATTGGTGTTTCTATTTTTGGGTTTGTTCCTAAAAGTATAATTAAATCTGAATTTTCTATATCGTTTAAAGGTGTGTTAAAACGATAACTATCTAAACTTTCTAGGATAGCATGATTATCAGTTCGGCACTCAACATTTTCTTTACCATAATTTGACATAAATTTTTTGATTGCATATCCGGTTTCTAAATCCACGTGCTCACCAATCAAAGCTAATGGTTTTAGAGTTTTTAATTTATCTTTTAAAACTTTTAATGACTCTTCCCAATTTGATATTGATAATTTTTGGTTTTCTTTAATGTAGGGTGTGTCTATTCTTTGTTGGTAGTAACCATCATAGTTAAATCGAACTTTATCAGATATCCACTCTTCATTTATGTATTCATTTGTTCTTGGTGTAACTCTTAAAATCTCCTCCGCTCTACTATCGACTCTGATATTAGAACCAACACTATCGAAGATATCGATTGAGTCAGTACGTTTTAGCTCCCAAGGACGTGCTTTAAATTGATATGGCTTACTAGTAAGTGCTCCTACAGGGCATAAATCAATTACATTTCCTGAAAGCTCTGAAGTAATTGATTGTTCAAGGTAAGTGGTAATTTCTGCATTCTCGCCCCTACCTAACATACCTAATTCTGGGACTCCGGCTACTTCAGTGGCAAATCTTACACACCTAGTGCAATGAATACATCTAGTCATTATAGTGTTTACCAAGGGTCCCATATTTTTATTATCTACAGCCCTTTTATTCTCTTTATATCTGGATTTGTCGAAACCGTAGTACATGGCCTGATCCTGTAAATCGCATTCTCCACCTTGATCACATATTGGGCAATCTAAGGGGTGATTAATTAATAAAAACTCCATTACACCTTTTCTACCTGCATTTACTTTTTCAGAATTGGTGATTATCGACATGCCCTCCATTAGAGGCATAGTGCAGGAAGATACTAATTTTGGAGCTTTTTCTATTTCTACTAAACACATTCTACAGTTACCAGCTATAGAGAGTTTGTCGTGATAGCAAAATCTTGGAATTTCTTCACCAGCGATTTCACAGGCTTGCATCACAGTCAGATTTTTATCTACCTGAATTTCTTTTTGATTAACTTTAATATTTATTAAATCGTCACTCATGAAGCTTTTAACTTTTTATTATATTTACTTATTAACTCTGATTTAAAATTTTTAATGAGTCCTTGTATGGGCCAAGCTGCTGCATCTCCTAAAGCGCAGATAGTATGACCCTCTACTTGCTTTGTAACATTTTCTAAAAGCTCTATTTGTTCAGGAGATATCTCTCCTCTAACTAATCTCTGCATCATTCTATGCATCCAGCCTGTTCCTTCTCTACAAGGTGTGCATTGACCACAACTTTCATGTTTGTAAAAGTGAGCAAATCTCTCAATCACCTCAGCAATATCATTATTCTTGTTAACAACAATTACTCCTGCTGTACCTAAACCTGAGCCATTAGCTTTTAGATCATCAAAATTCATTAGAACTGACTCACAAATATTTTTTGGAAGCATTGGGGTACTAGAACCTCCTGGTACTATCGCCTTTAAATTATCCCATCCTCCCTCAACTCCATCACAATGCTTTTCTACTAAATCTTTAAGTGGTATTCCCATTTCCTCTTCTATTGTGCATGGTTTATTAACGTTACCAGATATGCAAAAAATTTTTGTGCCTGTATTATTTTCAGCGCCAATTGACTTAAACCAATCTGGGCCTCTTCTTAAAATAGTTGGAACTACTGCGATTGACTCCACATTGTTAATAGTTGTTGGCATACCATACAAACCTACACCGGCAGGAAAAGGAGGTTTTAATCTTGGTTGTCCTTTTTTTCCTTCTAAACTCTCTAAAAGAGCTGTCTCTTCTCCACATATGTAAGCTCCGGCACCTCTGTGAACATAAAGATCAAAATCAAATCCGCTACCACAAGCATTTTTTCCGATAAAGCCTCGTTCATATGCCTCTTCAATTGCCTTTTCTAATTGGACATATTCGTAATGGTATTCGCCCCTTATGTATATGTAACATTTAGTGGCTTGAATTGCGTATGAAGCAATCAAGCAACCTTCTACAAGAGTATGAGGGTCATTTCTAATAATTTCTCTATCTTTGCAAGTACCGGGTTCAGACTCATCAGCATTTACAACCAAATAATGCTGTTTACCAGTATTCTTTGGCATGAATGACCATTTAAGACCAGTAGAAAATCCAGCTCCACCTCTTCCTCTTAACTGACTGGATTTAACTAATTCGATAATATCATTTTGATCTTTAGACAAAATTTCTTTTGTGTTTGACCATGAACCTCTTTTTAAAGCTCCCTCTAAGAAGGGTTCTTGAAAACCATGAAGGTTTTGAAATACTTTATCTTTTTCATTAAGCATTTTCTGAACTTCTCCTACCTTTTTGAGAACCAATGACATTTGGTTTTCCCTCTTTAATATTGTCTATAATTTTTTTTGTAGACTCTTCATCTAAATCCTCAAAGAAGTCATTATTGATTTGTATCATAGGTCCATTTGAGCAAGCCCCAAGACACTCTACTTCAACAACTGTAAATTTATTATCGTCACTGGTATCATTAATTTCACATTTTGTTTCTTTACAAATAGTTTTCGTAATCTTATTGGAACCTCTCAGCCAACAAGGAGAGGTTCTACAAATCTGAACAAGATTTTCTCCAACAGGTCTTGTATTATACATTGAATAAAACGAGGCCACTTCTGTGACCCTTATTTTAGGCATATTTAAAGTTTCAGCGATTGTTTCTATACATTCGATACTTATCCAATTATTGTTTTGCTCTTGCGCCAAATAGAGAAGAGGCATAACTGCGCTTTGTTCTCTACCTTTAGGGTATTTTGAAATTATATTTTTGATTGATCTTAGATTATCTTTAGACCAGGAAAATTTTTCGCCTGATCTAGAAAAATTATTTGATAAACCTGGATGATTACCGCTCATCTGTCTACCTCTCCAAATACTATATCTAGGCTTCCTAAAATCGATGGCACATCAGCTAGTTGGTGGCCCTTTGATAAAAAATGTAGTGCCTGTAAATGGACAAAGCCTGGTGCTCTCAACTTGCATCGATATGGTTTGGAGCTTCCATCTGAAACTAATACAACACCAAATTCTCCTTTTGGTGCCTCTACACTTTTGTATGTAATACCTTCAGGAACTCTATAACCCTCGGTAAATAATTTAAAATGATGGATTATAGCTTCCATTGAATTTTTCATTTCTGATCTCTTAGGCGGAGTAATTTTATTATTCTCAACCATTACGGGTCCTTCTGGAATATTTTCAATACATTGTAAGATTATCTTAACTGACTCTCTCATCTCTTCCATTCTCACCAAATATCTATCATAGGTGTCACCAGTTTTTCCAACTGGTATGTCGAAATCTAAATCCTCATAAACATCATAAGGTTGAGATTTTCTTAAATCCCAAGCTACACCACTAGCACGAAGAACAGGGCCACTGCAACTTAGTCTTATTGCATCATCTTTCTTTAAAATACCTATATCAACAGATCGTTGTTTGAATATTCTATTTTCAGTAAGTAGTTCTTCAAGCGTATCTATGAATTTAGGAAAATTAGTAAAGTACTTTTTCATTTTTTCTAATAAATTTTCAGGCAAGTCTTGGTGAACTCCACCAGGACGAAAATAAGCTGCATGAAATCTTGCTCCAGATACAGCTTCATGGAACTCCAACATTTTTTCTCTTTCTTCGAAAGCCCACAGCATTGGAGTAGCGGCACCTATATCCATAGCAAATGCTGGTATATTTAATAAATGATTTAGTATCCTTGTAACTTCTGCAAACATAACTCTGATGTATTGAGCTCGTTTAGGAGCTTCAATATTTAATAAATTCTCAACAGCTAAAGCGAAAGCATGTTCTTGACACATTGGTGAGACATAATCTAGACGATCAAAATATGGAATAGCTTGAGTATAAGTTTTCTGTTCAATTAATTTTTCAGTTCCTCTATGCAAAAGTCCAATGTGAGGTTCAGCTTTATTAACTACCTCCCCTTCTAATTGTACAAGAAGTCTTAAAACACCATGAGCGGCAGGATGTTGGGGTCCAAAGTTTAGAGTTACAGGTTTAAAATTCTCTGACATTACTTCTTTTCAAGCTCCTCTTTAATTGTTTCTTTCATTCCCTCCCAGGGACTTTCATTGTCAAAATCTCTAAATTCCTGTTTTAATGTTACAGGTTCATAAACAACTTTTTTTAAGTTTTCATCATAACGAACCTCTTCATAACCCGTCAGAGGAAAGTCTTTTCTTAGCGGATGACCTTGAAAATTATAATCATTCATTATTCTTTGAAGATTTGGGTGATTAACAAAGTTTATGCCAAAAAGATCGTAACATTCTCTTTCAAACCAATCGGCAGACTCAAAAATTTGTGTTATTGAATTGATATCTAAATTATCTTCGGAAATGTTTGTAAAAATAAATAATCTTTTATTAAATTTTAAACTTAGAAAAGAGTAGATAAGAGTAAATCGTTCATTTGAATAACTTGATTTGGATAGCATATTATCAGTTACAGTAATATCAATTAACTGATCATAGAGTAGATCTTCGTCTTCTTTAATTTTTTGTGTTACTTCTAGAATGGAGTCTTTGTTAACTAATATATTGTCTATTCCAGACTTTATTGGAAAATGGAAGTTACCAGTTGAATATTTTTGTAAAATATTTGGAGACAAGAAATTTACCTATAAATCTTCTTTTTCTTTTTGATTTTATCTTGAAGTTGCATAATGCCGTACAAAAGAGCTTCTGCTGTAGGTGGACATCCAGGAACATAAATATCAACAGGCACTATCCTATCGCATCCTCGAACAACAGAGTAAGAGTAGTGATAATATCCTCCTCCATTAGCACAAGAACCCATAGAGATTACCCATCTTGGTTCAGGCATTTGATCATAAACTTTTCTCAAAGCAGAAGCCATTTTGTTTGTAAGAGTTCCCGCAACAATCATTACATCAGATTGTCTTGGAGAACCTCTTGGAATTACACCTAAACGATCTAGATCGTATCTACTCATATAGGAGTGCATCATCTCAACACCACAACATGCTAAACCGAAAGTCATAGGCCATAAAGATCCTGACCTCGCCCAATTTATTAAATTTTCAAATGATGCTGTTACAAAACCTTTTTTTTCAAATAGCTCATCAATATTTAATGATTTGTCTTTTTCTAATACTACTCCCAATCTAGTGCTCCATTTTTCCATTCATATATAAATCCTACTGTGAGAATAAATAAAAAAAACATCATTGAATAAAAACCAAGAGCCCCAATATTGCTAAGACTCACGGCCCAGGGAAATAAAAACGCAATTTCTAAATCAAATATAATAAATAGTATTGATACTAAATAAAACTTAACATCAAATTTTGACCTAGCGTCGTCAAATGCCTCAAAACCACATTCATATGCAGATAGTTTTTCAGTATCAGGTGAGCTAGGTGATAATATTTTTGAAAGCAAATACATAGCGATTGCCATTCCTGCCCCAATAACAATGAATATCAATATGAAAATATAATCTAGGTTATACATTAAAAGTTTTGATTTTCCGTAACGCAATACATTATAAGAAACAATATGTATTTAGTGACGATAAAAATGACGCATTAGTCTTACACTTGATTTTTTAATATTTGAGTGTAAAAAAGTTTAAAAAAATATTTTATCCTCTAGTATAATAAGCAACTCTATCTTCTGTAAAGATAGGAAATGATTCATTTATTGTTTGTTTTTTTAGATTACTACAATAATAGCCAATATTTTCTATTAAAAGGTCCTTACATTCAGTTCCAAAGTGGATTTCATCAGCATAAATAGATTGATAAGAGCCATCTAATCTTGAACCATAAATACCAAATTTAAAATTTGCCAAATTATCTAAGTTTTTTACACCTTTTTGATCTTTCCAAAGTGTTTGGTTTTTTCTGTAATGCAATAACTTTCCATTTAACCAAATTTTATGAAAAGCTTTGGAAATATCCTTTTTATTAAAATTAATATTGAAGACTAAATCATACCATTTATTTCTTTGTAAATTTTTTGCAGATATTATTTGGTACCAATCATGCCTAGCTTCACAAAAAATTCTTTTATCAGTATCTTCTGGGTCTCCAGCACCAGGTGAGCAATCATCATTCCCTCCTTCAATAATAATTACTCCTTCACTAGACTCATGTCTCCAAAGCAAACCTCTCTTTTTGTCTATCTGAAGCATAAACATAGGACCAAAAAAACTCTCAGTACTATGAAATTGCAATATTGATTTATTCATAGCGCTATCATTATTTAATTCATAATTTTCAGTGATTAAAAAAGAATAAGATAGCCATATTTCTCCTTGAAAACCATAATCGGTTCCTACCTCTACTCTTTTTTGTTTTTCACCATTTGGTCGTGAGCAATCTTTTAATTTGTTATAACACTCATCTCCTGGTGCTTGGATAAAAAAAGCAGTATCTCCATATCTTGTTTTCTCTTTCTGGAGTTGAAAAAGTACCAAGTTTTTTTTTCTTTGATATTTTTTTATTTCTTCTTTTGAACTAGCATTCCAACCTGGGTCAATT
>CACMWK010000013.1:0-11077 GCA_902617355.1 uncultured Alphaproteobacteria bacterium | reverse complement strand
GCAGGAATTTTTAGTAAAAATCAAAGTGCTAAATTATTCTTTTCTAATAGGGTTATGGTTCCAATAATTAATATGCAAAATAAAACTCTGGGATTTGGAGGGAGAGTTATTGATAACAATTTACCAAAATATATTAATACAGCAGAAACTAAAATTTTTAAAAAAAAACAAATCTTGTTTAATGAAAAAGTACTCAATAAGCAAAATAATAAAAAAATAATCATAGTAGAGGGCTACTTTGATGTCATTAAACTAGAACAAAGTGGTTTTACAAACTGTTTAGCGCCTCTAGGCACATCAATAAATCATGAAAAATTAATTGAAATCACAAAGAAAGGATTTGAAATAATTGTATGTCTTGATGGAGATATTGCTGGAAGAAATGCCACTATAAGATTAATGAATAATTTACTTGCTGACCAAAATTTTGAGCTTGGAATAAAATTTGTACTTTTGCCAAAGAACTATGATCCAGATCAATTAATTGAATCAAATATGTCTGACAAATTAAATAAACTCATAGATCAGCCATTATCAATTGAGGAGCTTATTGAAAAATATTTAGAAAAGTTTCGTAAAAGTAATGATGTTGATAGTCAGTTTAAAGGATCTAAAGTTTTAAAAAGTTTACTAAGTAATGTATCAAACATTGATTTAAAAAAAATATTAATCAGTCATTTTAATAAAATAAGTTTAAATCAGACAACTATGAAAAATAATTCAATATCAAATAATCAAAAATTTGAACTCAAATTTGATTTGAAGTCAAAATTTTCAGCAGCACTAATTATATTTTATATCGAAAACCAACCAAATAGGGAAAGAGTCTTTGATTTGATAGCAACAGCTAAATTTGATGGTAAATTTAAAGAAATTCGTGATTTGATAATCAAAAAAACTCTTTTCAAATCAACAACTCTGGAGATTTATAAAGAATTAGACTCTAAGGGATTGAATTTTACAAAAAATTTACTATTTTCTAATGAAGTTCGAAGGCTGTGTAGATTTGCATCATCTAAGTTTAATGAAGATCCATACAATGAAATTGAAAAAACAATCAGTTTTATAAATAGTTAAAAATGGTAAAAAAAAAAGTTAATACAAAAAAAACTAAAAAGAAAATTATAAAAAAAAATGATGTTTTAAAAAAAAAGACTAAATCAAAAATCACTAAAAAATCTTCAGCTAAATCGAATCCTCTTGAGCTTATTTTTAAAGAAAATGAAAGCCAACTTATAGCTTTAATCACAAAAGAATTTGATAAAGATATTGCAACAAAGGCAAAAACATACATAAAGTCTTATTCTAAAATTGAGGATTCTATTATCACTGTTAACGATTTCTTGAATTATATTGAAAATCTCGATGAAGATCTCTTTAAATTATTCAAAGCTTACACTTCTACATTAGAAACAGAATCATCCACATCAAACGAAGAAACAGAGGAGGATGAAAAACAAACTGGTGTAAAAAGCGACGATCCTGTTCGCATGTATCTTAAAGAAATGGGAAATGTAGAACTACTCTCTAGAGAGGGAGAAATAGCTATAGCTAAAAGAATTGAGTCTGGTTTGGATAGAATGATGAATTCAATTCTTGAGTGCCCGGCGTCAATAGATATTTTAAAAAAATGGATTGAACAAGTTAAAAAAAACGAAATTAATTTAAGAGAAATAGTTGATTTTGATGAATATTTTAACGAAGACAATGATCCATACTCTAATTCATCTAAAAGAAAAGAAATCCAAAAAATAATCAATGATAAAAAGAAAGCTCTTTTGAAAGAAAAACAACAATTAATGAAAGAACAAGGAATAGAGATAGATAAAGAAAAACTTCAAGAGAATTCAAATGAAGAAGAAATCGAAAATGAGAGTTTTTCAATCTCAATAATTGAAGAGTTTTACAAACCTGAGATTTTAAAAAAACTAGATAGAGTTTTAGTATTATCTGATAATATTACTAAAATTAAAAAGAATAAAAATATAACTAAGATATCTGACACCAAATCCTTAAAAGAGCTTAAAAAAAATCAAGATGAGATACTTAATTATTTTAATGAAATAAAAATAAAACCACACAAATTGGAAGAGATTATTACCCATCTATATTCCATCAATAAAGAAATTCAGTCAAAAGAGGTATCTTTGCTAACATTGGCTATTCAAAATAAAATTACAAGAGATGTATTTTTGAAGCACCATAATTTAAAAGATACTTATACTCTATATCAAAAACATATGATTTCTTGTGATGAGTCCTTCAAAGCTCTTTTTCAGAAAAATAGCAATAAATTGAAAGAAATTTATAAACAAATTTTAAGCTTATCTAAAATAGCAAATCAAAATACAATTGAATTTAAAGAAAAAGTAAGAGAGATACAATCCGGGCAAAGAACAGCTAATCAAGCTAAAAAAGAAATGATTGAAGCTAATCTTAGATTAGTTATCTCTATCGCCAAAAAATATACTAACCGTGGCCTCCAATTCCTTGATTTAATTCAAGAGGGAAACATTGGTTTAATGAAAGCGGTTGATAAATTTGAATACAGGAGAGGTTATAAATTCTCAACCTATGCTACTTGGTGGATAAGACAAGCAATAACGAGGTCTATAGCTGATCAAGCTAGAACTATTCGTATACCAGTTCACATGATTGAAACAATAAATAAAATTGTCAGATCCAGCAGACAATTAATTCTTGAGTTAGGAAGAGAGCCTACTCCTGAAGAGCTATCAGTAAGACTAAAAATGCCAATCGAAAAAGTTAGGAAAGTTTTAAAAATAGCTAAAGAGCCTGTTAGTTTAGAAACACCAATAGGTGATGATGACGATAGTTTTCTTGGCGATTTTATAGAGGATAAGAATGCAGTGATACCTGAAGATGCAGTTATGCAACTAAATTTAAGAGAAACCACAACTAAAATACTCTCAACTCTGACCCCGAGAGAGGAAAGAGTTTTGAGGATGAGATTTGGAATAGGTATGTCTTCAGACCATACTTTAGAGGAAGTAGGTCAGCAATTTAGCGTTACTAGAGAAAGAATTAGACAAATTGAGGCGAAAGCTTTAAGGAAATTAAAACATCCAATAAGATCCAAAAAATTAAAGTCTTTTATGGACTCTTAAACTATCAAGAATTAAAAAATCTTGTTTTTTTTTTATAAGATTATATTAGTAACAAATCTAATCATGGGCCTGTAGTTCAGTTGGTTAGAACGCGGTGCTCATAACGCCGTTGTCGCAGGTTCGAGTCCTGCCGGGCCCACCATTAATTAAAAATAATTTAAATCTTTCCTATTTCTGTTATTAAAGCCTCTAAACTTCCTCTATTTTTTCTGAGTATCTTATTAAATTCTGATTTTTTGGTGACAAAATAAGACGTATTCTCAACTATCACATCTATAATTTTATATGAGGAACCTATGTTTATCACTTTCCAATAGAGATTAGCGGAGGATTTTTTATCTGAAATTTCTGATTTGATTATGTAAATATTATCTTTTACATCTACATCTTTAAGAATAATTGAGCTTGAAGTATTTGAATTAGCTAATTTATAGATTGTCATTATCAGATAATCTGTAAAAACTTCTAGATATAAAGATAGTTCATTTTCTGAGCTCTTTTCAATAATTTTTTCTCCAACAAGACCATATGCAATAGATTTAACAGCAAAATTTTTATTGATAAAATATTTATATTTTTCGTAACTTTCACTTTCAGTTCCCTCATCGTTATTAATTATATCTAAAAATTGCTTTGACTCTTTTTCAAACCATTCTGAAACCTCAGAAGCTTCAAGTGTCGAAAAGAAAAAAATAAAACTTATTAAAAATAGCAAATTTTTCATAAAATAGAGTAAATATAGTTTGATAAACTATTCAATATAAATCTTTGGCACAGGTAGATTTTGAATGTATTCCTCTTCAAGTTGAGCATTTCTGTTCTGATAATAGATTGATTTTATCATTTCATATCTATCTGATGATGCATCTCTGACTTTATCAAGCTGCTCATCAATCTCAATTCTCTCATTTAATCCACTGCCTATTGTTAAGTATTCTCTATCAGGAACATTATTGGATATTGGATCGACGAAATATTCAACCACATCTCCACTAAAATCTCTTAAATTACTTGGACCAATAATAGGTATTACTATATAAGGACCACTTGATACACCTCCTTTAGCAAGTGTAATACCAAAGTCAGTTTCATTTTTTTCCATTCCTACTTTTGACGCTAAATCAAAAGTACCTAAACTGGTTAATGTATTAATTGTAAATCGACCAATTGAATTAAATGATTTATAAAATTCACCTTGAAAAATAAAAGAAATAGTTCTTATTGGTTCTTTTATGTTACTAAAAAAATTAGAAACCCCTTTTTCAACAGGATCTGGAGCTATAAATTTATATGTTTTTACTATAGGTCTTATGGCGATATCATCTATAAAAAAATTAAAATTTAAAACTGCTCTGTTGATAGGTTCTATTGGATCATATATTTCATCGTATGAAATGCCTGACTCAGATACACCCTCATTGCTATATGACGGTGTCGTTTGAAAAAAAGAAATAAATATTATTAAAAGAATTACTTTCAAATGTTTTTTCATTACGTAAAATCTTGATTCATTATATTACAATCAATTTATGGATCTAAATACATTAAATAAAGAACAAAAAATTGCCGTTGAGCATAAAAATGGCCCACTTTTAGTACTTTCAGGTGCTGGAACAGGGAAAACCAGAGTTTTAACTTCCAGATTTGTTTATATTGTGAAAAATCTTAAAGTTGATTTTAATAAAATAATTGCTGTGACTTTTACAAATAAGGCAGCAAATGAAATAAAGACAAGAGTCAATATTGAGCTCAAAAACAATATTGATACTCCTTGGGTTGGCACCTTTCATTCAATTTTTGCAAAATTTTTAAGAAAGCACTCTGGATTAGTAAATTTAAAATCAAATTTTACAATCCTTGATGCAGAGGACCAAAAAAAACTACTAAAACAAGTTTTAGAGTATTGCAAGATTGATAAAGATATAAGTGAGGGGATTTATCATAACGAGATTCAAAATTTGAAAGATAATAAAATCCTTTTTAATGAAAATAAAAAAATATCTAAATTCTCTTCTATAGATAGATTAGATGATATTTATTCTTATTATCAACAAAGATTAATTGAAATAAATGCAGTTGATTTTGGAGATATTCTTTTACATAGTTATAGTATTCTGTCTAACAATCAAGAGATACAGAAATCCTATCAAAATTTCATTGAACATATTCTTATTGATGAGTTTCAAGATACAAATTTAATTCAGTATGATCTAATAAAATTAATATTGAATCGTAATAGAAACTTATTTTGTGTTGGTGATGACGATCAATCTATTTATGCTTGGCGAGGTGCAAATATAGATAATATTATAAATTTTCCAAAAGAATTTAATTCACCTGTAGTACGCTTAACAAAAAATTATCGCTCAAATAGTTCAATTTTAGAGGCAGCAGCATGTATAATAAGCAATAATAAGAATAGACTAGGTAAAGATTTAATAAGTTTTAATAAAAAAATACCAGACCAAAAAATTAATTTAAATTCTTTTTACTCTCAAGAGGAGGAGTCACTATGGATATCTGATAATATATCAAAAAAGTTTAAGGAAAATAACAGCATAGGTGTCTTAGTTAGACTTACTGCCCAAATGAGAAGTATTGAAGACAAGTTAATAAAATATGCACTGCCTTATGAAATTATTGGTGGACCAAGATTTTTTGATAGAAAAGAAATCAAAGATATTCTTGCATACTTAAAACTTGCAAATAGTTTTCAAGATGATCTTTCATTTGAAAGAATAATCAATTTACCAAAAAGAGGAATAGGCGATCAATCAGTAAAAATAATTATTGATAATGCTAGAGAAAAAAAAGTTTCATTTTTTGAGTCTTTGGATTCATTGTCTTATGAAAATAAATTGCCAGGATCTCTTAAATTAAAAACTAAACCATTTATTGATATTATAAAAAAAACATCTGATCTTATAAACAAAACAAATTTAGAAGATATAGGTATTTTTATTATTGAGGAGTCAGGATATTTAAAAATGTTAGAAAATGAAAAAAACAAATTGAAACAAGTAGAAAATGAATCAAGGATTGATAATTTAAAAGAATTTGTAAACGCCTTGTCTGAGTTTGAGAATTTGGATGATTTTTTAGAACATGTAGGCCTGGTTAATGAAAATCAAAAAAATATACAATCTAATTCTATTAAATTAATGACATTACATGCTGCTAAAGGATTAGAATTTGATCATGTTTACTTACCAGGTTGGGAAGAGGGTATCTTTCCAAGTTCTCGAGCGTTAGAGCATAATTCATCAAAATCACTAGAAGAAGAAAGAAGGCTTGCTTATGTTGGAATTACTAGAGCAAAGTTTGATTTAAATCTAAGCTACGCAACTTCCAGATATACTTATGGAATGAATAATTACTCATTACCATCAAGATTTTTGAATGAAATTTCAAAAGTTGAGAAAAATGTTACAAATACAGTTGAGGAATATTCCTCATCTAACTTTAATAAAAAGATTACTTCAGATAATGCACAATTAAGTCCTGGAAAAAAAAGAATGTTAGAATTTTTAAAAAAAAATAGTAAATGAAATCTTTTTTAATCAAAAAATATTTAAAAGATAATAAAATAGATTTTTATTTAATTACTAATAATGATTTGCACCTTAATGAGAGTCCAAATCTAGATTTAAAAGATATTTATAAATTATTTAAGTTTGATTGCACAAGGGGATATGCACTTTTTTTTATTAATAAATTCGTCTTTTTTACTGACTCACGGTACACATTGGCAGCTAAAAAATTTTTTAGTAACAATTGTGAAATTTATGACTTAAGCGAAATAACCATTGTTGATTACCTAATAATGCAAAAAAAAGAATTGTCAGGCACATTAGATTCTAAGTTAATTTCAGTTAAAGAATTTAGAGAGTTAAATTCAAAACTAGAAAAAAATAAAATTACTATTAATCCACAATTAAAAAATTTTTTTAAAAAAAAATACTATCCAAATTTTAGCATTTCTTATCCGTTAAGTATGCCAAAATATTTAATCCCAAGAAAACTTAATGATAATTTAAAAAAAATAAAAAATTATTTAAAAACTGACGGTATATTAATTTGGAATAATGCTCATGTTGCATATTTATTAAACCTCAGATCGTTTGAATTATGGAATTCTACTAAGCCATTTGCTGGTTTGTTTATTCCAAAAAAAAATATCAAGCCAATCTTAATATCTAATAACTTAAACTTAAATAAAATTAGTAAGATAAGTATGGGTTTTAACATCTTTAGAGAAGAAAAATTTATTCAATTTCTTAAAAAATCAAAATTGAAAAATTTAGAAACTTCTTATGAATTTTTAAATTTAAATATATATATGCGTTTATCTAAATTTTTAAACTTATCTGAGTCTAGAATTAATATTTCTAAATATTTAGGTATCAAAACTTCTAAGGAATTAAAAAATATAGAAAATTGCCATATTGAAGACGGTTTAGCTGTTACTAAATTTATCATTGATTTAAAACAAAAAAATATTAATCCCAAAAATGAACATCAGATTTCAGAATATCTATATAATATAAGAAAAGAGGGTATCAATTTTTTTAGAAACTCATTTGATTACATTAGTGCATTTGACTCAAATGCTGCCATTATTCACTACAAACCCATTCCCAAAAAATCCTTATCATTTAAAAATAGAAATGTATTACTAATTGACTCTGGAGCTCAATATTTGGAGGGCACTACAGATATAACTAGGGTTATTAAAGTTGGGAAAAGAAATTTTTCTAAAATTAAATATAGCTATACTTATTTATTAAAGTCTTTAATAAAAATAGAAAACAAAATATTTCCTAAAAATGTTAGATCATCAAAAGTAGATTTATATATCAGAAATTATCTATCTAAATTTAAAATATATTATAGCCATGGTACTGGTCATGGAGTTGGTAATTTTGGCGATGTACATGAAAAATACCCCATCATTTCATCTAGCTCAAAGGACATTCTAACTAATAATAATTTATTTTCCATTGAACCAGGCCATTATGTTGAGGGTCAATTTGGCCTGAGATTAGAAAATTTGTATGTTACAAAAATATTAAATAGAGGTATGAAGTTAAAAAATATCACTTTAGTGCCTTACGATTTAGAATTAGTTGATTTGAGATTAATTACAAATATTGAAAGAAAATTTATAAAAAAATATCATCAGAAAATTTACAAATTCCTTGAGTCAAGATTAAGTAATGAGCACAAGAAATATTTTATAAAAAATTTAATTAATAAGATTTAAAAAATCTTTTTCATTTATAATATTAATTTTTAAATCTATAGCTTTTTTTAATTTGGAGCCTGATTTCTCTCCAAATACAAGTATGTCTAAATTTTTTGAAACATTCGAGGCAATTTTATATCCTTTTTTTTTAGCTAATTCTTTTGCTCTTTCTCTAGACATTTTTTGAAGAGTTCCAGTAAATAATATGCTTTTATTAAGATTCATTATATCATCCTTAATTTCCTTAATTTCAATTATGTCAAGGATCATAAATGACTCTTCAAGGTTACTCTGATCAGAAAAGTAATTTATAAAAGAATTAATAGCTTTTTCTCCCAAGCCATCAATGTTTTCAAGCTCTTCTCTAAGTTTTTTCGATTGAATAATATTTTTAAATCTAGTTTTATTTTTAAAATAAAAAGATATAAGTTCAGAATTGTTTTCACCTAAGTATCTAAGACCCAATGAAAATAAATATCTTGATAAAGTGGTAATTTTAGATTTATTAATTGACTCAATGAGATTTTGAAAGGACTTTTCTCCAAATCCCTCAAGTTTTGTAATTTTATCTTTATGATTTTCTAATTTATAAATGTCGAATTTATTTGATATTAAGTTAAGACTAATAAATTTCTCAATCAATTTTTCACCAAGACCATCTATATTCATAGCTTTTTTTGAAACAAAGTGTTTGAAAGTTTCTAAGTTTTGATATTTGCATTGATTTTTTCTAGCACTGCACCTTTGTACTGCTTCATCTTCAATTTTTATTATTCTAGATCCACATAAACATTTTTTTGGCACGACAAATTTCTTACTAGATTTTTTCCTTCTCTCAATATCCACTTTTGAAACATAAGGTATTACGTCCCCAGCCCTTTTAACCCAAACGAAATCATTAATTCTTATATCTTTCCTAATAATTTCATCAAAATTATGAAGAGTCGCATTTGATACAATTACGCCTCCTATATTTATTGGCTTTAGTCTAGCAACAGGTGTGATAGCCCCAGTTCTTCCAATTTGTAGTTCTATTTTTTCAATTTGTGTCAAAGCTTCCTCAGAACTAAATTTGGCAGCTATTGCCCATCTAGGAAATTTATTAGTGCTTCCCAGCATTCTTTGTAAATCTAAATCATTAATTTTTATTACCATCCCATCAATATCGAAATTTATGGAGGATCTTTTCTTCTCTATCTCAGAAACGTAACTATGAATATTTTTTAAATTTGTATATTTTTTAGCATAGCCAGTTTGATCAAAATTATTTTTTTTACAGAAACTTAAAAATTCTTCAAAATTTAAAAACTCTTTTTCATAAGAAAATTTACCATATCCATGTGGTATAAATCTCAAAGGTCGATCTTTAGTGATTTTGCTATTAATTTGGCGAAGTGATCCCGAGGCAGCATTTCTCGGATTTGAAAATTGATTTTTTTTTTCAAATTGTTGATTTAATTTTTCAAAATCTCTTCTAAAAAAAAATACCTCGCCTCTTATTTCTATAAGATCGGATTGACAATTTTTTAAAACTTTTGGTATGCCTGTTATACCCAATACATTTTCTGTAATCTCTTCTCCAATTAAACCATCTCCTCTAGTTATAGCTTTAAATAACTTATTATTTTTGTAAATTAAAGATAATGACACTCCATCTATTTTGCAATCTACATAATATACATAATTTGAATTTTGCCTCTTTAAAAAATTAGTAGCTTTTTCAAAGAAATCTTCTGAGTCATTAAAATTAAAACTATTTGAAAGTGAAAGCATCGGCTCATAATGCTTAAATTTTTTAAACTTCGATGATGGCGATGTGCCTATACCTAAATTGTCAAACTCTGTTAATTCAGGATTTTTTAACAATAAATAATCATACTTTTTTTTCAAATCATCATACTCTGAGTCGTCGATTGATGGTTTTGAGTTATAATATTCTTTATTGTATTTCTTTAATTCATCTCTAAGTTTAATAAAACTATCTTTTTTTTTCATTTTGTTAATTTTGAAGTAAATCAGAGGCCACTTTTTTTGCAGTCTCAGTAATTTTAGTCCCACTTATTAAACTTGCTATTTCATTTACTCTTGACTCATCATTTAATTCTACAATTTGACTTGTCATTTCGTCATTTTTAATAACTTTTTCAATTTTCCAATGTTTATGAGCTTTTGAGGCTACTTGAGGTGAATGTGTTATGGCAATTACTTGATTTTTCTTTGAAATATTATGAATTTTTTCAGAGACATTAGATGCTATCTTACCACTTAAACCACTATCCACTTCATCAAAAATAAGAGTTAGATTGTTATCATTGTTTGCTGATAATGACTTAATTATTAGAAGCAATCGTGACAACTCTCCTCCGGAAGCTACTTTTTTTATTGAGCTAAATTCAGAATTTTTATTTGTTCTGAACAATACATCTAACTCATCATACCCATGAGAATTGAAATCTTTTTCATCTTTTTGTGAAAATTTAAAAATAATTTCACCTTGTTCTATATTTACAATTGGAAGTTGCTTGTTAATACTTTCAGATATTTTTTTTGACTCTATTTTTCTTAAATTTGATACTTTTAACGCCTCTTCTTTATAATTATTAAGATCATTAATATATTTATTAAAAAGAGTTTTTTTTTCTCTTTCAAAATTTTTAAGAGAGTCAATTTCATTTAATATTTCATCTTTTATTGAAAATAAATT
>CACMWK010000012.1:0-18241 GCA_902617355.1 uncultured Alphaproteobacteria bacterium | reverse complement strand
CACCACTGGTCCCTCACATCACACTACATGGTTGGATGCTATGGATGACTCTATGGCTACATATTTAGATACA
This sequence comes from uncultured Alphaproteobacteria bacterium, assembly GCA_902617355.1. Lineage (GTDB taxonomy): Bacteria > Pseudomonadota > Alphaproteobacteria > HIMB59 > HIMB59 > HIMB59. The sequence continues at coordinate 18,168 of CACMWK010000012.1, read as the reverse complement.
AAATAATTATTATATGTCCAATAATACTCTTAATTTTATTGGATGGGTTTTATTTATTATTTCTGCCGTAGGCTTTATAATATCAAGTATTGGTAGTTTCTGGGCTATGTTTGGAAGTCTTTTTTTCTTTGTAGCTTGTTTTGTTTTTTTAATACCATTCTTTAGAAAAGAAAAAAATAAAGATTAAGGAATATTTTTATCAATCCCCTTTGGGATTAGTTTTTCTTTATCGTAAAATGGTAAATCAATTATTTCGCAGTCAGCTAAATTATCATTAACAGACTCCACTTTAATTTGAAATTCTTTCCACTCACCAGGGTAGTCAAAACGTACATAACCTACATACTTTTCTAAAGTAGGAGACCAAGTTGATGCTGAAAGATATCCAATTTTTTGTTCATTTGATGATAAATAAACTTTTGCTCTTGGAATAATTTCTTTATCGGTAGTTATACCAAATAATCTCTTTCCAAATTTTGTTGATAAAAATTCTAAAGCTTTTTTCCCAATAAAATTTTCTTTCTCTAAATCAACTAGAGAGCCTAATCCAATTTCATAAGGATTCATTGAAGAGTCAAAATCTGTGTTGTTATCTAGGATGCCTGCTTCAATTCTTCTTATATCCATTGATTCTAGACCATCAAATGTCATACCCATCGGATATCCGATTTCACAAATAGTATCCCAAATTTTTTTATAATCAGTCTTATTTCCTAGAGTATAAATTTCGAAGCCTAATTCAGAGGTCCATCCTGTTCTAGAGACATAAACATTTTGATCAGCTATTTTTGAATAGCCTGAATGATAATATTTAAAATCATTGTTTATTTCTCCATTTGTTAGCTTTGAAATTATATCTTTAGAAATTGGACCTTGAATTTGTATCACTCGAGAATTAGGGTCAGTTATAGTAACTTCATAGTTTTTTTGATGAGCTTTTAACCAAGTTTCAAGGGGTCCATCAGGTTGGACGTACCAAAATTTATTTTGCTCTAATCTAAAAAGTACACCATCTATAAATATTCCGCCATTTTCATAACAGGCAATTGCATATTTACCTCTGCCTACTCTCATATCTTTAATTTTGCGACAAAATATTTTATCAAGAAATTCCTCTGACTGTGGTCCCTCTATTTGAATAGGTTTTTCAGGTACATCATACATGACAGCTTTTCTTCTCAAATTCCAGTAACTATCTTTGATTTTATTTCCAACAGATATTGGAAAATAGCGATCAGCGTATACACCATAAGAATTATCTTCTTTATGATAAAATTCAAAAAAAGGCCCTTTATCAAACCTGTTATCACTAATTGGTAAAGTTGAAGAATTATCTAAAAAAATTGAACTCATTTAAAAAGATAAAAAAATTAGGATTTGACTCTTGATTTAGTTGGATCATAAAATGGGAATGGTACGACCTTAGCCTTTATTCTTTTTTGTTGACCATCTAACTTACCTATTTCAACTTCAGTATTAAGCTCGCTGTATTTGACATTGATTTTACAAAGAGCAATATTTTTATTTAGAACAGGGGATTTCATACCACTTGTTATAATGCCAACTTGTTCCCTTCCATTATTTGAAGGATGAACACAGTCACCATGCCCGGTAGTTTCATTTCCCTCAATCTCAAGTCCTACTAGTTTTCTTTGAGGGTTTGCCTTTCTTTCAAGTAAAGCCTCTTTACCAATAAAGTTGTCCTCTTTTGATTTAAGAGGAACTGTAAAACCAATTCCCGCCTCAAACGGATCAGTTTGATCATCGAATTCATAATTTGCAAAAACTAAACCAGCTTCAATTCTAACTAAATCCAAAGCGTCCAATCCCATAGGCACAATTCCAAACTCTTCTCCAGCTTTCATTACAGCATCCCAAACTTCAGCAGCTTTACTCGGATGACAAAATATTTCATAACCTAGTTCACCTGTATATCCAGTTCTAGATACCATTAAAGGAATTCCATCTAAAGTATTTAACCTGGCTATAGAAAACCTAAACCACTCTAAATCAGTCAATGATGTTTGATGAGGGGGTGTCCAGATTATCTTTTTTAATATTTCTCTACTCTTTGGTCCTTGGACAGAAACATTATGTAAATTATCAGTAGAAGATTTAATCCATACCTTAAAGTTATGTTCCTTTGCTTTTTCTCTTAACCATTCACCGCAATACTCATCTCCACAAATCCACCTAAAATTATCATCCGTCATTTTGAATACTGTACCGTCATCAAGCATACCTCCATGCTCGTAGCACATCGCAGTGTAAACAACTTGGCCAACAGATAGTTTTCTGATGTTTCTAGTGCAAGTCATTTGTAAAAGTTCTTCAGCGTCTGGACCTCTTACTTCAAACTTTCTAAGTGCTGATAAATCCATAATGATAGCACGCTCTCTGCAAGCTTCATATTCTTGGTGAGCCCCGTAATTGTTATAATTAGAAGCTAACCAGAAGCCTTTGTACTCAATAATATTTTCAGTAAGTTTTGATACTCTTGGGTGAAAACCAGTTTCTTTAGTTAATTTAGGTTCAGAGTCTGCTTTCATTCTAAATGCCATTCCTTTACTAAAAGGTCTATTCGGTCTATAGATTCTAACAAAAATGTCAGTAGGATTCCATCCATTAGCTGCATCTACATCGTCTGGACAAGCAGAGGAGACACAAACTAAATTTTTCAGAGCTTTAAACATCACATAGTCTCCTGGTCTAGACCATGGTTCATCAAAAATTAAAGCATTATTTGCATCAATGGCTGTGTTATAAAATAAATTTATAGCATTCCAACCTAGTCTTTTTCTTACAGTAAACTTATCTAATACATAATTGAAATTGTCAGAGCAATTTGGATGACCAAAATAACCAATATCATCATAAAATTTTGAAGTACATGCAGTACCAAACGTATCATGTCTTCCGACAGTGTCTCTGTAGACTTCAACCATGGGCATTTGATTTTCATCATAATATTTAGAATGGAGACCTGGCATTGGAAAAGCACTTCCCATTAGATATCTACTATTAGTTGTATCTATTGAGAGCTCTTGGCCTTTTTGAAGACTCTCTGAGTCGAAAGCCATAAAGTCAGAACATTGTCTTCCATAAACATCAATTATCTGAATAAAATCTCCTTCTTTGACCTCATAGGCCATTGCGGTATATCTTTTAACAAAAATTTCTTCAACAGGATCCATTAAAGGGTCTGGTAATAAAAATTCCCCCTCTTCACGTTTTTTATTTCTTTGAACAATTACTCGTAGTTCGGATGCAGGAATATTTTCATGTGTAATTTCACTTTCGCCTGGTGCAGAAATTATACAAACAATGGAGTCGTTTGTTTTAAACTCCTCAATTGAACCTGAAAGTGAATTTTTAGAAAATACTAAAATCGATTTATTAATAGACTCTACCTCATATCCAAGTTTTTTTAATTTAGTGCGTGCTATTTGAGCTGACTCCTCTTCGCTCGTAAGGATTTTTTTGGTTAATTGACCGTTGTGTTCGTTATCAAGGCCTAATGCTGATAAATTACATTCTCCTTTTGAATTAAAGCATACAACCTCAGCCTGTTGATGGCCTTCTAAATTAATTATTTTAAGTTTATCATCTGGTTCTAATTTTAATGTGAGAGAACCTCCACCAGTTACCAAATAATTTTCTAAGTCGTCACCAAGAGCTGGTAATCCAGGTTCATAAGGTTGAGTAACTCTTGGGATGATCATTCTCTATGCTAATCCAAGAGCTTTTTTTCTTTCCTCTGCCCAATTTCTAACAATAACATCTACACATATAGCTATAAGAGATACAAAAATTCCAAGTGTTAAAGCAACACCTGCACCATCTTTTGTTCTAGATAAAGCACCAAAGATAATTTGTCCTAGATCTTCAGTTCCTATAAGTGCTCCTAAAATTACCATCTGAAGAGAGAAAACGACTGTTTGGTTGACTCCCAACATTACTGTTGGGAAAGCTATGGGTATTTCAATATTTGTCCATCGTTGAAAAGCTGAAACTCCTGACATAGTTCCAGCCTCGTGAAGAGATAGTGGAACACTTTTTAAACCCCAAACCGTATATCTTGTTGCTGGAACAGTAGCATAAACAATAGCTGCAATTAGCACTGAAGTGTCAGTTATATTAAATAAAAATATAACTGGAATTAGGTAAACGAAAGAAGGGAATGTTTCAAAAAAATCGCAGAAAGATAATAGTATTCTTCCGCCTCTTTCGGTTCTACCAAATATTGAACCTAAAATAATTCCATTAAGTGAAGCCATAATTACTGCAAATGATCCCATATACATTGTAATTAAAGCTCTGTCCCAATATTCAGATAATGCAATAAACAATAACATACCGCCAACGATCAAAGCAGTTCTTGCATTACCTACAATATACGCTGCGCCCATCGCTAGTGTAAATGTTGCAATAACTGGCATACCTAAGTAGGCATGTTTCATTGGTCCTAATACTTGCGTTAGCAAAAACTTGTTAAAAGAATTTAATGAGTAAAAAAATGTCTCCCAAACCCAGTCAACTGCTCCATCAATGTAATGAGCTATTGTTAAACCTTTTTCTATGGGAATAACATATAAGTAGTTTATTTTATCAAAGTAACCACCAGATATAAAAGCAATGATTGAAAAAATGACGACAGAAATAGCAAAAATAATTAATAATTTATATCTTTGGAAGAATGTTAAATTTTCAAAATAGTCTTTTTGTTTATCAGCCCAAGCTTTTGTAAATCTATCGAGGATAACCGCTATAATAACAATACACAAACCTGCCTCTGCTGCTTTTCCAATTTTTAAACTGTTTAATGCAATTTTTAAATTCAAACCTAAGCCTTTAGCTCCTACGAATGAAGCTATGACAACCATTGCTAGACATTGCATGATAACTGTATTTACGCCATTAAGAATATCTCTTCTAGCTGCTGGAATTAAAACTTTAAAAAGCAATTGCGGTTTTGTACACCCACTCATTAAGCCTGCTTCAACAACTTCAGGAGAAATTCTTTTCAGTCCAAGAATTGTATTTCTTATCATAGGTGGAGTTGCAATAATAATAGTAGCGATTGAACCGGCGTGATCTCCTAGTCCAAATAAAGCAATAATTGGAACTAAATATGCAAACTGAGGCATAGTCTGCATAACATTTAAAACTGGTTGTAAGGCAGTCTCGACTTTTTTATCAAGGTATCCCCAAATTCCAAAAGAAAGACCAAGAACGAAACAAATTGGCGTAGTAATCAACACAAATGACAATGTTTGAATTGACGGAACGTAATTTCCAAATACCGAAATGTATAATGCACCTATACCACCTAAAAGCCCAAGCCTGAGACCATTAAGCTGGTATCCAAGAAGAAATGCTCCCACAGTTGTTGCTGTCCAAGGCAATGCAGGCCAACTTAACCAATCATTTTCTTTTAGCCATGAGTCGCTTACAAATACGTCTATTATTTTGTCTCCGCCTAATAAGAGTTCTCTTACGACAGTGATTAAAAAGAGCAAGCCTTGTGAAACAGCTTTAGTGAATTCTCTAAAAGCAGCTTTTTCTTCGTACATTTCAAAGACTGGATCCCAAACCTTTAATGGGAACCACTCATATAAAGCATTAAAGATTACGTTATTAATTGCTAATGGAATTCCTTTAAGGACTGATGGGAGTCTCCATAAATAATTATTTTCACTTTGTGGAATAAGAAAATAAAGAATAAGAAAAATAAATATAAGAATGCCAAATTGAGCTGGCTTAGAATTTCTAATAGTTTCTAAGTAGTTCTTATCCACCAAATAAAACTTTTATTACTTTTGAAGGGTTGATTGATCCAACTTCTGAACTATCTTTAGGATCTATAACTTTTATTATTTCTTTACTATTAAGAATTTTTTCAGCAACACTCTCTATAATGTCGTCTTTAGATACTTTTAAATTGTTTGAAGCATTTGTGTCCTTAGGGTCCATTATAGACTCTATTTTTAATACTTTTTCTCTAGGAACATCTTCTGTAAATTTTTTAACATAATCAGTTGCGGGGTTTAAAACAATATTACCCGGGGTATCTAATTGTTCAATAATTCCATCTTTCATAATTGCAATACGATCAGCTAATCTAAGAGCCTCATCAAAATCGTGCGTAACAAACATAATTGTTTTGTTAAGAACCCCTTGAAGTCTTAAAAATTCATCCTGCATTTCTTTTCGAATTAAAGGATCTAATGCAGAGAATGGTTCATCTAAAAACCAAATGTCTGGCTCAACTGCCAGTGATCTAGCTATTCCTACTCTTTGTTGCTGTCCACCAGATAACTCTCTTGGAAAGTAATTTTCTCTTCCTTTGAGCCCAACCAATTCGACCATTTCTAAAGCCTTGTACATACTATTTTCTGTACTGACTCCTTTTACCTGCAAGGGGAAGGCAATATTTTCAATGACTGTTTTATGAGGAAGTAGGGCAAAATTTTGAAAAACCATTCCCATTTTCTCTCTTCTAAGCTCAACTAATTGTTTGTTGTTCATTAAACAAATATCTTCACCGTCAACTAATATTTTACCTGCGGTTGCGTCAGTCAATCTTGAAATACATCTCAATAAGGTGGATTTTCCTGAGCCTGATAGGCCCATGACAACTAACATCTCTCCTTTATCAACATCAAAAGAGGCATTATTTACACCCACTATACATCCTGCTTCTTGAAATTGTTTAGCATCCACAGACCCATTAGAGTCTGCTAATAGCTTGTTCGCATTGGCGCCAAAGATCTTGTAGACAGAATCGCAACTAATAGTTGGTGACATAAGATTAACCTATCAAAAAAAATTAAAAGTAAAATCCTCCCATTTAAGGGAGGATTTTAAAAATATTATATTACTTCATGAAGAGATCGATTTGATCTCTGTTATTAGCAATATATGCAGTAGCTGCCTCTGCGTGAGTCATACCACCGTTATCAACATAGTTAGCCATTTCACCAATGTTACCTGATGTGAATTCCATTTTTGTGTAGAATTTATATGCAGATGTATGAGTGATTGGGAACTTGATGTGTGCTGCTTTTTTTAACCAACCAATTGGTGAACCACAACCAGTTGTCTCAACAGAACCGCCGTCTTCAATTCTACAACCTTGGTAGAAAGGTGGGAATTCAATAAATACAAATCCCTCAGCATCAGTAAAGTTTGGTGTCCAGTTAAAGATCACTGTTCCTCTACCTTCTTTTTTTGCAGCTGCTAGTTCTGCCCATAGTGCATCAGCACTACCAGCAAACTTAACCATCCACTGATCATCTAAGCCAAGACCTTTTAGTCTGTTAGGCATCACATCAGTGTGCCATTCATAAGGACCCTCTAACCATCTACCTTTACCTTCAGAGTCAGGTGTAGCAAAGTTAGCTTGACACTCAGGAGATTTTAAAGCTTCCCAATTTGGAAGACCTGGACATAAATTTTCATCAATAACCCATTGTGGAACACCCATATCTTCAAGAGTTGGAGCTAAGTGTGAACCAGCATCGATTAAACCACCTTTATCCATAGCTTCATAAAATGGTTTAGCCATAGTTGACTGCCATGTTTCATGAGCAACGTGAAGCTCACCTACTCTGACAGCTTCATATCTTGTTGCTGACTCAGCAGGGACTAATTCAACATCATAACCAAGCTCTTCAAAAGCCTGTGCCATAACGTTAGCCATAACGATTTGGCTTGACCAGTTTAAAACTGGAATTCTAATCGGGTCTGCCGCTTTTGCTACAGTTGTAAAACCAGCAAACAGGACTAGAGCGTAAAATAATGAAATAAATTTTTTCATTTACTCCTCCTATATCTATTATAATAGTAGAAGTAATATAGGGCATAAGACAACAAGGTTGAAGCCTTAAAATCCATAATATGAAACAACTAGTCTTTAAAAAAAACCAAAAAATCAACAAAAAAATGATTTTTGTGAGTAAAGAAAATCTGTCGCATAATTACAGGCAAATCAATAAGTTTTCAGGTAATTCAAAGATTATAAGCGTAATAAAAGGTGATGGCTATGGGCACGGCCTTTTGGAATGTTGTAAAATATTAAAAACGAATAAATGTAAAGATTTTTATGTTGCAAGGTTAGATGATGCTATCAAACTGAGAGAAAATTTTAAGAATATAAATATTTACTTGTTATCAGGTGTGATTTCAAACAATGATTTAAAAGAAATAAAAAAATATAAAATAATTCCTATTATTAATAATATCGATCAATTATCTTTATTAAAAACTTCACAAAAACTTAAGTACGTTTTGCATATTGATACTGGAATGAATCGTCTTGGATTGCAGTCAAGCGAACTTGAAAAATATTCAAATTTAATCGATAAAAAAAATATTATTTTTTTAATGTCTCACCTATCTTCTGCAGATGATTTAAAAAAAAATGAGTCAAGTAAACAATTAAATAAACTTATTGATGTAAATAAAAATTTTAATTTACCTTTAAGTATAGCTAATTCATCTGGAATTTTTTTAGGAAAGCAATATCATTTAAATTATGTAAGACCTGGAAAAAGCCTATACGGAATTAATCCTTTCTATAAAAAAAGATTTAACTTAAGACAGGTTATGAGTATTTACTCACCTATATTACAAGTTCAAAATGTCAGAAAAGGAAATTCAATTGGCTACAGCCAAACTTATAAACTTAAAAGAGACTTAAAAGTTGCTACCATAGATTTTGGTTACTCTGATGGATTTCTTAGAAGCGGAAGTAATAAAGCATCTGTTTATATAGATAAATTTCAATGTAGAATTTTAGGAAGAGTTTCAATGGACTTGATCACGATTGATGTGTCTAAAGTTCCCAATAACAAATTGTATCTGGGCAAACCTGTCGAAATAATTGGAAGTAATCAACGATATGAGAGAATTGCATACGAAACTGGGACTAATGAACACGAGATTTTAATTTCTTTAGGCAGGAACTTAAGAAAAGTATATATATAAGTCATGTACGAAGCTCCAATTAAAGATTTAAATTTTGTAATTAAAAATCTAATAGATTTAGGCAAACTAAATAAAGTTAGTGATTACTCTGAATTTTCTGATGATTTAGTTGAAGCTGTTCTTGAAGAGGCAGGAAAAATAGCTTCTGAAGTTTTAGACCCTTGTAACCTTTCAGGAGACCATGAGGGCTCAAAAAGACTCGATACTGGTGAAGTCGTAACTCCTAAAGGCTTCAAAGAGGCTTATGAGAGTTTAAGAGATGGTGGGTGGTTTGGCTTAGAGGCCAAAGAAAAATTTGGTGGTCAACAGATACCAGTAACTTTATCTGCCGCTGTTAATGAAATTTGGCATAGTTCTAATATGTCATTGGCGCTTTGCCACCTATTAACACAAGGTCTGATATATGCTTTACAAAAATCAGCATCAGAAGATCAAAAAAGCTTTTATATACCAAAATTAGCATCAGGTCATTGGACAGGTACAATGAATTTAACTGAACCACAATCCGGAACAGACCTGTCTACTATTAAAACTAAAGCCATAAAAGAAAATGGTCATTATAAAATTTATGGACAAAAAATTTATATTACCTATGGGGAACATGATTTATCTGAGAATATTATTCATTTGGTTTTAGCCAGAACACCTGAAGCGCCAGAGGGTAATAAAGGTATTTCTGTTTTTCTTGTTCCTAAATTTATTCCAAATGATGACGGCAGTATTGGCAAAAAAAATGATGTAACCTGTTTGTCTATTGAAAAAAAACTTGGTGTCAAAGGTTCTCCTACTGCAGTTTTACAGTTTGGTGAAAAGGATGGAGCAATTGGTTATTTGGTTGGAGAAGAAAATAAGGGTTTAAATATTATGTTTGAAATGATGAACCATGCAAGGTTCTCAGTTGGAGTACAAGGACTTGCTGTTTCTGAAAGAGCTTACCAACAATCTAAAATGTATGCCTTTGATAGAGTTCAAGGAGTTCCAATTGATGGTCAGAAAGGCGATCCTATTATTCATCACCCAGATGTGCTTCGATTGTCCTCGACTATGAAATCAGAAATCGAAGCTATGAGAGCTCTTGCAATTTATGGAGCTTTTGCTTTGGATATGACTAAGTCAGATGAGAGTGAATATTGGGAAACAAAATCATCTTTAATGATACCTATTATTAAAGGGTGGTTGACTGAAAGGTCACTTGAGATTACATCAAATGCTATTCAAATTCATGGTGGAATGGGTTTTATTGAAGAAACAGGTATCGCACAACATTATAGAGATGCTAGAATTCTCCCTATATACGAGGGCACCACTGCAATTCAAGCAAATGATTTAGTATTTAGAAAGACGCTTCGAGACAATGGTAAAAGCATATTAGAATTAATTGACGAAATTAAAACCGATACAGAAGCATCTGCGAGTTCAGATCGATTACAAGAGTTATGTAAAAAAATGGATAGCTCAATTGACTCTGCAAAAAAAGTTGTTGAGCACATAGTTTCTACTTCTAACAATAAAAAAAGACCTGCTGTATCAAGTGTTAATTATTTAATGATGTTAGGTTATATTTTTGGCGGTTGGATGATGATTAAAACTGCAAAAAAATCACTCGAATTAAAAGATAAAGGCGAAATTGATAATGAATTTCTGGATGCAAAAATAGCTACATCAAGTATTTATGTATCAAGTATTTTGCCAAAAATTGATAGTTTAGCTTCCATAATTTTACATGGAGATGAAGATGTTTTAGCTATGAAACATCAATGGTTGTAATTTGGAAAAATTCAAAAATAAATTAAGTAATTTTTTTAGTTGGCTTTCAAAGGCAGAATTAGTTGAGCTAGACTCAGTGGATACTAGCGAAGATCCAATCAGACCAGACATTGACAATGAATTTCGTACCTCGTATGGCCGCAAGATTTATGGATTAAAATCTAATGAAGATGTTGAAGGGTTTATTTGTCTAGCATTCTGTAACGATGTACCACAAACAATGAAAGAATTAGACTTAATGAGCAAAAATGCTTTTCATGAAAAAAACGCAAACATTGCTGTAGCCTATACTGTTTGGTCAAGAAAAAGAGGAGCAGGTAAACAAACTATTTTTACAACAAAAAAGCTTGTAAAAGATGAGATGAAAAATATAGATCGCTTTATCACACTTTCTCCTTTGACACCTATTGCAACACATTTTCATATAAAGCATGGAGCTAAATTGGTAAATATCAATGCAACTTCGCAAAACTTTGAATACGACTTTAATTAAGTCCCAGAGTAAATAGGTCCACCTCCGCCCTCAGGAGTTACCCACTCAATATTTTGAGAGGGTTCTTTAATATCACATGTCTTACAATGAATACAATTTTGAGAATTAATTTTTAAAACTTTTTTTTGTAAGTCATTATCAAATTCAACTTCATAAACACCTGCGGGGCAATACCTTTGTGCAGGTTCGTCGTATTCTTCAATAGTAAAATTAGTTGGCAGATCTTTATCATTAAGTAACAAATGGTTAGGTTGATCATCTGCGTGGTTAGTTCCTGATAGATAAACTGAGCTGGGTTTGTCAAAAGTAATAATACCATCATATTTAGGATAGGTAATTTTTTTTGCTTTTTTAGCTGGGATCAAAGATTCATGGTCAGCGTGCTTGTGTTGTAGGGTAAAGGGAAGTTTACCTCCAAATATTTTTTGATCTAATCCAGTAAAAATCATTGCAGGTATCAGGCCCCATTGAAAACTAGGCTTAACATTTCTTGCTTTGTATAATTCTTCAAATACCCATGAGTTTTGGAATTTTGACTCATACTCTGACAGTTCTTTATTGCTATTTATGTGATCATTAATGACTTCTGCAGCAATTATTCCACTTTTCATTGCGGTATGTGATCCTTTAATTTTTGGCATATTTAGAGTGCCTGCATCACATCCTATCAATAATGCCCCTGGCATATGCATTTGTGGAAGACTCTGCAATCCCCCCTCTATTAGAGCTCTTGCTCCATAAGAAATTCTTTTACCACCATCTAATAATTTTTTGATATCAGGGTGAGTTTTAAACTGTTGAAATTCATCATAGGGAGAAAGGTATGGATTCTTATAATCCAAACCGATTACGTAACCTAAGTATATTTGATTATTTTCAGCATGATAACAAAAACCACCTCCATATGTATCACTTTCAAGAGGCCATCCCACGCTATGTGAAACTTTACCAAGTTGGTGATTTTCAGAGTTGATCTCCCAAATTTCTTTAAAGCCTATACCGTATTGTTGAGGAGATTTGTTGTTGGAGTCTAAATTAAATTTTTTAAGAACCTCTTTTCCCAGGTGACCTCTACATCCCTCTGATAAAACTGTAACTTTACCTTTGATATTAATCCCAGGTTCATAATTATCTTTAGGTTTAAAATCTTTGTCTAAACCCATATCGCCTGTTTGAACACCAATTACCTTTTGTTCGTTATCATAAAGTAATTTACTAGCTGCAAATCCTGGGAAGATCTCCACTCCTAAGTTTTCGGCAAATTCACCTAACCATTTGCAAAGATTAGATAAGCTAATAATGTAATTTCCATGATTTTTTAAAACATTTGGTAAAAAAAAATTTGGCACCTTCATACTTTTAGTTTTTGTATAAAATAAAAAATCTTCTGATGTTACTAGTGTACTGATTGGACTATTGAGTTCTTTCCAATTTGGAATGAGTTCATCTAAAGCCTTAGTTTCAAAAACATTACCACTTAAAATATGAGCTCCGACTTCAGATGCTTTCTCTAGGACACATATAGACAAATTCGTATCGAGTTGTTTTAGTTTAATTGCTGTTGATAAACCAGCTGGACCAGCTCCAACTATTACTACATCGTAATTTAATTCTTCTCTCTGCTCTTCGCTCATAATATTGATTATATATTAAATATTACGATTCTATCTGATTAAGTAGATCTAACTCTTTAATAATTTCAGGTATTGCTTGAAATAAATCCGAAGAAAGTCCGTAGTCAGCTATATTAAATATAGGTGCCTCTAAATCCTTATTAATGGCGACTATGACTTTACTTTCTTTCATACCCGCTAAATGCTGTATTGCACCGGATATACCTACGGCAATATAAAGCTCAGGAGCAACCATTTTACCAGTTTGTCCGACTTGGTATTCATTGCCAATGTATCCTGAGTCAACAGCAGCTCTCGACGCTCCAACAGCTGCATTAAGTTTATCAGCTAAATCATATAAAAGTTTGAAATTATCAGAGTTTTCTAGTCCTCTACCGCCAGATACAACCACTCGAGCATTGCCCAATTCAGGTCTATCACTCTTTGATACTTCTCTACTTACAAATGTTGTTTTAACCTCTGAGTCGATGAAAGGAATATTTTCTACAGCTGCATCACCCCCTGCTTCTTCACATTTTTCAAAAGATGTAGGCCTGACAGTCATTAAATTAATTTTTTGATTAGTTTGAACATAAGAAATAGCGTTTCCTGCATAAATAGGTCTGATAAAAGTATCTTGGGACTCAATACCTATGATATCACTTATTTGCGTGACATCTAACTGAGCAGATACTCTAGGTAAAAGGTTTTTTCCAAATGTACTTGAAGGTGCTAAAATGTGTGTATAGTTTTCAGCTAAATTAGAAATTATAGGGGATGAAAATTCTGGTATTTGATTTTCTAATTTCTCATGATCACAAATAATTACTTTTTTAACTAACTGTATTGATTTTGAACTTTTAGCAAGATCTTCAATTTTATTCCCTAAAATTAAAAGATGAATATCTTCGCTTAATTTTTCGGCAGCACTAATAGTATTAAGAGTTGATGATTTAAAATTTTTGTTATCATGTTCCGCTACTACAAGTACAGACATTTATATTACTTTTGCCTCGTATTTTAGCTTTTGAACCAATTCTTTAACATCATTAACCATAATCCCTGCTTTTCTTTTTGGAGGCTCAATTACTTTTAAGGTTTTAATTTTTGATGATGTATCAATTCCAAGAGTGTCAATATCAATTGTCTCAAGAGGTTTTTTTTTAGCCTTCATTATATTTGGAAGAGAGGCAAACCTTGGTGTGTTTAATCTTAAATCACATGTTAAAACAGCTGGAAGTGAGGTTTCTAGGTTTTCAATACCTTCATCTATCTCCCTTGATATAAAAACTTTATTATTTTCAATTTTTAAATTTGAAATAAAACATCCTTGTGGCCAATTTAATAATGCAGATAAAATCTGACCTGTTTGATTTGAGTCATCATCGATAGCTTGTTTACCCATTAAAACGAGATCTGGTTTTTCTTTATCAATTATTATTTTTAGTGTTTTTGCAACTGCTAATGGCTCTAATGTGTTTTGACTTTTAACCAATATAGACCTATCAATCCCCATAGCCATGGATGTTCTTAAAACATCTTGGGATTTATCATCTCCAATAGATACAGATACTATCTCATTTGCAAGACCCTGTTCCTTAAGCTTTACTGCCTCTTCAATAGCATTTTCATCTGGTGGATTAACAGACATTTTAACATTTTGGGTTTCTACTCCACTATTGTCGCTTTTTACTCTAATCTGCACTTTGTAATCAACGACCCTTTTGACAGCAACTAAAACTTTCATTTGAATTTCAATAAAATAAACTAAGTTAAACAACTTACAAGATCCAAAAACTATGACAAATATTAAGAAGAGGAAGATCTATAAAAATATTTATGAATTATTTATTAAATATACTAATAAACTTGATTTTAAAGAGATAAGAGAAAATTACATTTATAATGGAAATAGTGTCTCAGCTATTTGTTTTAATAAACAAGATCAAGTTTTTTATTTCATAAGACAGATGAGACCAAATTATTTTTTTAAAAAATTTTCACCCTACCCTCTGGAAATAGTAGCAGGTGGGATTAACAAGAAAGAATCAAGTAGACAAGCTATTATTAGAGAAATTAAAGAGGAACTTGGAGTCAAACCTATTTCGGTAAAAAAGTTGGAGTCACTCATTATTGCCCCAGATATTTTAGAAGAAATTACTGATATCTATCTTGCATACGTACCTAGAATTACAAACTTTAAAATTGTAAATCCTAATGAGGGAGAATATATAAAGATAATCCCGATGAAAAAAAAACAAATTTTAGAAATTTTAAAAACAAATAGAATACAAAATATTGTTACAAAATACTCTTTTTTAAAAATAAAAGAGCTTAAGATTTAATCTTAATCATCTCTTTATCATAGATAGGATAAAGATGCACATTGCAGGGAACTTTTTTAGTAGCTATCTCTAATTCATAATTACCATTTTCTACAAAGTTTTGATCAATAACATCTTTACTTCTTATGTACCCATAACCAATAGATTTGCCTATAGTGTATCCATAACCTCCGCTTGATAGCCAACCTACTTGTTTACCATCTCTAAATATAGTTTCTCTTCCTAAAAGGATTTGATTTGGATCATCACACGTAAAACCTGCAAAAATCTTTTTCAAACCTTTTGATTTTTGATTTAATAGTGCTTTTTTTCCAATGAAATCTTTGTCAGAGTTAATTTTAGTTGCCCATCCTAATCCAGCCTCAAGAGGAGTATGGTCTGGCCCGATATCTGAACCCCAAGCTCTGTAGCCCTTTTCTAAACGACAACTCTCTATACATCGATATCCAGCATTAACTAGTCCAAATTGATTTCCATATTCCATTATCTTTGAATAAATTTCTGAGGAAAAATCTATTGGGAAATGGAGCTCCCAACCTAACTCACCCATATAGGTTATTCTAATTGCATAAACATCTTTTGATGCAATTTTGATTTTTTTACATGTAGCAAATGGAAAATTATCATTTGATAAATCTGTATTTGTAAGTCCTTGAAGGATCTTTCTAGAATTTGGTCCCATTAATGAAAAAACTGAATTATCAAATGTTATATTTTTAACTTCTACTTCTAAATTATTTGGAATATTAGAAATTATCCAATCATAGTCATGGGTCATAAAACCTGTTCCGGTTATAATATAAAAGGTATTTTTATCTATAACTGTTATTGTTAAATCACATTCGATTCCACCATCGTCATTCAACATTTGGGTATATATTGTCGAACCAATTGGTCTATCAATTTTATTTGCACATAAATACTCTAAAGCTTGTAGTGAGTCTTTACCTGATACAATAAACTTAGCGAAAGATGTTTGGTCAATTAGAACAGCACTCTCTCTTGCAGCCTTTACTTCATTTCCAACAAATTCAAACCAATTTTGTCTGTCAAAGGAATAAATATCTTTAGGCTCACTTCCTTTTGGTGCAAACCAATTAGGTCTCTCCCAACCCATTTTTTCACCAAAACATGCATTTGAGTTTTTAAGTTTTTCATAAATTGGAGATTTTTTAAATTCTCTCACTGAGGAGTTTTCCTCAAAAGGCCATGCCATAGTGTAATGTTTAGCATAAGCCTCATAAGTTCTTTTTCTTACCCACTCCAAATCTTGATGGGGTTTTCCAAATCTTCTTATATCAACTGGCCATAAATCGTAAGGTGGTCTTCCATTGGCTACCCATTCTGCAAGTGCCATTCCCGCTCCACCTCCAGCAGCTATCCCATATGCGTTGAAACCTGCGCCAACATAAAAGTTTTTTAATTCAGGACTCTCTCCTAAAATAAAGTTTCCATCTGGTGTAAAACTTTCAGGTCCATTTATTAATTCTTTGACTCCAGCAGTTTCAAGACTAGGGACCCTTCCAAGAGCATTATTCATTATTTGTTCAAAATGATCGTAATTTGAGTCTAAAAGTGAAAAATGAAAATCTTCTGGTACTGATTTTTCAGCCCATGATAAAGGGTTTGGTTCATACCCTCCCATTGCAAGGCCTCCAACTTCCTCTTTAAAATAAATTAACCTATCAGGATCTCTTAAAGTAGGAAGGTCTGATTTAACACCCTCTATTTTTTCAGTAACCAAATATTGATGTTGAAAAGAAACTAAAGGGACATTAACTCCAACATCTTGTGCAAACTGTCTGGTCCACTGACCACAACAACAAACAATTTTTTCACACTTTACTTTACCTTTAGATGTTTCAATACCTTCAATTACGCCATTATTTATAATTACCTTTGATACCCTAGTTTCCTCAAATATTTTTGCTCCTTTGTTTCTAGCTCCTTTAGCCAATGCTTGTGAAATATCTGTCGGATTTGCTTGTCCATCTGTAGGAAGGAAAGCTGCTCCATAAACATCATCTATATTCATTATAGGCCATAAATCTTGAGCCTCTTTTGGAGTCAGTAACTCCATCTCCAAACCAAATGAATGAGCTGTAGTAGTTTGTCTTAAAACCTCCTCCCATCTCTCTTTATTACAAGCTAGTCTCAATCCACCATTCATCTTCCATCCTGTTCCTAATCCTGTTTCTTTTTCAAGCTTGTCATACAGATCAACAGAATATCCTAATAATTGAGTAATATTTGCATTAGTTCTTAATTGGCCAACTAGTCCAGCAGCATGCCATGTACTACCAGATGTTAATTTACCACTTTCAATAAGTACAACTTCATGTCCTAAATCAGCTAAGTGATATGCAGTAGAGCAGCCCACTATACCACCCCCAATTACTACAATTTTTGAACTATCTATCATTATAGTTTATCAAATGACTCCTCAAATTTTTTGAGATTATCTGAAGTATACTCAGCATAATTAAATTCTATCTTAGAAGTGATCTCAGAGACCATACTCCACATTGTCTCTCTTAATAAACTAGCAGTTTTCATTGCGTTATATTTAATTATTAAATCTTTTGATGGTTTTTCTTTAAAATACATTTCTAAAACCTCATTTTCTAGATTTTCATCTAAATCATTATTAGAAGACAAACCTCCTATATCAAACAAAGGATCATTAAAACCACCATATTCCCAATCTACTACCCATATTTTAGAACCATCATCAAGAAAATTTGCAGCTAATAAATCATTATGACCAAATACAATTTCTCTTGGAGAGGAGAGTTTTTCTAACTTTTCTGCTTTTTTTAACAAACTTGGAATTAATGAAATGTGAGAGCTATTTTTATTTAATAAGTAATTTGAGTAGTACTTTATGACATAAAAAACCCAAAAAATTTGAGGCTGACCTGATAACTTGTTAGGTATTTCATCATGAATTTTTCTTATGATC
>CACMWK010000011.1:0-20628 GCA_902617355.1 uncultured Alphaproteobacteria bacterium | reverse complement strand
TATGGAACTTTATTTAACATTGTCGCTGGCTTCTTTTTAAAAGATTATTTAGGACCTATGCCTACAATGGATTCTTTCGTTGCAATGTCTTCATTTCTTTTCTTTATATCTGTTTTTTATTTTATTCCCACAGGTATAGTAATATTCTGGTCTCCTAGCAAATTAGGAGCAGGTTTGTGTTCCATTCTTTTTTTATCAGAAATACTTGTTGGTGTGACCAGTTCTAGTATTTTGACAGATGAGCCTTTTGGCTGGCGAGAAATAATAGGAAGTTCAATGATTGTGCTTGGTGGAATTTTAGCAGTAGTACTAGCGCCAAACACAAAAAAAACATGATTTTTAAAGAAAAATTAAATAACAAATCAAAAATTTTCCTCGATGGTGGAAATGGTTCTGAGATTGCTAAATTAGGTGGAGATATGAGCCCTGCTTTTGCAGCATTATCTACAATTACATCTCCTGATATTGTTGTAAAAGTTCATGAAAAATTCATCAATGCTGGATGTGATATCATTACCGCTAACACTTTTGCAACCAATAGACATGTTTTACAAAGTTTAAATCGTGAAAAAGAAACTATAGAATTTTTAACTGGATCTGTCGAATTAGCAAGAAAAGCATTAAAAAACTGTAATAAAGAAAATCAGGTTGCTATAGCTGGAAGTCTATCTAATTTTTTTGCTTTAAAGGAAAATGAATTTGTACCTGATCCAAGATTTATTCCGTCATTTAAACAAGAAGAAGAGAATTATATAGAGGCAGCTAACACACTAAAAAATTCTGGTGTAGATATTTTAATATTAGAAATGTTATTAGACAAAGACCATTCTCAATTATTATTGAATGCTGCTATGCAAACTGGTTTACCTGTATGGGTTGGATTAAGTTGTTGTGTAAGTAAATATGATAACACGATAGTTGGAAGAAATTTTAGAGCTGAAAAAGAAAAATCACTAATTTATGATGAAAAAATATATAAAGAACAACCAAAATTTTTACCTGAAGATGATATAATTTTATTTGAAGATATTATAAAAACATTAACAAATATTGGTGGAGATGTTTATGGTATTATGCACACGTGGTTTCAAGATAGCTATGGTGGCTTGAAAATTATAAAAGATCATTGGAGTGGCCCTATGATGTTTTATCCAGAAATACATAAATTTGATACAAGCACACATGAAGCTATAGCTACATGTAACGAAGATGAATTTGCAAATTCTTGCCTAGAATTTATCGATGATCAAATACAAATCATTGGTGGATGTTGTGGTGTAAGTGATAATCATTTAAAGAAATTAATTGAAAAATTTTAAATAATGACATTCATAAGAAAAGTGGAGACATGGATAACTAAGTCAAAACAAACTGAGGATGGATGGTCACAAATAAAACCATTTATATTTTTAAAATTAACTAACACTGATGGTTTTGAGGGCTGGGGTGAGGCTTTTTCATTACCCGCAAGAGAAAAAGGAATTGTAGAAATTATTCATAATTTAATGAGTTCTTTATCTCACATAAAAGACATAACACCAGGTAGATTTTATAGAGAGTCAAATTTAATTGCTGATGGACATCGTGGAATTGACTTTTCCGCTGCAACAAGTGCTATAGAAATGAGTCTTTGGGATATAGAGGGGAAGAAAGAAAAAAAACCTCTCTATAAAATATTATCAAAGGATTATAGAGAAAAAGTCCCTGTTTATGCAACAATATGGAGTGAGGATTTTAAAAATGATGAAATATTATCATCAAGATGTATAGAAACACTTAGCAGTGGTTATGGAGGAATTAAAATATATCCACTTCAAAATAGAACTGCTGAGCAAGCAGCAACATGTGTTTCAAAAATAAGAGATGTTTTAGGATATAAAATACCTCTTATGTTAGATCTAGCCTGCCCTAAAGATACAAATGTATCATTAAAACTAGCTTCACTTGTTCAGGAATTTAGACCTTATTGGTTTGAAGAGCCAGTTGATGGTGAAGCAACAAGATCACTTAAAGATATTAGAGAGAAAACAGGTTTGAGAATTGTTTCAGGTGAAAAGCAATGTGGATTAAATCATTTTATTGAAACTTTAGCTTTGGATGCAGTAGATATTTTCAATCCAGATATTTCAGGTGTTGGGGGAATTATTGATATGATAAAAATAATCAAATTATCTCATGAAAAAAAAGTTGCGGTTTCTCCTCATTGTTGGAATTCTATGTCAATTGCAGCATCCGCGATGGTACATGTATGTATGAGTTTTGCAAATACAGAGATGGCAGAATTTTTTCCTGAATATATTCAATACTCATTAAAATTTAGTAATCAAAACTATGAAATAAAAGATGGATTTGTCAAAATAGAGGACAATGAAGGTTTAGGTATAAATATTGATACTAGATTGTTAATGAAAGATACATCTTCTTACAAAGAAACAGAATTTACTTAAACATTAATTCTTTAAAACTGATAATGCTTTAATATGACTAGGGCTGACTCCACAGCAACCACCTATAATTTGTGCTCCACTTTCAACCCATAATTTAGCTTCTTTGTAATACTCTTGTGGAGAAATACTCTCTACCACATTCCAATGTGGTTTTTTAAAAAAACCGTTATTCGGATATGCCCCAATAATACCATTGTAATTACTTTTAATTATTTGAATTCCTTGATTTATCACCTTTATATCAGAATGAGCTATTAATATAGGACCATCATGAATTTTTTTAAATTCATTAATTGAATTTTCAAAATCATCGTAAAAAAATGCCTCAGAATTACTTATACTTTCTTGATATCCAAGCATAAGTTTATCTCTTTCTCTGTCCAATGCACATGATATTGAGAGCCATACTGATATATCAAATTTATTTGAACAATCTAATAGTGTCTCAATTGTTCTAGTTGATGAGGTCATTGCTTCAAGGATAATTAAATCAACACCTGCTTCAGATAAAATACTTAATTGTTTTAAAAAACCTGGTTTTAAAAGTTTTGGTTCAATTCTATCCCAACTACCATATGTAGAAACTGAACCAGCTACACATACATTAGAATTAGAATTATCAATAACATTTTTAGCTATTTTTACACTTGCTTTATTCCATTCTTCGATATGGTTTTCATAACCATATTCTTTCATTGAAATTGGAGTACTAGCGTAAGTATTTGTTGTAATTATATCAGAGCCTGATTGAATAAAATTTTGATGGGCTTTGTATACGATTTCAGGATTATCTACAGAACATCTGCCAGACCAAAGATTGTTATCCATAGATGCTCCGAGTTTTTCTAGTTCAGCACCCATTCCACCATCAAGAATAATAATTTTTCCTGATTTCAATTTATTTTCAATATCAGAATAAGACATAAAAATAAAATAAATCTCTATTTATTAAGGTAAGTGTAACCACAAATTTTGTTGCCATCTAAATCTCTGATATAAGAATAATACTCACCTTCATATCTCTCACCTGGGGCGCCTTCATCTTTTGCACCTAAACTTATTGCAGTAGAATGAAATAAATCGACAGCTTCTTTATTATTTATATAAAAAGAAATTTGAGTTCCGTTACCAACTGTTGCTTTTTCTTCATTGAAAGGAGTTGTAACATAAAATTCTACTGCTTCAGGATTTGATTTAGGGGCGTAGGAGCCATAAGTATCAGTTTTTTCAATTCTCTTTAAATCAATAATATCAAGAAGGGTGTCATAAAACACAGTAGCTTTATCAAGATCGTTTGTTCCAACCATGACAAATCCTATCATCTATTTCCAACCACTAATTGCTTTAACTTCCAAATATTCATGCAGACCCCATGTTCCACCCTCTCGTCCATTACCAGATTGGTTATAGCCTCCAAAAGGTGTTCCAGCGTCAGGAGCATTTCCATTGATTTGAACTACTCCAGCCCTTAATTGTTTTGAAACTCTTCTGGCTCTTTCTTTATTCTCAGTTTGTAAAAAATTACCTAATCCATATGGTGTATCATTAGTTATCGAAATTGCCTCTTCTTCAGACTCAAAAGGAATAATGGATAGCACTGGACCAAATATTTCCTCTTTAGCTATTCTCATATCATTACTAACATTTGTGAATACAGTTGGTTTTACATAATAACCTTTTTCAAGATTTGATGGTCTACCCGCTCCACCAGCTACAAGTGTTGCACCCTCGTCAATACCACTTTGAATTAACGACTGTATTTTCTCAAATTGAGATTTATTAATTACAGGTCCTATATGATCTCCTGATTTAGATGGTAAATCTACACCTATCTTTTTAGCTTCATCTGCAGCTTCCTCAACAGCTTTTTCATAAATTGATTTTTCAACTAACATTCGTGTAGGTGCATCGCATGATTGACCAGAATTACTCATTATATTCCTTACACCATCTCTAACAGCATTGGGATATGCATCAGCAAAAATAATATTACCTCCCTTACCACCAAGCTCTAAACAAACTCTTTTAATTGTGTCAGCTGCACTTTTTGAAATTAATTTACCTGCTCTAGTTGAACCAGTAAAAGAAACCATGTCTATGTCAGGATGACTCGATATTTGAGATCCAACACCTACCCCATCTCCATTTACTAAATTAAAAACACCAGTAGGAAAACCTGCTTCATGTATCATTTCAGCAAATAACAAACCAGACAGAGGTGCCATTTCAGATGGTTTTAAAATCATGGTACAGCCAGTGGCAAAAGCTGGTATTACTTTAAGAGTTATTTGGTTAATAGGCCAATTCCATGGTGTGATAAGACCACACACACCAATAGGTTCATAAACTATATAATTATCAGAACTTTCGTCAAATTTTGTTTCAAATTCAAATTTTTTTAATCTCAAAATGAAATCTTCAATATGTGACTCTCCAGAGGCTGTTTGTGCAGATGAAGCCCAATCTAAGGGAGCACCAAGTTCAGTTGAAATGGCTTGGGTCATATCATTAAATCTTTTCTTGTAAATCTTTAAGAGTTTTTCAAGTAAAGTTATTCTTTCCTCTACAGAGGTATTTTTCCATGAAGTAAAAGCATTTTTTGCCGCCACTACAGCCTTGTTAGTGTCATCTTCATTACCTAAAGATATAGTTACATAAGGTTCTTCTGTAGCTGGATTAATTACATTAAAATCTGAGTTTTTTGATGGAGATACCCATTCACCATTTATATAAAATTTTCTTTTATCAAGCATATTTCAGATTATAACCATAAATAAACAGTTGGTCGATTTATTATATTTACATATTTATTTTTCAAGAGATCCATCTTGAACATATTTTAAAATACGAACTACTTGTTCATTATTAGACACTACAGCAGAAGCTGCTGCATCTACCTCTTTTAAAGCATGTTGATGATCATCACTATGTATAATAATAATTGATTTGTTTAATGCCGAAGCATATCCAGCATCAAAAGCAGCATTCCATTGTTTGTATTTTTCGCCAAATTTTACAACTACTACATCGCTATCCTTTATAGCTTTTTTTGTACGAATAGAATTAATATTGGCACCTTTATTATCTTTCCAAAAATTTTTATCTTCAGGTCCTAATATTTCTACGCCACAATTGTCAGAATTTTCATGATTTGTGACAGGAGAGAAAAATTGAGTCTTCAAATTAGCAGAATTACACAATTTAATTAAATCTTCACGCCAATTAGTGTGAATTTCTCCAGCTAAATAAACTTTAATCATAGTTTTAAGTGGTGAGCCCAGCAGGATTCGAACCTGCGACACCCTGATTAAAAGTCAGGTGCTCTACCGGCTGAGCTATGGGCCCGTGTAGAATAATTGTGAACATTTCAAATTTTTGCCAAGAAATCAAGGACTGGTTTTGGTACACTTTTGGAAATATCCCCACCCAACTTGTGTATCTCTTTTATAAATCTTGATGATATAAAATGATATTTTTCTGAAGACATTAAAAAAATAGTTTCAATATCTTTATCGATTGATCTATTCATGCCAGTCATTAAAAATTCATACTCAAAATCTGAAACAGCTCTTAAACCTCGAATAATTAATGAAGCATTTTTTGATTTTACATAGTGTACTAGTAAATTATCAAATTTCTCTACTTTAATTTTTGATAAATCTTTCTCTGGAAGAGATAGGATTGATTGATTTATTAAATTTAATCTATCATCAATAGATATTAGGTGATTTTTAGACTTATTATTTGAAACAGCTATAACTAATTCATCAACTACACTTAAACTCCTTTGAATAATATCGAGATGTCCATAAGTGATTGGATCGAATGAACCGGGATATATACCAATTTTTGACATTTTAATCTTCTAACCTTGCTACAGAGACAATTTTTTCATTTGCATCTACTTTAAATACAGAGACACCTTGGGAAACTCTTCCAACTACTCTGATGTTATCTCCAACATTACACCTTAATAATTTACCAGTATCTGAAATTAAAGCTATATTATCATCCAAATTTACTTTTAATGATTGAATAACTCTTCCATTTTTAGGGGTAACAGTAATATTAGTAACTCCCGATCCACCTCTATTAGTAATTCTGTATTCATAAGCAGAACTTAACTTACCATAACCATTTTCGGTAATTGATAAGAGATATTCTTCTGTATTTGCAAGTTCTTTAAATTTATTGTTTATTTTTGATATATCTTTTTTAGCCTCATTTTTTGCTTTTAAATAGGACTCTCTGACATCTATAGATATTTTATTATGAAGTAAACTGCATACAGATACAACTTTATCATCTTTAGCTAGTTTAATCCCCCTTACACCTGCAGAGCCTAATCCTGAAAACTCTCTTAAATCTTTTGTAGCAAATCTGATTGATTTACCATTTGTTGTTGCAAGCTGTACATCATCATTTTCTATAACAGAAATTACACCAATTAACCTATCTCCTGTTTTAAGTTTAATGGCAGTCTTGCCTGTTCTAGATAATTTTCTTGAACCACTCATTGCAACATCTTTTAGTTTATTTTTTCTTATGTTCCCAAGGTTAGTAGCAAAAACTAAATTATAATTCTCAAAATCATCAATATCTTTTGGCAATGTAAGAATAGAAGAAATTTTTTCGTTTTTTGTTATTGGAATAAGATTGACTATTGCTTTTCCCCTCGATGTAGGTGTGCCAGCAGGTAATTCATAGGCTTTCATAGAATAAACTTTTCCAACTGAAGTAAAAAATAATATTGTATCACGAGTAGTGGCTGCAAATACTTGTTCAAGAAAATCTTCATCTCGTGTAGTCATTGCTTTTTTACCTTTACCACCTCTTTTTTGAACTTTGTAAGAGGATTTTAAAACTCTTTTTATGTAACCTTGATGGGAAACTGTAACTACAACATCTTCTTCGATTATTAGATCTTCTGTATCTATGTCTTCAATATCATGTTTTTGAATTTCAGTTTTTCGATCTGTAGAAAAATTATCTTTTATTTCTGTCAATTCACTTTTTAATACTTTTAATAATTGCTTATCTGAATTTAATATTTTGAGATATGTATTTATGTCCTCTACAAGTGATTTTAAATTATTAAATAAATCGTCTCTTTCTAAAGCTGTTAACTTTTGAAGTCTTAATTCAAGAATAGCCTTAGCTTGTTCCTCATCTAACAGTATCTTAGATCCTGATAGCTTAAAAGAAGGGTTTATTAACTTTATATATTGAGTAACATTAGATTTTACTGTCCATTTTGTTGATAATAATTTTTCTTTAGCCTCTGATGGAGTTTTAGATTTTTTAATAAGGTTAATAACTGAATCAATATTATTAACAGCAATTGATAATCCAATTAAAATGTTAGCTTTTTCTCTTGCTTTGTTAAGTTTATATACAGTCCTTTTAGTAATTACATCTTTTCTAAAATTAATAAAATAAGTGAGGCCATCTTTTAAATTAAGTGTTAAAGGCTTTGTTTCTTTTAATGCAAGCATATTACTGCTGAATGAGGTTTTTAAGGGAGTGTATTGAAATAGCTGATTTTTTATTATTTCAGGCACAGCAGATGATTTTAATTCAACTACAATTCTAACACCCTCTTTATTGGACTCATCTCGAATATCGTTAATACCCTCTATCGTTTTATTGTTAACTACGTCAGCAATACGCTCTAAAAGTTTTGACTTATTTTGCAAGTAAGGAATTTCTGTAATTATAATTGCATTTCTACTTTTAATTTTTTCTTCATGAAGTTTAGATAAGACTGTAACGCTTCCCCTACCTGTTTCATACATTGAGCTTAGACCAGCAGTACCAGATATAATTCCTCCAGTTGGAAAATCTGGCCCTTTAACGATCTTATGAAGTTGTTTAGAAGTTGTATCTGGTTCATCTACTAGAAGTAAAGTAGCGTCTATAATTTCACCAAGATTATGAGGAGGAATATTTGTTGCCATTCCTACTGCAATACCACTGGCACCATTTACAAAAATATTTGGAAATCTTGATGGTAAAACTTTTGGTTCTGTTAATGTCTCATCGTAATTTGCTCTAAGTTGAACTGTTTCATACTCTAATTCTTCTAACATAAAAGATGAGATTTTATCTAATCTAGCTTCGGTGTAACGCATAGCTGCAGCAGGATCTCCGTCCATAGAACCATAATTTCCCTGACCATCTATTAAGGGGAGACGCATTGTAAAATCTTGTGCCATTCTAACCATAGACTCATATATTGCAGAGTCACCATGAGGGTGATATTTACCCATCACATCTCCAACTATTCTTGCAGATTTTTTATAAGGTTTGTTGTGATGGTACGAAGACTCATACATAGAGTAAAGTATTCTTCTGTGAACTGGTTTTAATCCATCCCTAACGTCAGGTAAAGCTCTAGAGACTATGACACTCATAGCATAATCTAAATAACTTTTTTCTAATTCATCTGTAATATCTATGTTTGGATATATTTTAGTATCCAAAACATCTAACTGTTTTGCTTTAGTTTTTTTCTTTTTAGCCAATGATTTTATTAAAAAGGAATGTCATCATCGAGTTGTTCAGCTGTAGATGTTTCTGAACCACCCATTGCTTCATCTGCTGCTGAGTCTAATTGATTACTATTATTTTCATCACTAACAGATGATTGAGAACGAGTATCTAACATCGTTAATACTCCAGAATAATTTGGAATAACTACTTCAGTGGTGTATTTATCAACACCATTATTATCAGTCCATTTCCTTGTTTGAAGTTGACCCTCTATGTATATCTTTGAACCTTTCCTTAAATATTTTTCACAAATATCAGCTAACTTATCATTAAAAACAACAACTCTGTGCCATTCAGTCTTATCCTCTAACTGTTGAGTATCTTTGTTTCGGTATTTCGTAGAGGTAGCGATTGAAAAACTCGCAAGTCTCGATCCAGCTGTTGTAGCTCTAATATCAGGATCTTTACCTAAGTTACCTATAAGAATTACTTTATTTACTGATCCAGCCATGAATATTTTTATTAAAAGGTAATATTAATATATATTAAAAGCCCTTTAATTGATATCTAATTTAATGGATAAACATTCACCACTTACTCACATTATTGTTCATAATGCCCATGAACATAATTTAAAAAATATAAATTTAAATTTACCAAAAAACAAACTCGTTGTAATAACTGGTGTGAGTGGGTCTGGCAAATCAACATTAGCCTTCGATACAATTTATGCAGAAGGACAGAGAAAGTATATCGAATCACTAAGTGCTTATGCCCGTCAGTTTTTAGATATGATGGATAAACCCAAGGTCGATAAAATAGAAGGTTTATCTCCTGCTATTTCAATCGATCAAAAAACAACTTCTAAAAACCCTAGATCAACGGTAGGAACAGTAACTGAAATTTATGATTATCTGAGGGTTCTATTCTCAAGAGTTGGTGTGCCCTACTCACCCGCAACTGGAAAACCAATCAAAGGCTTAACTAGCTCAGAAATGATTGATGAAGTTAATCTAAAATTTAATTCAAAAAAAATAATGATTATGTCTCCATTAATTAAAGGGAGAAAAGGAGAGTATAAAAAACTCTTTGAGGAATATTTTAAAAAAGGTTATGAGAGATTTTTTATTAATAACAAACTTTATCAAAAAGAAGAACTACCTGAATTAAGTAAAAACTTTAAACATTCTATAAGTGTTGTAATTGATAGAATAATACCGTCAAAAGATAATAGAGATAGATTAGCAAATAGTATTGAAATCAGTTTAAAAGAAAGTGAAGGAAGTGTAGAGGTATTTAATATTGATGATAATGTAATAATTACATTGTCTGATAAATTCATGTGTCCCGTAAGCGGATTTAGTATTGATGAGATAGAACCCAGATTATTTAGTTTTAACAATCCATATGGAGCTTGTAAAACATGTGACGGTCTTGGTGAGATAGATACATTTGATGAAGATATATTGATACCAGATAAAAATTTATCATTTAATGATGGAGCAATAAATTTTTGGTCAGAAAGATCAAAATCAAGAATATTTCCAAAGCTAAAAAAAATGTTTAATGCAAAAAAATTAGAAAATGTGATTTGGTCTAAAATACCTAAATCTTTTCAAAATGAGGTTCTTTTTGGTGGAAGACAATTTGATGGTTTAATAAATATTATGGACAATATCTATGATGGTTCTTCAAGTTGGTGGAGGCAATGGGAGCTTGAAAAATTTAGAAACTCAAAAATTTGTAATGACTGTAATGGAAAAAGACTTAATGAAAAAGCACTATGTGTTAAGATTAATAACATAACTATTTCTGACTTTACTTCTCTAAGCATAGCTAATTCTTTGAAGTGGATTAATGAATTTGAAAATGAATTAAATGATCAGGAAAAACTAATAGCAGCTCCATTAAAAAAAGAAATCTTTTCTAGGTTAAATTTTTTAAATGAAGTTGGTTTGAATTACCTAAGTTTATCGAGAAAAAGTTCTACTCTATCTGGTGGAGAGTCTCAAAGAATTCGATTAGCAAGTCAAATTGGGTCTGGTTTAACTGGAGTTACATATGTATTAGATGAACCTTCAATAGGACTTCATCAAAGAGATAATCAAAAACTTATAAATACTCTTAAGAATTTAAGAGATTTAGGCAACACAATAATAGTCGTTGAGCATGATGAGGACATTATAAGAGAGGCAGATTATGTAGTTGATATCGGTAAGCATGCGGGTATCAATGGTGGATCTATTGTAGCTAACGGAGAATTCAACAAGATACTAAATAGTAAAGATAGTTTAACTAGTAGCTATATAAGGGGTTTAATTGGTAGGTATCCACCCACTCTTAATAAAAATCCATCAAAACAATTTATTGAAATTAAAAAGGCAAATGGGAATAATTTAAAAGATGTGAGTGTAAAGTTTCCTTTAAGTAAGTTTATAACTATTACTGGTGTTTCTGGAAGTGGAAAGTCAACATTAATTAATGAGACTTTGTATGGAGCTACTAATAACAGAATTTATGAAAAAATTATAAAAACACTCCCATACGAAGACATTAAAGGTATAGAAAATATTGATAAAGTTATAAATATCGATCAATCACCGATTGGAAGAACACCTAGATCAAACCCAGCTACTTATGTTGGGCTTTTTACGCCAATAAGAGAATGGTTTGCAAATTTACCAGAGGCTAAAGTTAAAGGTTTTAAACCTGGCAGATTTTCATTTAATGTTAAAGGAGGTAGATGTGAGAGTTGTGAGGGTGATGGATTAAAAAAAATTGAAATGCATTTTTTAGCACCTGTATATGTTAAATGTGAAGTTTGTAACGGAAAAAGATATAATAAGGAAACATTAAGCATTCAATATAATAAAAAAAATATTAATGATATTTTATCAATGACAGTAGATGATGCTGAAGAATTTTTTATTAATAATCCACAAGTATATTCAAAGCTTAAAACACTAAAAGATGTTGGTTTAGGGTATATTTCTATTGGTCAATCAGCAACAACGCTATCCGGTGGAGAAGCTCAAAGGATTAAACTTTCTAAAGAATTATCGAAACGTCAAACTGGAAAAACACTTTATATTTTAGACGAACCTACAACTGGACTTCACTTTGATGATATAAAGAAACTTTTAGAGATACTTCATAAATTAGTGTCTTACGGAAATACTGTAATTGTAATAGAACACAACTTAGATGTTATTAACACGAGTGATTGGATTATAGATTTAGGGCCTGAGGGTGGAGAAAAAGGTGGGAACATTTTATTTGAAGGTAAACCAAAGGATCTAATTAAGAATAAAAATAATCAAACAGGTATTTATTTAAGAAAATATCAAGAGTCTCTTGCTTTAAGCACTGCTTCATAATTCAAATCCCCCACTATTCCAAGCACAAGAAATAAAGAAGAAAAAGTTCCAATCAAAACCCCAAAAATAAAAACTATAGGCATTTCAGTTAAATTGACGGGTGCAAGAAAAACTAGACATAGTAATGCCAAAATAGTTGTGAAACTTGTCAATATAGTTCTTCGAAGATTTAATTTAATTGAGTTGTTAACATTAGTTTCAAAATTATCTTTATTTTCCTCATTTGAAGTTAAACTTCTAAGTCGATCAAATAAAACTATAGTATCGTTTATGCTGTAACCTGCAATTAGTAGCAAAGCTGCGATCATTGTTAAATTAAATTCAATATTAAATAATGACATAAAGCCTATAGCTACAAAAACGTCATGTAATAATGCGAATATACCTGATGCTGCAAACTGCCAATCAAACCTTATCCAAACATAAACAGCTATTACCAACAAAGAAGATGCTAATGCATAAATAGAATTTTTTATAAGTTCTTCACTAAAAGTTGGTTCTATATACTCAGAGAGTAATATTTCAATATCCGGGTTTTGATCAATTATATTTTTTATTTCTTCAATAAAAACAGGATTATTATCACCTGACTCTATTCTGATACTGAAAACATCACTGCCAACCTCTCTTTTAATTAAGACTTCTCTGTCAGAGTCTATAAAATCAAAGTATTCATTAAGCTGATTAGTTGTTAAGTTTGATTTTACCTCAAAGTTCAATCCACCTTTGAAATCAATTCCTAAATTCAATCCTTTAAAAAAAATAATTATAATTGTTAGTATTATAAGAGTAAGGGAGACTAAATAAGATTTATTTTTAAAAGAGTAAAAGTTAATCATCTTTGAAGTCCAAGGTATTTTATTGAAGTTATATTAATAAATAATTTTAGTATTATGTAAGTAACTATTAGAGAGGATATAATTCCAATAATTAATGAAATTGAGAAACCTCTAATAGGCCCAAAACCAAAAGCAAATAAAAAAATAGCTGCGAATAATGTTGTTAAATTAGAGTCAAGAATAGTTACATAAGCAGAATTGAAACCATGATTTTTAGGATCTTCGATATTATGTTTAAAATTTTCTCGAATTCTTTCAAATATTAAAACATTTGCATCAACGCACATTCCTATTGTTAATACTATTCCAATAACACCAGGTAGAGTTAAAGTTGTGTTTAATAAGGACATCATTGCAAAAAGTAAAGAAAGACAACTAATAATTGTGATAACTGTAAAAAATCCTGAAATTTTATAATAAATAATCATAAAAAGAGTAATAGCTATAAGAGCTATTATTGATGCTATAACTCCTTTCTCTACGCCTTCTTGTCCAAGAGTCGGGCCTATTTGTTTTTCTTGAATTATTTTTATTTGAGTTGGTAAAGATCCAGACTTTAAAATGATTGCAAGATTATTAGCAGTTTCATTTGTAAAACCTCCAGATATTTGACCACTACCGCCAGTAATTGACTCTCTTATAACGGGAGCAGTAATTAAAGAACCGTCAAGAACTATTGCAAATCTTGAACCAACATTTTCAGAAGTCATTTTCGCAAAAAGATCTGAACCTTCTTTATTAAAAGAAAAAGCAACGACTGGTTCATTTTGATTATATTGAAGTGACGCATCTTGAATAAAGTCACCAGTTATATTTGGGATTTCTTGAACTCTAACTTGTTCACCAGTTTCTTCATTTATAAAAGTCTTAGAACCAACTATATTATTTTTTTCTAGGTGCAATGTTAATTTAGCTGTTTTAGAGATTACTTCTTTGACGTTATTATCCAAATCACCAGGTATTTCTAATAAAATTTTATTTAATCCTACTTTTTGTATAGATAATTCTTTATTACCAAGAAAATCAACTCTTGACCTTACAATTTCGACCGCATTTAAAGTCATATCTGACAATGATTTATTAAAACTTTGTTTAGAAAAAGTATAACTATTTTCCTTATCTGATTTTTCATTAATTTCTAAACCTAAATTTTGTATAACAATATTTGTAAGAGCATCTAAATTTTGGTTTTTAGATATTACAATTTCTCCATTATCTATATCGGATGAAATAGAATAAATATTTTCAATATATTGAGATGTTTTAACTAAAAGATTGTTGAGATATTCTTCCTCATTCAATTCTAGTAAATATGAAAACCCTCCCTGAATATCTAATCCAAAATTAATTTTGCTATCAGTTGTTTGACTTTCAAAATTTGGTTTAATTAAGATATAGCTTCCTATTAACAGTAATAAAGATACCCATAATCTCCACTGTTTAAAAATAATCATTATGTTAATTTAGTTTATTAAGCTATTTAGCTGCTATATCAGCTATCATACCCTTAGCTACTTTGACTTGTACGTTATCTGCTATTTCTACAGAGAGAGTACCATCATCATTTACATAATGGATGTTGCCTATAATTCCGCCTTGGGTCACAACTCGATCACCTTTTTTTAAATTTGCGATCATATTTTTGTGATCTTTTAATTTCTTTTGTTGGGGCCTAATAAGTAAAAAGTAGAAAACGACAAAAATTAATATAAGTGGTAGAATTCCTGCAAGTTGTTCCATGATTTAAATCCTTTAAATTAATAAAATAAGCACTAAAATCTCACAATCATCAATGAAGTCAACATAAAATTGAAAAATAAATATTTACTCTGCTGGAATAGATCAAAAAATACTTTAGATAAAATACCATTCAATAAAGTCCTTGATTTAAAGCTTTTGTATGGTGTTGATCAACAAATAAAAAAAATAGAGGAAAATACAAAAAACTTTTTAGAGGGTTTAGCTTTTAATCATGGTCTTTTATGGGGTGTACGTGGAAGTGGCAAAAGTAGTATTATTAGAGGTATATTAAAAAATTATGCTCATAAATATGATAAATTTGAAACATTAGAAATTAATAGTGAAGATTTATCAGATTTACCAAATATTTTTTTAAATTATACGTTCGACAAAAAAATCATAATATTTATTGACGATCTATCATTTGAACAAAATGATAGGAGGTATATTCAATTTAAATCGTTTCTTGAAGGATCTTTTTACAACTCAAACTACGAATTTCTAGTATATGTCACAAGTAACAGAAGACATTTAATGAAGAGAGATATGTTAGATAATGAGAGATCTTCTGCTATATCTCAAGATGAGGGGATTGAAGAAAAATTATCTTTATCTGATCGATTTGGATTATGGATTAGTTTTCATAACTTAAGTAAGAAAGATTTTATCTTAATAATTAAAAATTATTGTAAATTTTATAAAATAGAATTTGATAATGAGATTGAAAATAGTGCACTCAAATGGATCTTTTCAAGAGGAAATAGAACAGGTAGGTCTGCTTACCAATTTTTTAAATATTATTGTTCTAGTAAGAATATAATTATTTAGAGATTTTATCTAAATTCCCCATATATGGTTTTAAAACTTGTGGAATACTAATACTGCCATCCTCATTTTGATAGTTTTCCAAAATTGCAATTAATGTTCTACCTACTGCTAGACCAGATCCATTTAAGGTGTGAACAAATTTGTTTTGATCTGTATCTTTATAACGAGCATTCATTCTCCTAGCTTGAAAAGAGTTACAATTACTGCAGGAAGATATCTCTCTATATTTTCCCTCACCAGGTAACCACACTTCAATATCATAAGTTTTTTCTGCTGAAAAGCCCATATCACCAGAGGATAATAAAATAATTTGATAAGGAATTTTTAAATCATCTAATATAGAAGTTGCACAATTTAACATCCTTTCTAACTCTTTTTCTGATTCATCCTCTTTAGTTATGCTTACTAATTCGACTTTAGAAAATTGATGTTGTCTTATCATACCCCTTGTATCTCTTCCAGCTGCTCCAGCTTCAGATCTGTAACATGGTGTCCAAGCTGTGTACCTCAGGGGCAAATTTTTATCAGATACGATTTTATCTAATACTAAATTAGTCAAAGGCACCTCAGCAGTTGGTATCAACCAATGATTTGTGTTAGTTTTAAATAAATCTTCTGAAAATTTTGGCAATTGCCCAGTTCCATAAGCTGCAGCATCTCTAACTAAGTTAGGTGGATTAATTTCTATATAATTAAATTCATTTGTGTGTTTATCCAACATAAAATTAGCTATAGCTCTTTCTAATTGAGCTATTTTTTTCTTTAAATATACAAACCTTGTACCTGATACTTTTCCAGCTTGCTCAAAATCAATCATTTCTAAATTCTCTCCAAGTTCATAGTGGGATTTCGGTGTAAAACTAAATGAAGGAATTTTTCCGACTTGTTTTATTAATTTGTTTGAGGTTTCATCTTTCCCGACAGGTACATCTTTATGGGGGAGGTTTGGCAGACTAGATAAATTATTTTTTAATTGCTCATCTATTATTGAAATATCGTTTTCTAGTTCATCAATCTTGTTTTTAATTAATTGTACATTTTTTTGTAAATCAGCTTTATCACCTTCGTTAAGATTTGCAAAAGAAGATGATAAATTCTTTCTCTCTGCTCTTAATTCTTGAGATTTAGTTAAAATGTCTCTCTTTTTTTTATCAAGAGAGATAATTTCATTTGATTTTGGATCAATAAATCTCTTTTTTAACAATTCATCAAATAAATCAGGATTTTCTCTTATAAAAGTAATATCATGCATGACAATTTATATTAATTATTCTCATCCTTATTAATCTGTCGTTTAGCCATAAATTTAGATACAAGGATAGATATTTCATACAAAATTATTATAGGTAACGCTAGAGAAATTTGTGAAAATGGATCAGGTGGTGTTACTATTGCAGCAAATACAAATGACAAAACAATTGCATATTTTCTAAATGAAATTAATTGACTTATAGTGAGCACACCAAATTTAACAAGTAAAAGTAAAATAACGGGTAATTGAAAAGCAAGTCCAAAAGCAAAAATAAATGTCATCATAAGTGACAAATATTCATTCATTTTTGCTTGAAGAGTAATATTGATACCGTCTGCTTGTGAGGTTTGAAAACTTAAAAAAAACTTCCAAGCTATGGGTGATATCACGTAATAGACAACAGCGGCACCTAAAACAAACAAAAATGGGATAGCAATTAAAGTTGGTAATGAAATTTGTTTCTCTTTTTTAAGTAATCCTGGGGATACAAAAGACCAAATCTGAATAGATAAAAAAGGAAATGAAATAAAAGCGGCTGTAAAAAAAGCAACTTTAACGTTTGTTAAAAAAGCCTCTTGAAGAGCTGTATAAATTAATCCATTGCCGTCTCCTAAGATTGAAGTTAACGGTTTAGCTAGGAATTCAAATATTGATTGAGAAAAATAAAAAGAAACTATAAATGCAATAATGAAAAAAATTATGACATAAATTAGTTTTTGTCTTAGTTCCTTTATATGATCGAAGAAATTCATTGAACTTTCAACTTCGGTCATTTTTTTCACCTTTCATTATTTCATCATTACTTTTTTCAATAAATTCGTCTAATTCTTTTCCTTCTTTAACAATTGACTCTTTTGTATCTAAAATATCCTTTTTAATATCTTTCACCTCCTCTAAATGAGATATCTCATTTACAGTAGATTTAAACTCTCTAGAAATTTTTCCTAGGCCTGAGGTTATTCCTTTAATAAATTTAATGACAGTTGGTATTTCCTTAGGTCCTACAACTATTACAGTTATGATTAGGATGATGGATATCTCCATCCAACCTAAAGAAAACATTACTGGTCCTTATTTTGATTGTCTTTATTGTCTTGATCTGGGTTAGCAGGTTTTTCATCTTCAGCCATGTTGCTCTTGAAAGACTTAATTCCTTTTGCCATATCTGCCATTAAAGATGGTATCTTACCTTTTCCAAATAATAAAAGAACGATAATTAAAACAATTATCCAATGCCATATGCTAAATGTACCCATTTTTGTAATCTACTACATTATTAATGTCTTATCTAGGAAAAATAAATACGTGGTTTAGATCTAGTGAAAAAGAAACTGAACTAGCAGGAGCAGGTAAAAACTCTCCAATTAACTTGCTATGTATGTGGTGTTTTTTATTATTGCTATCATTCACTGTCATATGAATCATAGCGCTATTTCCAAGAAATTTAGAGTCAACAACAACTCCTGAGTTAGGACTTGTCAAAGGAGACTTTTCAACATTCAATTTAATAGCCTCAGGTCTAACTACTACATTTACTTGTTGGTTATCTTTAAAGTCTTTTGTATCTAGTATACCTAAAGGAGTTTCGCATTTATTATTTAAAATCTTTGTCTTAAAAATATTAACCTCTCCAAACAAAGAGGCAACATAAACATTAGAAGGATTAAAGTATATTTCACGAGGTTTTCCTATCTGAACTATTCTTCCCTTTTCCATTACAATAATGACATTGCTAAGAAACATAGCCTCTTCGGCATTGTGTGTTACTACAATAGCAGAGGAGTCCAAGCTATTGATTAAGTGCAGTGTGTCATCAATAATTTCCTTTTTTAAATTAGTATCTAAATCAGAAAAAGGTTCATCTAAAAGTAATAGTCGTGGTTGAACAGCTATTGACCTTGCTAATGCTACTCTTTGCTGTTCTCCTCCACTAAGAGCATGAGGATATTTATCCAGAAAATTTTCAACTTTTGCTAATTGTATTACTTGTTCAATCAACTGTTTTTTATTTACTTTAGTGCTTGCTGCAAAACTAATATTTTCTTTTACATTCATATGAGGAAATAATGCAAAGTCCTGAAAAACGTAAGAGATTGATCTTTGCTCTGGGGGAGTGTTAAATTTTTCATTTGCAACTAATTTACCCTCAAAAGATATTTGCCCCTTTTGAATTTCTTCCAAACCAGCTATTAATCGAATTAAAGTAGTTTTTCCACAGCCGGAGGGACCCAAAATGGAAACAATCGAGTTATGCTCTATTGAAAAACTAAGTTTATTTATTGCATTTATCTCACCGAAAGAATGGTGAAGATCTCTCACATCAAGTATCATTATTTTGCGTTAATTGACTTTTTGAAAACTCATCAAGAGTTTCTGCTTGATCGTCATCATCTATGAAGGCTTCATCCTTATTTAGATCATCTGAAACTTCTTGGATATTCATTGAAGCAAAATTTTCATCCAATATTCCAGAGTTTTTCATTTCCTCTATTCCAGGAAGATTATCTAGTGTGCCTAAACCAAAATGTAAAAGGAAGTCTTCAGTAGTGCCCCAAAGAATAGGTCTACCTGGAACTTCTTTTCGACCTCCTGGTGCTATCCAGCCAAACTCCATTAATTGATCAAATATTCCTTGCCCTATCACAACTCCTCTAATGCTTTCAATTTCTGATTTTGTTATAGGTTGATGATAAACAACTATAGCCAATGTCTCTATTGCTTGTTTTGAAAGTCTCTTTTGTATTTCTTTTTTTTCATGAAAGATCTCACTGACTTCTGTGTTTGTTAAGAAAATCCACTTATTTGATATTTTTTTTAAATTTATACCTCTGTGTTGATAAGCAGTCTCTAAATTAGACATGACTTCAGAAATATCCTCATGAATATCCAGTCTTTTTTTAATTTCATTTTCTGAAACTGGCTTACTTGATGCAAATATTAAAGCTTCAATTTTTTGTGAAGTTTCACTCATCTTTTTTTAAATATATATCAGAAAATGGCAAAGATTGCTTAATTACTATTTTTTTTTCTTCATTTTTATCTTCTTTTGCCATGTGAAGGCTGGCATTAAATGTGCTAGAAAAAAATGATTTATTCAAAATATCCGATTTTAAATTATCAGGTAGTAAACTCTTCAATGTGAACCAATCTTGGTTAGATAGAATTTCCTTAGAAATTACGTTTTGACCATCCTTGATCGTAAATAATTTAGTAGAGCTAAACTTTAAAGTATATTGTTGATTTCTTTTATGAATATTTGCATAAGCTTTTAAAAGATCAATGAGCTTGTCTTTAATTACAAAGTTTTTTTCAATTTTTAATTTATGTTTTTGTGTATTTGGAAAGAACTCCTGTTTGAATTTAGGAAGCTCGAATAACTTAATACTATTTTTATTTACAAGTTCTAATATCGTTAATCGATTTGTAAGAAATCTTGTTACTTTTTTAACATCCTCTTCTTTGTCTTTATTTACTAGGTATTTAGATTTTAAAAAAACCATTATAGCAGCCATTAGTAAATATTCTGATGCTATCTCTATGCTAACCTTTTTTAAATCTACAATAAAAGCAATATATTGGTTACAAAGACTAAGTATTGGTAGATTTTTTAAATCAAATTTATTTTTATGAACAAGTTCTAAAAGAACATCTAA
>CACMWK010000010.1:0-37644 GCA_902617355.1 uncultured Alphaproteobacteria bacterium | reverse complement strand
ATTTGATTAATTTCAATCTTTTTTGTGGCTTTTTTAAATTCGCTAATATCTTTGTCTAAATTTTCCTTTAAGTCTTTAGCTAGTTCTAACCTTCTGGTATTTCTTTTAACTCTTGCTTTAACTCCTTTATTAGCCCAATTCACCTCTAAATTGACAAATTGCTTCCTATTTTGTAGTTCTCTCTCTTCTTGTGATAAAAGAGTCTCAGACCAATTATCAAAATCACTATAACCTTTGTAGTTTATTTTTATTTTAGATCGATCTATCCATAATATTTTATTTGTAAAGTTTTTTAGAAATTGTCGATCATGACTTACACATAAAATTGCACAATCTAGTTTTTTTAAATAATTTTCTAACCAAACAATTGTGTCCAAGTCTAAATGGTTAGTTGGTTCATCTAATAGCAAAAGATCAGATGGTTTGATTAAATTTTTGATTAGCCCTACTCTCCTTTTTTGCCCCCCAGATAAATGTTTAATTAAACTGTTTTTATCAATACTTAAATTATTGCAAAATATATCTATCTCATAATTATTATCTTGATTTTTGATTACAGATAAAATTTCTTGCTCAACTGAGTTATTATCATCACTTAATACAAAATTTTGGTTGAAATAATTTACAGCAAAATTATCAATACTCCATTTTTCACCAGCATCAATATCATGTTGACCTGATATGACATTCATTAGTGTTGATTTCCCTGCCCCATTTTTACCAACAAGCGCAATAAAATCTTTTCGATGAATATTTATATCAAGTTCCTTTAAAATTTCTTTTTTATGATAACTAACTGAACCCTCTTTAAGTGAAAATAAAAGTTGTTTCATATTATTTCAATTTATAGCTTAGATATGGCTGGGGCGGTAGGATTCGAACCTACGCATGCCGATACCAAAAACCGGTGCCTTACCGCTTGGCTACGCCCCATCAGGATTTAAAGAACTTATCCGAAATAAGAGGATTTTTCAATTCTAACTGAAGGATAAAATTTATTAATCTCCCTAAAAATCGACCTTTCTTTTGCGATTTTCTTGAAAGATACAAAAATTGAAGATCCACTACCACTCATGCCAAATTTTAAGAAATCTCTCCTATAATCCAAAAGAAACATAAATAATTCTTTAAACTCTTTATTTAGCAACATGGATGAACTAGTTAAGTTATTTTGAGATTTTAGTTGTTTTTTTGCTCCCATATTATGGCTTTTAAAATAATTATAAATTTTTTTAGTTAAATTTTTTTGTGAAGGAAAAATTAAGTAAACTTTCCTCCAATAATTTTTTTTTGCCTTGAGGTATTTATACTGACTTAATCCATCAATTATTTTTGGATATTTATCTTTAAAAATAATTACATCTGAACCAATTAAAGGTGCATCTTTTTCAAAGTTTTTTGAAGTAATTTGATGATATTTATATAGAAATTTTAAAATTGAGGCTGCATTTGAGGATCCGCCCCCTAATCCATAACCAACTGGTATTTTTTTGTAAACTAAAAATTTTAATTTTGTTTTAGTTTTGTATTTTCTATCAAAAAATAGAATTGATTTTTTTATAATATCATTTTTCAATTTGATTATTTTTTTATTTTGATCGTAATAAGTAATTTGTAACTTTGTAGAATTAGATACCGTAATTAAATCATTTAATTTTAAAAGAACGACTTTAGAGGAAATCTTATGTTTTTTTATAATTTTATCATAATATTTAATTTTTAAATCAAGATTTATTTTAGCATAGCTTGTTAATTTACTAATTTTCATTTCTGGCTAAAACTTCCTCGTATTTAAAATAATCTTTATGAAATAGTAAAATTTTATTATCTAAAAATTTTGACTCTTTGTATCTGCCTAATTCATAATATATTTGAGATAAATGATCTATTATTTCTGGCTCTGAGGGTTCAAGTTGATAAGCATCATAAATCCATTTTTCTGCCAAATCTAAGTTATCTTTCTTAAAATAAAGCCATCCCAAACTATCAAGTATAGCCCCATCATTATAATTTGAGTCTTTGACTGCCTTTTGAAGCATACTTTCTGCAAGATCTAATTTTCTATCATTCTCAACCCATAAATATGCAAGATAATTTAATATGTAAGGATATGAACTTTTTGATAAATCAATACTTTTTTGGATAATTTCTTCAGCTTTTTTAATTTCATTATTTCTCTCTAACAAAATACCATATTTAAAAAGATGAATTGCATCATCAGAATTCTCTAAAATACTCATGCAACACTCGTTTATAAAATCTAAAGCACCACTATTATCATTTAAAAAGTACATTTCCATAGCAACAAGAAATGATAACTCTAGATTTATCCAATCAGTTTGATGATCGCTACTATTTATAAAATACACTAAGTCACTCATATCAGTGTCTAATTCAAATGATGTTGAGATATAAAGGTAGTTTTTAAAAAAATTAAAATTTTTGTCAGTTGGGGTAAAATTTTTAATTAATTTTAGTATTTCTTTACTTGGATTTAATTCTGCTAAAAATGAAATTTTTTTATAAAGATAATAATCCCTATTATCTGGATTTATTTCGATTAAATAAGATAATAAAGCAAGTGCTTTTTTATACTCACGCGCATAAAAATAATAAGTGCTAGTTTGAAATAGTTGAAGATATATTATGTCTTCATAATCCTTAACTACGTAATTTTGATCTAATTCAATAGACAAATTATTAAAAGTAGTTGATGACTGAATAAAATCTGCCAGTGGAAAATTGATGTTATGATAATTGAAAATACTATTCATTACATTTAATTCTTTAGAATTAAAGATAGATAGTGTTTCTATATTTGATGTTATTTCTTCATTAATTTTTTTTAAACTGTTGAGGTCTTTTTGGTGATGATAGTAATAAATAGTATTGATATATCTTAAATTTGTAAAGCGACTATCAATTTCACTCAAATTTTCTAAATTATTTTGAACATTGTGTTTATTACAATAATTCATCCAAAAATTTATGCTTTTTAGTATAGCCTCTTCAAAAATATAAATTTGTTTTTTATCAGGAATATTTAAGCATTTGTCATCAACCAGATTCTTGAGAAAAAGAATAATTTCATGAATAAATCCACTTTCAATTTCACTAATATTATCAAAAGTATAATTCCCTATAATAATATTACTTAGTAAGGTTGAAGTATGGTCATTTGAAAAATCATAAGCTGGTAATTTTTCCCAAATTAAATAATCATTATTGTATTCAGAATAAATTGAACTTAGAAGTTGATTTTCGAAAGTATTTTTTAATTGAGACCCATATGCATATACATTAAATCCAAAAAAACATATAAAATATAAAATAATAGATAATTTTTTAATCATGAATAACCAAGATTACCAAAAAAATATTCTTTTGGAATTGATGAATCTGGAGGAATTTCAAGTAAAAAAATCTCAAAATGTTTCTGATAACCAAATAAATAAAGATATTATCAATAGTCCAAGCAAAGCCACCTGTATTGATCAAATAGAGGATTTTTTAAAAAATGAATTATTAAAGTTCAATATTAATCAACCAATCAATTTAGTAGAAGGTGATAAAAATTCGAAGATTTTATTTTTTTACGGTAAATGCGACATTACTGATGAAAAGATAATAGATAAAGCAAATGGTGAGTTATTCGATAAAATGCTTTCCTCCATAAAATTAGATAGGAAACAAATAAGCTTAGTGTCTTATATACCAAGGGGACTCAGTGAGTTTGATAATAACCACAAAATGAATTCAATTTTACAACTTATCAATTATCGGTTGATTGAATTGATTAACCCAAAATATTTAATAATTATGTCAAATTATTGTATCAAAATGTTATTGGCTGCAGACTTGTCTTCAATGTCTCTTCGTGGAAAGTGGTTTGATTTCAACACCCCTAATGACGTAGTACCCAAAAAATGCCGTGTGCTTTATGAGCCATCTTTATTAATAAACAATCCAGAACTTAAGAAAGATGCTTGGGAAGATTTAAAGGAAATTAAAAAGCAGCTTGGTGGATAGAATGAGAATTATCGTTTTATTAATTGTAACGTTTTTTTACTCACAGAGTATCTTTGCCCTTAGCTCTAAAGATATTGGCCTTTATAAAAGTATTTTTAATGATTACAGAAATGGAAATTTTGATCAAGGTGATAAAGATATAGCAAAACTAGATGATTTAATTCTTTTGGGTCATGTACAAGCTTTAAAACTTCTTCATCCAACAGCACATCGCTCTAGTTTTTTAGAGCTCCGAGATTGGTTGAGTGAATATAGTGATCATTACGAAGCTAGAAGGATTTATAAATTGGGAGTAAGAAGAATGCCGGATGGGGCAAAAAAACCAAAAAAAAATTCGTACCCACTTTTTGATGAGATCTTTCAAAAAGATAAGTCACAAGAAACTGTCTCCACTAAATCAAATAAAATATTTTCAAATAAAAATTACTCAAAAAAAATTAGTATTTATAACACTGTAAGATCAAGAGTTGGAAGAGGATGGCCTACTGGAGCATTAGAGTATTTAAACCACCACATAAAATATTTTAATCAAAAAGAAAAATCTTTTCTACTTTCCAAAATTGCCAATGGCTACTACCTTGCAGATTTAGATGATAAGGCTATAAATGTTTTAAATGATGAAGCTTTCTTGAGTCAACCATACGATGAGGGCTTATGGATTAAAGGTCTCTCATATTATAGAAAAGGGAAATACCAAAAAGCCTCGAGACAATTTTTAATACTCTCAAAAATTTCAGATAACAAATGGTTAAGGGATGCTGGTGCTTATTGGTCATTTTTATCCTCAACAAAAGACGCTAATGATGAAATTTCTTTCAAAGCATCTTTAGAGGCTCTAAATAAATCTTGCAAACCAAGTTTTAATATATATTCAATTTTATCTTGTAGAATTTTAGATAAAACCATTCAAGACTTTGAATTTAATACCTTATTAATGAGCTCAGATCTTGAGTCATTTTTAAATACCAAATTAGGTGAGAGAATTCAGGCATTAATTGAAATCGATGAACTTCCAATTGCAGAGATAGAATTAAATAGACTTCAAAACATTACAAACGAAAGATTTAAAAGACTAATCCTAAATTTTTCTATTAAAAATGATCTGAGTTCCTTGCAAATTAAAACAGCAAAATACTTGTTTAAAGATGACGCCCCGATAGATTTTTTATATCCAACACCAAAATGGATCCAAGATTATAATTTCAATAATATTGACCCAACTATTATTATTAGCATGATTAGACAAGAGTCGCAGTTT
Source organism: uncultured Alphaproteobacteria bacterium (assembly GCA_902617355.1). GTDB lineage: Bacteria > Pseudomonadota > Alphaproteobacteria > HIMB59 > HIMB59 > HIMB59. The sequence goes on along the minus strand of CACMWK010000010.1, from coordinate 32,357 downwards.
AGTGCTTTTGCAAAAAGTGGTAAAAGTGCATATGGATTGATGCAAATTCTTCCATCAACTGCTCGTATGGTAAATAAAAAACATAAATTTAAGTCTAATCCGAGAATATTATATGATCCTGAAATTAATGTTGAAACAGGTAGCCTCTACCTTCAAAATTTATTATCTATAAATTATATCAATGGAGATTTGCTAAAGGCTTTAATCTCATATAATGCAGGGCCAGGAAATCTTTCAAAATGGATGAAAAAAACTACATTTAATGATGATAGTTTTCTTTTAATTGAGTCTATACCATCAAGAGAAACAAGAATGTTTGTTGAGAGAGTTCTAACTAATCTTGTTATTTATGAATTAATAAATCATAATTCATTCAATTATGCTGATGAACTCATAGCCACTAATACTATCTTGATTAATGATTGATGAAAAAATAACATTTAAACAAATAAATATTGCTGTAATCACTTTGTCGGATACAAGAAAAGAAAGTGATGATAAATCAGGTAATACATTAAAAGAACTTATACAAAAAAAAGGACATTCTGTTTCCCATTATCAGATTATTGAAGATGAACCTAAACTTTTCATTCCTATTATTCAGAAATTAACAGCATCTGTCGAACACGATGTAATAATCACTTCAGGTGGGACTGGTCTGACGGGAAGAGATAATACTATTGATGCCTTAAACAAAATATCTCAAGTTGAAATTCCAGGATTTGGTGAATTGTTTAGACAATTAAGCTATAAAAAAATTGGAACCTCAACTATACAATCTCGAGCGAGTGCATTTTTATTAAATCAAACTTACATCTTTTGTTTACCTGGATCTACTTCTGCTGTTAGAGATGCTTGGAATGATATTCTTTTTCATCAATTAGACATAAGACACAAGCCATGTAATTTTGTCGAACTTATACCTAGACTTAATGAGTGAATATGTTGTTGGAGTCGACGAGGTTGGCAGAGGGTCTCTTGTTGGAAGTGCAATAATTTGTGCTTTCAGATCACAAAATTCCTTATTTGATAAACTTCCATTTAGTGTCTCTGACTCAAAAAAAATAAATAAAAAAAAAAGAGAAGAAATATATGAATATTTCAGATTAAATAAAGGTTTCGAATATAATTATCAAATTATTTTTGGAAAAAAAAAATTTATTGAAAGATTTAATATTCACAATGTAGTTTTGCAAAGCATGAAACAATCGATAATTTTGTTGTCAAAAAAGTCAGATACGATCATCATAGATGGAAAATTTATTCCAAGCGAAATGAAAGGTTATAAGGTGAAGTCTTTAATTAAAGCAGATGATAAAATTAATCAGGTGTCAGCAGCTTCAATTATAGCAAAAGTCTTTAGAGACAAATTACTTCTGAAACTCCACTCATTAGATGGTAATTATCAATGGAATAAAAATGCTGGGTACGGTACAAAGTCTCACTTAAGCGCTATTTATACACACGGGGTCAGCAAATATCACAGGACAACTTATCAACCTATAAGTAAACTTATCAAAAAGTTATCTACTTAGTTATCAACAGTAGAGTAAGTTTTTTTTACACAAGATTCTTTATAAATATTAAGATTCATACGTGTTGAAATCAAATAACCTATATTTAGGTGATTGTCTTGATCTATTAGCTAAAATTGAAGATCAGACAATTGATTTAGTTTTCTTAGACCCTCCTTATAATTTACAATTAAACAAAGTTTTAACTAGACCAAATCATTCCATTGTCAATGGTGTCAATCAGGATTGGGATAAATTTGATAGTTACTCGAGTTATGATGATTTTACCTTTTCTTATTTAACTGAATGTAAAAGAGTTCTTAAACCTGATGGGGGATTATGGATTATTGGTTCATATCATAATATTTTTAGAATTGGAAAAATTCTCCAAGATTTAAACTTTTGGATTTTAAATGATGTGATTTGGGCCAAATCTAACCCGTTACCAAATTTTAGAGCAACTAGACTTACTAATGCGCATGAAACTCTTATTTGGTGTTCAAAAAAACCTAAATCTAAGTATCAATTTAATTATCATACTTTAAAGGTTGCAAATGAAGACAGACAAGAGAGAAGTATTTGGAACTTCCCAATTTGTTCAGGTAAAGAAAGGCTGAAAAACAATAAAAACCAAACAGCTCACCCAACTCAAAAACCCTTAGCTTTGATGAAAAAAATTATTATTCAGTCATCGATACAAGGAGATCTAGTACTAGAACCTTTTGCTGGCACAGCAAGTTTCTGTGCTGAAGCAAAATATTTGGGTAGAAATTACATAGGATTTGAAAAAGATGATGGTTATTTTAATTTAGCAATTAAAAGATTAAAAAAAATTAAATCTTTAAAAAATGATTTATTAGAGATTAATGAAAAAGATAAACCTATACAAAAAATACCCTTTGCAAGTTTAATTGACAATGGGCATTTAAAGCCAGGTGCTAAACTCTATAACAATAAGAAAAGCTATAAAGCTACAATTTTACCAGATGGAAGTATTTCATATAAAAATGAGAGAGGATCAATTCATAAAATTGCTGCAAAAGTAAATAAGACATCGAGTTTCAATGGATGGGATTATTGGCATTATGAGGATAAAAAAAAGAATTTAATATGTATCGATGAAATTAGAAAGAAAATGAGGAGTTAATTTAATATTCTTTTAAAGAGTGTTGGTAATGCAAGCTGGTTAGTTTTTGATTTTTCTATCCATACTGAATTGTTAATTTTTAATTTTTTCAGATTAAGTTTATAAACATTTATTTGGAAGAGATTATTTGTAATTGTAAATTTAAAACTTTTGATTTTTTCTTTATTTTTTAAATTTAAATTTGCTATAAATTCTTTATCCAAATTTGAGGGCAAATGGATAAAGTTTTTGTAAAATTGAAATTTTGGTTTTTTTATAAAACAAATATGTAAAGGAGAGTTTATTAAATAGAAATCTATTTCCTTATTATTTTTTTTTACATTTTTATTATTTTTAAATGATTGGAAAGCTGATTTACAAAAACTAGAAAATATGCATTTGGAGCATTCGGGGCTATTTTTTTTGCAAATAATAGAGCTATAATCCATCATCGACTCAGCTAAACTCCTATAAGAAATCTTTTTTTTACAAGCTAAACTAATTATTTCTTCGATCTCATCATCATTGAATTTGAAACCAGATACTCTCTGTATTAATCTTTTAACATTGATATCAACTGGGAATGATTTTTTATTATGGCCGATAGCTAATATTGCGCTTGAAGTATATTTCCCAACACCAGGCAAAGAGATAAGACTATCTCTATTATCTGGTAATTTACCATTATAGCTATTGTTAATAATTGTTACTGCTTTGAATAAATTCTCTGCCCTCTTGTAATAACCTAATCCTGACCAAACTTTTAATAAATGTTCTAATCTTTTATTCTTAAAGGAATTAAAACTTGGAAAAATATTTATAATTTCTAATATTTTATTTTCTACTGTTTTAACAGTTGTTTGTTGTAGCATAATTTCTGATAAATAAGTTAAGTATAAATTTCTATTCCTTCTCCAATATAAGTTTCTTTGATTTTTTTTAAACCAATGTAGGATTAAAGGGATAAATTTGTTTTTATGAAAAAGTTCTCCAAGCTCAATGATATTGCTTTTCATCTTGTAAATAAGGTAAATAAAAAAAAGCTAAAAATAAATACTCTTATTCTAAAAAACTGGGAGTATATTTTTGGCAATAACAATCAATTTGTTCAATTAAAAAAAACTATAATAAATAATAAAACAGAATCTGTAATTCTTGAATTAAAAGTTAGCCCAGAAAAATCTTTCGAAATGCATTCAAGTACAAGTGAAATAGTCATAAAAATTGAGGAAGTAACTGGAGTGAAAGTAAATAAAATCCTATTTTTTCAAGATCTTTCTGATAAGAATTTAGAAAATAGTAATATTTCAAATTTATCAATGAAAGCAGAAGGAAAAACTCTTAATAATCAAAAATTTAATGATATAAAAGACGAAGAAGTAAGATCTATTTTTGAAAATATTAATAAAAAGTTATATGAAAAAAATTAGTCTGATATTTTTTTTGGTTGCACTATCAACAAATCCTGCAATATCAAAAACTTATGAATATAAAAACTATTTAGAGGACAACAACATTCAACCTCTTGTTAAATCGTCTGAAGAAAATTCAGTTGATATTATTGAGTTTTCATCATTCAGTTGCTCGCACTGTGCTGCATTTCACAATGAAACGCTTAAAGAATTAAAAGAAAGTAGCGTTTATAAAAATATTAATTTTTACTTAATTGATTTTCCTTTAAATCAGGCTGCTTTTTATGGAGCTATTATTGCAAATTGTAGTGAAAACGTTCGTACAAGCTATGTTGACTCTGTCTATGAAAACTATGATGTTTGGACAAAAGCAAGTTCTGGAGAAGAAATTATTGAATTACTTAATAGCTATGGATTGCAACATGGTCTTGGGGATGAAGAGTTACAATCTTGCTTAAAAGATGAGAATTCTCATAATGAACTTTTATCCCTTCAAGTTGATGCTCAAAACATTTTTGGTGTTGAGAGCACGCCAACATTTTTAATTAATGGTGAGAAAGTTCAGGGTAACCGACCTGCATCAGAATTTATAAAAATAATAAATAAAAAATTGAATAATTAATTTGTTATCTTTAGATAAACTCTCAATTAAAGGTTTTAAATCTTTTGTAGAGCCAACAGATTTTGAAATCAAAAATGGTCTTACTGGTATAGTTGGCCCAAATGGTTGCGGAAAATCAAACATAGTTGAAGCAATAAGGTTTGGTTTAGGGGAGGTCTCTGCCAAACAACTTCGTGGCAAAGAGATTGATGATTTAATTTTCAATGGAACTGATAATCGGCCCTCATGGAATATCGCTGAAGTAGGTTTGTTTGTAAATATTGATGGAAGTGATTTAGAAAATAAATTTCAATCAAAACAATTAGAAATTGCTAGAAAGATATGGAGAGGAGAAGGAACTAATTCATTCATAAATGGTAAAGAGGTAAGATTGAAAGATATTCAATTGCTATTTGCCGACGCCTCCACGTCAGCTAGATCAACTTCGATAGTTAGTCAAGGTCGTATTGGAGCTATCACCCAAGCGAAACCAGAAGATAGAAAAATGGTTTTAGAGGAAGCTGCGGGAATACTTGGCCTGCAATCCAGAAGACATGATGCAGAGTTGAGGTTGAAAGGTGCCAATAATAATCTATTGAGGGTAGAGGATGTTATTCAAACATACGAAGAACAATTAGCTATTCTTAAAAAACAAGCTAAAGAAGCTGAAAGATTTAGAAATATATCAACTCTAATTAAGAATGCGGAAGCGTCTGTATTTTTTGTAAAAAGAAATGAACTTCAACTTATTCTTGAGAGACTTAATGAAGAAAAAGATAAAATAAAAATAAAACTCGCTGATTTCCAGGGTGATGTATCAATTCAAGATCAAGCTTATGAGGATTTAAAAGTTAAAATTCCACCAATGAGAGAGAAATCATACTCATTGAATAGTGAACTTGATAGGTTAAATATGACTGTAGAAAATCTTAAACAGGAAGAATTACGTTTTGAAGAGCACAAGATAAACCTTGAGCATCGTGTAAAACAACTTAATCAAGACTTACAAATTGAGCAAACACAATTTGAAGAAACGACTAGTAAAATCAAAACTATTAGGAAAGATATTGAAGATTTATCTTCTAAGGAATTTGAAGCTGAAAATCGAGGCAGCAACGTCAATCAATCTGATAGAAGTTTATTAAACAATATTTCATTTGATAAAAAATACGAAAATGCAGTAGCTGCTATTTTTGGTAAAGAACTTTTAGCATCATTGGAACCTGATGATATTTATTATTGGAGTGAGCATTCAGGTGAGCAGGCCAATAAAGAATTTAGTTTTAATTGTGAACCAGCTTCTAAAGTTATTAAAGCTCCAAATCAAGTAATAAATAAGCTTAATAATGTTGCCATTGTATCTTCAAAAAAAGAAGGTATAGAAAATCATACAAAAATAAATATTGGACAAGCTATAGTCGATCTAGAGGGTAATTTGTGGCGTTGGGATGGGCTTTTTATTTCCAGTAGTTATGAGGCTAATATCTCAACAATACTGTCAGAATTAAAAGAAAAGAGGCTAAACGATCTTAAAAAGCAAGTTCTTGAGTGGGAAAGAATTTTAGAGGTCACTGTTCAAAAAACCGAGGACTTAAATCAAAGAATAAAAACTGCTAAAGAAGAATTAGAAATTTCTGAAAACAATCCAGGAGATATTGATAGCAAAAGACAATTTTTACTTAATAAAATTAAGCAACTAGATGACGAAAAAAAACTTTTTGACAATAAATTACAAGAGCAAGAAAATCTTTTAGAAAGCCTCTCAAAAGAGCTGAGAAATAAAGAACAAAATTACTCTGTTGTAAAGGAGGAGCTAATACGAAAGGAGTCAGAAATTTCAAATTATTCAAATAATCTAACTCAGCTCGCCCAATCATGTAGAGAAAAAATTAATGTTGATTTATTAAATTTAGAAAATGAGGTAGATAAATTCAAAAGAGATGATGAATTAGAGATCGCAGAGAAAAGGGTATTAAGATTAAACGCTGAAAGGGAGAGAATTGGTGCTGTAAACTTACTTGCTGAAGATGAATATGTAAAATTAAGAGAAAAAGTTGATGAAACAATTAAAGATAAAAATGAAATTCAAGAATCTATAGAAAAATTACATGAGGCAATTAATAAAATTAATAGAGAAGGTGTATTGAGACTAAAAGAAGCTTTTAAAATTGTTAATGAAAATTTCGAGAGACTATTCACTAAGTTATTTGGTGGAGGTAAAGCATATCTAAAACTTATCCAAAATGATGAAGATCCTTTAAACTCTGGTTTGGAGATATTTGCCAGTCCTCCAGGTAAGAAAATGCAAAATATAACTTTATTATCTGGAGGTGAGCAGGCTTTAACTGCAATTTCATTATTATTTGCTGTATTTATAGCGAACCCATCACCTTTTTGTATATTGGATGAGGTTGATGCTCCTCTAGATGACAATAATGTGGATAGATTTTGTAGTATGGTAGAAGAAATTTCAGAAAAAGTTCAAACCAAATTTATTATTGTTACTCATAATCGAATGACAATGTCTAGAGTAGACAGACTCTATGGTGTTACAATGCCAGAGGAGGGAATTTCTCAAATAGTCTCTGTTGAATTAGAAGAAGCCGTAAAGTACGCTGAATAATGGCAAATGATGAAGAAAATGATAATAAAAAGCCAAGTATGCAAGGTCTTAGCTTTGCTTATAGAATCTCAACTGAATTATTAGGCGCTTTAATTGTTTCTGTTGTTATTGGATTGTTGATTGATAAGATTTTTGATAGCAAACCTATTGGTTTAATAACGTTGATAATACTTGGTTTTTTTGCAGGTTTATTGAATATTTACAGGCTTATACGTCGCATAGAAAACTCTAAATAAATCTGTTTTATTACCTCATGGCTAAGGGTGAGAGTCCTCTCAAACAGTTTGAAATACAACCCATTGTTGACATTAACTTTCTAGGTTTTGATATCTCTTTTACTAATTCTGCTCTATGGATGACTATTACAACAGCGTTTATTTTAATTTTTTTTACAGTGCCTTTTTTAAAAGCAAAAAAAACAAACTCTGTAAGTGACCTTTACCCAACCAGAATGCAAGTTGCTGCTGAGCTTGGTTTTAATTTTATAAATAGTTTATTAGCAGACACTGTAGGTAAAGAGGGCAAAAAATACTTTCCTTTAGTTTTTACTTTGTTCATGTTTATTTTATTTGGAAATCTTTTTGGTATGATTCCTTATAGCTTTACTTTTACTAGCCATATCATAGTGACTTTAGCTCTTGCAATGGGTGTGTTTATCTTTGTTACAGTTTTAGGTTTTGTAAAACATGGCGTAAAATTTTTTAGCTTTTTTGTTATTCCTGGCTTGCCCGTATATATGCTTCCTTTATTGATACCAATTGAAATTATATCTTATCTCTCCAGACCAATAAGCTTATCTGTTAGACTTTTTGCTAACATGCTTGCTGGTCATACTTTACTAAAAGTTTTTGCAGGGTTTGTCTCTGCGCTAGGTTTTTTTGGAATTTTGCCATTAGTATTCATAATAGCTTTAACAGGTTTAGAAATATTAATTGCATTTTTGCAGGCATATGTTTTTGCAATATTAACATGTTTGTATATTAACGACGCTTTACACTTACACTAGATGAACATAAGGAGGTAAATATGGAACTAGTTGAAGGACTAAAATACTTGGGTGCAGGTTTAGCAGTGATCGGCGTGATCGGTGCAGGAATTGGTATTGGCAATGTTTTTGCTGCTTTTATTACTGCTGTTGGAAGAAATCCAGCTGCAAGAAACGAAGTTTTTACAATGACAATGTTAGGTTTTGCCCTAGTTGAAGCTATTGCTTTATTTGCATTGGTCATAGCATTAGTAATTCTGTTTTCTTAACAGGGACTGACTAACGGATGCCTCAATTAGAGCAAGTAGAGTTTTTTATATCTCAGCTTTTTTGGCTGGGTGTTTTTTTTGTAATACTGTTTACAGTATTGACATACATAACACTTCCTAAAATTAGAGCTTTTTTGAATCAAAGAGATGATTTTGTAAAATCACATATCTCAAAACAAGATGAATTAATCAAAAAAGCTGAGTCAATAATTGAAAACTACGAAGCTAAACTTACTGAGGCTAAGAACCAAGCATCACAAATTATTAATGATGCCAAAGATAAAGCCTTAAAAGAAAGTGAAGACTTAATCAAAGCTACGGAAGAAAAAATCCAACATGAAATCAAACAAACTGAGGAAAGAGTCGCGAAAGAAAAGGATACTGCGATATCTGAACTAGACGATCAACTTAAAGACTCAGCAACTAATTTTTTGTCAAAAGTAACTAACATAGAAAAGGGTAATATCAATCTTTAATGAGCTATTTATTTCAAGATCCTAAGTTCTGGTTATTAATTTCATTTATTACATTTATTATTCTAATGATTAAACCTTTCAAAAGTATGATGATTGGTGGTCTAGACTCAAAAATAAATGAAATAAAAGAAAATATTGATAAATCTCTTAAATCCTTTTCTGAAGCTGAAATAAAGTTAAAAGAGGCAGAAAAACAAACTGAAGATCTATCTAACAAAATTGATGAGATCATAAAAAATGCTAAGTCCCAGTCTGAAGCTATATCAAAAAATATAATTGATAAAACCGCCTTAACGATCCAATCAAAAGAAAAGAACTCTCTGGACAGAATTAAACAAATAGAGCTCTCTGCTGTCCAATCAATTAAAAATCAGGCTTCAATTGAGCTGAACAAATTAATTATCAATTATTTTTCAGAAATATCTGAGAATAGTAAGGCTAAAATATTAAACAAAAGTATTATTGATCTTAAAACTATTAACTAACAACTTTAGCCACCACTGTTTTAAATAAGAATCTTTATCTATCACAATTTAAACTCTAAGATTAACTATAAATGGCAGTTTATACCGAAGTATCTCTTTCTGAGGCTCAAGAATTATTTCAACCTCTAGGAAAAATAATTGAATTTGAGGGTATTAAAGAGGGAGTTGAAAATACTAATTATTTTGTGAAATTAAGCGATAATAAAAAATTTATTTTAACTCTATTTGAGAAAAGAACTGAAGAACAAGATTTACCTTATTTTAATAATTTAATGAAATTATTTTATGATAATGGCATTTCTTGTCCATTAAGTTTGACTTTGAATAATAAAAACTTATTTAAAATAAAAGGTAAATCCTGTTGTATTTATAGTTTTATTGAAGGTAGGCCAGTTGTGAAACCTAATTTAGAGCAATTAAAATCACTAGGAAATTCAATTGCTAAGTTACATCAATTTGGAGATCATTCCGAACTTTTTAGAGAAAATATGATGCTATTACCCACATGGAAGTTTATTACAAGTCAGTTTTCTAAAAACGAAACAAAATTATATTCTAGTGAATACAAATATATATTTAATAACATTCATACATTAAGTGATAGTTTTCCACAAAATTTAAGAAAGATAAACATTCACGCAGATTTATTTAAAGACAACATATTTTTTGTTGGTAATCAGGTTTCAGGATTTATAGATTTCTTTTTTTCCTGTACAGACACCATCATTTATGATTTGGCTACTTTTGTGAATGCTTGGTTTTTTTCAAAAAATAAATTTATTGAAGAAAATTATGTGAGTTTCTTAAGATCTTATAAAGAGAGTATCGAATTAACAACAGAAGAGAAAAGCAATTTTAATTTTTACTTAAAAGTAAGTGCAATTCGTTTTTTTTTAACAAGAATTTATGATTTAAATTTTAATCTTGAAGGAGACGTTAAACATAAAAATCCCTTAGAGTTTTTTGAAATATTTAAATTTCATGAAAAAAATAATTTACAGGACTTTTTTTGATAAAGGTATACACAGATGGCTCATGTCTCGGAAACCCTGGAAATGGGGGTTGGGCGTTTTTAATAATTAACAAAAATGATATTTCTTATAGAGCTGGATTTGAGAGAAATACAACAAATAATCAAATGGAGCTAATGGCAGCAATCAAAGCGTTAGAATTTCTTAATCAGTATAATGATATAAATCTTAATACCGATAGTAATTATGTTAAGCAAGGCATCACAAATTGGATACTTAATTGGAAAAAAAATAATTGGAAAACTTCATCTAAAAAGCCTGTAAAAAATAAAGAGCTTTGGGAACGATTAGACGAATTAAATCTTAGTAAAAATATTAATTGGAGTTGGGTAAAGGCACATAATGTCGATGAATTTAATAACCAAGTTGATATTCTTGCTAGAAAAGCAGCAGAAAATTTAACAGAGTCTTCGTTTAACTAGATCAGCTGCTTCAAGGTTTTCAATAGGACCTATTGATGACAAAGTCAAATTTGAGTTTAATATTTTTTTTCTTGCTTTTTCGAGGTCCTCTAATTGTACAGAGTCAATCTTCGAAATAAATTCATCGGGAGATCTGACCTTATTATGCATTAAATAACTAGAAGCGTTAGATCTACATCTTGTTGAGATACTTTCCTCTCCTTTTAGAATTCCCACTTTAAATTTAGCTTTAGTCTTCGTTAATTCCTCCTCAGTAAAGGTATTAGCATTAATATTTAATTGATCGCATAGTACGGGTATTAATTCTTTAACTTCCTTATGCCCTGTGCCGGCATAGACATAAAAAATACCTGAGTCAGAAAAAAAATCACCACTGCTGTATATGCTATAAACCAATCCTCTTTTTTCTCGAATTTCTTGAAATAATCTCGAAGACATACCAGAGCCAAGAAGTGTTGAATAAACTCTTGTTGCATAGTAAAGGTCTGAATGAATATCTACACCCTCAAAACCTAGTAACAACTTTACCTGTTCTAAATTTTTCTCTTGACGGTATTCTCCACCAACATAAGAAGATTTTGGAATATAATCGTCGTCGCCATGAGGGAGATTTTGGAATTTCTCCTCAACAAGTTTAATTATTTTATCCTCTTCAAAATTTCCTGATACAGAAAAAACCATTTTTTTTGGGTTATAGAATCCTTTCATAAAACTCTCAACTTCATCCCTTGATATAGACTTTATAATTTCAGCCGTACCTAAAATTGACCTACCCATGGGTTGGTCCGGGTAAGCTAACTCGTCGAATTTATCAGCAACAATACTATCTGGCTCATCAGCATACATTCCAATCTCTTGCAATATGACGCCTCTCTCTTTATCGAGTTCCTTAGAGTCAAAAGTTGAAAACTGTAATATATCGCTAATTACGTCTATGGATAGTTCAACATTTTCCTTTAAACCACTCATGTAATAAGCAGTTATTTCTCTTGAAGTATAGGCATTGTGAGAATTACCTACTAGCTCAACCTCTTTTGCTATTTGAGCAGCTGATCTATTTTTTGTTCCTTTGAATGCCATGTGCTCTAATAAGTGAGCAACACCATTAATTTCTTTTCGCTCATTTCTTGCCCCGACCTTGTTCCACATTCCTACACTTACTGTTTCTACGGTGTTTACATAATCTGTTATCAAGGTCATTCCATTTTTAAGCTTATGAATATTAGGCATGTGCTTCTATATAATCTCCTAGTTCTTTGTAATTGTTGTCTAAAATTGCAAATTTTTCATCATTAAGAAATTCTATGTTTTTATCATATTTTACATTGTTGCCTAATGCCTTTTGGACAGTTTCCTGAAATTTTACTGGATGGGCACAAGCAAGACAAATTGCTTTTTTTAAATTTAATTTTTCCGCACATACTATGCCAACAGCTGTATGAGGGTCTAATAAAATTTTATAATTTTCATATGTGATTTTAATTTGATTTTCAACCTCTTTAGAAGTTGCACTCTCAGATAAAAATTTCTCAGATAATAACTTATGAATAGAACTTTCTAATTTTTTATTATGTTCATTGTTTTGTATATTTTGAAAAAGCTCATTTGTTGCTCCTGGTCCAAGAAGCTCTGCTAAAAGTCTTTCAAAATTACTTGATATTGTTATATCCATGCTAGGGCTATTAGTTTTTACAACATTGTAAAGATGTAGATCATTATTGCTTATAATTCGATGTAAAATATTATTCTCATTTGTCGCAACAATTAACTTATTTATTGGAAATCCCATTGACTTTAGCAAATGAGCAGAATATATATTTCCAAAATTACCACTTGGTACAACAAAATTATCAATATTATGATTAAGGTATGACCATGCATAATAAATTGATTGTGGTAGCACCCTAAACCAATTAATTGAATTCACTGCAGTAAAGCTATATTTATTATTTAAATCTTTATCTCTAAAAAGTTTTTTTACTAAATTTTGACAATCATCAAAACTTCCATTTAGGGCAATATTAAAAACATTTTTACCTCCACTAGTTGTCATTTGTTTTCTTTGGAAGAGAGATGTGGAGTTATGAGGGTGTAAAATAAAAATACTAATATTTTCAATATCTTTAAAGGCTTGAATTGCAGCAGAACCGGTATCGCCAGAAGTTGCTCCGATAACTACTAATTTTCTATCTAGTTTCTTTAAATAGTATTCATATATCTTAGCTAACAAACACATAGCATAATCTTTAAAAGCTAGTGTCGGACCATGAAATAAATTTAATAGATCGTTGTTACCTATGTTAGATATTGAAACAATTTCTTTATCAAATTTACAATATGCCTCTTCGATAATCTTTTCAATTATTGGGGCTTCAAATAAATCTGATAAAAAAGGGGTTAAAATAAAATTTGCTATTTCAAAATAATTTTTTCCTTTTAATGCATTTATTTGATTATTATTAAATTTTGGAATTTTATTTGGAATAAATAGACCTCCATCTGGTGCTAGACCGAAATTGAGTACCTGCTCAGCAGAGTACTCTTTTTTATCATCTCGCGTGCTTATATATTTCATTTAACAAATCTATCAACCAAGTGATCTAAATAATATTTTGAGTTTAAATTCTCACCAGAAATGCTTTGTAACATTTCATCAGATGAATATAAAGAGGCTTTTTGATGGATATTAGTATTTAACCAAATGATTAAATTATTTATATTTTCTTCATTAGGGTTGTCTAAAAAAATATCAAATAAAGGGCAATTATATTTAATTTGTGAGGCTATCATAGCACCAAGTGCATAAGTAGGGAAATAACCAAATATACCTTCATACCAATGAATATCTTGAAGAACCCCCTCTGTTTCTGAAATTAGATTGATTGACAAATTATTTAAATAGTTTTCGTTCCATAAATTTTTAATATCTTTAAAGTAAATTTTATTTTTAAATATCTCTTTTTCAATTTTATACCTGATGTAAACATGGATCGGGTAAGAAAATTCATCAGCACTAACCCTTATAGGATTAACTCTCACAGTATGATAGTGCTCTAAAAACGATTTTTCCAAATCTTTAGAGTTATCAAAAATATTGTTTATAATTTTAAAATAAACCTTTGATTTAAAGATATGATTTTCAAAAAAAAGAGATTGGCTTTCGTGGACGCTTAAACTACGAGATTGACCCAATGGCTCATAAAGATATTCATTAGGTCGATTCTGCTCATAAACTCCATGGCCTGTCTCATGAAATAATGCTGATAAGGACTCTAGTATATTGTCTTCAAACCTGGTTGTTATCCTTACATCATTTGTAGCTCCGCCACAAAAAGGGTGATGAGATTGATCAATTCTACCTCTGTCAAAATCAAAGTTGAGTTGTTCTAATTTTACTTTCACCATTTTTAATATTTCTGAGTCTGAAAAATTTGATTTATAAATATGAGGTGATTTAATTTTTTTAATATCCAAATATTTAGGTATTATTTCTCTCTCAATTACTGAAAAAAATTTGTCTATCTTTGATGAGTCATAATCCATATCATATTTTGAAATTAATGAGTCATAAGGTGATAGATTAGTAGCTTTAGCTAATTGACAAGCTTCCTCATGTACTAAATCTAATAGATCATTGAAATCTTTTTCAATGACCGAAGAATCATTTTTTGATCTAGCCTCTCTCCATAAATGCTCACAAGTTAGTTTTTTTTTTATCAGTAGAGATTTCAAATCTGGGTCAATAGCATTTTCTTTGACGATAATACTCTTCATTAATTTTAAACACATGCTATCTGCTTCGCTTAATTTTGTATTTTCAGCTTTTTGAATTTCTTCTTGAATATCTTCACTTCTAAATATTCTATCAGTAAAGTTAGATAAAATAGACATTTGCTCTGATCTAGATTCAACACTTTTTTTTGGCAAATTAGTTGCATTATCCCAAAATAAAAGACCACTGACATCATTCAAAACATAGTAGCTTTTAAAATACTCTTTAAGTTTATTCATATTTTCTTCTTATAATTAACAGCATAACGATACTTGACAAGCTAAGCAAAAACCAAGTTATTGAATAATTCAAATGATTATTTCTCAAAAATACAAGAGGATTAAAGGTATATTTAGATACCCTATCATCTAGCAGAACAAAATAATATTTGGATAGGAATGTATATTTATAAAACTGACTAAAATCAGTTTTATTAACAGAGTACCAAGTATTATTGGATAAATCATTCTCTGGGGTAAAAAAAGGTTTATCTGAATTAAAATCTCTTATGTATACCTTAGGGTTGTCGATTGATTGATATCTTTGAATGATATTTTGAACTTGATCTACATCTTTGTCTAAAAACCATCCAAAATTAATGACACTGTATATACTATTTTTGTACTTTACCGGAAGTATTAGGTGATAACCTGGTTTTCCTTTAAATGTTTTTGACTCTAAATAAATTGGTTTATTTAAAATCGTATAATTATCATCTAATTTTACTGTAACTAAATTATTGTAATTCAGATCATCTGAAAACAAAGTGGGATTGAGAATTGAATTACGAATATTATCCATTAAATCATTTTTCCAATTTAGCCGGTAAAGTTGCCACGAACCTAAGATAAAGGTTAAAATAGAAATTCCTATAAATACAAATGTTAATGATGACTTATTCATAAATAAAAATTTAGTTTAAATGTAAAAGATAAAAAAATCTTTGGTTTATCTTCCCCACCAATAGATACTTATGTATAAAAACAACCAAACAACATCAACAAAATGCCAATACCATGCAGCTGCTTCAAAACCAAAATGTCTTTTTGGGGTTAAATGACCTTTTCTTATTCTCAATAAACAGACTAATAAAAACAAAGTACCTATTAATACATGAAAGCCGTGAAAACCGGTTGCCATGAAAAAAGTTGAAGGATATATACCTTCAGTAAAACCAAAAGTTGCATGTTGGTATTCATATATTTGTAAAAGTGAAAATATGAAACCTAAAAAAACCGTGTAATATAAACCTTTAAGAGCCTCTTTATTATTGCCCTCTCTTAATTCATGGTGTGCCCATGTACAAGTAGTGCCTGATAAAAGTAAAATTAAGGTATTTAAATATGGGATGTCTAGTGGGTCAAAAGTTTCAATTCCTTTTGGGGGCCAAACTCCTATTCCAAGAGTGCCTGTGAAAACTTCTTTGTACTCAGCTAAAAATGTTTTAGGTAATAGACTTGCATCGAAAAAAGCCCAAAAGAAAGCGACAAAAAACATAACTTCTGATGTGATGAACAGAGCCATACCCCACCTAAGACCAATCTCAGTGATTGAATTATGTACTTTCAAAAAAGTACTCTCTTTTATTATGTCTCGCCACCACATAAACATAGTAAAAAGTATTAGAACAAGACCTGCCAACATAGGCCATAGCATCTCATAGTGCATATACAAAATAGCTCCTGAAACTAGAAAAAGAGCTGAAAAAGCACCAACTAATGGCCAGGGACTGGGATTTACAAGATGAAATTTATGTTTCTTTTCAGAGTCTTTAAAAACTAAATCTACCATATAAACAATATTTCATTCTTTTTTCTCAAAAAAGGTATATGACAAAGTGACATTCTTAGTCCTACTTGCCTCAGGATCGTCAAGTATCAATGGATCTAAGTAGAAAGTGACAGGAAACTCAACAACTTGATTTGGTTTTATCGTTTGATCAATAAAGCAAAAACATTCAATTTTATATAAGTATGGGCCAATTTTAGGTGGTAAAATGTTAAATATAGACGTACCTGTTGAGCTAACATCAGTATTGTTTTTAGCTTTAAAAACAACATCATACTTTACACCCTCTGTGATGTTCATTTTTTTTGGAGCTTCGAACATCCAGTCCAAACCTTCATTTACCTGGGCTGAAAATATAACTTTTATATCGAGTTCCCCCGAGTTGATATTTTGGTGTTGTTCTTGAATTTTAACTTCTTTATTAAAACCTTGAAATCCAGTTAGGTCACAAAAAAGCTTATATAGTGGCACAGAAAAAATTACTAGACCTAGCATAAATCCAAGTATCAACATTAAAAAAATTAATGTTTTATTTTTATTTGATACGTTCAAATACCAGATTTAATTCTAAATATTGTAATAAAATAAAATGCTGTTACGAGCATGAAAAGTAGAGCCAAAACTAATAAATTTTTATTTTTTCTTTTCATTAAAATAAATATTTATCAATAACTGTTAAAGCAAAAATAAGAAAAAGATACACAATTGAATATCCAAAAAGTTTAATTGAGTCCTTCTTGATATTTTGTGATTTATTTAGTTTAAAAAGTTTGTAAATAAAATATGCATTGAGAAGATTGGAGACTAAAAAAAAGCTCATTCCAGCGTATTTAAAAAAATATAGAGAGTTTACTGAAGCAACCATTAAAAAAGTATAAATATTCATCATAAAAAGTGTTTTTTTTATACCGTGTTTAACGGGATACATCGGAATATCAGCGTCAGAGTAATCTTGGTTTCTAAATATAGCTAATGCCCAAGAGTGTGGAGGTGTCCATAAAAATATTATTAAGCATAATATTAACGGGTAGAAAATTTGCTCACTTGAAATACTTATCCAAGCAATCACTGGAGGGAGAGCACCTGCTAAACCACCAATTACTATATTCTGTGCAGTTTTGTGCTTCAGATACATTGTATAAAAAACAGAGTAATAAAGAATTGTAAATGCTAATAAGATTGAGGCCTTAATATTTCCAAAGAAAAATAAACCTACTACAGAAAAAAAAGAAAAAATTAATCCAATACCCAGTGCTGTATTTGCTGAGATATTTCCTGAGGGAATGGGTCTAAACTTCGTTCTATCCATTTTAGAGTCAATTATTCGATCAAACCACATGTTTAAAATAGCTGAACCAGATGCTCCCATTGCTATAAGAGTAAGAGCCATTCCTTTTATAAATAAACTTTTATCAGATGGGGCTAATAACATCGCACATAAAGCCGTAAATATTACAAGAGAAATTACACCAGGTTTAATTAGTACATAAAGTTGTTTTAAAAAATTAACAACTTGCAAAAAGAACAGGTTTTGTTCTGTCTGTACAAAAGTTTGATGATGCTTTTTTTCTAACACAAATTAATTTTTTACTTCGGGCAATGTATCAAACTGGTGATAAGGTGGAGGAGACGGTAATGTCCACTCAAGTGTTTTCGCACCCTCACCCCATGGATTTGCTTCTGCTTTTTTACCTTTAAATAATGCGTAAACTATTATGAAAATAAATAGAATAAATGAAGCAAAAGATATATATGACCCAATTGAGGATATAATATTCCATCCAGCATAAGCATCTGGATAATCTGGAATACGTCTAGGCATACCTGCTAATCCTAAAAAGTGTTGGGGAAAGAAGGTTAAGTTAACTCCTAAAAAGAACAACCAAAAATGTAACTTACCAAAAAACTCAGAGTAATTTTTTCCACTCATTTTACCAAACCAATAATAAATTCCCGCAAAAATACCAAACACCGCTCCCATACTTAATACGTAGTGGAAATGGGCAACAACGTAGTATGTATCATGTAAAACGACATCAATACCTGCGTTTGCTAAAATTACACCTGTTACTCCACCTAGAGTGAAAAGAAAAATGAATCCTAGAGCAAATAACATAGGGGTTGTAAATGTTATAGATCCACCCCACATTGTAGCGATCCAACTAAAAATCTTAACACCTGTGGGTACAGCTATGACGATTGTAGCAAGCATAAAATAAGCTCTAACATTTGCGCTAAACCCTACTGTGTACATATGATGAGCCCAAACAACAAAACCGATAAATCCAATAGCAACCATTGCATAGGCCATACCTAAATATCCAAATACAGGTTTTTTTGAAAATGTGGATACAATGTGTGAGACGATACCGAAAGCTGGTAAAATCATAATGTAAACCTCTGGGTGACCGAAAAACCAGAATAAATGCTGGAATAGAACGGGGTCCCCTCCACCGGCAGGATCAAAAAAAGTTGTTCCAAAGTTTCTATCTGTTAAAAGCATTGTAATAGCCCCACCTAGAACTGGAACGGCAAGTAAAAGAAGAAATGCTGTAACTAACATTGCCCAAACAAAAAGAGGCATTTTATGAATTGTCATCCCGGGTGCTCTCATATTCAAAATGGTTGTAATAAAGTTGACGGCACCAAGTATTGATGAGGCACCTGCTAAATGAAGTGAAAAAATGGCCATATCTACAGCAGGACTACTGTGTCCTGTAATCGAACTTAAAGGTGGGTAAATAGTCCAACCAGTTCCAGCACCGCTGCCGACAAACATCGAACCTGCAATTAAAAATAATGCGGGAACTAATAACCAAAAACTAATATTATTCAATCTTGGAAAAGCCATATCAGGTGCGCCAATCATTAGTGGAATAAACCAATTTCCAAAACCTCCTATTAATGCAGGCATTACGACAAAAAAGATCATTAGTAATCCATGAGCTGAGATAATTACATTCCACATTTGTCCATCTGCCACAAACTGCATTCCGGGTTCAGATAATTCCATTCTCATAATGACTGAAAGGGCACCGCCCACTACACCAGCTACAATTGCATAAATTAAGTATAATGTTCCAATATCTTTATGGTTTGTGGAAAAAAACCATCTCGTGAAAAAACCTGGCTTATGATCGTGATGATCATCCATAGCTAATGAATCTGAACTCATAAATTATTCTCCTCTAACTGTATTAAATTATTTTGTGAAATAATGATTTCCTCATTTGTTTCGTTAGTTTTAATATCTTCATTGATTGCGTAATTGTTTTTGGCTTCATTAGCCCATGCAATAAATTCGCTTTCAGGTAATACTTTTACAACAACTGGCATAAATCCATGGCCAGTGCCACATATTTCAGAGCATTGTCCTCTGTATATTCCTGGTTCTTTAACATTGACCCACGTTTCATTGAGTCTTCCAGGGACGGCATCAGTTTTTAATCCCATTGAGGGTACAGCCCAGCTGTGCAAAACATCTCCAGCGGTTATAAGTATTTGAATATTTTTATTGGCAGGAATTACAAGAGGATTGTCAACTGTCAAGAGTCTTAAGTCTCCCTCTTGAAGGTCTGCATCTTGAACCATGTAACTTTCAAAATAAAAGTCACCGTGATCGGGGTATTCGTATTCCCAATACCACTGATGACCAATTACTTTAACAGTCATATCATAATTTTCGCTTTTTTCTTGTTGGTATAAGAGCTTAAAAGATGGTATCGCAAGTACTACAAGGATTACAATTGGTATTGCAGTCCACAAAACTTCAACAACTGTATTGTGAGTTGTTGTAGATGGAATTGGGTTTCTTTTTGCGCTGAAACGAAAAGAGACATAGAAAAGAAGAAATAAGACAAATAAAGTAACTAAAGTCATTACAATCAAAATTATGTTATGGAGTCCAACTACACTGCCCATCAAATCTGTGGCAGGATTTTGAAAACTTAACTGCCAGTCAGTGGCTTGTTTTCCAAACGTCTTAAAAGATATAAGAAAAAAAAATATAGAAAATATTGACTTCATCTAAGACATATTAGTAATCTTTTTTGTACAGTATATTGACAGGATGTCGCTTAAACCCGCTATAATTATGAAAAATAGTGAAATGTTAAACTAAGTGCGGCAATAACTGCTGTATCAGCTTTCAAAATGTTTGGGCCTAGACTCACATTAAAGAAATTTTTTGAGCTATCTGAAATAAATGCTCTTTCCTCCTCCTCAAAACCACCTTCAGGCCCTATAACAACTAAAATTTCACTATTTGGTTTTATTTTAGCCTGTGATAGATGAACTCCTTTGAGATTTTCATCGAACATCAGCACTGTTTTACTAGACATGATATTAAACCTGTCTTTAAGGTCAATTAACTTGTCTATGTTTGGTATTGATAATCTTCCACTTTGTTGAGCAGCACCTACTGCATATGTATTAAACTTATCAAGATTAATCTTTGTGTTTATAGTTCTATTAAATGATGTTGGAAATAGACATCTCACACCCATCTCAGTTGATTGTCTTATAATTAGTTCACTGTTTTGGTATTTTATGGGAGAAAACATTAAGTCTATCAAAGTTTCTGCTCGAGGTGCTGAGATTTGACTTATCGATTTCGCTTTTAAAAAATTTTTTTTTATATCAATTATTTCGCACTTCCATTCACCAGAAATATTGTTAAACAAAGAGATCTCATCTCCTATTTTTAGTCTTATGACTTTTACAAGATGGATATAATACTTTTTTTCTAGCTCATAAGTGCTACCCTGCTTTATAATTAAATTACAATAAACTCTCTTCATGAATAACAATTATAAGAATAATTTAATTTTTAAATTATTTCCACCTTTCACACACCCATACATTCGTTTAGTTAGATTGGATAAACCTATTGGTTTTCTTCTACTTTTTTACCCAATTAGTTTCATTTTAGCATCCTCAACAAATGGTTCGTCTAATAATATTTTAATTTTGTTTATAATTTTTTTTATAGGTTCAATGGTTATGAGATCTGCTGGATGCATAGTAAATGATTTTATTGATAGAGACATTGATAGGAAAGTTAGTAGAACACAAAATAGAGCTTTAGCCTCATCACAAATAAGTGTAAAAAATTCACTCATCCTATTATTTTTTCTTTTAATAATAGGTTTAATAATTTTATTACAATTAAATTATGAAGCTATTGTATTAGGGCTTGTTATCACTCCTTTAATAATTTTATACCCTTTAGCAAAAAGATTTTTTTTCTTACCCCAATTAATTTTAGCTTTGACTTATAATTGGGGCTGTTTTATTGGCTGGGTGGCTATGGGATCAAATGTACCCTTTTCATCTGTTCTCATTTTATATGTGTCACTAATTTTTTGGACACTTACTTATGATACTATTTATGCTACTCAGGATGAAAAAGAAGATAAAGAATTAAAATTATACTCTAGTACATTATTTTTTGGAGCTGGTAGAATGATCATTTTAAATTTAATGATTTTTTTTAAATATTTTTTATTGGCGTTTTTTGGAAGTAGCTTGAATTTCAGTTTTTTATACTATGTCTTATTAACAACGATTTTCTTGATAAACATTATAGATCTCAATTTTATGTGGAAAAATATACCTGAAAAGGCTGTCTCATACTTTGGTCGCAATAACTATTACGGTATAAGCATACTTTTTAGTATAATAATTGGAAGTCACCTTAATGTCTGAGTCTAAAGAACATTTTATAAGAATTTCTAAATTATTTCTTAATTTTAAATTAAGAATGTTTGTTGCTATTTTATGTATGATTATTGCAGCTCTATGCACAGGTTTTCACGCATGGTTGGTTAAACCAGCTCTTGACAATGTTTTGATTAATGCTGATAGATTTTATTTATATTTTATACCCATTGCTATTTTAATTACTGGAATAATAAAAGGGTTAGTAACTTATATCCAAATTACTTCTTTACAATTTATGAGTCATAGGATTATTGAAAAACTCAGACGTGATGTTTTTAAAAATATAATAAATGTGCATTATGGGTTTTTTATTAAAAATAAAATAGGATCATTAATTACGAGAATTACTACAGATACTTATTATTTAAGTGGGGCAATGGCCAACACATATACTGCATTAATAAAAGACTCTTTAACTTTGACTGTTTTAATAGGAAATATGTTTTATCAAAATTGGAAATTAGCATGCATTTCTATAGTGATTTTTCCATTGGCTATTGTTCCAATAAGAGTTTTAGGAAAAAAAATTAGAAGAGTCACAAAAAACTTACAAGAACAAGTTGGAACTTTAGCTTCAAATTTAGAAGAGGTCTTTAGAGGAATCAAAAATGTAAAATCTTTCAATGCAGAAAATTTTGAAATCAAAAGAGTTAATAAAGAAATTGAGCAAGCTAGAGAATTGAATTTTAAACAGGAAAAAATTACTGCTAGATCAAGACCTTTTACGGAAACATTGGGTTCAATGGCAGCTGGTTTAGCAATATTTGGAGGGGGTATTTTTGTAATTAACGAAAATATGACAGCTGGGCAATTGATGAGTTTTTTAGTAAGTCTAATGTTAGCTTATGCACCACTTAAAAACCTAATAAATGTAAATGTTTTACTTCAAAGCGGTCTTGGTGCAGCCTCCAGAATATTTGAATTTATAGATTTTAAAAACGAAACAATTGGAGGGTCTAAGATAATAAAAAATTTCAAAACTTTGAGTTTTAAAGAAGTTTTTTTTAAATACGAAAATACAAATAAAAATATAATTAACCGAGTTAATTTTAACCTTAAAGCAGGAAAAAAAGTTGCATTTGTTGGACCCTCTGGTGGAGGTAAATCAACACTTATGGCTTTATTTTTGAGATTATTTGATATCACTAAAGGTGACATAACAATAAATGAAATTGATATAAAAAAATTAAAATTAAATAGTCTTAGAAATATATTTAGCCTAGTTAGCCAAGATACAGTTTTGTTTGATGGTACTATATCAGAAAATATAAAATATAACTCTGGTCTCAATCAATCAAATATAAATCATTTTGCTAATATTGCATGTGTAGATGATTTTGCAAATAAACTACCTTTAAAATTGGATACTAAAATTGGAGAAAATGGAATTAAATTGTCTGGGGGGCAAAGGCAAAGAATTTCAATAGCGAGAGCTCTTGCTCAAAAAAGCCCTGTTGTATTATTAGATGAACCAACTTCAAATTTAGATCTTAAAACAGAGTCAAAGTTATTCAATAATTTGTATCATTTGCCTAAAATTACAATGATCGTAGTTGCACATAGATTAAGCACAATCAAAAATTTTGATGAAATTTACTATCTAGAAAATGGTGAGGTAATTGAGAAGGGTACTCATAAAACCTTAATGGCAAAGAAAAAAAATTATTATAATCTTTATCAAAGACAGATTAAAAAAAATGCTTAAAAAATTATCTAAGAATAAATTCTTTAAGTTTATTTTTGTAAATTTAATTTATCTGTCATTATCACTAATAAAAAAAACAAGTAATTGGTCAGGTGTAAACGAAGAGGTTATAGAAAAACAATTACAAGATAATAAATCAATCATTGTACTTATTTGGCATAACCAACTTATGGGTTCTACATTTAGTTGGAAATTTAAACCAAAATTAAGACCCGTTGCAACATCTCACAGAGATGGTCAAATAAGTACTTTAGTTCAGAGAAAATTTGGTTTAGATCCACTTTTACGCGAAAAAGATAAACCGACCTCTCTAATAAAAGAAATCACTTTAGCCGTAGAAAAAGGAGAGTGCATTTATATCACACCAGATGCACCTCATGGACCACCTTATGAAATTAACACTAATATTTACAAATTAGCTAAAAGGTTTGACTTAAAGATCGCACTGCTAACTTTTAAAACCAATCGTTTTTTTCGTCTTAATAATTGGGATAAATTAAAAATACCATTACCTTTCAGTAAAGGTATTTTTTTTTGGGGTGAAGAAATAATAAACCCAAGTAAGTTCGACGAAAATTCATTTAACAAATACATAATAGACAATTTGAATAAAAATTTAAAAATAATTGATGCTCATTTTTAGCTATAGATTATTACAACTTGTGTTTTTTCCAGTGATTTTATTCATTGGTTTAATTAGGATATTTAATAAAAAAGAAAATTTTTTATCATATAAACAAAAAATATTCGCAAACCAAAATTACACACAAATCAGACAAAGTGATTTTTTAATACATTTTGCTAGCATAGGTGAATTGAATTCAATTAAATTCTTAGTGGATAGGCTTCATAATAAAAAAATTGTTTTATCATGTTCTACATTGTCATCTTTTGAATTGTCAAAAAAATTATACCCCAACCTTATTAGTATATTTCTTCCTTTAGATTTTTTTTGGAATGTAAATATTTTCTTATCAAAAACAAATTTTAAAAAAATTTTATGGATTGACTCAGAAATTTGGCCTAATTGGTTAATGATTTCAAAAAAGAAAAATTTAAAAAATATCTTAGTTAATGGCAGAGTATCAGATACAAGTTATGTCAGATGGTCAAAATATCCAAATTTAAGTAAAATAATTGGAGAACAATACGATTTAATTTTTGCACAAAGTAAAAAGGATCAAGTGAACATAAATCATTTATTTTCTAAAAAAGTTCATTTTTTTGGGAACTTAAAATTTAATATTAATCCAAATATACCAGTCTCAAAAAAAAAGATCGTTTGTTTTGCAAGTATTCACTTAAATGAATATGATAAAATTATAAATATAATAAAAAGATTAAATTTAAGGGAAATATTTGAAGTAATTATTATACCGCGTCACATTCAATTCTCTAATAATTTAAGTGAAAAAATTATTTCTGAAAATTTAGAAAAAATCACAGTGCATAATAAATTTGGGGATATTATGTCAATTTTTGAACGCTCAAAAATAGTATTTATGGGTGGTTCTCTAATTAAACATGGTGGACAAAATCCTCTAGAACCTATTTCAAGAGGTTGCTTTGTGCTTTCAGGAAATTTTAATAAAAATTTTGAGGAAATTTATCTTGATCTCGAAAAACTTAACCTTTGCAAAACAATGAATAGTGATAATTTAGAGGATATAAGTAATGAAATTAACAGGCAAATAGAAGAAGACTTTCATCATGTTACGGAAATTGAAAATTTTATTAACAATAATAAAAATAGTTTAAAAAATATTACTGAGATGATTGATAAATGTTAAAAGCTCCAAAATTTTGGTATCAAAAAACAATTTCTTTAAATGCACTTTTTCTCTTTCCTTTATCAATAATCTGGTCAGTAGGAAATTTAATCAAAAGAAAGCTATCAAAAGTTCAAAAAATTGACTTACCAGTGATAGCAGTTGGAAGTGCTATAATTGGTGGTTCAGGCAAAACACCCTCAGTACTTTACATATGTAGAGAATTAAAGAAGATGGGATACATACCTCATATTATCTCAAGAGGTTATGGTGGGTCTACTACAGTAAATGAAGTTATAAAAGTAAAACCTCATATGGACTTTAATTTTGTAGGAGATGAGGCTTTAATGATGTCAAATTATTTTACAACATGGGTTAGTAAAAATAAATTTCAAGCAATGATTTCAGCAAAAGAAGATGGTGCAAATATACTTGTGCTAGACGATGCACTTCAATCTTATAATGTATATAAAAATATATCGATTTATGTTTATGACTCTATCCAATCATTTGGTAATAGACTTTTGGTTCCCTCTGGACCACTAAGAGAGTCAGTAAAAAATGCAATTAGAAAATCACAAATATTTTTTTTAATTAACACAGAAGTATGTAATGATTTAAATGATAGTCACTTTAAACATATTCTGAAATATAAAATAGAAATCAATCCAGAATTTAAAGAAAAAAAGTTAATTGCTTTTGCGGGTCTGGGTTTTAATAAAAAATTTTTTGACCAATTAAAATCTGAAAATTTAAATTTAGTATTAACAAAAGAGTTTCCTGATCATCATCAATATACTGTCGATGATATATTTTTATTACTTGATCAAGCAAATAAAAATGATGCTTTTTTAATAACAACAGAGAAAGATCATGTAAGGATACCTAATGAATTTAAAAGCTCTGTTGGAATAATACATGGAGAAATAGTATCAGATAACAATCTAGGATTTACTACGGAAATTGAAAAATATATTTAAAGTTTTTAGAAATTATATCGAGTTTGTAATTTTTATTATACTTAAAAATATATTAGGATTATTTAGTTTTAATTTTGCCTCAAATGTTGGAGGAGCTTTAATTGGTTTTTTTGGAAAATTTACAAAATACGAGCAAATTATAAAAAACAATTTGAAAGTATTAAACCTTAATGATGAAAAGAGTTCAAGATTAACAAATGAAAATTTAAAAGAGACAGGTAAAGTTTTTTTTGAATTTTTTAACTTAAATAAATTTGATTGGAAAAATATAGATTTTGATAATATCCATATTATGGACGAGGTAAAATCTTACAAAGGTCCTAAAATCTTTATATCAGCTCATATTGGGAACTGGGAGCTAACAAGAAATTTTATTTTACGTAATGGTTTCACATTACATTCAGTTTATAGACACGCAAATAATGAGAAGATCGATAACTACATTCAGAAAAATAGGAGAGAAAATAATGCTTTTTTTTATAAAAAAGGCTCTGAGAGTGCCAAATCCATGATTAAAGCTCTAAAACAAAATGAAGACTTAGCTCTTCTGATTGACCAAAGAGATAGTAGTGGTTTAGAAATAGATTTTTTTGGAAAGAAAGCGCTTGCAACAGATGGTTTTGCTAATTTGGCAATCAGATACAAAACAATGATATGTCCCGTATACTCTATCAGAAATCAAAATAATACATTTAAAATAATTTTTGAAAAACCTTTACGTTATGAAGAATATAAAAATTATGACGTAAAAGGCCTAGTTGAGATGATTCATAAAAAATATTTTGAAAAATGGATTACACACTCTCCATCACAATGGCTATGGGTACATAAAAGATGGAAATTATAATTTTTTTTTGACACTCATTAATCCGTCTTTCAAAGTAACATCAAAATTATTTAATTTTTTTAAAGTTTGTATACTTTTAATAATTTGATTTTCTGATTTCAAAATTGCATACCCTTTTTTTAAGTTTTTTTCTATCGAAGAGGTATTAAGTATCTTATTTAGTAAATATAATTTTTGAGAAAAAATCTTGAATTTATTTAAAATTAAAGTTTTGTTATTATTATTTATGTACCCAATCTTGCTTTGTATTTCTAATATTTTTTGTTTTGGGCTATTTTCTTGTAATCTAATCAATATATCATTAAAGAAATTTGATTTATTGTAAAAGGAATTATTAACTATCTTTAAATTTTCACTGTTTATTTTACTTAATTTGTTCTCAACATCTTTGATTGAATTTGAAAAATAATTTACAGAATTTTTGAATTTCAATAATAGTTGTTCTATTGAAAAATATTTTTGTTCGATAGATTGATTTAGTTTTACTTGTAAATCTTGAATTTGATTTAATAAATAATTTTTATCGGGAACTGCAATTTCAGCTGCTGCAGTAGGTGTTGGTGCACGCAAATCTGAGACATAATCTAATAAGGTATAGTCAGTATCATGACCAATAGCTGAAATATTAGGAATTTTTAATTTAAAAACTCTTTTTATTAAATCGGGTTCGTTAAAAGGCATTAACTCTTCCAAAGAACCTCCACCTCTAGCAAATATGATTAAATCTGGCTTTAAGAAGTCTTTTGAGTCATGATTTTCAATAAGATCTAAAAAATCTATAATTTCAATATGAGAATTTTTACCTTGAACAGAAATAGGGAAAACCTTTATTTGAGTAACTGGAAATCTCTCGGAAATTCTATGAATTATATCATGAATTACTGAACCAGTGGATGATGTTAACACACCTATAGATTTTGGATACTTGGGTAATTTTTTTTTCTTATCATCATCAAACAAACCCAGCAAAGATAATTCTTTTTTCCTGTCTTCAATAAGCTTTAATATTGATCCTGTGCCACTATACTCAACCTGATCAATAATGAGTTGGTAAACAGATCTCCCAAATTTAGAATAAGATGTTATCCTACCATAAAAACTGTATTCAGTTCCCTCTTCAATTTGAACTTGCAAATTTTCATAGCTTCCTTTCCAGCATATACAAGATATAACCTCATCGTTTTCTTTAATTGAAAAATATACGTGTCCAGAACTAGCTATAGTTATTGATCCTGTCTCTCCAACTAACTTTAGATAAGAGTAGTTTTCCTCCAATAAATCTTTTATTGACTTATTCAGTTGTGATACAGTGTATTCAGGAATATTATTCACAAAATAAATATACTTTATTATGTTATATAAATGAATGTCATAGTTGTAGGATCAGGCGCCCGAGAACATGCTTTGTGTAGAATTCTTCACAAATCCTATCTTTGTGAAAAAGTATTTTGTTTTCCTGGGAATTATGGAATTAGTCAAATTGCGGAGTGTAAAGATATATCATCAATAGAAGATATTGTTGAGGAATGTATTAAAATTAATCCAGACCTAGTTGTTGTAGGTCCGGAAAACTATTTATCAGAAAATCTTGCAGGAGAACTTAGAAATAAGGGTTTAAATGTTTTTGGGCCTGACTCTGAGGGCGCAAAACTTGAGTCTTCCAAGGAGTTCATGAAAGAATTTTGTCAATCTCACAATATCCCAACTGCAAAGTCTGAAACATTTGTTGATTTTGATGAAGCAAAAAACTATCTCGAAAGTTTTAATGGGCCCATAGTTGTAAAATATGATGGATTAGCTGCTGGTAAGGGAGTATTTGTATGCACAAATACAAATGAAGCAATAGAGGCTTGTGAAAGGATTTTTATAAAAAAAGAATTTAATCAAGAAAATAATAAAGTTGTTATTGAAGAATTCATTGAGGGAAAAGAATTGAGTTTTTTTACAATTACTGATGGTAATGAATATTTAAATATTGGTTCCGCCCAAGACTATAAAAGAGTTGGAAATAATGATACTGGACCAAATACTGGAGGAATGGGTACTATCAGCCCTGCCCCTATTTTAGATAATAATCTTGATATGATAATTCAGGATCAAATAGTAAAAAAAACTATAGAGGGTTTAAAGCATGACAACATAGCATTTCAAGGTGTTATATTTTTTGGGATAATCGTAAATGAACACAATCACCCATATTTACTAGAATACAATACTAGATTTGGAGATCCTGAAATTCAAAGTATTTCTCTTAGGATAAAGTCGGATTTTTTATCTTTACTTCATTCAACTGCAACAAAAAATTTAAAATATGCAAATATTGAATTGTTTGAAAATAAAAAATCAATTTGTTTAATTTTAGCAACGAAAGGATATCCAGGGGATTACCCTAAAAATACTGAAATCAGAAATTTGAGTGAATTAAAAAATAATGATGAATTTTATATTTTTCATGCGGCAACTAAATTAATTAACAACAAAGTCTTTTCTAGTGGAGGTAGAGTTCTATCAATCGTTGTACGTGGAGATGATTATATTGAATGTAGAAATAAAGTATATGAAATAGCAGATATTATCGACTGGCCTGAAAAATATTACAGATCTGATATTGGTGCTAATATTTAATTCTCTTATTCTTAAAAAATTTTTTTATTAAATTTTCTTCATTATTTTTAATTAATTTATACTTCACCTTCGATATAGTTTTTCTGCTGGGATTTTCATTTTTAAATAAATAATAAACCTCAGATAACCTTGAGGATTTTATAACCTCTTTACACATATTACATGGCTCTAAATAAGATATCATTATGAGACCATCTAATCTCTTCTGATTTAATTTTTTACATGCCTTTCTTATACATAAAATCTCTGCATGTGCTGTTGGATCATTTGATGCAATTTCTAGATTGAAAGATCTAGCAATAATTCTCTCATCGATCGGGTCAACTATTACGGATGCGATAGGAATCTCACCTTTTTCCATAGCTAATTTACTTTGACTAAGTACAATACGTATAAAATTTGTTAGGTTGTTCATTGTGAATAGATCCCCAGTCATTGGTATTACAACTGATTATAAGGAAAAAGAAAACACATATTCTAAATATCCTTGGTTTGCTTTAAGACGCCATTATTCAGACTGTTTATATCAGTTTGGATGTACACCAATAATACTACCTATAACAGAAAGTATTGAAAATATAGATTTTTTAGATGGATTACTCATCTCGGGAGGGGACTTTGATATTGATCCAAATTATTACGGTGAAAATATTCAGTCAGATAAAATTCAAACCATTAAAGATCGGACAAAATTTGAATTTGAAATATTAGAAAAATATTTTCCCCGTAATAAACCTATTTTGGGAATATGTGGAGGTTGCCAACTTCTTAATGTATTTTTTGGTGGTAGTTTAATCCAAGATATTGAATCATTTATTGAACACGAACAACCCAATCCAAGAGATGAGACTAGTCATGAGATAGTTTTAAGTGATGAATCTAATCTTAAGATATTTAAAAATAGTCAAAAAATTTTTGTAAATAGTGCTCATCATCAGGGTATTAATAAAATTGGTCAAAATTTAATAGTAGATGCTTATGCACCTGATAATCTAATTGAAGCTTTTCATCATAATCAACACCCATTATGTATGGGTGTTCAATGGCATCCTGAATTTTTAATAACAGAGTTTGATAAAAGTATAATAAAGCTATTTACAGATCATGCAAAAAATAACGTTTAGTAAAAAATTATCAATTCAATTTAATATTTCGAGAAACCAAGCAGAAAGTTTAATAAAAAATAAAAAAGTTACTTTAAATGGTAATATTGAGACAAGACCATTTATATCAGTAACTGATAAAGATATTTTTGAGATTGAAAAACTTAAATCAAATAAACTTAATATAATACTATTTCATAAACCGCGAGGTTGTATCACTTCCAAAAAAGATGAAAAAGATAGAAAAATTGTTTATGACTTTCTTCCTAAAAAATATCACCAGTATCACTATATTGGTAGATTAGATTATAATTCTGAGGGTTTATTACTATTTACAAAAGAGACCTCTTTTAAAAGATATATGGAACTTCCTAAATCAAATATTAAAAGATCTTATCTTGTTAATGTAATGGGTGCTTTTGATCAAAATAAGCTTAAATCAATGAATAAAAAAATTTATGGAAAAGAAATTTATAAAAAACCTAATGTAAAATTAGTTCACTCTAATTCTAACAAACATGTACTGAGATTTAATCTTACTGAGGGAAAAAATAGAGAAATCAGAAATATTTGTACATTATTCAATTTAAAAGTAGAAAGGCTTAAAAGGATCTCTTACGGTCGTTTCTTATTAAAGTCTATAACTTATGGCGAATACAAAGAAGTGGAGGTCAATGAGAGTTATCAGCGGTAAATATAAGGGGAGAAAAATTCTAGTTGAGTCTAAAAGCGATTACAGACCAACCTTAACAAGAATTAGAGAGGATATATTTAATTTATTATTACATAATAATGATCTGAATATAGACCTTAATGAGGTTATTTTATGTGATTTGTTTGCAGGAACAGGTTCAATTGGTATAGAAGCGTTATCTAGAGGTGTTAAAAAAGTAATATTTAACGATATCGAAAAAAATTATACTAATAAAATTGAAAAGTTTCTAAAAGAAATTAATGAAATAAATTATGAAATATTTAATTTTGATCCTTATGAACAAAAAATAGATATTTTAAATAAGTGCCACGTAATTTATATTGATCCTCCGTATGATCATAGTTTTGAATTAATTCAAAAAAAAATATTAATGAGTATTCAATCAAAT
>CACMWK010000009.1:0-37988 GCA_902617355.1 uncultured Alphaproteobacteria bacterium | reverse complement strand
TAATATCCTTCGAGATACTCTCTATTTTAAGAAAGTCTTCCGGTATTTGATCTTTTAGCTTGCTCATTTCTTCATTAAATTCATTTAAGGCATTCTTAAAGTGATTATCTGAAAAAGTTTCAAGTTTGTTTTTGAAATTTTCAATATTTAAATTTGTATCTAATTTAGACTCGAGGTCATAAATAGTCAGACTAAAATAATCAAAAATTTGATTATACAAATCATACAATTTACTAGAATCGATGACTTTTTGTAAATTCATAAGAAAAGATTACTATAGTTACTTTTAAAATGTCAAAGTATAAATAATTTTGTAAAAAGCCCAGATCTACTAAATTTTACCTGGACTTTTTAAAGGTATAATTTTAGTAAGCTGCGTCTCTTCCGTCTTCTTTTGCAATTTCACGTGCATTTGGATTTACAGAGGGTCTAAACGGAATTTCTACTATCTCTCCATCAACCGGTGTTCCAGGTGTATCACAATATTGATCAGGGAGATGAAATTTAAATTTATTTCCAATATCCTTTTTTTCATAAGGAACATATCCCATCGCTATATTAGTTTCCAATTCTGGAGAGTACCAAGGAGATGTTAGATAACCTATAGGTGTCGATCCATCTTCAGATACAAGCCAAAAATCAGGTGCATATTCATCAATTGGCTTACCCCCTAATCTAAATCCAACAAGTTGGTTACTATAAGGTTTTTCTCCTGCTTCAATTTTTGCTCTCATAGCCTCTAATGCTTGCTTACCAATGTAATCTCCTTGTTTTTTTCTTGGAACCTGATAGCCAAGGTTACATTGAAAAGGATAAGTTTCAGCATCAAGATCTTGACCCCAAGATAAAATTCCTGCAGCTATTCTTCTGTGGTGTGCAGGTGCTATTACTTTTAGATTATGTTTCTTTCCAGCCTCTAAAACCGCATTCCACATATCATCTGCGTATAAAGTTGCATCTCTGAGATAGATTTCATACCCCTTTTCCCCAGTAAAACCTGTTTGCGAAATAATACAATCTCTCCCTCCAACTTTTGCTGCCATTAAGCCATAGTAAGGGATGTCTCTAACAGCATCTCCAACTAAATCTGCCATAAGATCGATTGATTTTGGTCCTTGAATTTGAACAGGAGATACATCTATTTCATCAATTTCTACATTAAATTTTTTATCGTGATTTACTCCTTGAAGAAAAAACATAATATCGGAGTCAGAAAGTGAAAACCAAAATTCATCCTCTTCAACTCTAAGTAATATAGGATCATTTAGCACTCCTCCTTTGTCATTACAAAGGATTACATATTTTCCTTTCATTACATCAATTCTCGTTGCATCTCTTGTGATAACAAAATTTGTAAATTTTAATGCATCAGGTCCTTTTACACGAATTTGTCTTTCAACTGCTACATTCCACATTGTTACGTGATTAACTAATGCATCATATTCAACCATTGCACCACCATCTTCAGGTTTTACATAACCTCTAGGATGATACATTCTATTGTATACGGTGCATCTCCAACATCCTGCTTCAACTGATAAATGCCAATAAGGATTTTTTCTAACTCTAGTAGATATAAGCATTTGTTGAGGTGTTGGTCCTGATTGCCTTAAATTAAATGGGACTTTTCTGTCAGATTGGTCCACTGAACTTGGTTGCTTTAGCTTCATATATCCTCCTATAAAAAATGCAGTAGCAATTTTTGAAAATTAATTTCTTTTTAGGGTCTATGCAATCGAAAAATTAGAAGTTAAAAGATTTTGTTGTGGAGGACTATTTTGTCATTTTCAATTGTAAAATCACCATTTTGAAGAGCATTTAACCAATGACAGGTCTTCTCGAAGCCACCAAAAGGAAAGCAGTGAAAATTTTTAAATGAACTTTGTTCTTTAGAGAAGTTTGCTAATTCAATAAACATTTCATCGTTTGAAGTTTTTGTTAAAAGGTCAGTTACTTTAGATGAGTTCTTTTTCAAAAAACTTAATGAATTTCCAACACCACTCATTATCCCAAAATTAAGAAGTGTTTTAAAAGACGCCGGGCCAGGAAAGCCTACTCTGACAGGTAATTTTATATTTAAATTATCTAAAAATTTACACCATTTAATAAATGGCTCGGCATTAAAAAAAAATTGAGTAACAAGTTCTAAATTTAAATCTTTATCTTTTGATAATTCATATTTTTTGTTTAAAAATTCGTTCACAGTATTTTGATCAATATCAGGTGAGCCTTCTGGGTGTCCAGCTATTCCTATCTCTTCAAAATCATTATCCTTTAATAAACCACACTCTAGTATTTCCAGTGAAGATGATACTGATCCATTCTGATTACCTCCACCACCTATAACAAGAATTTTTTTGCTATCTGTTCTATTTCTAAGTTCTTTTAGAAAGTCTGAAACATGATCTAAATCTTTCATTGTCCTTGCAGGCAAATGAGTAATAGGAGTTAATTCTTGTTTAGATACAAAATCAACAGTTTCTAAAATGTCGTTTTCCGTAGCATCAGGTAAATATGTTATGTAGACATTATTTTTTTTATCTAAAGGAATCGACTTTAGTTTGTGTCTTACTTTTGGGTTAAGCTCCACGGTAAAGCCATCAACTAAAGAAACAATATTTTCTTTGATCATATTTTTAAAATATAATAGTTAAGACTTTAATCTATTATTTTCTGGGTCGAGCAAAGGTTCCTCAGTAACTGTTAATGGATACCTTTTGCCAAAGTACTCGACTTCTAACTTATTTCCTTTTTCTGACAATTCTGATGGTAAATATCCATAAACGATGTGTTTATCAACAAAATAGCCATAATTTGTACTTGTAACGTACCCTACAGCTTTACCATTTGAATAAATCGGTTCTGTGCCTAAGGCCATTCCTTCAGGGTCATCAATAATCATACAAGTCAGTCTCTTTTCTATTGGTTTTTCTTTTATTTTTTGAAGTGCATTCTTACCAATAAAATCATTATCTTTTTTAAGCTTTACCGTAAAGCCTAAGCCTGACTCATAAGGGTTGTAATTAGTATGAATATCTGTACCCAGTGATCGATAGCCTTTCTCCAATCTGAGTGACTCAAAAGCACCAGCACCTGAGCAAATCATGTTGAACTCTCTTGAGGTTTCTCGAAGTTCATCCCATAATGATAGCCCATACTCGGTAGGTGTATATATTTCCCAACCTAATTCACCTATGTAAGAAATTCTTACAGCAATACAAGGAATGTTACTGATTGAAATCTTTTTTATATGGAAGAATGGAAAACCTTCGTTAGATACATCATCATCATCACACAGTTTTTCAAGAACAGATCTTGAATTTGGTCCCCATAAGCCAATACCTGCAAAAGCAGATGTCCAATCTATGATCTGAACACTTCCATCATCAGGAGCATTTGCTCGAAGCCAACTAATATCAATCATTCCATTCCCAGCTCCTGCCAAGACCCAAAATTTATTTTCCTCAAGTCTACTAATTGTAAGATCACTCTTTATACCACCATACATATTAGAAATTACGCTATAAACAACTTTACCTACGGCAACATCAATATTATTTGTGCAAACTTTCTGCAATAATTTAAGAGCACCTTTTCCACTTACTTCAATTTTCACAAATCCTGTAATATCAAACAGGGCACCAGTTTGTCTTGTTACAAGATGTTCAGCTGCTTGAATAGGTGACCAATATTTTGCAGCCCAGCCTGTTCTATTTGGAAAGTTTTTACCTTTCATTAATTCAGCATTTGACTCATACCATTGAGGTCTTTCCCAGCCCATAGTCTCAAAGAAATGTG
This sequence comes from uncultured Alphaproteobacteria bacterium, assembly GCA_902617355.1. Lineage (GTDB taxonomy): Bacteria > Pseudomonadota > Alphaproteobacteria > HIMB59 > HIMB59 > HIMB59. The sequence continues at coordinate 34,190 of CACMWK010000009.1, read as the reverse complement.
CTTTTTGTCCTTCTAATCGAGCATAAAATGGACTTCTTCGTAGTGGTCTTGGCTGCTCCATTTGTTGAAGTGGGTGAATAATGTCATATACCTCTTTATAATTCTGCTTACCTCTTGACCTTAGATATTTCCTGACATGATGATGTTGATGAAAACGATTGATATCTCCTTGACGAACATCAAGTTCAGGCTCTCCATTTACTATCCACTCTGCCATAGCTTTTCCAACACCACCTGCATGTGTTATCCATACAGCATTAGCGGTCCACAAACCTTTTACACTTGTCTCACCCATCAAAGGGTTACCATCAGTTGTAAATGAAAAAATTCCATTAATTTTTTTTGTAAGTTTTTTTTCAGAAAATCTTGGGAACAACCAATTCGACTCTTTATGTGCACCTTCAAAATCATCAGGTCTAAAGTCCACCAAAGAGGGCATTTCTTCAGCATCTTCAGGTTTCTTTAATTCTTCTGACTCTAAAATTCTTGGTTCATGTCTATAATTTCCAATAACATAAGTATCATTCCATTGTCTGAAATAGAGACTGTAATCTTGGTGACGCATCAATGCGTGTTCAACCAAAGCTTCTTTGTGATCAGCTTTAAATTCTTTTAATTCTTCAAATGGTTCTAACCACACCATTTGGTGTTCGCAGGGAACTAGAGGTAATGATATGTTTGCAAGCCTTCCCATTTTTGGAGCCCAGATACCAGTTGAGACAAGTACAATATCGGCCTCATAGTCTCCCTTAGATGTTTGAACTCCACGAATTTGATTATTCTGAATTTTAAATCCATTAACTGCTGTATCACCAAAGAATTCCCCTGCTTTTAAATCAGTGACATATTTTGCCATTGCTCGCACTGCTCTTACAGGTGCTGCTAAACCATCAGTTGGAACATAATATCCACCGTGAATTTTTTCTGGATCAATATAGGGGCTCATTTTTAAAACTTCATCTGGAGTAATTATTTTTGCATCATTTAATCCATAACTGTGAGCTATACCAAGTTTTCGATAAAGGTCTTGATGTCTCTCTTTTGTCTTTGATACTTCAATTCCTCCAACAGTATGAAAACAAGGTTTTCCCTCAAATGATAAGGATCTAAGTAAGTCAACTGTGTACTGTGCAAATTTACACATCATTCGTGAAGGATTAGTTTGAAAAACACCTCCTGGTGCATGACTTGTAGAGCCTCCAGTTTCAAACAATGGCCCTTGATCAAGTATAACGATATCTTTCCAACCCAATTGAGCTAAATGATAGGCAGTGCTCGCACCAACAATACCACTACCAACGATTATTATTCTTGATTTTCTTGCCATTTATTCCTTAAAAATACCTAATCAGTTCCAAAATTTGATGTCAATATGAAAAAAAACTTAAAAGTTAACCGCGTCAATAAGACGATCCTCAAGATAGTCAGCAAATGATCGGTTACAACTAAGTAATAATTTAAGATCAAGATTAAAAATAGAACAGTCTACTCTAGCTAATAATGTTTGCGCGGCAGTGGATTTTTTAAAGGATTTTTCTCTAAAGTCAAAATGCGTTAATTTATTTAATATGTCAAAACTATTTTTACCTTGAATTTCAAAAAATACTTGTGAGTCAGAAATATTTGTAGCTAATATTAAGGGTGATTTATTTAAATCATCTAATATTTTGTTGAGCTTATTAATTTCAATTTCTTTTTCAAATATTAAATTCCATTGATCAAAAGACATTTTTGCTAAAGTATAATTATCATTTGAAATTATCCTTAAATTATCTGATGGTGGTAAAAGCTTTAAAGATTTGTTTATGTGATTATTAAATTTTGAGTCACCAGATCCTCTTAACAAAATTTGTTGTATAACTTTTTTTTTTATTTCAATACCATCAGATCTGATTACTTCAGTCATGAGACTAACCTTTTATTATCTTCATCATAAAAAACGGGTTTTACTATATCCACACCAGTTGTACTCATACTTGATGTAGAAGCGTAAGCTTTTGTTCCAATCATTGAGTGGCCATTTTTTATAACAGCTAATGCAAAATCATGACCTAATGTAGAACTATAATAACAGGATGTAATATGACCAAGCATTGGGACAGGAGATTTAATTTCTTTATCAAGAATGATATGTTGTCCTTCCTCCAGTTTATCGGCTTTATTCGAGGGAATTATACCAACAAGTTGTTTTCTATCTTCTCTTATAGTATCAGACCGAGTAAGTGATCTTTTACCTAAAAAATCTTTTTTTGATTTACCAATCATCCAGCTAAGTCCCAAATCTATAGGCGTTATAGAGCCATCTGTGTCTTGGCCAACAATAATGTAACCTTTTTCTGCTCTTAGAAGATGCATTGCCTCTGTGCCGTAGGGAGCAAGACCAAATTCTTTTCCAACACTTTGAATGTTATCCCAAATTTTAGGGGCACTATTTGACGGAATATATATTTCGTAACCTAATTCCCCGGTAAAGCTTGCTCTAAGAATTCGTATTGGAATACCATTAAATTCATGAAATTGGAAAGTCATAAAAGGAAACTCCTCATTGCTAAAATTGATATTTGGAAAGGCTTTTTTCATAATTTCTCTGGTTTTTGGTCCACTAATGTTGAAAGTTGCATATTGCTCTGTAATCGAGTTCATAAAAACTTTTAAATTTGGCCACTCTGTTTGAGCATATTCTTCCATGCAACCTAAAACAGTAGCAGCACCTCCAGTAGTTGTAGTAGCAATAAAATGCTGATCAGAAATTTTACAAATTATCCCGTCATCTTTTACCATTCCATCTTCCCCCAACATAAGAGCATACCTTGCAGAACCTTGTTTCATCTTAGTAAAACTGTTTGTGTAAATTAAATTCATAAATTCCAACGCATCCTCACCTTTGATCTCAATTTTTCCTAATGTGCTACCATCTAAAATACCTGCGTTTTCTCTTACATTTATGCTCTCTCGTTGAACAGCATCATGCATAGACTCATCTTTATTAATTTGAAAATACCATGGCCTTTTCCATTGCCCGACATCCTCAAAAATTGCACCATTTTTTAAGTGCCAACTATGTATTGGTGATTTTCTCTCTGGGTCATAAAACTCATAGCAATTTCTGCCGGCTATTGCAGAAAAACTTAAAGGAGCATAGGGAGGTCGATAAATAGTTGTGCCAACTTCATTTACTTTTTTATCCAGAAGATCAGAAACTATTCCCAGTGCGTTAATACTACTTATTTTACCTTGATCGGTTCCCATACTATTTGTTGTATATCTTTTTAAATGTTCAATTCTATCAAAGCCCTCTGTTATTGCTTGACGGATATCTTTAGTTGTTACATCATTTTGTAAGTCAATAAATGATTTAGCCCATAATGATTTCTTTTGCGGAGAGACTTCCCACAATTTTTCAATGTTATACTTAGTGTTTGTATTTAATTCGAGTTTTACGTCTAATTTTTTGACTTTAAAGGTTTTCAATTTTTCATTTACATCAGAATTTAAATTATCAAAATTAAATTGCCCTGAAGCAGAACCAAGAGTTATGGTAGGTTGAAAAGGTTTTGATGGTTTGTAAGTTAAATCTTTCTCATCCCAATCTAATAAACCTTTTGATTGAGTAAACAAGTGAACATCTGGATTTATTCCACCTGACAAACATAAGCAGTCACATTTAATCTCATTTAAAGCACCAGAACTATCCTCAACAAGAATTTTTTCAATTTTTTTGTTTCCAAATGCCCCTTTTATTTGTGAATTTGTATAGAGAGGAACATCATTTTTTCTTATCAAGTCAAACAAATTTGGCTCAATTTCTTCCCCGGATCGTGAGTCGACATATGCTTTTGGTTTTAAACCAGCTTTTATAAGACTATAAACTAAGCTGTTTGAATTCGAATTATTACTGAAAATAACAGGTTCTTTAGAAGGTGCTAGTCCATATCGGCACATATATTTTTCAAAGGAAGAACTTAACATTATGCCTGGGAGATCATTATTTTGAAAAGATAAAAATCTCTCAATGTGTCCATTACATAATATTGTGTGACCTGTGCGTATCTTATGTAAAGTGCTATTAACTTTTCCTTCTATCGGTTTATAGCCAACAAATCTATCTTCAATGGCTATAAGATGATTTATGTAATTATAAGTTGTAACAAGTGTGTTCTTTAAAATCTTTACATTCTTGGATTCTTCTATTTCTTGTATAGTTTCTTTTAACCAATCTTTAGGCTCTTTATTATCTATTAATGAAATTTTGTTTGAATTATTGATAATGCCGCCAAGTTGCTCTTCAAATTCAATTAATAGCACATCATAATTTGAGTTGATGAAAGATTTAGCTGCAAGAAGTCCATTTAATCCTCCCCCTATAATTGTAACATCGACGTTGTGATGGATATGATTGCTTATGCCTTTGAAATCTTTGGGAGGTTTACCCAATCCAGCGGCCTTTCTAATAAGGGGTTCATACAAATTTTTCCAAAATTTCTTATGCGGCCCCATGAATGTTTTATAGTAAAAACCAGCAGTAAAAATTGGAGAAAATAAGTTATTGATACTTCCAAAATCGTTTTCAAGAGAAGGCCATCTGTTTTGACTTTCAATTTCCATACCTTCATAAATTTTTTTTATAGTTGCTCTTGTGTTTGGTTCGGAATATTCACTAATTATTTGGACTAGAGCGTTTGGTTCTTCTATACCACATGTATAAATTCCTCTTGGCCTATGGTACTTAAAACTTCTACCAACAAGGTTAATATTATTTCTTAATAGAGCTGAGGCTATAGTATCACCTTTGTAGCCAAAATATTTGACCCCATCAAATTTGAAGCTAATTTTTTGATGAAACTGAATAAATTGATTTTCTTTTAAATTTATAGATTTCATTTCTCAACCGTAAAATTACCTGAACCAACTTCTGGTTCCCCAGATGGCGTTTTAACAACACTTTTGAAATCATTTAAATTTGGTTTTTTTTCATCGAGCTTGTAGGTCACCAAAATTTCATCAGTAGATGTATCTCTAACACAATTAAACCATTTTCGACAACCATGTGTGTGAACCCAGCGCTCATAAAACAAACCTTTTGGATTTGCTCTTATAAAGACATATTCTCCCCACTCACGATCACCAATTTTTTTTGATCCATCGGGTCTTTTTACATGCGCCTCTCCTCCATTTGAAAATTCCGATTGATCTCGTGGGCCGCAATAAGGGCAATTAATTATGAGCATATTTATTAATGTGCTACGGCTGCAGCACCGTGTTCGTCGACTAATCTTCCACTTGCAAATCTATCAAGATTAAAAGCACTATTAATTTGATGAGGTTCATTTTTTGCAATGGTATGTGCGAAAACATTTGCACTTCCAGGAGTAGCTTTAAAACCACCTGTGCCCCAGCCGCAATTAAAAAATAAACCATCAATGTCACATTTACTAATAATAGGACTAGCATCTGGGCAGATATCAACAATACCGCCCCATTGACGAAGCATTTTCATTTTGCCAAATACTGGATAAAGCTCGACCATAGCTCTTATAGTATCTTCAATAATATTAAAACCACCTCTTTGAGTGAAAGAATTATAACTATCAGTTCCTGCTCCAATAACTAATTCACCTTTATCAGATTGACTGACATAAGCATGAACTGCAGATGACATTACCACTGTATCAATAATAGGTTTGATTGGCTCAGAAACAAGTGCCTGAAGTGGTTTACTCTGTAAAGGTAATCTGATACCCGCACTCTCTGCTAAAACACCAGTATGACCTGAAGCAACAACTCCAACTTTATTTGCCCTTAAAAAACCCTTGGAAGTTTCTACACCTTCTATTGTTCCATTTTTAGTCCTTATTTGATGTGCCTCACAATTTTGAATTATATCAACTCCCATCTCATCAGCACGCATTGCAAAACCCCATGCTATTGCATCGTGTCTTGCTACACCACCACGAGGTTGGTAAGACGCACCAAGTACTGGATATCGAAGATTGTCAGTGTTCATGATAGGAACCTTTTTTTGAATTTCTTCTTTAGATAACCAAAATGAGTCAATGCCATTTAAATTATTTGCACTCACTCTTCTTTTAATCTCCTTAATATCATGTTCGTTATGGGCTAAATTCATAACTCCTCTTTGACTAAACATCACATTGTAATTGAGTTCACTTGATAGGTTTTCCCATAACTTCAAAGAGTGTTCGTACAAATGAGCACTATCATCCCATAAATAATTTGATCTTATAATAGTGGTATTTCTTCCTGTGTTACCTCCACCAAGCCATCCTTTTTCAATTACAGCAATATTTTTTAATCCATGTTCTTTTGCTAAATAATAAGCAGTTCCAAGTCCATGGCCCCCACCACCAATTATTATGACATCATAAAACTCTCTTGGTTCAGGACTTCTCCACATTTTTTGCCAATCTTTATGGCCAGATAGTGCGTTCTTAGCGAGGCTAAATATTGAATATTTTTTTTTCACATCAGCAAATTAGCAAAAAATAAAATAATCAGCTAGTTATTTTCAGGGGCGAATTGTCGTTAATTTTTTTAAAAATTTTTGGGAACTTCCACTGCAAATCACAGTCTACATTGGGGGCTTGAGCTGAACTATTTATGTCGTTTTCACATATTGTTCTAATTTCAAAGCTTATCCTTGTATTTTCAGACTTTTCTTTTGATGAACTATGTAAGTGGGCACCTGAAAAACATAAAATTTCTCCTGGTTTAATAGTTACAGGTACCATTTTAGTATTGCTTGGTAAATCCTGCTTTAATTGCGGGGCAGAGGGATAAGAAAAATCCCCTTTTTTTCTATTGGCTAAATAAATGTTTAAATCCCAAGTCGAAGTAGTGTTTTTAACAGGAACATCAAAATAGTCTGGATAAAAAATCATAGTATTTTTTTCCTCTACATTGCTTACTGGTGCCCACCAATTAATTTGTTGATACAAATTTGTGCCCCAAGTATCACGATGAATATTTATTCTAGATGCTTCTCTGTAAGGTAAGTTATTTTCTGCTGGTGCTACTCTTACCACAAATCGATCCCAAAAAGTTTCACCTTTATTGTATCCAATTTCAAATAAAAAGTTTGAAAATAGTTTTCTGAAATCTTCATGGTTTTTTAATTTTGATACAATATCCTTACTTATATCCTCAGAATTTTTTAAATAGTGTATTTTTTCTATTTCACCATCATAAATATTTTGTATTTTATTTTTAATTTGGGTTATTAAATCATTTGAAGTTTTTGATTTTTGAAATACAAAAACTTTTCCACTAAAAATATCTTTTTTAAATTCTTGAAGATCTGAAATTTTTTCTATTGGTATAAACATTCACTTTATATCACCAACATATACCCCAAGTGCTAAAGCAGTTTCAATTAGAGGATCGGATCTATCTACAACTTTATAAGTAGAAATTCCTTCACTAATTGGAACATCAACAACTTTTCTATCTCTCCAGGCAACCATTCTTCCATATTTTCCTTTTGCTATTAAATCAACAGCATAAACTCCAAAAGCACTAGCTAAAATTCTATCACGTGGAGTAGGAGGTGCACCTCGTTGAACATGCCCCAAAGAGGTGACTCTACACTCTATATCAGTACTTTTCATTATTTCCTCTGAAAGATAATTACCTATTCCGCCTAATCTTTTTTGACCATCAGCATATTCAACAGTATAACTTTTTCCGTTTTCTGTTTTTACTGCTTCTGCTACTACTATCAGCGAATGAACTATTCCTCTATTTTTCATTTCAGTGAGTTTATTGACAATTCCTTTGATAGAGTAATCTAATTCAGGAATTAGGATTACATCTGCTCCACCAGCAATGCCTGCGTTAATAGCTATGTGTCCTGCGTCTCTACCCATTACTTCTAAAATCATCGTTCTTTGATGACTTGCAGCAGTTGTTTGTAAGTTATCTAGTGCTTGGGTAGCAACATTTACAGCTGTATTAAACCCTATGGAACTTTCTGTGGCTCCCACATCATTGTCAATTGTTTTAGGTATGGCTACAATATTTAAGTCTCCTCTTTTTGCAATTTCAGTTAATATCGACATGCTTCCATCTCCGCCTATAACAATAAGCCCCTCAAGACCTAATTCTTTGTAACCATCAATAATGTCTTGGGATCTATCTTTGTATTTACCATCTGGCATGGGAAATCTAAAAGGATTACCTTTACTTGTTGTTCCCAAAAATGTCCCACCTTGTCTTAGAAGAGAACCGCTAAAAGTTTGATAGTCTAATGGAACATAAGCCACTGGTCTTTGCATTAAACCAACAGTGCCATCACGAATACCCATAACTTCCATCTGATATGTATTTTTAGCTCTAAAAAATATCGATCTAACTGCCGCGTTTAAACCACCACAGTCTCCACCACTAGTAAGAATTCCAATTTTTTTCATTTAAAATTTATCTGAGTCCCACAACCACGCTGCTCCTCTAACACCGCTGGAGTCACCGTGAGTATTCCGTAAGATCCTATTTCTTATCTTATCACTAAATGTGTATTTAGGAAGTAATTTAGGTATATTGTCATAAAGTCTACCAACGTTTGACATACCTCCACCAAAAACTATTACCTCAGGGTCAACGATACCTATCATTACAGATATTAATCTGGCAAAACGATCTTCATATAATTCAAATTCTTTTTTTGCTCTTTCATCTCCATTCGCTTCCAAAGCGACTATTTCTCTTGTTCTTAAACTGGTGCCATATTTCTCGTTAAATAATTTTGTAAAACCTATTCCTGATATAAATTGCTCAGCACATAAGGGTCGTTTGCAATTCCCTACATTACATTTGACATTAGAATTAATTTCCTCATCAGTAGGATAGGGTAATGGTTGATGTCCCCAATCTCCTGCAATTTGGTTAACGCCCTCAATGACTTTCTTTTCATAAACAAATGATCCGCCAAAACCAGATCCAATAATTACACCCCAAACTGATTTATAATTTGCCCCAGAGCCATCGATAGCTTCAGATAATGCAAAACAGTTAGCATCATTCATGATACGAATTTCTCTATTTAAACTTTTTTCTAAGTCTTTATGAAATGGTTTGTCATTAATCCATATACAATTTGCATTATTTACTAAACCAGTTTCATATGAAGAAAATCCTGGTATGCAAACCCCTACAGAATTTTGTTGATCTGTAAATTTATCAAATTCTGAAACTAAAGATTTTACGGTATTTAAACCACTTTCGTAATTTTTTTCATAAGTAGATCTTTTTCTCTGAATTTCTTTACCATTTGAGTCTATTAAAATACCCTCAATTTTGGTACCACCGTAATCAATGCCTATTTTAAAATCACTCATTTTTAAATAGATACCATAAGTTATAAAATATATGTATGAAATCTTTTAAATATATGTATGGATTGTAGTCAAATAGGTTTAAATTTTTTTTATGAAAAAAAGAATTATTAATTGGGGCATATTAAGCACTGCTAAAATTGGTTGGGAGCACTTAATACCTGCAATAAAAAAATCTAAAAATAGTCAGGTTATAGCGCTCGCTAGTAGAAATTTATCCAGAGCGACTGCTTTAACAAAAAAATTTAAAATACCTAAAAGCTATGGTTCTTATAAAGAGTTATATGAAGATAAAGATGTAGATGTAATTTATAACCCTCTTCCTAACCACTTACATATAAAATCAAGTATTGAGGCCTGTAAAAATAAAAAAAATCTCCTATTAGAGAAACCATTATCTTTAAAATCAAAAGATATAGACCCATTAATAAAAATTGCCTCACAAAATAAAGTTATTGTTAAAGAAGCATTTATGGTCAGGCATCATCCTCAATGGCGATGGGTTAAAGAATATATAAAATCAGGTAAGATCGGATCAATATCAAGTATATCAACAGTGTTTTCATACAATAATAAAAATCCAAAAAATATCAGAAATATCAAAAACTTTGGTGGAGGGGCCATCTATGACATTGGATGTTATCCGACTGTCATATCAAGATTTCTTTTAGATAAAGAACCAAAAAGAGTTATTGCAACTTCTAAAAATGATAAAAAATTTAAAACAGATATTTTATCATCCGCATTGTTAGATTTTGGAGATATTTTCTCAACCTTTACAGTTGCTACACAAAGCACATATTCACAACAAGTAGTAATTCTTGGCACAAAAAAAACAGTTGTTATTGAAAATCCTTTCAACGCAATTGCGAATAAACCAACTACAGTTGTTATCTACAATGGAAAATCAATCTATCGAAGAGAAAATACAATAAAAGTATTTCCAGCGACTGATCAATATGAGCATCAAGTTACAAAATTTTCTAATGAGTTAATTTATAAAACTAAACTAGATTATGGATTATTAGATGCAAAAAAAAATATGAAAGTATTAGATGCAATTTTTATGTCTATTAAGAAAAAAAAGTGGATTAAAATTTAATTTATTAGTGAGATAATAAAAAATTTGAATTAATCAATGGGCACTAGAGGGAGCCCATATATTTATATCACCCTCTTTTGCAGCTTTATTAATTTCTTTAATTTCTTTTTTTGAAAATTTTAAATTATCAAGTGTAGCTAAGTTTTCTTTAAGCTGTTTTACGGTTCTAGCTCCTATTAAAGCAGAAGTTATTGCACGATTATTTAATACCCATGCTATAGCCATTTGGGATAGAGATTGATTTCTTCTTTTTGCAATTTTATTGAGTTCATTAATAATTTTAGTATTTTTTTTCGTTATTAAATTTTTGCTGAAAGAGCTATTTTCATTAACCCTTGAAACTTTGGGAATTCCTTTCAAATATTTATTAGATAAAAAACCTTGGGCTAGTGGAGAAAAGGCGATACAACCAATCCCTTTTTTTATGAGAGTTTTTGTTAAATCTTTTTCAATCCATCTATTGATTAATGAATAAGAAGGTTGATGAATTAATAATTTGATACCTTTGCTCTTTAAAATTGAAATCATTTTATTTGTCTTATTGGAGGAGTAAGAAGAGACACCAATATACAGGGCCTTACCAGCTTTATAGATACTTTCTAAAGCATCAGCTGTTTCCTCAAGAGGTGTATTTGGATCAAAACGATGAGAATAAAATATATCTACATAATCCAGTTTCATCCTTTTTAAACTTTGATCGCAACTAGCAATTACATGTTTTTTTGAACCCCATTCACCATATGGTCCATCCCACATATCATAACCTGCTTTAGAAGATATAATTAACTCATCACGGTATTTTCCAAGATCACTTTTCATGACTTTTCCAAAATTAGACTCAGCACTGCCATAAGGTGGTCCATAATTATTTGCTAAATCAAAATGTGTAATTCCTGCATCAAAAGACTCAAAAAGAATTTTTTTAGACTCTGAGGCCATTCCATTGCCCCCAAAGTTATGCCATAACCCTATTGACAATACAGGTAGTTTTAAACCACTGTCACCACAGTTTCTATAATGCATTTTTTGATAGCGATTTTTGTCTGAAATATATGGCATTTTTAAAGTAATTCCTCTTTGTATGGCATTGAATTTGCAGCTCCCTCCCTTGTAACAGAAACACCTGCCACAAGATTAGCAAACTCAATAGCTTCTTTGTAGTTTTTATTTTGTGAGATTGCCACACTTAGAGCCCCATTAAAAGCATCTCCCGCACCTGTTGTGTCAACTACTGGTTTTTTTAGATTTGAAGCAGGTACTATAAACTCCTCTTTATTGTTTTTAAAATAACAACCATTTTCTCCAAGTGTAATAATTATATTTTTTATCCCTTTATCTAAAAAAAAACTTCCTGCTTTTTTACAGTCATCCTCATTTTTAATTGATTGACCATAATAAAAACTCGCCTCCGTTTCATTGGGGGTAAAAAAATCAAAATATTGAAAGTTATCTCCAGTTATTTCACTGGCGGGTGCTGGATTTAGAATTGTTGTACAATTAAAATTTTTCGCTTTTTTTAGAGCATAGAGTGTTACCTCTTTTGGTGTCTCTAACTGAGTTAAAAAAACATCAGAAGACTCTATTATATTTAACTTTGAGTCGATTAACTTTTCATCGATAGTACCAGCAGCTCCTGGAACAACATTTATTGCATTTTGCCCAGTTTTTTCATTAATCAAAATACCTGCAGCCCCAGTTGATTCATTTTCAGAGATAACCAAACCATCATAATTTATTTTATCTCTCTCATATAAAGAGATTGCAAGGTCGGCATAGCTATCTTTACCTACTTTACTTATAAATGATACATTACCTCCAGCTCTTGCTGCTGCTATTGCTTGATTAGATCCTTTACCACCTGGTCCAATGATGTATTTTTTTCCTAATATGGTTTGACCTGGTATTGGAATATCATTTGCAAAGAAACATAGATCTGCAACGAATATCCCAAATACACAAATACTCACTTATCTAGTACCCAAACAGTACCATCAGGTTTAACAACTCCTTTAGTTAAGATAAAGCATCCAAATGGTCTAGTTTCGTTTGTTGTTATTATGGCAAATGCCTTTTTGGCTTCATCATAAAATTTAAACCTTTCAATGGATGAAATTTTCCAATGCTCTCCTGAGATTTTCTTAGTTATATCAATTATTTCTTGATGAACTTCATTTAATTGATCTGGATTTCCATCAATTTCCATCCTTTGAATAGGAGAGTCAACAAAGCTATCTAGAGGAAATACGGAGAGTATAGCCTCGGCAGCTCTTGCAGCATTTACGCCATCAATACGATGAACTCTGGAGTTCATCGAATAGGCAGGAAAATTTGAGTCACATAAAATTAATTTATCTCCATGTCCCATCGCTCTTAAGGTATGCAAAACCTCTGGACTAAGAATAGGATCAATTTGAATAAGCATATTGTATAGAACTAAATTAATTCCTTAAATTCAACTTAATTAATTAATCTTTACTGGTTTTGATCTTAGCTTTCTGACAGTCTCTAGCTCTGCTTTCCTGCACAACTTTGGAGGGAGACCTTTATTTATAAGTTTTAAATCTTCAAACACTAATTCGCCCATTTCATAAAATACAGACTCTAGAGCTCCCGCTCTATGAGCTGAGAAAAGAATATTTTTAGATTTACGTATGGGATCATCTTTTTTTACAGGCTCCTCAGGAAATACATCTGTTGCTACTTTTATTTTCCTTTTTTTTGAAATTTGTAGTAGGTCTTTAAAATTCACTACATTAGCTCTACTTAAAATTAGTAAACAAGAATTTTGTTTCATCAGATTCAGTAACTTTTTATCAATCATATGTTTATTTTTTGTCGTGATCGAACTTAGAACATATATCACATCTGATTTTTTAAATATCTCATTAAGAGAATTCACTTTACAATTATTTTCCTCAAGCAACTTACTTGGAAGCCATGGGTCGTATGCAAGAAAATTATTTGTGAAAGGCTCTAACAAGGGTTTTAACTTTTTGGCCAGATCTCCAAAACCAATAAAACTGACAGTGTTATTCTGCAATAAACTACAATTCAGGTTACTATCTAATCCATATTTTTCTTTACTATTAATAAAATCTATATGTGATTGGTGAATTTCTCTCTTAAGAGATAAAGTAAAACCAACTGCAATTTCAGCAACTGTTTGAGCAAATACTGGAGCAGTGGATAGGATATAGATACCATTTCTAAAACAATACTCATAATCCATATTGTCCATGAAGTTGCTTTCAACATTGAATATAGCTTTGAGTTTTGCAGCCTTATTTAAAATTGAATTCGGAAGGTCAGGTTGTCCAATTATAAAATCTGCTTTTGATATATTACTTTCATAAAATTTTTTTTTATTTTTAATTGGTGCGTTAACAAGTTTGAAATTTTTTTTTAAATAAACAAGCTTGTCTTTAGAGAAGATAAGATCCATTTGTCTTGGAAAAGGATCAACAATTATTGTTTTCATTACTTGATTATATCAATTATTTATTTTTTTGATAATCTAAGTTGAAATGAAAAGATCTGAAATAAATGCTGCTATATCTGAAGCTAAAGACATGATTGATAGATATTCGTGGGTTCTACCTAAATGGGGCTATTGGTCTACAGAAGAGTACAACAATAATCCTAACTTAAAAAATTATTTAAAAAAACATCAAATGGGCTGGGATGTTACTGATTTTGGTAAAGGTGAATTTGAAAAAAAAGGTATCACCTTGTTTTGTATTAGGAATGGAATACAGGGTAATAATGATGACAAACCCTATGCAGAAAAGTTATTGTTTATGAGAGAGGGTCAAGAAATTCCTTTTCATAGCCATAAGGTAAAACTGGAAGACATAATTAATCGGGGAGGCGGGGAATTAGTAATTGAATTTTTAGAAGTCGATTCAAATCAAATTGAATTAAACTCTAAAATTGACGTTCTTGTTGATGGTGAAATAGTTTCCATTGCACCAAGAGAGCCCTTAATTTTAAAAAGAGGTCAGAGCGTCACTGTTGAAAGAAACATATATCATAAATTTTACTCAGCTGAGGGTTCAGGAATGGTTATGGCAGGAGAGGTTTCTCAAGTCAACGATGATAATAAAGATAATTATTTTTTAGAAAGTGTGGGAAGGTTTACAGAAATTGAAGAAGATGAAGAGATTTTACACCCATTATGGAATGAAATTTAAATTCAATGAAAAAAGGAATAATTGCTTCAGGTATTTGGTGTGTAGACATATCTTACAAAATTAAAAATTGGCCATCTGAAGGAAAAACATCAATAGTAGAAAGAAAAATAGATGGTGTTGGTGGAGGGCCTTCAAATGTTTTAACAAATTTAGAATATTTAGGTTTTAAGTATCCCAAAATTGCTCTTGGGTGCATAGGTAAAGACAAAGAAGCAAATATAATTAAAAAACATAATAAAAAAAATAATATCATTTCAAAATATTTAACTGTTCTAAAAAAAATTAAAACATCATATACCTTAATAATGTCTAAAGGCGGAGGTGAGAGAACTTTTTTTCATTATCCAGGAGCAAATGAAAAATTAAGCTATCGAAATATAAAACTATCAAACATAAAAAATTATAAACCAAAAATTTTCTATGTAGGATATTTGACCTTTCTAGGTGAATTAGATGAATTAGACAATAATAATAAAACTAAGTTGTGCTCAGTGTTAAAAAAAACAAAAAAAATGGGAATGTTGAATTGTTTAGATCTTGCTTCGTATGATCATAAAAACTATAAAAAAATTATTAAAAGTGCAGCAAAATATTGTGACTATCTCTTCTTAAATGAAATAGAAGCTGAGCTAGCTACAGGTTTCAAAATAATTTCTAAAAATAAATTTAATAGAAAAAATGCTGAGTCTGCAGCTAATTATCTTTTAGATTGTGGGGTAAATAAAGCTGTTGTTTTACATTCACCTCAATTTACTTTATGGAAAGATAAGAATGAACTATCTCACTGGCATAAATCAAAATTATTAAAAAATACTCAGATTATTAGTAAGGTGGGTGCTGGTGATGCATTTTGTGCTGCTTGCTTATATGGAATACATGAAGACTGGGATATAGAAAAAATTCTAAAAAAGGCCCATTCAGCTGCGAGTTCGATTCTTAAAACGGAATTCTCTAGCGGCAATATCCCTAATATTAAATATCTATAGCTATAGTTTTAGAACTTTTTCGGTAATCATTAAATCTTTGTCCAAAGATCTATCTGGTTTAATTTTATTTTTTTTAAGCTGGTCGTGATAAAACTTTACACCTTCAGTAGAGGTCATTCCATTCACAACATCTCTCATAGTTTTAACAATCAACTGCTGATCCTCTGCTAAATTGATTTTTCTACCAAATAATGCAACTTTTGCACCATATTTACAGGATTTTGAGATAAGTTCAAAACAGTCTCTTGTTGTTCCTTTGCCACCACCTAGTATCCCAACTATAAGATTTTTTGGGTCATAACCCGCTAACTCTTCCATTGCTTTAGGACCGTTATAGGCAATTTTTAAAAATAGTGGTCTTTCACTTTTCAACTGTCCAGCGAGTGTCTTAAGGATACAATCATTTACGTACTCTCCTAGTTGAAGTTGGTTTAAACCAGTTTTTGTTTGTGGATTAAAAACCTCTAAAAAATAATTGAAATTATTTTTTTCAGCTTCTTCTCTAAAATCCCTATAAGAATTTAACATCTTAAGATCGTGATTTAAGCTTTTAGAAAACGTAATTGAAAATAAACCAAGATTTGCATATTTTTTAACATTTTTTAAATTAGCAGTTCGAAAAGGTGTAGCCATTTCTTTTTTATAATTTCCATGTCTGATACCCCAAATATCAGATGTATCATTCATTCTAACAGCTGGTGTTACTGGTGAATTTTTAAAAATCCCTTTTTTAAATAACTCCTCCGCATTGGATGCAGACATAAGCATAATATCAACAAGTTTTGATTTAGTCATAGACTCCATCAAATCTAAATAATCTTTTAAGTTTTTATATTGATTTAAAATTAAACCATTTTTATTTCTTTTATTTCCAGGTGCAGGTATTCCGCCGCCCATATCTGCATCTTTGGCATCAGCAATAATAAAATCTTTCGGAGAAAAATTATAATTTCTAATTCTCTGTAGTTTTAAATCAAGTGACTTTTTCATAAATTGAAGCTTATCATTATTATATTTACGGTATAAATAGAAAAATTAATTTAAGATTATATAATAATTACATGTATTTAGGAATAGACTTAGGGACCTCTTCAATGAAATGTCTTATTATTGGGGACGACCAAGAGATAATACATAGCGTTTCGAGTAAAAATATATCATTATCAAATCCAAAAAGTGGTTGGTCTGAACAAGATCCCTCTTCATGGATTAAAGCATTGGAACAATGCCTCGGACAATTAAAAGAAAAAGTAAAATTAAACGAGATTAAATCAATTTCATTTTCAGGTCACATGCATGGCGCAACATGTATTGACAAAGATCATGAAGTAATAAGACCTTGTATTTTGTGGAATGACACAAGAAGTCATCAGGAGTGCAATGATATTATGAATGATAAATCAGTCATGGATATTGCTGGAAATATTGCTATGCCAGGATTTACTGCACCAAAAGTATTATGGCTAAAAAACAATGAATTTGAAAATTTTGAATTAATTCATAAAGTTTTACTGCCCAAAGATTATTTAAGGTTTTATTTAACTGGTGAGTTTTTTAGCGATCTGTCTGATGCCTCTGGAACATATTGGCTAGATATCGAAAAAAGAAATTGGTCAAATAAATTACTTGAAGCAAGTTTTATGAATATCTCACAAATGCCAAATATTTGTGAAGGGACTGATCAAACCGGGGTTATAAAGAAAGATATCGCAGAAAAATATGACCTGAATATTAATTGTAAAGTTTTTGGTGGAGCAGGAGACAACGCAGCTGCTGCCGTTGGTCTAGGTTTATATGAAGAGGGTGATGCATCTATTTCTCTTGGCACATCAGGTGTTATTTTTGGTTCTACAAAAAGATTTTTAAAAAACTATGATGATGCTATTCACTCATTTTGTCATTGCCTACCAAAAACATGGCATTTAATGTCAGTTATGCTCTCTTGCACTTCTAATATCAATTGGTTTATTAATACTTTTAATTCATCATTAAAAGAAATTACTGAACAATTAAAAAATTCGATGCTTTCTGAAAATTTAATAAACAACTCCCCATACTATTTACCTTATTTGACTGGAGAGAGAACACCAATTAACGACCCGCACGTTAGAGCAAGTTTTCATAATATGGGTATTGAAACAGATAGATCTTTATTAGTTTATAGTTTGATAGAGGGAATATCATTTGGACTCAATGATAATTACCAAGCACTCTCTAAAACAGGAATAAAGCTCGATAATTTATTTGTAATAGGTGGTGGTTCAAACAATCAATATTGGATAAAACTTTTAGCCTCAATACTAGATAGAGATTTAGCAATTACTGAAGCATCAGATGCAATGGCAGCATATGGAGCTGCAAGATTAGCTTTTTTAGGTTTTAATGATTTAGATCACAGTGAAGTTTTAAAACCACCGACTGTAAAAAAAATTATTGAAAAGGACTCAAGTCTAAATTCACTTCTTAAAGATCGATTTAATGATTGGAAAAATTATTATATTAAATAGTTTTTTTAAATTATGTCAGATTTAAATTATAACGAATTATTAATTAAACTTCTTGATAATCTCAAAAATGATTTAAAAAATCGCTATTTTATTGCTCTATCTGGCCCACCTGCCTCTGGAAAAAGTACAATATCTGAAAAATTAGTGAAGGATCTGACTCTGAAAGGACACAACTCTAGTATACTTCAAATGGATGGTTTCCATTATGATGACCAAATTTTAAAGCAAAAGAGTCTTCTTTTAAAAAAAGGTGCCCCAGAGACATTTGATGTTATGGGTTTTTTAAATTTTTTATTTCGATTACAAAATGAAAATGAAGTAGCTATACCTATTTTTGATCGTTCTCTTGAATTGTCAAGATCTTCAGCTGTGATTATTTCTAAAGAAACCAGAGTTGTTATTGTAGAGGGTAATTATATTTTATTAAGGACACATCCTTGGAGGGAATTACATAAATTTTTCAATTCAACTATAATGATCAACACCAAAAATGAAATTTTAGAAAAAAGACTAATAGAAAGGTGGAGAAGTTTCAACATACCAGAAGAAGAGATTAAACAAAAAGTTTTTGAAAACGATTTACCAAATGGTGTGAATGTTTATAAAAATAGTATTCTAGCTGACTTTAACTTACTAAACTAAGAATTTGGCGGTTCTTTAGCACCAGTCATATATGCAACTGCATCAGACATTGAATTATCTTTAGGATTAATTACACAAAGTCTTTTGCCTAAACGGTGTATGTGTATTCTATCAGAAACTTCAAAGACATGAGGCATGTTATGAGAAATAAGAATAATCGGAATTCCTCTAGATTTTACTTCACCAATTAATTCCAAAACTCTTCTACTTTCTTTTACACCAAGTGCTGCAGTAGGCTCATCCATAATTATAACTTTTGTTCCGAACGCAGCAGCTCTAGCGACCGCAACACCTTGTCTTTGTCCACCTGATAGTGTTTCAACTTGTTGATTAATATTTTGAATAGTTAACAAACCCAACTCTGATAATTTTGTTCTAGCAAGTTCTTGCATACCTGATTGATCTAAAAATCTTAAGAACTTACCCATGAAGCCTTTTTTATGAATTTCTCTGCCTAAAAACATGTTATCAGCAATAGTTAGAGCCGGAGAGAGAGCTAGGTTCTGATAAACAGTTTCGATACCTGTTTTTCTTGCCTCAATTGGAGAACCGAAAGTAACTTTATTTCCGTCTAACAAAATTTCTCCTGAGTCTGGCTGAACTGCTCCACAAAGAGCTTTAATTAATGTTGATTTTCCTGCACCATTATCACCAATGACTCCCAAAACTTCATCCTTATAAAGTTCTAAATCAGCATTATCTAAGGCCACAACTTTACCATATCTTTTATTAATTGCCTTTGCTTGTAATACAGGTTGCATTAATTTGATATCCTCCTTATCCACTGATCAAGCCCAACAGCCATAATTATTAAACATCCTAGGGCAAATCTTTGCCATAAAACATCTAAACCAGCAATAGATAGACCAGAACTAAAAACTCCCACGATCAAAGCACCGAACAAAGCACCAACTATAGAACCTCTTCCACCAAATAATGAGGTTCCTCCTATCACAACTGCAGTTATCGAGTCAAGGTTACCCTCGTAAAAACTAGTTGGAGAAACTGAACCAACTCTTCCAATAGAAACCCATGCACCTAAAGCTAGTATTACACCAGCGACAGTGTATACAGACAATAGCATTCTATCTGTTCTAATTCCTGATAGTTCAGCCGCATCTTTATCATCACCAACTGCATAAACGTGCCTACCCCAAGCTGTTTTGTTAAGCACAAACCACAAAATTATAAATATTAAAATCATTAAAAATGATCCATAAGTAAATTGAGCACCATAGACCTTGACACTTTTTCCAAAGAAATGAAGTAAAGGTGCATTAGCTTCAATGTCCCTTGCTCTTATTGATTGTGAACCACTAAAAAATATTACTAGTGCAAAAAATACATTCCAAGTTCCTAAAGTTACTATGAAGGGTGGAAGACGAAATTTAGTTACTAACCATCCATTTATATATCCACATATAGCACCGCTAGCCATTCCAACCATTATTGCGAAAGAAGTAGGTAATCCCATTTGTACAGATAGCTTTCCCATAAATACTGAAGCAAGCACCATTATAGCTGCAACGCTGAGATCAATTCCCGCAGTTAAAATAATTAAAGTTTGAGCTGCTGCTAAAATTCCAACAATAGTTACTTGCTGAATGATTAATGATAAGTTAAAGGCAGAGAAAAACTTCCCTCCAGCTATAAGACCAAAAGCTGCAACACTTACAAAAAGGATAATAACTGGTACCATTGTCGGATTACCATGAAGAAAGTTTTGAATTTTTTTGAGAGTATTTGGTTTTTCTAGTTCAAAAGTATGATGATCTTGATCCTTGGAACCTATTTCATCTTGGAACTTTGGTTGATCTTGTAAATCCTTTGAAATATCACTCATGTTTGTGTCTTGTTATATAGTAAAATAGGGCAGCAAGAGCCACCCTATTTTAATGTTTAAATTATTAGGACTTTAGCCCCAACATCTATCCATACCCTCTTTTGTATCGATAGAAGGTACACCAGATGCAGGTTGATCTGTAACTAAGTTTACACCAGTATCAAAAAAGTCTAGACCTGGAGTATTTGCAGGCTTAGTTCCATTTTCAGCCCAAGCTTTAATAGCTTCAACACCAAGAGATGCCATTAGAAGTGGGTATTGTTGTGAAGTAGCACCAATAACACCATCTTTAACATCTTGAACACCAGGGCAACCACCGTCAACAGAAACAATTAAAATTCCATCATCGGCTTTACCAGCAGCTTTAAGTGCCTCGTACGCACCAGCTGCAGCAGGCTCGTTAAGTGTATAAACTACGTTAATGTCAGGATTTTTTTGAAGAAGTTTCTCCATTGCGTCTCTTCCACCTTCTTCATTACCATTTGTAGGCTCATTACCAACTATTCTTGGGTCATCTTCGTCTCCCCATCTAGTGATATCTTTAGTATCAATACCAAAACCAGTTAAGAAACCCTGGTCTCTAAGAACGTCAACAGATGGTTGGCTAATGTTAAGATTTAACATAGCTATGATAGCTTTAGAAGTATCTCCAAAAGAAGCAGCAGCCCACTCACCAATTAACTTACCAGCTTTGAAGTTATCAGTAGCAAAAGTTGAGTCTGCAGCTGTGATTGGCTCTAAAGGTGTATCAAGAGCAATCACCAACAATCCAGCATCTCTTGCCTGTTGAAGAGGTGTGGTAATAGCTTTTGTATCTGATGCAGCAATCAAAATACCACTAGCACCTGAAGCGATACAAGTTTCAACCGCTTTAACCTGAGTTTCGTGATCACCATCAATTTTTCCAGCGAATGTTGAGAGTTTGATGCCAAGCTCATCAGCTTTAGCTTTAGCTCCCTCTTTCATTTTAACAAAAAAAGGATTGATATCCGTTTTTGTAATCAAACATGCTTCAATAGCATGACTTCCTGCTTTTGCGGGAACAGTTGCAAAAGTAAAAGCAACAGCCATTAATGAAGCTAGAACTAGAGATAATTTTCTCATAGTTATTTCCTCCTATATATTGTTACATTTAGAATATCCTATTCTCACTCTAACTTGCTAGTTAAATTTTAATTTTTTAGTCTTGATTTTTAACGAAATGTTTATCTACTATTTCTCTCCACGAAATATAAGAATTTCTTATATCTTTATTATTATTAGGAGTAATCTTAGAGTTTTTCACCTCAAATTCTCTTAAATCATTGAAACTATTATAGTTATTATAATATTGTATACCAAAAAGCAGAGCACCATATGATGACATATCTTCCATTTCAGGGATAGACAACTCAATATCCATAAGGTCACTAATAATTTGAAGGAAAAACTTGTTTTTTACCATACCACCATCAATGGACAAATTTTTTAAATCAAGATTTCTTGATTTTTTCATAAACTCTAAATACACGACCATTTGGTAAGCAACAGACTCCAATCCAGCTCTTACTAAATGATTAGTGTTTGTCGATGCATTAATTCCAAAGAATGCAGCCCTAGCGTTTGCTATCCAAAAGGGAGGACCTAGGCCTGAAAAGGCAGGTATTAAATAGACTCCATTACTATCTTTTTCTTTTTTTGATAAGACTTCACTATCTTCAGCCTTATTAATTAATTTTAAATTGTCTTTAAGCCATGAAATTGTCCCCCCGGCAAATGAGTTTAGGCACTCTAATGCGTAGATATTCTGTTTATCACTTGTGAAAGCCAGGGAGGTTAGTGAATTTTCATCGATAATCATTTCATTGCCAATGTTTGTTTGAATGTTAAAACCAGTTCCTGTCGTGATTTTAGTATCACCTTTATCAAAACAAAAATTTGCAAAAAATGAAGCTTGCGCATCACCAGCAACTCCAATTAAGGGTATTAACTTTTTAAATACTTTATTAAAATCACTCTCTCCAAAAATATTTGAACTATTTAGTATTTTTGGAAGTTTCAAATTATTGCAATTAAAAATATTTAATAAACTTTGATCCCAAGAATTTTCTAAACAATTAAATAATAAGGTTCTTGATGCATTTGTAGTATCAGTCACATAAGAATTTAGGTTTGTAAGTCTATAAATGAGATATGTTTCGATTGTTCCAAATAAGATATCTCCATTGTCGATTTTCGATTTAACTTCTGATTTGTTCTCATAAACCCATTTTAATTTACTGCCAGAAAAAAAAGTATTTGGTTTAAGGCCAGTTTTTTCAATAATTTCTTTATTTTTTGACTTATCGTTTAGAATATCCTCACAAATTTTTTGACCTCTAGTGCACTGCCAAACAACTGCATTATGTATTGGTTTTCCATCTTTTTTATTAAAAAGTGTAAATGTTTCTCTTTGGTTAGTTAGACTGATGAATTTAGGATTTGACATTATTTCTGATGCCTTTTTAACTAACTCTAATAAGTTTTGATAAATTTCTTCTAAATCGTGTTCAATATAACCCTCATCTGTGATTATTTGCCGGTGTTCCTTTTGATATCTTTTTACAATCTCTAATTTTTCGTTAAATACAATAACTGTCGTAGATGACGTACTTGAGTCAATAGTTATATAACTCATTTGTTAAGTAAGTCTTTTGATATTTCAGCTATTTTTTCCGGACTCATTTCATAATGATCTAATACATCAGCTTGAGATCCATTAATCATATATTCGTCAGGTATGCCAAGTATTTTGAGTTTTACATTTATATTATTTTGAGCAATCAGGCTCGCACAACATTCACCAAGTCCTCCAAATATACTATGTTCTTCGACTGTTAAAATTGCTTTAGAGTTTTGAGAAAATTCAATAAATGTTTTTTTATCAAAGGGCTTTATTGTATGCATGCTGATAATTGAACAATGAATATTACTTTCTTTTAAAATTTCACTAGCCAAGTATGCTCGTTGCAATGTTTCACCAGTTGCTACAATTGTTAAATCCTCTCCTTTTTTTACCACAATAGATTTACCAATTTTAAATTCTGTACCTGGAGGATGAATATCCATCATTGGTTTTTTTCCATATCTAATGTAAAGGGGATGATCATATGAAATAGATTGTTTGATAGCTTCAGATGCTTCAAAGTTATCTGCAGGTGCAACTATTGTCATATTATTTATTGCTCTCAATGTAGCAAAATCATGTATCGAGTGATGTGTTGATCCTAGCTGTCCATAGCTAATCCCTGCACTAATTCCTATCAACGAGACATTGCGATTAGAATAAGCAACATCATTTTTAATCTGTTCTAAAGATCTCGCAGTTAAAAAACTTGCAGGGGAGACACCAAATACAATCTTTCCTCCTGCAGCTAAGCCTGATGAAACCCCGACTAAATTCTGTTCTGCGATACCTACTTCTATAATTTGATCAGGTAATTCTTTACCGAATGGAACTAATTTACCCGAACCTCTTGAGTCACTTGTGACAACAATAATATCTTTATTTTTTTTTGCTTCAGATAGTAATGTCTCAGAAAAGATTTCTAGGTTAGGTTTACCAATTTTATTCATATGAATTTAGTTTCTCATTTAGCTCTGAGACTGCCCTCCCATATTCATCTTCGCTTGGTACTTTATGGTGCCAATTAATTTGATTTTCAATAAAACTTACACCGGACCCTTTAGTAGTTTTTGCAATTATGACAGTAGGCTTATTTTTTTGAATGGGTATTTCTTTAAATACATTTAATAAGTCAGAAATATTATTTCCATTTGTTGAAATAGTTTCAAAACCAAAAGCCTCAAATTTTTTATCAATCGGCTCGATTGGATTAACTTCTTCTGTTTTTCCTGTAATTTGTAAATCATTCCTATCGATAATTACGATTAAATTATCCAATTGATATTTAGAAGCAGTGGTACAAGCTTCCCACACCGAACCCTCTGATAGCTCTCCATCGCCCAATAAAGAAAAAACTTTATTTGTTTTTTGATCTATTTTTTTAGATAGCGCTAAACCTACAGCAACTGAAAGGCCATGTCCTAAAGCGCCGGTGTTATGCTCAATTCCCAAAATTTTTCTAGTGGGATGTCCAATAAAATGAGAGTTAAAATGATTGAGTTTTTCAAGATCTTTTCTTGAAAAAAAACCTTGATCACAAAGAACCGTGTAAAGAGCCTCAACTGAATGACCTTTACTATGGATATAATGATTTCGGTCTTTTTCGTTAAAGTTTTTAGGATTTATATCTAAGACCTTATTATATAAGACATTCAAAATGTCGATACATGATAAACTTCCACCAGTGTGACCAGCGCCAGATTTATATATAATATCTAATATTGTCTTCCTGTATTCTAAAGATTTTATTTTAAGTTGATTTAAGTCCATTATTTATTGAATAGTAAATAGTTTTAGTCTTGGGATAAATGTTTATATAAAGCTTTTTGAGCAATTTTTAAAGCAGCCATAGCATCATGATTTGCTTGAGCTTTTGTTAATGCTTCAATGTCTAAATCATCTAGGGCTTTATCAACAGCTTTTAAAAAATCTATAGCCATATTTGCCATTACTACACTATCTTCTCTAAATGGAAACTGATCCAGTTGCCAAACACCCTCCCAATTATTTTTTTTTAGAACATAAAAAAATTCAAAAAGCTCTATGGGGTGAAGACTGCCAGCTAAAAGATCATCGTCCCATGATCTAAAGTTATCATTAACATCCATTCCAAATAGCCTACCATAATCAATAGCTAATTGAGCCGAGTCAGCAGCTGACTCTCCACCATAAATAGCATGACCAAAATCAAGAAGAAGTCCGATATTAGGAAGACCTATTTTTTCAATACCAAGAATAGTTCTTGAAACAGAGTCATAGCTCATTTTTACCCTTGGCTCTCTTGGTTTATATTCTATTACGAAATTTAAATCAGTATTCTCACTTGCTAAATTTCCCACACCATCCATCGAATTTTTCCATAAAGATTTATGATCAACCTGAAATGGATAGTCCCAACCATCTTGTCCAGGCCAAAGCTTAACATATTTGGCATTAAAAAATCTCACAGCCTCGCAAGCTTGAGTAATTAGTTCATGCGCTCTTTTTCTAATACCCGGATCAGGATTTGTGAACGCTCCCTTTGAGAATTCTCTTGTATAAATTTCAGGAGTAATGCCAATTACTTTTAAATTAGCTTTATCGAGAGCATCTTTTATTTGCTCATTCGAGTAACTTCCTCCAAAGTATGGAAAATTAAGATCTACGTATGAAAGGTCTTTTACTTGTCCAGCAAGTTCTATGGCATCAAGTACACTTCTTGGTTCGCCATAACCATCTGTTGCATATCTATCAAGATAGGTGGCAAAATGCCAAATACCTGCGCCAAACTCTTGTTTTTTCATGAATACATTTTCTATTATTTAAATTATTTTAGCTATCAATAATTTTAATTAACTCATTGTTAAAGAATTGAACAGTTGAGATGATATTTTTGTCGCAAATGTCTTATTTGCATGATTTTTTTTAACATTTATTTGGAATTGATCACAAAAATTGACTAATATGCCATCGTTTATAAACATAGGAGGAATTTATGAAAAAAATAATTCTTACAATTCTTGTATCATTCCTATCTCTTTCTGCTTTTGCTGAGAGATTTGTAATGGTTACACACGGTGAGGGTAAAGACCCTTTCTGGCCTGTTGTGCAAAAAGGTGGTGAAGATGCTGCTAGACACGTAGGTGCAGATTTTGAATACATTTTCAATCCATCTGGAGACCTAGGTGACATGGCTAAGTCAATTGCAGCTGCCGCTGCTACTCAGCCTGATGGTATGGTAGTTTCACTTCCTGATCCAGAAGCTTTAGGTCAAGCAATCAAAGATGCTGTTGCTGCTGGTATTCCAGTTATTACTATGAACTCAGGTTTAGAGTCTTCAGCTTCTCTTGGCGCATTAATGCACGTTGGTCAGCCTGAATTTCTTGCTGGTCAAAAAGCTGGTGAAAGAGCTAAAGCAGAAGGTGCAACTAAAGCACTTTGCATGATTCAGGAAGCTTACAACACTGCTCTTACAGATAGATGTGGCGGTTACGCAGAAGCTCTACCAACAACTAACGTAGACACTTCTAATGACCCTGCTTCAATCCCAACAAGAGCTGCTGCTGGTTTACAAGCAAACCCTGACGTCGATGCTGTATTATCAGTTGGACCACACGTTTGTTCAGGTGTTCAAAAAGCTATTGATGATTTAGGTATGTCAGTACATCACTCTTGTTTTGACTTAAGTCCAGAAGTTATGGATTTAATTGCTTCAGGAAAAGTTGCATACACAATCGATCAACAACAACGTCTACAAGGTTATATGCCTATCGTAGTTCTTCACCTATACAACAACGGTGCTGGACTATTACCAGGTGCTAATATTCCTTCAGGACCTGGATTTGTTGACAAGTCAAACGCATCATCAGTTTCTGCATTAGCAGGTATTGATAGATAATTTTATTTAATCTTAAAGTGGGCAATTTATTGCCCACTTTTTTATAAACTACAGAAAGTATTTATTTACATTTAATCATGTCAGCTACAACTCAAAGACAAGAGTCAGATAGACATCAAAAAAAGACATGGTTTACAGCATTAATATCTAGACCAGAAGTCGGTCCAATAGGAGTGATGCTCCTTTTATTTGGTATGTTGGGCTACTTTTCAATTCCAGCTGGGGAGATGTCATGGAACCCCTTTACTGGTGAGGGTTTTAATGCTCTTGGTATTAGAAATTTTTTAAGAGTTATTTCTCAATTAGGTATAATTGCAATAGGAGCGGGTTTATTAATAATCGCTGGAGAATTTGATCTTTCAATCGGATCAATGATTGGTTTCGCTGGTGCCTGCATGGCAATGATTTTAAGATGGGGTTTTTCAGTCATCATACCCTACATATCTTTTGAGGGTGGTTTTCATATTGAATTTTATACGTTATTTCACATCTCTGATGTCTCTCCAATTTTAGCTATCTTTATAACTTTATGTTTCACTTTATTTTTTGGTTGGTTACAAGGAACTATTGTTGTGAAGTCTGGTTTGCCATCATTCATTGTTACACTTGGGGGGTTATTTTTTCTCAGAGGATTAACAGAAGTTTCTCTAAGATCTTTTAATCATAGACCAGATCAGACAAAAGGGGCGACTACTGTCACAGAGATTCCAGATATAAAAAATATTGTAAATGTCCCTGGCCATGGAGAAATGGTAAGAGAAAAAGCAAAAGCTTTACCGGAAGCTGATCTAGTAGCTATAGCAAAAGATATACCAGCTGATACAGTTGCAACAATTACAGATAGATTAGAATACACTTACCAAAGAGTAGCTGAAGCCAAGACACAAATTTTGCTTGATAAAGGAACTAAACCTTTACAAGAGGCCTTAGC
Organism: uncultured Alphaproteobacteria bacterium; assembly: GCA_902617355.1. Classification (GTDB taxonomy): domain Bacteria; phylum Pseudomonadota; class Alphaproteobacteria; order HIMB59; family HIMB59; genus HIMB59. Next base: position 6,121 of record CACMWK010000009.1, on the reverse strand, counting down.
AAACGCTCAGCAAAGTGGAAATGATTATATGGTTGGCATGATTCAAGAAAAAATTGCTAACTTTCAAATCGATCCAGTAGTACCTAAAACAGTTACTGATGTTGATATAGCAAGAGTTTACATTGACTCTCTCATTACTGCTCGCCCCGTTGCAAATTTTTTTGGTGGAGATATTTTAGAACCTGTTTTTGATTGGCTCTATTACCCGGTAGACTGGAACACTAATAATTTTGGAAATCAGTTCGCCTCTGGTTTATATTCCTGCGTCATGATTTGGCTAATTTTAGCGATTATTTGTTACATTGTACTGAGCAAAACTCAAGCAGGTAACTGGATTTACTCAACCGGTGGAAATCTGAGTGCAGCCAAGGCAAATGGTGTACCTACAGATAAGGTTAAAGTATCTCTATTTATGTTTTCTGCTTTTTGTGCAACAATTTTTGCAACCGCTCAAGTTTTTGAAGTTAATACAGCAGACGCGGCTAAAGGTAATTTAAAAGAATTAGAGGCAATTGCTGCAGCTGTGATTGGTGGCGTTGTTTTAACAGGAGGTTTTGGTACCATACTCGGTATTGTTGTAGGCGCATTTATATTTGGTGTTGCTAAAGAAGCATTCTTTTATATTCCAGGCATAGACGGATCATTTTATAGAGTATTCTTAGGGTTAGTAATCATAGCTTCTGCTTTGACTAACGAAAATATTAGAAAACGAATTATGGGTAGTATTTAGTTATGGAAAACAATAATTCACCATTTATAGAAATTACAGATCTTGTAAAAAAGTTTGGAACATTTACAGCTTTAAATGGTGTCTCTTTAAATGTCCTACCAGGAGAAGTTCACGCATTACTAGGTGATAACGGTGCTGGAAAATCCACTCTTATTAAAGTTTTATCAGGAGTTCACCAGCCAACTTCTGGAATTATTAAAGTTGGAGGAAGTGAAGTAAAATTTAGCTCTCCAAGAGAGGCTACTAGTGCAGGTATTGGAACTGTCTATCAAGATCTGGCACTTAATGCCTTGACATCTGTTACACGAAATTTTTTCTTGGGAAATGAATTAAAAAAAGGACCTGGCCCTTTTGGAATATTAGATTTTAAAAAAATGGATGAAATTACGATTACTGAAATGGGAAAAATTGGCATAAATATCTCAGATCCTACTCAGCCAGTTGGAACTATGTCAGGTGGTCAAAGACAGACACTTGCTATTGCAAGAGCTATATACTTTGGTGCTAAGATTTTAATTTTGGATGAACCTACATCTGCACTTGGGCAAAAACAACAAATGGAAGTTTTAAAAACTATTAAAAAAGTCCAACAATTAGGGAATATAGCTATTATTTTGATTACTCACAATGAAATCCACGCAAGACTTATTGCTGATCGATTTACATTCTTAAGCTTAGGTGAAGTAATAGGATCTGGAAAGTCATCAGAATTAGGTGGAGATGATGTTAAGCGTTTAATGGCTGGCGGAGCTCAAATAGGTGATTTGGCCAAAGAGCTTGAAGCTGTATAATATTTTTACTAGTAAGAGCTAGGATTATTATCTTTATCAGACTCATCGTGGTTTTGATTAGTAAGCTCTTTGAATTTTCTCACATGAGTGGCTGCTGCTCCAGATAACAACCTTACATCATTTGTAATTGTCACAAGATCAAAACCCCATTCGGATGCCTTGGCGGCATACTCTGGAGTCCCACAATGAAGACATGCAACTTTTCCATGTTTATGAGCAATATCTAAAATTTTCTTTTTAGACTCAATCATCTCAGGTTCTGTTCGATCAAACCCAGGTGTTAACTTTCCTTGGTTCAGCCCTATTGTTAAATCTGCTGTCCCAATATAAAGGCCATCAAGACCAGGAGTGGATGCTATATCATCAAGATTATCAAATGCTTCTTGAGTTTCTATCATGGCAAGACAAAACGTTCCCTCATTTGACTCATAAAAATAATTTGAACTAACGGAAAAGTTAGCTCTCGTCGGACCAAAACTTCTAATACCTACAGGTGGATATTTACAATCTTGAACAAGTTTTTGTGCTTGCTCTTTATTATTAATCATTGGGCAAATGATACCCAAAGCACCTGCATCCATAACTTTCGATATTACTGCGTGATCTAATCCTGAAACTCTACAGATTGGAGTGACACCACTATTTCTAATACTTTGCAACATTTTAAATAAATCACTAAAGCCAATCATCCCATGTTGATAGTCAATGGTAAGGGCGTCATAACCTTGCTCAGACATAATTTCAGCAGTAAAAGTATTAGGTATTGATAAAAAGCTATTAACAACCACTTCTTTTTTTTGCCATTTAGCTTTTACTTTGTTTTCAATCATTGAGTGTTAGATATCAAAATTATTTAAAAATATAATTATAACAATTATTTATTATTCATGAATAAATGCATAAATTTAATCAATATTCTCCATCCTCCCACTTTTGACAGATTTATAAGCAGTTTCGGCTAAGAGAAGAGCTCTTCTTCCGTCCTCAAAGCCAACAGATACAGGCTTTTTTTCCAAAATTGTTTCGACAAATGAGCTAATAGAATTCATATAAGACTCCTGGTATCTCTCAATAAAAAAATTTAAATAGGGTTCACTCTTGTCAACAAACTCTGAATTGTATTTTTTCAATTCATGTGGCTTTCTATTTTCAGATATAACCATCCCTTTGCTACCAAACAACTCAACTCTTTGATCATATCCATAAGTTGCTGATCTAGAGTTGTTTATATGACATTGTTTTCCCGAGGCTGTTTCCATTATAATCATTAAGGTGTCACTATCATTTAATTCAGATTTAATTTTCGGATCTATTAAAGCATTAGAAATTGCAAATACTTTAACTGGCTCTTCACCAAGCATAAAACGGGCTAAATCAAAATCATGAATTGTCATATCTCTAAATTGCCCACCAGACACTTTTAAATAATCCCAACTAGGCAGACCTGGATCTCTAGATGTAATCAGACATTGATGAAGCTCACCAATTTCACCATTAATAAAAGATTTTTTTGCAGCCTGATGACCAGGATCAAATCTTCTATTAAAGCCTAATTGAATTGGAACTTTATTACCTTCAAGTCTTTTTGAAAACTCATCAACTTTTTTTATATCGAGGTCAATAGGTTTCTCACACAAAACAGGTTTTTTTGATGCAACAGACCTCTCTATGAAATCAATATGTGTATTTGTAGGGGAAGATATAAGAACAGCATCAATATCATTATTGTTGAAAATATCATCAACATTTTCCACAGCAAGTACGTTTAAATCATTTGATACTTTTTTTGCAAATTCTTCATTTGGGTCATAAATGCATACTAAATTTGTCTGTTCATGAAGTTGAATATTCTTAGCATGCATTTGGCCAATTCGCCCGCACCCGATAACTGCAATACTAACTTTTTTCATATCACAGAATTATAGTATTCTTTAAATTTTAGAAATAAAAAAAAATTCATTTTGAATAAAATTTAAGTATTCTTTAAAAGGTTTATTTATCTATAATCTTTTCATAGGAGGGGTTTATGAAAGCAAAATTGGGAATAGCACCTATAGCATGGTCCAATGATGATTTACCTGAACTTGGAGGAGAGACTTCTTTGGATACCTGCCTTAGTGAGTCAAAACTTGCTGGATTTACTGGTGTGGAAACAGGTGGAAAATTTCCAAAAACTCCTGAAAAACTTGGTCCAATTTTAAAAAATCACCAACTATACTTGGCATCAGGGTGGTATTCAGGAACTGTGCTAGATAATGACTTAGAAAATGAAAAAGATAAAGTCCTTCAACAACTCACTCTCTTCAGAGACCTAGGCGCAGCAGTTTTAGCATATGGAGAAACATCTGGAACTATCCAAAATATTAGACATGCTCCTTTAAACACAAAAAGAAAAATACATAGTGAGGATTTTAAAGAGTATGGAAGGAAACTAACATTATTTGCAGAATTTTGTGCAGATTTTGGTGTGCCAATTTCATTTCATCATCACATGGGTACAGCGATTGAGACTGAGGATGAGCTTGATAAATTGATGAACCACACAGGTGAGGCAGTAAAAATCTTATTTGATACAGGCCATATGACCTTTGCAGGAGGCAACTCTTTGAGAGTAATAAATAAATACGCAAAAAGAATAAATCACTTTCATGCTAAAGACATTCGCTCAAAGGTTGTAAATAATTTAGATCGATCAAAAAAAAGTTTTTTAGATTTTGTATTAGGGGGAGCCTTCACAGTGCCTGGAGATGGAAATATTAATTTTAAGGAAATAGTTGAGACATTATCAAATAATAATTACGAAGGATGGTTCATTGTTGAGGCAGAGCAAGATCCCGCCAAAGCGAACCCATTTGAATATGCTAAAATTGGAAATAAAGAACTTGTAGAATGCTTAAGTATGTATGGATATGAAATAGAGGATTATAGAGATGAATAGTATTAAGGGAAAGTTTGCACTAGTGACTGGAGGAACGCAAGGTTTAGGAGCAGCAATTGCAAAAAATTTTGCCGATAGCGGAGCTGAAGGTATTGTCACAATTGGTAGAAAAGAGGATAAAGGAAATGATGTAGCAAAAAAAATTCAAGATGAAACTGGGTGTAAAGTAATTTTTGTAAAAACAGACCTTGGAGAGGTCCAAGAGTGTAGAAATGCAGTTTCAGTTGCCAAACAAGAATTTGGGAGATTGGATGTTCTTGTAAACGCTGCCGGTATTACTGATAGGGGAGATATTGTTAATACGAGCGAAGAACTGTTCGATAAAATGATTGGCACCAACTTAAAAGGACCTTATTTTCTTATACAAGATACAGTGAAAATTATGATTGAACAAAACATAGAGGGTTCAATTATTAATATTGGATCTGTGGCAGCTATGACTGGCCAACCATTCATATCAACTTATTGCGTATCAAAAGGGGCACTTGCAACATTAACAAGGAATACAGCATTCGCTTTGTTAAAAAATAAAATTAGAGTTAATCAGTTAAATATTGGTTGGATGGCTTCAGATGGAGAACATGAGATACAAACAAAATATCATGGTGCCTCAGAAAATTGGTTAGAAGATGCTGGTAAAGCTCAACCATTTGGAAGGTTGCTTGATCCAAAAGAGGTAGCTAAAGCAGTTACATTTTTAGCATCTGATGATTCAGGTATGATGACAGGTTCTGTTGTAAACTTTGACCAGTCGGTGTGGGGAGGATATCCTTTTGCACCTCCTCAGCCTGCAGAAAAAATGGAAATAAAATAGTTTAATTTAAATACTTTTGGGCACTTTGTTGACAACTCTTTAGTGTAGTTTCCAAATCCTTATTCAAAAAAATATACTCATAAATTTTATGACCAACATCTTCAATAATATTTGAATAGGTTGGCAAAGGATATCTTGCCCATTCTATAATTTTTTCCTCCTTTTCCATTTTATCAATTTCATTAAATATTGGACTTAAAGCTCTCACTTCAGGATCATTTACGACACTAAAAACGGGAGATGATAAACTACCATGCTCAATATAATATTTTATAAATTCAGGAGAGACAAAATTACGAATATTTTTCATAACAAAAGGTATTTTTTCAGGAGAGATATTTGAGGGTATGCCTAATGAAAACCCACCTATTGGAGATACTTGAAAAGAGGAATTTCCAGCAGGTCTTGGTAAATAACCAGTTTTTTTATATGCAGGTGAAGCCTCATTTAGTTCGAACAAATGGGCCCTACTACTCCAATTCATTGCCATAGCTGATTTACCCTGACTATAATATTCAACACATTCATCATTGGAATGAGCAGATAATTCATTTGGCGAGTACAAAGTCAATTTTTTCAACATTTTAGCTGCTTCAAAAGATGCATCAGATAAAAAATTTGCTTTTAATAGTATTTTTTCAACATCTAAATCATAAATATTTTTCCCAATGTACCTTAGGTTTACATATGGTTTTCCATAATTTGCCATTGCTAAAATAAAACTAGTAGCAAGTGGTTGACCTTTTTTAGCTGGCCAAGAAATAGGACTTTCTATCTGTTTGTCACCTTTTAATACCTCACAAGCATGGAGTAAATCCTGAAATGTTTTTGGTGGACTCAAAGCATAT
>CACMWK010000008.1:0-47709 GCA_902617355.1 uncultured Alphaproteobacteria bacterium | reverse complement strand
CACCCCCGACAATTGTCGAATGGTGGGCGATGACGGACTCGAACCGCCGACCCTCTCGGTGTAAACGAGATGCTCTACCAACTGAGCTAATCGCCCTATCTAATTTGCAAAAAATTAGACTGTGGACTTTATTAGTTCTTTTAGCTGTTTTCCAGCAAGAAATTTTGGCTTTTTTGATGCAGGAATTTGGATTGACTCTCCCGTTCTTGGGTTTCTTCCAGTCTTAGCTTTTGTATTAGCTACCTTAAAAGTACCAAAACCGGCAATCTTAACATCCCCTCCTGCTTTCAAAGTAGATGTGATAATATCAAATAAACTTTCTACAGCCTTAGTTGCATCTGATTTTCCAACACCATTTTTCGTACTATATTCAGCAATGAGTTCATTTTTGTTCATACCGAACCTCCTTAGTGATTCTATTAGTTAATTGTAGTAAGAAAAAGGTAAGAAAATCAACAACAATATACTAGTTGACGAATGTTTTTTCTTGATTTTGCTGGTTTTTTGGCTTCATAGACTCTGTAACTAAGTGTCTCCAATCCAATTTTTTGTTCATTTTACTAATTTTTCCATCGAGAGCTAAGTCCAATACCTCTTTTGCAAACTCAACTTTCTTAATTATCAACTTGTTTTGAATGTCTTTTTGGATTTCAACTAAGTCCTTTTCATTTTCTTTTGGGATTATAACCGTTTTAATACCGTACCTTATCGCAGCCAATAATTTCTCTTTTAATCCCCCAATTGGCAGAACTCTTCCTTTTAATGTAATTTCACCAGTCATAGCAATGTCTCTTTTTATTTTAATATCAGTAAGAGATGAAATTAATGAAGTAAATATTGTAATACCAGCACTTGGGCCATCTTTAGGTATAGCTCCTTCGGGTACGTGTAAATGAATATCTATTTTATCGAAAACCTTTGGATTTACTCCAAACTCAACGGAATTAGATTTAATGTAACCTAAAGCAGCAGTAATAGACTCTTTCATCACGTCACCAAGTTTACCTGTTGCATTAATCATTCCCTTACCTGAAGATAAATTAACTTCAATATTTAAGATATCTCCACCAACCTGAGTCCATGCAAGCCCGTTGGTGATACCCACTAAATTTTTCTTTTCTAAAACACTATCCTTGAATTTTTCCGGACCTAAAAAATTTTTTATAGCTTTATCATCAAAAACAAATGGTTTTCTTGACCTTGATTTATTTTTTTCTAATTGAAAAACAAGTTTCCTAAAAAGCTTATCAAAAACTTTTTCGAGCCCTCTGACGCCTGACTCTCTGGTATAGTGTCTTACTATTTTAGTAATTGAGCTTTTATCAAGCTTAAATTCATTATTTTTTAAAATATTTTTATTCATTTTTCTTGGTATTAAATATTTCTTTGCAATTTCAACTTTTTCTTTTTCTGTATAACCAGATACTTCAATGACCTCTAATCTGTCAAGAAGAGGACCAGGTATGTTGTAAGTATTACCTGTACATATAAACATTACATTTGATAAGTCATAATCAACCTCAAGATAATGATCATTAAATTGATTATTTTGCTCAGGATCTAAAACTTCTAATAATGCAGAGGATGGATCTCCTCTCCAGTCGCTACCCACTTTGTCAATTTCATCTAATAAAATAATGGGATTAGATGTTTTGGTTTTCTTCATAGCCTGAATAAATCGACCAGGCATTGAACCAATATAAGTTCTTCTATGGCCTCTAATTTCAGCCTCATCCCTAATTCCACCAAGAGAAATCTTTGCAAATTCTCTGCCAGTAGCTCTCGCTATGGATTTACCCAATGAAGTCTTACCCACACCAGGAGGTCCTATAAAACATAGTATTGTTCCAGATGCTTTCTTTGATCTTTTTTTGACTGCTAAAAATTCAAGTATTCTCTCTTTTACTTTTTCAAGACCATAGTGGTCGTCATTTAATATTTTTTCAGAACCTTTTATATCAATGACTTCTTTTGAGAATTTTTCCCATGGTATATCTAATATCCATTCTAGGTAATTACGAATAACTGATGCTTCTGCAGACATTGGACTCATAGATTTTAATTTTTTAAATTCATTTAAAGCTTTTTCTTTTGCCTCTTTTGATAATTTTACCTCATTAATTTTTTTCTCTATTTCAGAATATTCGTTGGAACCATCTTCACCATCACCTAGTTCTTTCTGTATGGCTTTCATTTGTTCATTTAAGTAGTACTCTCTTTGAGTTTTTTCCATCTGTCTCTTTACTCTATTTTTAATTTTTTTCTCAAGAGCAGAGAAGTTAAGTTCTTTTGAAAAGAAATTCAGTAAGTTTTGAATTTTTTTATTTATATCAATAATTTCTAAATTTTTTTGTTTATCTTCAATTCCGATGTTTAAGTTGTAATAGATATTATCAATGAACTGATATGGATCTTCAATATTTAAAAGTCCTTCAAGGATGTCATTATTATTTCCTATATTTTGTATATAATTTTGAAATTCATTTTTTAAAACTCTTAAAGATGCTTTTAATTCAACTGAATTTTTTTTGTTAATTACTACTGTTTCAATTTTAGCTGTGAGGAAGTTATTATTTGCCTTAACAGCAGACTTTATCTTTACTATTTCTAAGCCTTCAGTAAGAACTTTATATGTATTGTCAGGTAACTTAAGAAACTGAATAATTTTTGATTTTACTCCGTAGGAATAAACATCATTAACTTGGGGATCATCAGTCGTTGGTTCTTTTTGTGTAAATAAATAAATAATCTTGTTGTTATTATTCATGGCAAAGTTAATTGCATCAATAGATTTAGCTCGGCCAACAAACAAAGGTGAGGTTATAGAGGGATAAACAACTAAGTCCCTTAAAGGTAAAATAGGTCCAATGATTTGATTTTCCATACTATTAAGATAGTGAGGAATTTTTAATTTTCACCCACTTTTTTTTTTATTTTTGCTTTTTCTTTATATACGATTATTGGTCTATTTGAGATTACTGACTCTTTACTTAAAACTACCTTATCCACAGAATCCTTATCGGGAATATCATACATACAATCTAGAAGTAGCTTTTCCATAATTGATCTTAGGCCTCGTGCACCAATTTTTTTTTCAACAGCTAATTGAGCAATTTGCTCTCTACCATCTTCAGTTATCTCGAATTCAACCCCTTCAAAAGAAAAAAGAGCCTTGTATTGTTTTGATATTGCATTTTTTGGTCTAGTAATAATCTCTTTTAAATCATCTAAAGATAATTCATTCAGACTAGCGCTTACAGGAAGTCTTCCTACTAATTCAGGTATTAATCCAAATTTAATCAAATCGTCATTTTCAAGTTGTGAAGTCATTGGTTGGTCCTGATTAATTGATTTATTAAAACCTATAGACTTTTTATTTACTCGATTTTTTATAATTTTATCAATGCCTTCAAACGCACCCCCACAAACAAACAATATATTTTTTGTATCAACTTGAAGGAACTCTTGTTGAGGATGTTTTCTTCCACCTTGAGGTGGCACGCTAGCTGTTGTTCCCTCAATTATTTTTAGCAAAGCTTGTTGAACTCCCTCACCAGATACATCTCTTGTTATGGATGGATTTTCACTTTTTCTGCCCACTTTATCAATTTCATCAATGTATACGATACCCTTTTGAGCCAAAGCTACATCATAATCACATTGCTGCAGTAATCTTAAAATAATATTTTCAACATCTTCGCCAACATATCCCGCCTCTGTTAGAGTGGTTGCATCAGCAATTGTAAAAGGTACATTTAAAAATTTTGCTAAGGTTTGAGCTAAAAGTGTTTTACCACAACCTGTCGGCCCAATAAGCAATATGTTTGATTTAGATATCTCTATATCTTTTGAAGGGTTTTGAACTCTCTTGTAATGATTGTAAACAGATACAGATAATATTTTTTTTGCATGATCTTGACCGATTATATGATCATCAAGATAATTATAGATCTCACTTGGCTTTGGTATCTCAAATTTTTTCTTAGTGTCAATTTTGTCATCCTCAACAAGTATATCCTTACATAAAACAACACACTCATTGCAAATATAAACATTAGGTCCAGCAATTAATTTTTTAACTTCTTCTTGGCTTTTACCACAGAAGGAACATGATATTTTTTTATCAGAGCTATTAGCAGAGATTATTTTTTCATCAGACATTTTTATTTTTCAATTCTAGTAGTAATTACTTTATCTATCAAACCAAATTTTTGCGCCTCTTCAGGGTCAAAGAATCTATCTCTTTCCATTGCCTTTTCAATTTCACCAATGCTTATTTTGGTATGCTTTTGATATATTTCATTGAGTCTTTTTTTTGTCTTTAGAATCTCTTCAGCATGAATTTTAATATCGCTTGCTTGTCCTGAAAAACCACCAGAAGGTTGATGAATCATTATTTTAGAGTGAGGCAAAGCATACCTGTTGCCCTCTTTTCCTGCAGCGAGTATTAATGAACCTGCAGAGGCAGCTTGACCAATACAAACAGTATGAACAGGGCATTTAATATATTGCATGGTGTCATACATCGCCAATCCAGCTGTGACTAGACCACCAGGTGAGTTAATATAAAGATTAATTGGTTCTTCAGGATTTTCAGACTCTAAAAATAAAAGTTGAGCGCATATCAAAGAGGCAGTTTCATCATTGATAGCACCTGTTAAAAAAATGATTCTTTCTCTGAGCAGTCTGGAGAAAATATCAAAAGATCTCTCTCCTTTTCCTGATTGTTCAATGACTATGGGTACTAGATTCATGATTTTGAGATCCTTTATTCATAAGCTCTTCTAAGCTTAACTTAGTTTCTTTAATTTTAAAAGTTTTCATAGACTCATCTGCTATTTTATTTCTGAGAAGAGTACCATAAGCAGCTTCTGCCGTTCTTTGATCAATTTTTTCACCATAATATTTTTGAATATACTCTTGCAGTTCTTTCTGCTCAACTTTTACATTTAAAAATTTTACTAATTCAGAAAAAAGAACGTCTTTTTGAATATTCTCACTTGTGAGTTTTTTTAAACTATCAATTCTTTCTTTGTGCTCATCTTTCATTTTAGATAAATCAATTTGATATTTTCTTTTAAGTTCAAGATTTACAACCTCTTCGTTGATGTCAATCTTTTTCTTTTGTGATAGAACTTTAAGTAGATCTTCAATAAAAAACTCTTTTTGAAGATAATTCATATCCTCATTGAGTTTATTATCAATTTTGTCATTTAATTCTTTAGTAGATTTTAATTTTAAAATCTTAATCAACTCGTCATCATTCTTGGGATAGATCTTTTTATTTATATCTTTGATTTGAGCGTTTATCTTTATTCCTTTTGTAGAAAAATTAATGTCAGATTTATTTTTAATTTTTAAAAGAGCTTTTTTTAAGTCTAAAAATACTTCTTCTTTAGTTTGGGTGTTTAAGTCTACTCTTACCTCTTTTTGAGAAAATAATTTTTTTTGTTCATCTTCATAATTTAATATTTCAAAATCTATAACAGAATTTTCATCTGATATATCTATACTCTCTAATGAATAGTACTCTTTTCTTACTTTTTCTCTAAAATCATCAATATCTTTTTTTGTTACCTCTGATGTAACTTTCTCTATTTCACTTGTTTTTAACTCGTCCATTTTAATTTCGGGTTTTAAATAAAAAGCTAAGGTAAAATTATAATTATCTTTAAAATTAACATCAGGTTGAATAAGGGATTGTATTTTTTCATCCTCACTGATTTTATTTATATTTTTTGATACCTCTTCATTTAATACCTCGTTTTCAATTTGAAGACCAATTTTAGACTTTATGATGCTTACCGGTACTTTGCCCTTTCTAAAACCTGCAATTTCAAAAGTGGGTTGCTTTTCTGATATTTTTTCGTCAATAATTTTAGCAATAGCGCTTTGATCTAAAGATACCTCAAAAGATGATTTGTAACTTTTTTTTTCTATGTTTTTATAATCCATATTACTTGTATTCTGGTGCGCCAGGAGGGACTCGAACCCCCACGGTTGCCCACTGGTTCCTAAGACCAGCGCGTCTACCATTCCGCCACTGGCGCACAAATTGGGGCGAGTAAGGGGACTTGAACCCCCGACCTCCGGTACCACAAACCGGCGCTCTAACCAACTGAGCTACACCCGCCAAAAATTGAATTAATTTATAGTATAGATATTATGCAAATTAAACATTATATTTGGATCGCTAAATATGAAAAAAATTGAGGCAATAATTAAACCTTTTAAATTAGAGGATGTTAAAGATGCCCTTGGCGAAATAGGCCTAAGTGGATTAACCGTATCTGAAGTAAAAGGGTTTGGTAGACAAAAAGGTCATACTGAGCTTTATAGAGGAGCTGAGTATGTAGTAGACTTTCTGCCAAAGGTTAAAATTGAATTAGTAGTTGATGACAAGAAATACAAAGAAGCAATCGATGTTATTATCAAGCATTCTAATACAGGTAAAATCGGCGACGGTAAAATTTTTGTATACGAAGTTTCAGAGGCTATTAGAATTCGCACAGGCGAAAAAGGTAAAGACGCAATTTAGTTTTTACACAAACCAAGTTAACAACTCAGGAGGTTATTAGATGGACAAAAAATCATTACAAAAAATGATCGATGAAAATGGTATTAAGTATATTGATTTTAGATTTACTGATCCTTTAGGAACATGGCAGCACTTTTCAAACCATATTAATACATTTGAAATGGATGTATTTGAGGAAGGTATTGGTTTCGACGGCTCTTCAATTAGATGTTTTCAGTCAATTGAAGCTAGTGACATGATATTAATTCCAGATATTGAGACTGCATTTGTAGATCCTTTTTTTACAGATCCTACTCTAGTTCTAATATGTGATATTCAAGATCCAATTACCGGACAAAAGTACGATAAAGATCCAAGATACGTTGCAAAAAAAGCAGAAGAATACGTTAAAACCTCAGGAGTTGGTGATAGTATTTTCTTTGGACCAGAAGCTGAATTTTTTCTTTTCAACAACGTTCAAATTAACACGCACCCTCATCACTCCTCTTTTTCTGTTGACTCCGGTGAAGCCGTTTGGAATACAGGCACAGCCGAAGGTCCAAATCTAGGTTATAAAGTTAGAAATAAAGGTGGATACTTCCCATGCCCACCTCATGACACTATGCAAGATGTTAGATCAGAAATGGTAAATCATATGGTTGCAATTGGTATGAGTGTTGAAGCGCAACACCACGAAGTTGCTACTGCTGGTCAATGTGAAATTGATTTAAAATTCGATACATTGGTTAAGATGGCCGATGATCTTCAAAAATATAAATACGTTGTAAGAAACACAGCAAAAAGTAATGGTTTAAGTGCTACTTTTATGCCAAAACCTCTTTCAAACGACAATGGTTCAGGAATGCATTGTCATCAAAGTATTTGGTCAAACGGTAAACCAGTATTTTATGGTGAAGGTGGATACGCTAATCTTAGTGATGAAGCAAAATTTTATATTGGTGGTTTGCTTAAGCACGCACCATCTTTATTAGCTTTTACAAATCCAACTATTAACTCTTACAAGAGATTAGTTCCAGGTTATGAGGCTCCAGTTAAGCTTGCATACTCTAATAGAAATAGAAGTGCTATATGTAGAATACCCGCATACTCACCATCTCCTAAGGCAAAAAGAGTTGAGTTTAGATGTCCAGATGCAACTGCAAATGGTTATTTAGCATTTTCAGCTATGCTTATGGCAGGTTTAGATGGAATTAAGAATAGAATTGATCCTGGTGAACCAATGGATAAAAATCTTTATGATTTACCTCCTGAAGAGCAATCTAAAGTAAAGGAAGTACCTGGTACTCTTGAGGAAGCGATTAATAATCTTGAGTCAAATCATGATTATCTTTTAGAGGGTAATGTGTTTACCAAAGATTTAATCGAGTCATATATCGAATACAAAAGAGAAGAAGAAATCGAACCAAATAAACTGCTAGTTACACCTGCAGAGTTCGACATGTATTACGATTACTAAACTAAATTAAAAGCAACCTGTCTAAATATTTTTTATTATCTACTTTGGACGGGTTGCTAGTTAGATTTTCAAACATAAGCAACTCTCTTAAATAATTAATATCGTCACGATATGAAAACTCTTTATTATTTATGTGGTTGATGTCTTCTTTGATTTTGAAGAGTTGAAAAAGATCCTTATTATTTTTTAAAGGATTTTTTATATCTACTATTTTTAAAAAGTATTCATTATCAATTTTAGAAAAGTTTGAAATAATTTGATTTTTCATTTTTGTAAAATACTTAACTAATTTTAGATTATTTGTTAAAAGACATACCTTCATAAAAGACAATTTATGAAATGGTTCACTAGTCTTTGAATAAAATGAAAAGAAATTTTCAATATTAATAACTTGATCAGAGTCTCTATCAAAAGGTTTATTTCTATCGTCAATTATAAGGATATTTGGATCAATATATTGTTTCATTATCGAGTAAAATCTCCTCACAATTTTAATATTATCTATGTGATTATTTTTGTTTGATTGATATATAAAAAAAATATCTAAATCGGAAAAATTCGTAGCCATTTTGACACCGTAACTTCCAAATAAAATCGGTGTTAAGTCAGAGAAAATATTGCTTCTATTGACAATGTATTCATTTTTAACTAGTTCAAAAATATAAAAAATAAACTTTCTTACAGCGGTATTTCGTTTTTTGAGGAAGTCAGTATTTGTTATTTTTTTTGAAAGTAACAAATAATCTAAAAGGAATAAAATTTCATAAATATCTTGGATTGATTTTTTTAAATCTAAATCAAAATTATCAGAAAATTCTCTTAGCTTAAAAGTAGGTATGCCATAATTAAAAAAATAGACTAGTGACTCTATTAAAAAATGATTTTTGTAAATAAGATTTGTTAATTTTGAAGAATTCTCAAATATGAAAGCTAACTCTAAAAAAATTTTATTATTATATTTGTATAAAGCAGTTAAATGGACACCAGACTTATAATAGTTAATTAAATAGTCAAATTTTATAATTAGATCATCTCGTTTATTATGTGTTGATAAAATATTTATGAGACTTGAAATAGACTCTAAATAATCATTTTTTACTGTTTCTGAACTATTGATGTTCTCAGCTCGTTTTAGAAGACTATCAATAATTTTTTGGCTAGACTCATTAAATTTTTCACGTCGTAAACTTTCTCTATTTATTTTAGGGAAAAATAAACGCTGATATATTGTTTGAATTTCAGATTTATGCTTCTCTAATTTGTTTGAAAAGTTATCCAATACTGCATTTAAATAGGTTTCATTAGAGTCAATTATATTCTGAAAAGTATTCTTTTTTATATGTAAATAATTCTCAATTTTACGGAAGTAATAATATGCCTCCGTTATATTTTTTAAGTCATTTTTTGGAATTATATTTTCATGTTTTTTTAAATTTATAAGTAATTTATGAATATTACTCTCTTTAAGAGAATTTATTTTTCCAGACCAAAGAAGTTGGTTAAAATGTATTATATTTTCACAAGATCGAATAAAGCCATAAGAATTTTTTATATCTAGCTTTTGTTCAGTATTACTTGAGGCAAAAAGCTTTTTAATTTCATCTATAGCGTAATAGTCAAATGTTCTTCTAAATAAAAAACTTTTTATTGCTTCCTTAAATAAGAAATATTTTTGAATATCGCCACACAAAAAACTTGATCTATGAAATGCTAATCTCTCCCAATTTCTGCCAACTGAAGTATAATAATTAATTGCTTGATCCATATCAGATATAATTAATGAATCACCAAAATCTGGTCGTAACCTTAAATCTATTTTATGAAAAAAAGACTCAGAAATATTCGATATGTCACTAATGGTTTTCTTTATAGATTTATTAAAATCTTGGAGGGAAATAGGACTATTTTTGGAGTCATAGAATATGATTATATCGATATCAGAGGCAAAATTTAAATCTCTTACGCCAATTTTACCCATACCTAGAATAAAATAATATTTTTTTAAACTATTATTAAATGATCTGTATAGATTGATATTAATGATTTTACTTAAAATATTTTTGCATAAAACAGACCACAATCTTGATCCATTAGACTGAGAAATTAAATTTTGATGAATTGATATAAAAATTAAATAAATAAGCTCATTTTTAAGTGTATTTATATTGAGAAAGTTAGTTTTAGAGGAATTAGAATATTTTTTTATATTACTTTTGTAGTGGTTAAGTATTAATTGAGCATCAACCTTTGAAACATCATAAGAATTATTAAGATATTCATATTTTGATAAGAAAGTTGAAGATTTATATAATCTCTCTAACTCCAAATGGCATTCCTCTCAAAATAATTTAGTAAGCCACTATAGTTATTAATAACTGAGATTTCTTTTTTTACTTTTTTGGAATTTGATATGTTACTAAGTGCAGTGAAAATACTTTTTTTTAATAAATTAATATTTAAATATTTGTAATGTTCTAATTCATTTATTGTATTAATTATTGAAGCTGTCTTCTTTTTGACATTCTCAAGATCTAATTTTTCTAAAAAAAAGGCGTCTTTCGCAAATTGCCTACCAATCATAAATTGAGTAATATTTTTTGACTGAAAAAATTTAAAGGTTTCTAAATCATTAACCTCACCATTAGGAATAAGTTCCATTTCAGGAAATTGATCACAACACTCTAAAAATAAATTGTAATTAATTTTTGGAATTGTTCTATTTTTTTTGGTATCTAAGTACAAAATACCATTTCTACAATGTATAAATACTTTTTTAATTCCTATTTCATTAAACAATTTAATATAATCAAAAATATAACTCTTATCCTCATTCATACCTAAACCAAGTCTACATTTTACTGATACATCTTTATTATATTTGATCAATTCATATAAACATTTTTTTACTAAGTCATACTTTTGGGTTAAAGCTAAACCAAGCATATTTTCTTGGACTCTAGAACTTGGGCACCCTAAATTAAAATTTACATGTTTAATAATATCTACTTTATTTAAAATATTTATTGCTCTTTTAATTTCTTCAGGATCTGAGCCTGCAATTTGAATGGCGCTTTTATTATTTTTTAAAAAATGCTTGGTTATTGTTTTAGTCTCATTGTGGATGATTGCTTTATCCACTATCATTTCAGAAAAGGTAGTTACACTATTTCCATAAATGTTTTCCACTAAACATCTAAAATAGCAGTCTGTGTAACCCATCATTGGTGCTAAATAATAATTCATCGAAAAAATTCTTTTAATAATTGAAAAATACTTTAATAAAAGTAAAAATCATTAAAAATCAAGACATTGGAAAATTTCAACATAAATCAACTAGTTTTTAATTCTGATGGGCTAATACCTACAATTGCTCAAGAGAAGTCAACTAATGAAATTCTTATGATGGCCTATTCAAATAAAAATTCTATTGAAATGACAGTAAAAACAAAAAAAGCTCACTTTTGGAGTAGAAGTAAAAAAAAATTATGGTTAAAAGGCGAAACTTCTGGCAATAAACTTAATATTATTAATATTTATACTGATTGTGACAGTGACGCTTTAATTTATGAAGTTGAGCTTGAAGGAATTGGCGCTTGTCATACGGGTAAAAAAAGTTGTTTTTATAAAAAATTAGAATTATGAGCGATATAATAGCATTTAAAGACTCGAATAATAATTATTGGGATACTGAAGTTGAAAATAGCACTCCCATTAAACCTAAATCTGATGATGCATTAAATATAATGCGCCACGATATGGCTCATATTTTGGCTGAAGCTGTAATTACTCTTTTCCCAAATGCTAAACCAACTATTGGTCCTTTTATAAAGAACGGTTTTTATTATGACTTTGATATGGAAAGCACTCTCTCAGATGATGACTTAGCTAATATAGAAAAAAAAATGAAAGAAATTCTCTCAGAGGGAAGAAACTTTTTAAAGAGAGCTGTAACTAAAAAAGAGGCATCAGAAATATTTAAAGATAATAAATATAAATTGGAGCTTATAAATAATTTAGATAATTCTGATGAAATAACACTCTATGAGCAAAAAAATTTTACTGATCTTTGTAAAGGTCCTCATCATAAAAGTACAAAAGATTATAATGCTAGCTTTAAAATAACAAATGTATCAGGGGCTTATTGGAGAGGTATTAGCACTAACAAAATGCTTCAAAGAATTTATGCAACCGCTTGGTATTCTGAAAAAGAACTTCGTATTTATTTAAAAAATTTAGAAGAGGCTAAAGAAAGAAATCATAGAAGATTAGGCACTGATATGGGTTTGTTCCTTCTAACTGATTTATCAGCAGGGAATGTATTTTGGAAAGATAAAGGCTTAACCTTGTATCAAAATATTGAAAAATATATTCGCTCTGAGCAACAAAAACTTAATTATTTTGAAGTAAAAACACCTGAGCTAGTATCAAATGAGCTTTGGATAAAGTCTGGTCATTGGGACAATTTTAAAGAAAATATGTTTACTTCAGAAACTGACAACAAGACATTCGCACTAAAACCTATGAATTGTCCATGTCATATTGTTTTATTTAAC
Organism: uncultured Alphaproteobacteria bacterium; assembly: GCA_902617355.1. GTDB lineage: Bacteria > Pseudomonadota > Alphaproteobacteria > HIMB59 > HIMB59 > HIMB59. The sequence goes on along the minus strand of CACMWK010000008.1, from coordinate 35,162 downwards.
TCTCAACTAATAACTTACAAAGATTTACCACTTAGATACTCGGAGTTTGGTAAGTGTCATAGATACGAACCCTCTGGAGCTCTAAATGGATTATTTAGGGTCAGAGGTTTTACTCAAGATGATGCCCACATATTTTGTTCTGCTGAACAAATATATGATGTTTGTAATGAGACAACACTATTAATTGAGAGAGTGTATAAAAAGTTCGGATTTGAAAAAATAAAATATAATATTTCTACTCGCCCAGAAAAAAGTATTGGCACGCAAGAAAACTGGGATAATGCGGAAAATCAGTTAAAAAAAGTTTTAAAAGACAACAATAAAGAATTTAATATTTTAGAGGGTGAAGGAGCATTCTATGGTCCAAAGATAGAATTTACATTAGAGGACTCACTGGGTCGAGAGTGGCAATGTGGAACGATACAAATTGACTTCAATCTCCCTGATAGATTGGGTGCAAAATACAAAGACAAAGATGACAAAAATCAAATTCCAATAATGATACACCGAGCAGTCGTCGGATCTCTAGAAAGGTTTATAGCAATTATTCTTGAAAACACTAATGGCTGGCTTCCTTTATTTGTTACGCCTATACAACTTGCAATTCTCCCTGTGTCCGAAAAATTTGTTGATCATAGTAACCGAATTAAAGGGGAGCTTCAAAAACTGGGTGTAAGAGTAATTGTTGATGGATCTAATAACAAATTGGGTTATAAAATAAGAAATTCTGTTTCTAAAAAGATACCTTATTCTCTTGTAATGGGTGAGAAAGAGATTGAGTCAGACTCATTTACTCTAAGAAGTAATGAGGGTAAGAATACTTCTTTTGATGATATTAAAACTCTCTCAGATTTCTTTATCAGTAATTAACTATTAAAAAGTTAATTTATAAAATAAGTTAATTTCTTAAAATGAGCGACCACTTCAAGGCAGTAATTATAGTAGTTTTAAGTGGATTAATATGGAGTTTTGGACCGCTTGTGGTCAAAAATATGATAGACCCTCAAATCTATCAACTCCCCTACCTTGTTATTAGAGGACTTACAGTTGCAATTATTATCGCCATATATCTTATTCTTAATGAACAAAAAGACTTTTTTATGAATTTAATCAAAATAGATAAAGTTTCTTTGATTGGTGGTCTTAGTTTAACAACAGCCATGGTTGGTTTTATTTATTCAATAAGTAATACAACTGCCGCAGTTACTCTATTTATGTTGGCGTTAATGCCTTTTCTAGCATCATTAATTGCCCTAGTGTTTATTAATGAGAAAATCTCAAAACAAAATTTTATAACTATGATTATTGCGTTTATTGGTGCTTTAATAATGATATATGCAAGTGCCTTTAGTGGATCGTTGTATGGGTTAATTATGGGCTTTATATCAAGTCTTGGCTTTGCATCATTCACTGTTGCTTTGAGAAGCAAAAGTAACTTTAAAAAATTTTATATTTTAATTTATGCAGGAATTTTTTGCGCAGCTATTTCTGTCTTTTTAATGATTTTTAATGATCAAGAAATCTATTTACCCTTCAGAAATATTCTTTTGAGTATGACTCATGGTTTGATAGTAGCAACTGGGCTTATCCTTTTTAGCATAGGTTCAAAACAATTACTTTCGGGAGAACTAACAATGCTATCTTTATTAGAAGTAGTTGGAGGAATTTTTTGGGCGTGGCTACCTATTCTGGGTATCAATGAAACACCAGATATAAATACAATTATAGGAGGAATTATTATTTGCTTAGCTATCGCGATGAATTCATATCGTTTTGATAAAAACAGGCTTCAAAATTTAATTAGATAGTAAGACCAACAACACCAATGAAAGTTAGAGAGATGCCTAAAGTTTGAATTTTAGATATTTTTTCTTTTAAAACTAGTCTAGCCAATAAAACTGTTACAAGACCAAAACCTGAAGAAATGACTACTGCAATACTCACTTTGTCAAAAGCATATGCAGAGACCAAACAAAAATAACCTGTAGTTTCTAATATTCCTTGAAAAAATAAAATAGGAACTGCTTTTTTTGTCAGTGTTATGTTAGACTTCATAAAAAATAATAAGGAAGCAATACCCAATAAGCTAAAAAATCTTACATATATAACAGCCTCAATTGGATCTAAAGAATTAGAGGCCTCTTGAGAAAAAATAAGACCCAAAGCCAGCATACCACTTGCCATAAATGACACAATTAGAGACTCTTTTATCTGTTTTTTTGACAAACCTAGACTTTCTTTAAAACTGTCAGCGCTTATGGATACAAATATTGCGCCGGATATTACAACAAGAGTGGCAATCCACTGAGTCAGTGTGGGTTCACTTCCTAAAAAAAATCTTATGACAAAAACAAAAAAGGGGTTGGTCGCTGTTATCGAGGCTACAATTGATACTGGTCCCATTTGAAGACCTCTGTATAAACAAAGAAGTCCAAACATTATTAAAATTCCTGATAGGAAACTATTACTCAAACCAATCGCGTTTGGAGAAAGACCACTTCCAAAAAAATAGAATAAAATTAAATAAAATATTGAGCCAACAACCAGCATCCAAAAAAGTGAATTTTTAAATCCAACTTCCTTTGATGAAAATCTAGCTAAAAAATCTCCAACACCAAAACTAAAAGCTGAGAGAATACCCAATAAGATTGCCATCAATATAACTAAAATCTAAACGTGAAAACTCTCACCACAACCGCATTCACTAGTCTGATTAGGATTTTTAAAAATAAACCTTTCTCCAAATTCTTCTTTAATAAAGTCCATTTCTGTGCCTATTACATACATAACTGCTTTGTCCTCAATATAAAGAGGAAACTTGTAATCATTGACTAGCTCACAACCTTGTATGTTATCATTACTCACATACTCCATTGTATAACTCAATCCCGCACAACCTTTAGTGCTTAAGCCAATCTTTAAACCAATAGCGTTACTATTATTTACTAATAATTTAGAAATTTGTTCTTCAGCAGTTTTGGATAATGAAAATAAAGGACTGGTCATACTAAAAACCTAAAGCTAACTTTGCATTTTCACTCATCATATCTTTATTCCATGGTGGTTGAAAGGTTAGTTTTATACTGACTTGTCCTACATCATTTAGTTCATGAACTTTTTTAGCAACCTCTAATGGAAAACTATCAGCAACTGGACAGTTAACTGTTGTCAGTGTCATGATAATTTTAATATTGTTAAAATTATCTATTGATATGTCGTAAATTAAACCAAGATCATAAATATTCATATCCATTTCAGGATCTTTTATATCTGTGAGAACTTTGATTATATGGTCATTTGTTAATGTCACTGACTGTGATGACGATTTTTCTCCGTAAGTAATCTCACCTTCAGAACTTACTTTTGGCATAAAGTCAGAGAGTGTTTTATTATCCATAGCTTATTGAAGAAGTTTTAGAGTTTTTTTCAAAGAGTCTATGAAATGATCAATATCATTAAGATCGTTATAAATACCAAAAGAGACTCTGCAAGAACCAGGGATACCTAACTTTTTCATAAATGGTTGGCAACAATGGTGACCTCCTCTAATCATAATTCCATACTGGTCAAGAAAAGTGGCAATATCATTAAAATTTTGGTTTTTAATATTAAAAGAAACAATCGATGTAGCATTTCCATCTTCATTAGAGCCATATATATCTACTTCTTTGAATTCACGTAAAGCTTCAATTAATGTAGATCTAAGTTTTTTTTCATTCAGAAAATAGTCTTGGTAATTATTATTATTCAAATATTCCATAGCTGTTTTGAAGCCAATTGCTGCCTCAATTGAAGGCGTACCCGGTTCAAATTTATTAGGTAACATAGCATAGGAAAAATGATTTGATGAAACTTCATTGATCATCCCTCCTCCAAGTGTTGGAGGATTTAATTTATTTAATATATCTTCTTTACCATACATAATTCCAATACCAGATGGACCATAAAGTTTATGAGATGAAAAAGAGTAAAAATCACAATCCAAATCTTTTACGTCAATTTTTAAGTGTGCTATTGATTGACAACCATCAACGGCAACATAAGTATCTTTATTAATTGATTTTTTAATCTTTTTAATATCAAGTATTTGGCCAGTTACATTTGACATGTGTGTTAAAGAGAGAACCTTTGTGGAGTCATCACAATTATTAATGATATCGTCTTCAGATAAAATGCCATCTTTCGAAATAGGAATTATTTTTAATTCTAAACCTAATTTTTTACATAAGTTCATCCAAGGCAAATAATTTGAGTGATGTTCTAATTCAGTTACAACAATCTTATCGCCCTCTTTAAGATGTTCAGCTAATGAATTAGCTATAATATTTATAGAGTCAGTAGCCCCTCTTGTAAAAATTATCTCATTTGTAGAATTAGAATTAATAAAATTTTTTGCTACATCTCTAGATTTTTCATATAAATCTGTAGCATCTATACTAAGTGAATTCATTCCTCTATGAACATTTTCATAAGAATTTTCTAAAAATTCAGAAATAGAGTTAATTACTTGTTTGGGTTTCTGAGTGCTTGCTGCAGAGTCAAGATAAGTAATAGCTTTGTCTCTGATCTTTTTATCTAAAATTGGAAAATCTAATTTAATATTATTCATGATAATAAACTTTCAATTAACTCATTTGAATAATTCTTTAACATATCGTCTTTAATTGACTCAATAATCTCAACAATAAATGCTTTTTTTAATATTTTTTTAGCTATTTTGCTATCAATTCCTCTGGACTTAAAATAATAAATTTGCTCGTCATCTAATTTGGAAACAGTAGACCCGTGACTACATTTTACATCATCTGCATAAATTTCAAGTTCTGGTTTATTGTTGGCTTTCGATATGTCATCTAAAAGCAATGATCTACTCATTTGATATCCATCAGTTTTCTGAGCAATAGAGTCAACATATATCTTTCCTTGAAAGTTTGTAATAGCGCCCTTTTCAACAATAGATTTAAAAACTTCTCTACTTGATGAAGAGGGTTTTAAATGTTGAATAAAAGAATAGTTGTCATTTACACCATAATTGTTGATATTAAGACCATATAAATCAAAGTTACACTCTTGATTTAATGAAGCATAAAACTCGTTTCTTGTATGGATATTATCTGATTGAAAAGAAACAAAATTTAAATATGAGTTGTCTTGTAAATTAGTCTCAAAGTATAAAAAAGATTTATTATTTGAAACATTAAAGTGAACTACATTTAACTTAGAATTATTAGATAAATCTAAGAAAATTGATTTCGGGTACTCATCCTTTGATTTGCTATTTAAAATAATAAGATTGATTTCATTTGTAGAGGATTTAGATATATGTATGTTCTCATTTATTTGAGAAATATCTAAAAATAAATTTCTATCATCAAATGTATCTAAATTTACTGATTTAGTTTCTCTTTTTACTAAAGAGGAGACTCTAAAAAAACTATCCTCATTATTGTAATTCCAGAGATTTAAATTAGCTGTTAAGTCGAATGGATTTGAAATAGAAGATGTAATATTTTTAGTATTATCTAATAGTTTAGAAAAATCTATATCTCTAAGTAAGATTTCTGATTTGACATCTTTATGGAGTTGGGCGTATTTATAATTTTCAATTTTAAAATTTTTATATGGGTTTTGATTATCTAAGATGTCTTTAGCATATTGAGATACACTTTTAGATTGTATCTTGTCTAAATTTAATACAAGTTCCATTAAGCGGTTTGAGATATCTCTTCGTAACCTTTTTCTTCTAGCTCTAAAGCTAAAGAGTAATCACCAGATTTTACGATTTTACCATCAGCAATAATATGAACAAAATCAGGCTTTATATAATTTAAAAGTCTTTGATAATGCGTAATAACTAAGAAAGAATTCTCACTATTTCTCAATTTATTTACTCCCTCAGAGACAATTCTTAAGGCATCAATGTCTAAACCGGAGTCTGTTTCATCTAAAATAGCCATTTTGGGACTTAACATAGACATCTGTAAAATTTCTTGTTTCTTTTTTTCACCTCCTGAGTAGTTAACATTTAGATCTCTTTTAAGCATTTCAGTGCTTATATTCAATTCTTCTGCTTTTGATTTCATTAATTTAGCAAATTCCAATGCGTCCATTTCACTTTGACCTAAATATTTTCTTTTAGAATTGATTGCTGTTTTCAAAAAAAATGAAGTTTGCACACCTGGTATTTCCATTGGATATTGAAATGCAAGAAATAATCCCTCGTTTGCTCTTTCATCAACATCTAATTCCAATAAATTTTTTCCATTGTAATCTATTGTTCCATCATTTATTTCATATTTATCTTTACCAGATAGCACGTAAGAGAGTGTACTTTTACCAGAACCGTTAGGACCCATGAGTGCGTGAACCTCACCTTTATTAATAGATAAATCCAAACCTTTAATTATTTTTTTTTCTTCAATAGAGACATGAAGGTTTTTAATTTCTAACATTATCCAACGCTTCCCTCTAAGCTAATTGCGACTAATTTTTGAGCTTCAACAGCAAACTCCATTGGTAAATGTTGAAGTACCTCTTTACAAAAACCATTCACAATTAACCCCACTGCATCTTCACTATTTAATCCTCTTTGCTGGCAGTAAAATAATTGATCTTCGTTAATTTTTGAGGTTGTGGCCTCGTGCTCAACCATTGAGTCGGAATTACTTGACTCTATATATGGAACTGTATGGGCTCCACATTGATTACCAATTAATAGAGAGTCACATTGAGTAAAATTTCTCGCATTTTTGGCTTTCGACAAAATATTTACTAGGCCTCTATATGTATTATTAGCTTTTCCAGCTGAAATGCCTTTTGATATGATTTTAGAAGACGTGTTTTTACCAATGTGTATCATTTTTGTGCCAGTGTCAGCTTGTTGCATATTGTTAGTAATGGCTACTGAATAAAATTCTCCTTTAGAGTTATCTCCTTGTAAAATGCAGCTTGGATATTTCCATGTAATTGCAGATCCTGTCTCGACTTGAGTCCAAGATATTTTAGAATTTTTCCCTCTGCAGGCACCTCTTTTGGTTACAAAGTTGTAGATGCCTCCCTTACCCTCTTTATCTCCTGGGTACCAGTTTTGAACTGTTGAATACTTAATTTCAGCATTATCTAGAGCAACTAACTCTACATTAGCGGCATGAAGTTGGTTTTCATCTCTCATTGGTGCAGTACAGCCTTCTAGGTAACTCACATAACTGTCTTTATCAGCGATGATAAGCGTTCTTTCAAATTGACCTGTATTCATTGCATTAATTCTAAAATATGTTGATAATTCAACCGGGCACCTTACTCCCTCAGGAATGTAAATAAACGATCCATCAGTGAAAACGGCTGAGTTTAATGCTGCGAAAGAATGATCTGATACTGGAATTACACTTCCTAGATATTTTTTTACTAATTCTGGGTGAGTTTTTACTGCCTCAGAAATTGAACAAAATACTATACCTAAGTCACTCAGTTGTTTTTTATATGTCGTTGCAACTGATACGGAGTCGAAAACAGCATCAACAGCTATACCAGATAACATTTTTTGTTCTTTTAATGGAATACCAAGTTTTTCATAAGTTTTTAGTATTTCTGGGTCTATCTCATCTAGTGACTTTGGTTTATCTTTTAAACTTTTAGGTATTGAGTAATAATAACAATCTTGATAATCAATTTCTGGAATATTCAATTTAGCCCATTGAGGCTTTGGTAATTTGTTAAAGACTTTAAATGCATTTAATCTCCATTCAAGCATCCACTCTGGTTCATCTTTTTGGGCAGATATGAATTTTATTATTTCTTCATTTAAACCTTTTGGAGGTCGGATCTCGTCTACTTCAGTAGAAAAACCATATTTGTAATCACTACTACCTAGTGTGTTTACTTGTTTAATTGTTTGTTCTGTAGCTGCCATAGGTCTCGATATATATGATAAATAAGGATTTTTACAAGAAAATACGAGTAAATACCCTAATTAGTTCAGTTTCTGTTTAATAATCCCACCACCTAAAACCCTATCATTATCATACAAAACACAAGCTTGACCTTTGGTAATTGCCTCTGCGGGTTCATCAAACTCAAAAGAGTAGGAAGTAGATTGTTTAATAAGTTTTCCCTTTTTTGGCTCAGATAAAGATCTAATTTTTGCACTACAAGGGATTTCAACAGTTTTTTTGGAAAGGTCGTACTCTGGCATAATAAAATTCAAATCACCTAATAAAAGGGATTTACCTAACAAATCTTTCTTATCACCAACAATTATTTGGTTTTTATCTTTAATAATATCAACAACATAAAGTGGGTCTTCATTTGCTATACCTAAGCCTCTTCTTTGACCAACTGTAAAATTTTGAATACCGTCATGAAAAGATAAAACATTACCTGAAAGGTCGAGTATTTCACCTTTCTTCTTATTTGACTTAATAAATTTTTTATAATCTCCATCTGGAATGAAACATATATCTTGACTATCCTTCTTGTCATAAACGATAAGACCAAGATCCTCTGCTATTTTTCTAGTTTCTGCTTTAGATATCTCACCAAGTGGAAATCTTAGGTAATCTAACTGATCCTGTGTTGTTGCAAATAAAAAATAACTTTGATCCTTCGATTTATCCTCAGCCCTATACATATGTGCATCTTTAATATTACCTTTTCTTCTAATGTAATGACCTGTTGCCATACAATCTGCCTCTAATTTTTTTGCAAAGTTCATTAAATCTCTAAACTTAACAGTCTCATTACACTTAACACAAGGTATGGGTGTCTCACCATTTTCGTAAGCGTTGATAAAGTAATCGATTACATCTGATTTAAATGTTTTTTCATAATTAAATACATAGTGGGGTATATCTAATTTTTGGGCAACTCTTCTAGCGTCATAAATATCAAGACCTGAACAACAAGAACCTTTTTTTGCAGAGTTATTAGAAGTATAGAGCTGAAGAGTTATACCTATAACATTGTATCCCTCTTTTTTTAATAGACCAGCTGTGACAGAACTATCCACTCCACCAGACATAGCAACCACCACTGTTGTGCTTGATGGATCTTTATTAAAACCTAATGAATTCATTTATAACTTGCTTTTTTTATCAAAAGTAATCTATGATCTCTTCTTTAATTATGCCAGAAGTATTTATACAAGGTGGCGAAGGTAAACTTCAAGCCAAATACTCACCTAGTGAGCAAGAAAAACCAAATATAGCTATAATTCTCCATCCTAATCCTAAACACGGTGGAACTATGGACACTAAAGTTAATTATGCTGCATTTAAAGTGATGAAAGATGCGGGTTTTTCAACTTTAAGAATAAATTTTCGTGGTGTTGGCAAGAGTGATGGTGCCTTTACTGAGGGAGAGGGAGAGCTAAATGATGCGAGTGTCTCTTTAGATTGGCTCCAAAAAAAAAATGAGGATTTTAGGTCGTGTTGGATTGTAGGATTCTCCTTTGGTGCTTGGATTGGATTTCAAACTCTAATGAGAAGACCAGAAGTAGATGGATTAATTTTAATAGCCCCACCTGTAAATTTGTACGATTTTAATTTTTTATCACCCTGTCCTATAAAAACATTGATAGTTAGAGCTGAACAAGATGAAATAGTAAAAAGAGATAACTTAAAAGAATTTTTTGAAACATTTAAAAAACAAAAAAATGCAGAAGTTTCAATGGAAACTATCTCAAAATCAAATCACTTATTTGAGGGAAAGCTAGATCCTCTTATGAATACTTTAAATAAGTATATTCAAAAGCACAAAAGCTAACACTTTTCACCTAAGTAAATATTTTTTAAAACTTTTGTAGTTTCATAATATGTAGATTGTTTTTTTAGCATATATCTTATACCAAGTAATGCCATTCCTTGGGATTCTATAAAATCTCCATCTATTTGGAAATCATCAATTAAAGAAATATTATCAAAATAATTACTGAAAATTTTTTTTAAAGTTAGATTTTTTCTTCCACCACCCATTAAAATAATTTTGAAGTCTGATTGCGAGGAAATCAAAGAATTAATAGCAAATGGAATTACTTCAAGTAATGTATAAATTAAATCATTTAAATTTTTATCTTTAATAGAATTATCTATATATTTATGAAAATAATTTCTGTCTAAAGATTTAGGAAGGTTTTCTAAAAAATATTTGTCACTTATTATTCTGTTAAATAGAACATCTATTTTTTGACCATTATTAGATAATGAACCATCAACATCAAATCTTTTTTTAATTTTTTCATAAATTAAATCATTAACGATGGCATTACCAAAAGAACTATCACCAGCAGTAATTTTTTGGTTATCAATCAAAGTTATATTAGTAACACCTCCTATATTGACAAAAATAACCTTATTTAAATCTAGTTGATTAGCTAAGACTCTATGGAATTCTGGCATTATTGGTGCACCATTACCACCATTTAACAAATCATTTTTTCTAAAGTTACATATAACAGGGGAGTTAGTGTTAAATCTTATACTCTTATCAAATAGTTGTATTGAAATTTTTGTTTTTTGATCGTGATATATTGTTTGTCCATGCATTGCAATTAAGTCTATTTCGAAATTATTTTTTTTAATAAAATTGTTTATAGAATCCTTATATTCTTGATTTAGCTGGTTTATAACTTTGGTATCGTCTAAGTATCCTTTCAAAATTACATTACGTAATTTTAATTGCAGATCATCACTATATGGAATGAATTCATTTGATATATCAGTCACATATGAAACTCCATCAGATTTGACCAAGCTACAATCAATACCATCTAAAGAAGTACCAGACATGCAACCGAGGGCGATATATTCCATTTGATATCTATAAAATTATGTTAATTATTATATATGATAGATTATATACAGTTATTTAAAGATAGAAATCTATTCAATCAATGCACTAATGAAATAGAACTTAATAATTTACTCAATAAGAAAAAAATTATTTTTTATATTGGATTTGATGCTACTGCTGATGCATTACATGCCGGTAGTCTTGTTCAATTAAGAGCTATTAAGACTCTAATAAAACATGGTCATCAGGCTATAGTACTATTAGGTGGAGGCACAACAAAAATTGGTGACCCCTCTGGCAAAGATGCCTCAAGACAAATTTTAACTTACGAAACAATCCAAAAAAATATTGAGAATTTTAAAAGAATATTTGAACATTATTTTAGAGATTTCAAAGAAAATATAAAATTTATAAATAATGATCAATGGCTTGATAAATTAAATTACATAGAGTTATTGAGAGATTTGGGAAGTCAAGTTTCAATCAATCGTATGCTTACATTTGAGAGTGTTAAAGAGAGACTAAAAAGAGAGCAATCATTATCATTTTTAGAATTTAATTACATGATACTCCAAAGTTATGATTTTCTTCATTTAAATAAACATGAAAATTGTGAGTTGCAAATTGGCGGCTCGGATCAATGGGGTAATATCGTTTTGGGTATGGAAATTATATCAAAAATAAACAAAAAAGATGCTTTTGGTCTGACTACACCTCTTTTAACTACCTCTACAGGTAAGAAGATGGGCAAGACCGAGCAAGGCGCTGTCTGGATAGATCAAAATAAATACAGTTCTTACGATTTCTATCAGTATTGGAGAAATGTGGATGATAATGATGTGGAAAAACTATTACTTATTTTCAGTGACTTAGACAAAGAAGAAATAAAAATATTAATTAAAGAAGATATCAATAATGCGAAAAAAAAATTAGCATATTTAGTTACAACAGATTGTCACTCAGAAAGCTCAGCACAAGAGGCTGAAGAAAAAGCAAGATCAATTTTTGAAAATAATTCTTTCGATAATATTGATGAAATTAACTTTAAAATAGACTCAAAACTCATAGATACACTAACATCAAATAGTACGGTCTCATCAAAATCTGAAGCAAAAAGGCTAATTGAGGGTGGTGGTATAAAAATTGACGATGACCAAATTAACGATATTAATCTCACGATTGATAAGTCTTATAACAATAAAATACTCAAGATTGGCAAAAAAAAATATTTTAAAATTATTGTTAAGTAACCAATATTTCTTTTATAGCATCATTAACAAAATTTAAATCATCTTTGGACTTACCTGCTCCAGCATAGTGACCGTAGCTTGAAGGAATGATACGTAATTCACCATTTTTAATATTTTTTAATTCAATTTCATTATCCTCTGGGGGGAAGTATAAATCATTTTTACCTGGCATTAAAATACATCGCGCAGTAATAGAGTTAAGAGCTTTATCAAATTGATTATTAAATTTATTATTGTTGCTAATGTCGTGCTCTTGCCAAGTTCTTATCATCGCTAATAAATCATTTGCATCCTTACGATAATAAATTCTATTCCAAAGTTTATCCAAAACTTCTTTTGCATCTTTGTAACCATCGTCGATATATTTTTTTTCCCTAAACCAGTCTTGCCCATGCGCCCATCCAGCCCATACTCTTGCCATTGTTGTTTTTCCATTTTGAGGTTGTTTTTCATAATTTCCAGAATTCCAGTTTGGATCTGAAGTCAAAGCAGCATATACGCCCTCTAAAAATACATATGTATGCTCTGTGGTTTTAGCATGACCACACATAGAAATCATATTTTCTACCATGTCTGGAAAATATGACGCCCACTGAAATGCTTGTTGTCCTCCCATTGACCAACCTATTACTAATTTAATTTTTTCTATGTTAAATATTTCTTTTAGAAGTGTGTATTGTGCTTGCACGTTATCATATATTGTAATTAAGGGAAAATTAGGTCCATTAAAGGGTTTTTCTGTATTACTGGGTGAGGAGGAAACACCATTACAAAACATATTTGGAATAATGATGAAATATTTATCTGGATCTATGGGAAAATTATTACCAATCAGATATCCTTGTTCAAGATGTGTACCAGCATACCTAGTAGGAAATAAAATTACATTTGATTTGTCAGAATTTAGTTTCCCAAATGCTAAATAATTTAATTGTAAATCTATTATGTCGCCTGATTTTAATTTGAAATTATTTAGTTGGTATTTATGTAGTTCCTCTTTACTAATCAATTAAAATAACTTTAGATATTCTTTGATTTCCCAATCAGTTGTAGTTGTATGATATCTAGACCACTCATCATATTTATATCCAATAAAATTATTTATCATAGCCTCAGAAAAAACTTTTTTAGTTAATTTATCAGCAGCAAAAGCGTCTACTGCCTCTAATAAATTTCTTGGCAGTGTAGTAACCTCTTTTTTTTCTTTCTCGGTCAAATCATAAAGACTTTTATTAGTTGGTTTTGGGGGCTTCATTTTTTTGTCGATACCCTCTGTAACAGCTGCGGCTAATAAAGAAAAGGTTAAATAAGGATTTTGAGTTAAATCAGACGCCCTATTTTCTATACAATATCTATTTTGTGGTAGTCTTATCATAGCTGATCTATTATTACTGCCGTATGTCATGTGTGTAGGAGCCCATGTATGACGGCCACCATCAAGGCCCTCAACAGTAGGAACAAATCCGTTATATGAGTTAACAGTTGGACACGCTAGAGCTGTAATCGCTGCTCCATGTTTTAAAATTCCAGCGACAGCATTGTAGGCTTTATCAGAGAAATTATTCCCATTCTTATATATGTTATTATTTTTCTTTTTAATTGATGCCACACTATGATTGATGTGAGCGCCAGCTCTCCAATCACTAATAGTTGTCTTTGGCATAAATGATACAAAATATCCATATTTTTTCGCAACTTCCTTTAGTAATACTCTTAAAAATACAAATCTATCAGCCATCCCTAAAATATCTGTGTAACCGAAATCTAATTCATACTGGCCATATGCGCCCTCAGCAACGACGTCATGGAGATCCCATTTCAAATCATTATTTAAAATATCTATTATTTCTTTTAAAAAATGCATTCCATCTATTGAGTACTCTGAGTCATACCCAAAAGCTTGTCTTCTTAAATTTATAGGATCTCTGTCAATTGCTTTAACTGGTTTGTCGCCCTCCCACTTCATTAAGAAAAATTCAGGTTCAATACCAACAAAAAATTTCAAGTCAGATTTAGCGCTTTCCTTTATTTGTTTTTTTAACGTCATTCTTGGGCAAACATCGTAAGGTTTGTCATTCCAATATAAATCTGCAAAAACCCATGCACATGTTTTATCCCATGGACATATAACAAGACTATCCAAATCTGGCACAGGGATTTGATCATTATCTGCTGGGGTTAATTCTGGAACAAAGGAAACAGAATGAACAGCAAATTGAGGGCCTTTACCCATACAAAGATCCTCAAAATCAGATATAGGCATAGGCTTAGTTTTTGGACTACCCAGAAAATCAATCCAATTAGAATAAATGTATTTTACTCCTTTTTTTTCTAAATCCTTTTTTATTTTTCTAACTTTATTTACATCAGGTAAGGCGTCTTTAAAATTTTCAAAATATTGACCCAAGTTAGTCTCCTCCTAAAATTTAAATCTTATCGAATTGAAATTATATGACCATAATATAAAATTACTACTTCAAATTATGAATATTGATTACTTTAAAAAATCATGGATTAAATTTTACAAAAGAGGCTTTATGATGGGATTTTTTGTTTTAACTTTTATACTCACTGTTGATCAGTTTTTACAGACACCACTTTTTTTTAGTAAGATTACAGATATAAAAGTATTTATGTTCATTATATCCACTATTTTTTTTGCAGCAGTTTTTTGTGGTCTTTTAGCAGTGATTTTTTTATCACTAATTATGATCGCTACTAAAAAATAATTATAATTTAATATTTTCTAACCAATTCAGTAATTCAAGTTCTCTGTTAAATTGATCTTCATTTTCAAAACTTTGTAATTTATTTAATAATGCTTCAAATTCATTTTCACTCATAATCTTTAAATAATTTCTTTTCCAATAACTCATTAATTTACCGATATAGTTGTATGGTAGTTCTGGATGATATTGAGTACAAAATATGTTTTGTTTTTTATGACATATAGATTGAATAGAATGATTATTCTCAGAAATTATGTCAAAGTCCTTGGGAAGAGTTTCTAAACTATCGTAATGATGACCAGGGGCAGTAAATAAATTTTTTTTATTTTTATAAACAAAATGATTTTTTATAATTTTTATTTTTTCAGAATATCCAAACTCTGGACTCATAGAACTTGATATTTTTCCTCCAAATGCTGTTACAACCACTTGAAGACCCCAACAACTTCCCCAAATTGGTCTTTCTAGAGTTGCTATTCTATCAAAGATCTTCAACTGATTTTTATTGTGATCATTGTCATCATAAATATTACCGAGACCTCCGGTCCATAAAAAGGCATCGTAATCTTCAAAACTAAATTTATTTACATCCTCAATGTAAGGTTTATAAACCGAGATATTTGAGAGGGGATTTTGCTTTTTAATAATTTCTTCAAAAAAACTATATTGATAAGAAGAATTTGATTTAACATGTTCATTATCATGGTTTTTATCCATGCCACTGATAATTAGTAAATTCAAGTTTTCTGTTTATTTATGTCTAGAGAATTTCTTTTTTAAAATCAATTCGTTATCTTTTTTTGCAATTTTTCTTAAAATAAAAATCATAAATGCAATCCAAATAACTGCTGCTATTAGTTTATTTTCAGCTATTGATTGAATGAGATTTTGAAAAAAGAGATTTGAAGTGTTGTAATCCATTTATTATAAGGCGGGGATAATTCCCCGCCTTAAATTATACATTATTTTGTTTTTTTTGCAGTATCAGACTCGTGTCTTGCTGTTGCCATAGTGACTAGCACGCATAGAGCAATAACAAAAAGGGTCCAAAATATCAGTGCACCTTCACTGTTGGCATATGTGAAATAAGCGTCCACACCTTCCCAACTATTCTCAGGTCCTGGAAATGTATTCATATTTTCTCCTTCCTTATATGTTACTGATATGCCTTGAGATTTAACTCAGCGCTATCAATACCTGCTTTTTGAACTGCATCTGGTACACGTAACCAATTCATCATTTTCATAATGAATGATAAACCATAACCAGGTACAAATCCTACTAAGAACATGACTATACATCCAACTAACTGTCCACCAAAACTTGTTGGAGGAATATCACCAGATGCTGGATAGCCTGATGCAAATAATCCCATTGCAATCACACCCCATATACCGGCAACTCCATGAACAGATATAGCTCCTACTGGATCATCAATCTTGAAAACACTGTGTAACCAATTATTCGCAGGAATAATTATAACACCGCCAACAAAACCGAGAACAAAGGCTAATCCTGGATACCAAACATCAAGCCCAGACGCACAGGAGAATATACCTGCAAGACCACCTGACATCATCCAGAATGGGTTACCTTTACTCATCCAGAATGCACCAATCATTCCTCCACCTAGACCCATGAGGGTATTGAAAGCGAAAGATGATAATGTTGCTGGAGCACCGTAAATGTTTATCCATCCACCAAACTCTGCACCTGCCCAGATTAAACAACCACCGAGGAATCCGAAGAAACCAACAATAATCATTAAAAGACCAATAAATGAGAAACGAAGATCATGACCCTCAATCTCATTCGCAGAACCGTCAGCATTGTATTTACCAACTCTAGGTCCTAAGTTTAAGACAACTCCGAAAGCAAACCAACCTGCTACCATGTGAACAACACCAGCTGCTCCAACATCATGATATCCGAATTGTGTTACTAACCAACCATCAGGATGCCAGCCCCATGAAGCGGCTAAGATCCATGCTACAGACCCTAATACAACAGCCAAGAAAGTAAATGAGCTAATTCTTATTCTCTCAAGAACAGATCCTGAAAAAATAGAAGCTGTAGTACAAGCAAATAATGTAAATGCCGCCCAGAAAACACCTGTGGCTTGGTCACTTAACATTGGCCCCATAGATACATTCCATGGAGTACCATAACCGTCAAGTGCTATTGGAGTAAATCCCTCTGGAAATGCAAGATAAATATACCAACCAAATAACCAGAAGGTTGGTATCATAAACGCGAACGCTAAAAGGTTTTTTGTAGCTGAAGAGACCGCGTTTTTAAAACGAGACGATCCTACTTCATACATCAAGAAACCTACGTGAATTGCAATCATTAACGCAGTACACCACCAATAGTAAGCTTCCATACTGACGTTCGCTTGCATCATCACGTACGATTCAAGTTCTTCAAGTGTCATTATATGACCTCCTTATTAATTATTACTTTTTATTTTTATAAAAATAAAAAAGAACAGAGAAAAAATCTTTTTACAACTTTTTAGAATCTTCTTTCCTGTACTTTTATGTATTTTACTTTTAATTGACTTAATTATAAAATCAAAAGAAGTTAATTAATGTTAAAAAAAGATTGAGTTCAATTGTTTTTTTAATGGTATGCACGATTTGCATATTCAGATAGAGGAGATATATAATGGCAACTAACCTTCACCAATTTGCAAAAAAAAATGGTGTTAAATATTTTTTTGTAAGCTTTGTAGATTTATTTGGAGTGCTCAGATCAAAGCTTGTACCTGCAACAGCTATAGATGAAATTCAATCTGAAGGTGCTGGATTTGCTGGTTTTGCAACATGGCTTGATATGTCTCCAGCTGACTCTGATATGTTTGGTATGCCTGATGGTGATAGTGTTATCCAGCTTCCTTGGAATAAAGAAATAGCTTGGGTTGCCTCAGATTTGTTTATGGATGGTAAACCAGTAGAAACCTCACCAAGAATAGCCTTAAAAAGACAAATAGAAAAAGCAGCTAAAAAAAATCTTTATATGAAGTCAGGTGTTGAGTGTGAATTTTTTCTAGTTAATGAAGACGGGACATCTTTATCAGATCAAAGGGATACGCAAGCAAAACCATGCTATGACTCCTCTGCATTAATGAGAAGATATGATGTTATTACCGAAATATGTGACTCAATGATCTCACTTGGATGGAAACCTTACCAAAACGACCATGAGGATGCGAATGGTCAATTTGAAATGAACTGGGATTTTTCAGATTGTTTAGTAACTGCAGATAGACATGCTTTTTTTAAATTCATGGTCAAATCTATTGCTGAAAAACATTCATTAAGGGCGACTTTCATGCCCAAACCTTTCACAAATTTAACAGGCAATGGATGTCATTGTCATATTTCTATTTGGGATAAATCTGGCAAAAAAAATATGTTTTTAGATAAAAAAGATGAATTAGGTTTATCCAAAACTGGTTACAATTTCTTAGGTGGAATAATGGAAAGTGCGGACAAAATGGCTGCTGTTTTTAATCCAACTGTAAACTCATATAAAAGAATCAACGGTAGTGTTACAACATCAGGTGCAACTTGGTCGCCAAGTTCGATTACTTGGGCAGGTAACAACAGAACACATATGGTAAGGGTTCCTGGAGCAGGAAGATTTGAATTGAGATTAATGGATGGAGCTACAAATCCTTATTTACTTCAAGCAGGTATTTTACTTTTGGGTTTGGATGGTTTAAATAATAAAAGAGACCCTGGAAAACGATTAGACATTAATATGTACACAGAGGGTCACAAGGCTGGGAAAGTAAAAAAATTGCCATTAAATCTTCTTGATGCAATACGTGATTTTGATAAATCAAAAATCATTAGAGCAGGTTTTGGTGATGATTTAGTCAATAGCTATGTAAAATTAAAAAATCAAGATTGGGGTACTTTTAATAAACACCTTTCTAGTTGGGAAAGAGAAACAACTCTAGATTGTTAAATTATTAATGACACCTGAAGTTTTACAAGAAAAGTTTCTTGATTGGCAATGTCAATCTAGAATTCAGGCATTTAGAACACAAAATGGTAGACCAAACTCATCTATGGCACCAATATTGCTTGATAAGAAAGGAAATGAACTTCTAAGAATTATTGTTGTAATTTCAGAAAATGACCCTGTAAACACAACAAAACTGTTTGAACACACTTTTAAACGAACTTACGATCCTGCTGATCGATTTGATAAAATGAATAAATTTTTATCTTCTGAATATTTTATGGATAAAGATAAATTTTCAGACTCTTTATTTGCTACTTTTCCAAAAAACTCAAGTATCTCAAAAAAAGTAGTTAAAGACGGCTCATGTATCTTAGATTTTATTCACCTTTCTACAAATTATAGATTGTCATGCTCTCCTTTTATTCTCGATAAAAATGAAGAACATTGGGAAAATATTTTTTGGCATAATAAAAATTTTAATCCTGGTTTGGGAAATGACATTGATGTTATAAAATTTATTCCGAACTGGAAAAAATCTAAATTAATAAGAATTAAAGATTAAAATATTTGAAAGAATAAGGGAGCAAAGGCTCCCTTATTTATAAAATTTTACTCAACTAACTTAAAGTTCTCGCCCTTAGCGTATGTTCTTTTTAACTGTACCAAGGGATGATTAGGTGACATTTGAAACTTAATTAAAAGTTCTCTAGCTAACATATCTCTATCTTGTTGGTTTTTTGGAAGTTTAATCTTCTTTGGTAAAGTTATCCAAGCGTTTGCATTTCTGTCAAACACAGCAGGGGTATCACCTTCAAAACCCATATGGATGTCCTCTAACCAATTTAAATCATCCCAACCCATAATTTCGATATATTGTTTAAGAAATGGTGTTAAGTGCTTGTAATCAGGAATTAAGTTAACATCATAACGATAGCCAATATGCTGGCCAATCATTTTTTCTCTTGATGTTTTAATTTCCTTATCTTTTAATTTAGCTCCGCCGACAACTTGATAACCTTTTGACTTAGTAGGTTTTTTTGATTTTGCAGAAGTTGATTTCTTTTTTGTAACTTTCTTTTTAACCATAATACTCTCCTAAATTGAGTGGTAGTTATCTACACCTACTGTTAAATCTGTACCAGCTAATGGAACTTTAGCCATTGCTGATGACTCCATTGTCAATGCAGCTAGATCTTCTGGCTCAAGTGAGTGAATGTTTGTCTTACCACATGCTCTTGCTAACATTTGGCACTCAAGAGTCATAGTGCTAAGCAAATTATAAACTCTTTCTGCTGCCTCTGTTGGGTCTAATCTACTTCTAAGAACAGGATCCTGTGTGGCCACACCAACTGGACATCTACCAGTGTGACAGTGATAGCAGTAACCTGCCTCCACTCCCATTTCTTTTTCATAATCAGCTTCTGGAATGTCTTTGTTACAGTTCAGTGCTACTAATCCAGCTGTACCGATAGCAATAGCATCTGCCCCAAGAGCTAAGGCTTTAGCCATATCAGCTCCATCTCTAATACCTCCAGCAAATACTAATGATATTTCACCAGTTTTTCCCACATCGTCCAAAGCTCTTCTTGCTTCTCTAATTGCACCAATACCAGGTATACCAGTATTAGCTGCTGCAATGTGTGGACCAGCTGCTGTTGAACCTTCCATAGAGTCTAAAAATATAGAGTCAGGGTCACATTTTGCTGCCATTCTGACATCGTCATAAACTCTTGATGCACCTAATTTCAATTGAATTGGCACTTGATTGTCAGTTAATTCTCTTAATTCTTGAACCTTAAGAGCTAAATCGTCCGGTCCCATCCAGTCTGGGTGTCTAGCAGGAGATCTTTGATCAATACCAGCAGGTAACGATCTCATCTCAGCTACTTGGTCAGTAACTTTCTGGCCCATTAAGTGACCACCCATCCCAACTTTTTGACCTTGGCCAATGAAAACCTCAATAGCGTCAGCTAATTGAGCATGGTGTGGGTTGAAGCCATACCTGGATTGAATACATTGATAATACCATTTGTGAGAGTACCTTCTCTCATCAGGTATCATACCCCCTTCTCCAGAGCAAGTTGCACTTCCAGCCATTGATGAACCTCTAGCTAAAGCAGTTTTTGCTTCATAAGAAAGAGCACCAAAACTCATACTTGTTATGTAAACAGGAATATCAAGTTTGATAGGATTTTTTGCTCTAGGGCCTATTATTGTTTCTGTTAGACACTTCTCTCTGTAACCTTCAATAACAAATCTTGTTAATGTGCCTGGTAAAAAAACTAAATCATCCCAGTGAGGAATTTTTTTCATTAACGCCATACCACGCATACGATAACGACCAAGTTGTGATTTGATATGAATGTCGTCCATTACCTCGGGGGTAAAAATTGAGTTTTGTCCTAATAATTGTGTATTACGTTTTGCCATTAGCCTAATATTCCTTTCTTTTCTGCTGGCTCTAGATTGTCATAATTCCAGAGCATTCTTCCTGCAACGTATTTCTTAAATTTTGAAGCTGGGACCTTGCAATCAATCTCAGCATTTTTAATTTTTTGTTCTAGCCATCTAACCTCGTGTTCATTCATTTCACCAGGTACGCAGTCTGTTCCAAGCGAATGAGGCTCCCCTCCTACAAAAATGATTCCATCATACATTGAGTCACCCATGTTTGCGTTTACATCACCACAAACGATAATTCTTCCTCTTTGCATCATAAATCCAGTGTAAGCTCCAGCATTTCCGCCAATAAGAATAGTGCCACCTTTCATGTCAATTCCAGTTCTTGCACCTGCATCGCCTTTAACTATAAGGTCACCGCCTCTAAGAGCAGCTCCAAAACAAGATCCTGCATTGTTTTCAACAACAACTTTTCCTGACATCATATTTTCAGCACATGACCAACCAACTCTTCCGTTAACTCTCACTGTTGGTCCATCGATACAACCGATACCAAAATAACCTAAGCTACCCTCAAAGATTAAGTTTAACTTATTTAGAATTCCCACACCAAGTGAATGTTTTGCACCAGGGTTTTTAATAACTATAGACCCATATCCCTTTCGAATTGCATCTCTAATTTTTTGATTCAATTCATGAGCATCAATGCCTTCACAATCAATGGAGGTTCTTTTATTAAAATCAACTTCGTGATTACCGTAGTAGGTATAATTTTCTTCTTCTGTTACTTCAAAATATAATTTTTGCGATCTACCTGATAAATTTTCATCATCAAAAGCAGTAGTTCTTTTTGTTATGCCTGCCATACTTTTACCTCCGCTTCATAAGGGTCATATGTTTTAATTTCGTGAGGAAATATATTCCTAATTGCAACTTCCTCTGATGCACATGCTACGATGTCTTTACTTTCGTAGATTACCATTGGCTTAGCGGCCATATGGTCTTTTGCCATTCCCAACTGATCCTTTGTTGCTACAACATATGTAAAAACTCCATCGAGCTCATCCAAGCTATCATGCATAGCTTTTTCTAGTTCAATGCCGTTAGCCATCTTATCAGCTATATAGACAGCAATTATTTCTGAGTCACAATTTGAATTAAACCTGTAACCTTTTCTTTCAAGTACTCTTCGATTGCCCCAATAGTTAGTCAATTGACCATTATGAACAACTGACACATCCTCAAAAGGAAAAGCCCAATAAGGGTGTGCGGATTTAATATCTACATCAGACTCGGTAGCCATCCTTGTATGGCCAATACCGTGGGTACCCATAAATTTATCAAGGCCATATTGATTGGATACAGTATTTGCATCGCCTAAGTCTTTAATGAGCTCAAGACCCTTACCAATAGATAAAATTTCAGTTTTTTCGACTGTTTCTATCTCAGTAGCCAAATCTGTGAGGTCACCTTTAAAATCAAATATATATCTGAAAGCGTATGGGGTGCTGGAGCTTTCTTTTGTTACTTTAGCACCATGTTTTTTTAAAATAGAGTCGACAGCATTTTTTCTATTTTTTAAATCAGCAGGTGAGTCGACAGTTGCATTTACCTTTTCAGCCTCGTTTTCAGATATTTTAAATCTCATTACAAAGCCTTTTTTTAAAGGTGTTCCGTACATAGCATATCCTGTTGAGTCAGGTCCCCTATGTTTAAGACCTTGTAACATAAGGCCCATTTGTTCACCGACGTTGACTGTCTTCTTTTTATTTATAACTCCAGCTATTCCACACATACTTTTCTCCTATCTTATCTTATGGTAAGCAATCTAGGTATTTATCGAGATCCCATTGAGTCGGAGTTGCTAAAAATTCTTCCCACTCATCTCTTTTATACTCCATAAACACTTTCATCATGTCACCTGGTAGAGCATCTTGTATTACCTTGTCGGTTTCTAATCGATCTAATGCCTCACCAAGAGTCATTGGTAATTTTTCAACTTGCTTACCAGCTTTCATTTGTTCATACATATTTTGTTGTTCAGGTTTGCCTGGATCCATTTTCTTTGAAATACCATGGTCGAATGCTTTCAAAAGGCCGCTTCCCATTAAGTATGGGTTGTGGGCTGAGTCAACTGATCGATATTCAAATCTACCAGGGGCAGATACCCTTAAACCACAGGTTCTGTTTTGATATCCCCAGTCCGCATAAACTGGAGCCCAAAAACCTGTATCCCAAAGTCTTCTATATGAATTCACAGTTGAGGAACCCAAGGCTGTTAAAGCAGGAAGGTGTTCCATGACACCACCAATTGCTTGAAGGCCTATTTTTCCAGGAATTCTTCTATCTTTTCCGTCCGGCATAAAGACATTTGTACCTCCCCTACGGTGATGAAATACATTTTCCATACCTGGGATAGTCTTGTTACCACATGGTATTAACTCATCTTTTCCGCCCTTCCAGAGTGAAATATTTGTGTGACACCCAGAAGCAGACACGCCAACAAATGGCTTACTCAGAAAACAAGCAATCAAATTAAATTCTCTTGCTACTTGAGCACAGATTTGTCTGTAAGTTGATAACCTGTCAGCGTTTCTAACAACATCATCGTAGTTGAAATTTAGTTCTAATTGTCCAGGCGCGTCCTCATGGTCACCTTGGATAATGTCCAAACCCATTGCACGTGAATACTCAATTACTTTCATGTAAACAGGTCTTAATGATTCAAATTGATCAATGTGATAGCAGTAAGGCTTAGAGAAACCTGAGCCAGTCGGTGAACCATCTTCGTTTTTTGTTAACCACATCATTTCAGGTTCTGTCCCTGCTCGTAATTCTAGTTTGTGTTTCTTTTTAAATTCTTCATGGGCTCTTTTTAAGTTACCTCTGCAATCAGATGTAAGATATCCACCAGGATCTTTTTCTTCTTCTCTGTTTCTAAAACAAGTACAAAAAACTCTGGCAATTCTTTTATCCCATGGAATTTGAACAAATGTTTCAGGGTCAGGTATACCCACTAATTCGTGAGCCTCTGGTCCATAACCTATGTAATCACCATGTCTATTTGTAAATAGATTAGCAGTAGCTCCATAAACTAATTGGAAACCTTTATTGGCTACACTCTCCCAATGATCTGCAGGAACACCTTTACCTACAATTCGACCTGTAACAGAAATAAATTGATAATAAATGTACTCAATTCCTAATTTATCAATTTTTTTTCTAACTTGTTTTATATAGTCTTGTCTCTTTTTATCCTTAACGTACGTTTCTAGCGCTGTCATTTTATTCCTCCTCCTTTTACATCAACTCCAAGGGAACGGGCTCTTTGAAACCGGATGTAACTTCCCTTCTTCATAACGAGAAAATCTAAAAGGTTCTAGAATTTCAGATTTCTCACCAAGTAACTCATTAGATACAAGATCACCTAACCCAGCCATTTTGTATCCATGGTTTGCATCAGCTATAATATATACGTTTTCTCTGTATCGGTCGAATACGGGAAAACGATCTGGAGTAACACAGCCAATACCGCCAGCTTTTTGCTTTTTGTATTTAGCGTGACATCCATCAAATTGCTTTTGGCAAAAAGCCAAAGCTGAGGTCCATTTATCCTCAAAAGAAGCCCTTGGTTGAAACTCATCTGAGTCATGACCATAAGGGTCAAGACTTATGTCGTTTACAGGTTTATTTATGTCATAAGGAGAGGAGCCGCCTTGTATACCATCTCTGTAGACATCGGGCTTATAGTAAAAACCCCACATAACATTTTCATGTATAACATCTCCTGTTTTATTTGAGACAAGTGTAGCTTCTGTATCAACATGAATAACTGGGTACTCTGTTCCGTTTGCTGTTTTATAACTTCTTGGATCAACTTCCAACTCACCCTCTTCAAGCGCCATGTATGACCACATAGGTATATCATCAGTAAATGAACCATCAGGTTTTTTTATTTTTACGGTGTTAGGTAATTCTAAAATTTCCCAGAATTTTCTTACCCATGGACCAGCCGCAACAACTAATTGAGTGCATTCAATTTTACCCTCTGATGTTTCTACAGCTGAAACTGCGCCACTACCATTAGAAGAAATTAAATTGTTAACAGTCACACCTTCTAAAACTTTTGCACCAGCCGATACTGCTAACTTATGGAAGCCCTCTATGGCTCCTCTATTAGCTCCATATCCTGTTTTCTTTTCGTGTAAAACTGAAGTGATGCCTTGAGCTTGCCAATCTGGCAACATGTCTTTCATATACTTATCACAATCTGATGCTCCCTCGATAAACTCAGAGTCAAATCCTATTTCTTTTTGCTGCTCATAAACCTCAGACATGCCCTCTTGCATAAGCTCGGAGTTGATCTGCATGTAGCCAACTGGCTTGTAAGTTAAAGCCTCAGCATTCTCATTCCAAACATTTACAGAATGAGCCATTAGTCTTCTCATTGCAGGCTGGTAGTAGTTGTTCCTTACAATTCCACATGCAACACCACTTGCTCCATTTGCAACTTTGGATTTTTCCAAAACGACTACAGAATTTTCTTTGAGTTGGCCTTTGTTGGATAATTTTTTACAAAGATGCCATGCGGTGCTCAGACCGTGAATTCCAGCCCCGATTATTAAATAGTCACATTTAGTAGGTAAGCTCATTATTTTAGTAACCTCCAAGCAATTACATTTTGTCTGCGAGGTATGAAAAAAACACATTTTGTTTCATATTATGAAACAAAATTTTTATAAAAATCTATTATTTATCAACAATAATCGTCAATTGGCAACAATTAGTCGAGAAATTTTAATCGAGGCAGATTGAAGAAGATCAACATAATCAATCATAGTTTTTGGGTTTAAAATATTTTTACTTCCTGATAAAGCGATTCCAGCAAATGATCTTTTATCTTTGTCTAAAATCGCAACTCCTATTCCATAAGAGTTTTCAAAAGCTTCTCCATGATTAAGTGCATAGCCGTTAGTTCTAATTTTGCCAAGTTGCCTTTTTAAATCATTTAAATTTGTAATTGTATTGTTTGTGTGAGGATAAAAATTATAACTTCGATAAATTGTTGCAATTTCATTTTCAGGTCTGTAAGCAAGCATGACTTTTCCCAAAGCACAGCAATGAGCGTCAAGTCTCATTCTAAAAGTTCTAATAGTTGCATCATCATTGTTGTCAGAAATTTTATCAGAATGAACTATTTGAGATCCTTCAAGCATTGCCAAATAGGTAATTAAATTCGTTTTACTAGAGACCTCTTTTAGAATTTCTTTAGAAGTCTCAGAAATTGACTGAAGATAATCTGAGGTTTCTCCAAATTGAAAAGCTTTATGCCCCATAGTGTATGTATTCGATCCAGTATTTTTATGGATATAACCAAGTTGAGATAAAACAGACAATAGTCTAAATGTAGTTGTTCTAGATAAAACTGCTTTTCTGGATATATTTGATGCCTTCAACGGGAAAATTGATTTTGATAAAATTTCAAGAATTTTAAAAGATTTTTCCAGAGACTTATTTATGTATTTTAAATCTTGTTGCAAAACTGTCCTCCATCCAACGTTCCACAGAGTGAAACATTATAGTAAAGTATATGTTATTGGCAACTGATGATTAAATTTTACCAGGCACCCAACCGGTTCCCGCTAAAGGAACCCTTGCCATTGCAGCAGCTTCAACTGTCAATGCACATAGGTCCTCAGGTTCAAGATTATGTAAATCGTTTTTACCGCATGCCCTGGCTATAGTTTGGGCTTCAAGAGTCATAACCTTGAGATAATTAGATAATCTTTTTCCACCTTTTACTGGATCTAACCTTTTCATTAATTTTGGGTCTTGTGTATTTATACCAGATGGGTCTTTACCTTCATGCCAATCATCGAAAGCACCAGCTGTTGTTCCAAGTTTTTTGTAATCGCTCTCCCACTTTGGATCATTATCACCAAGTGCGATTAATGCTGATGAACCAATGGAAACAGCATCAGCACCCAATGCCATAGCTTTTGCAACATCCGCACCATTTCTAATTCCACCTGAAATAATTAACTGAACCTTCCTGTGCATATCTAAGTCTAATAAAGCATCTACTGCTGGCCTGATACACGCCAATGTTGGCTGACCTACGTTTTCGATAAATACCTCTTGTGTAGCTGCAGTACCTCCTTGCATGCCATCAAGCACCACTACATCAGCACCTGCTTTTACTGCAAGAGCAGTATCGTAGTAAGGCCTAGATCCTGCAATTTTTACAAATATGGGAACTTTCCAACCTGTTATTTCCCTGAGTTCTAAAATTTTAATTTCCAAATCATCTGGTCCAGTCCAATCTGGATGTCTACATGCTGATCTCTGATCAATTCCTTTTGGTAATGTTCTCATCTCGGCGACACGATCACTTATCTTTTGACCGAGTAACATACCTCCACCGCCAGGTTTAGCACCTTGACCTATCACAACTTCAATAGCATCTGCTTTTCTTAAATCCTCTGGATTCATTCCATACCTTGAGGGAAGTAATTGGTAAACCAAATGCTTTGATTGTCCTCTCTCCTCAGGAGTCATGCCTCCATCGCCTGTTGTCGTTGAAGTCCCGGCAATACTAGCTCCTCTTCCAAGCGCTTCTTTTGCAGGTCCTGAGAGAGCTCCAAAGCTCATTCCAGCAATTGTTATTGGAATATCTAATTCAAGCGGTTTTTTTGCAAATCTTGTTCCAAGAGTGACGTTAGTGCTACACTTTTCTCTGTAGCCCTCTAAAGGGTATCTTGACATTGATGCGCCTAAAAAAAGAAGATCATCAAAATGAGGTAATCTTTTTTTTGATCCACCGCCTCTAATGTCATAAATACCTGTTTCTGCAGCTCTTCGAATTTCAGAGTTTGTATAGTCATCAAATGTCCAAGATTTTCTTGGTGTAGTTTTAAATTTTTCTGCCATTAGTACTCCGATACATTATCTATATTAAAATTATAGAGTTTTCTTGCTGAACCATACATTTTGAAGTTTTTAATCTCACTTTCATTTATACTTGCTTTTTTTAAAAGAGATCTCAAAATATTTTGATCTTTTTTATTCATTTTTTTCTCTTCGCAGTCAGCACCGAGTGATTTCACCTTACCCTTAATAAAAATATTTGCTTCATAGATACTGTCTCCCAGAGCGTCTCCAGCATCTCCACATATAACCAAATTTCCAGATTGAGCCATAAATGCAGACATATGGCCTACCGATCCTTTAACTATGATATCTATTCCTTTCATTGAAATCCCACAACGTGAACTAGTATCACCATCAATGATCAAAGTTCCACCATGTGCTGTAGCACCGGCTGATTGGGATGCATTGCCCTTAACATGAACAGTTCCAGACATCATATTTTCTGCAACACCTGTGCCCACATTTCCATTTACAATGATATTTGCATTCATGTTCATACCAGCACAATAGTATCCTGTGTGACCATCAATAGTGACTTCAATCTCGTCTTTTAATCCAGCACAAATAGCGTGATTTCCATCTGGATTTGAAACTTTAAAAATCTTTTTGTTTGATTTTCTATCTATACTCTGAAGAGTTTCATTAACTTTCCTCAATGACTCTTTTTTTAAATTTAAATTCATTATTTGCCCCAGCTATATACTTTTCCGGGCTCTGGTTCAAAAATTTTTGCTGAATTTACATTTGGTAAATGTGCCATTGCTTGAAACTCTGAGGCAATAGCAACATAATCCTTTGTTTCTGCAACAACTGCGGGCTTACAAGCAATCTCATCTCTAACAATTGCCATGCCATTTTTGGTTCCAGAAATAAATGTGTAAAAACCATCGAGGTCCTTCAGTCCATCCAAAAGTGTTTCTTTGAGTGATTTTTTGTCAGATAATCCGTTTGAAATATAACCTGCAGCGACTTCCGTATCATTCATGGACTTTATTTCAATCCCTTTTTTCTGAAGCGATCTTCTTAAGTTGTTATGATTTGACAAGGATCCGTTATGTACAAGACATTCATCCTCACCTGTGGAATATGGATGAGAGCCATCTGTCGTGATTGCACTTTCTGTTGCCATCCTTGTATGCCCAATAGCATGTGAGCCAGAAAACTTCTCTAGTGAAAAATTTTTAACAACATCCTTCGGATTTCCCACTTGTTTAAATATTTCTATGCAACTACCATATCCAACTAAACTTAATTCATCATGATTTTTTAAAATTTCTATAAACTTTTTAGGCTTCATTGCTGTTTCAATTATTAAATGATCTGAAATAGATTTTACTTTGATATCTTTTACTTGCTTTGATAGTTTTTTTGAAATTTCTTTAACTTGATCAGTATTAGAGCAGACTGAATATTTATATTTCTTTTTTTTCTCAGATGAGTATATTGCGAAACCTGCACTATCAGGACCACGCGTAGCCATACTATTCATCATTCCAGTAAGAAATTTACCTAATTGTGAATTATATTTTTTATTTTTTAAATATATTCCAACTATACCGCACATTAATATTAAATACCCTCATACCCATACTCTAATGACGAGTCAGTAATGCTATGGTAAAAAGAACCACCAAAGCTTCTTAATGCATAAAGGTTAAAACAAAACGGTTGGTCGTCTAAATAGTCGATCAGTATGTTAATTCCGTTATATGTAGTGTTCGCGCAATTATTTGGTTTAAACATATTTTCATTAAAATTTATTGGAGAACCTTTTTTTAAAACATTTTTTGCATTTACGCCTGATATTTGTAATACAGCTCTTGATTGTGAAATATCTGTAATGGCAAAATCCTCATCTCTGATCGATTTGTAAATTTCGTCTTTCAAGTCAATTTTTTTTGAGATAATTAACCAGGTATCAGGACCGGTCCACAATACTCTTGTCTCTTGATTGTGAGAAACTTTTAAACTTTCTGTTGGTAAATTAAGTTGATTTATAGTAACATTTTCAATCTCAATTGAGCTTTTCTTAAATTTAGCAATTTGGATAATACTAAGATCTTTTATTTCCGATATTTTTAATAGGTTTTCTTTATTCTCATGGTCGCCAAACAAGCCGAGCTTATGATCAAAATGAAGTGGTGATAGATTTTGTGCTTGTTCCATTATGATCTCACCCTTGAGCCTTCGGGATCAACATAGTGTGAGGATACTACCTCAACAGGAATTGAAATATCTTTTAAAGGAGAGACAGCATATAGATTTTTACCAATTTTATTTTTACCATCTTTTATAATGGCTATGGAAAAAGGATTATTATATTCAACACTCCAACAAGAAGATGAAACATGTCCAAGTTTAGGTATTGGGGCAACAGCACTATTATCTTCTATAATATGTGAACCCTCTGGGATCTTTGTTTTTTTGTCTAGTGGAACAAGTCCAACAATAGTTTGTCTATCCGACTCAGTGAATGCATCTTTAGATAAAGATCTTTTACCTATAAAATCTTTTTTCTGACTCACCATACTATTCAGTCCAACATCAAAAGGAATAGTGCGTCCGTCTAATTCTGCTCCTGCGACATGACCCATTTCTATTCTTAAGGTTGATAGAGCTTCTGTTCCGTATGGTTGAATATCAAATGACTGTCCTACTTCCATGATCTTCTTCCACGTATAAAGACCATAGTTTGACTCGACATTTACCTCATAAGCTAGTTCACCAGAAAAAGAAATTCTATAAATTCTAGCTTTGATACCGTCTATTGAAGAGTCAACAAGACCCATGAATGGTAAACCCTCATTTGACATATCTACATCAGGAAATAATTTTGATAAAAGATCTCTAGATTTTGGACCTGCCACTGCTATACCAGACCACTGTTCAGTAGTTGATAAGACATTTACATCTAAATCTGGCCATACAACTTGTAAATAATACTCTAAGTGCGATAAAACATTTGCAGCTTGGGCAGTAGTGGTAGTCATATGAAAATGATTTTCAGATAATCTAGATGTTGTTCCATCATCAAAAACCATGCCATCTTCCCTTAGCATTACACCATATCTAGCTTTTCCAACGGGCAGTTTCAGCCATGCATTTGTATAAACTCTGTTTAAGAATTCTGGTGCATCCGGACCTTTAATATCAATCTTACCAAGTGTCGTAACATCACAAATTCCAACGTTTTTTCTTACATTTGCAGCTTCCCTATTAACAGCACTGTTCATGTCCTCAGAACCCCTTGGGTAGTATCTGGGTCTTTGCCATAAACCTGCCGCTACAAAAACAGCATTATTTTCCTCATGCCATGTATGAATGGGAGATTTTCTTGTAGGTAAATAGTGATTACCAACTTCTCTACCCACTATAGCTCCAATTGTTACAGGAGTGTATGGTGGTCTAAATGTAGTATGACCAACTTCTGGAACAATCTTTTTTTCAATTTTAGATACATATTGCAAACCATTTAAATTACTTGTCTTGCCTTGATCGCCAGCCATCCCAAGAGTTGTATATCTTTTGACGTGCTCAATTGATCTGAAGCCTTCTCTAATTGCTAGCTCTACATCAGAAACTGCAACGTCATTTTGAAAGTCGATAAAGCGTTTTGGTTTTTTTCCAGATGGTAAAGGCATACACCAGAGCTTTTCATGTTTTTCATAGCTAGGTTCATTTGAGTTAGGACTATTTGTAGGATTATTTTGATCTGTGAATTTGTTTGATAAATCAAAGCCCACTTGAAAACCTTCAGCTAGAGATTGATTTAAGGTGAAAGAACCATTTGCTGCTCCAATTGCTGTTTCTTTTTGTCTTTTTTTATCCGGTACGAACGCATCAATATCATCATTAAACTTTAATTTATTTCCAGCTTGGGAAGATAAATGAACCGTTGGTGTCCAGCCTCCGGACATACAAATGCAATCACACTCTACTGTTTCTTCTGAAATAAAAGACTCTTTTGAAGAGTCAAGCTTGCCGATGATAGCAGAATTTATCTTCAAATGTCCTTTAGTGTCTGCGATCCCTGAATTAAATTTTATAGAAATACCCTTTTGCTGAACTTCCTTGACTAATTCACCGTTTGAGCTGTCTCGAGTGTCTACAATGATTGGTTCAATATCATTTTTAATAAACTCAAGGGCAGTTGAATATGCTGTATCATTATTGGTAAATATAATTGGTTTCTTACCAACTAATGTTTCATAAACCTTCATATACTCTTTTGCTGCTGAGGCTAATACAATTCCTGGTCTATCATTGTTTCCAAAAGATATAGGTCTTTCAATAGAACCAGTTGAAACTATTACTTCTCCAGCTCTAATATAATGTAGTCTTTGTCTTGGTGTGTATTTTGAGGGATTTTCAATATGATCGCTAACTCTCTCAATCATTACGGTCATATTGTGATCATAGTATCCGAAGACTTGTGACCTTTTTTTTAATATTACATTTGGCATACTTTTTAGTTGGGAAATGGTATCACTAGCCCACTCTTTTCCTGACATGTTACCAATCGTAACTTCGTCAGTTAGAAGAGAGCCGCCAAAATTAGGCTTGTCTTCTGCTAATATAACCCTTGCCCCATTTTTAGCAGCAGCCAGAGCACTTGCTAGGCCTGATGGGCCAGAGCCAACAACTAGTACATCGCAGTGTTCATAATTATGTTCGTACCTATCTGGGTCAGGTAACAGTGGTGCTTTACCCATACCAGCAGCTTTTCTTATAAATGGTTCATAGATTTTCATCCAAAAACTTTTTGGCCACATAAATGTTTTGTAATAGAAACCTGCAGGAAAAAAACGATTTAAGACATTATTGATTTCTCCAATATCAAATTGAACTGAAGGCCAACAATTTTGACTTTTAGCTTTTAATCCCTCAACTAATTCAACTTCGGTTGCAATGATATTAGGTTCAGATTTATTACCATCATGCAATTGTACCATTGCATTTGGTTCTTCAACACCAACTCCCAAAAAACCGCGAGGTCGATGATACTTAAAACTTCTTCCAACTAAATGAACACCATTTGCAATTAAAGCAGATGCAAGAGTGTCTCCTTCATAGCCATGATAAATAGTACCATTAAAAGTAAAATTAATTTTTTTATCCTTATTAATAAGTCCAGTTGAATTAGTTGTTCTAAAACTGTTAGACATTAAAGTCCTCGTTCATTTTACAAGTGTCAAAAATTTCATGTGTAGCGGTGTCTCTTGAGACTTTAAACCATTGTCTACATCCAGAAACATGATGCCATAGTTCTGAGTGTTTTCCTCTTGGGTTATCTCTGTAGTAAACAAAATTATCCCAATCCTCGGTTGAAATTTCTTCTCCTAGTTGAGGTCTTTTTATAGTGGCGTCTCCGCCATAAGAAAATTCATTTTGTGAGCGCTTGCCACAGTATGGGCATTTTATTTCTAACATCTATTAACCGATCCAAGGTTTAGGGCCTACACCCTTTTCATCTATAATTTTTCCAGTATGGAATCTTTCAAGGTTAAAGTCTGAGTTGAGTTCATGTACTTGATCTTGTGCTATTGTATGTGCAAAAACAAAACCTGAGCTTGGAGTAGCTTTAAAGCCTCCGTAACACCAACCGCAATTAAGATATACCCCCTCAATATGAGTTTTATCGATTATTGGAGAACCATCCATGGACATATCCATAATACCTCCCCAAGTTCGAAGCATTTTAAGTCTACTAAAGTTTGGGAAGACAGCCAATCCACCTGTTAAAACATGCTGTATCATTGGCATATTTCCTCTTTGAGCATAACTATTGTAACCATCTAAATCACCACCCATAACCATTTCACCTTTGTCAGATTGGCTACAATAAAAGTGACCTGCTCCGAATGTAACTACGTTATGAAGTAAAGGTTTAACTGGTTCTGAGACACAAGCTTGCAGAACATGTGCTTCAATTGGAAGTCTCATGTTTAACATGTCTGCTAAAAGTGTAGTGCTTCCAGCAACACACAATCCAACTTTTTTAGTTTTAATATTTCCTCTTGATGTTTGAACGCCTTCTATTTTTCCGTTGTTAACATCAAAACCTGTCACTTCACAATTTTGAATTATATCGACACCCATGGAGTCCGCCTGTCTCGCATATCCCCAAGCAACTGCATCATGTCTTGCAGTTCCCCCACGTGGCTGCATTAAACCACCATGAATGGGAAAACGACATGTTTCTGAAAAATCTGCAAATGGGATCATCTTTTTTAAATCATCCCTTCCAAGAAGAATTGCATCAATACCATTTAATCTCATAGAGTTACCTCTTCTAGCGTAAGCATTCATTTGTGCATCAGAGTGAGCTAGGTTTATAATTCCTCTCGGTGAGTACATAACGTTGTAATTTAATTCTTGGCTAAGTGTTTCCCAAAGCTTCATGCCAAACTCATAAAAATGAGCGTTTGAATCAAACATATAGTTAGATCTCAAGATGGTAGTGTTTCTTCCAACATTACCTCCACCAATCCAACCCTTTTCAAGTATGGCAACGTTTGTGATGCCATGTTCTTTTGCAAGATAATAAGCTGTTGCAAGACCATGACCACCGCCGCCTACAATTATGACATCGTATTCTTTTTTAGGCTCAGGGTCTTTCCAAGCTACCTCCCAATTTTCATGATTGGTGAAAGCATTTTTTACTAAACTAAAAACTGAGTACTTTTGCATGATTCAATTAAACCTCTTCGAAAATATATATTCCTAATATAATGCTACAATAAACCTGTTCCATAATATGAAACAACATTTTTATTATACCTGTATTTATTACAGATTATGACAAAAAATGGATTGGAAATTAAAATTTAATTATTAATATGAATTCAAATCGGAGGAGAATAATGACAAAAGTTGCACTAATTGGTACAGGTCCCTGTGGTCTATCTTTTTTAAGATCTCTGCATCAAGCACAAAGCAAAGGCGAAAATATTCCTGAGGTTGTTGCCTTTGAAAAACAAGAAAGTTGGGGTGGTCTTTGGAATTATACTTGGAGAACCGGGTCTGATCAATATGGAGATCCAATTCACAATAGCATGTATAGATACCTTTGGTCGAATGGGCCAAAAGAGTG
>CACMWK010000007.1:0-74627 GCA_902617355.1 uncultured Alphaproteobacteria bacterium | reverse complement strand
TCTCCAGGTAATGTTGATTTCATAAAATCATTCTTGGTAATATTTTCTAACCATTTTTTTAATTTAATATTATTGTCTCCCCAGGCATCAGTAAATCTAAAAGATGTATAGTCTAATGCACAGGCAACAGATATTTGATCAATCGTTAACCTGTCAGTCACGAACTCATCATATTTTTTTTCAATCCAATCAATGGATCTTAAAATTTTTTTCTCATATCGCTCTATAGATTTACGTCTTTGCTCTAATTCTGGTATAGCTGACATTTCTATATAACGATTAACTGCATTTTCCATAATTCCATTTGAAACACTTATCATTGTCATACTTTCCCAATAACGATCTTTTGGATATATAGAGTCTTTTTTTGAAATACTATCAAAGTACAAACAAATATTATCACTGTCTGTGATCGTTTTATCTCCAACTATTAAAGTAGGAACTTGTCTTAATGGATTAAATTCATCTAGAAATCTTGATTTATAGATATTTATCTTTTCTTCTTTATGAGCAACATCTAATACAAGAGCAGATACTTTACATTTTCTTCCAAAAGGAGAAGTAGGCCCATTATATAAAAGTGGAGTATCTGTCATTTAATCAATGATTATAGCAATAGTACCAGGGCTTACACCCTCTTGGTCGTTCCTAATGTTAACTTGAGTTATCGTTCCACTAACTGGAGCGTTATGATTGACCTCTGATTTCATAACTTCCATAATAAATAATATATCCCCCTCACTTACTTCATCACCAACTTCTACTAAAACTTTCCATATGTTACCTGGAACTGACGTTAAAACTTCTGTAGACATATTATATGACACTTCCCATTGAGCAGATGGAGGTTTGTTCAGATCTCATTTCCTGTGCCTCTTGCACACTTATTTCTTTAAACTTAAATTTTTCATTTGGTTTAGCTTGACCTAATTTCCAAAAAGAGGCTGATGGAACAGTAAAAGGTACAATAAACCCACCCATGCTAGGCCCATCATTTACAAGTATTATTGGCGTTTGACCCGCCAAATTAATACCACCAATTGGGTAGCCCTGATCTATTATATTTGAGGGTTCATAGCCATGTTCAGGAGATTTATTTGTAGCTTTTTCGGTAAAACTTAAAGTGGGTCCATCCAACCTAAATCCAGTACGATCACTTCTTGCTTGCAGTTTCCACTCTGCTTTTAGAAAAGTGTCATATCCTTCATCGTCAAGCCAATCATCATTTGGTCCCCGAACAACCTCAATTTCCCAAATACCACTATTGCTAATCTCTGGAATTGAGTCAGTTCTAATTTTTCTGCCGATCTTCCCATTTGCTTGACCTAAAGGAATTCTTTGACCGTCTTTCAAAGCATGACCATCAATGCCACCAACGCCTGCTTTGTGAAAAGTTGATTGAGAGTTTAGCCATTTTTCTGACTCAATGCCACCAGCAAAAGACACATAAGATCTTGCACCAGATACTGTAAAACCCATTTCAAGAGTTTGTCCAGATTTTATTAAAACACTCTCCCACATAGGAATAGAATTACCATTTATTTTGGGTTGCATATCCGCACCACAGACTGCAATGACGTGATCTTTTTCAAATTTTAAAGTTGGACCAGTGTACTGACATTCAAGTGCTGCAAAACTCTCCTCGTTACCTACAAGTAAATTGGCAAGTCGAAAAGACCAACTATCCATTGGCCCTGAGGGAGGAAACCCTTGGTTAAGATAACCGACTCTCCCAGGATAATCTTGCACTGATGTTTCTAGTCCTTGTTTAATAACTTCAAACATTTAAAACTTCTTATTGTAATCTAGTTTAGACAACCAGTTTTTATATTTTTTGATAGAAAATTTATGCTCCTCAATTAAATCATATCGATATGATTTATCTTCAACTTTTTTTTCAATCATTTCAAACTCATCATAATCACAAGGCACAAATTTAATTCTATCTCCTGGCCTAAATAGACAAATACTGTCTTTGAAAACATCAAAATTTTTGTCAGGATCCCAAATGGGAACAGGGGTTCTTCCAAAAATTTGATAACCTCCAGGTAGTCTATCAGGATAAATAGCTGTGGACGACCCTCCCATACCCACAGTTCCTTTTGGTGTCCATGTTCTAGGTGGGTTATACTTTGGAGCGGTTAATTTACACCTAGGGTCAAGCGGCATTGTAAATGGTAAACCAGGCCAAAAACCGAGCGAAGCCACCCAATACTCAGTTCCAGAGTGAACTCTGACAAAATGATTAACATCATCTAATTGATTTAACTCTGTAATGAACTCAGGATCTGGCTTTTTCATTGTGATTTTAGCTATATAGTCTTCAATTGCTTCTTTAGTCCATTTGTCAAGATAGACAGTCGGGAAATGAAAAAGTCTGCTATTTACAACTGTATCATCATTATCTTTCATATCTTTAAGCAATGATTTCAATTCATTAATTAAATCTTGATAGCCGATATCATCTGGATTGTAATGAACTATCATTGAGGCAAAACATGGGAGTGTTTCGTAAACTCCCTTTATATTTGCTGTCTTAATTAAATTTGATAGTCCCTGCGCTTTAAAGTTCAATTCTAAATTCATCACATTACCAAATTCTATTAATAAATACTTATCACCACCTGGTAAAAACTTTGGCTCAGGGTAAATTCCTTGAAATATCTCTGAGGTTTTATCTTTTGTATTCTTTGAATCTAAATTGGGATAAGAGCCATCCTCGTTAATATGTTTTTTTACAGAGAGTTTACTAACATTTAATTTAGGTTGAGAGATATTATGAGGATACATATTTTTGAAACTAGCATAATCGTCAACATCGAGTTGAGAGAATAAAATATCATCAAGTTTTTTCGATTTGTCTTGAGATAAATGGCTCTCTAAATTTTCAAATTTTGAAATCTCGTGATTTAAATAATTAAATTCAATATTATTATTTTCTTTTTGCGAGGAACCTATCTTGTTTTTTTTTAATAACTCATCTTTAGGATTGGATAAATTTATTTTATCAAATAAATCTAAATCTGTATTTTTATATTCTTGGACCATTGAGTTTAAAAATATTTAACTTTAATTTTTTCTTTGCTCTTAGGTTTATCTGTAAAATCCACTACTTTGACATTTGTAGGCACAGTCGGTTTAATTATTTTATTTTGAATTTCCGCATTACTATTAGAATTATGATTTGAATTTTTTGTGCTTGATAAATTATTATCATTAGATTTCTTTTGAGTATGACCAAACATTCCCTCAAGGATAGTATTTGGATTGATATCCTCTTTTTCAAATGTCTCAAATATACTCCCATCCCTAAAAACTAAAACTCGATGACATAGTCCTATGAATTCCTCGAGTTCACTTGATAGAAATATCGCTGTACCACCTTCATTTACAAAATTTCTTAAGTGCTTATATAAGTCTCGTTTTGCACCAACATCAATACCTCGCGCTGGATCGTTAAGTATCAGTATCTTTGGAGTTGTTGTGAAAGCTCTGGCAATCATGACTTTTTGCTGATTTCCTCCACTCAATGATGTAATTAGATTATTTTTTGGACCTGTCTTAATACTTAATCTTTCTACTTCCCAATCAAAAATACCGTTTAATTCCATCCATTTAATAAAACCAATAAATCCACCTGATGTTTTAGCTTGTTTTCCTTTATATAAGGGTATCACCATATTTTCATATATGCTCATGTTAGGAAAAATACCCTCTTTTTTTCTATCTCCAGAGACGTATCCAACTCCACTTTTCTTGGCATCTAACAAGCTATTCACAGTAGTGTAATCTTTCTTGGTTCTTTCTCGTTCCTCATCAGACTGTTTAACAATTACTTCTCCGCTAAGTGGTTGATCAATACCTGCCAGAGCCTTAACAAAATTATCTTGTCCTTGTCCATCAAGTCCTGTGACTCCAAGTATCTCACCTTTTGGTAGGTCAAAGTTAATAACATCTCCATTGTCCCAAACTTTTAAATCTTTAGCAGACAAAACTATTTCATCTAAGATTGAGTCTGGAGGTGTAGCTTTTATTTCTGATGCTGTAGAAAATTTTTTATCACCTGTCATAAGTCCGAGAAGATTTTTTTCAGTAATTTCCTCTCCTGCTAAAACTCCAACATCAACCCCATCTCTCATAACCGTTGCTCTATCGCTTATTCTAACTAGCTCTGCAATTCTGTGAGTTACTATAAATATTGCTGCACCTTGATCTCTTAATGTTCTCATTTTTGCAAAAAGTCTTTCTGTAGAGTCAAAATCGAGTGCAGCTGATGATTCATCTAAAATTAGTACTTTAGGATTTCTTAAAAATGCTCTACCAATTGTTATCCAAGCTTTCATACCAAGCGATAATTGACTTGCTATTGTATATGGATCGACAAATTCACCGGATAGCTCTAACATTATAGAGGCAGCTTTTTCGACCCTATCTCGATGTGCTAATTTTTTTCCAAAAAAAGAGTCATATCCAATAAATAAATTTTCATAAACAGTAGCCTCTTCAGCTATCATTACTTCTTGAAAAACTGTTGCAATGCCAACTCTTTGTGCTTCAATTGGGGAATTGGGTGAATGACCCATAATAGAGACCTTTCCTTTGTCCAAAGGTAAAACTCCTGAAATAACCTTTGCCAATGTGCTCTTACCACATCCATTACCTCCAACAATGGCGTGGATT
This sequence comes from uncultured Alphaproteobacteria bacterium, assembly GCA_902617355.1. GTDB lineage: Bacteria > Pseudomonadota > Alphaproteobacteria > HIMB59 > HIMB59 > HIMB59. Next base: position 69,947 of record CACMWK010000007.1, on the reverse strand, counting down.
TCACCAAAGTTAGCTTTAAAATTTACACCGTTTAGAGCTTTTGTAACACCAAAGGATTTTGATGCATCTTGAACATAAATATCCCCTCCAACTTTAGAGGAGTTAGACTGTGCCCCATTTCCGTTTGGGGCACTGTCCAAAGTTTTTTCTTCATTCATTAATTACTTAAATTAAAGTAATGCTTCTCCACGATCGAAGAAATTATTTAGATATTCATCACTTGCCCAGTTTTCAATTCCAACAGTTCTAAACTCACTTGAGTTTCTGTCACAATCTTCAGGAACAAAAGACTGAATAGTCTCAACATCTTCTTCATATGGAGGAACTAAAATAGACTGGATTTTAAGGCCCTGACCATACATAGTTCTTAAAAGAACATTCATCGCAAACTCTGCATCATCTCCAGGAGGCCATGCATAGACCGCTCTGTCGATAAAGTCTGGATTATTTCTCCAATAGCAGAATGCACCAATTTCTCCACCCAAAGCCATAGGCACCATTGGTCTTCCAGATGATTCTAGAGCGTTAAGTGCTCCGGACTCTCCTGAAGACTGAACAGCAAATCCGTCAACTTGAGTTGTGTTAGCTGATAACCATTTTTGAAGTTCAGCTTGAGCAATTTGTGGTGTCCACATGTGTGCAATTTCAGCAACAACAGTAATGTCTGGATATTCTGCAAATCCATCTAGCATACCTTGGTGCTGTGAGTCAGATGCTGATGTTCCAGGAATTCCTTCCATGATAACAACATTACCTTCACCACCAATAGTTTCTGCTAACCATTGTGCAATATAATATCCGGTTAATTTGTAGTTAACAGATGTACTGATAGCATATTCTGAAGTTAAGTATCCTGTCATTGATGCAGTAGGAACACCTTTTCCGTACGCATACTCAATAGTTGGATTTAATGCAACAGGATTTGAGCAACAGACTATTAATCCATCAACTCCTTGATCAGTTAACTGTCTCATTTGTTGAATTTGAACCGCGTCTTTTAGATTAGATTGTGTAACAACGATATCGTTAAGAATACCTGCTGCTTTCATTTTTGGTAAATAGTCACCATACAATCTTTCCATCACACCTTTTCTCCATAGATTACCTGCGTAAGAACTTGCATAACCGATAGTCCAAGGAAGTGGTCTATCACTTTTCCAATTTCTGTATACACTTTCACCAAGCGGTTGGTTAGGATCCATAAAGTCAGGATTATAAACGAAGTCTCTAATATCAGCTGGAATTTCGTCTAAAATGTCAGCATTTAAGTTACCTGCGACACCGACAAAACTAACAGCTAAAATAGCTATGAACTTTTTAAGCAATGTCATAGTTTTATCCTCCTTACTTATATAAGTATCTATAATAATACCTATATTCTGAAAAATATAAGCAAAATTGTTCCAACATGTGGAAAAGATTTTCACATAAAAGCCTGATTTTCTGTAAATTATAAATGAGAGGAATTTACTATTCATGGTCGATTTGAATTGCGATATGGGTGAGGGTTTTGGTATTTACTCCTTCGCAGATGACGAAGAAATAATGCCTTATATAGATGCTGCTAATGTAGCCTGTGGGTTTCACGCCTCAGACCCAAACACAATGAGGAAAACTGTCGAGCTTGCAAAAAAATATGATGTGAAAGTTGGATCGCATCCTGCCTATCCTGACTTAGTGGGATTTGGAAGAAGGCCGATGAAAATGAAGCGTGATGAAATCAAAAATCTTGTGATGTATCAAACTGGTGCGATCAAAGCCTTTCTAGATGAGTATGGAATGCCATTAAACCATATCAAACCTCATGGGTCTTTATATGGTGTCTCTGCGAAAGAGGAAGATGTGGCTCATGGAATTGCTGACGCAGCTGAAATTTTTAATGTTGGTATTTTCGGAATGGTTAATACCTTTCACGAAAAAGTATACAAAGAAAGAGGGGTAAAATTTTACGGAGAATTTTACTCTGACTTGGAATATGATGAAACAGGTTATTTGGTTATCGCCAAGGGTCGAAATAAATATTATCCAACTGATAGAGCTGTGGAGCGTTGTTTAAGAGCAATGAATGAAAATAAAGTTAAAACTGTTCAAGGAAACGATGTAGTTGTAGGATGTGAAACAATTTGTGTCCACTCTGACACTCCTAATGCTGTAGAAATCTTAAAGGCTCTGAGAGAAAAAATTTCCACTGATAAAAAAATTCCACAAAAAACTTCAAACGGCAATCATACTAAAATGCCTTATATCGTTGATAAGAAATGAAAAAAATTTTAATTGCTAATCGCGGTGAAATAGCAAATAGAATTATAAAAAGTTGCAAAATATTAGGTCACAAATCTGTAGCTGTTTATTCAGATGCAGATAAGAATTCAAAGCATGTAAGATTATCTGACGAGTCTTATTATATAGGACCTAGTAAAGCTCAGGAAAGTTATCTTTCTTACAATAAAATTTTAGAAATAGCTACAAAATCAAATGTGGATGCTATTCATCCTGGTTTTGGTTTTTTATCAGAAAACGACAATTTTGCTCAAGAGGTCATAAACAGAGGTATCACATGGATTGGCCCTAAACCAAAATCAATAAAATCAATGGGAAATAAGGATATTGCTCGTGAATTAGCCCTAAATTCCAATATTCCTATATGTCCAGGTATAAATAATGTTCACAAATTAAGTGATGAACAACTTAAGACAAAATGTGAAGCAATAGGTTACCCTTTACTTGTAAAATCAAGTGCTGGTGGTGGGGGGATAGGCATGAGCGTCGTCCAAAATTTTAAAGACCTAGCTAGTGCAATTGAAAAAACTAGTAATCTTGCTGCAAAATCTTTTGGTAATGGAGATATTTTTATTGAGAAATTTATCACCAACGCCCGACATATTGAAATACAAGTTTTTGGATTTGGTGCAAAAGGATCTGTCCATCTGTTCGAAAGAGATTGCTCTATGCAAAGAAGATATCAAAAGATAATTGAGGAGTCTCCGGCACCAGAAGTAGATAGGGAATTAATTAACAATATGGCTCAAGCCGCTGTAAAATTATCTTCTGATGTAAAATACGAAGGAGCAGGCACTGTAGAGTTTATATATGATGTCCAAGAAATGAAATATTATTTTCTTGAGATGAATACAAGAATTCAAGTTGAACATCCTGTTACAGAGTTAGTGACAAATAATGATTTAATTTCCATGCAAATAAATTTTGCTTTTAATAGAAAAAATAAATTTTTAAATCAAAATAAAATTAAAACTTATGGACATTCAATTGAATGCAGAGTCTACGCAGAGGACCCTTCTCAAAATTTCTTACCATCTCCAGGGAAAATAACCAAATTAAAATTTCCTAAAATACCAAATGGCATAAGATTAGATTGGGGATACGATGAAAGAGATGAAGTAAGTTTCTATTATGATCCGATGATAGGAAAAATTATATCTCACGACTTAATTCGAGACGATGCTATATCCAAATTAATAAAGTTTTTAGAAGGCACCCAGATAGAAGGTATTAAGACAAACATCCCCTTTTTAATTTGTCTTCTCAAAGACAAAAACTTCATAGAGGGTAAACACAACACAAAATATATTGAAAATAATTTAAACACTCTTATCAGTAAGACATCTTTTAAAAATGGTTTTACTAAAAATATTGATTTGGACTCAAAGAGAATTAAAATTGTTGAAACAGATAAGCTTAAAGTAGGTCATGGAAGATCGCAGTCTGACAGAGGGGGTATCAAAGTCGTCTATTTTGACTAATTATAATGGTTAATCAACTTGTAGCAGCAATAAAACCCTCTCAAATTCCGGGTTCTGATCCTCAGTCAACAAAATACTTAATCGTCCCAATATTTATATTTTTTGCCCTAATGATTTTTGCGATGATTAGAGGACCTCAAATTATTTCAGGCTCGGGTATTGGAACCGCAATTATGGTTTCAACACCCCTTATTCTTGCTACTTATGCTCTTACTGCATTGGCTTTAGCCGGCAGAGTAACAGTCGATTTATCAATAGGACCACTTATTGGTTTCATTAATGTAACGACAATACAACTTTATGCTGCAGGTTATATTCAATCGCCAGTTGCGTATTTCATATGTGCTCTTGCAATAGGAGTAATTTACCAATTTCTTTATGCTTTAATCGTAATTTTTATCAGAGTTCAACCAATAATAGTTGCCTTAAGTATGTTTCTTGCTTTCTCTGGTATCAATTTAGTTATTTTACCAAGACCAGGAGGAAGAGCACCTGATTGGATGTTATCTTGGAGTGCTGGAACTGAGGTAGTACAGCCCACACTAATACTTTTAATTTTCTCGACACTTATTTGGTATGCACTGACACATACTGCTTACTGGCAACATTTAAAATTAATGGGTTCAGATGAAAAGTCTGCTTATACAAGTGGAGTGAGAATTTACGTTGTAAGAATTGGCGCTCATATTATCGGTGGAGTTTACGCTGCACTCGCAGCTATTGCATTTACAGGCTTAATTGGTTCTGGAGACCCAACTCAAGGTACTACATATACATTGATGGCAGTTACAGCACTTGTATTAGGTGGGTCAAGTTTAATTGGTGGAAGAGGCGGTGCGTTTGGAGCTATTCTAGGTTCAGTTAACATTTATTTGATAAATTTTATTCTATCAACTTTTAGATTTGAAAGATTTCAAAGTTTCGTTACTGACTTATCATACGGTGCGGTATTGGTGGCTTCTCTTTTAATACTTATTGCACTTCCTTATATTCAAAAAGCATTCAAAAATTTATCAGTTTTTGTATTTTTTATTATTGGAACATTAAGTGCTGCTGCTGTTCAAATTCATATGAAATTTGATCAAGTAACTAGAGGGACTGTGGGAGGTTTTGGAGGTAAATCTAAAGATGCTGAGATTTTTGAAAAAGCACTTGAGTCCGGGAGTGATTGTTTAATCACAGGTAAGGCATGCGCAGAGGGTGGAAATTCTACAGTGTGGATGTTTATTGCTATCGGAATAGCAGCCTTGATTTATCTCGTTTATTTGCTTGTTAAACATAGAGATGGCCCAACAGTGTCTTTTATTATTGCCGCAATTGTTATTTTCTTCGGTTGTGTTTGGAGTGGCACGAGAGAGGCTTATTTCGTTAACGCTGATTTGGGTACCAACTTACAATATATTTTAAATTATGCTCCTCAGTATTTTACATCTGAATATCTAAGAGTTGGTGCAGGATTGCCTGATTTTTCATCTTCCTCGAGTGCTTTGGTTGGCCTCGCTTACGCTGTCGCAACTTTAGGAGGAATAGTTTTCTTTACATCTGCGATAGTAATAATTGCTATGCCAAGATTTAGAAAAGAAATCAAAACACAAACATTGGTATTATTTGCAATAGCAATTTCATTTATTGTATTTGCTGCAATATCTTATTACGGCATTGAGTCAAATAGACAGAGTTTCTTTGGGATAGATGGATACGCTGTAATACTAATTTTATTTTTACTTTTTTTACTTACGGCACCAACTCTTTTCTCGAATATCAATTTGAATAATGTTTTCATTATTTTCCTCGGTGTATTAGCAATACTCGCTGTATACTTTTTAGCCTCACCATCTGGAACAATTATTACTGATGATGGAAGTAAGTTTTACTCTCCAATTATTACAGAATTAATTGTTGGCGATACATCATCAATAAACTATACAAGACCTATTCGCGGTGAATTTATCACAAGTGAAGTAACTTGGCTTAAAGAAGCAGCTCTAATTATATTTGCAATATTTGTATTTCAATTTTTTACATATTTAACAATGGGGGCAAAAATATCATTTGCTAGGTTCAGACCTTACATTGCTATTTTAAGTATAGCTGCATTAACATGGTCAGCGATGTTCTTCGCAATTGGTTACCCTTATTGGAAAATGATTTTAATTACTGCAATTGGAATAGCTATTTCGCCTCTGATATGGCAAGCGTTTGGTGTTTATAAAATAAAATTAAAATCTCAAGAAGGACTTGAAAAATGGGGAGGTCTATCAGAAGATAGAAAAGTTTAGTAAATGGAGAAAAGAACTCATAATTTTTTAAAAGGACTTGGAATTCTTTTTGCTGTTGCTGCTGGGATAGGTACCGCAGTTCTTGGTTATGTAGATAGAACTGATTGGATACAGGTTGCATTTTACTCTGTAGCTGTTGTTGCCATTATTCTTTGGGGATGGCATTTTTTCTTAGTTAGATGGTCTTATCGATCTTTAGTAAAGGAAGATGGTTCTCAACCTCCCGAAACTACTGAAACCACAAGTAAAAGAAGCCTTTTTTGGGACCTTATTGCAAAGAACTGGATAGCTGTTACGGGATTCTTACTTCTTTTAGGTCTTTTTATACTACTGTGTTTCTTGGTACCCGGGTTCTTCTCAGGTAGAACAGTCGTATCAGCAATCATACTATTAGGTTTCTTAATCTTAGCATTTCTTGCATACAAATTTTTAAACATTAACAAAAGCGTAATTATAGGAGTCGCCGTATTAGTTGGTCTTTTTATAATAGGATCAGTTTCTATTGATGGCTTCTTATCATTGCAGAATATTAAATCTATGTTGGTTTTTGCTTCTTTTTTAGGGCTTGCAACTATTGGACAAACATTAGTTGTGATGTTAGGCGGCCTCGATTTATCAATACCATTTTTAATTGGCGCAACTAATTTAGGATTAATGTCACTTATTTCACTTGGAGTCCCTCCTTGGCTTGCGTTTATAGTTATTCTTGCTTTTGGTACGATTGTCGGGCTTTTCAATGGTTTGATAAGTTTTAATCTCCAAGGACAATCACTAATAGTCACGCTTGGAGTTGGGTTTATGGTAGTAGGCGGAGTACAGATATTGGTGTCACTACCTACAGTTACAGGTGGAACTGTGTTTGGTGTAGTTCCAGACTGGTTAAAGAACTTAGCGTCATTAAATGGAAAATTTTTTGGTCTCCCAATACCTCCGGTTATTTTAATTTGGATATTGATTTCAATTTTATTAATTGTTGGACTTAGACACACTAAGTGGGGAAGGAATTTATATGCTGTTGGTGGAAAAAGACTATCTGCTGATAGATTGTCAATTTCTGAGAGAGCATATTGGGTAGGAGTTTATGTCATTAGTGGGTTTACCTCTGCAGCAACTGGAGCAATGTTACTGGGTTGGAGTGGTGGAGGGTTCATTGGTGTAGGTGATCAATATTTATTTTTAACAGTGGCAGCTGTGGCTGTAGGAGGAACTTCCTTATTAGGTGGATATGGAGGATACGGATTTACAGTAATCGGTGTTCTTGCACTTCAAGTCATTAGTACATTTTTGGCTGGACTAGGTTTAAGTTTTGAGGGGCAACAATTTATATTTGGTCTTCTTATTCTGCCTCTTGTTGCTCTTTATTCAAGAGCACCCCATATAAGGGAGCAAATATAAAAATAATGAGTTTAATCAACAGATTTTGTCGCTTTTACAATGAATATTTATTTCAAAATATGAAACAAAAATTATTATTAATTAAAGAGGACGGGTAATATGTACTTAAGAGGAATAAGTTTTAATGAATAAAATGCTTCTCCCTTACGACATTGTAGGGGGGTCTTTCTGGTTAATTTCTGTTGGCATGATTGGTGCCACTTTATTTTTCTTTTTTGAGCGCAGCAAAGTAAGCTCGAGATTTCATACACCGATGACAATGATAGCTGTTGTATGCTTGATGTCCTCTATACATTATTTCTTCGTAAAAAATCTCTGGGTAGTCAGCGGCACCGCCCCAACTTTATTAAGATATATAGATTGGTTTCTTAACTTTCCAATGCTTGTACTTATTTTTTATGCAATGCTTATGTCAGTTGTCAAAGTTAAACAAGGCATGTTTTGGAGATTATTGGTTGGAACTTTAGTTTTTGTTGTAGCAGGTTTCTTAGGTGCAGCGGGTTATATGAGCAAGACATTAGGTTTCATTGTTTGGTTGGCTGGATGGTTGTACATCCTTGGTGAGCTATATGTTGGAGAGGCTGGGAGAGCAAATGCTAGATGCGGAAACGAAAATGTACAAATGGTTTTCTTCTCGAACAGACTTATTATAACAATTGGATGGGCTATATATCCAATGGGATATTTCATAGAGCATTTGGGTGGGGGTATTGATCCCAACAGTGTTAATGTGATTTATAATTTAGCAGACTTTTTAAATAAAATAGTTTTTGGTTTAATAATTTACAAAGCAGCAATACAAGACATGAGAGTTAATGGACAATAACATCAACTTAGGAGGTGATAAATAGGTATGAACATTACTAGTGGTGCAGATATTATTGCAATAATAATCTTAATAGCGTTAGCAATAGCAATTATAGTTTACTTGTTACATTGGCTGTACAGGCGTTCCTCAAAGGAAATAGCGTTTGTTAGAACTGGTATGGGTGGTGAACAAGTTGTGATCAGCGGAGGTGCCTTCGTTTTACCTATTATTCATAACATTACCTCAGTGGGTATGAAAACTCTTTGTATAGAGGTTCAACGAAACGGCAGTAAATCTTTTATTACAAAAAATAGAATGAGGGCAGAAGTAACGGCTGAATTCTATGTAAGAGTAGCTCCTACAACTGAAGCAGTCTCAATAGCCGCGCAAACATTGGGAAATAGAACATTAGAGCCTGATCATTTAAAGGAGCTTGTTCAAGGTCGATTTGTTGATGGACTAGGTGTTGTAGCCGCAAAAATGAGCCTTGATGAAATTCAAGAGAATAGATCTGAGTATATTAAAAATGTTGCAGCTCACGTTGAAGAAGCAATCAAGCACACTGGTTTGGAGTTAGAGACTGTGTCTTTGACATCTCTTAACCAAGCACCTGTGGGTGTATTTGATCCATCTAATACATTTGATGCTGAGGGTTTAACACAAATAACAGAATTTACTCAGTCACGTAAAAAGAAAAGAAATGATATTGAGAAAGATACAGAAGTTAGTATTCGAAATAAAAACCTCCAGTCTATCAAGCAAACTCTTGAAATTGAAAAAGAGGAAGAATTTTCAAAGTATCAACAAAAACGTGAAATCGAACAACAAAGAGCTATTGAAAATACTGAGACAGTAAAAACAAAAGCTGAGAAAGACAAAGAGTCTGAGCTGGCTGAAATCTCTTCAGAAAAAGATATTGAGATTGCAAAGATTAGCAAGAAAGACTTTGTTGAGATGGAAAAAAGTTTACAAGAAACTAAACTTATCCAAGAAATTGAGAAAAGAAGAAAAGAACAAAATGAGTTTAAACAACAAACTTCTATCGAGATTAAACAAAAAGATATTGAGACAGAAAAAACTATTCTTGAATTAGAAAGAGATGTTGAATTCAGTCGTCTAGAAAAACAAAGATCAGTTGATATCAAACTTGCTGAGGAAAAAGCTCAAACAGCAAAAGAAGAAGCTAGAAAAAGGTATGAGTCTGAAGAGGCTTATATTATGGCTGAGGAGCAAATTAAAAATGCAAAAACTGCTCAACAGAAAAATGTTGATGCGTTCAAAATTGCTGCTGAGCAAGAGACAAGAGTCTTAGATATTGAAAAGGCAAAAAGAATAGAAATTGAAGAAAAGCAAAAACAAATGGAAGTTCTAGAAAAATCTAAGTCAGTTTTAAAAACTAAAATGGAAGAAGAAAATGCTCGCGCTAAGGCTGTAGAAGCTGAGGAAAAAGTCAACACCATTCGAGATGTTGAACAAGCTGAGAAGACAAAAGCTCTTGGAGTAATAGACGCTAGTAAAAATGCTGAGAGAGAAAAGTTAGCATCAATGGCTGCAAAAATTAGATATGAAATTGAAGCAGCTGGCAAAAAAGCCCTTAATGAAGCGGAAAATGCTAGAAGTGATGCAAGTAGAAGAAGTGCACTTAGACAAAAACTCGCTGAAAAAATTGAGGGTATTATTAGAGAATGGGTTAGACCAATGCAAAACATTGACTCAATTAAAGTTGTCGATGTAAATGGATTACCTGGATTTAGTCAAGGAGGAGGTGCTGAAGGAAGCGGCAACGCTGATAACCCCTCTGCGTCCTCAGGTGGATATTCCAAAAAAGGATCTTTAGCAGATAATGTTGTGAATTCTGCTCTTCGATATAGAGCACAACAGCCGTTCTTAGATAGTCTTTTAAAAGAAATTGGTATGTCGCCCGGTGAGGCAAGTAATATCAGGAATATTTTAGGTGACTACGATGATCCTAAGAAGGACAAGCATATGAGATTTGATGAACAAGCCACAAAGACACCCAGGAAAAAGAAATAGGTATAAAACATGAGTATAGATGTAAAATCCTGGGCAAAAAAATATAAAGAGCTTACTGAAAAAGATGAAACCATAAAAGCGATGGCAAAATATTATACTTGTTCATTTCTTTTCGACATGGGTAGTGTGAAAGTGATTATCGAGATGCACGATGGAAAGGTTAAAAATATAAATACTAACCCTGGAGGTTTAGATCCATACGACTTTGCTTTAAGAGCATCTGAGCAAACATGGAGAGAGTTTGCAAAGCCTGTTCCAAAACCTATGTTTCATGGTATCTATGCAGCCTCATTTAGAGAAGACCTTAAAATCGAGGGCAATCATTTAGTCTTAATGCAAAATCTTAGAAACTTTACTGTTCAATTTGAATTGCTAAGACAATCAGGAGTCCCAGTATGATCAAGAGAATTGAAAGGAAAAATTTATGGCAGTAAAACATCATGACCCAATAGGTAGATACGTTACCATCGAGGTAGATGGTCAACAGTATAAAGTCTTTTATCTTTCAAATGGAAAAGGCACTCCATTAGTATGTCAGCACACTGCTGGATGCCACAATCATCAGTGGAGAGGATTACTGGAAGATGAAGAAATTACTCAAAACTATCAAGTTATCGCTTACGACCTTCCAAGACATGGTAAATCAGATCCACCTCATAATACAGAATGGTGGAAAGAGGAGTACAAATTAACAGCAGAGCATTACTGTAATTTTATTGTAGAACTTTGTAAGGCCTTAGACCTTGAAAACCCTATATTTATGGGTTCTTCTTTTGGAGGAAACGTGGCTCTTCAATTAGCTCTGAAGTATCCTAATAAATTTAAAGCTGTCATTCCTGTAGAGGCTGCGCATTATTCCCCTGGCTTTTATATTGATTGGTGGAGGCATCCTCATGCCAATGCAGCTCAAGTGTGTGGTAGTGGTGTTTGGGATTTAATGGCCCCACAATCTCCAGATATGGATAGATGGTTAACTTGGCATTATTACACTCAAGGATCAGAGGCTTTTAAAGGAGACCTTCATTTTTATTCAGTTGATCATGATTTAAGAGATGAGCTTCAAAATATCGATGGTCACAAGTGCCCTGTTATCATGCTGACTGGTACTTATGACTACCTAACCCCTCCCGAAGCAACAGAAGATACTGCCAGACAAATAAAAGGAGGAGTTTATATTGAAATGAGAGATATTGGTCATTTCCCGATGAGTGAAAACCATGAAGTCTTTAGAGTATATTTATTAGAGGCACTCAGAATTATTAAGGAAAAGACTGATTACAACTCTTAATTCAAGTTTGAGTTATGGTCGCTAATCTTTATTGGTTTTTTTTCTTTCTTGTCCTATATATAAGCTTTTGTCTTTTTTGGGGAGCTAGAACTCTTAGAAAAAATAAAACCCCTGAGGCTTACTATTTAGCAGATAGAAGTGTATCTCCTTGGGTATTCTTTTTCTCTGCAACAGTAACTACATTTGCAGGCATAACTATCATTTCTTTTCCATCATTAATTTATGCAGATGGATACTCTTTTTTAGCTACTGCTGCAATTGTAATAACAATTCCTCTCGGAAGTATACTATTTTTTAAAAGGCAGTGGATGCTAAGTAGAAAATTTAATTTTATCACTCCAGGAGAGATGTATTATAAATATTATCAAAGTAATACTCTTAGAATTGTAGTACTAATAATCGGATTATTTTTTGCTGTTCCATTTCTTGGTATAATTATTGGATCAACAGGTAATGTTGTAGAGTTTATTAGCGGAGGTGAAATAACTAGAGACTCTGCAATGTGGGCACTAACTGCTGTTGTCTTATTTTATATAGTATCTGGTGGATTTAAACCCATGGTGAGTGTAAGCGTTGTTCAATCATGGTTATTTTTTGTTTTTTTCTTAGCACTTGGTGTTGGTGTATTTAATTACTTAGGAGGTTTAAGTTTTTTTGAAGACCTATCTATGGCGAATAGCTTTATATCTTTCGGAGCTTGGGGAACTACTGGAGGTTACGGAGGCGGTGATATTTCAGGATATTTCAACGTTCCTGGTGTAATTCAGTGGGTTGCAGGTATTGGAAAAAACAACCCATTAGGAGGACCTTGGACAGCAGTTATGATTTTATCCTTTACTCTCTCTTATATGGGTATTGTGCTTTCTCCTACATTTTCGATGTGGAGCTATTCAGTAAAATCACCGAGGTCATTTTATTTTTATCAAGTTTGGGGTTCAGGTGCTGTTGTTGGAATATTTTTATTTATATTCGCCCCTTTATTAGGTGTAGGAGCACATCTTCTTGGAGCTAATAGTATTGTTAATTCAAATGGTTTTGCCATTAACCAAATATTCCCTGAGCTAAGTCTACAAAATATATCATCTTTAATTTATGTGTTTGTTGAAAGTTTCAGTAACCTCTCACCAATCATTGTTGGATTTTTAGCAATATCCATAATTGCTGCTCTTCAATCTACATTATCTGCTTTTTTAATGACCTCAGGCAGCATGGTGGCAAGAGATCTCTATAGACCATATATCGATAGTAACCCTACATGGAAAAGGGAGTTATTAGTTGCTAGGTTAGCGATGTTGTTATTAAGCTTAGCGGCACTGTATCTTGCAACTTTTTTTGAAACTTCTCTAATACTACTTGGTGGATTAGCAATCGCTTTTGGTTTCCAATTGTTTCCTGTTTTACTTGGAATGCTTTGGTTTAAATGGATCACAAGAGGTGGGGCAATTCTTGGACTCATCACCGGATTAGGTTTTGTAACTTTAGCTGAAACTTTTGGTCATAAGCTAACAGGAAATTCTCTTCCTTGGGGGCGATGGCCACTTACAATCTACTCTGGGTTATGGGGTTTATTCTTTAATGTTATTGTATGTTTTTTATCCTCCATATTTGCAAGTAATGATACAGATAAAGAACATCGAGCGTCATTTCATAATTTTTTAAATGAACATATGGGTATTCACCCATCAAGAAAAAAAATAAAATCTCTTGCTTATGTCTTCTTTTTAATTTGGGCATTCTTTTCTATCGGCCCAGGGTTAATTTTCGGAAACTTAATATTTGGTAGTGCGGATCAAAGTTATGATAATTGGGTGATGGGAGTCCCTTCACTATGGGCTTACCAAATAATTTGGTGGGTAGCGGGTATATTTCTAATTTGGTTTTTAGCCAATAAGATGGACTTATCGACTTTGCCAAAAAAACCCATACTAAATGGTGATGAACATTTGGCACCTGACGATGTTGAGGAGCAAGGAAACTATATTGACAGAATGGGAGGAGGGTATGGTTGGCCACTTATATTAATAGGTATGGCTGTGGCAACTGTAATACTTTCCGTTTATGCATTATGATGATAAAGTACTCAAAACTGAGGAGGAATAAGAATTTTTCGTATTGTGTTTCATTATTTGGAACAAAAAACTGTGCGAAAGGTTAACTATATCTAAAATAGAATTATGTCTGATTACAGCTATAAGCACCCGTCAAACGTCCAATTAAATAAAGGGCATAAACACACTGATGATTTTATTACCAAAAAATACATATTAAAAATGTTGAGAGATCCTCAAAAATTAAAATCTCTAATTGAAGAGCATAGAGCAACTCCAATTGGAAGGGCTGCTACTCGAGACCACGGCGTTATTCAGCACAGTCAAGATCTCCAAACATTATTAGATAAGTTAAGAAGAGGAAGTAAAGAAAATGGTTTTGTAACTGTTTGTTTAAGAAGGCATGAAGATTATAGAGTTGGAATAACAACAGGAGTTAGAGGTGAGCCAGTTGAAATTACTGAAGACTCTTATTCATCTGAGGAAGCATGTGAACATGCAATATTTTTAAAAAGAATTAACAGACTACTTGAGGAGTATAGCGGGGAAGAGTAATGTTAAAAATAACAGGTTATAGTGATAAGTACTCAGCTCACCCTGGCGAAGAGGTTAAATTTTATATTAATGCTGAATACAATGACAGTTATGAAGTTCAATTAGTCCGCTTAATACACGGTGATACAAATCCTGAAGGCCCAGGATATAAAGAGGCCGAAATAGATGCTAGTTGCAATGGAACCTATCAAGGGAAAAACCAGAGAATACATGGTGGATCATATATCATCATGCCCCAACACGATAATTTAAATTTAGAAAGCTTCACTATGCAGGCTTACATTTTCCCAACCACCCCTGACAAAGGCAGACAAGGAATTTTCACCAAATTTAATGAAGAAGAAAAAAAAGGCTATGGCCTTTTCGTTAATGATGAAGGCTGTTTATCTGTAGAAATTGGTGATGGCTCTCAGGTTGTTACTGTCTCCTCAGAAAAAAAGCTTTTAAGAAAGGTCTGGTATCTGGTTATTGCAACATTTGATGCTCAATCGAGAAGGCTTACCCTTCATCAAGAACCTAGAGTTACATCTACAAATGGTGGCTTGGGTATGGCTATTTTGAATCCAATTGAAGAAACCTCGGCTATTATTGAGACCACTAGCTCAGTTTTACCTGCTGCTAATGACGCTCCATTGCTAATTGCTGCCACAACACTCAACAATAGATCAGGCAGACATATTTCTGGCGGACATTTTAAAGAGGTACCTCACCCTATTGAATTACCTGAGCAAACAAAGACATTTAATGGAAAGATAGACAGACCTAGATTATCTAATATTGCGCTATCGAAGGCTGAAATTGAAACACTTGCATCAAGCTATGATGAGTGTAATACCACTGTCAGGTCAACAGTCGTAGGTGCCTGGGATTTTCATGCGAATATTGGCAAAAACATTGCCTCAACAAAGATTGTTGATACTTCTCCAAATAATCACCACGGATTTATTATTAATATGCCAAACAGAGGTATGACAGGACATAACTGGACAGCGGATGAAATGGTTTTCCATCATAAACCTGAGGAATACGGTGCAATTCATTTTCATGACGACGATATAGACGATGCAAGATGGGATGTAGACTTTACTTTAAAAGTACCTGAGGGATTAAAAAGTGGTGTCTACGCTGCAAGACTAAGAGTAGACGGACGAGAGGAATCAGAAAATGAGGACTATATTCCATTTTGTGTTAAACCTCCCAAGGGGACTGCAACTGCAAAAACTTTATTCTTATTGCCTACTAATAGTTACATGGCTTACTCCAATGATAATCTTGGAACCAACTCTGTGGTAGCACAATTGCTTGCAGGTAAAGTGCCTGTGCTTGAGCCAGCAGATTTATATTTAAATGAACATAGAGAATACGGGCTATCAACTTATTCACTTCACTCAGACGGACATGGTGTATCAATATCATCAAGACTAAGACCAATCCTTAATATGAGACCCAAATACAGACATTGGCTTTCTCCTTCATTATGGCAACTCAATGCCGACTTACATCTTACTGATTGGCTAGAAGAAAAAGGTTTTGATTTTGATGTTCTGACAGACGAGGATTTGGAACATGAAGGTATAAATTTATTAAATCGTTATAAAGTTGTGATGACTGGAAGTCACCCTGAGTATTCATCTGAGAAATATATGGATGCTCTAGAGTCATATCAAATGCAGGGTGGTAGATGTTTTTATCTAGGATCAGATGGATTTTATTGGATTAGTGAGTATCATCCTGACAACCCTAATATTACCGAAGTTCGAAAAGGTGAAGCAGGCACAAGAGCATGGACATCTAACCCAGGTGAATACAATAATGCTTTTGATGGTAAATATGGAGGTATGTGGAGAGCTCGGGGAAGAATACCTTCTAAAGTTTGTGGGTTAACTTTTACATCTTATGGATTTGACGTGTCCTCATACTACAAAAGAGAAGAAGATAGTTTTAAACCTGAATGCTCATGGATCTTTGAGGGGATTGGAGCAGATGAGGTGATTGGTGATTTTGGTTTAGTTGGTGGAGGAGCTGCCGGTTTGGAGTTAGACAGATACGATTTAGAATTTGGAACCCCACATAATGCTTATTATTTGGCTCGCTCGCAGGATCACTCTAATATGATGTTGCAAGTTAACGAGGAAATACACTTTGCTGTTCGTGGTTACTATGGTGGTGGTCATGAAAATCCAATGGTCAGAGCTGATATGATTTACTATAAAACACCTAATAATGGAGCAATGTTTGCACCAGGGTCTTTGGCTTGGTGCGGTAGTCTCTCACATAATAATTACAATAATAATGTCTCTAGAATAATGGAAAATACGCTTAAAGGTTTCTTAAAGGACGGGCCTTTACCTTAAACTATGAAAAAACAAAATATGCAGGAGATTCCATGGGGGAAAGAGACACTTGGCGCTCTGGATACTCCGTTAAATGAATTAGAAAAAAAAGCACTTCAAAATCTAGACATCGATAAATTAAACGATATGGCAGAGTGCCTTTTTGCTTTGAATAATAGACATTATGGTCCTATTCCTGGGACATATATGGTCATGTGTGTTGAACCCGGTAAAACCTGGTGTGTTGGACAGCTCAGTGCTGATAGAGCAAAACCTTTTGTTCTTTTTCCTGAACTTGTTTTCGACTCAGTTGAAAAAGCAACAAAAGCTGCCGAAGCTCTTAAGGCTGAAAAAGCTGAGAGCGTACCCTGTAGAAATATCTAACGACATGGCTAAAGCCAATGTCATGATTGATAATCAAAAAACTAGAGTTACAGAGTGGTCTTTTGAAGTTGGGGACTCAACTGGCCAGCATATTCATGAATACGATTATGTGGTAGTGCCCTTGTTAGATGGGGAGCTAAAAATTGTTAATCATGATGGTGAGGAGACAATTTCAAAACTAGCAAAAGGTGGATCCTACTTTAGAGAAAAGGGAGTTAACCACAATGTATTTAATAACAATGATTTTATTTATAAATTTATTGAGATAGAATTTAAGTAGATGGAAAAAAAATTAAGTGTTAGTTACAAAAAATCTGATTTAGATCAATTTGATAAAATTATTACAAATAAACAAACAGATCAAAAAGTAAAAGAATATTCCATAAAAGAAGCAATTGAAGAGTCAAAAAAAGAATATAGTCACTTAACGAACTCACAAGTTTCTACTGAAATGAGGCTCTATATGTTCCAGACTGGAACTTTAAAAACGAAAATGAAATATATTAAAATGAATCAATCTAATGAGGACTTTGAGATACCTGTTCCATGGTTTTTGATAAGACACCCAAAAGGGGATGTGGTCATTGACGGAGGTAATGCAAAAGAGGTCAGTGAAGATAAACATGCTCATTGGGGTTCTGTTGTTGCGGCTTATGATCCAATTATGGGAAAAACAGAAAATTGTATTGATCAGCTTAACTCTATTGGGGTTAATCCAGCAGGTATAAGATATGTCTTACATTCTCATCTTCACCTCGATCACTCAGGTGGTGTTGGAAGGTTTCCTAATGCAACACACCTAGTTCAACAGAAGGAATATGATTATGCCTTTAATCCTGATTGGTTCTCGAAGCCCGCATATATTAGAAAAGACTTTGATAAACCCGGAATTAATTGGAAATTTTTAAGAGATAAAAATGATGACTTTTATGACTTATATGGAGACGGATCAATAATTGTAATTTTTACCCCGGGGCATGCACCGGGCCATCAGTCTTTTTTAGTAAATTTACCAAATTCAGGTTATGTATTGCTTACTATAGATGCAGCTTACACAATGGATCATTGGAACAATTTAACACTACCAGGTCTTGTTTGCTCTGCTGTTGACGTTGTTGACTCTGTAAAAAAACTCAAAAAAATTGCAAAAGACAAAAATGCTACAGTAGTCACTGGGCATGACCCGCATGCTTGGGAAGAATTTAAAAAAGCCCCAATGTTTTATTACGACTAATTTATGTCTGACTATTTCAAAGATATACCTACGATTAAATATGAAGGTAGAGACTCCACAAATCCACTTTCATTTAAATTTTATGATGCTAATAAAAAAATTCTAGGAAAAACATTAGAGGAACATCTGAGAATGGCAGTATGTTACTGGCACACCTTTAATTGGCCGGGGGGTGACCCTTTTGGAGGACAGACTTTTTTAAGACCATGGATGGAATCAGGAGATAAAATAGAACAAGCAAAAGATAAGCTCAATAATGCATTCGAATTTTTTGAAAAATTAGGAATACCATATTTCTGTTTTCATGATGTAGATATTGCTCCAGAGGGTGAAAGTTTTTCAGAGACAGAAAAAATTCAAAAAACTATTATTGATGAAATTTCAAAAAAACTTGAAACAAGTAAAGTAAAACTTCTTTGGGGAACAGCAAATTTATTCAGCCATCGCAGGTACATGTCTGGTGCTGCTACTAATCCTGATCCTGATGTTTTTCAGTATGCAGCTGCTCAAGTGAAGATGTGTATGGAAAATACAATGTTTTTAGGTGGACAAAATTATGTTTTATGGGGAGGCAGAGAGGGTTACGAAACAATTCTTAATACTAATATGAAACAAGAATATGATCAGCTTGGTAGATTTTTGAACATGGTAGCTGAGCATAAGCACAAAATTGGTTTCAAGGGTTTACTTCTGATTGAGCCTAAACCCCATGAGCCAACGAAACATCAATATGATTTTGACTCTGCTAATGTTTTTGCATTTCTTCAAAAATATGGTTTAGAAAGAGAATTCAAGCTAAATATCGAACAAAATCACGCTATTTTAGCAAAACATTCATTCGAGCACGAGATTGCATATGCACTTTCCAATGACATCTTTGGGAGTATTGATATTAACAGAGGAGACTATTTAGTAGGATGGGACACAGACCAATTCCCAAACAATGTTGAAGAATTAGTTTTGCCTTTTTACTACATTTTTAAAAATGGTGGTTTTTCCTCAGGAGGTCTTAACATGGATGCTAAGATTAGAAGACAATCAATAGATCCTGAGGATCTATTCTATGCACATATTGGCTCTATGGATACTTGTGCTAGAACTCTTATTGCTGTTGAAAAAATGATTAATGATGGTAGTTATGAAAATTTTTTAAAACAAAGATATGAACAGTGGGCATCTGAAAAACAACTCATGACTTCAATGTCTCTTGAAGATATTCATAAAAATGTAATTGCTAAAAATATAAACCCTCAACCAAAGTCCGGTCGCCAAGAATATCTTGAAAATCTAATTAATTCTTTTGTCGATTGAGTCGATGAAAATTACAAAATTTCTATTTGATTTAGGTAATGTTTTTTTTGATTGGGATCCACATTATGTATTTAAAAATATCATTCCTGATCAAACTAAAAGAGAATATTTTATGAATACAATCGCGTTCCCTCATTTAGATATGAGATGCGATGCTGGAGTAAAAATTGATGACGCAGTAAAAGATGCAATAAAAAACTTCCCTAATTATGAGAATGAAATAAAGCAATATTATCCAAATCACAGGAATATGGTTAACGGGGTTTATCAAGATACAGTTGATATTTTTCGAAAAATAAAATCAAGTGGTTATCCCTGCTATGTCTTGTCAAACTGGTCAGATGAGACTTATGAGGGTATGGAAGATCAACACCCATTCTTGAAAGAATTTGATGATAAAATTATCTCTGGTAGAGAGTTTTTAGTAAAACCAGACCCTGAAATTTATAAATTAGCGATTTCAAGATTTAATTTAACACCTGAACAAACTCTTTTCATTGATGATCGTATTGAAAATATTGAGGCGGCGCAATCACTTGGCTTTCAAACTATTCATTTAACTGACCCACTGACAATAAAAAGTCAAATAGCAAATCATATAATTGTTTAAATTAGACAATAAAATAGGCCTAGGATTGGCTTCTCT
The DNA here is from genome assembly GCA_902617355.1 of uncultured Alphaproteobacteria bacterium. Lineage (GTDB taxonomy): Bacteria > Pseudomonadota > Alphaproteobacteria > HIMB59 > HIMB59 > HIMB59. The sequence goes on along the minus strand of CACMWK010000007.1, from coordinate 49,871 downwards.
TGGGAGGCCCGGATATATAAACATTGGTCATAGTTCAGATTTAGGCAGCGACATATCAAAAAATTCTATGAGATCTCATTGTCACGAAGTACTTAGTCATGCTTACAAGAGAGGTATTCGATATTTCGATGCGGCAAGGGTATATGGAGATGCTGAGGAATTTTTATCTAGTTGGATTAGAGCTCAAAAACAATTTGATGGTTTTGTGGGGTCTAAGTGGGGCTATGAATATTTAGCAAATTGGGAAGTTCAGGCAGATCAACACGAAAGAAAAGATCACTCAGTTGAATTTTTAAAACAACAATGGGTGGAGACAAGACTTAATTTAGGAAAAAGTATTGATCTTTACCACATTCATTCTGTCAATTCAGAAAGTAAAGTCTTAGATGATATTAATGTTCTAAAGGAGCTTGAGACAATAAAGAAAAATGGAATAGAAATAGGAATCTCAACAAGTGGCCCAGATCAAGAGAAAACTATTAATGACCTTTTAATTAAGAATGAAAAACTTAATCTATTTACTTATTTACAAACGACCATTAATATCTTTGACCAATCTTGTATTTCCATTTTAAATGAAGTATCTGAAAAAAAGATCAATGTAATTGCAAAAGAGATTTTCTCAAATGGAAGACTAACTAATTCAAATAAAGAATTTCATCAAAACAAAATTAAAGAATTAAATTCAGTTGCCTCATCTATGGATTTAACTTTGGAGCAATTGTCTTATCTCTGGGTTTATCGACTACCGTTTGTTAAAATTTGTCTAACAGGAGCATCAACAATCAAACAGTTGGATGAAAATTTAAGTTGTCTTGAAAAAATAGATACCGAATTGCCCTCTCTTGAGTCTTTTAGCCTGTCCACTCAAGATTATTGGGAAACACGTAAAAAACTAAGTTGGAATTAATTGAAACTTACCCAGCTTGAATTTGATGAGCTAGAGGCGATTGACCTTTCGATAAATTTAATACCTTCAAGTCCATCTTCTACACTTGGAAAATGGTGATTTTCCTCATTAAATTTGCCATTTTTCTGATCAATCAGTGCATTAGCTACATCTCTATATATATTTGCAAAGCCCTCTAAATATCCCTCGGGGTGTCCAGCAGGAATTCTAGTAACATCTCCTGCATCGCTCATAGCACCTGATCCACCCCTTGTAATTTTTTGTTTGGGTTCTCCAAATTTTGTAAAGTAAAGGTAATTTGGATCTTCTTGGCACCATTCTAGTCCGGCCTTGTTGCCGTAAATTCTTATTTGTAAATGATTTTCATTTCCTGGGGCTACTTGAGAAGACCAAATAGTACCTTTTGCTCCTCCTTTAAATCGTATCGATATTTGAGCATTATCATCTAATTTTCTCCCAGGTACAAAAGATGTTAACTCTGCAGATATCTCCTCTGTATTGAGATCAGTTATAAACCTAATAAGATTGTAAGCATGAGTTCCAATGTCACCAATACATCCACCAGCACCTGATTGATTAGGATCAGTTCTCCAAGAGGCCTGTTTGTTTCCCCCATCATTAATTCTATTTTCTAAATCTTCGGTCAGCCAATCTTGAGCATACTCTGCTTGAATTACTCTTATTTCACCTAAGTCACCTCTCTTACAAAGAGCTCTGGCATTCCTAATCATGGGATAACCAGTGTAGTTATGAGTTAAAGCAAAAAGAACATTATTGTCTTTTTTACATTTTATTAGTTCCTCACATTGATTAACATTCATGGCGAGGGGTTTGTCACAAATTATGTTAAAGCCTTTCTCCATGAAAGCTTTAGCGATCGGATGGTGCATATGATTTGGTGTCACTATGGCTACAGCATCTATTTTATCCTCTCTGATCAATTCTTTTTCGACCATTTCAAGGTAGTCCTTATAATTCCTTTCATCTGATATTCCAATATCTCTTCCAGAGGCTTGAGCTTTTTCAGGATTAGATGAAAAGGCACCAGCGACCAGTTCAAAGCGGTCATCAATTCTAGATGCAATACGGTGAACCTCTCCAATAAATGCTCCTGAGCCGCCACCAACCATTCCTAATTTTAATTTTTTGGTCATTTTATCATTCAATTCCAAGCATTTTTTTGTTTGCATCTTGATCAGTGCCAGCATCGGCAAAATCATCGAAAGCATTCTCGGTCACTCTAATTAGATGATCTTTAATAAATACAGAACCCTCTTTAGCTCCGTCTTCAGGGTGTTTCAAAGCACACTCCCATTCTAAAACAGCCCATCCATCAAAGCCGTAAGTAGTAAGTTTGGAGAAAATTGACTTGAAATCTACTTGCCCATCTCCTAAAGACCTAAATCGACCTGCTCTGTTCTTCCAAGATTGAAATCCACTATAGACCCCTTGTTTACCAGTGGGATTGAGTTCTGCATCTTTGACATGAAACATTTTTATTTTCTCGTGATAAATATCAATATGCTGCAAATAATCTAAATGTTGCAAAACAAAGTGGCTTGGATCATATAACATGTTGCAGCGCTCATGATTACCTACTTTATCTAGAAACATTTCAAAAGTTATTCCATCAAAAAGATCCTCGCCTGGATGAATTTCATAACACAAATTCACCCCACACTCATCAAATTCATTAAGAATTGGTTTCCACCTTTTAGCTAGTTCGTCAAATGCAGTTTCAACTAACCCTTCTGGTCTTTGAGGCCATGGATAAACATATGGCCAAGCCAATGCTCCTGAAAAAGTAACATGTTCAGTCAATCCAAAATTTTTTGAAGCTTTAGCAGCCATCATTAATTGATCGACTGCCCATTGCTGCCTTGCAGATGGATTCCCTCTTACCTCTGAGGCTGCAAAACCATCAAATACTGAGTCATATGCAGGATGAACAGCTACAAGCTGACCTTGGAGATGCGTCGATAGCTCAGTTAGATTTAAATTAAAACTTTTAAGAGTCCCTTTTATTTCGTCACAGTAATCTTTGCTTTCAGATGCCTGTTTTAAATTAATTAACCTTTCATCCCAACTAGGTATTTGAACACCTAAGTATCCCAAATCACTAGCCCATTTTGAGATATTCTCTAAATTGTTAAACGGAGCATCATCACCTGCAAATTGAGCTAAAAAAATAGCTGGACCTTTAATAGACATCGCTTAACCCCCCTCCTGCGACAAACTATAATATTACAGTTAACTGCTATTTAAAATGTTTTTAAAACTATGAATAATCTGCATTTATAAATATGTAAAAAGACTGTATAATCAGCCTGTTTTGTTATTAAAGAGGAGGAATAATAACATGAGAAAAATACTATCTGTATTTCTTGTTCCTGTTTTTGCCTTACTTTTTTCTTTGAATGCTAAATCTGAGTCTTTGACTTTGGGCTGGGCCGCTTGGGATCCTGCTAATGCATTACAAGAATTAAGTAAAGAATTTACAGCTGAAACAGGCGTTGAAATGAACTTCGAATTTGTGCCATGGCCAAATTTTGCTGAGAGAATGCTTAACGAGTTAAATAACCAAGGTAAAACTTTTGACTTGTTAATTGGTGACTCACAGTGGATTGGACAAGGTGCTGAATATGGTCACTATGTTAAGTTAAATGATTTCTTTGATGCTAACGGAATTTCAATGGATGATTTTAACCCAGCAACTGTTTACGCATATTCAACATGGCCAAAAGGATCACCTAACTATTACGCTCTTCCAGCAATGGGTGATGCTTTAGCATGGGCTTATCGAAAAGACTGGTTTGATAGACCAGAGCTTCAAGCTGAATTTAAAAGTAAGCATGGATATGATCTAGGTGTTCCAAAAACTTGGGATGAGTTATATGACATGTGTACTTTCTTCCAAGGAAGAGAAATTGATGGACAAGTAAGATACGGTGCAGCTATCAATACAGAGCGTGGATCTGAAGGTATTACCATGGGTGTAACAGCAGCCATGTACGCATGGGGTATGGAATACGAAAATCCTGATAACCCATACGAGATGGACGGTTATTTTAACTCAGATGCTTCTGTAGAAGCTGTTGAATTTTACAGAAAAATGTATGAAGATTGTGCACCTCCAGGGCATTCAGATGCTTATATGGTCGCAAATCTTGATGCATATAAATCAGGACAGGTTGCATTTCAAATGAACTGGTATGCTTTCTGGCCTGGCGTTTCTAAAGAAGACAGTGACGGAAGAGTTTCTGGTTTCTTTGCTAACCCATGTCAAAACGTATGTGCAGCTACTCTTGGTGGTCAAGGTATCTCAGTTGTGAGTTACTCTGATAAACAAGACTTGGCTCTTGAATACATGAAGTGGTTTGCAAAGCCAGATATTCAACAAAAATGGTGGGATTTAGGAGGATATTCATGTCATATGGATGTTCTTGGATCACCTGATTTCGTTGACTCAGCTGTTTACGCACAAGGATTCCTTGACTCAATGGGCATCGTCAAAGACTTTTGGCAAGAGCCTACATTTGTTGAATTAATGCTTCCAATGCAGGAGAGAATTCATGACTACGTTGTGAACGGAAAAGGTTCTGCAAAAGACGCATTAGACAAAATCATTGATGATTGGACTGAAGTCTTCGAAGACGACGGTAAAATTTAATCATTAAATTAATATAAAGGGTGGGATTAATCCCACCCTTCAATCTAAAACATATATGAAAAGTGCTGTTAAAAAGTTCAAAGGCTTATCTGATAAAGCAATAGCCTGGATTTTCATAGCACCAACTTTAATTCTATTACTTGCTATAAATATTTATCCTCTCATCTATGCCATAAGAATGTCATTCACCAACTTTTATGCCAATAAAATAGGTAGAGAAGTAAAATTTGTGGGTTTAAAAAACTATAAAAAGATTTTAGGAAAAGAAGAGATATGGGAAAAGATGCAGATAACTGCCCACTTCGTTTGTTGGACATTAGTCTTACAAGCATTAATTGGATTGGGTCTTGCTCTTCTTTTAAATAAAAAATTTAAAGGCAATGAACTACTCACTACTTTAATAGTTTTACCAATGATGCTTTCCCCTGCAGTCGTAGGTGTATTTTGGACTTACTTATATAATCCTCAAGTAGGTTTATTTAATTACGTAGTTAATTTTTTCTATGACTTTGGTATTTTTGATATGATTGGTTCAAGCACTTTAGCCCCTTGGTCAATTGTGATTGTTGATACATGGATGTGGACACCTTTTACCATGTTAATTTGTTTAGCAGGATTAAGATCAATCCCAAATTATTTGTACGAGGCTGCAGAAGTTGACAGGGCTAGTAAGTGGCAGCAATTTATCCATATAACATTGCCATCTGTCCTTCCTTTTCTACTTCTTGCATTATTATTTAGAGGGATCGAGAATTTCAAAATGTTTGATCTGGTCGCTGAGCTTACTTCAGGGGGGCCAGGATCGGCGACTGAACTAGCATCAATCAATTTAAAACGCGAAGCATTTGAAAAATGGAAAACAGGTTACAGCTCTGCTTTTGCTGTAATATTATTTGTCACCATATTCGGCTTTGGAAATGTGTATGTAAAAGTTATGAACAAAATTAAAGAGCGATAATGGACACTTCAAGATCACCACTAGAGGCAACAGGATTTTCAAGGAAATTAGCTGCCACTATCATCATCGTTTACATGATCGTAACCCTTATACCGATCACATGGATGGTTGCTACAAGCTTTAAAAGTGTTGATAGTGCTATTTCTTACCCTCCAGAGGTCTTTTTTGAACCATCTTTAGAGGGCTATGTGAATTTATTTACAAATCGATCAAGACAACCCAAGGATTATTTGGACTCTCTTCCACCACCAGATACATGGTATGAGGAGTTAGTTCGCAGCAGAGAAATGGTCATAACAGGACCATCAAAATTTTTACCGAGGTATTCCAATTCTTTGATTATTGGATTTGGTGCAACGTTCTTTTCAGTATTTTTAGGCTCCTTAGCTGCCTACGCTCTTTCAAGATTTAAAGTCCCACTGAAAGATGATTTATTATTTTTTATTTTATCTACGAGAATGTTCCCACCAATAGCAGTGGCGGTACCTATATTTATTATGTACAGAAAACTTGGTCTCGGTGATACTCACGTTGGCATGATTATTCTGTACACGGTTGTAAATTTAAGTTTATCAGTTTGGCTGTTAAAAGGGTTTATGGATGAGATACCGAGAGAGTATGAGGAGGCTGCGATGATAGATGGTTACTCTAGAATGCAAGCATTTTTTAAAGTAGTTCTTCCGCAAGCAACTACAGGTATTGCAGCAACAGCAATTTTTTGCATGATATTTTCGTGGAATGAATATGCATTTGCTGTTTTACTAACACAATTTAATGCGCAAACTGCACCACCATTTATCCCAACAATTATAGGAGAGGGTGGTCTTGATTGGCCTGCTATTGGAGCAGGGACAACATTATTTTTAATCCCAGTGATGATATTTACAGTTGTATTGAGAAAGCATCTTCTAAGGGGAATAACATTTGGAGCGGTGAGAAAATAATGGCTGAGAAAAAAAGTTTATTGAGAAGAATTTTTAGAAGATCCATTTGGGAAAATGCATCAACTGTTTTAATTTTATTGGGTGTATTTATGCTGATGCAGCCTTTTGCTATGTGGATGTATACATATTCCTTTATCGTTATTTTGGTGGGAACTATCGGATTTGTGATCACAAGTCATTTCCCAGATTAGTCATGGCAGAAATAGAAATTAAAAATTTACATAAATCTTTTGGAGATTTCGTTGCAGTGAAAAATTCCAATCTTATTATCGAAAATAAAGAATTCTTCGTTTTACTCGGCCCTTCAGGTTGTGGAAAAACTACCACTTTAAGAATGATTGCTGGTTTAGAGCTACCAACTTCTGGAAATATATATTTGGATAAGCAAGATGTGGGCTATCTAAGGGCCTCTCAGCGAGATATAGCCTTTGTTTTTCAGCTTTTTGCACTCTATCCACATATGAATGTAAGAAATAATCTGGCTTTCCCACTGAAAATGCAAAAGCTTTCACGAAGCGAAGTAGATGCTAAAGTTCTAGAAGCTGCAAAGCTTCTCAGAATTGATCACTTATTAAAATCAAAAGTATCCTCTTTAGCAGGAGGTGATCGCCAACGTGTTGCACTTGGAAGAGCACTAGTCAGAAGACCTAAAGCATTTTTAATGGATGAACCTTTGGGCACACTTGATGCAGAATTTAGAGAATTGATGTGTTTGGAATTAAGAAAACTTCACGATGATATTGATGCAACTACAGTTTATGTAACACACGATCAACAAGAGGCAATGTCGATGGCTGATCGAATAGCAGTAATGAATGAGGGAGTGGTGTTGCAAGCAGACTCACCAAAAGTTATTTATAATAAACCTAAAACAAAGTTTGTTGCAAACTTTATTGGATCACCAGGAATGAACTTCATACCGATAAATGAAAAAATTTCTCCAAGTCAATCAAGTATTAAATTATTAGACTCATCATTAAATATCCCTCAACAAAAAGAAGGAACAGACTCCAATGAAAATTTTTTAGGTGTAAGGCCAGAGAATTTAAAATTAGTTTCTGAAAATGGTGTAAAAGGTAATGTCTTTGGTGTTGAATATTTAGGTTCAAGAAAAATTCTTACAATTGAAACTCAACTTGGAAATATAAAAATTAGAGTTGATAGTGACACACAAGTTAATATTAATGAGCAAATTCAATTTGATACTCTTAATAATAACCAAATAATTTTTGATGGTTCAAATGATAAAGCACTTCAAAGCGATTTTATGAGTTAATGTCTAAAGTAGAACTACAAAATATTACAAAAATATATGATAAAACTATCAAGGCTTTAGATGATATTAGCTTTACAGTAAACGATGGAGAGTTTTTTGTATTATTGGGTCCAACCGGTGCAGGTAAAACAACAACATTAAGATCAATAGCAGGTTTAGAAAAAATTGATAAAGGAAAGATCCTTTTTGATGATGAAGATTTTTCAGAGGCTCAGCCTGCAGCTAGAGACACAGCGTTTGTATTTCAACAATACTCCTTATACCCTCATTATAAGGTTTACGACAATTTAGCTTTTCCTCTTCGATCCCCTCTCAGAAAAATCCCAGAAGATAATATTAGAGAAAAAGTCATAAAAATAGCGGAAATGTTGAAAATTTCAGCTAAATTAGACAACAAAGCAACTGAATTATCAGGGGGAGAAATGCAAAGAGTTGCGATAGGTCGTGCTCTAGTCAGAGACCCAAGTATATATTTAATGGATGAGCCACTTTCATCCCTTGATGCAAAATTAAGGGAAAGTTTGAGAGTCGAACTGAAAAAAATCCAATTAAATTTAGGCTCCACAATTCTTTACGTCACACATGATCAAGCTGAAGCTACAACTATGGCAGATCGCATCGGAGTATTAGAAAATGGTAAGATCGCCCAGATTGATAAACCTGAAGATATATACAATAATCCAAAATCTATTTATGTTGCAAATAGATTAGGCTCACCAAAAATTAATATTCTCAACAGAACTACTTTAAATACTTCATCACCAGATAAAGCAAGTCAACTTGGTTTAAGACCTGAGCACATTAAGATAGGAGAAGGTGAACTTTCTGGCTCAATTAAAACTGTTGAGTCTCTCGGTGCAGAAACTGTGGTAGAGATAGATTTTAATGGAGCAGAAATTTTATCCTTATATCAAGGAACATTCCAAGGACAAAAAGGGGACAAAGTAAATTTTGCAATAGATCAAAATAAAATTTTATTTTTTGACGAAAAAGGAATGAGCGTGCAATGAGTGTTAATTTTTTAATCCATAGAGCAAAAGAAATTCAAGCTGTAATTGAAGCAAATGCAAGTGAAATAGAAAAATTGGACCAAGAAATAGGAGATGGGGATCATATTTTTAATGTCCAAAGAGGGATCAAGCTTGTTATAGAATTAGAAGCTGTAATTAAAGATTTACCAATGTCTAAAGCTCTAAACCAAATAGCAATGAAAGTTTTATCTGGTATTGGTGGCTCATCTGGTGCCTTGTTTGGCACATTGTTTATGACCATGGCCAAAGGAAACGATATCGATAATGGTGTTGATTATAAAAAGGCAATTGAAATTTTTGCAGATGGCGTGGAAGCTGTAAAACAAAGAGGTAAAGCAGATGTAGGTGAAAAAACAATGATGGATGTTCTCATACCTGTATCTAACTGCCTTAAAAAAGGTGTCGAGGATAACAAAGATGTTAAAGAGATACTTAAAGAAGCTATAGAAGTGGCAGAAAAAGGGATGTTTTCAACAAAAGATCTTTTAGCTACAAAAGGGAGAGCTTCTTTTTTAGGAGAGCGAGCGAAAGGTCATATCGATCCTGGAGCTAGGTCTTCACAATTAATGATAAAAACTGTCTGTGAGTCAGTGTTAAATAGTTAGGAGGATACTATGAAAAAATTTATGAATTCAGCGGATGATTTTCTAAAGGAGAGTCTGCAAGGTTTTGGTGCTGCGCATCAAGATATTGTTAACTGCCACTACGACCCCAACTTCATCACCAGAGCCACTCCCACAAAAGAGGGAAAAGTAGCTCTGATCAGTGGAGGGGGGAGTGGACACGAACCAATGCATGGCGGCTTAGTCGGCTACGGTATGCTGGATGCAGCCTGCCCTGGATTTGTTTTTTCATCACCCACACCTGATCAAATGTTAGCTGCTGCTGAAAAAGTAGACAGTGGAGCAGGAGTTTTATTTATCGTTAAAAACTATTCCGGAGATGTAATGAATTTCCAAATGGCAGCTGAAATGATGCAAGGCCCAAATGAGTCTGTATTGACAAATGATGATGTTGCTGTGGAAGACTCTTCATTTACAACTGGTAGAAGAGGTGTTGCTGCTACTGTTGTTGTTGAAAAAATAGTTGGTTCTTTAGCTGAGCATGGAGGTAGCTTACAAGAATGTAAAGCTTTAGGAGATAAGGTAAATAAAAATTCAGGTTCTATGGGAGTTGCATTTTCAAGCTGCACCGTCCCGGCTGCAGGAAAACCAAATTTTGACATAGGCGATGATGAAATGGAATTTGGTGTTGGAATTCATGGTGAGCCTGGAAGAAGAAGAGATAAAATGAAATCTGCACAAGAGATTACAACCGAGTTATTAGAGGCAATTAACGAGGACTTAAAGCCTGATGCAAACGAAGAAATTCTTTTATTTGTCAATGGTATGGGAGGTACTCCTTTAACAGAGCTATACCTAATTTATGATAACGCTAAAAACATGTTAGACAAAAAAAATATAAAGATATCAAGGTCTCTTGTTGGAAATTATTGCACTTCTCTTGAAATGCAGGGAGCTTCAATTACTCTTACAAAGCTTGACGAAGAGCTTTTAAAGCATTGGGACTCATCTGTTCACACAGCAGCTATGAGATGGGGTGTCTAAAAATCATAAAGCCTTTAGACTGATCTAAAGGCTTTTATATTTGTCTGATTACCCTCATCATTAGTGATTATGATGATCTAATGTAACCTCGCCAACTACTGTCTCGACTGAGACCCTATTTTCTATATTAGTATTTAATCTTTTTTCTCGTGCTGTGTCTGCTGCCTTCATAGTTTCAGCATCAGGATAAATTGTAACTGCCATTAATGTAACATCATCAATTCTAATGCCAATTAACTGACTTGCTTGTGGGAATTCTGATGGAGCACTTTGTACGTACCCTTGTGTTTGTTCGTCAGCTGCCTCCTTTGAGTCCATTTTTACTGTTGTTACTCTTGCTATACTCATATATTACCCTCCTTAATTGTGACCTAAATAACTAAGTTAATTAGTCAACATTACACTCTATTAACAATAAAATTAAATATTTTTTAGGCTAATTAACCTGACTATTTTGCATATCGACAGATAAAATTATCTTCGTGGCTAATTAACTATAGAAGTATATTAAGAAGCCGAAAATAAAAATAAATATTAAAAAATAACTGATTGCTGATTTTTTAAAATAAATCTCTGATTTAAATAAAATATTAAATATTTTATAGCTAGCAAAAATTACGAGGGCTATTACAGCAAGAGTAATAAGCCATGTTCCCAAAAAATTAATTGAAAAAAGTTTATCTAAGTTTTGTTCCATATTTTTATTCTATTTTGGTGGAGCCAAGGGGGATCGAACCCCTGACCTCTACGCTGCCAGCGTAGCGCTCTCCCAGCTGAGCTATGGCCCCAATCATGCGTAGAATAAGCATAATAGAGTATTCGGTAGTTAGTTCAAACTGTATCTCCGAATAATTTCCGAAACATATTTAATTTAGAAGAGAAATCTATGTTGAGAATATTGACTATGTTGGCTATCATCAGTTAATAGGAGGATATGATTTAAAACATCTCAAAAATGATGTTTAAAATTAATCAAATCTTAAAATGGAACTCTTTAAAGCAGGTATGATAGTAAATATTTTTTTTATACTTGTTATTTGTTATTTAGCCTATCACCTAGTTTATGGAAAATTTAATATTCAAAATTACTTAGTCTATAAGTTTGAGGAAAAAATCTGGAAACAAAAACAAGAGACACTAGATAAAAATATTGCTGATGTCGCAATGGATTTAAATGCCTTACGCCTTGAACAAGAGGACTATTTAGAGGAGTTACAAATTCAAAATAACCTCCTTCCTAATGAGGGAGAGACTGTATTAAAGTTGGATTAATTTAAACGATGTCATCAAAATTAAACTTATTTACTCAACATGGATATGATGAAGAAAGTGGAATTAACCATACTGTGGAGTATGGATTCAAACCAAATGCTGATTTTGTAATGGTTGAAAACTTTAATAATGAAACACAACACTCAGAGCAACCACATGATATTCCTGCTGCGGGTTGGGAAGTTGAAATTACAATTAAAAAAGAAGATTTAACTATCAATCAAATTGAAGACCATAAAAATGAATTAGATGAAGGTGTGAAAGTTGATATGACAGAGACTATAGCTGGTTTCTTCAATGAAGCCAGAAAAGAGGATTATATTGATACTTATCAGCATGTTGATTTATTTAGACAAAATCAACAGGATAAGCATTTTGAATATATTTCAAAAGAGTTTGAAGATTATTTGCAAATGTGGGGTATTAATTACAATAAAAAACTAACGCATAATTTATTACATAAACAATACAAAAAGCCGTGGGATTATGACTAGAGATTATTAAAATTATTAAGTTCTTTTATTCTTGCTTCATATTTTTTTTTGAGATTATCGATATCCTCTTGAGATAAAAAAACCCAGTTATTAAAATCAACAGAGATAGATAAGCTTTCACTTGCTTCAGATAAAAAACGATTTATTTTTTTATTGAAAGGTATAAGCGTATCATTGTATTCCTTTACAAGAGTCAGATAATCCCAATACTGTGTTGGAAAACTACCTAGCTCCGATTCTTTAAATATTTTAATAAATTGTCTTTTCTTAAAAATTCCATATGTAATTTCTGTGTCATTTAAAATTTTTACACCGTAGCCATCAAATTCACCTTTATCATTTATTTGGGCTATATACGACACTCTATAATCTTCATTATTTATTGAATTACCTATTTCAAACAGAAAACTCCCTTGCACATAGTTAGACTGATCATCCAGGTAAAAAAATTTTTGAATAAATCTATCATTTTGCTGATCGTAATAAGTCTCTTTAACTGGAAAAGATCTATCTATTTCATTATTTTTAAATTGATATGTATGAGAAAATCTAAATGGATCATTAATATCAAAAATTTTAGTTCCAAGACCATTTCTTTTTGCTCCTTCATGCACAGAAATTTCAACAAAATTTTCTTTTTGGTAAAATCCTAAACTATTCATAGAACCATTTTCTAAATAAGAAATAAGCATGGCTCCAGTATTAAATAATTGAAAAGTGTATCCGTTAAATTTTTGATTTTTTATATGGGAAAACCATTTAACATTATCTTGTTCACAGTAAACTAGACCAGTAAGTTGTTTATCATTTTGTATATTCTGTTCCGAACAAGTAATGCCATCTCCTTCAAATATTTCACTATTTGATATTAATGGAAAAAAAATTAATATTTTTAAAATTGATAAAACTAAAAAGTTAGACATTTGATTGCATTTAAGTTTTTATTCTAAAGTATAAATAAAAGAGCAAACTACAATTATTGATAAAATATAAAATGAAGGTGCGGCTTTTCTTAATTTTTTATCTATAGGATTAAAATCTCCAACTAATTTATCCCTCCTATAATCGTAATATGAGTAAATAGCCATAAAGGTCGATAAACCTGAAAACAAATAAGAGATTAAAACAAATGAGTCTAGGATAGTAAGGTTATTTATTTTTGGGATGTCTGAGTTAACTGCAAAATTGTATGCTATTAATGCTAATAGACAGACAATAGATACATTTAATTTAGCCTCTATTTCTTGATTTCTTATCCAAAAAACACTGAAGGATAAAAAAACAATAAAAATAACTGGCAATAGTACTTTTAAAATATAATAGCCAACATTTCTTTTAAATTCAAAGTAGTAAAGATAGCTTGGATATGTACCGCCACCAACGAATGTCATTTCTTCTTTAGTAATACCATGGTCGATTAATTTAAATTCATTCATTGTTGAACTATTTTTGATCTGAGATTTATTCCATTCTAACTGAGATTTTTTACCTTCACCAAATTGATCTCCGTATTCTAAATAATAATCATCAACTACCTCTTCAAATTTAAGTTGTTCATATTCAAAGTCCACATATGTTGCAATACTGTCAAACGGAAAACGATTAAATGTATTTATATTTTCGATCTCAAATTTTTTACTTTGCTCATACTCATATCCCCATAAATCTTTATTTAATTCTTTATCAAATACCCTAAAAACAGATAAAAATCTAAACTTATTCTCTAACATTTTATTTGATCTAATTGTTGGTTCAATTATTTCAATTTTTTTTAAAACAGTTCTAATTTTTTCATCACCATACATTAAACAACCATTTGACTTTAAGTTGGGATAATTTTTATTTATGAATTTTGCAAAATTTTCATTAGGAAAACTTGTTCTTTGGTCAAATGCAAATTCTGATAAAGTTGATTGCGAATATATCCTAACTTTTTTAACTTCAATTTCTACATTAACAGTAAAACCCTCATTTATAGTGATTTCTGGCACTATAAAATCATCATTTAACAATAAATCACACAAATCATTTGAATAGGCATTATTAAAAACAAAAAGTATGAAAATAAGATAAAGTTTCTTAAACATTTTTTATGTAATTAAAATAAATCATAATTAAATAAAGAAATATATTAAAACACTTACTATTACAAAATTCAAAATTATTGATGCAGATATATTAAAAATATTTATTGAAATAACTTTATCTTCAGGTTCCATTTTTTTAAGTTTTTGTCTTTCTCTTGTTTGTTTCCATCCAAATAAGACAAAAACTGCACAAATTGCGAGTAAGAGATACGAAAGAGGAGCTGCTCCTATTCCAATTCCAAAATTATAAAAACCGTGTATTAGAATGGGTATAAATAAAGCTAAAAATAATTTTAGAAAGCTGTTTTTCTTTTTAAAAAAGGCATTTGATAGAATATATCCCATTATAATTCCACAACCTGCATGCATTGTATTAGAGGACCAAGCTCTTGATTGAGCATGAACTATTGCACTAGACTCTCCATAATCTATTAAGTAAAGTCTCGACCACTCTAATGTCTCCATCAAAGAAAACCCTAGAGATATACAAACACCATATACAATTGCATCCATTGGCTCATTAAAAGCACTAAACCTACTAACAAATATTAAGAACATTAAATATTTTAAAGACTCTTCAATAAAAGCTGCTTGAAATAAACTCTCTAAAAGATTCAAAAAAACAAAATTGTCAATATTTCTATTAATTAGGTCTACATAAGAGTCCCCGATAAAATAAAATAAGACAGTATGAGGAATAAAAATCAAAAAGCCTAATACAAGAGAAGTTACAATTAACCCTTTTGGTTCAGGAAATAAATCTCTACGAGCTATAAAAATGGAAACTAAAATAGCTGGTAATGAAGCCCACAATAATAAATTAAGAGTCATCGATTTCCTTTAACAACATTTTAATTTTATCTAATTGGTCATCAATTTTATTAATTTCTTCAAAAATTAATTCTTTTTCCTTGGGAACTATCTTGCTTCCGCCTTGGCTTTTTTCATCAAGAGACATCTTAATTCTATTCATTAAGTCTCCTACTTTTCCACCTATGGCAATTACTTCAGGTAAAAATTCATCAATATTGGAATTTTCAAAATTTTTATGAACACTTAAAAAATCAGTTAACAATCTTAAAAAAGGTTTCCTTCCATAAATTTCTTCCATCTTACTATCTAAAATCATTGCATCTTTGAAAGATATTTGCCTAGATACATCATCTGGATCTGCGTATTTATATAAGAGTGACTTCGTTTTTTTTATGTATTCAGATATATCATCCTCACTCAAATTCTTTAGAATATCTTTTAAGGCATACTCTGGAGTAAGAATTTCTTTTACTTTTGACATTTAAAGTTTCTAAAATTTTTCAATTTTTCCACATTTATAAAAAAAAATCTATAGCCATATCTATTATACGAGAGGAAAAATATAATGAAAACAGAATTAATAGGTATAATTAAGACACTTAGTTTTATGTTTGGAATATTGGCAACGATAATGTTATTGGTAGAAATATTGATCATAGCCACAACAGGTCTAGATTCTTTAGTCTTTATAAGAATGCTATCATGGACATTAATTGCTTTTTTTGGATTTAAATGTTCATCAGCTTTTGCGTGGTATGTTGAAAGAAAAGTAAATGAAAAAATAAGGAGACAGTTTTAAATGAAAAAAATAATAATAATTTTTGTAACACTATTCTCATTCTCAGCTTTTAAAGTATTTGCTGATACTCATTACTATGTAGAGGGGTTAAAAGTTGGCGATAGTCTTCTTAATCATTATAGCAAAGAGGAGTTAAGTCAGGTTGATGATTGGCTCAGTTTTTCAACTAGTTATTCATTACTTGATCTGACAACAATTATTGAAAGATGGTACTTTCCAGAAGTTTTTGCTGCTGTTGATAAAGATGATCCAAATTATATCGTTCAAGGATTACAGGGTATGAGAGCTGTAGAGGATATAAATGCATGTGAAAAAGAACTGTCTCTCTATGATGATTTTTGGCAAAAGAAAATTAAAAATTTTAAAAGAGAGGAAATAAATAAAAGAGCAGTTCGTTTTGGTAAAGACGCAGATCTTCATATTCTACAATTTGTAACAGATGAAATGGTCTATTCGCTTTCTTGCTGGAACCTTGATGAAAAATTTAATGGAATTTATGAAGGTATCCAGATACTTAACATCGAAAAATTAGATTATTCGGAGTATTATGGTGCTAGAACATATTTGATGTAGGTATTGATCATGTGTTTAACAAAAACTTATTCAAGACTATTTTCAAATGCTCTTGATTTGTATCACTTTGAAGATAAATTATAATTGTAAGTAAAAGATATAAATGAAATTAATTATTACATTACTTTTAATATTTTTTATTAAAATTCTTCATGCTCAAGAGGAATTATATATCTGTAGTGATATAGACTCAGGCGGATTTTTTTATAATGGTGAAAGTTATCAAATTACTCTTTTTAATCTGAGTCAATTTGAAATCAAAATTGATTTTATTAATAAAACTATAGATAGCCCAAGTTTATTGTATGAAGATGCAATTTGTCTTGATAACACTAAAAATTTATCCCTTTTAACTTGTAGTAATCGTTATGGTCAAACTTTTATGATAAATACTTTAAACTTAGATTTTACTTATTCAAATATATTTGGACATGTTGGAGATGGACCTAGTAGTGATGGCTATGCAGACTCTATAGGAGTAAGATATGGTTCTTGCAACAAAGTTTAAAATTTTTTTGTATTTATAATAATATTCGAATGGAAAATTAAAAATGGTGAACCGACACCCCACTAATCAAGATGCACTTGATAAAAACTTATCGGAAATAGAAGTTTTTGCTAGTAATTTAGATAATAACCTAAAAGATCTTAAAAAACCTCTTAATTTTGAAAATAATTTAAATGGTTGGCTCTTTGAATTAAGTTATTCCTTTATCCCCGCAATGGGAGACTTTGAAGAATTTGATAAAACTATAGAGAAATCTGATATTTTTTTAAATCTAAAAACTCAATGCGATAATAGAAATTTAAAACTCGTTTTATATCCTGAATTACAAATTAATGATCATATTCATGCTTTTGCACCGAGTACAACAAAGTACTCTTTATTATTTAGTGAAATAAAACCATCTCCTTATTATTTTTCTAAGACAATATTATGGAAGAAAGGTTATGTTTATGAACAAGAGGATGCCGTCAAATTACAAAAAGAATATCATACAAGAGAGGATGATTTACCAGATGTCTATATGAAAATTATGACAGATGAGTCAACATTTTTAACAAACTTTTGCCGTAACAATAATTGTCGTCTAGTTGATAAAATGATCACTAGAGATATAGAAAATTTTGAAAATGAGGACTTAAGTTGGGTTTTTCAAGACTCCGTTGAAATTAGATATTTATTTGAGAGATTATGAAAAAAAATCCTTTTATAACTTTCTGGAGAGGTGATGCAGGTCTTGGACCATCATTTTGGTTTTTTTATGTAATCCTAACAGTAGTAATTTTAGGTATTTTTCTTTCAATAGATAATATAAGTGAATTAATTTCTCGGGCAGTGATGGCTTCTTGGTTTTTTTACACCATCGTTGGTCTTTATAGATCGCTAATAAAAACAAAACCACATATTTTTATTAAAATTTTTGTTTATATGGCTCTAATATCTAGAGCAATAAAAGTATTTTTAATTATTTTTTTTGCATTTTTTTAGAAACAATAAACCAAAATAATCCCACAAATTTCTTCAAATTTTATCAAAATTTTCTAGAATAAAACAATAAGCACATTAATCTATGTATATCTATAAAATTTTAAAAACCTTATCTGTAATATGCATATTTTTACTTCCTACTAAGGTTTTTTCTTTTGACTATACCAAAACTGTAGAGAAAGAGAGAATAGGTGAATTTAAACTACTTGATAGTCTTCTTAAACATTTAGATAAAGAATATATCGAAGAAGAAATTAAAGCTACAAGACATCTGTATTCAAGATTCACAGATGAATACGGAGAAGTATATATGTTAAGCAAGGATAGCACTTTTAAACAATATGCTTTTTTTGTTAAAAAAGATGATCCTGATTTTTTAATTCACTCTGTTAGAGCATCTAAAAGACTTCCTTATGACCTATGCATCAAACTTCATGGTGAAATAGTTAAAATGCTTGATAAAAAATTCCCTACTGATGATCAATATACTGTCTCTGTTGAATTTTTTACAACTAAAGAACCTATATTGGAAAATATTAGAAAATACGAAAATACTGAAATGGCCGTCAAATGTTATGATTACATCAATCCAGAATATGCGGATAATATAAGTATTACTGTTAAGACCAACGAACAAGCTTTCTGGATGAGAGAAGACTTAGCTAATTAAAAAATTACAACACCTAATTTATTTATACTCTTCAACGATTATAGAGAAAGTTCTAATGATAAAAGTAATTTTGTGGAGCCAAGGGGGATCGAACCACTGACCTCTACGCTGCCAGCGTAGCGCTCTCCCAGCTGAGCTATGGCCCCTACGTCAGCATTATCAAGGATTTTATACAAATTGGTAGTTAGTTCAAATCGTATTTCCTAGAAGTTTCCGAGAATAAATACAAAGAAAGGGAACTATTTGATAAGTTAAAATAATGAGACTCGTTCTGATATTTATATTCTCATTAATTTCTATTTCCTCTCATAGCTATCATGAAAAAGATATAATTTATGATGAAGAGGAAATAATCTGTATTGCAACCTATGAGCTAGCCGAAGATTTTTTTTTACAAATGAAAGACCCTAACACTTCTGAAGAAATGAATAAAAGAAAACAAGCTCTATTGGATAAATACGATGAGGGTCACTTTCCTCAGGAGGATATAGAATTTTATATTCTTGAAATTCATTATGCATGGACTGCTAATTTTGATTTTTTACCACCAATATTAAAAAATTGTCGTGAAAATATCCATTGATCAATTTTGGTATTGCTACATTTTTTCCAATTTATATACGTCATCTACATTATTAAATTTAGCATCAAATTCCTTTGATCTTGGATCTTCAAACAAAGCATAAAATTTTTCCTCATCGGTGACATTTGCTACAATTATCACTTTTCCATCTCTGACAAATCCCATCTCGAATCCATCAGTATATTTCGCAATGTCATCTTTAAAAGACTCATACAATTTTAAGTAGTCTTCTTTAGTTCCGTTATAAGTAGATACAACACATAAATTCATAATTATTTTCTCCTTTAAACCAATTTACGTATTGTTCAATTTTAAAAATCAATATCTTTTGAATGAATTATTTTTAAATAAACTTTATAATAACTTATAGAGAGGACAGCTATGAAAATTATTACAAATGCAAAAATAACTAAAGGTTATGAACATTGGAAACAAATGTTTGAAGAAAATGAAAATCTGAGACAGGAATATGGTCTTAATGTATTAGCCTATGGACATCCAAAAGATAACAATGAAGAAATTTATACGGTTATAGAAGTAGAGTCGATGGATAAAATGCAAGAAATGTTAAAACTTCCTGAAATGATAAAACTTAGAACAGAAGCCGGAGTTGATCTAGACACACAAAAATTTATTTTACTCGAGGGCGGAAACTAAGATTGTGTAAGTAAGAAATATAAGCTTAAAAATATTAAAATTATTGATACAGATAAGCCCAATTTGAAGGCTTTATCTATAATAGAGTATTCCTTTTTACCAACATACCTCTTTTTAATAATGTAAATAGCTGCTGTAAAAATCGAAAAAAACCAAAATGTATTTACCACTAATTCTATGTTCATGTGCTCTTGTATGAATTTCTTTCTAAATATTTTTCACCGTTCTCTGACAAATACCAAAGATATCGCTTTTCATTATTTTGATCGTCTTCCCACATAATTTTATTTGCTAGATTCATTTTTATAAGTTTTGCCCCAGTATCACTCACAATATTGAAATTTAATCCTGTCAAGAATGAAATTTCATCCAAGTCAAAAGCATTAATCACATTTTTTGAAATTAAAGACTTATCATTTATCTGTTTACCTGTTGTTTTTAGTGTGACATGTCTTTTACATATTTTTTCCTGGAGACACTTCATAAATATGTAATCTTGAGTTTCAATATCATCAATATTCATAAGTTTTGATTATTTAAACCAATCGCCATAAACACTAATTAAAACTAGTGAGAAAGTCCCGTACCCTAAAACGATTATAATGAAATATTTAATATATATTCTTTTGGAACTAACATTTTTTGTTAATTTACCAAATTTTTTTTGAGTATAGATAAAAGCTACCCATAGTAAAATTGCAAAGCCGTATGATGATAATAATACTTTAATTACTTCTGACATTTAAAAAGACAATGATCCTGACAATAAGTTTTCATTCAAGGAGCCTAAATTTTTAGGGTAGGTTAGTATACCATCAGATATATATGTATCATCAAATTGTGACACACACCAAGATAGCGAAGCTGGTTTGGGTACTAGAGTTTTATTATCTCTAATAGAGTAAAGTAAATTATCTCTAACAGCTAAGTCACCCATATACACTAAATAAGCAACTTTTGTCCGCCTTGTAATAAAGTTACTTTCGCCTTGGTTGAGACTTTTAGGAGGATTGTAGATCACTGGCTTTTTTTTGACATACTCATCTTTGAGTCTCTTTATTAACCAATTTCTCATTATTTTTCTAACCGCATGATAAGCTGCAAATTGTGGTTTAATTAAATATGTAGTTTGGTGCCCTATATTCAAAATTGTATTATTTTCAGAAAACTTGAAAGAGTAGCCGTCTTTATATCTTTGATGAAACTTTGAGAATTCTTTAGCCCAAGTTACTCCCTCAATTACCCTATCTTTAGTTTGAGAGGTGTACTTTTCTCTTGTTGAAGTGTCATGTAAAACTACATCCCGGAAAAAAGATAAGTAATCTGACTCATTTTTAAATTTTTCCTTATGAATTTGTTTTAATTCTTCCCAAGGTTTGATTTTTATATCTTGCACTTCTTTTGAACTTATATTATTTTTAATTTATACACAAACTATTAAATAATCTATGTGTAATTTATAAAAAAATAGAAAAATTATCAATAAAATCAACAATTTTTTAATAAAATAGAAAAATTAGAAAAAGTTTCAAATTTAAGTCAAATTTAAAAAAAAGCATGATTAATTTTTTTTTAACTTTGGTTTCCATTTTAAAGATTTTTTTGTGATTATTAAAAATTTCTTAACACTAAATTTAATTAATTGTGTTTGTAAATTACAAAGCTTAAAAAATATTTGAATTTACTTTTAAATATTTAATTTTTTTAGAGATAACCCCTAAATTTACTAGGTTTCCAATTTTTAGGAGCTATTTCTAAATCCTCAAATTCAAAAGCTGGAGCAACTGTGCAACCAATTAAACTAAATAATCCAGTCGATTCCAAAGAAAACCATATATTACTTTCTACGCTGTAAATAAATCTATTTTCAGATCCTATTTCATTTATTTCATATTCTTCGCCATTTTTCGAAGTATATATTCTCAAAGGACTACCAGTATAGAAGTGTATTGTTTCGATTTTTTTAATGCGATGCCAATGTGAATATTGCCCTTTTTCTAATAAATAGTAAATGTGACTAACATCCTTATTTTTGAAAACTTCGACGTAATGACCACCTTCAGGATGAGCTATCATTTTATGACTTTTTATGAGGGATTTAATTGTATCCATTCAAACTAAAAGTACATTTTTATTTCGATCAATCAAAATAGAAACTTATTAAGCAAAAATACTGAATTTATTGATTATTAATTGTTTTTCGTAATTTATTCCATTTTTCATCTAAAAGGGTATTATAGCAGTAATAAATGGCAATGGAAAACGCTCAAACAATATCTTGTCCGAAGTGTGACTTATCTGTTTCTTCTATTTGTTCTAAGTGTAACAAAGAAGTAGAGGTATCTCAATTAGCTGATGGATGTGTAGTTCAAATCACAAAATGTGTTGAGTGCACTAATACACCAGTTATTAAGGATATCTGCGCAGAAAACTAGACTTCACTTTTAGCTGACATTAAACCTTAAATTGCTCTGTAAAGATCCAAAGATTACTTTGATACTAAAAAGTAGTATTGGAGATATAATTAATGAAAATATTAAAAATTTTGGATGGTGCAGAATTAATTCTTGTAGACTTAGAGGTGAATTTGGGAAAGGAAGTAAGAAACGCCCCAACTTTATGTGTAAGGTATAAAGGTAAAATTATACCCTTAAATACCGCGCATGATGGTCGACCTATTTTGATGAGAGAAGAAAACGCCATCCCAAGTGAAAATTAAAATTATATGTTTACTGGTACTCTTTGGGTAGATTTAACAATCTCTCTCATACTTCTAGCTACTTTTTTTATGTGGATAATGAGGGGGGATTAAATAAAATTAACTCCTTAATGGAAATATTAACCAATAAAGAGGAAGTAAGAGAAAAACTCAAAAACAACCCCTTACAAGCTGCCCATTTACTCAGACTCAATGGATATGGTTCTATTAATTACGAATGTGCCTGTGGTGAAACACATGATGCTAATGGTAAAGATATAAGTTGTAAAGGATCTGCTAAACCTTTTAAAGCTCTTCTTAAATGTTCAAACAATTTTGTAACGATGATAAAAATTGAGGGCTTTTTTCGAAAAAAAGCTATCTCAGAGTATGGATTTAAAGCAAGCATAATGGATTAAATTATGAGGTTTTTATTTATATTATTTTTTATTCCAACTTTATCTTTCGGCCAGAGTATAAAATTAGCTTGTCAAGAAACATCTCTTATTGATTACTCAAAAGTACAAATTATTGAATTTAAAAATGAGGATATAAATGAATTTGAATACTCATTTGACCAAAACCTCTTTGTATTAAAGGAGAGATTTCAAGATTTACAATATGAGTACATGGGAGAAGATGACGTAAGTTATCATTTTAGAATTGAAACTGACTTCTCCTTTAACACCCTAATTCTATATAAAAAAATCCTTAGATATGAGAGAAACATATTTTATCCTGATAGTGTAAATTTGAAAAAAACTTATTACGGCGATTGCAATAAATCAGACAGTTTTTTTGCTGCTTTGAAATAGAATACAGAAAAATCACCTTTTATTAATTTTTAGGTAATACATTTTCACGAACTAGACTTAAATACTATTTTTTGTATAGTTTTCATATATGTCCGACGTTTATAGTTTAATGAAATATTTAACGCCCTATGAATTAGATCATATTAAGTTCTTGGCACATAACGATGAGATACCATACCAAATAATAAATTTGCAATATAATATTAATAAAAATGATGTAAAAAACTTGATGAGATTTATGTTAAATGACCAAGACTATTTAAAATGGAAAAAAATTTATAATAAAACGCATTGAGGAACTTCCTAAATTTTATTATTCACAATCTTTATTTAATTTTTAAGTCTCATTTCATTGAAATGCTGAGCTAATTTCTTACCAGATAACCAAGCATCTTGCATACTTGGACCTTCACACCAATCTCCAAAAGCATATAGACGCTGATCTATGGACTCAATGAATCTTTTAGAGTTTTGATCTCTTAGACTTTTCTTTGTATAAGAGTATCTCCATCTATGTGACTTCTTAAAAACAGCATCAGCTTTTGATTGAAAAGACTTTTTCATTTGATTTACCACATAGTCCTCTAAAACATAATTTTCTATGTTGTAATACTCTTTTGTCCAATCAGCTCTCATATTTACAACCCAGCACTCTTCATTAAAAAATTCGTGTTTAAAATTTTGATTCATTAAGAAACTAATTTCAGGGGTTAAGTGATATCCAAATTGAAACGGAGCTCCCAATCTTTTATTAAATGCAATCATGACTGTCCAAATGGAGTCAAACTCTATTTCAGGAATATCACTATAATCTATAAATTGATCTAACAATTTTTTTGATTGTTCATAGGGCATGCTACAAAAAACATAATCATAAGGTCCAAATTTCTCATCTGCTGCGATTAAGAAATATTCATTATTATGGCTTTCAATGTTAGTTATCTGTTTTGAAAAATGCGTAGGGTAGTGCAGTGATTTATGTATCTTTATAGGAATTGACTCATTTCCATCTTTACCAACAATGACCTCTTTATCTTCAATTGGAGAATTTTGTGAGATATTTGAACAAAATTGACCTTTTAAAATTTTAATAGCATCAATTTTTTTTAAAAATTCATTTAAGCCAATAACACCATGATCTAATTTCAAATAGTGAGCACCATGATCAAAAGCATATTGCTCATGTTTTCTTGTGCTTATTCTTCCACCTGGTCTCCAGGATTTTTCAAAAAATGTAATATCAAGTGCAGGCAAGTGATATGCCAAAGAAAGCGCACTAAGCCCAGTTCCAATGACTGCAATTTTTTTCAATTTTATTACTTTTTTGTGCTTCTAGGTTTAATTTCATCAACATCTTCAATAGGACGAAGTATTGGGACATACCTAAGTCGAAGAATGATGACTGCAATCGCAACTAAGACTATTGCTCCTGCTTCGTAAAGAAGAAGCTCTGGGTTTGAGTCTTTACCTTGAAGTATAATAAGACGAGATAAAGCTGTAATAGCAATAAATAAGGGATATGTCATTCTAACACGATTGGAAACATAGTAGACTCGAACCATTCCAATAACCTCAACATAAATAAACAAGAGGAGTAGATCAGCTAACTCTACATACTGAACTTCTATCATTCTCATTATCTCAAACATAATGGCTGTAATAGTAGCTACTAATATTATTGCAATAACTGCTTTTTCAATAAACCCTACGAGATTTTCAACATCAGTCTTCATTACCATTCAACCATATCAATTTGTTTTGATTTTAGAAAGGTATTTGTCTTAGAAAAAGGCTTACTCCCAAAAAAACCGCGGTGAGCCGATAATGGGGAAGGGTGCGGTGCTGATAAAATAAGATGTTTATTCGAATCAATTATCTCTTTCTTTGATTGAGCAAACGAACCCCATAATATGAAAACAATATTTTCTAATTTATTACTTATAACTGAGATAACTTTGTCTGTAAAAATATCCCAACCAAACTTTTGATGTGATAGAGGTTTTGATTTTTCTACTGTAAGAGTTGTGTTTAAAAGAAATACTCCCTGCTTAGCCCACTTATCTAAATTACCATTGTTGTAATTCACCTCTTTTTTTAAGTCATCTTGAAGTTCTTTATAAATATTCAACAGTGAGGGCGGTGGTTTTATATTTTCTGGTACAGAAAAACTGAGCCCATGAGCTTGGCCAGGTCCATGGTAGGGATCTTGACCTAATATCACTACCTTCACCTTGTCTAAAGGAGTTAAGTTAAATGCATTAAAAATTTGTTTTCCTGGAGGATAAAAAATAATTTTATTTTTTTTTAATTCTAAAAGTTTGCTTTTGAGTTTAATCATATAATCTTGATTAAATTCCTCTTTTAAATGTTCAAGCCAAGTATCAGGAAGTTGAATGGTAGATTTTTCCATTCAGATTTTAGTTAATTTAAAGTTGCGTCTTTACTTCTGCCGTATTTTTCAAGCTTGTAAATAATTTTTTCCTTAAGTTCATGATTTTCTTCTAAAGCCATGACTAAGGCTTGTGTATAGAAAAAACATGCTGCTTCAATATCAGCCTTATCTTCGAAGTAATTTGCTGCTTCATAGTAGAGAGAACATACTTTATCAATTTGCTTTTTTTGAAAAGCATCAGCAATATCGCTATCTAATTGAAAAGTGTCTTTCATAAGTATTTTGAAACTAGCACATTTCATTAAAACACCAAGATTAAAATAATTTTCTAGAAATTATCCTTTGCAGAGCGCATTTTAGCAAATACCTCTGTTGCATCTTGCGTGTCAAAAAATTTCATAAATTGATCTGTGTCACATCTCAAAAATGGATTACATAGCAATTGGTCTGAGAGAGTTGTTGGAATTGTTGGTCGATGCTCTTTTTCTTGGTGTGAGGCCCATTTATAATATTCATTAAGCTTTTCATTATCAGGGTCTATGTTTAGGGCAAATTTTAAATTAGCCATCGTATATTCATGCCCACAATATACTTTTGTATCTTCAGGTAATTGTTTTAACTTTGACAAACTTTTCCAAAAAACTTCAGGATTTCCCTCAAACATTCTTCCACATCCAATGCTAAATAGAGTATCCCCAGAAAATAAAATATTATGTTTTAGCATAAAATAATTTATGTGTTGAAGCGTATGCCCAGGAGTATGTATGACTTTATATTCATTTCCATGTATCTCAAAAATTTCCTGATCTTCAACTTCTTTATCTGGTTTTGGTATTTTGGAGTCATTTTTGTACCCTATGACTAAAGATTTAAATCTTGATTTAATTTCATCAACAGCATTAATGTGATCATCGTGATGATGTGTAATGATTATGTGAGAAGCACTGCAATCATTTAGCTCAAGTATCTTCAAACACATATCTAGATCTGAGGGATCAACTAGCACTCCTTTTGTTTCATGAGGATTTTTAATTAGATATCCATAGTTATCATCTAATTGAGGAAACAAATACACATTAGGTTTTTGCATAAGAAATAGAATGTTATGTAAATCTCGTTAAAATACAACTATGGATATCAACGCATCCGATATTTATAGTTTTTATAATTCAAGACTAGGCACTATTGTTAAACGCAACATACGTCATCAATTAAACACCCATTTAAATTCTGTAAACGATAGTGTTATTTGTGGATATGGTTATACAAACCCTTTTCTCTCGTTTCTTAGTAAGCAAAATAAAAATTTACAAATATCCTCTATGCAACCAGAATTTTTAGATGGTAATGTTAAAGAGAAATACGATTTCGAACACCAAATAATACATGAATATTTCTTACCTTTGGATCCAAGTTCAGTTGATGTGGTAATATCTACTCATTTACTTGAGTTCGTTGATAAGCCCCAGAGTAGTATTGAAGAAATATGGAGAATACTTAAGCCAAACGGTTTATTTCTATCAATTATTCCCAGAAGGTCTGGTATATGGACTCGGTATGATAACAATCCTTTTGGGTTTGGTCGATCATACTCAAACAAGCAATTTAAATCACTAATACAAGACTTTTTGGTTCTTGATTATAGAAAAACATTTTTGCACTTTCCTCCATGGAGTCATTATTTAAATTACAAATCACATCGAACAATTGAAAAAATAGGTAAATTATTTTTTCCTTATATGGGAGGACTAATGATTTGTGTATGTAAAAAGATTGTTTACGCAAAGAGTTCAAAAAAACAAAAAAAAATACCTATTAAAAATTTTGTGCCGACTTAATATTAATTTATATTGAGATTTTAAAATACAGGATAAATTATTGTTAGATATTAGTTATTACTTAATAGTTTCTTTTTCTATTCTTTTATTTGCAATTTCAAAATCAGGTTTTTCCGGGGGTGGATTGGCTTTAATTTCAGTAACCCTATTATCCATAACTTATGGTCCTTTAACTGCAATAGCTATATTAATGCCAATGTTAATTGTATGTGATGTAATTGCTTTGTTTTTAAATAGAAAACATTTTGAATATAAAATTTTATGGTCAATTGCACCATATTCTTTATTGGGGGTTATTATTGGAACAATCTTGTTTAAATTTATCAATTTATCAATGATAAGTATTTTTATTGGATCAATTTCCTTACTATATGTTTTGCTTAATTACTTAATCGCAGACAACAGAAATTTAAAAAAAATACCCTTTTATGGAAGTAAATCTTTTTGGGGAGCACTAGCGGGGTTTACTAGTTTTGTACTCCACTCTGGAGGATTGCCATTAAATATATATTTTATGTCAATTTATAATAAAAAAGTGCAGTTTGTTGCAGGCGTAGTTTTTTCTATTGCTTTAATAAATTTATTTAAATTAATCCCATATTTTTATTTGGAAATATTAAACTTTGAGAAGTTATATAGTTATCTAATTTTTTCACCAATTGCAATAATAGGAGTAATTTTGGGACACTGGATGAATAGTAAACTTTCAGATAATTCTTTTTTTACCATTATTAATATTTTTGTAGTGATAGGTTCGCTTCGATTAATTTATTTAGGCTTAGTCGGTTTATAATATCTTTTCTAAAATATTGATTAATTCAAATTCATTTTTAAATTCATTCATTTGTTTATTATCTATCAATAATTTGTATTTACCTTCTTTTTCCTCAAGACATATAGGCAGTTCATCTTTGTAATTTAGAAGATTAAATTCTTCCAATTCTTCTGAATGTAAAAACTTAAAATTATGTGGTGAGCTCTCTATAAATTTCTTCCACGACTCGCGCATTTTCAGGTCGTGAGTAATTTTACATAAATTGCAATCATAGGTGCTGGGGGAGGCATATTTATGGACTGTATCAAGAATATAGTTCCATTTACCACCTTTTGCGTTATAGACAAAAATTATATTTTTATTGTTCATTAGTAATATGAAAGAGAACTTCTTTACAAAATAAATTTGAAGGAATTTTACCGTTTTCAAATTTCTTTTGAGAAAGGACATCAAAAGTTGAAATTATTTTTAGATCTAAATCTGTTGCTAATTTTTTAAAATCTTTGATGCTACATGGGTGAATATAATCAGTATTATACCAGTGATCACTATTTGCTTTTTTTAAAAGTGAGTCAAAACTTCCTGTTAAAAGAAAATTTGAAATTTTACTAAGACGTGCTGAATTATTAAAGCTCACAATGATATTTTTACTTACTTTTTTGAGGGTGTTTAATAATTGGTCTGGTTCTTGAACTGCCTGAATTGTCTGAGTCAAAAGACAATAATCGAATTGATTAAA
Organism: uncultured Alphaproteobacteria bacterium; assembly: GCA_902617355.1. Lineage (GTDB taxonomy): Bacteria > Pseudomonadota > Alphaproteobacteria > HIMB59 > HIMB59 > HIMB59. Next base: position 20,778 of record CACMWK010000007.1, on the reverse strand, counting down.
TGGAAAATCTTCAACTATTAAATTTATATCACCGTGTATTACATCTAATCCTTTTTCCAAACATTTGATTACTTTTTCTTGACTCAATTCCACACCTTGAGCACTTATTCCTTTATTTTCTAAGTAAGTGATTAGCTCTCCATCAGAACAACCAATATCCAATACCTTTGAGTTTTCTGGAATTAAATTTAAAATGATCTCATAGTCTTTTCTCATTTTATTCCCTTTAAAAATCCCTGAGCAACTTTAAAAAATTGTGGCTCATCTAATAAAAAACTATCGTGACCTCTATCTGATACGACTTCAGCAAAACTAACATTGGACCCAATAGAATTTAATAAAGATACTATCTCTCTTGACTCTTTTGTTGGAAATAGCCAATCACTGGTAAATGATAAAACTAGAAATCGGATCGAATTATCAATTATCGTTTTTTTATTTGAAATAATTTCATCTTTCACATCAAAATAATCCATTGCTCGAGTCATATATAGGTAGCTATTAGCATCAAATCGATCAACAAAAGATCTACCTTGATAACGAAGATAACTTTCGACCTGAAAGTCTATTCCAAAGCCAAAAGATAAATCATTTTTTTCTTGTAAATTTCTACCAAATTTATTTTGAAAAGCTTTCTCAGATAAGTAAGTAATATGAGCAATCATTCTTGCAACAGAGAGACCATTCTCAGGTTTTTCATTACTCTCCAAATATCTTCCATTTTGCCAATTAGGATCCAACATAATGGATTGCCTTCCTGCCTCGTCAAATGCAATATTTTGGGCAGAGTGTTTCAATGAACCTGCTATACTCATAATAGACCTTACACTCTCCGGATAAGTAGCAGCCCATTGTAGAACTTGCATTGCACCCATTGAACCACCTGCTACAGAAAGCAATTTGGATATTCCAAGCTCATCAACAAGTATTTTTTGTACTCTCACCATATCTCTAATCGTTATGGTAGGAAAATCTAAACCATATATTTTTGAGGTGTCAGGATTAGTATCATTAGGACCTGTCGTTCCAACACAGCCCCCAAGAACATTCGAGCAGATAACAAAGTATTTATTCGTATCAATAGGCTTATCGGGTCCAATCATTAATTCCCACCAACCATTTTTTTTAGTTATAGGATTTTCCTCTGCAGGGAATTGATCACCAGTTAATGCATGACAAACCAAAATTGCATTATTTTTTTGAGCATTAAGACTTCCATATGTTTGATAAGCGATTTGAAAATTCTTAATTTTTTTACCAGAGTCCAATGGTAGCTCTTCTTGGCATTTCAGTAAGAAACCTGGATATTCAGTATTTGCAATTATTTCTCTCATTTTTAAACCTGTTCGAAAGATAACTGCGGGAGATACGCTTTAGCTGTTTTACACCCGCAAGCTGCTATCAAATCGGTGAAACTGGAATTTAAGGCTTTTTGGATTAATTTTCAATATAAAATGATGATATTTTCTTTATATAGTTTATTTATTATCAAAAAATTATGAAAAATAGCCAACCAAAAAATACCTACAAGGGTGGAGCAGAAGTATTTAAAGGGTATGTAAGGCTTTCATCAAATGAGAACAACTATGGCCCAGCTAAATCTGTAAAGTCATTAATAAAAAAAAATATTAAATTTTCAAATATCTATCCTGAGCTTGATGGAGAGAGTTTAATTAATCAAATTGCTAAAACTTATAAAATAAATAATAAACAAATTATATTAGGCGCAGGCTCAGATGAAGTTCTCCAAATGATATATGCTACTTTTTCAAAACCCAATGATGAAGTCGTTTTTACTAAATATGCTTTTGCTATGTATTCAATCTATGCAAAACACTTTAGATGCAAAGTAAAAAAATATGATGATAAAGAGTTTCAATTTAAATTAGAAAATTTTAGTAAAATTATCAGCTCAAAAACAAAAATTGTTTTTTTAGCTAACCCTAATAATCCTACAGGGTCTATTTTTTACAAAAATGAATTAATTAAATTTTTAAATAAAATAAGTAAAAAAACAATTGTTGTATTAGACTCAGCATACTGTGAATACATTAGAGATAAAAAATATGATGATGGAATGCAATTAGTTAAAAAATATTCTAATTTGATTATAACAAGGTCTTTTTCAAAAATATTTGCTCTAGGCGGCTTAAGAGTAGGTTGGGGATATGCTAATTCAAAGCTTATTTCTCAACTCTATCAATATAAAAAGCCTTTTAATGTATCTAGATTATCATGTATTGCAGCTCAAGAGTCTTTGAAAAATAAAAAATGGATTAATGACTCTGTAAAAAATAATTTTGTAAACAAATCTCTTACTTGCAGAGGCTTAAATAACAAATTATTTGAAACCATTGATACTCAGGCCAATTTTATCCTTTTAAAGTTTAAAAGTTCATCAATAACTCAAAAATTTGTTGATTTTTTACACTCCAATAAAATTACAGTTAGATCATTGTCATCATATGGATTACATAATTTTGTTAGGATGACCATTGGAACAAAAAGTGACATGAAAAAGGCAGTAAAAACAGCGAATAAATTTAATGTTTAAAAATATTCTCATAATTGGTTTTGGAATGATTGGATCATCAATAGCAAGATCAGTAATTAAAAAATACAAAAATGTTAATATTTTTGCCTTTGATAAATCCAATAACCTTAAAATTAGAATTAAAAAATCAAAATTAAACAATGTAATAGTTTTGAAATCACTTCAAGAAATCAACAAATTAAACATTGATCTCATAATTATTTGTGTACCTATGCTCCAGTATCAATCTATATTCAAAAAACTTAGCAACATTAATTTAGATAAAACAATTGTTACAGATGTGGGCTCAACAAAACTAAACATAGAAAAATTATATAATCAAAAAAAGTATAAATTTAATTTTATTCCCTCACATCCAATAGCGGGTATTGAAAAAGCTGGACTGGAACATGGATTTGATGGACTATTTACAAATAGATATAATATTATTTGTCCTTTAAAAAAATCTTCCAAGACAAACATTAATAAGATTGTTAGGTTTTGGAAGTCACTAAATATGAAAATTGAAATTATGTCTGCAAAAGAGCATGATAAAGTGCTTAGTTTGACTTCACACTTGCCTCATTTAATTTCCTATTCATTAGTTTTGACGGCAATGAAAAAAGAATCTTCACTAAATTCAAAGCTTGTAAAATTTTCTGCTGGTGGATTTAGAGACTTTACTAGAGTAGCAGGAAGTGATCCAGAAATGTGGAGGGATATATTTTTAGCAAATAATTCCCAAATTCTAAAATTAACTAATAATTTCATAAGTGAATTAAAAAATTTTTCTAAAACCCTCAATCAGGGAAATTCTAAGAATTTATTAACAAAATTAAAGAAGACCAAAAATGTAAGAGATAGAATTGTTAAAGCAAGACAGGCAGGAAAATTTATTCCTAATGATTAAGGCTATTTATCTCAATTTTGAGTTTATTTAAAAATTCTTGCTTGCTCAATCCAGGAGGTATCGGCTGTTTAAACTCTACTGTTATGGAGCCTTTATGAATCTGATTATTTTTAGGCCAAAATTTTCCAGAATTTAAAGCAATAGGTACAACTGGCTTGTTCAAAGACTTGTACATAGAATAAATTCCAGGTTTTAAATCAGGTTGATCTTTAAAGGTTGTTCTGGTTCCCTCGGGAAAAATTATTACAGGTCTATGATCTAAATATTCAGCTGTTTGCTGATTTACATAACGAAGACTATGGATTCCTTGTTTTCTATCAATAGCAATCATTCCCAATTTTTTAAGGTAGGTCCCAAATAATGGAATATTCAATAATTCTTTTTTTAAAATATATGCAGGATTATAAAAAAGTTCATTAAAGTATATTGTTTCAAACATTGACTGATGTTTACTCGCATAGAGATAACCCTTTTTGTGAGCAATATCAGAATTAATTACTTCTATATTAATTCCAAACAGTTTTAAAATTACTGCCATGTTCCTTGTAAAGAAAAGCACAAAAAATCTAAATTTTGTATATTTGAAGGGAAGGCCTAACAAAGAAATAATTAATACAATAGCTGTTGTAAAATAAAATGTTATTAAAAAACTAAATTTCATATTTTTTTATAAAAACTAATTTTGAGACAATTAACTTAATGTACTCCTCTACCAATTTTTCAAAAGGAATAACTATATCACTATTGCTTACAGAATAAGGAGTTACTTTCAAACCTGATAGTTGATTAAATAAAAATTCTGCACGTTGCATATGTAAATCTGAAGTAATTAATAAAATCGATTTTATTTTTTTTTCTAAGGCCCAATATCTTGTTTCTAACGCATTTTCATATGTATTTTTTGATAAATATCCAACCTCAATACAACATTCAACAATGTTTTGATCAAAGTTAAGAATATTCACTAATACAACTTCTGAATTAAAGGTATTATCAACACCAGAAATAAACAACTTATTTTGATTAGATTTTTCAATTTGTTTATAACCCTCAATAATTCTCTCTCCTTTCCCTCCTGTTAATACAACAATCGCATCAACATTAAAGTTACTTACAGGATCATGAGATAAATTATTTTTAAATTTAATTAAACCAAGAGTTAAAAATAATAAAATTAAGGCGATTATAATATTTACACGCTTTAAAAATATTATCATTACATGATCTCATTTTTACATAGATCTTCTAAGGTATCACGAGATCGGATTACACGATACTCATCTTTGTTGAATAATACCTCTAGAGGTCGAGGTCGACTATTATAAGTTGAGGACATAGAGGATCCATAAGCACCAACATTCATAAATATTAAATTATCTCCAACTTTTATCTTAGGTAGTTCAATATCTTTTACAAAATAATCAGTAGACTCACAAATTCCACCTGCGATATCATAAATTTCAACATCTTTTGAATTGTTTGAAACTTTTATTGGAGGCTTTATGTCATACAAAGCTGGACGAATGTATTCAGAAAATGAACAGTCAATAATAGCAATTTTCTTATTGCCACTATTTTTTATATATAAAACTTTACTGATAAGTTCACAGCTATCAGCTACTATAAATCTTCCAGGTTCAAAAATAATATTATAATTTTTTCCACTAAGTATTTTGTTACAATTATTTTTCCAACTATCAAAATTGATTTCTTTATCTGAGTGATCAAGAACAGCAAATCCTCCACCAAAATCTAAAGTATCAATATTTATATTATTTTTAAGATTTTGCTCATCTGCAATTTTGATTAGATTTTCATATGAACCAAGTAACTTCTGATAATCAGTTATTTGACTTCCTATATGAACAGAAAGTGTTTTTAAGTTCACCCCCTCTAAATTAGAGATTGTATCGAAGTCAATTTGATCAATTGAAATACCAAATTTACCTCCTGATAAACCAGTAGTAATCTTATCCATGGTCGACCCATCAATATCGGGGTTTATTCTGATACCAATATTTGTTTTTAGCCCCTTACTTAAAGAGTAATCATTAATGAATTCAACTTCCTCAATATTTTCAACATTTATAGAGTGAATCTTCTGCGTGATAGCGTACTTTAAATCAAAATCAGTTTTTCCTGGCCCATCAAATATAATATCCTCAGGTTCAAATCCGGCTTTCAATGATTTAAATAGTTCACCAGCAGAGACAACTTCAGCACCAAAACCACAACGATGAATAAGGTTTAAAATTGCAAGGTTAGGATTAGCTTTGACGGCAAAATTAAATTTTCTAGAAAAGTCTAATTCTAAATTATTTAGAAAATTTATCTTATTTTTAATTTTATCCTCATCATAAAGATAAAAAGGACTAGAAAACTCTTTTAATATTTTATCCAGCATTATTCGCTCTCAGGGTAATCATAGTCATCATTAGGAGGAAATGGATATTGAGATTTATCTACAACACCCTCTGGTAATTTATTAGGTTTTTGGTTTCCACAACCAATGATAAATATGGGCAATAATATTATTAATAAAAACTTGATCATCTTATTCTAAGAAATTTAATATATTTTTTAATCACTTTAGAAACCTCTTTTGGATTAGAACTCATGGGTGTTTTTTTTCTTGATAGACTTTTATTTATATCAACATATTTATAAATATTTTTATCAATTGATTTTTGAAATTTTTGGTATTCATCAATTTTTATTTGTGAGAGATTTTTATTATTTTTCTGCGCATAATTTACTATATCAGCAATAATTTTATAAGAGTCTCTGAAAGGTATTTTCTTTTCTATAACTAGATAGTCAGCTAAATCTGTAGCTGTAGCGAAATAATTATTGCATAAATCTCTTCCAATAGATTTTTCAAAATTAGATTTTTTTATAACTTCTTCCATAATTTTAATACAGCTTATTAACTCATCATAACAATCAAATATTATCCTTTTATCCTCCTGAAAATCTTTAAAATAAGTTAAAGGAAGGTTTGAAACGATATTTGAGAGTTCTATTGACTTAATTCTAATGCTATTCGTTTTTGATCTTACAAGTTCTAATGAGTCGGGATTTCTTTTTTGAGGCATTATGGAACTACCTGTAGAATATTCACTACTTATATTAAATAACTTCATGAAATTACTTGACCATAAAATTAGCTCAGATGATAATTTACTTAAATGCGTCGCAGTTAAAGAACTAGCATGTAGAAAATATATGCAAAAATCACGATCACTTACACCATCCATAGAGTTATTTTTAGATTTTGAAAAATGTAAACTTTTATTTAGTAAACCTATATCTAAGTTATAATTACTACCTGCTAAAGCAGCACTGCCTAATACATTTTCATCGCTGTTATTTATACAAAAATCAAAATAATTTAAGTCTCTTTTAAACATCTCTAAATATGCAATTAAGTGATGAGCCAAAGATACAGGTTGTGCCACTTGCAAATGAGTAAATCCAGGAATAATAGTTTTTTCATTTCCACGAGCTTGATTTAAAATAGACTTCATTAAATTCTTGATTTCTTCTTGTAAATTTTTGGAGGCTTTAATTGTCCATAATCTAGTATCAGTTGCTACCTGATCATTACGAGACCTTCCAGTATGTATCTTATTAGCTACATTACCTATTTTTTTATTGAGGAAAGACTCTACATTCATGTGAATATCCTCATTTTTTTTTGAAAATTTTAGTCTACCTTTTTTATGATCATTCAATATTGAATTTAATCCTTTTTGAATAGTAAGAGCTTCTTTTTTTGAAATAACTTTTAGTTTTACTAAAGCTTTTACATGTGCACTTGTAACAGCAATATCCTCTTCAATTAATCTTTTATCAATATCAATTGAGCTATTAAAATCATCCATTAAACTGGAAGTGCTTTTATTAATTGTGGTTGATAGTATTTTACTTTTCTTATTCATGATTTTAGTAATAAAATTATCTTGATAAATATATTATCGCAGCGAATACTAAAACAGCAATACCTTGAAACAATACTCTCATTCGCATAAGTTTGTTACTGTGTTTTTTATTAAAACTTCCATTTTTAGCCATAGCTATTACACCAATTACAACCATGAGAAGAGCTAAAATCATGGATACAACTAAAACAAAAGGCAATACAGTAGATGAAAACATGGTAAATAGTTATCAAATTATCTATAAATGTCTAATTATTAAATTTAAGAAGAATTGATGAAGAAAATTGTATTATTTTTGCATGGTTATGGGTCTAATGGAAATGACCTAATTTCCTTAAAAGATTATATATCTTTGGAAAAAGAAGAAACTGAGTTTATATCTCCTAATGCCCCGGAGCCCTGTGAATTCAATTATTTTGGGTATCAATGGTTTCCATTAAAAGAAAGATCAATTGAAGAATTAAAAGAAGGCCTAAAAACAGCCTTCTTTCATCTTGAAAAAATAATTGAAAAAATAATTCATGAACACTCAGTTGATGAAACTCAGATTTCTATCATTGGTTTCTCTCAGGGCTCTATGTTGGCGACATATTATGCTCTACAAAAAAATTTAAATTTTCACAGTATCATTTCATTATCAGGATCATTACCAAAAGAAATTTTAAATGATTTAAAAATATCTGAAATCAAATCTAGTTTTTTAATTTTTCATGGAAAAATGGATGATGTCGTACCATTTAATAGGGCAGTTGAGACAAATTCGTTTTTGGAAACAAAAAAATTTTCTAGTAAACTGGTTATAGATGATAACTGTGCACATTCAATTAGCCCAATTGCTTTAGATGAGATTAACAAGCTGTATGAACACTGGAATTAATAAACTATTAATCATACTCTTTTTTGGATATGTTAATATTTAACCATGATTAACTCGAATCATTGTCCATCTTTAGTATTAAATGCAGACTACCGGCCTCTTAGCTATTTCCCCTTATCCATATGGAGTTGGAAAGATACGGTAAAAGCAGTTTTTCTTGATAGAGTTAATATAGTTGAAGAATATGATCAAAAGGTTTCATCTCCATCTTTTGAAATAAAACTCCCTAGTATTATCGCACTCAAAGATTACATACCACATAGTCATAAACCTGCATTTACAAGATTTAATGTTTTTTTGAGAGATGATTTCACATGTCAATATTGCAATGATAAATTTTCAACAAAAGAATTAACTTTCGATCATTTGATACCTCGTTCAAAAGGTGGACTGACAAATTGGGAGAATGTTGTGACTGCATGTTCAAAATGTAATTGGACCAAAGGAAGTAGGGATTTAAGTCAAGTTGGTTTTAAATTGCTTAGAAAACCTAAAGAACCCTCTCAATATTCTTTAAGATTAAAAAGTAAAAATTTCCCTTCTGATTATCTTCATTCAAGTTGGAGAGATTATTTATATTGGGATAGTGTCTTAGAGAAGGATTAATATTTTTTAGTTATTTTTATTGCAGTATAGCATAGCTGTTTTATTGTTTTAGACAAAAGAACATACCCAGTTGTCATTTCTGCCTGGTGTTCGACGCCTGTATCATGATGTTCTAGCTCATCTTCTCTAAACTTTTTTACAGTCTTCAATAATTCTGGTTTTAATTTTCTTTTTGATAGTTCCTTGGCTTGTTCCTCATAGTGTTGACCAATAACCTCCTCAACAGCAACGGTGCATGCCATTGCAGCTTTTTTCCCCAGTAATGCAGTGCCTAATCCAAGGGCATAACCTGCTAAATTCCAAAATGGAAATAAAGCGGTTGGTTTTACGTTCTCTTTTACTATGTATTCATCAAAAGTTGATTTATGAATTTCCTCTTGGTCAGCCATCTCCTTAATTTCTTTACCAAATTCTGTGTTTTCTTTAAAAATAGCTAATTGTCCTCGATATATTTGCGTTGCTCCATGCTCACCTGCATGATCAACTCTGATAATTTCTTCAATTAATTTTTTATCTTCACCGCTCAGTGATTTATTTTTCTTTTTTGTAGGCATTAAAAATAATTAATATCAGAAAAGTCATTGAAAACAAGAAGTTATAAACTGATAATGGAATACCAAAGTAAGGTAAGTTTGCATCTGAGCATGTGGTAATTAATGTATTAGACATTAATTCTTCTTTTAATTTTGTAATATCATTTGGAAGCGTGGCAGCTTCACATCCGGTGTACTCAATCATTCCAAATGTTGTAAGAGAATGATAACCGGAAATTCCTAATTCAACAAGAAGCAAGACAGTTAGTAATATATAAATTAAATTGAAATATCTTTTCATTAAAAAATAAAATACACCCAATATCAAAATTGAATAATATGGAACTCGTTGATATACACACAATTTACATGGGCTATGACCATATGCATATTGTAATATTAAAGCAAAAGACATAGCTACCAGCGAAAACAAGAAAACAAGAAATAAAATATTAGTTTGTTTAATCATGATAAAAAAATAAATAAATAAAAAGGACTATTCCAAGAGGTATGATTATAAAAATTAATAGTTTATTTTTTTGTAAAATTTCCATACCTAATTTCCCAAATTGTTTAATGATAAAAGCAATAATAAAAAACCTCAACCCCCTAGATAACAATGAAAGGAGTATAAAATAGATAAAATTAAATTGAGCATATCCACTTGTTAAAGCTATAACTTTGTAAGGTATGGGTGTAAAACCACCCAAAAAAACTGCAAAAATACCCCAATCATTATAGAAATTCATAAATTCACCCTGCTTGCTTATATCAAAATAAGTTTGGACAATATCAAAAATGAAATAACCTATGAAATATCCAAAAGCACCTCCAATGACTGAAAATATTGTACAATTCAGTGCAGTTGCTAAAAACTTTTTTGGGTTAAAATAAACAATTGGTATTAAAATTAAATCTGGAGGAACTGGAAAAAAAATACTTTCTATAAAAGCAACTAAAGATAAAAAATATTGTGAATATTTTGATTTAGATTTTTTTTCAACATATATATGTAAATTCTTCCAAATCATATCGATTAATTAATATTAAGTATTTAACCTATAAGGTAATACCAGAGATAAGCAATTATAATAGCTGGGATCGCACTGTAGAGTGTAGCAACTATTGCTGCTTTTGCAGATATAGCTATCGCAGGAAAAAGTGCATCACCGTCGTTAGATATAGAGTTTCCTATTTGTGCGGACATAGGAATTTGACCACTCACATACATGGATGTGATCATAATTTGTGGACCACAGCCAGGAATAAAACCAATTAGTATAGCCATAAGAGGAATAAATGGACCAAATAGTATTAATGACTCAAATATTAAACCATTAGTTGATAGATCTATTAATTCGTAGACAACAAATGAAATAATGACCCAAACAGTAACAAAGCAAGTAGTATCTACAACTTTTCTATAGGAGTTTTCGTGTATTGAAGCCATTTGAATATCTGTTAATGGATTTAAAACCCACAACAAGACACAGTATATCGCTAAAATAAATGCCATTACTTCAACCACATTAATTCCAATAAAATTAAAGTTTAGATCAATATTAAAAGCATTTAACATTCCCAAAATAAATCCAGGAGCTAAAAATAAAAACCAAATATAATAAAACTTATTTGATATTTTATTTTTAGGTAAATGGGTTGTATTTAAATTCTTATTAATTTTATTTTGTAAAAAATTTTTTGTAAAAGGTTGAGCAACATATCCAGATATTATGCCAACTATAAAAGTTACTGGTAGTATGATTAAAGCAGCCTGGGGTTTTGTTGCAATGAGAAGAAAAGCTGCATCGCCCATAGTACTAATAAGCGCTGCGAGCACACCTCCAAAAGAAACTACTTTTCTAGTGAATAAGCTCATAACCATTATTGCTCCACCACAGCCAGGTATAACTCCTAACATAGAGCAAATGGGAATTTCAAATTTCTTATTTTGTAAAATTAATTTTTGTAAATTAAAATTTCTCTTTTCAAGAATAACGAATAGAAGAAGTGTCACTCCAACAAAGCTAGATACAGCTATGTAGGCGTCGCTCGATGATGAAATTAAAATACTTCTAGTCTGCTCAGAAAATAAAAGAAGGAGAATACATATAAAAAGGAAAATTTTTGAAAATCTTAAATATTGAAATTTTCTACTTAATTCTAATACTAATTCTGTCATATTTTTAGCCTAGGCTAAACAATATAGATATAACTAAATATTAGTCAAACAATTCTTTACATTTAATTGTTAACAAAATAGATTGAAGCAGCTATGAAAAACACTAGATCTAGTGAGCCATATCAATTTTCAAATATCAGAAGCCAAAATAAGAATGAAATACTAGAGGATTACGTTGAGGCTATTCAAGAAATTTTACAAAATAAAGGTGATGTTAAAAATGCTGATTTAGCTCAACATTTTGGTGTGTCACAAGCCACTGTAAATAAAAATTTGAAGCGTTTAATAAGTTTTAATTTAGCAAAATCTGAACCATACCGTTCGATTTTTTTGACAGAAAAGGGAGAAAAATTAGCCACACAATCAAAACAAAAGCATGAAATTGTTTATAATTTTTTAATTAAGTTAGGTGTTTCCAGAAAGACTGCAGAAAATGACAGTGAAGGTATTGAGCATCACGTTAGTGATGAAACATTAAAGTTAATGAAAAAATTTAAATAATTATTTTTTCGTCTTTGACAAAATTCTTTTTTCTAGCATGTTATCGAACAAATAAATAACGATAGAAAGAAAACAAATAATTGTTAAAGCATGCAAACTTCCATACTCAAACATTTCATTTGATGAATATTCGTATAGGCTAGTAGCAAGTGTATCAAAATTAAAAGGTCTTAGTAGTAAAGTAATAGGTAATTCTTTTACAGTATCGACAAATACTAGAAAAAATCCTGCTATTATACTTAACTTTACCTGAGGTAAAATTATTCGAAAATATGTTGTTGAAGATCTTCTTCCAATTAATCTTGAGGCATCATCAATTGATTTTCCAATTTTTTCCATCCCTGAGTCTAAAGAATTATTTGATAGAGCAATTAATCTAATTATCAGAGCTAAGGACAAGCCCAATAAAGTGGTAGACAAAGATAATGTTGTTAATCGATCAAAATAAAATAAAAAGAAAAGCACTCCTAAAGCTATTACCACACCTGGTATTGCATACCCAATGTTTATTATTTTTTTGTAATATGTAATGTGATTTTTAGTAGTGAATCTTGAGTAAAAACTAATAAATACTGAGATGATAGCACATCCAATTCCTGCAATAATTCCAAGCAAAATTGAATTAAATAGTGAGGTAAAATAGTTACTAAAATTAATAAAATTTAAATTATTAAAAAATGTATAAATTACAAAAATAAGAGGCAGAATAAAGCCAAACAAAATAGGTAAGACTCCTAAGATTAATGCAATTATTCCAATGAACTTTCCTAATTTATATTTTGACCACTGAATATTTTCATAGGTATTATTATTGAATTTCCTTTTACCTCTTAATTTTTGCTCAAAAAAATATAACAAAACCATTACTAAAATAATAATTAAGGCCAATAGGAAAGCTAAGGGTAGATCATTTAATATCGCTATATAATGAAAAACTCCTACTGAAAGTGTTTGTAAACCAAAAAAATCTGCAACACCAAAATCATTGACTGTTTCCATCAAAACTAATGCTAGTCCTGCAGCTATTCCAGGTAGGGCCATGGGTAAACCAATTTTAAAAAAACATTGATAGGGATTTTTACCAAGAGTTTTTGCAGCCTCTATATATCTTGCGGAGAAATTTATGATTGCAATCCTAGTTAGGATATAAACATATGGAAAAAAAGATAAAGAGATTATTAGCGAAGCCGCGATACTGTTTCTTATTGAGAAACCATCATAAAACAAAAACTTGAGAGTTATAAAACCACCTGGCTCCAAAATTTCGGCATAAGTATATGCTGAAATATAGGCTGGAACTGCTAAAGGTAGTATTGCAAATATTTGTAGAAATTTTCGCCCCCAAAATTCGGTCATTGTATTTATCCAAGCTAATGGCACACTGATGATTGTTGTAAAAATACTTACCATTACTATGAGTTTAGTAGACCCAATTAAATATCTATTAATGTAAAGCTCATTGGTTAAAAAAATTGCACTCAAACCATTTGTTATAACTAAGGCTATAGGGGTAAGTAGTAAGAAGCTAATTAATAAAAAGAAAAATAATTTAAATAAATTTACTGTCATAAAATTATATAAAAAACACAGCCTAGTAATAATAGAGCCATGACTCTATTAAAATAAATAATTTTTCTTTTATCATTAAGATATTTTCTAAATGAGTGTCCAATTGCGGCCCAAACTACAGCACTAGTTGACGTTGAAATTATAAAACAAATAAAGATTAAAATAAATTCCTCTAAATATGAGAATTTATTTTGTATAAAAATTGCAGAACTAGACATGGAAACACTTACAGCTTTAGGATTTATTAATTGAAAAAAATAAATATCTCTAAATGTAAATCTTCTTTTTTTACTATTGTCTGAAAATTCAGTTGAAATAAAAATTTTATAAGCCAGATAAGTTAAAAAGATCGTGGCTACTATTTTTATAAAGTTCTTAAAATTTGGATAGTTTTCATAAATCTCTCCTATTCCTAATAAGCAAAGAGTTAAAACTGATAAAAATCCAAAAAAGACACCTAACATAAGTGGAATTGTTGCTTTAAAACCATAATTAACAGCGTTTGTTGAAAGAATTATATTATTAGGTCCCGGTGTAATTGCAGCAGTCATTGCAAAAGTGAGTATGGGAGCCATAAAGTAAATGTATTCCAAAGTATCGAGATATTATTCTTAAATTTAAATAAATATACAATTAGTTATCAATTTGCCTAATTTGTCTTAATAATATAAGTAAATAAGATTATTTTAAGGCGTTGTGGCGGAATGGTAGACGCGCCGGATTCAAAATCCGGTGAGGGTAACCTCGTGAGAGTTCGAGTCTCTCCAGCGCTACCAACAAAAAATAAAATTATGAAAAATATTAAAAATTTAACGGCCGTTTTCTCATTATTTTCTACAGGTATAACGATTGTAACAAATGGAACAAATAGAAAACAATTTTTTGGTTGTACAGTCAATTCTTTTTCAAGCCTTTCTCTTGTTCCTCCAAAGTTTTTATTTTGTCTTGGAAATGAAAATTTAAATTTAAAAAGTTTTAAATTAAATAGTCCTTTAAATGTAAATTTTTTAGCTAAATCTCAACTTAATTTATCTAATAAATTTGCTGGATCATTAGAGAAGAGGTGGGTGAATACAAAATATAAAATTGCGAATAATAAGGTTCCTTTCTTTGCGGAGTCTTTGGGGCTATTAGAGGCAAAAGTTGAAAAAAAAGTCATATCAGGCGATCATACAATAATCATATGTTTAATAACAAACTGCATAAAACTAAATACCAAAAAACCCCTTATTTATTATAAGAGCAAATATCACACCGTTTAATTTTTTTTATGAAATATATAAATAGTAGTTTTGAAGAAATTAATATCGATGAAAAGCTGTGTTTAACAATAGGTAACTTTGATGGTATTCACAAAGGCCACAGAGAGATAATAAAAAACTTAATACAAAAAACTAAAATATCAAAATTCAAATCTGCTATTTTATCATTCACTCCACATCCAAAAATTTATTTTAAAAAACAAAATAATTTTATGATTAATTCTCAATTAAAAAAAAAAGAGATTTTAGAGAGCTTAGGTTTAGACTATTTAATTGACTTACATTTTAATAAAAAATTTACTGAACTAAATCATTTAGAATTCGAAGATAAAATTTTATTAGGAAAACTTAATGCCAAAAAAATTTTAATAGGAAGAGACTTCCAGTATGGGAATCAAAGAAAAGGAAACATAGAGACATTAAGAATATTTTGTGAGAAAAATAATATTCAACTAAACGAAATTGATCTCATTGTCGATGAGCAAAATAATAACAAAATTTCTTCAAGTAAAATAAGAGAAAATCTTAATTTAGGAAATATTGAATTAGCAAATAAAGATTTGAAAAGAAAATTTAGTATTTCTGGTAAAGTTATTAAAGGCGATCAGAGAGGTCGTTCAATTGGTATTCCCACAGCCAATATTGAGTACCCTCTCAATACAATTATTATTCCATATGGTGTCTATGCTGTAGAGACCACAATTGATGGAAATACCTATTTTGGTATTGTTAATTTTGGTATAAGACCAACCTTTAATAAAGAAAAGCCAATTGTTGAGGCTTATTTGTTTGATTTTGACAATAATATTTATGATAAAAATATAGAATTATTTTTTTATAAACAAATTCGACAAGAGAAAAAATTTAATGGTATAAAAGAATTATTAAACCAAATCAATTTAGATATCGCTGAAGCAAAAAAAATATTAAATTATGGAAATTAAAGACTCTATTACTCTTCCAAAGACTGGATTTTCTATGAAAGCTGACTTGCCTAAAAAAGAGCCAGGAATTCTAGATGAATGGCTTAAAAATGACATATATAAAAAATTAAGAGAACAATCCAATTCTAAAGAAAAATTTATTCTTCACGATGGACCTCCTTATGCGAATGGTCATCTTCATATGGGTCATGCCCTTAATAAAATTTTAAAAGATATAATTGTAAAATATCAACAACTTCTTAATAAAAACTCTATTTATGTTCCAGGATGGGACTGTCACGGACTACCTATTGAATGGAAAATAGAGGAAGAATACAGAGCTAAAAAGAAAAATAAAGACGATGTACCTGTCATTGAATTCAGAAAACAGTGTAGAGATTTTGCTAATAAGTGGATATCTATTCAAAAAAAAGAATTCCAAAGATTGGGAGTAATCGGCGATTGGGATAACCCATACACAACTATGCATTTTCATGCAGAGGCACAAATAGTAAGAGAATTAGGAAAGTTTCTTAAAAATGGTGGTATTTATAAAGGACACAGACCAGTTTTATGGTCAGTTATAGAAAAAACAGCACTTGCAGATGCAGAGGTTGAATATCATGATCATAAATCAACAACAATATATGCTTGTTTTCCAATTTCAAAAACTGATAACGATAAATTAAAAGAGCATTCTATTGTTATTTGGACAACTACACCTTGGACAATACCAGGAAATAGAGCTCTGGCAGTTCATAACGATATTGAATACAAATCTTTAAATTTAAAAGTAAATGGTGGAAACAAAAACATTATTATAGCTAGCGATTTGGTTGAGTCATTTATCAAAGAAAATAAAATTGAAGAATATAAAGTTAATTTTTTCATCAAAGGTCATGAATTAACAAATACTTTTTGTAAACACACTTTATACGACTCTGGATATAATTTTGAAGTTCCTATTCTGCATGGTGATTTTGTAACTACTGAACAAGGCACGGGCATAGTTCATATTTGTCCAGTACATGGAATGGATGATTTTATTTTGGGTAAACAACATGATTTAGAACTACCCATGACAATAAATGAAGGTGGAATATATTATGATCATATTCCTGTGTTTAATGGTCAACACATTTTTAAAGTTGATCAAAATGTTTGTGATGAAATAAAAAAAAACAATAACCTTATATCACAAGGTATTTTAGTTCATAGCTATCCTCATTCTTGGAGATCTAAAGCCCCCTTGGTATATAAAAATACATCACAATGGTTTATCTCAATGGACACAAACGATTTAAGAACAAAAGCACTTAAAGCTATTGATGAAACTGATTTTTTCCCAAAACAAGGACAAAAAAGATTAAGGAGTATGATACAAGACCGTCCGGATTGGTGCGTGTCGAGACAAAGAGTTTGGGGAGTGCCTTTACCAATATTTGTCAACAAAAAAACAGGTGAACCTCTACGCGATCAAAATATTATTGAAAAAATTGCAAAGATTTATGAATTAGAGGGAGGCGATGCCTGGTTTAATTCCGAACCCTCAAGATTTTTATCACCTGAATACGACCCAAATGATTTTGAACAAGTAAAAGATGTCGTTGAAGTTTGGTTTGATAGTGGCTCAACTCATTCTTATGTGTTAGAGGCTAGAGAAGATCTTCACTGGCCAGCATCGATGTATTTAGAGGGCTCAGACCAACATAGAGGCTGGTTTCACTCCTCATTACTTGAGTCTTGTGGAACAAGAGACAAGGCACCTTTTGAAAGTATTTTATCTCATGGTTTTGTTGTGGATGGTAAAGGTAGAAAAATGTCTAAGTCAGTCGGAAACGTTATTTCCCCAGATGAAATAATCAATAAATACGGCGCAGATATATTGCGTATTTGGGTTGTTGCATCAGATTATTCTGAGGATTTAAAAATTGATAATCAGATTATCAACTACCAAATAGACTCTTACAGAAAAATAAGAAACACACTAAGATTCCTTTTAGGAAATCTTAATAACTTCAATAAACAAAATTTAGTTGACCCAGAAGAAATGCCTGAATTAGAAAGGTATATCTTAACGCGAATTTCAAGCCTTAATGAAAAACTTAAAGAATTAGTTTCAAATCATGATTACCATGCGATTTACACTGCTTTACTAAATTTCTGCACTCTTGAGCTATCAGCATTTTATTTTGATATTAGAAAGGACTCCTTATATTGTGATGATATAAAAAGTATAAAAAGAAGATCAACTTCAACATGTTTACATATAATATTTGAGTTTTTAACAAAATGGCTTTCACCCATAGTTTCATTTACATGTGAAGAAGCATGGAAGTCTAGGAGCTATAGTAACGAAGAAAGTATTTTATTACAAAATGTTAAAGATGATGAATTTACTTATAAGGATATTTCGCTTGAAAAAGTTTTTGAAGAACTAAAAAGAGTAAGAAAAAGTGTTACCTCCGCCTTAGAGCTAAAAAGAAATGAAAAATTAATTGGCTCAAGCCTTCAAGCCAAAGTAATTTTATTTTTATCTAAAGATATACAAAAAAAAATTGCAGATTTAGATTTGGCTGAGATGTGTATTGTCAGCAATGTTGAAACACACGATATTTCAAATAGGTCAAAGGAATCAATCAGTATTGAAGATGAGGAAATATATGTTGATATAAAATTAGCTGATGGAAAAAAATGCGAGCGATGCTGGGCTGTGTTGCAAGAAGTATCATCTAGTAAAAATAATTTATGCAATCGATGTGATGATGTTTGGAAAACTTTTCAAAAATAAGTTTAACTTAAATTTATTTTTTTTATTTTTATTCCTTGTTACTTTGGACCAAATCACTAAGGCTTTAGTTATCAATTTCTTTGATCTTTATGAGTCAGTGTCTTTATTCCCAATTATAAATTTAACATTTGTTGTAAATTACGGTTTTGCATTTGGACTATTGAATAATCCATCTCTTAATCAAATAGTAGTTTCAATAGTAATATTACTAATTATTTCATATTTTTTATATTTACTCATAAAAACACAAGATAAGGTTTTTCAATTTACTTTGACCTTGATTTTGTCTGGTGCATTGGGCAATTTTATAGACCGAATATTTAGGGGTTTTGTTATTGACTTTATTGACATATACATAGGGGAATACCACTGGCCAGCATTTAATATTGCTGATAGCTGTATTACTGTTGGCTTTGTTATTTTGATGATGAATATCTTGTTTTTGAATAAAAAATTATGAAAAGTATATTTTTAGTCTTATTAGTCCTTTTGGTATCTTGCCAAAGAGAAATAAGAAACGAAGTTGGAGTTGGATATAATAAAGAGCTTATTATACCTCCAACAAATGATTTACCCCTGCCAAATAGTGGAGATGAAAACACAACGAATTCTGAAATCTCAAATAATCCAGTGATAGAGTCAATACTTAACCAGACAAATGCCAATGAAGCAAATCCAAATATTATTGAACAAATTGATAATGGAAACGAGATTATAATAGAGGAAAATGATACTGAAGAGGAAGGGGGAAATTTTTTCCAGAGGCTTTTTAAGGGTAAAAAAAAGTAGTTACAAGAATTTTTATTATTGAGTCAATTATTTCATGAAAATAAAAAATAATTCGAAAAATTTTAGATTTATTAAACAAACAAATATCAACTATTCAATTAATGAATTCTTTTCATTAGATATGTTTAATCCAATATTGCAAAAAAATTATTTTAATAATTATGATCTAAGTATATTTAAAAATAAAAAATTTAGAACTCACGTATTTGGAATGGGAGGGTCTTCATTAAGTACGAAATTACTATGCCAATTCTTAGATCCCTATTGCCTTGATAAAAATATTTTTATTTATGATAACCCCTCATTGGTTAAGATCGAAAACACTCTATTGGATTTAAATATTAATAAAAATGATAAATTTATATTCATTTCGAAATCAGGTAACACTATTGAGACTAAATATTTTCTAAATTTAGTAATAAAAATTTTCAAACAAAAAAAAATTTCAACGCTTATAAAAAAATTTATTTTTATTACAGAAAATAAAAATAATTACATGAGAAAATTTGCTCTAAAAAATAATATTCTATGTTTTGATCATGACCCAAATATAGGTGGAAGATTTAGTATATTTTCAATAACATCACTTCTCCCACTTTTATCGATAGGACATTCATTACCTTCAATCATAAAGTCATTTAATAAAGCAAAAAAAATATTTCAAAAAAATCATAGAAAACTATCAAAGTATATTAACTACTCTATTGCCCATGAAAAAAAATTTAACTTAAACATCCTTGTAGGCCTTAGTTATCACGATAAGGTAAATGCTATTAATGAGTGGTATAGGCAAATTTTTGCAGAAAGTTTAGGTAAAAATAAAAGAGCAAAAAATTATATATCCTCTTATGGCTCTATAGATCAGCATAGTCAATTTCAACTCTACATTGATGGCCCACATGATAAACATTTTTATTTTTTTAAAATTGAAAATAGAAATAAAACAATCATTTCCAATGCCAGTTTAATTAAAGGTTACAATTTAATGAGTACATTAGAGGAGGGTGCTATAAAAACCCTAATTCAAAAAAAATTTTTAGTTACACAGTTTTCAATTAAAGATGATTTTACTAGTTATTGTTATCTGATCTTCTTCTTAATTTTTGATATATATTTAAGGTCTAAATTTGAAAAAATTAATTTTCTTGATCAACCAGCTGTTGAAATTTTAAAGAAAAATACGAAAGCATAAATTGATAAATAATTTGATTAATTTTTTTGGTGCAAATTCCAAGTTACATTTATTAAAAATTTTTATAATTTTTGGATTAGCAGGCTCTCTTTCTGTTATTTTATCTGAACCATTACTTCAACTTTTATCAATAGAAAACTATATTACAAATAAATTTTTATATTGGTTA
>CACMWK010000006.1:0-93544 GCA_902617355.1 uncultured Alphaproteobacteria bacterium | reverse complement strand
AGACAATAATATAATTCCATTAACACTATCCTTAATAGCAACAGCTAACACAGATCCTAAAATTGGTCCAATGCATGGACTCCAGCCAAATGCAAAAGCAACTCCAATTATAAATGGAAAAAAATGATTATTTTGAAAACCTTGTAAATGAAACTTACGCTCAAAATCTAAAAAAGGAATTTTAATTATTCCAATAAAATATAGTCCCAAAATAACTATTAATATTCCTGATATAAAATTTAGTTGTTTTTTAAAATCAAAAAATATGTCACTCAAAAAATCAATAGAGGCACCCATGATTATAAAAACAAAAGAAAAACCCAGAGTAAATAATAGAATATGAGGTAATAACTTTAGTGTGTTCGCTGCTGATGAATTTTGTAAATCTGCAAAAGATTTGCCGACGATATATGATATAAATCCTGGAACTATGGGCAGAACACAAGGCGAGAGAAAACTTAGAATACCAGCTAAAAAAGCTATAGTTAGAGGGATATCTTGAACCATGAAATTATAGTAACATTATACTATTCATACAATAACACAGATGTTTGATCGCCAAATTCAAAATTTCACCCAAAAGCCCTTAATAATAATAGCTAAACTTTTTTTAAAGTTTTTAAAACCTAATCAAATGACAATATTAGGTTTCATATTAGGTTTTTTTATGTGTATTTTAATTTATTTTCAGTTCTATTTTGCTGCACTAGCACTTTTACTTTTGAACAGATTTTGTGATGGCTTAGATGGAACAATGGCCAGACTAACAACCCCCACTCCATTGGGTGGATATTTAGATATTGTCAGTGACTTCACAATTTATTCTGGATTTGTTTTAGCATTTGGGTTCAGTAATAGTAGTTACACAACTTTATCAATGATTTTACTTTTTTTGTACATAGGTACGGGTACAACATTTCTTGCAAAAGCTGCAATTCAAACTCAATTAGATAAACTCTCAGAGACAAATGATGCTATTGAAGAATTACCAAAAAGTTTTCATTACACATCCGGATTAGTTGAAGGTACAGAAACAATAATTTTCATGGTTTTGTGTCTCTTATTTCCAAATTTTTTTATTTTAATATCTATTATTTTTGGGATTTTATGTTTTATAACTTTTATATCTAGGGTTATTGTTTGTTACATTGAATTTAATTTATAAAAGTTAAATAAGCTTCCATAAAAATTTTTGAAAAAATCATGGTGAGCATAAAAAAAGATAATTTTAAAAAAATTCTAGTTATTCTTCCAAGTTCAAAACCTGCATAATAAGCTTCAAATATATCAAAGTTATTGAAAAACCTCTTATTTATAAAGTTTTTAAGTAAAAAGAATAATTTTGCTAATGGTCTTACGACTACGAAATTTCCAATTATAGAAAATACGATAACAATTATTAAACTTACATTCATTGCAAAGGACCAAATAATTAGTGACCCAATCCAGTATCCTAAAAATAGTAACCTCTCCTTTTGCTGAGGGTGAGTATAAACTTTAAAGAAATTCATTTTATTTTAATCCATCTAAAGCCATTTCACTTGCAATATTGGATGCTAAAATCAAGTCTTTTTGCGATTTTTCTAAGATAAATTTTGTGCGTGATTTTATTTTTTTTAGAAGGTCATCTACAATTTTGTCATCTGGTTCGAGATCTTCTTTAACACTAATTCTTGAACCTAATATAATTACGCCACCAGCGTTGGCACAATAATCAGGACAATATAATATACCTTTGTTGTATAATTCTTTTTCTATATCAATATTATCAAGTTGATTATTTGCAGATCCAGTAATCATAGATATTTTATTATTTGCAAAATTTAAAAACTCCTTATTCAAATCACCTCCTCCTGCACAGGGAGAGTAGATATCAATTTTTTCAAAGGATGTATCTTGGAGTTGACTACAAAATTTATAACCATCTCTCTCAATCAAATCTTTTTTATGCTCTAAGTCAGAAATTTCAATATTTGCACCGTCTTTTTTACACAAAGAAGCAATTCTAGATCCAGTCTTACCATATCCTTTGATAAATATATTTTTATTTACTAAAGAGTCTTGTCCGAATTTAAATTCGACACATCCTAACATTGAGTAATAAACACCTAATGCGGTACCTAATCCGGAGTCAGAACCTATAGGGTTACAAACATGATCTGAGTATTCTCTAAATCCTCTTAAATCCTCATCGACCGTTCCCATATCTCCAGCTGTTATATAAGTACCATTTAGTTTGTTTAAAACTTCTCCAAATAAACTATATGCATCTTTTTTGTTTATTTTAGAATGTATAGTAGCTTTCCCTCCACCAAAGGGAAGTTCAGCCAAAGAATTCTTATATGTCATTGCTTCAGCTAATTTTAAAACATCTTCTTCTTGTTTATTAAAATCTTGATAATTGAAATATCTACATCCACCCAAGGCAGGGCCTCTTTTAGTATTATGAATAGCAATTACTGAGTAAAAATTAAATTTATCCTCCTCAGCATAAACAACTCTTTCAAATCCATCTTTTGGTTTATCTTTAATATTTAAAGTCATTACTACTTATATGCTCAATTATTTTAAAGTCTCCTTCTAAAAAATCATATTCACGAATATCCTTGATTTCAATCCATTTCAATTCTTTATGAAAATTATTTAAAACCTTACCAGTGAAATTATTGACTAAATAAAAATATATGAATACCTTTTTATTCAGGTCTTTATAATTAAAATTATAACTGATCAGTTCCTCATAATTTATTATGTTAATTGATAACTCTTCATTTATTTCTCTAATTAAGGCCTCTTCATTAGTCTCATCATTTTTGATTTTACCTCCAGGAAATTCCCATTTTAATGGATGATCCTTAAAGTTTGGTCTTTGACATATTAAAAGTTTATTATTTTGAAGTATTAAGCCTGCTACAACTTTTATTTGTTCAATTTTCATATTTTGTTTTAGCAATATAAATCCCAATCAGGATTAATGTACTTCCAAAAAATTGGATCAATGTTAATTTTTCTTGGAAAAAAAGGTACGCCAATAAGGTTGCAGCAATAGGTTGTATCAAAAGACTTAAAGATGATAAGGAAGCAGATAAAAATGCTAGAGAGTAAGCTATAAAAGACTGTCCAATGAATTGGCATACAAAACCTAATAAAAATAGAATTGCTATAGCGTAAAAAGACTTTGGCACTAAACTTTGTTCAAAAAATATAGCGACTAAAAGTAAAATAATTGCACTTACACATCCTGAAAAAAACATAATCGTACTTGAATTTAAATTTTTTCTTAATTGGCTAATAGTAAGAATATAACAACCATACCAAATTGCAGTTAGAACACCTAAAAGATCTCCCAAAAATTGTGATTTATAAAATTGAAAACTCTCACCTAATAACAAGGTCATACCACTCATCGAAATAAATATGGCAATAAAAAAAAACTTAGAAAATTTTTCTTTAAGAAATATTAAAGAAAATAAAATTACAACAATTGGGGCTAAATTAGATAAAAATGTTGCCTTGGAAACTGTGGTAAGTTTGATAGACAAATGCCAACAAATTAAATCTAATGAAAAAAAGACACCTGAAATAAAAATAATTAAAAATTTATTTTTTAAAACAGGAAAGTTTACTTTTTCAATAATTTTCAGTGACCCAAATATTAAAAAAAAAGGAAGGCTCAGGAATATTCTAAAAAAAGCTGTCATTATTGGATCAACCTCTGAAAGTCGAACAAATATAGGAGAAAAAGCAATACTTACTGCGCCTACAATCAGTATAAGAAAAGGATTAATTTTTAAATTAGGCAAAAACTTCTTCGGATTTTTCTTTTTCTATAATTGGAAAATGGATGATTGCAGAAAATAGAGAAATTACTATCGCCATTATCCAAGCTATATCGAGTGAACCATAAATATCTATAACTAAACCACCAATAAAAGAGCCAAGAAATGCTCCTGCTTGATGGGAAACCATTACAATCCCAAATAAGGTCGAAAGGTATCTTGTGCCAAATCTATTTGAAACAATTCCTGAAGTCGGTGGGACAGTTGATAACCATAAAAGACCAATACAACAACTGAAGGCTATAATTGTGAAATTGTTAGTAGGCAAAATTAATAATAAAAAAATTACTATGCTTCTTACAAAATAAATAAATGATAATATATATTTTTTTTTAATAATGCCTGAAACCTTTCCTGAAATTAAAGTACCAATCATATTAAATAACCCAATTAAAGTAAGTCCTGTCGCAGCTATTGTAGTTTCTAAACCTTTAATTTTAGCAAAAACTGGAAGATAGTTTGAAATTAAAGCAACATGTAAGCCACAAACAAAAAATCCTAAAATAAGATAGTTATAACTTTTATCCTTAAAGGCCTTTTTTATGACATCTGATATTTTTCTTTTTGTAAATTCTTTCTTATCTTTTTTTTGAGGCTTAGGTAAAAGAAATATAAGTGAAAGAGGAATTATGAACAGAAAAAACATAGATGTAATTTGAAATGAAAAACTCCATTTAAAGGTTGTGACTAAAAATTGGTTTATAGGTGTAAATATAAACATCCCTGTTGCAGCAAGAGACATAAGTATTCCTGTAACTGTGCTTTGTGTTTTATCATCCTCAAAATATTTTGAGACTCCTCCAATTATAACTGGTACAGAAATAACACCAGCTGAAATACCTCCAATTATGCCAATACCAAATAAAAAATGTAATGGGTGTATCGCTGAAGAAGCAACATAGAAACTAAGAGAGACACCAAAGAAACCAAAACAAAGAGTTTTTACATAACCCTTTTGTTCAGCAAATGCACCTGCAATGGGTGACATAGCTCCCCAGAGCAAATTAAAAAGACCATATGTTAGACCTATAATTGAAGCACTAAAAACTGTGGAACTTAAAAGATCTGGGACATATATCCCAAGAGACATTCTAAATCCATTTCCAACTGACAGTATTAATCCAGCAACTAAAACTAATAGAATTGTTCTCATTTGCTTAAAATATATGAATCATATCAAAAAAATATGTTTATTTTTGAGGTTAAATATCTATTATACGCCGTCATGGGTTATCCTAAAAAACACAGAGGCAGAAGAAAAATCGGTTCACGAAAAAGAAGAGCTAAAAGAAGAGCTAAAAAGAAGTAGTATTTTCAATTATTATAATTTATCCCTGATATTTTATGGTTGTTTTAAACAGAAGAAGATTTATATCAATACTTATTAGTGGATGCTTTGTTGGATATAAACCTTTAGTTGCGATGGAAAAATTAATTCTTTCAGATGAGGAATGGAAAATGAGATTATCAGAAGAGGAGTATTATATTTTGAGGCAGCATGGAACTGAACGACCCGGGTTTAGTGTGCTTAACAATGAAAAAAGAAAAGGTACCTACCATTGTGCAGGATGTGAATTACCACTATTTTCTTCTGATATGAAATATGATAGCGGAACTGGCTGGCCTTCATTTTTTGATTATCTTCCTAATGCTTTGGGTTTTAAAACAGATTTTAAATTGGTGTTTCCACGAAAAGAATATCACTGTGCCAAATGTGGCGGGCATCACGGACACGTCTTCAAAGATGGTCCAGAACCTACAGGTTTAAGATACTGTAATAACGGTATAGCTTTAAACTTTATACCAGATTAATTTTTTTTAATTAGCAAATACGTCAAAGAAATAGCAAGTGCTATCTTTAAAAGTTCACTGTAAATAAATGGGTATAAGCCTGCGTTTATAGATTTCTCTAGTCCTATGAAGCTTGATAAATGGGCAATACCACAAACAAAAATAATTAACGCACCTATAAAAATAGATAAAATAATCTTTATTAAATTTTTATTGAAAAGGTTTTTTGAAAAATATGCTATTGCAAAAGAAGCTAAAATCATTCCATAAAGAAACCCAAATGTTGGAGACATGACATAACCAAAACCTCCACCAGCAGCAAAGATGGGTAGACCAATGAGTCCAAGAATAACGTATGAGACAGTTGCATAAAACCCAACCATACCCATTGAAGCAGCAATAAAATATACAACAAAGGTTTGTAATGTCATCGGCACAGGATAGAAAGGAATACTAATTTTACTAGAAACTGATAAGAGAATAATTCCCAAAAGAGAAAATACTATCTTAGATAAATTACTTTGAGCGTACTGACTTAAAATTGTTATATTTTTATTTTCCATATTAATTATTTATAATTTTGAAGTGATTTGTGCAATAATTATAATTGACCTCTAATCAATTCTTTTAACTTCATTAAATCCTTATTAAATAATCTAATACCCTCAGCTAGTTTAAAAGATGCCATCTGATTTTCATTTAAATGCCAACGAAATGAGCTCTCATTCACATTAATTCTCTCAATATCTAATGAGGATGAGTTTTCTTTTGATAATTTAAGTTTAATTTCATCATGGTTTTGGCTTAATTCTTCTAAAAGAGTTGGGCTGATAGTTAATTTATCACATCCAGCTAAATTAATTATTTCATCTTTATTTCTAAATGATGCTGCCATAACAATAGTGTTATAATTAAATTTTTTAAAATAATTAAAAATCTTCTCAACACTCTCAACACCTGGGTCATTTGACGAGTCATAATCTTTTTGTGTGTTTGATTTAAACCAGTCAAGTATTCTTCCTACAAATGGTGAAATTAAAAATGCTCCTGCTTCAGCACAAGCTATTGCTTGTGTTAAAGAAAAAATGAGCGTGCAATTACAAGATATTCCCTCCGCCTCTAATTTTTTTACTGCTTGTATTCCTTCCCATGTGCCGGCAATTTTAATTAATATTCTATTCTTGGGAACGCCTGATTGCTCATAGCTATTGATTATTTGCTTTGCCTTTTCAACAGTAGCTTCAGTATTAAATGATAAATCAGAGTCGACCTCGGTAGAAACATATCCTGGCACGATTTTGGTTAATTCAATACCAAAAGCAATAGTTAGTTGATCAGCAATATAATTAACTTGATCCACAGTTTGAGAAAATTTTCTACTTTTTGAATTACTTATTACTTCATCAACTAGTTTTTTGTATTTTTTTGATTGAACAGCTTTAAATATTAAAGATGGATTAGTAGTGCAATCATCTGGACTAAATTTTTGAATACTGTCAATATCTCCCGTGTCTGCAACAACTGATGAAAATTTTTTAAGACTATCTAATTGAGATACCATGAAAATAAATATTCTTTCTTAACGATTGTTTAAGCTATATATTAATTGAAGTTCTTATGCAAAAAAAAATAATTATTTGTGGATTAGCAGATATCCAAGAGTGTGTTGATAAATTTAGCCCAGATAAAATGCTTACCATTATTAATAAAAATTTTGCGCCTGAAACCCCATCAGGTATGGATAAAAATAGACACTTGAAAATGTTAATTGATGATATTTCTGAGCCAAGAGAGGGATTTATATTACCTGAGAAACATCATACTCAAGAATTATTAGATTTCACAAATGATTGGGATAAAACAAAACCTATTTTAGTCCATTGTCATATGGGTATAAGTCGATCTACTGCAACAAGTTTAGGCATAGCGGCAAAATACTCCCCTGAAAATATTGAGCTTATAATTGAAAACTTAAAAGAAATTGCACCACACGCTAGCCCTAATAAGATTATGATGAGATATTATGATGAAATATTGGGCTTAGATAACAGACTTTATGGGTCAGTTCCATACTTTGACCCTGAGCCGATAGAAGAAAGTAGAATAGTAGAGTTAAATTTTTAGGATAATTAAATGAATCATAGTTGTGAAGTTTGTAAAAAAAAGATTGAGGAGCCTTTATATTGGGCTGATCCTAAGTTTTATGATATCCCAAAAAAAGTATTTTTTTGTGATGCCAAATGTTCACTAATTTATTACAAGAAAATTAAAAAATTATTTAAAAATCAATAAATTCAATACATTTAGCTGTGCAAAATTTGCACAGCTAAGTTCAATTATCTGCAATTTGACTTTAGAAAAAAAATTAGTATAAAACATCAATCAAAAACTAGCTCCATCCTTATACCTATCCTTACTTATTCCTCCGGGGCTAGTTTTATATAATCTCTCAAAATAACAAATTAAACTTAAACTTTATTATAATAATTAATTGATATAATTTTTTAATATGAGTGATCATTATATTTTCTGGGATCTCGAAACAACAGGTCGTAATGATAAATTTAATCAAATAACACAAGTTGGCGCTGTTTTAACTAATAATAAATTTGAAGTTAAAGACAAATTAGAAATACATAGTAAGTTAAGAGAGGGAAAATGGTTCGAGCCAGGTGCTTTAATAACAACAGGGGTAGATCCAACTAGTTTAATACAAAATAATTACCCTAATTATTATGAAGCTAGTGCTCAATTGTATGAAACATTTCAACAATGGTCATCCTCATCAGCCATTTTTGTAGGTTTCAATAATATAAATTTTGATGAACCCTTTTTACGACAGGCACTTTATCAAAACTTATTACCTGAAATTTATATGACTGTGACTAACAATAATGTGCGTATGGATGTTTTTGATATATTAAGATTAGTTTCAGTTTATAGCCCTGAACATATTAAATTTAATACTGACGATCAAGGGTATCCAATACTTAAATTAGATGAAATTTCAAAACTTAATAATATTTCAATAAACTATGATGCAGGTCCTCATGATGCTGTTTTTGATAGCTTAATCACATTGGAGCTTAATAAGATATTAAATATAAGGTGTCCAAAGATTTGGAACTCTGCATATGAATTTCGACATAGAGACACTCCTAAGAGATTCATGCTAGATAATTTAGTTTTTACAAACACGACCTTTTGGGGAAGAAGACCCACAATCAAAGCTCAAACTTTAATTGGAGGCATTCCATCAAGAAATCATCACTATTTAGTTTATAATTTGCTTTTTGATCCTGTTAAAATCATAGAATTAGAAGATAAAGATTTAATTAAGAAAATGAATGATGGTTCAAAAAGAATTTGTGATGTTTTTGATGGGTCAAAGTCGAAAACACTTTTAAATGAAAGTTATTCATTCAAAGATAATAAATATGCAGAAATAGGAGTAGATGAACTAAGAAAAAGAGCAAATTTTATTAAAAAAAATGAGGAGTTTTGCTCTCGTCTTATTAAACTTCATCTTTCAAATCAAAAAGAATGGCCTGAACCATTTAATGTTGAAGATAGAATATTTGAGAGTTTCCCATCACATCAAGATAAGAAATTAATGATTGATTTTCATATCGCGCCTAATGATAAGAAATATGAAATTGCAAAACAATTCAAAGATGACCGATATAAAGAGATAGCTGTGCGAATTTTATATGAAATAGCCCCCCACACTCTGCCTGAAAATGACAAAAGAAATTATGAATTTGAAATAAAAGAGCGTTTTAATGATGATGACAAATCTAAATGGAATTCTAAAAATAAAATTCTTTCTAGTTTAGAGACAGACCTAGATAAAATGATAATAGACGAAGATGAAAAAATTCAGTTTAAACAAAAAGTTATAACATTTTTAAATAATGAATCTGCTAAATGGAATTAAGATTAATTTCGAGATAGATATTCTTTGATATATTGTCCATAATCAGACTTGATTAATTTTTCTGCAATATCATTTAAATTACTTTTGTTTATAAAGCCTTGTTCGTATGATGCTATTTCATAAGAGCCAATTTTTAAATCGTTATTTTGTTCATATAATTTTACTTTTTGTGCTGCCTCTAGTAGGGCCTTTGCATTACCAGTATCATGCCAAAGAATTGAGTCATCTAAAATTTCTAAAGCAAGTTTTTTTTCAGATAAATATATTTTAATTAAATCAGTTATTTCTAATTCGCCTCTGTTTGATGGTTTGAGTGTTTTTGCAAATTTTGAGGCATCGGAGTCAAAAAAATATAAACCAGGAATAATCAAATTACTTTTAGGCTTTGATGGTTTTTCTTCAATTCCAACAATATTTTTATTGTCATCTAATTCAATAACACCAAATTTTTCTGGATCTGGAACTGGCAATCCAAATACACTTCCGCCGTTCTCTTGCATCTTAAGAAGAGCAGAATTTGCATAGTCAAAATAATTTTTTCCAAGAAAAACATTATCACTTAATGCTAATACTGATGGGCTGCCGTCTAAAAATTTTTCAGCAATAAAGTAAGCATCTGCTATACCCCTTTGAATTTTTTGGACTTCATATGAAAAATTAAGACCAACCACTGATCCTGTTCCAAATGTTTTTTTGAATATTGAAAGGTCGTCCTCTTGAACAATAAATAATATATCTTTAATTCCTAATCTTACTAAAGTCTCAAGTGGGTAATAAATCATAGGTTTATCGTAAAGAGGTAACAAAGGTTTTGAGGCAGGTATTGTTGCAGGCATTAATCTTGTACCCTTACCAGCAGCAAGAATAATACCTTTAGTTTTCATATCCAGCCAAATGACTTAACTAAAAAAACTATCGGAATAATCATACATATAAATGTAATTAAAATTATATTTAGTTTTGTGCTATCTCTAACAGAGCTTATAAGGTCTCTATGAGAAATAAAATTTATTAATTTATTTTGATCATCTACTACCGGTAGGTGCCTTATATTATTTTCCCCCATAATTTTTATTGCGATTTCTGAGGAGGTTTTTAAGTCCACAGTTATAATTTCAGATGTCATAATATCTGATGCTGTGACCAAATCTGGATCTCTACCGTCTTTGACACATTTTCTGACTATGTCTCTTTCTGAAACAACACCAAGTAATATTTTTTGTTCATTCAGTATAGGAACAGCCCCTATATTTTTTATATCCATACTATCTGCAATTTCACTTACTATGGACTCAGGACCAAAAAATATATATTCATCATTAAGCTTAATCTTTTTAATGTCCTTAATACTTGGCATGAGATCATTATATAGGTATAGGAGGATTTAAATAAATTAAGCGTATTGAAGCACTTTTAGGTCTTCAAAAACTTTAATTTTTCAATTATTGTTGCAAAATAAAATGTTTAGATTTTTTAACTCAAGAAAATGGTTTCTATGGGCATGGGCAGGTTCAGCTGCCATATTAGGTAGTCTTTGGGTGCAAGTAGAAATTGATGTCAGGATTAATGAGTGGTTTGGTACTTTCTATGACATGATTCAAAAAGCTCTTGCTGAGCCAAATTCAATTACAATTGAAGAATATTGGGCGGGCTTACTATCCTTTATAACACTTGCAGGCATATATGTGGCTATTGCAGTTTTGGTAAGTTTTTTCACTGCACATTTCTTATTTAGATGGAGAACCGCTATGGTCGAGTGGTATCATAGTGTTTATAACTATGCCCGTACAATCGAAGGTGCTGCTCAAAGAGTTCAAGAGGACACTATTAAGTTTGGTAGAATTATGGAAGGTCTTGGAACAAGCTTAATTGAGTCGGTGATGATTATTGTTCAATTCCTTCCAATCTTATTAGGACTTAGCGCTGGTATTCCGATATTCTTTTTTGGCGATTGGGAGTATGGTTTAGTTGTTGGTGCATTAATTTGGTCAGTTGGTGGAACAGTTTTTTTAATACTCCTTGGAATTATTCTCAGACTTGTTGGTGTAGAATATGATTTACAAAAACAAGAGGCAGCTTACAGAAAAGTTTTAGTTATTGCCGAAGATGACGAAACTATTCGTCCAAAAACAATAGAAGAATTATTTGATGATGTGAGAAAAATTCATTTTCTCTCATATATTCGGTACTTGTACTTTAATATTGGAAGAATTGCTTATTTGCAGGCTAATGTTTTAAGTGCTTATGTATTTTTAGCACCTGCAATTGTTGCAGGTATTATTACCCTTGGTGTTATGCAACAAATTATTCGCGCCTTTGGCAGGGTTGAGGGGTCAATGCAGTACTTGTTAAAATCATGGCCAACAATTATTGAGCTTGCAAGTGTTTACAAAAGACTTAGAGAATTTGAGAGAAAACTTAAGTCTACGACAGATACTGCCAAGGTGTCTGAATAAATATTTTAGACATAACATAGACAGAACTCAGTGTAATTAAAACAATGATAATCCACACCCATCTATTGTTCTTATCGTAGTTTTCGCCATTTTTATTCGGATCAACCATAATATTTAAATATAATAATTATTTATTAAAATCAATTGTGCTTTTTTAAGTATCTAGTTCTGTTAACAACAGCATAATTTTTAAAAAGTTTCTGAGCGAGTAAGTTACTTTTTTCTACACCTTTGATTATCAGATCAAGATTTTTTTCTTTTGCTATTTCTTCAATTTTGTTCATAAGTGCTCTAGCAACTCCAATTTTTCTAAAATCTTGTAAAACATACAAAACGTCTAAAACTATATTCTTCTCGTAATAAGTTTCGTTGATTTTAGCTACAACAATTCCCATGAATTTATCCTCGTTTTTCGCAGCAAACGCAAAATAATCATCTCGAAATATGCACGTCCAAAATAAGCTGAAGTTTACTTCTTCAAACTGAAAAGAATTTGATGATGCACTTTCATTAATAATTTCTTTCCAACTATTCAGGTGAATTTCTTTAGGTTTTTCAATGGTGAACATCAACTATTAATCTAACAATTAATTTCAATCATTTACATATTTATTCAATAAAAGCTTGATCTTAGGTGGATAAGTCTTATCTGTATATTAATGTTTGAAAAATTAATGAAGTATTTTGAGTCAGTAAAGGCCAGAGATCCAGCTGCAACTTCATTGTTACTAGTGATGTTAACCTATCCTGGTGTAAAAGCTGTTTTCTTCCATCGTATAGCAAATTTTATCTGGTCACTAAATTTGAAATTATTAGGAAGAATGATCTCACAATTATCAAGATTTTTAACTGGTATTGAAATTCATCCTGCAGCTAAAATTGGAAAAAATTTTTTTATTGATCACGGAATGGGAGTTGTTATCGGAGAAACTGCCGTGATTGGAGATAATGTAACTATCTATCACGGTGTTACATTGGGAGGAATCATGCCTGCTGTTAAATCTTCAGAACAAGTTGGTGTTAAACGCCATCCTACTCTTGAAGACGATGTGATTGTTGGCTCTGGGGCACAGATATTAGGACCAATAATTATAAAAAGTTGTGCTCGAATTGGATCTAATGCTGTTGTAACTAAAGATGTCCCAAAAGGGGGGATAATGGTTGGCATACCTGCAAAAAATATTCAATCTAAATCCAAAAAAACAGATAAGACTTTTGCGCCATATGCCGTTACAAAAAAGTAACTATTTATATATTCAAAATTAAATTGCATGATTATGTTTCAAATGTTTAAATAATTAATTCTTGGAGGCTGAGTATTTATATAAATAATAAAATATCTTTAAAATTAAAATATGTCTGAAACAAAAATTCAAATTAATAACTTATATAAAATTTTTGGTAAAAACCCAAAGTCTGCGTTAGAACAAGTAAAAGATGGTGTCAATAAAGATGAACTTTTAGAAAAGCATAATCATGTTCTAGGTCTAAAAGATATTAATTTGGATATTAAAGAAAAATCAATTCAAGTTGTAATGGGCCTTTCTGGTTCAGGTAAGTCTACATTAATAAGACATATCAATAGATTAATAGAGCCTACAGACGGCAGTGTGGTTGTTGATGGTGAAGATGTTTTAAAAATGAATGATGAAAGTTTAAGAAATTTCAGAAGAACAAAAACTGCTATGGTATTCCAGCGTTTTGCTTTGTTGCCTCATAAGACGGTATTAGAAAATACACTGTTTGGTCTTAATATTCAAAATGTTGATGAAAAAGAGGCAAATACCAGAGCACGAAGATGGATTGATCGTGTTGGATTATCTGGATATGAGGAAAAATATCCTCAACATTTATCTGGTGGCATGCAGCAACGTGTTGGACTCGCAAGGGCTCTTACTAACGATGGGGAGATCTTGCTTATGGATGAAGCTTTTAGCGCTCTTGACCCTCTAATTAGAAAAGATATGCAAGATATTTTGTTGGAGTTACAAGACGAACTTCATAAAACAGTAGTATTTATTACTCATGACCTAGATGAAGCTTTAAAAATTGGAGATCGTATAGCAATATTAAAAGATGGCATAATGGATCAAGAGGGTATCCCCGCAGATATTTTATTAAGTCCAAAGACACAATATGTAAAAGATTTTGTTGAGGATGTTAATAGGGCTAGGGTTATTAAAGCAAAACACATCATGTCAAAATTAAACGGGCAAGATAGAGATAACGCTATGTTTGTAGATCAAGATGATTTTATTGATAGATTTATTGATAAAGTTATTTCTGATAAGCCAAGTTGCCTGATTGTCAAAAATAAGAGTAATGACGAAATAGGCTATTTGTCTACAAAAAGACTCTCTGAAATACTAAAACGATAGATAAATAAGCAATTTTCGGCTTTTTTGCGTCAAATAGCATCCATTTTCAAGATTTTTTCACTGTTAATGCAATACAGGAATGTTATCTTACATTTTTATTTATATCAGGGAGGGTGTAATGAACTCTATTAAAAAAATACTTCTGAGCTCGGTTCTATTATTTGGAATTAACTCAGTTGCAAAGGCTGATTGTGGGACAATCACAATCGCTGAAATGAACTGGGCATCCGCCGAAATGTTTGCCCACGTTGATAAACTTATCCTTGAAGAGGGATATGGATGTGATGTTGAACTAGTTCCAGGTGATACTATGCCAACAGCTACATCAATGATGGAAAAAGGTGAGCCAGATGTGGCTCCAGAATTATGGATTAACTCTGTTCGTATTGCTTTAGATGCTGCTGTTGATGAAGGAAGACTTCACTACGCCGCTGAAGTTTTATCTGATACTGGTGAAGAAGGATGGTGGATACCTCAGTACTTAGCTGATGCAAACCCAGACATCGTAACTGTTGAAGATGCTCTAGCAAGACCAGAATTATTTCCTCACCCAGAGGGTGATGGGGCAGCACTTTATACTTGTCCATCTGGTTGGAACTGTCAAATCAGTACAGGAAATCTTTTCCAAGCATATGATGCTGAGTCAAAAGGATTTAATCTTGTAGATCCAGGCTCTGGTGGAGCATTAGCTGGTTCAATTGCTGAAGCTTACGAAAAAGGTGAAGGTTGGCTAGGTTATTACTGGGCACCAACAGCTATTTTAGGTAAGTATCCAATGAAAAAACTTGACTTTGGAGTACCTCATGACTTTGACGAGTGGAGTACTTGTACCTCTCAAGAAGGTTGTGCAGATCCACAGAAAAATTCATGGGTTGTATCATCAGTCTTTACTGTTGTAACTGATAATTTCATGAACTCTACTGGACCAGGAATGGAATATATTTCAAAAAGAGCACTTCCTAACTCAACTGTTAATGCACTTTTAGCTTGGAAGGACGACAACCAGGCAACAGGTGAGGACACAGCAATTTATTTCTTACAAAATTACTCAGAGTGGAAAAGCTGGGTAGACTTTGAAACAATGCTTGCTGTTGAGGCTGCAATAGACTAATTATAAATTTTACTAAAAGAGGTGGGCTTAAAGCCCACCTCTAATTATCAGTTTTATGGAAGATTTCCTATCAGAGTTTCCTGAACTTAGCAGAGAAACACTTAGATTTATCAAAAAAGGTTTTGATGCATCTTATCGAGCTTTTTCAAGAGAATATGGTGATGCAATAGAAGCAGTATTTGATCCTGTCTTATATTTCCTAGTTTGGTTTGAAAAATTATTACAAAATTCGCCTTGGCCAATTGTACTGATATGTTTTTTGGCTGTAATTTATTTTGGTAGTAGAAAAATATCTGTAACTATTGGCTCATTATTTGCCTTTTTGCTTATAGGAATATTTGGAATGTGGGAAGACACCATGTCTACAGTGAGTATTATTGGAGTTTGTACCATGCTTTCTATTGGAATTGGAATACCCGTTGGTGTGCTTATGGCAAAATCAGAGCGCGCTCAAAGAATTTGCACGCCAATTCTAGACGTCATGCAAACAATGCCAAGCTTCGTATATTTAATACCCGTAGTTATGTTATTGGGTATAGGAAAAATTCCCGGGCTTCTAGCTGTGGTAATATATGCGATCCCACCTATTATTAGACTTACAAACTTAGGTATAAGAGAAGTTGATAAAGAAGTGTTGGAAGCTGCTGATGCTTTTGGTGCTAATCCAAGACAAAAATTGTTTCAAGTACAATTACCTCTAGCACTTCCAACAATATTCGCAGGAATTAATCAAACAATCATGATGGCTTTAGCAATGGTTGTGATTGCCTCAATGATTGGAGTTAAGGGACTTGGTCAACCCGTTTTAAAAGCAATTACTAATCAATACTTTGCTATGGGTTTATTTAATGGTTTAGCAATTGTTGCATTGGCTATTATTTTTGACAGAGTTTCCCAATCATTTGGTCATCGTATTCAGCAACATAGAAGTGGTTCTAGAGAATAAATTAGAAATTAAGTTATTACTTATAAAAACTTTAACTTATATTTAAATTAATCAATATGTTAAATAAAAGTTTAATTGGTGTATTTTTCATAACTTTTATTTACCTACTAGCGATATTTTTAAAGCAACCCCTAGAATATGTCTTTAACCTAACATTATTGCCATTAAGTCTTCTGTCGCTCATTTTAGGAATATTTTTTTTTAATATATTCTCCATATCTTCTAATATTGTTGAAGGTCGAGAATTTATTAAGAAAAATATACTTCAATTAGCAATTGTCTTATTAGGTATTAAGATAAGTTTGGCTCAGTTATGGAGAGTCAGTTTAGAGTCTATATTTGTCATAATTATTACAATATTATCCATTTTTCTTGCATATTTTTTTATTAAAAAATTTTTGCCAACTCAAAAAGGGGTATCAAAATTATTAGCAATCGGTACATCCATTTGTGGTGTCACAGCTATTATGGCTTCCTCAACTATATTAAAATCAAAGGATCAAGATGTAGCCGTGGCTGTACTAATAGTGGTTTTATGGGGAAGTATAGCTGTATTAACATATCCTTTTTTTGTGGAGTTATTTTTTTTGACAGACTTAGCTAAAGGCATTTTTTTAGGAGTTAGTATTCATGATACAAGTCAAGTTTTAGCAGCTGCTATGGTTCATAATGATTTACATCCAAATCAAAAGACTTTAGAAATCGCTACAATAACAAAAATAATTAGAAATTTATTTCTTTTAGCTTTGATACCGATATTAATAATTTTTAATAAAACTTCAAAAAATAATAAAAATAAAAGTCAATCAATCTTTGTTAAAATATTTAATTCAATTCCGCTTTTTGTTGTGGGTTTTATTTTATTTGTAACCTTTCGCTCAATTATGGACTTATACTTTTTTGATAATGAGAAATGGATACAATTTTTAGTAATATTTGAAAAATTAATTTCAATTCTATTTGGTCTAGCTCTTACAGCCCTTGGAGCCTCCATTGATTTAAGAAAAATCTTTAATCAGGGATATGTCGCTATATTAATTGGTATGACTTTTAGCATTGTATCTCTTGTATCAGTAACCTTCTTAATATTTATTTTAGGGCTAAATGTCTTATAGAAATAATATCATTGCTTTGTAGCAAGAATACATATTAACTACACTGAATTTTATGACCCACTTAATTGCTAAAAGTGCGAGACTTCGCTCTACCCCTTACACCAAAAGAATTGAGGAATATGGTGTGCAATCATACACAGTTTATAATCACATGCTTTTACCTGCATCTTTTAAAGGTATAGAGGAAGATAGTAGACACCTAAAAAATAATGTTCAACTTTGGGATGTATCAGGCGAGAGACAAGTTCAAATTCACGGACCTGATGCAGCTAAACTTACACAATTAATTACGTGTAGAGATTTATCTGAGGCAAAAGATTATCTTTGCTATTACGCTCCAATCATTGATGACAAAGGTAAAATTATTAATGATCCACTGATAATGAAAGTTGGTGAAAAGACATGGTGGCTATCAATAGCAGATACAGATGTGCTTCTTTATGCAAAAGGAATTGCAATTGGTATGAACCTTAACGTTGAGATTACTGAACCTAATGTTAACATTCTTGCAGTTCAGGGGCCAAAATCATTTGAGCTTATGTCAAGAGTGTTTAAAGACATAGATAAATTAAAATTTTTCAATTTCAAAAGATTTGATTTTCAAAATCATAAATTTTTAATTGCAAGATCAGGCTGGTCCAAACAAGGTGGATTTGAAATCTATGTAGATCATGATGAAATCGGCCTAAATCTGTATGATGCCCTTATGTCTAAAGGTGAAGATTTGGATGTAAGACCAGGTTGTCCAAATTTAATTGAAAGGATAGAGGGTGGTCTATTATCATTTGGAAATGATATGAATATGAATGATACCCCATTAGAATGTGGTTTAGGTTCTTTTGTCTCTTTCAACCCTAAGATAGATTACTTAGGAAAAGCTGAGTTAGAAAAACAGCACAAAGAAGGAGTCAATAGATCTTTAATTGGTTTAAAACTTAAACTCGATAAAATTGAAATCACAAAAGCGTTATCTTTAAAAATTGGTACTAATATAATAGGTGAACTAAGAGCCGCATGCTTTAGTCCAGATTTTGGCTGTTGTCTTGGAATAGCTATGGTGCAAACCCAATATCAAAGTTTAGAAAAAAAACAGACACTTCTTGTTGATGGCCAAGAAGTTGAGTCTGTAATGACGAACCTCCCCTTCAATAAATAATAATTGCTTTTTTAAACTAAAAGTTTAAATAATCTCGGGTGTTAAATATCGT
This sequence comes from uncultured Alphaproteobacteria bacterium, assembly GCA_902617355.1. Lineage (GTDB taxonomy): Bacteria > Pseudomonadota > Alphaproteobacteria > HIMB59 > HIMB59 > HIMB59. Next base: position 74,763 of record CACMWK010000006.1, on the reverse strand, counting down.
TTATAGTTCTTGGGCTCTATTTACAGGTTTTGGATTCATTATGCTTGCACATTCTTTGCAAGGAACCTTGTTAAATATTAATGCCGTATTATTTAATTTTTCAGATTTTGAAATTGGCTATGTCTTTACAGGTTATTTTATAGGCTATTTAGCTAGCTCATATATTTGTCCCAAAATTATCAAAAATGTCGGACATATTAGAGTATTTGCAGCATTCGCATCCATTGCTTCCATTACAATTTTATTTCATTGGATTTATGTTCACCCGTATTTTTGGTTTTTTTTAAGATTACTTACAGGGTTTTCATTGGCAGCAATATATATCGTTTGTGAAAGTTGGCTAAATGATCGTGCTGATAATCAAACTAGAGGGAAGCTTATCGGGTTTTACATGGTGATATTATACTTCTCAACTAGTGGGGGTGGTTTGTTAATTAATATAAAAGAAACCACTGAGGCACACTTATATATTCTAACATCTTTATTAATTTCTATTGCTTTGGTTCCAATTTTACTTACTAAAAAATCGGCACCAGAGTTTTCTACTCCTAAGTTCATATCTTTAAAAGATCTATATAAAAATTCTCCAATGTCTTTTATCGGCTCTTTTGGCATTGGTATGATTTATGGAGCGTCATTTGGATTAATTGCAGTCTTTGGAGCTAAATTAGGCTTAAGTATTTTTCAAATATCTATTCTTGTTTTTGTAAATACATTCATTGGAGCTTTATTTCAATATCCGGTTGGTAAATTATCGGATACATTTGATAGAAGAATAATTTTACTGATATTGAATATCATTGCTTTGGTTTCTTCTATTTGTGTAATTATTTTTGGATCTATTTCATTTAATATTCTTTTATTATTTGTTGGCATACATTCAGCTGTATCTCTTCCTTATTATGCAGTTGTTATTTCTCATCTGAATGATTTTTTAGAAAAGGACGAGGTTGTTTCTGCTAGCTCAACTCTGACATTAGTTAATGCATTAGGGTTAGTTTTAGGGCCAATTATCGTCTCAGGATTTATGTCTTATTTTGATGCTTATGGATTATTTTATTATTGTGCAATAGTTTATGTTTTTATCGCACTATTTACCTATCAAAGAATTAGGATTGGAAGAACTAGTGAAATTTATGATGAAAATACACCATCAATGATTGTGCCTCGCACCGCTTCCGCAATAGGAATGCAAACTGCTACTGAACAAATGATTAGTAAAATTGATGAAAAAGAGTAATTTTTTAATTGATGGATTTCGAAGCCAAGATAGCTGAATTAGGTCTTTTAATACCAAAACCTGCAAAACCTGCAGGGAGTTATAAACCCTGCGTTATTGTTGATAATATTGCATATATATCTGGTCAAGGCCCATTACTTGAGGATGGGTCTTTTGCAAAAGGAAAAGTTGGGGCTGATGTTGATTTAGAGACAGCTCAAAATCACTCTATGCTCTGTGGATTAGCTATCTTATCTGCTTTAAAGAATGAAATAGGATCAATTAATAAAGTTGATCAATTAATAAAACTGACAGGTTTTGTTAATTGTATTGAGAGCTTCACACAGCAACCTTTAGTAATCAATGGTTGCTCAAATATGATGAAAGATATTTTTGGTGAGACTGGTGTTCATGCTCGAGCTGCAGTAGGAGTTAATTCTTTACCTCTAGGTTTTACGGTAGAAATTGAGGCAATTTTTAAAATCAAGAGTTAATTTCTTAATTGACAATTAATTAAATTTAGCAAAATATTTAATTATAAATACTTGGAGTTTGGATTATGGATTTTCATTTTGAAAATAATACTATTAAGATAATTCATCAAAATAAGACATTTAATTTGCATCCCATTTGGCTAAGAGAAAGACTACCGGGTGAAAAGTATTTTGATTTAGATACTAATCAAAGATTATATGAGCCATCCTCTATTGACTTAAAATTGAAAATTATAAGTTGCAAATTATCAGATCATAAACTTGATGTTGAATTTAATGATGGGGCACAAGGTCAATATCATTTAGATGATCTTTTGATTGAAATGGATGGAGAAAAAAATAAAAGAGGACCCTTACCAAAAAGAATTTTATGGAATTCTCAACTAGAAGTTATACCTCAGGCTATTTTTGAAGAAGATATGGTTGAAAAAGAGTCTATGTATAATCTTCTTATGGATTTTTATAAATATGGATTTGTTATTATTAAAAATGTACCAACTGAAAGTAAGTATTTATTAAAATTTGTAAATTCAATAGGCCCAGTTAAGGTCACAAATTTTGGAGAATATTTTGATGTAATGTCTAAACCAAATCCAAATGACTTAGCCTATAAACCTATTGCATTACCGCCTCATACTGATAACCCTTACAGAAAACCAGAAGCACCTGGGATACAGTTTTTGCATTGTTTAAAAAATGAGGTAAGTGGTGGTTTTTCTACTCTTGTTGATGGTTTTTCAGTTGCAGAATATATTAAATTAAATGAACCAGAAGCATTTGAGTCTTTAACCAAAACAAATTTACGTTACCGATTTCAAGATAAAGATATAATTTTAGAAAATTGGGGAGAGTTAATTGAATTAGACAAGGATGGCGACTATAAACAAGTCAGGTATAGTACTAGAGTTGATTACGTGCCACTTTTAGAAAGTGAAAAATTAGAGAGTTTTTACAAAGCAAGAAAATTATTAGGAGATTTATACACTTCATCTGACTTTGAGATTAAATTTAAGCTATCACCAGGAGATGTAATGATGTTTGATAATCACAGACTTCTCCATGGAAGAACCTCTTATGACTCGAGTGAGGGAGCTAGACATTTACAAGGTTGTTATCTAGAGTTTGACTCGACCGATGGAAAATTGAGACATTTACATGAAAAATATCATATAAGTGAGACAAATTTATGACTGAGAAAAATGTAAAATTTAAACATATGAAAGATGGAGATAAAGAAGATTATCTATTGCTCCAAAAATATGAAGAAAAGTATGTTTCTTTGACATACGAAAGAATAATCGAAGAACTTACAAGACAAGGAAAAAATACTATGGAGGGTTACAAGATAACAAGATTAGATCATGGTCTACAATCAGCTACTAGAGCTTATAATGATGGAGCTGACATTGATTGGATTGTTGGTGCCTTACTTCATGATATTGGAGATGGGCTTGCCCCTCAAAATCACGATAGGTTTTCTGCTGAAGTTGTAAGACCTTATGTAAGAGATGAAATAACATGGGTGATTGAGCATCATGGAATTTTTCAAATGATCTACTATGCTCATCATTATGGATGGGATAAAAATGCTAGAGATAAATTTAAAGATAATATTTATTTCCAAACTTGCTCAGATTTCTGTGAAAGATGGGATCAAAAATCTTTTGATCCCGAATATGAAAATAAAGATCTAGATTTTTTTAAACCCTTGATTAAAGAGGTATTTAGCAGACCTCCCTACAAAGATGAATACATCAAAAAAAATGAAGTTTTAGGTTTACCAAAAGTTTAAATTCATAAATCCAGATAATTTAAAGTAAGTATATATTGTCATGAGAATTTTCTTGATAACTTTGAGTATTTTACTCACAAGCATAGGGAGCATTATGGCGAAAAACTTATATAACTTTAGTATTCAAGATATTGATGGAAATACAGTTAATCTTGATAAATTTAAAGGTAAACCCATTCTTCTTGTTAATACGGCTAGTAGATGTGGTTTCACAAAACAATACGCTAATCTATCCAATCTTCATCGTGAGTATTTTAAAAAGAATTTAGTAATTATTGGAACTCCTTCTAATAGTTTTCATCAAGAGCTGAGTAATAATGAGGAAGTTAAAGAATTTTGTTTAGTTAATTATGAAACCAAATTTATTATATCAGAAATTATTAGTGTTGTTGGTGAAAATGCCCATCCGATATACAGTTGGATGACATCAGAGTATAACGAAACTCCAAAATGGAATTTTTATAAGTATCTCTTTGATGGAGAGGGTCAATTAGTTAAAAGTTGGTCCTCTATGACCAAACCTGACAGTTCGAAAATTACAAATTTAATTGATGAGTTAATATAGAAAAAGGGGCACATAATGTGCCCCTTTTTTAGGAGTACTATAAATAAGATTATTTAAATTCTGGGTAAGCGACTGTTGTTAATTCAGCACTATCTAAACCAGATGCTTCGGTCTCTTCTGATACTCTTAAGCCTACAGTTCCTTTTAAAATATAAAAGAATATGCCACTTAAAGGTACAACTAGGACAGCTGCAGCAACAATTCCTATTAATTGAACTAGGAAATCGCCGCTACCAAAAATACCTACGGCCAATGTTCCCCAAATACCTGCAACTAAGTGTGCTGATATTGCACCGACAACATCATCGATTTTCATTTTGTCGAGCATTGGGATAGCGATAGTACAAAGAATACCACCTATTGCACCAACAATCATTGATAAGAAGTGGTTGCTTAAATCTGGACCTGCAGTAATAGCAACAAGACCTGCAATAGCACCGTTCAATGCAATAGATAGATCAATTTTTTTATACAATAGCTGTGATAAAATAATTGCAGCCACGACACCGCCACATGCAGCGATATTTGTGTTTACAACGACAATTGACATTGCAGAAGCATCAGCGGCACTACCAAGTGCTAACTGAGATCCACCGTTAAATCCAAACCATCCAAACCAAAGGATGAAGGTACCAAGACACGCTAAAGGCATGTTTGCACCAGCGATTGGAGAGATCTTTCCATCTGCACCATATTTGCCAGCTCTAGGACCAAGAATTAAACAGCCGGTTAAAGCTGCCCATCCGCCCACTGAGTGAACAATAGTAGATCCAGCAAAATCAGAAAAGCCCATTTCTGTGAGCCATCCACCGCCCCAGGTCCAAGAACCATAAATTGGGTAGATAATTCCTGTCATAAATGCTGCAAATATCATAAATGGCCATACTTTAATTCTTTCAGCACATGCTCCAGATACGATTGAAATTGCTGTAGCACAGAACACCATTTGGAAGAACCAATCTGATGCTAAAGAGTAGCCACCCTCTTCAGTTGCAGCTGTTAAATCATCAGCAGTATCGTAAAACATACCACCTAATGAACCTATCCAACCTGAAACATCTACATACATTAAACTGTAACCGATTAAATAAAACATTATTCCTGCAATTGAGTATAAAGCTATATTTTTTAATAAAATTGCTGATGTGTTTTTTTTACGAACAAATCCAGCTTCTAACATGGCAAAACCTAATGCCATGAACATCACTAAGACTCCACTAAAAACAAATAAAAATGTATTAAATACAAAGGCTGTTTCAGCAGATACTTCCGCACTTGCAACTCCAGAGAAAAGCAAAGTAGGGATTAAGAAAGTTAATATTTTTTTCATTGGATCTCCTTATTTAATCGCCTCAGCGCCTCGTTCTCCTGTACGTATTCGGACAACTTCTTGCACTTCAGTTACAAAAATTTTTCCATCTCCAATTTTTCCTGATTTTACTGCTTCAGAAATTGTTGTGATGACTTTTTCGACGTCTGCAGAATCTACTAAAACCTCTGCTCGAGATTTAGGAAGAAAATGTACCTCATATTCTGCGCCTCGGTACAGTTCGGTATGACCCTTCTGGCGCCCATATCCTTTAGCCTCAACAATAGTTAAACCTTGGATGTCCACACCTGTAAGTGCTTGTCTCAAAGCTTCAACTTTATCGGGCTTGATAATTGCTGTTATTAGTTTCATAAATACCTCTCTTATTTTTGAGTTGAGAAACTTATAAATACTGAATCAAAAAAAAAATAATGCTAAGAAGTTAATGAAACTATGCATCTAGTGAATATCCAAGATTGCCCAATAAAATCAGTCATATTGGTAAAAAAACATCAATAAATATGATTAAAATAATTAAAGGAGCAAGACTAAATCTTAAATCAATAAGCAAGTGTTTGTGACTTAAAGAGGATTCTTCCAACCAACTTGATAGATTGCTTCATTCCTTCGAAGATTAGGCAATGTAAACGGACCATCATAAGTAGCTTTAATAGCGGGTCCAATTACTTCAATATTATCAGTAATTAAATCACTTTTTAAAACATCTCGGTGTTTATAAAAATTTTTATCGGAAGCAAAACCAGAATATCTTATTACTGCAAAATAACCTGGCTCTATTGAAGAAATTTTTACTGAATTATCTGATGGCAAAGGTATTTCATTTGGTTTGTATTTACTTGGTAAATAAAATTGCATAACGTACTCGTTTTCAATTTGAGTAACATTCACTGGTGTGGTCATTGAAATTTTTTCACTTTGTTTATTATTGCCAGAAATATAATTAAAAAGTTTTCGAAATCCATTATTTTGATTAGTGTATTGGGTTTGAACTACTAGACGCTCCTCATAAAATCTAATTTCATATGTATCTGTCTGATGAACTACTTTATAAGGCGATTCATTATAGGCCATCAAGTCTTGTACCACGAGTAATGTAAATAGTAAGTATTTAATCATCTAAAATTTGCGTTTCTTTATCAGAGACTCCCCATAATCTGTCATCTATGGGTATCCATCCTTTAATAGAGGATTTATTACCCTCAGGTATACTTACTTTCACCATTGTTTCTTTTACCTCTAACAAGTTTACAATTTTTGGTGCAAGTATTACTCCTTTTTGAATAGTCATCCAAGACTCAGGGTCATAAGATTTCAATGCATAGAGCTCAATATCCTCTAGTATCAGCAATGTTCTTTTTTTAGATAACTGATTGTGAGCAATCCAACCTTGTATTCCATTAAATAATTCAATGCGGTACCAGTCTGTATAAGAACTCCAACTATTTCTAAACTCTTCAATAACCTTTACAGGCATATTTTCCTCTGTAAGGAGAAACTTCTCAGTTTGTTTATTCAAATCTTGATTTTCTGGATAGTGACGTAGCCAAGACTCATCATGAGCAAGAGATTTATAATATGGAATATGTTTATCAGAATATGCAGTTAATGGGAGTACCAGAAACAAAAGCACTAACCTGATCATAAATTTTATCTTTGTGAATTTTGCCAATTTGGATGGGTATAAGGTTGAAGATTTGATGGTGCTAAAAGAGGTTTTCCCAAGATGTGATCTGAGGCTTTCTCACCCGTCATTATAGATGGGGCATTAAGATTGCCATTACATATCTGGGGAAAAATTGATGAGTCTGCAAGAAATAAATTTGAAAAACCCTTTACTTTGCAATCGTTTAGAACGACAGAAGAAGGGTCATCTTCTTTTCCAATCTTGCAGGTACCACATGGATGATAAGCACTTTCACAATGATTTTTTATAAATTCGTCGAGGCCTTCATCTGAAACAACGTCATCACCAGGTTGAATTTCATCTCCTTTAAAAGAAACTAGGGCCTCTTGACTCAGTATCTCTCTACTAAGTCTAAGTGATTTTCTAAAGTTTGGAAAATCATCTTCATGAGACATGTAATTGAATTTTATAGTTGGTGAGTCAAATGGGTCACTAGATTTTAATTTTACAAACCCTCTAGATTTTGAACGCATTGGCCCAACATGCAATTGAAAACCGTGACCTTCGCTAGGCGCCTTTCCGTCATATCTAATTGCGACTGGAAGAAAATGAAATTGTATATCAGGATATGGTATGTTTTTATCAGAGCGAATGAAACCAAGAGTTTCAAATTGGTTTGTTGCACCTGGCCCACTTTTAAGAAACATCCATTGCATGCCGATAAGTAATTTAGAAAAAGGATTTAAATATTTATTAAGTGTTACTGGTTGTAAACATTTAACTTGAAAATAAACTTCTAAATGATCTTGTAAGTTTTTACCAACACCTGGTAAGTTTTTAATAACCTTGATCCCCAAATTATTTAAATCATTGCCCTCTCCAATACCCGATCTTTGAAGAATTGTTGGACTATTGATAGCGCCAGCTGATAAAACAACACCAATATTTGCACTAAAGGTTTTTTTTTGGCCCCGATGGTATACTTCAACTCCCTTAGCTTTGTCTTCTTGAAAAATTATTTTATCGACTAGAACCTTTGTTATGAGTTGTACATTTTTTTTCGCTAATGCAGGCTTTAAATAAGCTTTTGCTGTTGAAAAACGAGAGCCTTTCCAAACTGTCATATCAGCTGGTCCAAAACCCTCCTGTCGAAAGCCATTGTAGTCATCAGTATAGGTGTATCCCGCCTGCTCGGTAGCTTTTACAAAAGCATTGTGTAATGGGTTATCTCTTTTGCCATGAGTTATGTTTAGAGGACCTGATTTCCCTCTAAACTCTGAATTGCCTCCGTGGCTTGCTTCCATTCTTTGAAAGTATGGAAGGACATCGGGATAATCCCAACCTTTTGCACCACTTTCTGCCCATTGATTATAATCACCAGCATTACCCCTAACATAAATCATTCCGTTAATTGACGAAGACCCTCCTATAACTTTACCTCTAGGGCAAACGAGAGACCTACCATTTAAAGAAGGCTCGGGTTCTGCTTTATAGCCCCAGTCGAATTTATTCATATTCATTGGGTATGAGAGTGCTGCAGGCATTTGTATAAAAGGACTATTGTCATTGCCGCCAAATTCTAATACTAGAATTTTTAATTGAGGGTTTTCCCCAAGTCTGTATGCAATTGTAGATCCTGCTGATCCAGAACCAATTACGATATAATCAGGTTTTTCAAACATAGATTAGTTCAATTTCTTCCTCTACTACCATGTTTTAAATAAACATTTTTTGCAAGTATTTTATGTTCTTGTGATTTGCGAATATCAAAAATTTTTTTTCTAGCATACTGAGCAGTTTCTTTAACATTAATTATTTCTTTTTGAAACTCATTATCGAACAAATTTACGTTCAAACTTTTTTTTGGGGGATTATGAAAAAAAGCAGGTGGGAAATTTTTTACTTCAGGAATTTGTGACTTAATAAATTTACCGAGAGGATCTTGATCCATAGCTTGCTTATAAGGATTATACATTCTAATAGTATTGATACCAGTTGTACCTGATTGCATTTGTATTTGACTGTAATGAATTCCAGGTTCAAAGTCTGTAAACAATGCTGCCAAGCGTGGAGCAAAGTATCTCCAATCAAGCCATAAGTTATAAGAAGCAAATGAAGCTAACATTGCTCTCATTCTAAAATTGATCCATCCATGATTTCTTAAATAAATCATACATGCATCAATAAAATGAACTCCGGTCTTACCTTCAATCCAAGCCTCTAATTTCTCTTCATCTTTATCACGTATTTGATCATACACAGGAATAAAGCTTGCATGTTCAATTGATGGCTGATCCTCTAATTTTTGAATAAAATGTGATCTCCAATGTAACCTAGATAAAAATGAATTTATAGATTTAGCAAAATTTTTATTGGTATGCTTTATTAGATCTCTTTTTTTTGTAGCCTCTTGAAAAACTGCGCGGTGTGAAATTGTACCGTATGTCAAATGAGTTGATAATCTTGAGCAGCTTTTTTCAGCAGTTATTGGGCTAGACATCTCAAATTGATAATTTTCACCTCTTTTATTCAAGAATGACTGAAGTAATTTATCTGCTTCGACAGATCCACCCTTTTGCCTATATGGACATGGTGTTGAGTCATAAAAAAATTTTGGTAATTCATGGTTTGTTAATTCTAAATTAACTGATTGTTTTATGACGGGCAAATTAGACTTTTTAATAATCTCGTTTCTAAAATTTTTTGCCCATTGGTTTCTATCATGTTGTCCTCTTTTAACTCCTGGGTAAGAACACTCAATCCAATCAATTTTATTTTGAAAAAAAAATTTTTTTAATTTTTTATCTCTTTGGTAAGTCCATTGAATACCTGTTTCTTGTTCGCTAATTACGCTTGAAAAGCTATATTTATCTTTTAAAAACTTGAATATTTCAATCGCGTCACCAAAAAAGATATTTAAATATAAATTATTTTTTAATAATTGTCGTTTAAGCTCATTTACACTCTCTAATGTAAATTGCCATTGCCTTAAAGACATATCTTTTTGCTTCCACAGCTCGGGTTCTATAATGTAAATTAATATAGATCTTTTATTTTCATCAATAAGAATTTCATTGTCTTTAAATCTTAAATTCTTCTTAAACCAGACGATCCTATTTGACATCTGTTACTAGTCTTTAATTTTGAAGCCTTTTGAAAAAATATAAATAATTGCAGAAATATTTAGAATTAAAAAAGTAAATATCATAATCAAACTTGTTGTAATACTTACATCAGCCATTTCATAAAAACTCCACCGAAAACCACTTACTAAGTAAAGAACTGGATTTACCAAAGAAACGTTCTGCCAAAACTCTGGTAACCAGTTGATTGAATATAGTGAGCCACCAAGAAATACAAGTGGAGATAAAATCAGTGTAGGAAATATTGATAGCTCCTCCCAATTTGATGACAACATCCCTATGAGAAAACCAAGTAAGCTAAAAGTTAAAGATGTTAAGACGAGCATTAAAATCATTGTAAAAGGATGCATAATATATATTTCCACAAAAAATAACCCTGTTGCTAATATTAAGCTTCCTAAAATTATTGATTTTGTAGTTGCAGCACCAACAAAACCAATAACAATCTCTGTTGTTGATAGTGGGGCAGCATATATTTCATTTATAGTTCCAAGAAACTTTGGAAAAAAAATACCTGAGGAAGCGTTTGAAACACTTTGTGTAAGTAAAGCTAACATTATCATACCAGGCACTATGAAAGAACCATAAGAGATATCTTCTATCACAGGGATGCGACTCCCTATTGCAGCACCGAAGACAACAAAATAAAGAGAGGATGATATAACAGGAGAAAATATACTTTGAACAGTTGTTCTTCTCATTCGATCCATCTCATGCAAGTAAATTGCCATTATGCCTGTCCAGTTCATACACTCTCCTCCAAAAGTTTTTCAAATATCGTCTCTAGAGATGTCTGAGAGGAATTTAAATCTTTTAATTTTAGACCTGCCGACTTTATGTCTTGAAGAAGTGCTGTAATACCAGTCGAAGATCCGTGGGAGTCATATGAATATGTTAAAGAGTTATTACTATTCATTTTTAAGTTGTACGACTCTAAAGTAGATGGGATTTGACTAAAAGGCTCTTGAAATTCTATAGTTAAATTCTTTTGGCCCATTTTTCGCATTAAATCATTCTTATTATCAGTAATTATGATTTCGCCGTTATTGATTACAGATACTCGATCAGAAATAGCCTCAGCTTCTTCGATATAATGAGTAGTAAGAATAATTGTTACTCCATTTTCTTTGAGTTCTTTTACTGCTCTCCACATATCTCTTCGCAAATTTATATCGACACCTGCAGTAGGCTCGTCTAGAAAAAGTATTTTTGGTTCATGGCTCAATGCTTTTGCAATTAATGCTCTTTTCTTCATACCTCCAGAAAGCTCACGAAGCTTACTATCCTTTTTATCCCAAAGACTAAGATCTTTAAGAATTTTTTCTATGTATGCAGGATCTTTTTTCTTACCATATAGGCCTCTAGTGTAAGAGACATTTTGAAAAACTTTTTCAAAGGCTTCTAAATGGAGTTCTTGGGGCACAAGACCAATCATCGATCGAGTTTTTCGGTAATCTTTAACAACATCATATCCATCAACTGAAATGGTTCCTGATGTAGGCAAAACTATCCCACATATGGCATTAATGAGTGTTGTTTTTCCAGCGCCATTTGGACCAAGAAGTGCAAGAATTTCACCTCTTTGAATTTCTAAATTAACTCCTTTAAGAGCTTCTAAACCTCCTTGAAAAGTTTTTTTTAGATTATCAATTTTAATTAAGATATCTGCTGACATAATTAGATTGCGTACAGTATATTATAAGCAAATAACATCAAGATAGTTTATCAGTTATTTTATTTTTTTTACTTTTTTCAATTAAGTAAGTGCTAATTAAAACAGCAATAAGGGCAACAATAATTTTATAAGTTATTTTTTCATTTAAAAAAAGATATCCAAATATCAAACCAAAAATTGGAATGATGTAGGCGACTTGCGATTGAAAAACTAAGCCATTATTTTTAAGAATATAAAATCTCATTAACCAAGCTATCGCTGTCGCAACGATACCAAGATATAGAAGAGAAATTGTAGCATTAAGAGAAGGTCTTAATTCTGTTGGATTTTCAAAAATAAACATAATTGGCAATAAAAGAATAACTGCCCAAATTAAAATACTTGATGTAAGTACTTCATTTTTTATATGTTTTAGCTTGAGTGAAAATAGTCCACCTATGGTGTAACAAACTGGACCCAAGATTACCATAAAAGCATAAAAGATATTTGACTGATTGATTAGAATGTTATCTGAAAATAAATAAACGATACCAAGAAAGCCTATTAATACTCCAACAAATTTTAAAAGATTAATTTTTTCATTTTGAATAAATAAATGTCCTAATATTGTTGCTGCAATAGGTGCCGTGGACATCAAGATTGCTGCTAGATTACTTTGAACTTTTAATATACCGAATGAAATAAAAAAAAAGGGGAGAACTAAATTCACAAATCCTATAGTTGCGTACCATAACCAATTCTCTCCAAATGCTTCAATTGAAATTTTCCTTATCCAACAGTAAGCAAGCATTACTATTGTAGCAAAAAAAATCCTACCAAAGGCAAGTGCCATTGGTGTATAACTTTCTGAAGCAATTTTGATGTTAAAGAACGCACTTCCCCATATACCAGCTAATAAAAATAAAAGTAAAAAATCTTTAAAGGATGCTTTGTGCATTATATGAGAGTAAACTGAACACGTTTATTCATTTTTCCTTTACTCTCATACTTCATAAATTTAAATTCGCCAATTTCATTTGTATTAGCCACGTGAGTTCCCCCACACGGTTGTAAATCAATATCTCCTATTTTAACAAGGCGAATTTTATCATTTGTTCTTGGCGGTTTAACTGACAAGGTTCGCACTAGCTCAGGTTTTTGATCTAGCTCATCATTTGTTATCCACTGATAAGAAATAGAATGAGATTGTTGAATAAATTCATTAATGATTTTATTTAAAGTTTCAAATTCAAATGTTTCTTCACCTAAATCAAAATCAATCCTACTTTTTTCTAAATTAATTGATCCTCCTGTAACATAATAAGGTAATGCTGCACACATTAAGTGCATTGTGGTGTGCATCTTCATTAATCGATATCGATGATCCCAATCAATATGGCCTTTTATTTGCCCAGATATATTTAGATTTTCTGAGTCAACAACATGGGCAATACCTAACTCATGTTTAACTGTATTGATAACATTGAATTTTTTATCATTAATTTCTAGTACTCCCTTGTCTCCGGGTTGCCCACCACTTTGAGCATAAAAAGAACTATCTTGAGTAATGATTTTGTCACCCTCGACTAATAAAATTTTTTCTTCAAAACTCTTTGTATAACTATCTTTGAGATAAATCATTTTTTTGCTTCCTCTATCATAAAATCAACACAAGACTCTATACCTCCTTGAGTGTTGCTTTGTTTTTCACATTCCTCATAGTATTCATGGTATTCAAATGTCGAAGTAATATATAGGCCTAAACCTATAATGCCAAAGACTGCAATACTATATAATATTTTTTTACCCATCTTAAATTAATCTGTCTTGGAAACCTATCAATTGATTGTTAACAATGATATCTGATTTTTTAATAGGTCTAAGCAGTTCTATACCTTCCAAACTTATACATCTACTTAGTGCAACATAAAGTTGTCCTGGAGCAAAAGAACCTTGACTCATATCTATAATTACTCTTTCAAATGTTTGTCCTTGACTTTTATGAATTGTGATTGCCCAAGCCAATCTCATTGGATACTGTTTGAAAGATCCTGTTATTTCCTCTTGAACTTCTTGTTGATCATCATCATAGGTATATTGAATACGATCCCATTTTTCTTTTTTAACCTCATATATTTTATTATTAATTTTTACTTTTATTTTTTTTTGAGCGATATCATGAATTATACCAATGGATCCATTAACCCACCTTTTTTCAGGATCATTTTTAATCATAATTACTTGAGCTCCTTTTTTTAATTTTAAGATTTCATCAGTGGGAAATAATTCTTTATAAAATTGACCAGTAGCTTGTCCCCTGTAAGAAAACTCCTCCTGATTTAACTGGCTTAAATATTTTTGATTAATGCTGCTCGCTCGAGCATTAGTTGTAGTAAGTATGATTTTACCTTCATCCATCTCAATGTGATCAGTTAAAGAGTCGTTTATATTATCGATCTGCGTGTGAGTAATTGAGCCATCTCTAACAGAGTTAAGCAAATGAATAAAATGGTCATCTTTTTGACGATAAATATTATGTAGTTCAAGTGTTTTAAATTGTGCGTCTTGGAAAATATTTGAATGAAAGAAGAAATGACCTTTAGGATAAATGCGCTGTAGAAGTCCTGACTCATCCATATTCACAACTGGTGGTAGTTGAAATAAATCCCCAAAAACGATTAACTGAACTCCACCAAATGGTTGTGTAAGTTTTTTTCTGTGAACACGAAGGCTATAATCAATCGCATCAAAAACATCAGCACGAACCATAGATATCTCATCAATAATTAATGTTTCCAAATTTTGAAGAATTTCAATTTGTCTTACTTTTTTTATATGTCGTGTTTGAATAACCTTTGGTGGAAAACCAAAAAATGAATGAATAGTTTGTCCTTTAACTCGAATTGCAGCAACTCCTGTTGGAGCAAGAACAACTGTATTCTTCTTTGTTATAGATCGAAAGTAGGCCAATAGTGTAGACTTACCACTACCTGCTTTACCAGTAATATAAAAATGATCTTTTGTACTTTCAAGTTGCTCAATAATATTTTCAAATTCTTCACTGAGCTCGAAATCGTCAGGTAGTAAACTATTATAATTTCGCTTATAGCTCATCTATAATATTATTTAACATATGAAAACATTCTTTCACTGTACCTTTTTGAATTTGAATTCTAGAAAGCTTTGGATTGAATTTTAATTGTTCGATATAAATATTTTTTTTAAAATATAATCCAATAAAAACTAAACCTACAGGTTTTAATTTAGTACCACCGTTTGGACCGGCTACACCTGTTGTTGAAAATGTTAGCTGACTTTTGGAAATTTTGTGCAAATGTAAACACATTTGAGCACATACTTGACGGCTGACTGCACCGTACCTTTTGATAGTACTAGGTTTGACTTTGAGGTTTTTAATTTTTGAATCATTTGAATATGTTATCAAACCAGTTTTATAAATTTTAGATATACCAGACACAGCTGTAAATTCTGCTGCAAGCAAACCACCAGTACAAGATTCTGCTGTTGAAACTGATATGTTTTTATCGAGTAAATATTTGATTGTTTTCGAAACAACGCTCATAAGCTAGTTATACTTATTATAAGGACGAAGAAATAACAATGGTGCTTATTGGTATAAAAAAAATGCATAATAAATCCCCATAATTCACAATAAATGTGGATAAATTAACAAAATTTGTCTATATATATGCAAATATTGCATATTACTATGATATCCTATAACTTAATTAAAGGAATCATGGAGGTTTATATGGCAGATATGTTTACAGGACACTACCCCTTTATAGTTATGATTATTTGGTTCATAGCAGGTTTCATCGGATCAAAAATGTGATTGTGATGAGGGCAGTCCACGCTGCCCTCTCCCTACCCTAAAAGATGACATTATTACCCTTGCTGAAGCAATTGTGAGGGAATAATGTATCTTTATTAAAATCAGGAAAGAAAATGAATAAGCCAAATAATTTAGAACCGCTGTGGATGCCTTTCACTCCGAACAAAGTATTTAAGAAAGATCCAAGAATTATAGTCGGTGCTAAAGATATGCATTTTATTAGTGACGATAATCGAGAAATTTTAGATGGCACTGCAGGGCTATGGTGTGTAAACGCTGGTCATGGTAGAAAAAAAATTCAAGAAGCTGTAAATAAACAAATTGAAAATCTTGATTACTCTCCACCTTTTCAATTTGGACATCCAAAACAATTTGAACTAGCTAATCGTTTAGCAGAGATTTTTCCTGAAGGAATGAATCATGTTTTCTTTTCTAATTCAGGATCTGAAGCAGTAGATAGTGCATTGAAAATTGCGCTAGCTTATCAACGTGCACGCGGACATTCATCTAAAACTAGATTAATAGGTCGCGAAAGAGGTTATCATGGTGTGGGCTTTGGAGGAATAAGCGTAGGTGGTATGGTAAAAAATAGAATGTACTTCGGATCAATGTTAAATGGTGTTGACCATTTACGCCATACCCACAATTTAAAATTAAACGCTTTTTCAAAAGGTGAACCTGAACATGGAGCAGAACTTGCCGATGATTTAGAGCGTCTTGTTCAATTGCATGATGCATCAACTATTGCAGCTGTAATTGTTGAGCCAATTGCTGGATCTACTGGTGCGCTGCCTCCGCCTAAAGGGTACTTAAAAAGATTAAGAGAGCTCTGCACAAAACATGACATTTTATTAATTTTTGATGAAGTCGTAACTGCTTTTGGCCGTATGGGAAAAGCAACTGGCTCTGAGTTTTTTGGTGTAACACCAGATATTATTTCATGTGCAAAAGGTATTACAAATGCCACCATCCCTATGGGTGCAACCATAGTTCAAGACTTTATTTATGAATCAATGATGGAAAATGCGGATGCTCCAATAGAATTATTTCATGGATATACTTACTCTGGTCATCCTGTTGCTTGCGCTGCAGCCTTAGCAACACTAGATATTTATCAAGAAGAGGGATTATTTGATAATGCTGCTCATATGGCTCCTATTATTGAGGAAGCCGCTCATAGCCTGAAGGGCACAAAACATATAATCGATATTAGAAATTTAGGAGTGATTGCTGCGCTAGAATTAGAGCCTAAAGGTAACGCTGTTGGTGCAAGAGGGTTTGAAGCTATGAAAAAAGCTTGGGATCTTGGCTTAATGGTAAGAGCTAACGGAGATACGCTTGCTTTTTCTCCACCTTTAATAATTAAAGAAAATCAGGTCGATGAAATGTTTACGAAAGTAAAAAAAGCCCTGGAACAAGTAGACTAAAAACGTCCCCACTACAACCATATCCTGTTTCAAAAACGCCGCTTGGTTGGTAAAAACCACATAACATTACCCATCTATATAAAAAGACAATTCCAGGAACTAAAATAATCGCATTAATAAGAAAAAGAGCTATAGAAATAACTACCCTCATTGGTAGCTTTGTATTCATATACTGTTTATAAAAAATACGAATTATCAAACCAGTTGTTACAGCAGATAGCAATAGAAATGGTGCATCAAGGTATGTAACTAAAAATTCATAATACATTTCTTTAAAACTTAGCAATGATACATTAAGACTTTAAAAATGCAAAAATACATATCTGAATTTATAGGCACATTTATTTTACTAGTATCAATTGTTGGTTCTGGCATAGCAGGACAGCAATATACGAATGATCAAATGGTAATTTTGTTTAGTCATGCTGTTGTAATAGGTTTCACACTAATTTTTATAATAAGAATATTTGCAAATTTTTCTGGAGCGCATTTTAATCCTATTGTTTCAATTATATTTTTCTTACAAAAAGATTTGAGTTCTAAGGATTTATTTCTTTATGTACTAATACAAATTATTGCAGCTGTACTAGGCACACTTTTTGCAAATTATATTTTTGGATTAAATGTAATTGAGATCTCTTCAAATATAAGAAGTGGAGCAAATATATATATTTCCGAAATTTTTGCTGCAACTGGATTGTTATTGGTCATACTTTTATCGAGAGCAGATGGTAAAAATGTAGTTTCATTTAATGTTGGTATTTATATTACAGCGGCTCTTATATTTACATCATCTACAAGTTTTGCAAATCCGGCTGTAACAATTGCTAGAATGTTTACTGAGTCGTTTACGGGTATTAATCCCTCCACCGTAATATTTTTTATTAGTTGTCAAGTTATTGGAATGTTTGTTGCCTACATTTTGTATAATCAGTTCTTTAAAAGCAAATAATTTCAAGGATTTTTGTAAATTATTAACAGAGACAATTCGTATTGTTGACTTACTTACAAGTTAAATTTTAATTACTTCAATATTAATTAAGTAGGAGAGAAAAATGAGCGAAGCCAAATGTCCCGTTGCTCACGGAGCTAATTCAAATATGGAGAAGTCATCAACTGATTGGTGGCCTAAAAATTTAAATCTAGATATTCTCCATCAACATGATCAGAAAACAAAACCGTTTAATGGTTCGTATAATTATAGAGAAGAAGTAAAAAAATTAGATTTCAAAGCATTAGAAGCCGATATGCATAAATTGATGAAAGAAAGTCAGGATTGGTGGCCAGCTGATTGGGGGACATACGCAGGATTAATGGTTAGGCTTGCTTGGCACTCTGCTGGTACTTATAGAACTGCTGATGGAAGAGGTGGGGGTGGAACTGGTGATCATCGATTTGCTCCTTTAAATTCTTGGCCTGATAATACTAACTTAGATAAAGCGAGAAGACTTTTATGGCCGATTAAGAAAAAATATGGAAACAAGATTAGCTGGGCTGATCTTATGATCTTAGCTGGAAACATTGGCTATGAATCAACAGGATTTAAAACATTTGGTTTTTCATATGGGCGTGAGGATATTTGGCACCCAAACAAGGATATATACTGGGGACCAGAAACAGAAGCATTAGCATCTGATAGACACTCAGATAAAGAAGATGCCTCTTCGTTAGAAAGTCCACTTGCTGCAAATCACATGGCCTTAATCTATGTGAACCCAGAGGGATTTGAAGGTAACCCTGATCCATTAAAAACAGCTCAGCATATTAGAGAGACATTTGCAAGAATGGCTATGAACGATGAAGAGACTGTTGCTCTTACTGCAGGAGGTCATACTATTGGTAAAACACATGGTAATGGTAATGCTGATAATCTTGAGGCAGAACCTGAAGGGGCAGCAATTAACGAACAAGGCCTTGGTTGGATGAATAATACTTCCAGAGGAATTGGAAGAGATACGGTGACATCTGGAATTGAAGGTGCATGGACTACTGAGCCAACAAAATTTGATAATGGATATTTTGACATGCTCTTTAAATATGAGTGGGAACTTAAAAAAAGCCCTGCAGGAGCTTGGCAATATGAACCTATCAATATTAAAGAAGAAGATAAGCCTGTAGACGTAGAAGATCCATCAATTAGATATAACCCAATCATGACAGATGCTGATATGGCAATGATCAAAGATCCAATTTATTTAGAAATATCCAAAAAGTTTCATAATGATCATGAGTATTTTTGTGATGCTTTTGCAAGAGCTTGGTTCAAACTTACCCATAGAGATATGGGTCCAAGATCTAGATACATAGGACACGACCTTCCAAACGAGGATTTGATCTGGCAAGATCCAGTTCCCGCTGGAACACCTAGTTTTGATGTGGAACAACTCAAAGAAAAAATCAGAAATTCTGAATTAACTGTTCAAGAACTAGTCTCAACTGCATGGGATAGTGCAAGGACATTTAGAGGGTCGGATTTAAGAGGGGGAGCTAATGGAGCGAGAATTAGATTTTCACCACAAAAAAATTGGAAAGGCAATGAGCCTCAAAGATTATCAAAAGTGCTAGATATATTAGAACCTCTTGCAAAAGAAGCAGGCGCTAGCATTGCAGACACAATTGTCTTAGCTGGAAATGTTGGTCTAGAAAAAGCTATTGAAGCTGCGGGTTTTAACGTTCCTGTTCCTTTCAACCCAGGAAGAGGAGATGCCTCTGAGGATATGACTGACTCTGAGTCATTTTCTCAATTAGAACCCATACATGACGGTTTTAGAAATTGGCAAAAAGATAATTATGAAGTAAGAGGAGAAGAGTTGTTGCTTGATAGAGCTCATTTACTTGGTCTTACTGCAGTTGAAATGACTGTACTTGTTGGAGGTATGAGGGCTCTGGGTGCTAACTATGGTGAGAATAAGCATGGTGTTTTTACTGACCAGGTAGGTGCTCTTACAACTGACTTTTTTGTTAACTTGCTTGATATGAGTAATAAATGGAAAGCGTCTAATGGACATTATGAGATTATTGATCGAAAAACAAATAATGTTAAATGGACGGCAACCTCAACGGACCTTGTATTTGGATCGAACTCTATACTTAGATCTTATGCAGAAGTGTATGCACAAGATGATAACAAGGAAAAGTTTGTAATTGATTTTGTTAAAGCTTGGAACAAAGTAATGAATGCCGATAGATTTGAATTGAACAATAATTAATTAATGTTCAATTATGGTAATATCCAACTTAAAGTTTGTGGTATTACAGATCAAAAATCTTTAGAAGTAATTCAAAAGTACTCTGTAAGTAGGGTGGGCCTTGTAAGTGATTACTTATATGGCCCAAATACACTTAGTACTAAAGAAATTCAAGAACTGACTATTGCATCCTACAATTTAAAATTAAATCCAATTTTATTGATTGGAAATATACAGATACAAGAAGTAATTAGTATCGTAAATGATGTAGCAATAAATGAGGTTTGCATATCTAATCAATATAAAAATGAAGAAATTGAATTGCTGAATAATAAAACAGATGCAAAAATTTCAATTTCGGTAAATTATGAGAATTTTGACTATAATTTCTTTGAAGAGATTTTAAATAATATAAGTAGTTTTTATTATGATTTAAATATTTACAGAAAAGATACTATTGAGAAAAAATCTCTTGTAGAGTGTGAAAAACAAATCAATCAATTAAAGAGCTTTTCGAAACCTCTTTACCTTGGTGGGGGGATAAATATAGATAATATAAAAGAGGCAATTAAAACAGTATCTCCTCATGGAATTGATATTTCAACAGGCTTAAAACAATCTAATAGTGTGGATGAGGAAAAGCTTAAAAAAATCCTTGATAATCTTGGGTTTGACGAGATTTCTTAATAATAAATCGTTCCTCTAAGTTATTTATGAGTCTTTTGTAAGTATATTGGGTTTTTAAATCAATAAAATTAGGATTGAGGTCTAAAACAGGCTGTATAACAAAATCTCTTAAATGTGAGGAGGGGTGAGGAATTGATATTAAATGATTTTTAACTTTCAAGTTTTCGAATTGAATAAGATCTAAATCAATTCTTCTTGGCCCATTCTCTATAATTTTATTTTTTTTAATCAGCTTTTCTACAGCACTCATTTTTATAAATAGCTCATTAAAAAATAAATTTGTAAGGAATAAAAAGGCAGCATTATGAAAATATTTTTGGGTGGTTAAACCAAAGGGCTTAGTAAAATAAACCCTACTGACCTTTTTAACATGACCAAATTTATTCATTAAGTTTAATGCATTGTTAAAATTACTTCTCCAATTGCCTACATTTGATCCGATAGCAATATATGATTTATATCGATACGCTAACTTTTTTTGCATTATATTTTTTAGCAATCTCAATTTTATTTATTTCTAATTTTTCTATTTGAATTGGAAATTTATCATCTAGTTGTTTTTTAAGATCTATAATTAATTTTTCCAATGTTTTATATTGAGAGGCTGAAACAAATTTAATTATTTCATTTTTGATATCTGAATAACTTGTAACATTTTCAATATTGTCAAGATCTTGATTATGATCAATATCTAACTGACATTTTATACTTATTAATATAGTTTGGGGTTTTAACCTTTCTTCTTCGAACACTCCAATAATTGTGTCGACTTTTAGCTCTTCTATTTCGATAAAAAATTTCATTTATTTAATGCTTTCAAAACTTTTATCATTTGATTTGTCTCTTTGACATCATGAATTCTATATGTATGAATATTTTGCTTGAGAGCATGCGCTACAGAAGCTAAAGAGCCTCCAATCCTTTCATCAGCATTTGATGGGTCAATATAGTTTATCCAACTTTTTCGTGAGGATCCCAATAATACTTGGATATTTGCACTACTGAATTTCTTCAAAGATTTCATTAATTGTAAATTTTGATTTAGTGTTTTGCCAAATCCTATACCAGGATCAAACCATACCTTTTTGAGATTAATCTTCACTTTATTAAGTATTTTCAATCTTTTTTTAATAAAATAATCAAATTCTCTTACCATATTTAATCTGGAATTAAGATTTTTTTGCATTTCCTTTGGTGTTCCTCTTTTGTGCATTAAGAAAAGTCCTGCGTTATATTTCTTTATAAGTTTAAATAGCTCTTCTGATCCTCCATTAATATCATTAATGATATGGGCACCTTTTTTCAGTGCATACTCTTGGGACTCAATTTTATACGAGTCCACAGAGACAAGGTATTTCTTATAGTTTAAATATGGTAAGATTTTGGATAAACGATTTATTTCTTCAATATATGTAATTGGCTCGCTGTTTGGTCTAGTGCTTTCAGCACCAATATCAATAATTTGTGCACCATCTTTAACCATTGCATTTATATGTTTCAATGCAGTAGATCGTGAAAATGTTTTTCCTCCATCACTAAATGAGTCAGGTGTAAAATTACATATGCCCACTAACAAAGGCTTTTTCAAAGCAAAGGAATGTTGATTAAATTTCATAATAATTCCTTTTTATCATAGTTTCATAATCTTTTTTTAATTTTTGAAAATATTTTGTAGACGCTCTCTTCCACAAAATACTTTGAATTTTTTTTATTGAGGTAATCCCTCTACCAGAGCCAATCGATAATATCTCACTGTATTCTTTTAGATCCTCTAATAAAATTTTTCTTTTAATAAATTTCGATTTTGATATTTCTTCAATAAGCTTCAAAGTATTTCCATGATAATACCCAGTTTTGGGGATAAAAATTTTATCTCCTTTTACGAAAACTAAATTTGTGACCGCTCCTTCTGTAATTTCATTGTTTCTTAGTAATATAATTTCATTTTCAGAGTAATTTATTTCACTCATGAATTTTAATAATTTTTTGTAAAATAAGTTTTTATTTTTAAAGTCTCTTCTTTTGTATTTTTTTATAAATCCAATGACACTATCTTTAGTTGTTGTTCTCTTTCTAAACGATATTGATAATGTTGTTCCATTAGTTGCTATTCTCAACAAGTGATTGAAATTTTTGATTTTCTTTAAATCCTCTCCCACTAAACTTCTGATAATGTTTAAATCTATTTTGGTAGCAAATTTATAATCCCGACATGTTGTGTTAAAAGTTCTCAAATATTTATTTAAACCTATTAACCTTGGTGTTTTTCCAATTACAGGTATGGATGTAAAAACACCTTTTTGACCCCACAGTGGCTTAAATTGTGAGGAGTAATATGAATTATTTTTTATATTGAATGATTTTTCGAATAAATTGTTTGCCATTTGGAGTCAAAAACGAGTCTGGGTGAAATTGTAAACCACAAATATCATATTTATGACTTTCCAAACACATTGCAACATTAGTTTCTTCACATCTCATTGTAATATGCATTGAAGAGGAATTAAATGGCTCTTTTAGTTTTAAAGAATGGTATCTACCTACTTGATATAAAGCATTATTAGGAAATCTTAAACTTTTTGAATTCGTTCTAATATAAGTCTGATAACCATGAAATATTTTTTCTTGCTTAGAAATAGTTCCACCCTCTCCATTAGCAATAAGTTGAAAACCAAGACAAATACCAATTATTTTTTTCTTTGATTTATAATTATTATAAATATCAAGTGATACTGGGTAATCTGAGGGCTTCCCTGGTCCTGGAGAAAAAATAATGATGTCAGATTTTTTTATAAATTTTTCTTTAATGTCATAAAAATTTTTTACTTCTAAATTACCAAATCCTGACAACAAATGTGCGAGGTTATAAGTAAAGGAGTCTTCGTGGTCAATTAAAAGTAAGTTCATTTTAATAAATCCAATAACGATTTAGCTTTTAAGTAATTTTCATGGTATTCATTTTTTGCAGTACTATCTAAAATCACACCACTAGCAGCAAATACCTCATTATTTTTTTGAAAATTTAAAATAGATCTAATTATTATGTTAAAACTCATATCCTGTTTAGAGCGATAGTAACCAAAAGAACCAGTATAAATTCTTCTTGGTTCTTTCTCCTCTTTATTGAGTAATTTTAAAGTATTAACTTTTGGACAACCTATAACTGAGCCACCGGGCATCATCGCCTTAATCACTGCAGATAACCTTACATTATCAAGAAGCGTTCCTGAAATTTCAGAGACATTGTGGAAAATGTATTGGTATTTTTGAACAAATTTTAAATTTTGAATTTTCACAGTGTTTGCCTTAGTTATACGACTTAAATCATTTCTTTCTAAGTCAACAATCATATTATGTTCTTTGTCTTCTTTTTGATTATTTTCAAAAAACTTTCTAGCCTCTTTTGTTGATTTTACCTTATCTCTGCTTACTGTTCCTGCTATTGGGGAGGTGATGATTTTTTTTCCTTTTACCTTAAAAAGGTTTTCAGGAGAGCAACTAATTATATTAAAATCATCTGTCCTAACACAAAAAGACTCTGGACTAAGATTTTTCTTCATCAAATTGAAAAATAAATTCACTACATCTAAATCTTTTTTGTTCGAATATTTCTGAGCAATTTTAATTTGATAGGTTTCACCAGCCCTTATATTTTTTTTAAATTTATTAAAGATTTTTTCATATACTTGGACGTTTGGACTTACAGATATTTTATTGCTATTTGAAGAAGTAGTTTTATTTAAAGCTTTAAGGTCTTTTAGTAATTTTGATTTAGATTTGGTTATAATTTTAACTTGTTTATCTAAAATTATTTTAGTTTGTGGTCGAAAAAAAACTCCCTCTGGAAAAGATGAATTATCTTTATTTACTTTTAAATTAATATTCTTACAAAGTAATTCATAACCAAAGAAGCCAATATAACAATCATAGGGTTTATATGATTTAAATCGCTCTAATTTATTTAAAAACTTATCTAAATTACCTATATTTAAATTAACTTTTTCAGCAAAATCCGTATATATTTCGAAATTATTTTTATCTGAGTTTCTATAAATTATTAATTCTTTATCAGAATTTAATAAAACACTGAGTATTTCAGAATTATTCATAAGCAAATTTTAGTTATAAAGATTATTTATTCAACTGAAGCGATTGCTACAATTTCACATTTATTTATGAAAAATGCACCCTAACCAATGGGGTGCATCGGGCCTATTTGAAGCGGCCAACCTTTAAAATATAAAAAATCTACTACTCGTCGTAATTTATTTTATTTAAAATATTAACAACAGCTTTTCGATTTTCAGCTATTTTTAATAAATCAATATTGTCAAACTTAGCGCCTCCTGCTAATTCATTAACACCATCTGATAATGGTACTTCGGGTGAAACAGGAAATTCATTATTGTCATTTGCGTATATGCCCTGGGCTTTTTGACTAACTAAGAAATCCAAAAGTTTTTCAGATTTTTCTCTAGAACTTTCTTTAAGTAAAGCTATACCAGAAATATTAACATGAGTTCCTCTATCCTTTTGGTTAGGAAAAACAATTGTTGCTTTCTCGAGCCATATCTTTTGTTCTTCATTATTGAGCATCTTGAAATAATAATAATGATTGCCGATACTTAGATCACAAACCCCTGCATATATTGCTTTGACTTGGTCTCTGTCGTTACCCTGAGGTTTTCTAGCTAAATTTGCCTTTAAATTAATCAAATAATTCTCTAACCACTCCTCACCATGATGAGCCATCAAAGATGCAAACAATGAAACATTATATGGGTGAAAACCTGATCTTGTACATATTCTTCCTTTATATTTTTCAGATACTAAATCCTCATAAGTAATATCGTTAAGACCTAAATCTTTATTTACGTATATAATCCTTGCTCTTTGAGTAAGGCCTATCCAATTATCACTTTGGAGATGAGAGGGCACAGTAGAAGAATTATTAATTTTAATAGAGGCTCCTGCTTCAGCTACATCAATTAATCTTGATATATCTGATGCTAAGAATACGTCAGCTACAGGTTTATCTTTTTCTAAAATAATTTTTTGAACTAAGCCTTTTTTAGAATATATCCATTCAACATCAATACCAGTTTGACTCTCAAATTCATTTAAAAGAGGTTCAATTAAAATTGGTTGTCTTTCTGAGTAAATTTTTAATACATCATCCGCATTTGCACTACTAAAACCAATAAAGAAATTAATTACTAAAATCTTTACTAAAAAAGAAATTAAATTTTTCATATCATATTACTAATCTCAAATTGAAAAAATCTAAATACAAAAAAAAATGAATGTTACAAATAAATAAAAAAAAACTATTTCTGAAATGAACTACAGATTAAAAATTTACTTTTTTTTTAAATTTATAACTAGTGAGTATTCTTCAAGAAGTGATAAGCAAGCTGGTATTGGAAGATCTTTGTGAAGCTCTTTGCAATCGTCATAATCATAGATTCGGTTTTCTTCTTGATTATAAACATGTATATGATCGGTAGTATTAGTGTCGTAAAATGATTGTTTATCAACAACGATTTGTTTTAAATATCCTTTATCAACAAGGGTATTTAGATTTTCATAAAGAGTAGTCAGAGAAAAATAACTTCTATTGTCTTTTAGAATTTCATTAATTTGATTAATAGAAAAATGTTTATGATTGCCATCAAAAATTGACTTTAAAAGCACCACTCTCTGTTTGGTCTGTCTCCAGCCACAATTTTCTAAGACCACATCAATATCTTTTTTACAAGCGTTTGATAAGTTCATCAGAGTTAAACTATGTTAAATTTCATTATTTATCAATACTTTCAGGATAAAAATTAAAGACAAAATAGCACTATTAGATTGAAATGGGTTTTAAATAACTTTGTTTAGTT
Organism: uncultured Alphaproteobacteria bacterium; assembly: GCA_902617355.1. Classification (GTDB taxonomy): domain Bacteria; phylum Pseudomonadota; class Alphaproteobacteria; order HIMB59; family HIMB59; genus HIMB59. The sequence goes on along the minus strand of CACMWK010000006.1, from coordinate 47,899 downwards.
AGCTGTATCAAGGCTTACTCATGTTAGTGACATTCACTTTATTTTTTTTTTGAGAGTTCAATTGATACATAACATTTATTCTATCAATAAATGATATTGGATAATATTTTTCCTCGACGATTCTTTTAATTTTAAGATTACAAACTTTATTTTTAATTTTTCTCATAGGCATATAAAATGCTTATAAGAAAGATATGTAAATTAGTTTTTTTTTAACCTTTAAGTTTCTTTAATTATAAAAATTTTTTGAAACTTATTTCAAATTTTATCAGTGACAATCCTTAATTGAATTTGCAATTCCATTAATTAATTCACTATACATTGAAGGTCCAGCATCTATATAAGCTCCCAAAGGATCCATTACACCAGTAGAAATTTTCATATCATTCCCAATAGTTTCAATTATTTTTGGATTATATTGAGGTTCAGAAAAAATACATTTAATACCTTTGTCATTTATAACATCTTGTATATCTGCTATTTGTTTAGCTCCTGGTAAAACATCTGGATTTAACGTCAATGCTCCAGCAGGAATTACTCCAAATCTTTTCTCAAAGTATTGGTAAGCGTCATGAAATACAACATAACTAATATCCTTTGATAAGATTTTCTTATTACTATCAACTAGTTCATCTAAAGATTTGATTGTTGCATTTGCATTATCTTCATATTTGACTTTGTTATTCGGATCTAAATCTGAAAGCTCGTGAGCAATTTCTAAGACCATTTTTTTGGCATTAACAGGATCTAGCCAAATGTGGGCATCAAACTCACCGTGTGCATGTGCGTGTGCATCGTTGTGATCGTCATCGTGACCTTCATGTTCGTCTTCATGGCCATCATGATCATCATCGTGATCATCGTCCTTGTGACCATGATCATCCTCATCCTCATGGCCTTCATGTTCGTCTTCATGGCCATCATGATCATCATCGTGATCATCGTCCTTGTGACCATGATCATCCTCATCCTCATGGCCTTCATGTTCGTCTTCATGGCCATCATGATCATCAAAGATGTTTTTTTCTCTAAATTTTAACTTTTCTATAGATGATAGCGCCATAAATGAAATAACTTGTGATTCCTCAGCAAGTGAGTCTAGAGGTTTTTCCATAAAAGCCTCTAAATCCTCACCAATCCAAAAAATAATATCAGCTTCTTCAATCATTTTTGCATGAGAAGGTTTAAAAACAAAAGTATGAGGATTATTTGTTCCTTCGATTATTAGATAGGGTTCACCTATACCTTTCATAACACTCGACACCAATGAGTGGAGAGGCTTAATAGTAGTAACTACATTAACTTCTGCTTTAGCACTAAAACTGAAAAAAAATGAAACCAATATTATAAAAATTGATTTTTTAATAAAATTCATATTTATTACTCCTCTAAGTGTTATATTATTACATATGTAATAGTATAACGTTTCAAGTATGTCAATATATAAAAAATGAATAACAGTCTGGTTGAATTAAATAATTGTGGAGTCTTTAGAAATCAAAAATGGTTAGTGCGGGGTGTTTCCTTAAAAGTCTCACAAGGAGAAATTGTAACACTAATCGGACCCAATGGGTCAGGTAAATCAACTACTGCTAAAATGTCATTAGATATTTTAAAACCTGATGAAGGTACAAACACAATTAAAAAAGATATTAGAATTTCATATGTACCACAAAAAATTTCAATTGATTGGTCTTTACCCTTGAGGTCAATAGATTTTGTTAATTTAGTAACAAAACACAAAACTAGTGAAATAAATGATGCACTTGGAATTACTGGTATCCAACATCTGATTAATGAAGATGTAAGAAATTTATCAGGAGGTGAATTTCAACGATTACTCATGGCCCGTGCCATAGCTAAAGAACCCCATTTTCTAGTATTAGATGAACCTGTTCAAGGGGTAGACTATTCTGGAGAGATTGCTTTATACAAAACAATTCAAGAAATTGTAAAAAAAATTAATTGTGGCATTCTTTTGATATCACATAACTTACATGTAGTTATGTCTCAAACTGATTATGTTATTTGTCTTAATGGGCATGTTTGCTGTTCTGGTATTCCCAGTTCAGTTATAAAAGATCAAGAATACATTAAGCTATTTGGTAGTAATATTGATCCTACTTTATCGCTGTATGAGCATAATCATGATCATCATCATTTGCCTGATGGAAGCATAGATAAGGTGGATAAAAATAAATAATGTTTGATGATTTTATTATCAGAGCGTTTGTAGCAGGTATTGGTTTGGCATTAATTACAGGCCCACTTGGATGTTTTATTATTTGGAGGAGGCTATCTTATTTTGGTGACACAATCGCCCACTCTGCATTGTTAGGTGTTGTAATCGCTTATGCGATGAATTTTAATTTGATCATTGCAGTTTTTGCTGTTTCTTGCTTTATTGCTTTATCACTACTTTTTTTACAAAAAAGAACCAATCTACCTGATGATGCATTACTAGGTCTTTTAGCACATTCAGTTTTAGCAATTGGTTTAGTTCTATTAGGTATACTTTCGTTTATAAGAATTGATCTTATGGGTCTGCTTTTTGGTGATATTTTATCAGTAAACATCACTGATGTTTTGTTCGTTTGGATTGGTGGAAGCATTGTTTTGATAGTGTTAATACTAATTTGGAGGCCTCTATTTGCTGCAACTGTAAATTTAGAATTAGCTAAAGCAGAAGGTTTAAATGCTGATCTAGCTAATGCTATTTTTACAATTCTAATTGCAAGCGTAATAGCAATTTCAATTAAAATTGTTGGAATATTATTAATTACAGGTCTTCTAATAATACCTGCTGCTGCCTCTAGAAATTTATCATCTACCCCTATACAAATGGCAATAATTTCATCAGTTATAGGACTTGTTTCAGTTGTACTCGGATTACAAACTTCAATGATTTGGAATTCTCCGACAGGTCCAACTATACTAGCAATAGCCTTAGGTGTATTTATCTTAACTCTAATACCTCTGAAAAAATTGCTAATTTCAAAAAAAAAAATAGAATTGTCAAATTAAGATGAATTCAACACATACACATTCTAAAAAAAATCAAAGTTTGACGAAAAATCAAAGAATTGTTCTTGATCTCTTACAAAACAGTGGTGAGCCTTTAAAGGCATACTTTATATTAGACAGTCTGAAGAAAGAGGGTTTAAACTCACCTCTTCAAGTTTACAGAGCTTTAGATAAATTGGTTGAATTAGGAAAAATTCACAAAATTGAGAGTATTAACTCATTTATAATATGTAATAACTCAAACTGTGCGAGCAATACCGCTTTTACCATTTGCGAGAGATGTGGAAAGGTAAAAGAGATTAAAAATAAATATTTAAAGGATAGTGTCAGTGATCTGGTTAAGGATAATCAATTAGAAATCACAAGGTATAACCTTGAATTTTATGTTTTGTGTAAGTCTTGCAAAATAAATTAATCAAAAACTAATCCTCAAATAAATCCCTATTTTATTGCATTTTTGACTATTGACATAAATAAAGACCTATATATATTGACCGACTTATTATGTACGCAGTTCTTAAATCAGTTGGTAAGCAATTTATAGTGTCTCCAGGAGATGTTTTAAAGATTGATAAAATAGAGGGTAACGTTGGTGATACAATATCTTTTAAAGATATTGTTGCAGTTGGAAATGGAGATAAGTTTGAACTTGGTTCTCCAGCTGTAAAAGGTGCTGAAGTATCTGCAAAATTACTTTACCAGACAAGGGACGATAAGATTAGAGTTTTTAGAAAAAATAGAAGAAAACATTTTCAAAGAACTAAAGGTCATCGTCAATATATCTCTATATTAAAGGTCATGGCAATCAAGTCAGCCATTGGAGAAGAAAGCTTTAAAGAGCCGGCTAAGAAAGCTGCGCCAAAAGCAGAAACTCCAAAAAAAGTTGAAAAAAAGGCTGAAACTCCAAAAAAAACTGAAGTAAAAGCTACAGAAACAAAAAAAGTTGAAGCTAAAGCTGAAAAACCTAAAAAGGTTGAAGCTAAAGAAAAAAAGACTGTGAAAAAACAAACAACTGAGGTAAAAAAGTAGAAATATGGCAACAAAAAAAGCAGGTGGAAGTTCCAAAAACGGAAGAGACTCAGCTGGTAGAAGGCTTGGAGTTAAAAAGTTTGGTGGAGAACACGTAATTCCTGGAAACATTATTGTTCGTCAGCGCGGTACAAAATTTTACCCGGGCGAAAATGTTGGGATTGGAAAAGATCATACTCTTTTCTCCTTAGTTGAAGGCAAAGTTCTGTTTAAAAAATCTCGAAACAGACAGTTTGTTTGCGTTAACTAAACCCACTTAAAAAAAACTTCAAATTAAACTGTTATGGCATTTATAGATAAAGCAAAAATATATATTAAATCTGGAAATGGTGGGCACGGTGCTCTTAGTTTTCGAAGAGAAAAATTTGTAGAGTACGGAGGCCCTAATGGTGGAAATGGTGGAAAAGGTGGTGATGTTATTTTTCGAGGGAATAAAGGAATCAACACTCTCCAACGATATCGTTTTAACCAACATCATAATGCGCAAAATGGTATGGGTGGTGCTGGTCAATTAAAAACTGGCGCAAGCGGTAAAGATCTTATTTTAGACGTCCCTTGTGGAACTGAGATATACACCGAAGACATGAGTATTAAAATTCATGAGATTTTAAAAGATGATGAAACTTATCATTTTTTAAGAGGAGGTCAGGGAGGCAAAGGCAATGCTCACTTTAAAAGTTCTACTAATAGAGCACCTCGTAAGTTCCAACAAGGAGAAAAAGGACAAGAGTCAACTGTCAGATTAAAGCTGAAAATATTAGCTGATGTTGGTTTGGTGGGAATGCCAAATGCAGGTAAATCTTCAATTTTAAATTTTGTAACGAATGCTAAGTCAAAAGTTGCTGATTATGCCTTTACAACACTTCATCCACACATCGGAATGGTTCAAAAAGAAGATCTTGAATTTGTATTAGCAGATATACCTGGGCTCATAGAACATGCGAGCGATGGGAAAGGACTGGGTCATGATTTCTTATCCCATGTTGAAAGGTGTAAAATTTTAATTCACGTTGTAGATATCACTGAACAAAACCCTTTAGAAAATTATAAAGTTATTCGACAAGAACTTTTAAACTATGGAGGTAAAATAGAACAAAAAAAAGAAATTATAGCACTAAATAAGATTGAAATTGCTGATAAGAAAAGGGTTGAGGAAATTAAAAAAGAATTTGAGACTTCTTTAAATCAAGAGGTTAAATTGATTTCAGCTGCTACAGGTCATCAATTAGATCAGTTAACAAATTTATGTTTGGAATACTTAAAAAATGAATAAAAAATTTTTAGAATTAGCTAAAAAATCTAAAGTTATTGTCATTAAAGTTGGCTCAAATATTTTGGTTAACGAAAAGCATGTGCTGAGAAAAAAATGGCTAAGCTCCCTAATTGAAGATGTGAAAGAACTCCAAAAGAGAGGTTCTAATATAATCATTGTCTCATCTGGTGCAATCGCTTTAGGTAGGAATATACTCTCAAAAAGAAAGTTGACTAATTTGCATGAAAAGCAGGCTGCTGCATCAATAGGTCAAATACAACTCTCGCAACAATGGCAAAAAGCTTTTGCAAAATTAAATATTCAAAGTTCTCAAATTTTAATAACAGCTGAAGATTTAAACGAAAGAAGAAAATATTTGAACATCAGAAATACAATTTACTCTCTAATGGATCTAGATGTTGTTCCAATAATTAATGAAAATGATACTACCTCGACAGAAGAAATTCGCTTTGGAGATAATGATAAACTTTCAGCTATGATCGCAAATGCACTGTCAGCTGAGTTATTAATTTTATTATCTGATGTGAATGGTCTGTATACTGCAAATCCTAAAAAATCATTGCAAGCTAAACTGATTACATCTGTTGAAGAGGTTGATCAACAAATAGAAAAATATATTGATAAAGATTTAAGTGAGTTTGGTTCTGGTGGGATGTTGGCAAAAATCAATGCCGCAAAACTCTGTATTCAATCTGGATCTACCATGATCATATCAAATGGTTTGGTGAATAATCCTTTGAGTAAGATTGATCCTCAATCTTCAACATGGTTTCACCCTTCCAAAAATATTCTGACAAGCCGCCAGCAATGGATTTGGAATAGACCAATACAAAAAGCAATTGTTCATATTGATGAAGGAGCCTCAAAAGCACTCAAGAAAAATTCAAGTCTGTTGGCAATCGGTGTAAAGTCAATCGATGGAAAGTTTTATCGTGGTGATACTGTTTCGATCCATTACAATAAAAAAGAGTTAGCTAGAGGCATGATTAATTATGATTTTCAAGAAATGGATAAAATAAAAGGAAAAAAATCATCAGAATTCAGTGAAATTCTTGGCTTTGTCCGAGAGGATGAGATTGTTCACAAAGATAACTTGGTGAAATCGAGATGAGCGACTATTTTCAAGAAATTTTAAACCATTCGAAGAGGGCATCGAGTGCCATGTCCAAACTATCCGCAGAAGATAGAAGTAGGATCTTAATGAATATTAGTGGTTTTCTATTATCTAATAAAAATGAAATTCTAAAAGCTAATCAAGCAGATGTAGAGAGAGCTAAATCTAATAATGTTTCTGCACCTATGATTAATAGATTAGTTTTGACTTCAGAGAAAATAGATCAACTTTCTCGTGACGTTGAGAAAATAGCCCAAATGCAAGATCCCCTTGATCAAACTTTAGAAAGTTGGACCAATGCCACTAATGGGTTACAATTTACAAAAGTCTCAGTGCCTATTGGTGTGATTGGAATTATTTATGAGTCTCGACCTAATGTCACAATAGATGCTGCATGTCTTTGCCTTAGATCTGGAAATATTTCTATTCTTAGAGGAGGCTCTGAGTGTATCGAAACTAATAAAAAACTTTATGAGTGCATTCAAGATGCTTTAAAAGATTTAAATTTTGATACTCATCTTGTCTGTTTTATTCAAAATACTGATCGAAGTTTTGTTGAAGAGTTGTTAAAAGCTGAAGGAGATGTAGATGTGATTATTCCTCGTGGGGGAAAATCGTTAATTGAAACAATTTCTAAAAATTCAAAAGTTCCTACAATTAAACATTTGGAAGGTTTGTGTCATACTTTTTGGGATGAGGGATATGATAAAGATAAAGCCACAGAGGTCATCGCAAATGCCAAGCTGAGAAGACCAGAGATTTGTGGTGCAACAGAGACTTTACTTATACACTCTAATAATTCAGCAAAAGATATTTCATCTGTTTTAGATAATTTAAAATCACAAGGATGTGAAATTATTGGATGTAGTCGCCTCAAAGATATTTATTCAATCGATCGAGATGCAACAGAAGAAGATTGGTCAACTGAGTATCTAGATAAGAAAATTACAGTAAAACTTGTTGATAATATTGAAGAATGTGTAGAGCATATAAACATGTATTCTAGTGGACATACCGAGAGTTGTTTAAGTAACAATCAACAATCTATAAAGTATTTCTTTCAAAACTGTAAAAGTGCCATTTTAATGAATAACGCCTCCACTCAATTTGCTGATGGTGGAGAATTCGGATTTGGAGCAGAAATAGGTATTTCTACTGACAAGCTTCATGTGAGAGGGCCAGTAGGAGCAAAACACCTAACAACTTTTAAATATCAAGTAATAGGCAATCACACCACAAGGCCTTAATGGAATTCCGTAATAATTTTCAAGAATTAAAATCTCAGGTCGAATATCTTAGCTCTTTGAACAAAGAGGATGTTACTCATATAATCAAATCTTCAATATATGAGTTAGAAAGTTTAAAGTTTTTCAATGAAGAAGAATTAAATGAAATTAATAAAGTGACTCTTATAAGTGAGCCCTTTAATAACCTTTTCTTTAAATATAACAAGGAGCGTTTGATAAACAAAGGTGTAGTTTACATAGAGGAAGAAAATGATTTGCAATTTATTATATCTTTATTTTATTTTTTTAAACAAAGAGTCCCGATTTTATTTCATACAAGTTCAAAATTACAATTACAATTTATAGATATTCTAAACAAATTCCTCGAGGAAAATGGTGTCTCAAAAAAATTTTTGAGGAAAATAGATGAATAGAAAGATTGGACTGTATGGTGGATTTTTTAATCCCTTACACGAGGGACACGTTCATGTAATAGAAAGTTCAATAAAAAGTTTAAATCTGAAAAAACTATTTGTCCTTCCCACTTATCAAAATCCTCTTAAGGCTAATCAAAATTTAAACTCAATAAATTCTCAATTATCAAATATCCGATCAAAAATTAAAGAGCCGTTAGTAAAAGTTTCTGACTTTGAACATCGTTATAAAATGAAATGTACCTATGATATGTTGCAAAAAATTAAGGCTAAATGTGACCTTAGCTCTTTTTATTTAATTATAGGTCTTGATCAGCTTGGTCATTTTCACGAATGGAAAGAATATGAGTGGATTTTAAAAAATATTAGTATTTGCGTTATTTATAGACCGAGATATGATGAATTTATTGAAAATTCAACAGTCCGAAAACAATTCTCCCATTTATTTATGCCTAATTTAAATAGTTTTATTAACTGCTCTACTCCTTGTTTCCATATTCTTGATAATATAGGTGTAGAGATGTCATCTAGTGAGTTACGAGATTCTTAATCACGATAAAGACCCCTCTGTTAAGGCTATAGTCGACAGTCTTGAAGACAATAAGGCCGAAAACATCTCAGTTATTTCTCTCAAAGGAAAGGCAGAATTTGCTGAATTCATGATCGTTGCATCCGGGCGATCAAATAAGCATGTGGACTCAGTTTCTGATAAGGTTTACCGATACCTTAAGAAAAATAAACTTTATTGCAATAAACCAGAGGGAAAGCCCCTTTGCGACTGGACGGTCATTGATGCTGGGCATGTTTTAGTGCATATTTTTAGAAATGAAGTTAGAGAAATATACGATTTGGAAAAACTATGGTCTGAAGACTTCAACACTATCAATACTGCCTCTTAAAAAGTCAAGTATGCTCAAAATATTTTTTATTTTAATTTTAATCTTTAATACGAATGTTAGTTTTTCTGATACTAAAGAAACCTATAAACAATTAAGTATTTTCAACGAAGTATATAACCGAGTAAAAAGTCAATATGTTGAAGAAGTAACTGATAAAGAGTTAATAGAAAAAGCTTTGAATGGAATGCTACAGGCTCTTGATCCTCATTCCAGTTTTATGAGTGAAGAAATTTATAAAGAAATGCAGATGGACACGTCAGGTTCTTTTGGTGGATTAGGCATCGAAATCACAACAGATAAAGGTTTCATAAAAGTTGTCTCTCCAATTGACGATACCCCTGCCTATAAAGCTGGAATTTTGGCTGGAGATTATATAACGCATTTAGATGGCACATCAGTAGTTGATATGACTTTAAAGGAAGCAATTGATATTATGAAAGGTGAACCAGGGACCACTATAACTTTAACAATTTTTAGATCTTCCGAAGAACCATTCGATGTCGATATTAAAAGAGATATAATTAAAGTTGCATCTGTTAAACATCGTCTAATAAACGATGTGGGATATATAAGAATAATTCAATTTAATGAGCAAACAACAACAGGATTAAAAAAAAGTATAAAAGAACTTGAAGACGGTACTGATCCTCCAATTGGTTATGTACTGGATTTAAGAAATAATCCAGGAGGATTATTAAATGAGTCTGTATCAGTTACAGATATGTTCCTTGATAAAGGAGAAATAGTTTCAATCAGAGGAAGAGAAAAGAAAGATGTTCAAGTTTACTCTGCTAAAAAAGGAGATCTAATTAATGGAAAACCATTGATTATATTAATCAATGAGGGTTCTGCTTCGGCATCTGAAATTGTTGCTGGTGCATTACAAGATCATGATAGAGCAGTAATTATGGGTATAAAGTCATTTGGAAAAGGTTCTGTGCAAACCATTATACCTATTGACAGCGGTGCAATCAGACTCACCATCGCAAAGTATTACACACCAAGTGGGGATTCAATACAAGCAGTTGGTATTGAGCCGGATGTTGTAGTGCCTAGAGCTGAACTAAATGTGATTGATAATAACTTTACGTTTAGAGAGTCAGATTATCGAGAAGCTTTAGATAATGAGACAAATGAAGAAAGTGAGGAGGAAGAGTCAACTGATGATATTCTTGAAAGAGATTATCAGCTATCTCGTGCCATTGATGCAGTCAAAACCATAGCTGTATTAAATTAATGAAAATAAACCCCAAAGATTATCGACCAAATGTTGGTATGATGATTATTAATCAAAATAAAGAAATATTTGTTGGAAAAAGAATAGACCACCCTTCAGAATTTTGGCAAATGCCACAAGGTGGGATTGATCCCAAAGAAAAATCTGAAGTGGCAGCTCTTAGAGAAATGGAGGAAGAGGTTGGTATAAAAAAAAATAAAGTTAAATTAATCTCACAGAGCAAAGACTGGTATTACTATTCTTTACCTAAAGACTTATCAAAAACTCTTTGGAAAGGTAAATACAAAGGTCAGCGTCAAAAATGGTTCTTGTATGAATTTAAAGGCAGTGAGAAAGATATAAATATTGAAACATCTCACCCTGAATTTTCTGATTATAAATGGGTTAAACCAGATTTTTTGGTTCCCAACATAGTGCCTTTTAAAAAAGCAATTTACGAAAAATTATTAAAAGAATTTAAAGACTATTTATAAGGCGGATTATTTACCACTTGTTCAAACGTACCAAGAGCAGTTTCATTGCCCTCTAGTTCTTGATAGGTTTTAGATTGTTGGTAGTTAGAGCTATTAACATCAGACAATGGCTCTATTTGATCAACTAAGACCTCACAAACCTTTTCTTTTAGCATAACCAAACCACCTGACACAAAGAAACTCTCATCGACTTTGTTTGAAGACATAATTGCCATTTGACCAGGTCGCAAAGAACTGATGAACGGAGAATGATTAGGCATTGCAGCAAAATCACCCTCTGCTCCTGGCAAAACTGCCATTTCAACTTCTTTTTCAAAAATCACTTTTTGAGGGGATACGACCTTCAAATTAATCATAACTACTTCGTTGCTTCCTCAGCCATTTTTTTAGCTTTTTCTAATGCTTCTTCAATTGTTCCAACCAAATAGAAAGCTGCTTCAGGAATATGATCGTAGTCACCTTTGACCAATCCATCAAAACCTTTGATGGTATCCTCTAAAGAAACAAACTTACCTGGTGAGCCAGTAAACACCTCTGCAACATGGAAAGGTTGACTCAAGAAACGTTGAATTTTTCTAGCTCTTGATACAACGAGCTTATCTTCTTCAGATAATTCATCCATACCTAAGATTGCAATAATATCTTGTAAACTTTTGTAGGTTTGAAGAGTTTTTTGAACATCTCTTGCAACTTGATAATGCTTCTCACCCAGAGTTCTTGGCTCCAAGATTCTAGAAGTGGAGTCTAAAGGATCCACTGCAGGATAAATACCAAGTTCTGCAATTGATCTGTTTAACACAGTAGTTGCGTCTAAGTGAGAAAATGATGTTGCAGGTGCAGGGTCAGTTAAATCATCAGCAGGAACATAAATCGCTTGTACAGATGTTATTGATCCTTTGTTAGTAGTCGTAATTCTTTCCTGAAGTGCGCCCATATCTGTAGCCAAGGTAGGTTGATATCCCACAGCTGATGGAATACGTCCTAGTAAAGCCGAAACCTCTGATCCAGCTTGTGTAAACCGGAAGATGTTGTCAACAAAGAATAGGACGTCTTGATTTTCCTCATCTCTAAAATATTCAGCTTGTGTTAAACCTGATAAAGCAACTCTTGCTCTAGCACCTGGAGGTTCATTCATTTGACCGTAAACTAGAGACACTTTTGAAGTATCGCCCTCAAGATTGATAACACCTGACTCAATCATTTCATGGTAAAGATCATTCCCTTCACGAGTTCTTTCTCCCACTCCAGCAAAAACAGAGTATCCACCATGGGCTTTAGCTACGTTGTTAATTAATTCCATGATTAAAACAGTTTTTCCAACGCCAGCACCACCAAAAAGACCAATTTTTCCACCCTTAGAGTAAGGTGCTAAAAGATCGATAACTTTAATACCTGTAACAAGAACTTCGGTTTCGGTTGATTGATCAACAAAATCAGGAGCTGCTCTGTGAATAGGAAGAGATTTTTTTGATTCAATTGGACCTCGCTCGTCAATAGGTTCACCGATGATGTTCATAATTCGACCTAACGTTTCTGGTCCGACTGGCACAGAAATAGGATCACCATTGTCTTGAACTTCTTGGCCTCTTTGAAGACCCTCCGTTGCGTCCATAGCTATAGTTCGAACAGTATTTTCACCAAGGTGCTGCGCTACTTCTAAAATTAAATCTTGATCACCTACTTTTGTAGATAATGCATTTAAAATTGGGGGTAATTCTCCTTCAAAGGCGACGTCAACTACAGCCCCTAATACCTGTGTGACTTTTCCTGCCTTATTACTTGCCATTTGTTGCTCCTTTCCTAAACAGCTTCTGCTCCAGAAATAATTTCGATAAGTTCTTTTGTGATGAATGCTTGTCTTGTTCGGTTATATGTTAGTGTCAACCGATCAATCATGTCTCCCGCATTTCTTGTTGCGTTGTCCATGGAAGTCATTCTTGCTGCATGCTCAGACGCAGAGCTTTCAAGAACACTTCTATAAATTTGTGTTAAAAAATTTCTTGGAACCAGATACTCTAAAAGTTCATTTTTATCAGGTTCAAATTCAAAAATAGCATTATTGGATTCACTCTCATCTTCACTAGTTTCATCATTACTTAAAGGTATCAAAGATTGATATGTAGGCTCTTGTGAAATCGCAGAAACAAACTTATTAAATAGAATAGAAACTTCATCTATTTCATTATTTTCGAATAGTTCCATAATTTTATTTTTTATTTCCTCTGAAACCTGAAGTTGTCTATCATTAGAATTTAAATCTTCAAAACTAGCCACAATATCTAAGTCTGTTTTTTTATAAAAACTGGATGCTTTTTTGCCAACAGTCATAATTTTGACAGACTTACCTTGTCCTTGTTGATCACTAATCCATTTTTTTGCGTTTCTAAAAAGATTTGAGTTGAAACCTCCACATAGACCACGGTCAGAAGAGTTTATTATTAAAAGACTAATTTTTGAATTTTCTCTACCAGTTAAGATTTCTGGTAAGTCAGCGCTATTTTTAGTATTTCCAGCCAAAGATGAAAGAATAAAACTTAAGCTATCTGCGTAGACCCTCGATGACTCAGCTAATTCTTGAGCTCGGCGTAACTTACTCGCAGCTACCATCTTCATCGCAGATGTAATTTTTCGAGTGGATTTAACACTTGAAATTCTGTTCTTTAATTCTTTTAAATTTGGCATTAACTATAATTAGCTGTGAATTTTTCTAAATAATCCTCGATTTTTTTATCAGACTCATCGCTGAAATTACCTGTATTATTAATTTCGTCAAAAATATCTGAATGATCGGCACGAAATCCCTCAAGAAACTTAACTTGAAAATCTGTGATTTTGGATATTTCAATTTTATCCAAGAAACCCCTAACACCTGAGTACAAGCTTAAAACTTGATCAGCCACAGACATCGGGACGTATTGATCTTGTTTTAATAGTTCTGTTAACCTCTCACCTCTTGCAAGTAACTGTTTGGTAGAAGCATCAAGGTCTGATGCAAATTGAGAGAAAGCGGCCATTTCACGATATTGGGCTAACTCTAATTTGATTTTACCAGCAACCTTTTTCATAGCTTTAGTTTGTGCTGCGGAACCCACACGGCTCACTGATAAACCAACATTAATTGCTGGTCTAATACCTGAGAAAAACAATTCTGTCTCTAAGAAAATTTGACCATCTGTAATTGAAATCACATTAGTTGGGATAAAAGCAGATACATCACCAGCTTGGGTTTCAATTACGGGAAGTGCTGTTAAACTACCTCCACCATTCTCATCGTTCATTTTAGCTGCTCTTTCTAGAAGACGAGAGTGAAGATAAAAAACATCACCAGGAAACGCTTCACGCCCTGGCGGTCTTCTAAGCAATAAAGACATTTGTCTATACGCAACAGCTTGTTTTGATAAGTCATCATAAACGATTAGACCGTGCATTCCATTATCACGGAAAAACTCACCCATAGAGCAACCTGCATAAGGAGCTAAAAATTGGAGTGGTGCTGGATCAGAAGCTGAAGCTGCAACCACGATGGTGTATTCCATGGCTCCATTTTCCTCTAAGGTTTTAACAACCTGAGCAACTGTTGATCTCTTTTGCCCAATAGCTACATAGATACAATATAATTTTTTTGATTCATCATCAGACTGGTTAATTTCCTTTTGGTTAATTATGGTGTCAATAGCAACAGCTGTTTTGCCAGTTTGTCTATCACCAATAATCAATTCACGCTGCCCTCGACCAACAGGGACTAGTGAGTCAAGGGCTTTGAGCCCTGTCTGCATTGGTTCGCTTACACTTTGTCTAGGAATAATACCAGGTGCTTTAACTTCTATTCTACTAGACTCACTACTTTGGATAGGACCTTTACCATCAATAGGATTTCCGAGAGCATCGACAACTCTTCCTAACAAGCCTTTACCAACAGGTACCTCAACAATCTTTTGTGTTCTTTTAACTGTATCGCCTTCTTTAATACCTCTATCATCACCAAAAATAACAATACCAACATTGTCCTCTTCAAGGTTAAGTGCCATTCCTTGGACACCACCAGTAAATTCTACCATTTCACCTGCTTGGACATTGTCCAAACCATAAACTTGAGCAACTCCGTCACCAACTTTTAGGACAGTTCCTACTTCTGAAATATCTGCTTGGCTTTCAAAGTTATTAATCTGATCTCTGATGATAGAAGAGATCTCCGATGCTTTTATTGACATTAAATGTCTCCTTTCACATTGTTGGTAAATTTAGAAACTTGATTAAGAATACTTAAGTCGATCATCTTTGATCCAATCACTACAGTCATTCCTCCTAGTAAAGAATTGTTTACGTGGAACTCTAAATTAATTTTGGAACCATATTGGTTATGTAACAAATCCTGGATACTATTTTTTATTTCATCATTAATAGCATGAGATGTTGTTACTTTAGCTTTTTGATATCCCCTTTTTTCAAAAAGAACATCCTGAAAATCAGACAAAACATTTTCAAATAGATTAAGTCTTTTATTTTTTTTTAGTGTGTTTATAAGACCAGATAAAATTTTTTCAGATGACAATCCTTGGATTATTTTTAATAGAATATTTGATTTTAATTCATTTTTGGTTAGAGGTGATTTTAAAAGTGAGGATAACTCTTGGCTGTCGGCCATAGTCTCAGATAAACTTTGTGCATCTTTTAGCAAGGCATCTAATTCTTCGTTTTTGACTGAGTCAAACAAGGCAGTAGAATACCTTTTAGATGCGATTTTATTGGTCATTTTGTATAGTTAACCTCAATTTTTTATCACATCACTAGGCCAACCGGCATCATACAAATGACGCATCAAGCGATTGATAGTGGATCAATGTCAATATTTAGAAAACGCCTGTATTTTGGGGCTATTTTTGACATTAAGATATCTATTTTTTTTCTCAAAGCCTTATATGTCCTCTCTTTAAAATAAAAATTCTCATGAAAATGCTTCATTTTATATGGAATCAATGAGGGGACAGGCCCTAAAATATCAAGTTTACTCTTTTTCGATATATCAAGAATTTCTTGGCAAGCCTCTCTTATAGCTGAGACATTAGGGTGGATTAATTGAATTTGAACAATTTTGTAAAATGGAGGTAAGTTGTTCTCTTCTCTTCTTTGAAGTTCTAATTTTATAAATTGATCTCTACTTTGGTTCTTAAGTGAATTGTATATCGAATGCTTAGGATTGTAAGTTTGAATTAAGACCTTACCCCTGTTACCCTCTCTACCAGATCTCCCTGCTACTTGTTGCAAAAGCTGGTATGTTTTTTCCATAGCTCTGAAATCAGGACTATACAGACTTGAGTCTGCATCAATAATATTTACTAATTTTAAATTTGGAAAATGAAAAGACTTCCCTATTATTTGTGAGCCAATCAATAGACTAGTATTTAAATTAAATATATTTTCAATGATTTCTTTTTTATTTTTTTTTGATTTTAATGTGTCACTCGAAAATAATTGATTTGAGTATCCTGGAAAAAGGCGTGTAACTTCCTCTTGAAGTCTTTCTAACCCTATACCAATCGATATAAATTTATCAGATGAACACAACTTACATATTTGGTTAGGCTCAAAATAATTTGAGCAATGATGACAAATGAGTCTATCAATTTTTTTGTGATAAACTAAATTTGCCGCACAATTTTGACACTGTATTGGTGCATGACAACTTGCACATATTTTGGATGGGGCATAGCCACGTCTATTGAGAAAAAATAAAACTTGTCCTTTTTGTTTTAGGACCCTATTTGTTTCATCAAATACTTGTTTTGATATCCAGGCCCTAGAGCTAGGTTTTGATTGATTCATGTCAACAATTTCAACTGATGGTAATTGAGTTTTATGAAATTGATTGGAAAGATGATGAATATGAAATTTTCGCTGATTAGAATTATGAAGACTCTCTAATGATGGAGATGCGCTTATTAAAAGACATAAAGCCTTTGAACATTTTGCTTTATATATAGCCATATCTCTTGCTTGATATTTTGGGCCCTCTTCTTGTTTATAAGATGAGTCGTGCTCTTCATCGCATATAATTAATTTTAAATTCTTGAAAGGAAGTAAAACTGATGACCTTGCTCCAACTAAAACGCATGGCTCGCCTGATAAAAGAGATCTGATTATTCTAGCTTTTTGAATTTTTGATTGTTTAGAGTGCCAAATAAAGGGCCTACAACCAAAATATTTAAAAAATCTTTTAGACCATTCTTCAGTTAAAGCTATCTCTGGTAAAAGTATTAAAGATTGATTTCCCCTGACTAAATTTGACTCAACAGCTTTTAAATACAACTCTGTTTTACCCGAACCTGTAACACCATCTATAAGGTGAACTTGAAAATTATTATTTTTATTAATTTGAAGTGATTTAAAAATATTTTCTTGATCAGTGTTTAAAGAAATTTTTTGCGCCATGCCATCAAAAATAAAACTATCTGTAGTTTGGGAAATTTTTCTTTCTTCTAATAATTTCAACCAATCTTTTTTTGATAGGTTGTATTTATCAATGAGATTTTTTTGAGTTTCATAAATTTTATTTTTAAAAAGATAATAATTTTTTAATTGTGTATTAGGAAATTGTTGTATTGCCATTTTCAAAACCATACCTAAATCTATGAAGCAATGTATTGAGACATACTTGTAAAAATCAATATTTTCTATGCAAATAGCAAATTGATAATAATTACTTATTGAAAGTACTTTTTTGAGATCGAATTTTAAATCTTTAATATTTGTTTGAGATATAATGACTCCTGATGATTTTCTTTTTCTTAAAGGAATTTCAACAATAGAGCCTACCTCAATAGAATGTGAGTATTTATAGGTCAGGCTCTCATTTATTTGCCCTATCGGCATAACTTGGTAGTAATAATCCATTTTAAATTTTGATTCTAATTTATAATATAATGTAATGAATTTTATTGAACTGTTAGAACAGTTAAAAATAGATAAATCCTCAATACAAGACTTTGATAAATGGGCTAGTTATTTAAAAGACATAAAAGGTCACTCGGAAAATACATATAGATCGTACTGCTTTGATGTATGTGATTTTTTAATTTTCTTTAAATTCTATAATGGAAATTCCGTATCTTTATCAAATTTAAAAGATTTAAATTTGCAAACATTTAGGGCTTGGTTGGCAGATCTCAGTGAGAATAGAAAATATAAAAATATTTATAAAAAACCATTGTCAGCAAGATCAAGGAGAAGAGCGATTAGTTCTATTAAAAATTTTTTTAAATATTCATCTCTAAATAATGACTTATATAAAGTTGCTTATAGCGAGGTTCAATTATTAAAAAATCCAAAAATTCCAAGATCCCTTCCTAAACCCATAGCAGAGGGAGATATTGAGCTTTTAATTGAAGAGTTAAAAAAAATATCAAAAAAAAGCTGGGTTCAAAAAAGAAATATAGCTTTGCTTTATCTTTTGTACGGATGTGGGCTACGAATAAATGAAGCCCTATCTATTACTAAAAGCCATTTATTTGATAAAAATTCTCTTACTATCTTGGGCAAAGGTAATAAAGAAAGATTAGTGCCAGTTCTTGATATTGTAGCTAACTCATTAGAAAATTATCTAAAAGAAATACCATATGATTTGCCAAGTGATGTTTCGATATTTGTGGGAGATAGAGGTAATCCGCTTAAAGCCTCAGCTTTCCAAAGAGATTTGAAGAATGCCAGAGTTAATTTGGGGCTACCAAAAACAGCAACACCTCACTCATTAAGACATAGTTTTGCAACTCACCTATTAAAAAATGGTGGAGATTTAAGAATAATTCAAGAATTATTAGGACATAGTTCGTTATCTACAACTCAAATATACACTGAAGTTGACGACATAACTTTAGAAAAAACTTATAAAGAAAAAAACCCTAGTAAGTAAATTTAGATTTTACCTCTAACTATAAAATGAGGATTGATTATATCTTTCTTTGAATATTTCAACCTATTACCTTTTAGGTCTTTTACAGTACCACCTGCTCCCTCTACAACAGCTTGCGCTGCTGCAGTATCCCATTCAGAAGTAGGTCCCAGTCTAGGATATAAATCAGCTAAACCCTCTGCTATCATACAAAACTTTAAAGAACTACCGGCTTGTAGAGTATCAAAATTATTAAACTGAGATAAATAAGTTTTAGTCTCATTATTGAAATGACTTCTGCTCATAACAATCTTTAATTTATCAGATGGTGATTGCACAGAAATAGATTTGATATTGTCATTTAATAACTTGTATGAACCTTTATTAAGACCCCCAAAAAATAATGTCTTATCTTTTGGAATGTAAACAAACCCTTGAGTGGGATAATTGTTATTAATCAAAGCAATATTAATTGTAAATTCACCATTCCTATTGATAAATTCTTTAGTTCCATCCAAAGGATCAACTAACCAATATTTTGGCTCATCAGTGTGCTTTTGTTCACCCTCCTCTGAAATTATAGGGTAGGCTGAAATAGATGATAATAAATCAAAAATGTGTTCATGTGATGCTAAATCTGCTTCTGTTATTGGACTTTTATCGTCTTTATATTTAATACTTTGATCATAGTTCTCATAAATATTAAGAATTTTTTGAGAACATAAGTCAAGATTTTCACTGATTTCATTGAAAAACTCAAATTGTCGTATTATGTGATTATTTGTCATTATTTTAAATTTTTGCTTTTTTTTATATACATTTATATTATTTTTTGTATTTTTCCAATAATACGACAAATGATCAGTTATAATGAATCATACTTTATTTTTTAAAATTAACCCATCAATAAAATTTCCTGCTTGGGATAGCGATAGTCATTATAAATTCCTTTTTAGTAAAAAATTATTTAAAACAAAAAGATCTTATGAAAGGTGGTTGGAAAAAATATCAATTTTCCCAGAGAATTTAAATATAGAAAGCCTTTTAAACATACATGCAGGCCATATAAACAAATTAATTTATGAAGATTCCATAAAAAAATTTGAAAAACAAAGATCACTTATTTTGTTTATCCAATACGTTGACGTAAATAATAATAAATTTTTATTTGCAAATGATAGACGTAATGGAAGACTATGGGTCAAAGTTAAATCAAATAAAATAAAAGATATTTCTGAGAGTTTAAAATATTTCATAAAATTAAGAAAAAAAAATATTATTATTTTTCCAGACACTTATCTTCTTAAAATTTTTCTTGATCGAAAAATTGATGAAAATCAAATTAATAACAAATTAAAACTCTCAATTCATTTTCCTAAATATTTATTTTATATAAATAACCTCAAAATTAATGATACAAAACTACTCAATAAATTTAATTTACCTCCAAACAGTTATCTTTCAGATCTAGAAGCGGAAAGTATTCATATTATCAGAGAAGTAGTTAGTGAAACAAAAAATCCTGTTATGCTTTACTCAATTGGAAAAGATAGTTCAGTGATGTTAAGGCTTGCTCAAAAAGCTTTTTACCCTAGTCTTCCCCCATTTCCTCTACTACATGTTGATACTCGATGGAAGTTCCGAGAAATGTATTTATTTAGAAATTGGGTAGAAAAAAATAGTGGTATGAAATTAATAACACATATTAATCCTGATGGTATTAAATCAAATATTAATCCCTTTGATCATGGCTCTGCTCTCCACACTGATATAATGAAAACTCAGAGTCTAAAACAAGCCTTGGACAAGTATAAATACGATGCTGCTTTTGGTGGAGCAAGAAGAGATGAAGAGAAATCAAGAGCTAAAGAAAGGGTTATTTCATTTCGAAACCCCTCTCATCAATGGGATCCCAAAAATCAGCGTCCAGAGCTTTGGTCTTTATATAACTCTAAAGTCAATAAGAGTGAAAGCACAAGGGTTTTTCCCTTATCTAATTGGACAGAATTAGATATTTGGCAATATATATACCAAGAACAAATACCAATAGTTCCCTTATATTTTGCAAAAGTTAGACCTGTAGTCGTAAGAGATGGAATGATTATTATGGTCGATGATGATCGATTTAATATTCAATCTAACGAAAAAATCGAATTAAAAAGAATTAGGTTCAGAACACTAGGTTGTTATCCCTTAACTGGTGCTATTGAGTCAAATGCAAATTCACTTGAAGACATTGTTCTTGAACTTCTTCAATCCAAAACATCCGAAAGACAAGGAAGAGCTATCGATACAGACTCAAGTAGCTCTATGGAAATCAAAAAAATTGATGGTTATTTTTAAATGTATAAAGACGGTACAATTAGCAAATACTTAAAAAGTCAAGCCTCCCTTAATCTATTAAGGTTTATCACTTGTGGATCTGTTGATGATGGTAAAAGTACATTAATTGGGAGGATGCTTTATGAGTCTCAAATGATATTTGATGATCAAATTGCTTCCTTAAAAAACGACTCAAAAAAATATGGAACGCAAGGTGAGAATATAGATTTTGCATTACTGGTCGATGGTTTATCAGCTGAGAGAGAACAAGGTATTACTATAGATGTTGCTTATCGATTTTTTTCAAGTAGCAAAAGAAAGTTTATTGTAGCAGATACACCAGGTCACGAGCAATATACTAGAAACATGGCGACTGGGGCCTCAACAGCTGAGTTAGCTATCTTACTTGTTGATGCCCGTAATGGCATACTTACACAAACTAAGAGACATTCTTTTATTGTATCTCTTCTAGGAATTAAAAATATTGTCTTGGCAATTAATAAAATGGATTTAGTTAACTATGATAAAAATATTTACGAAAAAATAGGCTCTGAATACAAATTATTCTCAAAAAAATTAAATTTTGAAAACATTCAAAGTATTCCTATATCAGCACTTAAGGGGGATAATATTTACAAAAAATCTAAATATATGAAATGGTACAATGATAAAACCCTATTTGACTATTTAGAAACTACTAAAACTAAAATACAAAGCTCTGACAGTTTTGTATTACCTGTTCAAAGTGTCAATAGACCTAATTTAAATTTCAGAGGATATTCAGGAACCATTGCTGAGGGAAAAATTAGAAAGGGTGATGAGTTAATTTCTCTTCCGTCCAATCAAAAAGTAAAAGTAAAAGATATTTTTGTTGGCGAAAGATCCCTTAAAAAAGCTAATTTAAAGCAAAGTATCACACTTACCATAGACAAAGAGATAGATACATCTAGGGGCGATATACTATGCTCAAAAAACTCTACAGTTGATATGGCTGACCAATTTAACGTTAATGTTATTTGGATGTCAGAGGATAAGGGTTTTACTGGAAGAACTTATTTAGCGAAAATTCATAATATCTCAACCAGTATTAAAATTATGAACATAAAAAAAATATATGATGTAAATACACTAGAATTCACTGCTGGAAATGAACTTAAACTCAATGATGTTGCAGAAATTTCTATATCATTTAATAAAACTGTTCCCTTTTCGACTTTTAAAGAAAATAAAATTTTGGGATCTTTAATAATTATTGATCCAATTAATAATCAAACTATTGGAATGGGAATGATAAACTTTTCTCTTCGTAGATCACAAAATATTCAAATTCAAAACTTAACCATCAATAAGAATTTAAGAGAGAAGATTAATGGTCACAAAGGTCAAGTGCTGTGGATGACTGGCCTCTCAGGATCAGGAAAATCCACTATAGCAAATGAAATAGAAAAAATATTATATTCTCAAGGTAAAAAAACATACATTCTTGATGGAGACAATATCCGACACGGATTAAATAAAGATTTAGGCTTTACAGATAAAGATAGAGTTGAAAATATAAGGCGAGTTGCAGAGGTGGCAAAACTTATGTGTGACGCCGGACTAATTGTGATCACTGCTTTTATATCGCCTTTTAGATTAGAGAGAGAAATGGCTCGATCACTTTTTGAAAAGAATGATTTTAAAGAAATTTATATTTCAACTCCTTTAAAAGTAGCTGAAAAAAGAGATCCAAAAGGTTTATATAAAAAAGCAAGACAGGGTAAGATACCAAACTTCACAGGTATAGACAGTATTTATGAAAAACCTACAAATCCTGAACTGGAAATTGATACCTCTAAAGTTTCTTTAAGTAAGGCTGTAAAAAAAATATTGAATATTATTACTTAAGTCGAATTTCCAATTGTTGAAATTTAGTCATATCAAAAACTATGTTTTCAAAAACAACATCTTCAAAATTTAAATCAGGGTTTAATGAAAACCCGAACGGTTCTAGAGGTTGACCTTTAAAATCTGTTGAAAATTCTCCATTTCCATCAGTATCTTGAAAGGCAAACAGGCCTATATTAATATGTGGGAAAGCTTTTAAATTAACATTATTAAATTTGTTTATATCCTGCTCTACAACAATAAAAAGAGGTGCGGAATTTTCCTCGAAATAATATTTCCTATCATACCCCAGAATGTGAATTGGGCTTGAAGCATCAACAAAACCTGTAATTTTTGCTGTGAGATGATCTGAATATGAAGTTTTTATTACAAAAAAAGCCTGAAAAATCACGAAATAAATGATCAATTTAATACTAGTCAGATAGCTGTGCATAACTTTTGAAAGATTAATGTATTTTCAAAAAAGTTGTACAAACAATTTGATTGGATTTAAAACAAAAGAACAAACTACAAAAAAAACTTGAAAAACAAAGTTTTTTTTTGAATTAATTTGAAATGTCTTATCATCATTCAACCAATAAACTACATGCATAATGAATAACTGTGGATAACTCTGTTTAAAAGTATTAATTTATCCTTGGTTATGAAAAAAGGATACATAATTGTGAGAGTTTCAATTCATCAAAATGAATTATTTCAAAAATATCCTCCTTTATCAACTGAAGTGATGAAAAAATATGGGGGTAAATACATAATTAGAGGTGGAAAAACTGATGTTTTAGAGGGGGAGTGGCCTGTAGACAGAACTACTGTTGTAGAATTTGAAAGCTTTGAAAGTGCTAAAAAATGTTATGAGTCTGTTGAATACTCAGAGGCTATGAAAATTAGGCAAAACAGTACAAAAAGTGACCTCATATTAATAGAGGGGTATTAATTCTTTTTAAAAAATTGATTGGCTAATTTAAGTTTGTCTTTTTTCTTTTTCAATAAAATCTCTAAGTTTTTAATTTCTAATTTATGATTACTAATCATCTCCTCAATTTCTTCAACACTCAAATCATCTAAATCAATTGGTTTTGTTTTTTTTGGCTCTTCTTCATCAAACATTTGTTCTATACCCTCTCTTTGTCCAAATAATTGGAAAAAAACTTTCATCTAACTCATCTGTTTCTAATTTTTTATATTTTTTATAAATTCTCGCAGTACCTCCTATGTTTATTGGATGAAATTTTGAGTCAGAGGGAACGCAATGAGCAACTATTGCCCTTCTATTACTATTTGTATTATTGATACCTGAGCCGTGCCAAGTGTACCCATGATGAAAAGCTACACCACCTGCTGGAACTTCAACATATTGAATCTGAATTTCTTTATTTAATTTTGACGCATATTCATTTAACTCTTTTTTATAATCTCTTGGAGAATGAAATTGTCCCTTAGGAGGGCTCAATCCCCAAAGATGTGATCCTTTTACATATTCAAGTGTCCCTTTTTCTTTATCGACATTATCGATGGGCATCCAACATGTCATCATAGTTTGTGGAACAATCCAATCATCGTATGCAGCATCTTGATGATAAGCTAAAGTTTTACCTCCAGGTGGTTTCCATAAAACATTGTCTTGTAAAAGTCTTGATCCACTCCAACCCATTAGTTCAGCACAAGCTTTTCCTAAAAATTCATTGCAAACTATTTCCTTTATTGAATTATCTGATTTCCATGCATTACAAATTTGTCTAGTAACATTTTTGGGTCCACTTTCAAACTTCCAATTCCACTCGTCAGGTTCAATACCTGTTTCAAAGTTTCCATTAAATAAACTATGAAACGTCTCATACAATCGCTCAAAATGGGTCGTATCAAGAAAACTCTCAATAATCAAAAAACCATTTTTCTGAAAATCTTTTTTTTGATCTTCATTTAAAGAAATTTCTATCATCTAAAAATTTTATTATCCTTTATGAAATATATTTTAGATTATCATTTAAATAAATTGACATTTTTGGTAGATTTCTGATAATCCAATAATGTCAAAAAAACTAATATTAATAATACTTTCTTCATTTTTTTTAACCACTAGTTGCGCAACTGTGAGCGAAAAAGCTAATGACGCTTACGATACTGTAGCGGGTGCCGTATCTAAAGGTTACAACAAAGTTAAAGATACAGTAACCGGCGGCGAAGACGATTAAGTTTAGCGCTTTACAAGGCGTGTCCTTTGCTGAGCTCAAATTAATTTAATTTGATGAAATTTATATCTCTCCAACATATTTCAATTGAGGATCCGGGGACGTTTAAAGATTTTCTCATAGAAGATGGTCATAATATAACAACTATCCAATTGGATGAGGGTGATAGTATTCCAAATAATTTAGATGAATTTGACGCTATGCTTTGTATGGGTGGCCCTATGGACACTTTTATGGAAGATCAATATCCATGGTTAGTAGCTGAAAAAAAAGCAATAGGTGAATACGTTTTAAACCTTAAGAAACCTTTTTTAGGTTTTTGCTTAGGATGTCAGCTTTTAGGTGAGGTATTGGGAGGAGAGGTAGTTGAGTCTAAACCACCAGAAATTGGCGTATTGGATATTAAAATTGAAGCTAGTGCCAAAGAAGATCATATTTTTGATTTTCTTCCAAATACAATAAAAGCATTGCAATGGCATTCTTATGAGGTGGTAGGTTTGGAGAGTAACTCTAAAGTTAGAGTGATAGGAACCTCACCCTCAACAAAATATCAAATATTTGGTTATGATAAGTATGCCTACGGAATTCAATTTCATTTAGAAATTCGAAAAACCACTGTTGATGATTGGGCTCAAGTTCCTGAATATAAAAATGCTCTCGAAAAATCACTCGGAGCCGATGCTTTACCTCAAATGAAAGATATGGTAGCTAAAGAAATTGATACTATGATGATGCAGTGCAACCAAATGTATAAAAATTTCGTTAAAATAACTAATAATTAGTTTTTTAATTAAATTAATTTAGATGCACAGAAGAGATTTCATAAAAAAAGTTATACTTTTCTCTTTATCCTTTGTAATTCTAAAGACAAAAATTATGGCAAACACTCTCTTTAAACCTTTCAATCTAGTAGATGGGGTCTTTGTCAATAACTACGTTTCACATAAAAGTAGTTTCAAAGATTTTTGGAAATGGAGGAGGGAGTCAAGTAAGCCAGAACCGATTGCATTTCCTATGGTTGAAAATGACCCTGGATACTTAAAATCTAATAAATCTGAAAATACAATTACTTGGATTGGACATTCAACTTTCTTACTACAAATTGATGGTAAAAATATATTAACTGACCCCCATTTCACAAAAAGAGCATCACCTCTAAGTTTCATGGGACCTTCAAGAACAACACCTCCTGGATTAAAAATAGAGGAACTGCCATTTATTGACTTTGTTTTAATTTCTCATAATCACTACGACCATCTAGACTCAAAGACTATCCAGCTTTTATTAAATAAACAAAATGTAAATCAACCTACATTTTTCGTACCACTAAAATTAAGAGATATTTTATCAAAATTAGGTGCAAGAAATGTTATGGAACATGAATGGTGGCAAATGACTCAATTCAAAAACTTAGAAATTCATTCTGTCCCAGTACAACATTGGAGTAAGAGAACATTTAACGATACAAATAAAACACTTTGGTGTGGTTGGGTTGTTAAAGCAAATAATTTTAAGTATTTTTTTGTAGGCGATACTGGATATTCAAAAGATTTTAAGGATATTCAAAAAAAGTTTGGATCTTTTGACTTATCAACAATACCCATAGGTGCATATGCCCCAAGGTGGTTTATGAAAGACTCACATTGTAATGTTGAAGAGGCAATACAAATTCACAAAGATGTTAAATCTAAAAAGTCTATAGCTATGCATTGGGGGACATTTCAATTAACAGATGAACCGATGGATGAACCAATAAAATTACTCCAAGAACTAACTAAACAGTTGAAGATAAGCAAAGATGAGTTTTCTTATATGACTCATGGTCAAACAAAGAAAATTTAGGTAAAATAATTATAGGCTTGATAAGACAGAGTAATCACAATTACTATTAACGCCCATATACTTAAATTACTCAAAAACTGTTTAAAGGAAGAGTTTGTATCCAAAAAACGAGGTCCAACTAAAATAAGTAGACATACAAAATAAATAATTGGCATTATGATTTCTGCTGACATTATTGATCTTTTTTTAGTTTATCTAAACTAATCTCCTCAGAAAATTGCTCATTTAACTTTTCAGCATTATTTCTATTTTTTATCACATTGTCTTTTTTTTCGTTCTGATTTACCACTACATCAACCAAAATTGCTATCAGAAGATTTAACATTGTAATGGCACAGACAATTATAAAACTAAAAAAATAAATCCATGCCCACCAATAAATATCTTGAAGAGGCAACATTACCTGCTCCCAAGACGATAATGTTAAAACTTGAAATAAAGTGATCATTGAAACGCCAACATCAGACCATCTCTCGGGTATGCTATCTGAAAAAACTATTGATCCAATAGTTGCATAAATATACAGAATAATGAAAAGTAACAAACTTACATAGAAGACTCTTTTTAAAGATCCAATCAAAGATTCTATAATTAGTTTTAGTTCAGGAATAATAGATATAACTCTCAAAACTCTAAACACTCTTAATAATCTCAAAAGAAGGAAACTGGAGTTATTGGGTATTGGTATTAAAGAGACCAGAACAATAATTGTGTCAAAAATATTCCAACCATTTTTAAAAAAATTTGATTTTTTTGGCTCTCCTATGTAACGAATTGAAATTTCTATTACAAAAAATAAAGATATTAAATAATCTAAATATTTAATTAATAATCTTGTAAATTCTCCGAGATTATAAGTATTTAAACCAATCGTGAATGCATTAAATATGATTATTAATAATACTGTGTATTGAAATAACTTGCTTTCTCGGATTTTAAAAAAAATTTGTTTCATTTTTCAAAATATTTATAAATATACTTATTAAAAAATATAAATTAAGTTTTTATTAAGAATTAATTATTTAAGTATATTGATGTCATTTTTAAGTTTATTGAAGAAGAAAAAAAATGACGATTTTTCACAATCAGGACAAGATCAATTTGCTTACAATATCTCTGGAATTAATGGTATTTATTTAGAAATTGGCGCTCATCATCCCATTTTAAATAGTAACACATATAAGTTGGAGGTAGAATGCGGATGGAGAGGATTATCTGTTGAATTTGATAAATCTTTTAAAAAATCATGGGAAGAATGTACCGAAAGGTCTAATGATGTAATATGGGATGATGCCTTTAAAGTCGAATACGTGAATGAGTTAAAAAAAAGAAAAATCTCTAAAAAAATTAATTATTTATCTTGTGATATAGAGCCTCCAGAAAATACTTTAAAGATTCTTAAAAAATTAATTAAACTTGGCTTAAATTTCGATTTCATAAGTTTTGAACACGATAAGTATAATTCTGGTGATAAATTTGAAATATTATCAAATGAATTTTTAATAAGTTCAGGATATAAAATCGCTGTGAAAGATGTGTATTCAAGATTAAAAAAAAATAAAGTGTATGAAACTTGGTTTATAAATAAAAAGTTAGATTACAATGAGGTTACATACGACCTTTGGAAAAAGAAAAATTATCCTATGAATAGTTTCAAAAAAAAAGTATATAAATCAGGCTAATGGTTCTGTGGTGAAACGGATATCACACTTGACTACGGATATCCTACGTCTCTTTAATTCATTTATTATCAATACTATTCTTTGAGCTTTAACAACATTTTATCTATGTTGCCCGTAATAAGCCCGTAATGAAAATATAGCTAAAAATTTAGTTTTAAGGAGAGGTTGTAAATTTTATACCCTCTGCACCAATGCCCACTATCAGCGCTTTGAGTGTTATGTCACCTAAATTTTTTCCGTAATGAGCACTTTTACTATCCTCTATATATGCTTTACCAGGTTTGTAAATAGTAACTGTTCCGTCTTCCCAAGTATATGTCATCTCTCCTTCCATAATGTAAATATAAACAGGGTAAGAATGAACATGGTTTGGAGTTACACCACCAGGAGGCACCTCAACTATAAATGACACTATTTCAGCTTTTCCATCAGGATAATATATTTCATTTCCTAATATTGTAGTTGCAGATTTTAGAACAGGGGAAATTTTAGTTTTGAGATGTTCCTCAGAATGTAAAAATCCAAAACTAAATAGAAAAATTGAAAAAAGAAATATAAACCTAAATTTTTTAGTATAAATATACATATAAACTCTTATAACATCTAAAAAAATATTATTTATTGCAAATGAGTAATATATATATTTAAAAAAAGAAATAATACTCTTAACAAGTAATTATTATAATCATTTATTTCATAAATTTTAGAAAAGGAGATTAACAATGCTTGGTGATAAAATTGGAACAATGACATTACAGGAAACTAATAAGCCAATGGACTCTGGTAAATATGGTTTACCTGCTATGGACATTACTGCTGAAGGGAGCGGAACGATGCTAGGTCATGATGTTCAGTCTATGGGCGCATTTACAGCCGAAATGAGACCAGATGGTTCATGGGCAGGAAATGCCTATGCTGGGGTTGTAATGTGTGCAGAAGGTGTCGCCACATATAAAGCTACGGGTGTCGGAAACCAGAGGAAAGATGGAGGCACTTCTTTTAGAGGCGGCGCTATATTCGAAACCACATCTGAAGCGTTATCTGAACTGAATGGTAAATTTTACGCATTTACTTACGAAGCCGATGCAGATGGCAAAGCAGTTTGGGAACTTTACCCCTTTAACTAGAGGTTTGAAGATTTCACACCTCTGCACTACTAAGGGGGGAGGAAACACAACGTTGTTCCCTCCCCCCGACAAACAACCTCTACTGATTAATCCCTTTTGTTCGCTAATGTAAGCCCTTGCTTCCCGCATATATTGAAAAGCTCGGGAATATCTTTGTCCCTTCATGTTCACCTATGCTTGAAATAAGACATAGCGATTGCCCTTTACATCTTTCATCTTTCGTCTAGTTATTGTTCCCATTATATCCCTTCTTCATTCGTTGCCCGTAATGGCTCCGTAATGAGTTTCGTAGGATTAAGTACAACGATTGAATTATGGTGATATACTTAGATTAAGGTTCTGTGGTGAAACGGATATCACACTTGACTACGGATCAAGAATTCAGGGTTCGAATCCTTGCGGAACCGCCAGTTTAAACTTTTAAATTATCAATAAGTCTAACATTGCCTTTATATATTGCATAAAAAAGTCTAGAGTCAGAAACTTTTCCATTGGTGCTCAAGTCATCATTATTTCTAAATTCAAAGTAATCTAATTTTTCAATATTTTGTTCCATAATGAAATCTTTTGCTTTTTGGTTTGCAGTATTAATATCAAATGATTTTTCTATAGATTTTAGAAAATTTTCAGTTTGTTGATGAAAACTAATCAAATCTTGTAATTGTTTTTTACTTAATTTTTCATTTCTCGATGAATAAGCGATGCCTTCCTCACTTCTCTTAGTTGGAACAGATACTAGATCCAAAGATTTATATTTTTCTTGAATAAATTTTTCAATTATCTTGAGTTGCTGAAAATCTTTTTCACCAAAATAAACTTTATTACTTTTTATAACTGTAAAAAATTTGTTTAGTACTGTGATAACACCATCAAAGTGTCCTTTTCTATATTTATCACAAAGAATATTATTATAGTTTATATTTTTTATTAAAGGTTCATCTTTGTTGTAAATTTCTTCTGCTGATGGTTCGAATAACAAATCTACATCGTTTTCAGAACAAAAATCATAGTCAAGACCCTTATTCCTAGGATAAGAATTAAAATCTTCTTTACTGTTAAATTGCTTTTCATTGACAAAAATACTGACAATAGTTTTATGATTATCATTTTTTGATCTTTTGATTAGTTCACCGTGTCCATTATGAAGGGCGCCCATAGTAGGAACAAAACCAATTGAATATTTTCGATTTTGATAAGCTGTCAAATATGACTGTAAATTAAAAATGTCTTTAATTATCAACATGATTTGTTTTTATTTATTGACTTCATATCAATAATTGTTAAATGTAGGAACCAATTTTTTAGGTGTATTAGCAATGAAAAGAACATACCAACCAAGTCAATTAGTCAGAAAAAGAAGACACGGATTTCGTTCTAGAATGTCAACTGTTGGCGGTCGTAAAGTTATTAATGCAAGAAGAGCTAAAGGTCGATCTAGACTGTCCGCTTAATTATTGAGACTTCCTACACTAAAAAAATCCTCCGAATTTTCTCAAATCAGAAACAAAGGGAATTACTTCAAAAGTTCAAGTTTTAATGGCTATATTCTTCATGACACAGATTTAGAAACTTTTCTTGTTGGCATTATTGCTAGTAAAAAGCTTGGTAATGCTGTTGAGAGAAATAGGGCTAAAAGAAGAACAAGAGAGGCTATTCGCACATGTAGTCTTATAAATACATTAAATCATGTCAAATTTGTATTAATACTAAAAAAAACAGTTTTGAAAGTACCTTTTATTGATTTAAAACAAGATATTGAAAAATTCTTATCTCATGAAATATAACATCAAAAAGGTTTGGAAAATCATTTTTATCGCACCAATTAAATTCTACCAATTATTCATATCGCCTATGTTACCAAAAACTTGTAGACATCTTCCGACATGTTCTGAATATACAATTGAGGCTATACAAGAGTTTGGTGTTTTGAAAGGAATAACAATGGGAATGGTAAGGATTCTTAAATGTAATCCGTTAGGATCATCTGGTTACGACCCAATAAAAAAATAATATGGAAAATCAAAAGAACTTATTCCTAGCTATAATTATTTCAATGGCAATCATTTTTGGTTTTCAGTTACTGGTGCCTCAACCAGAGAGAACGCCAATGACTGAGGAACAAACAAATGATGAAAGTCTTGTTGATCTCAGTATTCAAAAATCCTCATCTGCCGTTTCAGCTGATAGAGGTGATGTGATAAATCAGACAGGAAGAGTAAAATTTGATAACTCAAAAATTAAAGGTTCTATAAATTTAAATGGTGGTTTAATTGATGATTTAATTTTAGAAGAGTTCAGGGAAACGTTAGATCCAACATCTGACTTAATTGAATTTTTGAATCCTTTAGGATCTGATAATGCCTATTATTTAGATACAGGTTGGGTAAGCTCTGACAGCACAGTTGAATTACCAAATAGCTCTAGTATTTGGATTGCTGATAAAAATACTATTGGTGTTAATGAACCTGTAAAACTGACTTGGACTAGTGATCAGAATATTATTTTTGAAAAGATTATAACTCTTGATGAAAACTATTTATTTAGCATTGATCAAAGAGTTATAAATAATTCAGGTCTATCTTTTGACTTATATCCTTATGGATTATCAAAAAGACAAGGAATTCCAGATATGCAAAATTTCTTCATCCTTCACGAAGGTCCGCTGTCAATAACTGATGGGGTATTGGAAGAATATGATTATGACGATCTAAAAGATGATAAAAAAATTAAACATTCTTCTGTTGGAGGGTGGATTGGGATGACAGATAAGTATTGGCAGACTGCAATAATCCCCAACCAAAACGAACCTGTTCAGCAAACATACAGTTACAACTTTGTTGACAGTATAGATAATTTTCAAACTGATATTGTAGGAGAAAGAATAACTGTTTCAAATAATGGGAGTATTTCGCATAATTTTAAGATTTTTGCAGGACCAAAAATCGTAAATATTATCGATAAATATATGGAAGAATATGGGTTTGACGGTTTTGATCGCTCTGTAGACTTTGGTTGGTTTTATTTTTTAACAAAACCTATTTTTAACGTTTTAGAATTTATATACGGGTACGTTGGAAACTTTGGTTGGTCAATAATTCTGTTTACAATTTTGATGAGAATATGTTTTTTTCCACTTGCTCAACAATCGTTTAAATCAATGGCAAAAATGAAAAAACTTGCTCCTGAGATGCAAAGACTTAAAGAACAATACGGCGATGATAGAGCTGGAATGCAAAAAGAAATGATGGCTTTATATAAAAGAGAAAAGGCAAATCCTATAGCTGGTTGCTTGCCTATACTTTTACAGATTCCGGTATTTTTTGCCTTGTACAAAGTTTTATTTGTAACTATTGAGATGAGACATGCTCCTTTTATAGGATGGGTGCACGATCTCTCTGCACCTGATCCCTTAGGGGCTCTTACTCTTTTTGGTTTTGTGGAATGGAACGTTCCAGGTATTTTGCAAATTCTAAATGTTGGAATTTGGCCAATCTTAATGGGTATTTCGATGTATATTCAATTTAAATTGAACCCAGCTCCAGTGGATAAAATGCAGGCCAAAATTTTTGGTTTATTGCCAATAGTATTTACTTTCATTTTAGGGGGCTTCGCAGCAGGGCTAGTTATTTATTGGACAACTAACAATGTTTTATCAATGGCTCAACAATACATAATACAAAGAAAAATTATGAAGAGTTAATGAGCCTTGTCTCAAATTATTTCAAAAAACAAACTAAGTTTTTACTAAGCGCTACACAACCTCGTCAATATCCTAATGTAAGTTTTCCTGAAATAGCTTTCATAGGTAGGTCAAATGTTGGAAAATCTAGTTTAATCAATGCAGTTTTTATGAAAAAACTGGCACATATTTCCAATACCCCAGGTAAAACAAGACAAATTAATTTTTTTAATCACGGGGACTCAATGATGGTTGTAGATCTTCCTGGATATGGATTTGCAAAAATATCTCAAAAGGAGGCATTTCAAATATCAGATCTTGTCTCTCAATATTTAACATCTCGTGAAAATTTAAAGAAAATATTTGTATTAATTGATAATTCATTGGGGCCAAAAAAAATAGACATAGAGATGATTGACTCGATGAAACAAATAAAACAAAAAATTATTATTTGCTATACGAAAAGTGACAAAAAAATAAAAGAAAAGTCTGATTTTTTAGACAATTTAAATACTGAATTTGAAAACTACATTGTAAGCTCAAAAACAAACAAAAACATATTTGAAATTCAAAAAAAAATTTTTGAATTTTTATAAATCTTCTTGGCTTTTATATAATAAACATTAGTTTAACACGCTTATGAACAATATAACAAATTGGGTTTTTGACTTAGACAATACACTTTATAAAGCGGAGTGTGGTTTATTTGATAAAGTACACATACTTATGGGTAAGTTTATTGAGGAAAAATTAAATTTATCCTCTGGTGATGCACAAGCTCTGAGGTCTAAATATTATCACCAATATGGAACAACACTTAGAGGTCTTATGATTGAACATCAAGTAAATCCTGATGAATATTTGGACTACGTACATCAAATTAATTATGAGGTAGTTCAACCAAACGTTCATCTTGCGGAAATATTAAAAAGCTTAAATGGAAAAAAATATATTTTTACAAACGCTAATTTTGAACATGTAGAAAAAGTTATAGAAAAACTTCATATGACTAATATTTTTGATGGATGTTTTGATATTTCTGAAAGTGACTATATGCCAAAAC
This sequence comes from uncultured Alphaproteobacteria bacterium, assembly GCA_902617355.1. Lineage (GTDB taxonomy): Bacteria > Pseudomonadota > Alphaproteobacteria > HIMB59 > HIMB59 > HIMB59. The sequence continues at coordinate 13,514 of CACMWK010000006.1, read as the reverse complement.
CTCACAAAGAAGTTTACGACTCATTCCAAAATAAATTCAATTTAGACAATAGTTCAACAGCTATGTTTGAAGATCTTCATATTAATTTGAAAGAGCCACATAAAATGGGTTGGCAGACAGTTTGGGTAACGAATAACCTTGAATACAACCTAAATAAAGATGTGAATCAGCAAGAAGATATCCAAAAAATTATTGATGAAAAAGGTTACATATCACATGTTACTGATGATTTGGAAAATTTCTTAAAAAACGTGATATAAAAGTATTATGAGCCATCAAGATATAATTGAAAAATTATGGGATCAAAGAGATCAGATAAATTTTATTAAGGATAATGAGGCAAAAAAAAATATAGAAAATGTTCTTAACCTATTGGATGAAGGAAAGCTTCGAGTATGTGAAAAAAAAGAAAATGAATGGCATGTAAATCAATGGCTTAAAAAAGCAATTCTTTTAAGTTTTAGAATTCAAGATATGGAAATAATCACTGGCGGTCCTAGTGTGAAAGATGGAACTACTTCATGGTGGGATAAAGTTCCCTCAAAGTTTCAAGATTGGAAATCAGAAAATTTTCAATCAGCAGGATTTAGAGCTGTTCCGAATTGTGTTGTAAGAAGGTCTGCATTTATTGCAAAAAGTGCGGTACTTATGCCTTGTTTTGTTAATTTGGGCGCATATGTAGATGAGGGAACTATGGTTGATACTTGGGCTACTGTTGGTTCTTGTGCTCAAGTTGGAAAAAACTGTCATATCTCAGGAGGTGCAGGCATAGGAGGAGTCTTAGAACCTTTGCAGGCAAATCCAGTTATAATAGAGGATAATTGTTTTATTGGTGCGAGGTCAGAAGTCGCCGAGGGTGTAATTGTTGGAGAGGGATCAGTATTATCTATGGGGGTATTTATTGGTGCTTCAACAAAAATTTATAATCGTGAAACTAAAGAAATATATATGGGAAAAGTTCCTCCATATTCTGTAGTTGTTCCAGGTAGTCTTCCTAGTTCTAAAGGAGATGCATCATTGTACTGTGTTGTGATTGTGAAAACGGTTGATGAAAAAACTCGTTCAAAAACCTCCGTCAATGAATTACTGAGAGATTAAAATGTTAGACACAATAGAGCTATCAAAAAAATTAATATCTTTCGACTCCGTTACCCCAGCAAAACAAGATATTTTTGATTTCTTAATGGGAGTATTTGAAGAAAATGGTTTTACAACAAAACAACTAAACTTTGATGGAGATGGGAGTTACGAAGTAATAAATATCATGGCTACGTATGGTCCAATAAATACAAATGGAAAACATTTTAATTTTTTATGTCATGTTGATGTAGTGCCTCCTGGTAACTTAGAGGATTGGGACACACCACCTTTTGAACCAACAATTAAAGATGGATATCTTTATGGTCGTGGATCAGAAGATATGAAAGGGTGTACGGCAGCTAGCATGGTAAGTGTCTTTAAATTCATAAAGGAAAATAAAGATTTTAATGGCACAATAAGTTTTATCATAACTGGGGATGAAGAAGCAGACTCCGTAAATGGTGTAAAGAAAGTCGTAAAATGGTTGAAAGAAAATAATATAAGAATAGACGGGTCAATAGCCACTGAGTCATCCTCTGAGAAAATAATCGGTGATCAGATCAAAGTTGGAAGAAAAGGAGCTGTGGATGTTCAAGTTGAAATTATTGGAAAGCAGGGGCATGCTGCGTATCCTCAGCTAGCTCAAAACCCTCTACATTGTTTGTCTAAGGTTATCTCATTTTTTGATGATCAAAAACTTGATGATGGTGCAGAATACTTTGAACCATCCACTCTGCAATTTACTCAGATCAATTTAAATAACAAGGCAAAGAATGTAATACCTGAAAAATTGACTACAGTTGGTGATATGCGCTTTAATGACAACTGGGATCACGAAAAAATACAAAACTATTTTGATGAACACTTGACTAAGATTTGCTCTGAAAATAATTGTACGTATAAATTGAAATTAACTTTTAGAGGTATGCCTTTCCAATCTTTCGATAATACATTTACAAAACATTGTATTAAAGCAATTAAAGATGTTACGGGATTAGAAGCTAGCCAAGATACTGGAGGTGGTACATCAGATGCTAGATTTATGCAAGAGGTCTGTCCTGTCTTCGAATTTGGAACGATTAACAAAACCCTGCACAAAGTTAATGAGTGTGTTTCTATAGAGGATCTGAAAACGACTGAACAAATTTACTATAAAACTTTAGAAAACTTTTTTGATAATTGAAAGAAGGAGATTTAATTCCTGATATTACTTTAAGATCTGTTTCGGCAGATGGTACAAAAAATTTTGGATTACACGACAACTTCAAATTCAAAAGGGCAATGATAGTTTGTGTCCCGGGAGCATTCACTTCAACATGTCACATACAACACCTCCCTCCATTTATTAAAGGTGCAAAAAAGTTGATGTCTGAAAAGCAAATTGATCAAATTTGTTGCATGACCACTAATGATCCTTACGTGCTTGATTTGTGGAGAAAAGAGTTAGGTGAATCAGAAATTTTATTTTTATCAGATGGAAATAATGAATTTTTATTATCTTCTCAATTAATAAGAAATCATGAAAAAAACTTTATGGGTCAAAGACTTATTCGTTCAATTATCCTAATAAATAATCTTAAAGTTGAAAAATTAATTTGTGATAATCCAGGTGAGTTAAAAGAAACAAGCTATGAGGCTATTTTAGATAGCATTTAAATATTCTTTTATTTTTTTATTTGACTCAAAATTGTTAGCAAATGCGTAACTTTTTTTACTATAACTTTTATACTTTTTAAAAATATCTATAATTGCTTTGACAATTTGTTTGGGGTTATTTTCTTTTACAATTATACCATTGTTACCTATTGACTCTGGAGTTCCTGCGCTATTACTGACTACGCAAGGTAATCCATAAGAAGCTGCTTCAACATTGGATATTCCAAAGCCCTCAATACTTTCGGGTGTGGTTATAGTTGGCATTATATGAACATAAGAATTTTTAAAAATTTTTTCACTTGAGGCTTCATGGTGTATGAAATCTACCTGCCTTTGTAGTGAGAATTTCAAAACTAAATCCTTTAATCTTGATAATTCTGGTCCATCTCCAAGAATGGCATATTTAAGTATAATTTTATATTCATTTCTTAATATAGACATTGCTTCAAATACTAAGTGGTGCCCCTTTCTGTATTCTAGTCTGGCTACAGTACATAAATCATATTTTTTTTTATTATTTTTATTTTTAGAAATTTTATTTATAAAAGCTGGATATATTATTTTATGATTAAATTTTTTTAAATTTTTAAAATTTTTAAATGTTTTATTTTTAGTAAATTGAGAATTATAGATTATTAAATCCGCTTTATTTAAAGAATTTAAAATTCTATTTTTATCACTTAATTTTAATATTTCATTTCCATGAGCTAAACAAATTTTTTTAATATCTGTAATATTATTAAATAGCTCTAGTGATTTCCAACTATCAAAAAAAATAATATCAATTTTATTTTTGTTTAAAAAATTCTGAGCAAAACTTGATTTAATTCTTTTTCTAAGAAACTTGATTTGATCAAATCTGTAAATATCAAACTTACATTTACTATCAAAATCTGAAGAAAACAGTTTAGGTCCATCAGAGAGGACTGTTACTTTATTTTGCGTGTTAAATGCATGTTGAGCTATATTTGTCATTACAGACTCAATACCGCCTACTTTGGGTGCAAAACATTGTGTGTAAATAAGAATGTTAATAAGATATCTCCTTTAAAATCAATCCTTTTGAAGGGACTGTTGGTCCTGCTAAGCTTCTATCCTTAGCTTCAATTAATTCACTTATCCAATTAGTATTTTTATTTTTTAATCCAACCTCTAATAAAGATCCAACCATTATTCTAATCTGTTGATAAAGGAAGGACTGTGCCTTGAATACAAAAATAATTTTATTACCTTTGATATCAATTGATGCCTCATCAATAGTTCTAAGCGGTTTAATAGCTTGACAACCATGTGCTCTAAACGAAGAAAAATCATGTTTACCAATAAATAGTTTAATTGCATCTTGCATTGCCTCTAAATCTAAAGGTTGGCGGATGTGTATACTAAAATCATCCTCAATAACTGACGGGGCTAGACTATTAAAAACTTGATAATTATAAATTTTATTTTTAGCAGTAAAACGAGCATTAAATTCATTATCAACACTTTCTACTTTAGTAATTCTTATCTTTTCAGTACCGAGGTGAAAATTAATTCCACTTAGAATTTGATAGTCATCGAATTTTTTTTCTAACTCAAAATTGGCACATTGTCCAATAGCGTGAACACCAGCGTCTGTTCTTCCAGCACCTTGAATAGTTTTTTTTTCACCAGAGAATTTAAATATTGCTTTTTCTATTTCACCTTGCACAGTTTTTTCATTTTTTTGATATTGCCAACCACAATAAGGTAAACCATGATATTCAATTGTAAGTTTTATATTAGTCATTATCGATTATTGCATTTAATTGAAATTGATTATTCCCTAAAATAAATTCTTTAATGTTTAATGGTTTCTTTCCTTCAGCTTGAATTTCTAAAATATCTAGACTGTTATTTTTACATGCTATAGTGAGAGGTAAGTTTATAATCTTGCCCTTTTCATCTTGTAAGTTAGATATTTGAGCTTTTAAAATTTTAAATCTCTGACCCTTATATTTAAACCACATTGCTGGTGATGGGTAAAAAGCTCTTACTTTTTTTTCAATTATACTTGCAGATAATCCCCAATCTACTTGTGTTTCAATTTTGTCTATTTTTTTTGCATATGTAGATTGTGAATGATCTTGTTCTTTTAATTGAATTTGACCTAAAAAATATTTTTTTAACGTATTGTATAACAATGAGCAAGAATCATGACTGATTTGATCAATTAATTGTTTACCATCAGTTAATTCATTAATTTCTATATTCTGCTGGACTAAAATTGGACCTTCATCAATTTTATCATTCATTTTTATAATAGTAATACCTGTCTCTTTATCATTATTTTCAATGGCTCTTTGAACAGGTGCTGCTCCTCTCCATCTTGGTAGAAGCGAGGCATGTATATTTATAAACCCATTTAAAGGGGTGTTTAACCAATTAAGTGGGACTATTTTCCCATAAGCAAAAAGGATGGCGACATCAGGCTTTAATGATTGAAATTCTTTCAAAGATGTATCATCAAGTATTTTGGGAGTGAAAACAGGTAGAAGTTGACTTTCTGCCCATTGATGAACTGGTGTGTTAAATTTTTTTTGTCCTCTAAATTTTTTTTTTGGCTCTTGTGTATAAATCCCCACTATATCATATCCTCCAAGATAGAGGGTCTTCAGAGGGGGAAGGGAAAATTCTGGTGAGCCAAAATAAACTACACGTTTTTTTTTCATTTAAATTATTTCTTTTTCTTTTTTATACTTTCTCATCTTTCTGATAATCACGTCTCTTTTTAAACGACTTAAATAGTCAACGAATAAAATACCGTTTAAGTGATCCAATTCATGTTGAATTATCCTAGACTCAAAACCTGTAAATGTAGAAATTTTTTTTGAGTTGTCTTCATCAAGATACTCTATCTTAATTTTTTCAGGACGGTCTATTTCTGCAAAATGTTCTGGGAAGGATAAACAACCCTCTTCATATGGAACTTTATTTTCATGTAATGATATAATTTTAGGATTTATCATTGTGATAGGTTTTTTTTCTTCATCTCTAGCGCCTGCATCAAGAACAAATATACGAATATTCAAACCTATCTGTGGAGCAGCTAAACCAACTCCATTCGCAGAATACATAATCTCATACATTTGTTTTATAAGTTCTCTATGATGATCGTCTACCTGAGGTATAGATACACTCTCTTTTTTTAAAATGGGATCGGGAGCATAAATAAGCTTCAACATGGATTTTAATATAGTTTATACAGTTATCAGAGACAATAAATCAAACTTTTAGATGTTACTTCTGATTTAATTAGCTTAAGTTTTTACGCGACTCTAAAGCTGCCCCTAAGGTATTATCGTCTAGATAATGAATTTCGCTTCCTACAGGAACACCGTATGCGAGTTGTGTAATTTTAATATTTTGATTTTCTAGTTTATCCTTTATTACTAAGGCTGTAGTTTGTCCCTCAATTGTTGCGCTCAATGCTAAAATAATTTCTTGTACTTGATTATTTATAATTCTTTCTTTGAGTTTATTTAAATTTAAATCCTGTTCTGTAAAATTTTTTGAGGCTGATAAAAGTCCTCCAATAACATGATAAAGACCTTTATGATATCCAGATCTTTCAAATGCCCATACATCAGCCATATCTTCAACAATGCATATTGTAGTTTTTGATCTATTTTCTGAAGAACAAATTTTACATGGAACAATCACATCTAATATTCCGCAGTTAGTACATTTTTTTACAACAGATGCTGTTTCCTTTATACTTTCTCCTAAGGGTAACATTAATTCTTGTTTATTTTTTATCAAATATAAAGCTATTCTTTGCGCAGAGCGTTGGCCGATTCCAGGTAACCTAGAAATTAAATTAATAAATTTTTGAAGTTCGTCTTGTGACAATTTAAAAAGGCATCTTCATTCCTGGGGGCAATGGTAACCCACCAGTTATTTTTTTCATTTCTTCAGCTGACATTTCCTCGACTTTTTCTTTGGCTTGATTGAGTGCGGCTTTGATTAAATCCTCCAATACCTCTTTTTCATCAGAAGATAACAGTGATGGATCTATATCAATTGATTGAACAATTTGTTTACCATTCATTGTAACTTTAACCATTCCTCCTCCTGATTCAGCTTCAACAGTTTTATTTTCAAGCTCCTTTTGCATCTCTTGCATTTTAGCTTGCATTTCTTGGACTTTTTTCATCATACCGCCCATATTACCCATCATTTCCTTCACCTCTTTCTAATTCTTCAATATCTATAATCTTTGCATTAGGAAATTTAGCAAGAACTTTTTTAAATTCATCAGTCTTCATCTCCTGGTCAATTAATTCTTTTTTATAAAGAGACTTAATTGTCTCTAAAGTTGTTATTTCTTTTTTAAGTTTCATTTCGATTTTGTAATCATTTTCCAAATTTTTGTATAATTCTTCGCTTCCGTTAAAATTTTTGTCAGAGACATTTAATCGTAATATTTTATTTTTCTCTGAAAAATCAATTATTTCAACATTTTCAATAATAATTCCTGCCATAAGAGGTGAGAAATTTTTTCCATAAAATTGAAAAAATTTCTGATGGATATCAATTTTTTCTTTTAGAGAAATTGGTGATACTTGTTTAACTTTGTTTTGAATTACTTGATCAATATTAGGAGAGGATTGAATTGTATTCTGATTTATTTCAGGCTTTTTTTTTTCTTCTAAGTCTGTTGATTGATTATCATTTAACAAGAAAGCACACCTGAGCATTACCATTTCTAGAGTTAGATGAGGTTGAGGTGAGATTTTAATTTCATCATAACCCTTCATTAAACTTTGCCAAAAAATATTTAACTTGCCTCTATCGTATTGGATAACATACGATGCAAAATCTTTATCTTCTTCAGTTAAAAATTCATCCTTAATAAGTTCTTGGTTTATTTTTAATTTGCATGACCAATTTATTATATTCATCATGTCTTCAATAATTTTAGAGGTCTCTGAACCTCTTTGATACATATCGTCAAGCATAGAAATTAGCTCTGATAAATTATTATCTAATATACATTTTGATAATTCATACAAATCACCTTGCCTTGCAAAACCTAGCATATTAACAATTTCTTCAACTTGAATTTTTTTTTGTGATTTAAATACATTGGCTTGATCTAATATACTTAAGGAGTCCCTTACTGATCCATCACTTGCTTTAACTATTAAATTTAATGCCTCATTAGAAATTGTTATATCCTCTTTTTTAGCAATGCTTTTAAGAAAATCAGATAGAGTCTTCTTATCAACTCGTCTTAAGTCGAACCTTTGACATCTTGAGAGAATGGTAATAGGCACTTTAGAAATCTCAGTTGTTGCAAATATAAATTTCGAGTGAGGGGGTGGCTCTTCCAAAGTTTTAAGAAGGGCATTAAATGCACTTTTCGAAAGCATATGCACCTCATCGACTATATAGACTTTATATTTTCCTAGAACAGGATTATATTTTACATTTTCTATAATCTCTCTTGCATTTTCAACACTTGTATTTGATGCGGCATCAATTTCTATAACATCTGGGTGTCTATCTTCAGTGATGGCTTTTGCTTGTTCACAGTTGATTAAATCAGGATTATTATTTTTATCAAAAACTGTACAGTTCAACATTTTTGCAACAATTCTTGCTGTTGTTGTTTTGCCTACTCCGCGTATACCTGTAAAAATATATGCATTAGGGATTTTATTTTGCTGTATTGATTTTTGTATAGTCTCAACTAAATAATCTTGACCGATTAGATCTTGGAAATTTAAAGGTCTGTATTTTAATGCAAGAATATTTGATTGATGTTTCATAATGGACTTAAAGGAGAATTACACGACCCAACCCCTTATGTTACAGCTGCTTTCTTTCGAACCTGACCGGATTGGCATAAAAAGTTGCCCATGTAATTCTCAAATTATCTTATAACAGTATTAAATAGAAATATGAAGTTATTGTCTTAATCTATATGGAGATTTTTCAAAAACTCCTAATTTTCTAACCTTTGAACAATAATGATACATATCGTCAAGGGCAAATTTAGTGTTTTGTTGTTCAGGATGTCCTTCAATTTCACAATAAAATTGTGTAATTACGAAATCTGCTCCATAATTATAACTTTCGAGTTTGATCATATTAACATTATTAGTCGCAAATCCCCCCATTACTTTAAATAAAGAACCTGGTGTATTTTTAACTGAAAATAAAAAGGACGATATGTATGTTTTAGTTTCATCAAATTCTAAATTTTCATTTTTAGACATTATATAAAACCTTGTGATGTTGTTAACAGAGTTTGCGAAATTATCATCAATAACTTTTAAGCCATAGATTTTTCCCGCCAAACTTGAAGCAATAGCAGCTGTATCTATTATTTTCTCATCTTGGATTTTTTTTGCTGAACCTGCTGTATCAGCTCCGATCAAAATTTCTAAATCTAATTTTTGAATTTTATCGCTACATTGTGCTAAGGCCTGTTCATGACTGATAATATTTTTGATATTTTCAATTTTACTGTCTGGATGAATTAAAAGCTTGTGTTCAACTTTTTGAAAGTGTTCAAAGTTAATATGCAAATTAGATTTTGGTATTAATCGATGAATATCAGCTACTCTGCCTGCAGCAGAGTTCTCAATGGGAATCATTGCATAATCAACATTTCCAATCTCAGCCTCGTTTAAAGCAATCTCAAATGTTTTACAAGGTAACGGTTCTGCCCCAGGAAAGAACTCTTGCACTGCAAGATGACTATATGCTCCCTCGACTCCCTGAAAAGATATTTTTTTATTCATTTTTTATAAATTAATCGATTTACTCTATCTAAATCTTCTTGTGTATCAACTCCCAAAATCTCTTCTTTAATTACTGAAATTCCAATTTTATCTGTTTCAATAACTCGAAGTTGTTCGAGTTTCTCACTAAGCTCTCTTTGAGTAGGTGATAAAGAGATAAAATTTGACAAAAAATCTTTATGATACCCATATATACCAATGTGATGAAAAATATTCTTATTAACTTTTTGTTTGTCATCTAATGTTCTAGAAAAATCTAAAGCACAATTATTTTCATCAATTAAGACTTTCACTTTAGAACTATTATAAGCTTCATTTAAGTTTACGAATGGACAAGCTAAAGTGCTCATTTGAAACTTTAAAAGTCTATCTTTTAACACATTAATGTGGTTATCTTTAATAAATGGCATGTCACCTTGGACATTAATTACATATTTAAAATTTATTGTATCCTCAAGCTTTTTTAATGCCTCTCCAATACGGTCACTTCCTGATGGATGACTAGGATCTGTCATAACGTGCTTGAGATCCATCTTTTCGCAGTAATCTTTTACCTCTTGATCGCATATAGCTAAAATTACATTTTCTGTAAAATCTATTACACGATTATAAACGTGATGCAGCATTGGTAACTCACCAATTTTTGCAAATGGCTTATTTGGAAATCTAGATGCCTTTAATCTTATTGGTATTATAACTAGCGTATCATTCATTAATGCGACAAAAATCCGTTTTTAGTGGTATATTTTTAAACATAGACTTCTCTTTTTAATATGGAAACTAATAAAATTCTAGGTGCAATAATACTTGCCTTACTTCTTGCTGCTGTATTCTCAAAGGTTGCTGATATGGCGATACACCCCGAGTTTCCAGATGAACTTGCATACAAAATTGAAATACCTGAAGGTGGTGTTACAGCCTCTGTAAGTGAAGATGTGGATATTTTTGCTGTTTTACCAGACATTACACCTATGCTGGCATCAGCTAGTATGGAAAATGGTGAAAAGATTTTTAAAAAATGTGCATCTTGCCATACTCATGTTAAAGGTGGTGAAAATAAAACAGGTCCTGCGATGTGGGGTATAGTCAATAGAGAAAAAGGATCATCAGAGGGCTTTGCGTATTCCGGAGCACTTGCAGCATTTGGTGGCGATTGGAATGTGGAAGAACTCAACAAATTCTTATTAAAACCAAAAAAATATATTGCTGGCACAAAAATGAACTACAACGGGATTAAAAAAGACCAAGATAGGGCTGATTTAATAAAGTGGTTAAGTTCTCTTAGCGATTAAAGTTTAATTAATTATTTTTTAGATTAACATAAATATTAATGAGTTCGGTTTCACTAGATTCGAATAAATTCAAATCACTAATTGGTGCGTACTATGACAGAAGAATGTTACGTATTCTTTTGTTAGGCATCATAAGTGGATTTCCCTGGGTTCTTATTGCTAGCGCTTTGTCTTTGTGGCTTAAAGAAGAAGGGCTTAGCAGAAGCACAATCGGATGGGCTGGATTAATATTTGGTGTCTATGCATTTAATTTTTTGTGGGCACCAATAATTGATCGAATGAAATTACCTTTCTTAACAAATAAAATAGGACATCGAAAATCAATAATCCTTTTAATGCAAACTATAATTTTAATTTGCTTAATTATTTGGAGTGTACTCGAACCAACTCAAAATTTAGCTTTAATCATTGGTGTAGGTTTAGCCATTGCAATATCATCTGCTACGCAAGATATAACAATAGACGCCTTAAGAATTGAGCAAATTAAAAAAGAAGAATCAGCTAGTATGGCAGCAGGAGCTGCGATGGCAGTCGTTGGATGGTGGACTGGATTTAAATTAGGTGGTTATGTATGTTTGGAGATTGCTGAGAAGTTAGAAAACTCAGGAGTTGATCAATATTGGCAAGTAACTTTTATTTTTTTAATGGGTATAATAGTCTTATGTAATGTAGGTTTATCTTTTATTCCGGAATCAAATAAAGAGAGATTTCAAAATATTTTAAATACAGATGCATCTAATACGAATGTCGAAAGTGTTGTAAAGGCAAGTTATCTATTTATAGCAATTGGAGCATTATGTTTCTTAATTGGTCAATTCTTTGAAAAGATATGGTTTACGAATGGAGGTCTTACTTTTGTTGTAATTGGTGCAGTGTTTTATATTTTTTCATTTTTTATAAAACAATTTGGTGCTGAAAATCCTATTTCTCAAACGTTCTACTACCTAAATAATGTTGTAGCAAATCCACTAAGTAGTTTTTTTAATAATAATGGAGTTAGAATTGGAATTGCTATCTTAGCTTTTGTTTTTTTATTTAAAATTGGCGAAGCTTTTTTGGGGAGGATGAGTTTAGTTTTTTATAAAGAAATCGGTTTTTCTAAAGGAGATATAGCTATCTATTCGAAAGCACTTGGTTGGATTACTACCATTGTTTTTACTCTTATTGGAGGGGCTATTGCAATGAGATCTGGTATAATTAAAACTCTAATTATTGCTGGAATTGCAATGTCTGCTACTAATATTCTATTTTCAGTTTTGGCATGGGTTGGACCTTCGAAAGTTCTATTCGCATTTGCAGTAATCATTGATGACCTCGCAGCAGCTTTTGCAACTGTTGCATTTGTAACATTTATATCACTTCTTGTTGATCGAAGCTTCACTGCTACACAATACGCTTTACTAGCCTCTGTTGGAACTGCGGGAAGAACTTTGTTAGCATCCTCTTCAGGTGCTATGGTTGATGGATTGGGTGGTGATTGGGGATTGTTCTTTATGATAACTGCAATCATGGTAATACCATCTTTGATATGTTTGATGCTAATTAAAAATAAAATTAATTTAGTTAAAAACTAAATAATTAATTATTTATTGAAGAATACAGTCTGTTGTAACCAGCTGTAAAACCTTTCAAAGAATAAGTTATGGTAGCCTCACGGTTGTCTAGAAATAAAGCCTTAATAGAAATTTGGTTTCCAGCTTTGAAAAAATTCACAAAATTTTCTCCAATTATCTCTGCTACAAAGCATGCACTTTGATTACAATAAGCATAATTAAGATCAATTGGATCATTTTCATCAATTTGTAATTTGATAGGACTTTTTAAATTGACCGCATGGGGGAATGCTATTTGCATTTGTGTTAATTTATCTGGATTTATAGTTATAGATAGATAGCTAACGACTTCATTTGTGTTTGAGTCAAATACAAGCTCTCTTAAATCACATATTTTTTGATTTTGCTCAGAAACACAAGTATATTGCCAAGCCTCAAAGTTTTCTTGCTCCAGAATATGACTTTCTGCAAAAAGTGTGCTTATAAATAAAAAGAAAAAAAGATTTAATTTAGTTAAAAAAGAGAGCATTAATGTAATCTACATCAATCGGAGAAATTGTTAATTTTTTAATTTTATTTGGACAATCTCATTTTTAGATCCGATTCTTATTTTTGGGCCCCATGTTGCTGATCCAGAGCTCACATATAAATTATTATTCATTCTTTTGTAAAGCCCATAAATTTGAGGAAATTTAAGTTTTACAATAAAATTGAAAGGAAAGATCTGCCCATTATGTGTGTGACCTGAGAGCATTAAATTAGCTTTAGCTGAAACTTTTTCCCAAATAGAGGGTTTATGAACAATCAACAGATTAAATAAGTCTTTTTGAAAAAGTTTTTCAAAATAAGAAATTTTTGATTTATCACTTATATTATCTGAGAGACCAATTAAATTTATTCCATTAATTTTTAAAGACTCATTGTCTAGTGTTTGTATTCCGACACTATCAAGATCATCTAGATGTTTTTTTGAGTTTTTAATATAGTACTCATGATTGCCAGTCACAAAATAGATAGGTTTGTTAAATTTTTTAAACTCCTTGAGATCTTCGATTTTAAAAGAACTACTATCAATTAAATCACCACCAATAATTAAAAAAGATGGGTCTATTTTAATGATTTCAGATACAATTTTTTTAAGTAAAAATGGATGATTTGAACCT
>CACMWK010000005.1:0-105688 GCA_902617355.1 uncultured Alphaproteobacteria bacterium | reverse complement strand
TTTATTAAACTGTTAATCTCAAATACTGCTTTAATAGAAGAAATTTCTCTTTCTTTCAAATTAAGATTTTTTTGATTTTTTCCTCCAAGTGCTAGTTTCAGTCCTTCGATAATTATTGATTTACCTGCTCCAGTTTCGCCAGTAAATGCATTAAAACCATTTATAAAATTAATTGATATTTTTTTTATTAGAAGAAAATTTTTAATTTCTAATGAAACTAACATTATTACTATTTTATAGATTGTATTGATGTGTTATCAAAATTATCTTCTTCATCCTGTTGAAAAATTTTAATTGGATTAAATTTTTCATACCATTTTTCGTCATCCTTTATATCGCTTAAACCGTTTATAACATTGTATGATTTTTGATACCATGTACTATCAGGAAAATTAAATGCTAAAATTGCAGCATATTTTTTAGATAGTTCATTTTCGCCTAAGGTATAATAAATTTTAGTAATCAGGTAAAGTGTTTCTTCAATTGAAAGACTTGAACTATGATTATCAAATATATCTTTTAAATATATTAATGAACCATTAGTATTCCCTTTATCTAAATAAAATTTTGCGATATTTAGTTTTTCTGCAGCAAGATTGTTATTAATCAATTTGATTTTTGTGCGAATATCAATCTCATACTTACTATTTGGGTAGGCATTTAATATAAAGTTAAATTTATCATAAGCTTTATGGGTATTTTCTTGACTAAAATCGGATTTTTTCATTAATACGTAATAAGTCATGGCATCTAGATAATTAGCATAAACGATGTCTTTACTTCCTGGATAATAGCTTTTGAACATTTCAGCTATTACTCTTGTTTTCTCGTAATCTTTTTCTAAAAAGTGAATGTATGCTTTGACTAAAATACCTTTGCTAGCATATTGGCTACTTGGGTAGATTACTTCTAATTTATCTAATTCAATTAAAGCTAATTCAAGCTGACCATTAATTATGTAATTATTAGCTGAATTGAAAAGTTCATAATCATTTAATGAATTATTTTCATAAAGACTTTGATCATTATCGTATTCATCTTTATCATTACTTGAACAGGATATTACAAAAAAAAATAAAACTATTAGAATCAGCTTTTTCACAGATGAATTATAGCTTTAGAAAAAAAAATAAAATAGTCAAATATATTGTCATCCACTATACAGGTATGAAAAATCTTCAATTAGCCTATCACAAATTAACAAATAACAGTTCAAATGTTAGTGCACACTATTTGATATCAAGAAATGGTACTATATTTAATTTATTATGCCCTAAATATAAAGCTTGGCATGCAGGTAAGTCTAAATGGAAAAATCATAAAAATATTAATGATTACTCAATTGGAATTGAACTAGAAAATAAGGGCCATAATTTTGGGTATACAAATTATACAACAAATCAATATATCTCCTTAAAAAAATTAGTTTTTTTTTTAAAAAAAAATTTCAATATTATTGACAAAAATATAATTTTTCATTCAGACATTGCGCCAAATAGAAAAAAAGATCCCGGAGAAAAATTTTTTATTAATAAAATAGGAATTAAAAGATTTAAAAAACTAGAAATTAAAAAAAATTATAACTTGGATAAGATGTTATACTTATACGGTTTCCATAAATTATATATCGATAATTACAAAAAATTTTGTATTAAGGCTGTAAAAAGGACATTAAATTATATAAAGATTAATTCGAATGTGTCAAAAAAGTTCTTAGATGATTTTTATAATTTATTATTTGGATAATTTTATGTATTATGAATTTGGGTAGCTTGCAGTCGCTTTGTATAACAAAGAGGAAAGTCTGAGCTCGCGTAGAAAGTGATAACGGATAACATCCGTCGAGGGTAACCTTAGGGAAAGTGCAGCAGAAAAAAACCGCCGAAAGGTAAGGGTGAAAAGGTGAGGTAAGAGCTTACCGGGTATTTAAATAGTATCGCAATATGCAAACCCTATCATGAGTAAGATCAAATAGAGGCTAAAACTTTTTCTACAGTTGGCCTGGGTTGATCGCTTGAGTTAACTAGTGATAGTTAATCTAGATAAATGACTGCAATTTTCAAAAATACAGAACTCAGCTTATAGCTACCCAATACTATTTACTATTTTAAAAAAATCCCATATAATCCCATAAAATACCATGCTTATGTTTTTATCCTCTTTTTATGGAATTATAGACTCCAAAAATAGGGTTGCTATTCCTTCATCTTTTAGATCAACAATAAGAAACTCAAGAGAAAAAACATATATATTCAAAAGTTTAAAGTATGAGTGCCTAGAGGTACATTTATCTTCCAAAATTAATTCTTTGGTTAAAAGTTTTGATGAAAAGGATTTTTTTTCAAAAAAAAATGATCATTTTAAAACTGCAATACTTTCAGACTTAGATGAAATAACTATCGATAAAGAAGGTCGTTTTATAGTGAAGGAACAACTTCAAAAATTTTCAAAATTATCAAAAGAAATAATATTTATTGGTAAAGGAAATCATTTTGAAATCTGGGAAAAGAAATCGGGTGAAAGACATAAAAAATTTTCAAGAGCAAAATTTAGATGATCACAAATCAACACACACCCATTATGACTAATGAAATTTTATCCTATATTGATGGTAAAAAAAATTTATCTGTCTTAGATTGTACATTTGGAGGAGGTGGACATTCTAAAAAATTCCTTGAAAAAGGTCATAACGTCACTGCTATTGACCAAGATGAAAACTCTTTAATTATTGCAAAAGAATTGAAAAAAAAATTTTCTAATATTTTTTTTTATAAAACTAATTTTAAAAACCTTGATTTATTAAGTCTTAATACAAAAAAATTTAATTTTATTTTACTAGATCTCGGATTTTCATCTAATCAATTATTTGACAATGATATTGGTTTATCATTTAAAAATAATTCTAAATTAAATATGAACTATTTAGGAGGAGAATTAAATGCATATAAAATAATTAATTTTTATGATTTAGAGGAACTTCAAAGAGTATTCCAACTATTTGGTGAAATAAATCAATCTAAAAAACTAGCTAAATATATTGTTGACCAGAGATCTAAAAGAAAAATTAATACTAATTTTGAATTTATTGAGATTTTGAGAAATAGTGGAGTTAATTTTAGGTCAAAAAAAATACATTTTTCTACTCAAGCTTTCCAAGCTCTAAGAATTGAAACAAATAATGAGTTAGAAAATCTAGATACTTTTTTAAAAAAAGTTCACAATTTTTTAGAAATTAATGCATATTTAGCAATTATTTCCTTTCATAGCTTAGAGGATAGAATAGTTAAAAACTATTTTAGGGAGAATAAATTTAAAAAAAATAATAGTTTTCAAAATAATGAGAATTGGGGATTTGAAAACCTCACGAAAAAACCAATAACTGCAACAAAACTTGAAATTTCTAAAAATAATAGATCTAGATCTGCAAAATTAAGAGTAGGGAGATTTATAAATTGATTAATCATATTTCTAAATTTGTTTTATTATTTATATTTATTTTTTTATTTTTGAGTTTTAAAAATCAAATTAAGATACTTGAAAAAGATTTATTGTATTTGAAAAACAATTATATTAAAGATAATCAAAAATATATTAATAAAGAAATTATTCTCACAAAACAAATCAATCAATTACAAATTAACGAACTCAATAACTATAAGGATTTTGAAAATAAAAAGATAATAAAGTTTGATAGAAATGAATTTGATGACTTTACAATTATAAAGGTCAATTATGTTCAATCTAACTAATGAAACAGACTATAAAATATTATCTGAAACAAAGAATTACTATAATTTTTTCATATTAACAGTTCTATTTCTTTTTATTGCAATTTTCATTAGGTTAATTTTTTTAAGTTTTGATAGAAATAATAGTTCTTTGACTCGTTTAACAGAAACTTCTCTTAATATGCTACCCACTATTTATGATTTAAATAAAAATACTTTAGCTTATTCTGACTACAATTACTCAATTAAAAATATCAAAAATAAAGTCCAGTATTTAAAAAGGAATGTACCAATTAATGAAATTCTAGAGCCAATATATATTGGTAATCCATATATAAAATTTGAAAAAATTCTTACTAGAAAATATCCATATAATTATTTAACTAACAATTTGATCGGACATACTAATATCGAACACCAAGGTGTATCTTTAATTGAAAAATACATTAGTAAAAAAAATAATGATATTAAATTATCTTTAAATATTCAGATTCAAAAAAAAATATATGACTCATTATATAATGACACAATTAATTTAAATCCAGACTATTCTATGAATATATTAATTGACTTAACTAGCGAAGAGATAGTCAGTAATGTTTTTATAGATAACAGAATTAGCAATAAAAGGTTTGACCAAACCTTATTGCCATTAAAAGATTTAAAGTTTGATTTTGGATCTGTCTTTAAAACTTTTACAGTTTATTCTGCAATTAAAAATCAAAAAATTGACTTAAACGAATATTTTGATGTCGATAAACCAGTATTAATTGGAAGTAAGGTAATTAATGACTTTCCAAGAAATAGTGAAATCCCAATGCAAGTAGGAGATATACTAAAGAAATCTTCAAACAGAGGTGCAATTTTAATAAGAAGAAATTTAGATTGTATAAATGAATTCAAAGTAGACTTAGATCAAATTGGTCTCTTAAAGCCTGCTAAAATAGGCTTTGATATGATTTCCATTGCACCAACAGTGAATAATTTTAGGGGAAGTTATTGTGATAATATTCCCTATGGTTACGGTTTATCTATTTCCCCAATACAATTAATTAATGCCTATGGAAAAATAATAACTGGAAGAAACAACTTTAATGCAACATTTGAAAAAAAAGACAAAATAAAACAAAATAAATATAATCAGATTTCAAATACTATTAATAAATTATTATTCTACGCTAATGAGACAAATAATGATCTTTATAAAAATTTTTTAGTAGCCGGCAAAACTGGTACCGCAGATCAAGCAATTTCTCCTAATGAAAAAATTCAAAATGTTACATATATAAGTTTCTTCCCATATAATAATCCAAAATATTTAAATTTTACATTTATGCAAAACCCCAAAGAAAAATATGGAAAGTATATGACCGCGGGAAATACAGTAAAACCCACCTTTTATAATATTTTAAATGAGATTTATATATATTTGGACTTGTCTATAATTAATACCAAAAGTACTGATATTTAATGAGAATTGATGAATTAAAATCTAAAGGTTTTAAAATTGTTACTAATTGGCAAGATTGTAGTAAAAAATCCATTTTTTTGTTTAATAGTAATGACTATAAAAAATTTAAGAAATATAAATCACAAGCATTTAAAAAAAATTGTAAATTTATTATTTGTAATATTAAATTTAAGAATAAATTACGAAAAGAACAAAATAAATTTTTTTTTTATAAAGATCAAAAAGATTTAGAGATTATCGCAAATATTTTTTACAATTTTACTAATTTAAAAATTATTTTTGTAACTGGTACTAATGGTAAAACTTCTATAGCTTATGGTGCAAACAGACTATTTAATTTAAATGGTAATAAATCCTGTTATATCGGCACTTTAGGTTTTTATATTAATTCAAGAAAAATTAAAAAACTCAATAACACTACTCCATCTTTTTTTGAAACACTCAATTTACTTCAAATAGCTTCAGAGAATTTTGTCAAATTTGTTTTTTTTGAAGTCTCAAGTATAGGCTATTGTGAAGGAAGGCTTGGAAATCTCAAATACAATTATTGTGTACTTACAAATTTAAAGTCTGATCACCTTGATTATCACAAAAATATTAATAATTATCATTTGGCTAAATTAAATTTGATTAAAAAACATAGACACAATAACTCATTACTATTTGTACAAGATGAAAAATTGAACAAAAAATCCCTAAATTTAAATATCAGATTGCTAACTCAAAGTAATTTTTTAACTAAAAATAAGATATCCTTATCACATAAAAAGCATGATAAGTTTTGTATATCAGTAAAAGATCATTCTTACAATATCACGACATTTAATGACTTTATGGTGAAAAATATTCTCACTATATTGATGGTGTATAATAAAATTTTAAGACAGTTTCCATTAAAATTTAATAAATCAATTTTTCCACCTGGAAGATCGGAAATAATTTATAGAAAAAAAAATAAAGTTATTATTGTCGATTATGCTCACTCGAAAGATGCATACGAAAATTTATTATATGAATTACCTAATTTAGATAAAAATATAATAATAATTTATGGATGTGGTGGTGAAAGAGACAAGAGCAAAAGAGCACAAATAGCAAAAGTAGTATCAAAGTATACAAAGTTACAGATTATTACTGATGATAATCCGAGAAATGAGAACCCAGAATTAATTAGAAAAACACTTCTTAAAAATTCTTCTAATCCAATAGAGGTGCCTAATAGAAAGAAAGCTATTAAATATGGAATAGATTATATAAAAAAAAATGATGGTATTTTAATAATTGCTGGGAAAGGACATGAAGAAATACAAACATATAAAAATAAAAATTATTTATTTAATGACAGATTAATTTCATCTAAATATGCAAAAAATCTTTAATATTATTTTTCATTTAAAATCAAAATATAAAAGTAATATAGTTTTTGACTCTAGACTTTTAAAAGAAAATGATATTTTTATTGGTTTAAAAAACAAAAAGAATAATGGAAGTTTATTTTATAGAGATGCACTTAAAAAAAAAGCATCTTTAGTCATAATTAATAAAAAAACCAATCATCCTAAATCAATCTATATTAAAGATACTGATGTGTTTATAAGAAATTTTTGTAAATTCATAATAGGCTCTTATAAAGGTAAGATTATTGCTATTACTGGGTCTGTAGGAAAAACAACATTCAAAGAGAATATTTATTATATTTTAAAAAAAAATAATTTTAGAACTTATAGATCTTATAAAAATTATAATAATATTTTGGGCTTACAATTTTCAATTATGAATATGAATTTAAATACTGATTACTCCATTTTTGAATTGGGTATTAACAGATCTAAAGAAATGACTAAGTTAGTTAAAACTTTACAACCTCATTATTGTTTAATTACAAGTATTGAAAATTCTCACATTGGAAATTTTAATAATTTCAACCATTTAATTGACAATAAATTAAAAATTTTCAATTCAAGAAGATTGATATCAGGTATTATTAATTATAACTATAATTTTAATTATATTAAGAAAAGGATTAGTAAAAAAGTAAAACTTTTAAATACAGATGATTTGGAAAAAAAAATTACAAAAGTTGACAGTAATTATCATATAAGATTTTCTTATAATAATAGGAAACATTTAATCAGATCAAAAAAAGGTGATTTTTATACTAATATAGCCACGTTATCTTATATATTCATCAAAACAATTTTAAATAAACTAAGCTTTAATAACTTTTTTTACAAGGAGGCTATTTTAGGTTCCAGAGGTAATGAAATATCAGCTTATATAGGATTTAAAAAAGTTAAATTTTACGATCATAGTTACAATGCTAGTCCTTACTCACTTAATAAACAAATTTTAATATTTAATAGAAGAAATATTAATCAAAAAGTTTACATTTTAGGATCAATGAAAGAATTAGGGGATCATTCAGATTTTTTCCATATTCAAATAATTGAAATGGTTATTAATTTAAATTTAAAAACTATTTTTGTAGGTAACGAATTTTATAAATTTAAAAAAAAATTTGCTAAATATAAGTTTTATAAAAACTATATACCAGTGATAAGATATTTAAATCAAGAAATTGATGTTGTAAAAAATATTTTTGTTATGGGCTCAAGATACAATCAATTAGACAAGGTAATAAAAAAATATGCTTGGTGATTTATTATTTTCATTTAGAGATATAGAATTTATATTTAATTTATTTGGATATATATCTTTTAGATCAGGTTTATCGTTAGTTAACTCTTTTTTTATTGTCATTCTTTTAATGCCTCATTGGATTACATTTCAACAAAAATTGTTTCCTAGCGGACAACCAATTAGAGACGATGGCCCTCAGACACACTTTTATAAAAAAGGAACACCAGCATTAGGCGGAGTATTAATACTCTTTTCTATTATTTTGAGTTCAATTTTGTGGACATCAAATTTTTCAAAATTTAATTACATATTAATTTTGTCATTGTTGTTATTTGGAATAATTGGTTTTATTGATGATTTTCAAAAAGTCAAAATGGGAAAAGGGATATCTTCTAAAACTAAATTCCTATCACAATTATTAGCTACTGTATTTCTATATTTTACAATAAAACAAAATGGATTTGATTTAAATAAATTTAGTATTCCTTTTTTAAAGGACTCATCAATTGAATTAGGTTACTTCTATTTTATCCTAATTTTATTTATTATAATAGGCTCTACTAATGCAACAAATTTAACAGATGGTTTAGATGGGTTAGTATCAATGCCGTTAATTTTTGTTTTTCTAACTTTTGCAATATTTGCTTACGTATTAGGTAATATAAATTTTTCAGAGTATCTATTAGTGAATTATATGAAAGGTTCTGGAGAAATAGTAATATTTTGTACATCAGCTATTGGAGCATTACTTGGTTTTTTATGGTTTAATTCAAGTCCAGCATCAATTTTTATGGGAGACACAGGATCTCAGTCATTAGGAGCATCGCTAGCAGTTACCTCAATTCTTTTAAAACAAGAAATAGTTTTGGCTGTGGCAGGTGGTCTTTTTGTAATTGAAACGTTATCAGTAATGTTACAAATATTTTATTACAAATCTACAAAAGGAAAGAGATTATTTTTAATGGCACCCCTTCATCACCACTATGAAAAAAAAGGTTTATCAGAACAAAAAATAGTTATCAGATTTTGGATATTAAGTTTTCTTTTTTGCTTGTTAGCTCTATCACTTTTAAAAATAAGATAATTGATTAATTTAAAAAAAAATTTTTTGATATACGGTTATGGAATTAGTGGAAAATCTATTGAAGCTTACCTAATTAATAAAAAATGCAAATATAATATCTATGATGATCTAAAAGTTATTAATAATAGCAAGTTTATTGATAGATATTATCTATCTAATCATTTAAATGAATATGATTATTTCGTCGTTTCTCCTTCAATTAAGATAGACAAAAATCATTTCTTATTTAGACATAAAGAAAAGATTTTAATTGATTTAGATTTTTTGAGCTTAGAATTAACAAATCAACAAATTATTGGAGTAACAGGTACAGAAGGAAAATCCTCAACTTGTAATTATTTGAAGGGGATACTTTCAAATAAATACAATACAAAAATTATAGGTAATTTTGGAGATACTATTTTAGATAATAAAAATTTGATTAAATATTTATCTAAAATAGATATTTTAATTGTTGAATTAAGCTCATATCAATTAGATAAACTAAAATTTTTGAAAATAAATTATGCAGTTATAACAAATATATTTTGTGACCACTTGGATTATCATGATAACGTAAGAAATTATATAAAATCAAAATTTAAAATTCAGTATTTATTGCATAAGAATTCTAATTTACATTTATCAAAAGAATTATATGTAAATTTTTCCAAAAATATAAAAATTAATAAAAATAGAATAATTATAAATGATTATAAAAATAAGGTGACCAATGATCTTACAAAATACTTTAGAGAGCTTAACCTACAAACAATCAAAAAACTTGTTTATGAAATCAATTCACAATTAGATATTAAAATTCAAACTAATGCGAAAGAGTTAATCTATAGAAATCAACTAATTCATAATTCAAAAAATTTAAAAATCTACAATGACAGTAAGTGTACTAATTTAAATAATTCTATCTATAAAAATAATTTGATAAATAGTAAAAAAAAAATATTAATACTTGGAGGCAAATTTAAAAAAGTTGACAAAAATTCTCATTTTAATGTTTCTAATACATTAGTTTTGTTATTTGGTGATCATGCTAACTTATTTATAAAACATCTAAATTTTATAAATTCAAGATTTTATAAATTTAAAACTCTTACCGAATTATGCAATTTTCTAAAAATAGCTATAAAAGTAAATCTTTTTAATTACATATTGTTTTCCCCTGGTGGCGAGTCATTTGATTTTTATAAAAATTATATAGAGCGTGGTAATCACTTTAATCAATTATTAAAAAAAATAAAAATTTGAAAAATATATTATTTAGAGATGATAAAAGTTTATTTGGCTATAATTGGTATATTTTATCTAAAAGACTTTTTATAATCCCTTTTATACTATCTTTTATAGGTATTCTTGCCATTTACTCTCTTATAGGTACTGAGTATTCAGTTTTTTTAATTGTTAAGCATATTATTTATCTATTAATTTCAATATTTTTTTTAATTTTTTTATCTTTATTACCTAAAAATGATCTTAGAAAAATGTTAAATTTTTTTTGTATAATACTAACTTTAACTTTATTTTTCGTTCCATTATTAGGTTATGAAATCAAGGGTGCTACTAGGTGGATAAGTTTTAATTTTTTTTCTGTACAACCATCAGAATTATTAAAAGGACCATTCATATGTATGCTTTCTTGGTTTTGTTATTTATATGTAAAAACCAATAATTTATTCTATTTATTTATAAATCTTATAATTACAATTATAATTTTTACACTTCTACTTCTTCAACCAGATATTGGAACTTTATTAATTTATATTTCAGTTTTTTCATTAATTTTAATTTTGTATTTTAGAAACTTAAAACTATTTATATTATTAGGTTTCATAGGATTATTTGTCATATTAATGGCATATTTTTCTTTTGATCATGTAGCATATAGAATTGATAATTTTCTAGATGGAGATAATTTGCAAGTATCAAAAAGTTTATCAGCAATAAAAACTGGTGGTATTTTTGGTGTTGGTCTTGGTGAGGGACAACTTAAATATTCAATACCTGAGTCTCATAATGATTTTATATTTGCTATTTTAATTGAGGAATTTGGTGTTTTATTTGGATTATTTGTAGCTTTTTTATATCCAGCATTTTTTATATTGACTAGAAGATCTATTTTGAGTCCATCAAATTTATTTATTTCAAATACTATTTTTAGTCTTTGTTTTTTGATGTGTTTACAAGCTTTCGTTAATATAGGTTCTTCAATAAAATTAATACCTCCTACTGGAATGACACTGCCATTTATTAGTTATGGAGGATCATCAATGCTTTCTTATGCAATAATATTTGGTACAGTCATCAACTTTAGTAAAAATGAAGAAAGTACTCCAAATAATACATAGTGAAGTTGCTGATGTAAGTGTAGTTTCAAAATTTTTTCAAAAGAATCATCAATCTTCCACAATTTTTTATAAAAATTTACATTTTTTAAAAAAAAAAGATATTGATCGCTTTGATTTATTTATTTTTCACGGAGGAAAGCAGAGTGCAAATAGTAAATCAAAAGCTATTTCATATGAGTATAAATTTCTTAATTATTTAATTAAAAAAAATAAATCAATTGTTGGTATCTGTTTAGGTGCTCAATTAATTGCAAAAATTTATGGTTCAAAAATATCAAAATCTGAAAATAAATTATTTGAGTGTGGTTACAAAAAAAATTTAAAAAAAAATAATAAATACTTTAAAAATAATTTATCTTTTTTACAATTCCATACAGAAGGTATTTCTTATAATAAAAATATGGAATTATTAGCTAAAGGTATTTTATACGAAGTTGACTCTTTTAAAATTAAAAGAAAAGAAATCTATGGGTTTCAATTTCATCCTGAAGTAACATCCAATACTATAAGAAGATGGCATGATATAGTAAAAAAAAAATATCCATATATAGAAAATTTAAATAAAATAATGAAAGACTTTAAAATACATCAATATAAAAATTATGATTGGTTTCAGAGTTTTTTATTAAAGCTTTTAAAATGATAAATATTTTTTTTTCAGAAGAGTATAAAAATCATGATACTGGTAGTCATCCTGAATCTATAAAAAGGATAGAAGTTGTAAATAATTTAATTAAAAATGAGTATTCAAAACATAATCTTATTGAACCTCCAACTGCTGATAAAAAAATTATTTCTTTAGTGCATGATATAGAATACGTAAATTATATTTTTGATACTATACCTACTTCTGGTTTTACTTATTTTGATCCTGATACTGTTGCTAGTCCAAATAGTTTGAATAGTTATCTTTTAGCTGTAGGAGGTAGTGTTGATGCAGTGAACTATATTATAGATAATAAAAAAAATGATGTTTTCTTTTGTGCTCATAGACCCCCTGGTCATCATGCTGAGAGTAACAAAGCTATGGGATTTGGTGTATTTAACAATGTCGCTATTTCAGCTCAATATGCATTAAATACAGGTAAATTTAAAAAAATTCTAATTATTGATTTTGATGTACATCATGGAAATGGCACTCAACATATTTTTGAAAATAACCCCAATATTTTCTACGCTTCAAGTCATCAATTTCCATTTTATCCAGGGACTGGGTCACTTAATGAAGTTGGTGTTGGGAATATATTTAATTGTCCTTTACCAAGTGATTGTGACACAAGCACTTTTAGACACTTATTTAGAAAAAATATTGTTGATAAAATTAATATAAAATTTGATTTAATATATTTTTCTGCTGGTTTTGATGCACATAAATTGGACCCTTTAGCATCTATAAATTTAGAGGATGATGACTTTTACTGGGTGACAAAAATTGTATTGGAAAAATTTGCAAATAATGTTCCAATAATCTCAGTCTTAGAGGGTGGATATGACATGAAAGGTTTGTATAACGGTTTAGATAACCATCTTAAAAAATTAGTTGAGTACTCAAATGAATAAAAAAAAAGAAAATAATTTTGAAAATGCACTAAAAAGATTAGAAAAAATATCTGATTTATTAGAAAACGAAGATACTCCTCTTGAGGATAGTATTAAGCTATTTGAAGAGGGAATAGAGTTAAAAGAATTTTGCGAAGAGAAACTTAAATCTGCAAAACTTAAAATAGATAAAATTGTAAAGAGAAATAAATCTTTAATTTCAACAGAATTCAAATAGCTTAAAATTCTAATGTCAATTTTAAGTAAAATTAATCTACCGAAAGACTTAAAGAAATTATCATTCAATCAACTACAAAAACTAAATGATGAGTTAAGAGATTACACAATTCAAGTAGTATCCAAAACTGGAGGTCATTTAGGTGCTAGTTTGGGAGTTATAGAATTAACATCAGCTCTACATTATGTCTTTGATGCTCCAAGAGATAAAATAATCTGGGATGTTGGTCATCAAACCTACCCCCACAAATTATTAACTGGGAGAAAAAATAAAATTCATACATTAAGAAAAAAGAATGGTCTATCAGGTTTTACTAAAAGATCTGAGAGCATTTATGATCCTTTTGGAGCTGCACATAGCTCAACTTCAGTTTCAGCTAATTTAGGAATTACGGCTGCTAGAGATATGCTCAATCAAAATTTTGATGTTATAAGCATTATTGGTGATGGTGCTATTAGTGCAGGTTTGGCTTATGAGGGTTTAAACAATTTAGGACATTTAAATAAAAACTCCCTCATAATTTTAAATGATAACGAAATGTCTATCGCAGAACCAGTAGGTGCAATGAGTAAATATCTTGTAAAACTATTAAGTTCGAAATCATATGAGAGTTTTAGAGATATCATAAAGAACTTTACTAAAAGACTTCCTAACGAAATAGGAGATTTTGCAAAAAAAACTGAAGGTTATTTGAAAGGATATTTAACTGGAAATACATTATTTGAAGAACTTGGTTTAAATTACTTAGGCCCTATTGACGGGCATAATTTAAAATTATTGGTTCAATTATTTAAAAAGTATAAAAAAAAGGAATTACATGGTCCTGTTTTTTTACATTTAATAACTAAAAAAGGAAAAGGTTACAAACCTGCAGAAAATTCAAAAGATAAATTTCATGGTGTATCATCTTTTAATTTAAAAACAGGTGTTCAAAATAAATCTAAAGAAAAAACATTTACTAATGTTGTCAGCGACACACTTATAAAATTAGCAAAAAAAGACAAAAAAATTGTAGCAATTACAGCAGCAATGCCTTCAGGAACAGGTTTGGATAAATTCAAAGATATATATCCAAATCATTTCTATGATGTAGGGATAGCAGAACAACATGCTGTAACCTTTGCTGGAGGTATGGCGACTGAAAAAGTTAAGCCTTTTGTGGCAATATATTCTACCTTTTTGCAAAGGGCATATGATCAAATAATACATGATATCGCCATCCAATCTTTACCAGTTAGATTTTTAATAGATAGATCAGGTTTTGTTGGTGCTGATGGAGCTACTCATGCAGGATCTTTCGATTTGAGTTATTTATGTTGCTTACCAAATTTTATAGTTATGGCTCCATCAAGTGGAGAAGAGTTAAAAAATATGATTAAATTATCTTTGACTATTAATGACAAACCGTCTGCAATTAGATATCCAAGAAATATAGCTAATGATTACGATGAAAAAGCTAAGTTTAATAAAATTAAATTGGGTGAAGCAAAACTAGTAAAAAAAGGAAAAAAAATTGCACTACTTAGTTTAGGTACTCGGCTACAAAAAATCTTGGAGGTTTCTGAATTAATTAAAAAAAATTATAAATTTCAATGCAGTGTCTTGGACATGAGATTTGCTAAACCGATAGATAAGAAATCCATTAATTCTCTGATAAAAAATCACGAAATTTTTGTAACTATAGAGGAGAACGCAATCGGAGGATTTTCAAGTCAAGTAAACAACTATTTGTTAAATGAGTCATCTAAAACACCAAAAATTTTAAATTTTTTCATGAAAGACAAATTTATTGATCAATCTGATATTGAGGACCAATACACTTTATCAGGTATTTCTTCCAAAAAAATATATGAAAAACTAACTAATTTTTTAAAGTGATTTTGATTTGTGAATTAGTAACAAATCTGCAATAACAAAATTGGTCATAGCTATTCCAACTGGTACAGCTCTTATTCCTACACAAGGATCATGACGACCTTTAGTTTTTATTTTAGTATTTTTAAAATTTTTTGTGACAGTATTTTTTGCACTTAAAACTGAGCTCGTAGGTTTTACAATATATCTAAAAATAATATCTTGTCCTGAAGAGATACCACCTAATATTCCACCAGCATGGTTAGTATGAAATTTAATTTTGTTATTCATAAAGTTAATTTGATCAGATCCGTTAGTGCCATCATAGTTTACTAAATCAAAACCAGTACCAAACTCTATACCTTTTACAGCATTAATGCTCATAATTGCTTTTGATAACTCAGAGTCAAGTTTTTGATATATTGGCTCTCCTATACCTACAGGACAATTTGAGACTCTAACTTCAATTACAGCACCTAGTGATGAACCTTTTTTTCGATGAGTAAGAATTAGTTCTTCCCATTTTTTAAGGATTGACTTATCCGGTGAGAAAAAAGGATTTTTGTTAATAAAGTTATTATTCCAAGTTGTGTTTTCTATCTTCTCATTACCAATTTGTATAACAGCACTTGTAACTTTTATTTTATTTTTTGAAATTTTTTTAAGAAGTAATTCTGAAAGAGCACCTGCAGCAACTCTCACGGCAGTTTCCCTAGCACTAGATCTTCCTCCACCTCTATAATCATAATTTTTATATTTCATAAAATAGGTGTAATCGGCATGACCAGGTCGAAATTTATTTTTTATTTCTGAATAGTCCTTGCTTCTTTGGTCAGAGTTGTAAATTATCATTGATATCGGAGCGCCCGTGCTTTTACCGTTAAAAACTCCAGAGAGTAAATTAACTTCATCTTTCTCTTTTCTTTGTGTTGTAAATTTTGACTGACCTGGTTTTCTTAAATCTAGTCTTGTTTGAATATATTTTGTGTCAATAGGTATTCCTGCTGGAAAACCATCAACGACACAACCTATAGCATCTCCATGACTTTCTCCCCAAGTTGTAAACTTTAATAAATTTCCAAAAGAATTATGTGACATGAACTATTTATTTTTTACTAAACTCATTTAATAATCCTGCCACACCCTCAGCTTCATCAACTGCTACCATTCCAACTGTATGATAACCGCAATCAACATGGTGAATTTCACCGGTTACACCAGATGAAAGGTCGCTTAAAAGGTAGGCTCCTGTATTACCAACATCTTCAAGTGTAACATTTCTCTTTAATGGAGAATTTAGCTCATTCCATTTTAAAATAAATCTAAAATCACCAATACCAGAAGCCGCAAGAGTTTTAATTGGGCCTGCAGATATAGCGTTAACCCTTATATTTTTATCCCCCATATCAACAGAAAGATATTTTACTGAGGCTTCAAGCGCTGATTTTGCTACTCCCATTACATTATAGTGTGGCATAACTTGCTCTGCTCCATAGTAAGTTAACGTTAAAATACTCCCGCCATTATCCATTAATTCATAGCAATATTTACAAGACTCAGTGAAGGAATAACAAGAAATATTTAGACTATTTAAAAAATTCTCTTTTGAAGTTTCAACATACTTACCTCTTAGCTCATTTTTATCTGCAAACGCAACAGCGTGAACAAAAAAATCCAATTTTCCCCATTTATCTCTAATTTTTTCAAAAGCTTTTTTTACTGACCCTTCATCACTAACATCACATTGTATCAATAAATTGGAACCAACAGATTTAGCTAAAGGATCTATTCTCTTCAATAGAAGATCATTTTGATAAGTAAAAGCTAATTCAGCACCAAAATTTGCGCATTGTTGAGCTATACCCCAGGCAATGGACTTATCATTAGCCACTCCCATTATTAGTCCTTTTTTATTTTTTAAATCCATTTTTTGCTAAAATTAATATAATACTCATACCATGTCAGATAAATTAAATCCAATTATTAAGTTTAAAGAATGGTTTGATTTAGCCACTGAAAAAGAGATCAACGATCCCAATGCGATGTGTCTTTCGACAGTTGACGATAAAAATACCCCTCATTCAAGGATGGTTCTATTAAAAGATTATAATAATGAAGGTTTTATTTTTTACACAAATTACGAGAGCAATAAAGGAAATGACATTTTAAAAAATGTTAATGTTTGCCTAAATTTCCATTGGAAGTCATTATTAAGACAAATAAGAATAGAAGGTAAAGTTGAAAAAGTCTCAAAAGAAACATCAGATAAATATTTTAATTCAAGACATTATTTAAGTCGAATAGGGGCTTGGGCATCTAATCAATCAAAGGTCTTAAAATCAAGAGAAGATTTAGAGGATAAAATTGAATTTTATAAAAATAAATATCCTGAAAAAGAAAATTTCCCTCGTCCTGATTACTGGGGAGGTTTTATAGTAAAATACTCAAAAATCGAATTTTGGGAGGATATGCCTCATAGAATTCACAAAAGAGAAGTCTTTGAGTTTAAAGATAATGATTGGGTATCGTATACCCTCAGCCCTTAATTTTAGAGTATTTACTCCATCTTTTTAACAAATCAGAACTAGAGGACTCTTTGTGATTACCACCCACACCAAATTTTAATTCAATATTATATTCCTTTGCTGTTTCAAATTCTAAAATTTTAGAAGTATCTGATCTATCACCTCCATTAGCAAAAATAATTTTTTCATTTGGATATTTATTTCTTACTTGAATTAACAAATTATTTGCACTTCCCATTTCATCATCTTCAAATTCCATAGCTTCATTTACCACTTTTAAGCTATCAACAACATACATTCTATGTTGAATATCCATAAAAAAATTTCCTTTTTTATCAATTAACCATTTATTAGAATTAACACCTACAATTAAAAAATTAGAAAACTCTAAACATTCTTTCATCATCATAATATGCCCAGGATGGATAGGGTCAAACCCTCCAGAAACAACACTAATAATTTTATTTTCCACTTGAAATAGAATCTAAATAATTTTTTAAATTATCGTAATCTTTATCTGAAATGTAATTTGGAGAAATAGTTAATATATCTCTCCATGATGTGAGATAATTTAAATTCACTTTCATTTTAGATATATTTTTTTTAGCTTTAGGGTAGATACCATAGTAAAAAACTACATAAATATCTTTAACTTTAAGTTCATTTTGTCTTAAAGCCCTTATAAAGTGTAATTTACTTCCTCCATCAGTTGCCATGTCCTCTACTAATATTGACTGAGTATTCTTTTTAAACTCTCCTTCTATTAGTTTACCTTTTCCAAACCCTTTAGGACTCTTTCTTATGTATATCATCGGATATTTCATCTTTTGACACAGAAAAGAAGAGTAGGGAATACCAGCCGTTTCGCCCCCAGCAATAATGGTCGAATTATCTTTATATTTCGATTTAATTTGTTTGCTCATTTCATTAATAATTAATTCTCTTTCTTTTGGAAATGAAATTAATTTTCTACAATCAACATAAACAGGACTTTTTTTGCCGGATGTAAGAGTAAATTGTTTTTTGAAGTCGATATTAACGCATCCAATACTTAACAATAAGTTTGCTATCTTTTCTTTATTATTTTTGATTTTGACCTTCGACATTTTTCTGAACAATATTTAACATCATTCCATACCTTTTCCCATTTTTTTCTCCAATTAAATGGTCTTTGGCATACTACACAAATTTTGAAATCTTTTTTATTCAGCTAAATAATCTTCTCAATCTCTTTATCTTCGAGATTACCATTAATTATAACAAGAGGGCAATGTAACGAGTTAGATTTTTCATATATAAGTTTGTCAATTAAAGGCCCAGGCTTGCCTATATCTTTACTTGTAGCAAGAATAATAGTTGAATTAGATGAATATTTATTTAAGAAACTTATAAACTCATCGATCTCATTATATTTAAATATTTCAGATTTCGCTTTAATTTTAGATTTATCTAAGATGTAGTTATGCACTTCTTTATGTTTTAATTTTTCAGTTGTTATTTGATCTATATCCAAAATTTGTTCAGCCCCTGATGTAAGCATCATGCCTTCGCTTGCGCTTTGAATAAAGCTAACAGTAGTAATACTAGATTTAGTTATTTTTGCTCTCCTTATAGCAAATTTAACTGCAGTCCACATTTCAGCACTTTGATCAATAACTACAAAATAATTTCTATTATTATTTTTTTTCATTTTTTTCTAAATATTAAATTTGTAACTAAACTAAGCAATAATGATATAGCAATCAAAATTATAATATAAATAAAAGACTCAGTTTTTAACAACTTTTCCAGTTTAAATGAAATTCCTCCTTTTTTTATTTGCAAGTTTTTAGATAACATTTTAACAATTTCATTGTTTTTTAATTCGTACATATAAACTTTTATATTTCCAGGTGAGATATTGTCTGGTATCAAAAATTTTTTTAAAAATAAATTTCCACTTAAACTTTCAAGCTCCTCTTCTATGTACAAATTTTTTACTTTCATTGCTTTTCTTATTTTATGAAGTTCAAGAGAGTGATTACTGATTAGTAAATGTCTATCCTTTAAGTTAGAAAATAAAAAAATTTCATTCAAAGTCTTTTTGGGAGAAGTGAAGATCGCAAAAAAACTAGGTTGATTATTCAACTCTTTTGTCTCATTAATCCATAAAAAACCCTCTTTAACTTTTGTCGTCAATTTAGCTTTTTTATTCTCTCCTTCAAAAATGAAGATGACATCACTGTCTTTATCTTTATTTCCAAATAAAACTACTTCTTTTCCTAAAAAATTTGAGTTTATTTCAATTTCAAATTGATCTAAGGAAAAATTAGATGCAAAACCAATTTTAAAAAAAAATATGATTATTAAAATATATTTATACATAATTGATAATGAATAAGTTCTCAGGTGTTCTAAATAAATCATAAGCTAAAAATGATGAAATAATTAATAGTAACATACCAAATGTAACCTTTAAATTTTCTTGATCAAGTATATCAACTATCCTTGCAGCTAGCGCAGCTCCAATAGAGCTACTTACTATTAATCCTAAAGCCAATACAAAATCTATATTTTGATTTATGTATATTTGCAAAAATAATGATACAAAGGATACTATCGTGATGTTAAATAGAGATGTCCCTATTACTGAAATAGTTTTCATACCTAAAAAATAAATCATACATGGAATAAGTATAAAGCCACCACCAATACCAGTTAGCCCTGTCAATACACCTATAAAAAAACCAATTAAAAGTGGTGCTAGTACACTTATGTATAGTTTAGATTTTCTATACTTAATTTTAAAAGGAAGTCCATGTATCCAAGAATGCTGGTGTAATTTAAATTTTTTATTTTTATGTACGATATTAACTTTAGCTGTTTCATAAAGAATAAATACAGCAGTAATAATTAAAAGAATTATATAGATACTATTTAAATAGTTATCGATTAAACCAATATTTTTTAAATTATTTAGAATTAATACACCAAAAAGTGTCCCCACTAATCCGCCAATAACCATTGTTAAGCCCATCTGATAGTCAATGTTTTTTCTTTGAAAATGACTTACAACACCAGTCGATGTTGAGGCAAATACTTGAACAGTTGTAGTTCCAACTGCAACAGCTGGAGGAATGCCAACTAGTATCAAAAGAGGAGAGGATATAAAACCTCCACCTATGCCAAAGAGCCCAGATATAAAACCAATTCCAACTCCAAGGGAAATTAATATATAAATATTTATGGATATTTCAGCAATAGGTAGGTAAAAATTCATATATTGAAATAAAATATTATACTTAAAATTAATAAAATAAATTAATGATTAAATACACTTTAGCATTTGCTTGTTCAAGCGATGGTTTTATTGCAAAATATTCTGGAGATAATCCATTTGAATGGACTAGCTTGGAAGACAAAAAACATTTAGACAAACTAATAAAGAATCATAAATGGCAAGTTATGGGCAGAAAGACTCATGAATTAAATCCAAACGAGTCTAGATCAAGAATTATTTTTTCTAGAAAATACCAAAAAATCAAACAAATTAAAAATTCAATAAATCAATATTATTTTAATCCAGATATTAATCAGTGGAATGAATTTGAAAGTCTTTGCAAAGAAAGTGTTTTAATTTTAGGGGGAACAAGTGTTCATGATTATTTCTTATATGCTGATTTAATTGATGAAATTTTTATAACTATAGAGCCTTTAAAATTTGGAAAAGGCTTACCAGCTTTTACTTACATAAATTTTAGGGACTTAGTTCCTTACTTAAATGAGAGAGGATATCGTCATTCTGAAAAAAAAATCAATGATAAGGGCTCTTTGTTAGTTAATTTTTCAAAAACTTAGAAGTTCTGTATAATCATTTTTGTCGTTTACATTAAAAAATTCAATTTTTTTATTTTTTTTAAAATTTATATAATCAAATCCAATTTTTTCAGCAAATTTCATAATTTTATAACCATTATTTTTTAAAAGGACTTCATTTAATTCATTAAATATTTTTGATGACCAAAAAGAAAACATTGGTTCGATAATATTATCAATCTTACAAATATAAACTTTACTCTTTTTTTCTGTAATTGAGATAAAATTATCTATGATACCTGTGTTTATTATTGGGGCATCAGTGGGAAAAAGTGCAAACCATAAATCCTCTTTTGAGTTTTTATATAGATCAAGAGCGCTATGTAACCCAGCTAGTGGCCCTTTGTAACCGCCAATTTTATCACTTACAACTTTATAACCAAATATTTTGTACTTACTGATATCTCTATTAGCATTAATAATAATGTCATTAGACTTTCCTTGAAGACTTTCTATTAAAATTTCAATGAAATACTTATCTTTAATTTTTAAAAAACTTTTATTTTCATAACCCATTCTGGAGGATTTACCACCCGTTAGTATTACAGATACAAGCTTACTCATCTTTGGTATATCTGAATTCTCCAGATAAAATATTTAATCGTTTACCTCTAATCCTTCCAATCATTGTTAAATTTTTCTTTCTAGCTATTTCAACTGCCCAAGCAGTGAAACCTGATCGAGATAATAGTATTGGTATTTCCATTTTGATACATTTCAATACCATTTCACTTGTCAGCCTGCCAGTAGTGTAAAAAGACATTTCTTTTGCGTCTATTTTCTTATCAAGTATCAAACCAGCAATTTTATCAACAGCATTATGTCTCCCCACATCTTCAAAATAATACAAAGGTTTATCTCCCTGACATAAGACGCAACCGTGTATTGCACCTACAGATAAATATAAACTTGGCTCAGTATTAATTTTTTTAGATAAATTCATAAGCTGTTGATGATCTATTCTTATTTTTTTATTCAAGGAAATGGTGTTTATTTCTTCAAATAAGTCTCCAAATACAGTCCCTTGTGCACAACCAGAAGTATTTACTTTCTTCTTTAATTTTTCTTCATAATTAGTTTTACTCTTTGTTCTCACAACAACTGTCTTTAGGTCTTTATGAAACTCAATCTTTTTTACATCGTCTATATTATTAAGCATTCCCTGATTGAACAAATAACCTATAGCTAAATATTTTGGATAATCTCCTATAGTCATAATTGTCACTATTTCTTGGTTGTTTAAGTATAGCGTGAGTGGTTTTTCTTCAATGATTGGAATTTTTGTTATTTCGCCTTTTTCATTAATTGATTTTTTTAATTTAAATAAAGATCTGTTATTTACACTTGGTTTGATTAAAAAATCTGTCATTTTTTTCTTGATTGTATTATGGTGACAAGGTGAAAACAATAGCTGTTATCGGATGGAAAAATAGTGGCAAAACTACTCTAGTGAGTAATTTAGTAAAATTTTTTAAAGAAAATAAAATAAAAGTTGGTGTGGTAAAACATGCTCATCATTCATTTGACATTGATCATCCTAATACAGATAGCTATAAAATTAGAAAATCCGGAGCATATAAAACTACACTAGTATCAGATATAAGACTTGCATTCATAGAAGAGAAAGTTGAGTCAGATATTAATTTAGAACGTCTGGTAGAAATTAACAAAGATTGTGATTTGCTAATATTTGAGGGATTTAAGAGATTTGATGATTTGATAAAGTTAGAAGTAAGCTTACAAAAAAATAACAAAGACTACCTCTACAAATCTATAAATAATGTTAAATATATCGTCACAGACGATAATATCGATCATCCAATTCAGACCTTTAATCACAGTCAAATAGAAGAAATTGCCTCTAAAATATATTATGAAAATTCCTAGGCTAATATCTTTCAAACTTGCGCAAAAAATAATTATTCGGGAAAAAAAGAAGTTATTTCAAGAGTCTAAGATTAAATTAAAGGAAGCACATAATACAGTAGCATCAAGAACAATTACTTCACCAATAAATCTACCCTTACAAAATACTGCAGGATTAGATGGTTATATTGTTTCTAATAAAAATCTCAACAAAGTGTCAATATCTAATAAGCTCCTAAATGCTGGACATTCATATAAAAGATTAAATCCCAATTTAGCCTATAAAATAAATACAGGAGGTATTATTCCACAAAACTTTAAAAATTTTATTTCTTTAGAAAACGCAAAAGTTGAGGGAAAAAATCTATTAGTCCAATATTCAAAAATATCTAATAAAGATATAAAAAAAAAAGGTGAGGATTTAAAAAAAAATAAAATATTGATAAAAAAAAATGAAAAAATTGATTTCATAAAAATTGCATTACTTTCATCAGTAGGGATAACAAATTTATGGGTATATAAAACTTTGAGAGTTGCTGTCGTATCCTCAGGAAATGAATTAATAAAATCTGGCAAAAAAATAAAAGATCATCAAGTATATGACTCAAACAAATATCAAATAATTCATTTTTTAAAGAAATTTAATATAAGTGTTCATGACTTAGGTATTTTAAAAGACGATGAAATAAAAGTTGATAAATTTTATAAAAAAAATCAAAATAAATTTGATATTATAATTAGCTCAGGTGGCTCCTCATTTAGCTCTAAAGATTACATATCGTCATTTTTAAGTCAAAACACTGAACTTCTTTTTAAATATGTAAGAATTCAACCAGGTCGACCTGTAATTTTTTCAAAACTAAAATTCAATTATTATTTTTCACTTCCAGGAAATCCATTAGCTGTTTTCACTAATTTATTTTTTTTAGTAAGTTTATTTATAGATCCTTCTCGCAAAGATAATTCTAGCATCACCAAATTTTACCAATCTGGATTTTCAGAAAATAAAAAATCTAATTTAACAAAATTTTATCGTGTGAAATTATTTAAAAATATACTTTATACTCATAACTCAAAAGGTTCTGCAAAACTAATTTCTCTTTCTGAGGCAGATGGGCTAGCGTTTGTCCCTGAAGGAAATGATAAAATTAAAAAAGGCGAAAAGATTAGATTTATTGAATTTTAAATTTGATATTTACTAAATTCCCATTTTTTTTTAGTGAAATGATCTCATATTTTTTTTCTTCACAAAAATTTTTAAAGTCAAATTGCGATAACGGGTCATCACTTTCTATTGTAAGAACATCATTTTTTTTTAACTTTTTTATAAATTTTTCAGCTTTTAAGACAGGTATAGGGCATTCAAAGCCTTTAGTATCTAGATAATAATCCATTTACATATATATTTATTTTAAAAATACATGGAAATAAAGAATTTAGAAATTATTTTAGCACTAGATAGTGAAAAACATTTCAATAGAGCAGCAGAAAAATTAAAAATATCACAACCTGCTTTATCTATGAAGCTAAAAGCTTTAGAAAATGAAATAGGGGTTAGATTAGTAAAAAGAGGAAAGAACTATATTGGATTAACTTCTGAGGGGGAAATTTTAAAGGAACGTTTTAAAAATATTGTCAAAGAGTACACTAATATAAAACAGTTAAGCTCCGAGTTAAAAAACAATTTAACTGGAAATTTAATAATAGGTGTTATTCCTACCGCTTTATTGGAAGTTTCTTTTTTATTAAATAGTTTTGTTAAAAAATTTACAAATGTCAAATTGCAAGTAATTTCTATGTCCTCTAATGAAATTGATAAAAATCTTCATGATTTCAAATTAGATTTAGGGATAAGTTATTTAGAAAATGAACCAATATTAGGAGTTGAGAAGATACCTTTATATAAAGAAACATATTTTCTCATATCTAAAAAAAAGAATTTAAAAAATAAAAAGAAATTAAAATGGCAAGAAATTGGTAATTTAGATCTATGTTTAATTTCTAAAGAAAATCAATTTAGAAGAATATTAGATGCTGTTTTTAAAGAGAATAATATTAATCCACGGGTATTAATTGAGTCAAACTCTATGACTCATATTTACTCTCATGTAAATAGTTCGGAATTTTCAACAATTATGCCATATATATTTACTCAGTCATTTAACTACGATGAGAATACAAATTTTATTCAATTAATTTCTCCTGAAATATCTCATAAGGTAGGTATAGTTCATATTGATGATAATCGTCCATCACCTATTAAAAATAACTTTTTAAAATTCTTAAAAAGCTTTAATAAGTAATACTTATCAATTAATAACTTTTTGATAATTGAAACTTAATAAAAAATTACTAAATTAAATCAAATGAAAGACTCACAAAGTAAGATTCATCCAGGTTCTGGTAGAAGAAAAGCATTAGAATTCAACAAGGGTCGCCAAAGTGATGACCAGTCAATTGATGATCTTAAAAACCTTATACCTAATGAATATTTTAGACAAAGGGATATGCTTATTGAAACCCTTCATTTAATTCAAGACTATTATAAATGTCTTAAACCAAAACATTTAACAGCACTGTCCGAATTAACAAATTTACCTTTAACTGAAATTTACGAGACTGCATCATTCTATGCTCACTTTGATATTTATAAAGTGGATGATATCAGCCCACCTGAAACAACAATTAGAGTTTGTGATGGTATTACATGTGAGATGAACGGATGCAAAACTTTAGAAAAAAATTTAAGTGATAGCGTATCCTCTAATGTGAGAGTAGTTAGAGCACCTTGTATGGGAAGGTGTCATCAAGCACCAGTAGTTGAGGTAGGAAAAAAACATTTTGTAAACGCAGATGTAAGTGTAGTTCAAAAAGCCTTAGAGGAGCAAGATACAAAACCAGTTATACCAAATTACATTAGCTATGACGATTATGTAAAAAATGGTGGATATAAAATTCTAAATGATTGTATTGAAAATAAAAAAGACCCAATGAGGCTAATAGAAGAAATGGAGCAATCAGGTTTGAGAGGTCTTGGTGGTGCAGGATTTCCAACTGGTAGAAAATGGAGATTTGTCAGAGCAGAAAATAAACCCAGATTAATGGCAATTAATGGAGATGAGGGTGAACCAGGAACTTTTAAAGACCATCATTATCTTACAAGAGATCCTCATAGATTCCTTGAGGGAATGTTAATAGCTGCATGGGTTGTTGAGGCAACAGATGTATATATATACATGCGAGATGAGTACCCTGATGTAATAAAGTTTTTAAAGAAAGAAATTAAAATTTTAGAAGAAAAAAATTTAAATACTAAAACAAGAATTCATTTTAGAAGAGGTGCTGGCGCCTACATTTGTGGTGAAGAGTCATCAATGTTAGAAAGTTTAGAGGGTAAAAGAGGCTTACCTAGACATAAACCTCCATTTCCATCTCAAGTAGGACTTTTTGGTAGACCAACATTAATACACAATGTTGAAACAGTTTTTTGGGTAAGAGAGATTTTGGAAAAAGGTGCTGTCTGGTTTAGTAGTCATGGTCTCAATGGCAGGAAAGGTCTAAGAACGTTCTCTGTGTCTGGAAGAGTAAAAAACCCCGGTGTTAAGTTAGCTCCAGCAGGGATCACAATAAAACAACTTATTGATGAGTATTGTGGTGGTATTCAAGAGGGTCATACATTTAAAGCATACTTGCCTGGAGGAGCCTCTGGAGGAATACTTCCTGCAAAATTAGATAATATTCCACTTGATTTTGACACGTTACAAGAGCATGGATGTTTTATAGGTTCAGCTGCTGTAGTCGTTTTATCTGACAAAGATAACATGAAAGATATTGCCAAAAATTTAATGTTCTTTTTCCATGATGAAAGTTGTGGTCAATGTACTCCATGCAGAAACGGAACTGAAAAAGCTCTTAAACTTATGAACCAATCATCTTGGGATGTAGACCTTTTAAAAGAATTATCATCAGCAATGATGGACGCATCTATATGTGGTTTAGGACAAGCTGCTCCAAATCCAATGCTTTCTGTTATTAAACACTTCCCAGAGGAGGTAACCAACTAATGTCAGAAAATATTA
Source organism: uncultured Alphaproteobacteria bacterium (assembly GCA_902617355.1). Classification (GTDB taxonomy): domain Bacteria; phylum Pseudomonadota; class Alphaproteobacteria; order HIMB59; family HIMB59; genus HIMB59. The sequence continues at coordinate 78,467 of CACMWK010000005.1, read as the reverse complement.
AATTTAAAATTGATGGCAACGAATATGTAGCTAATAATGACGAGTCGATTTGGGACGTCGCAAAAAAAAATAACATAGATATCCCTCATCTCTGTTACTCACCTGAGCCAGGTTATCGAGCAGACGGAAATTGTAGAGCATGTATGGTTGAAATTAAAGGAGAGAGAACTCTTGCAGCGTCGTGTATTCGTAAACCTACTGAAGGTATGGAGGTTACAGTTAACTCTTCAAGAGCAGAAAAATCACGATCTATGGTTTTTGAACTTCTTGTGTCTGATCAACCAGAAAAAAATAATTCTCCTGACCCTGAGTCAAAGTTTTGGAATTGGTCTGAAAAATTAGGTGTTAGCGATAGTCGTTTTCCTAGTAAAGATAAAATAGAGTTAGACAGATCTCATAAAGCGATGAGTGTTAATTTAGATGCATGTATAAATTGTAATTTATGTGTTAGAGCTTGCCGTGAAGTACAAGTAAACGACGTAATCGGAATGGCATACAGAGGGTCAACAGCGAAGGTAATATTTGATTTAGATGACCAAATGGGTAATAGTACTTGTGTTGCTTGTGGAGAATGTGTTCAAGCTTGTCCAACAGGAGCATTAATGGAGTCCTCCTTAGTTGATAATGAGGGAAAAAGAGACTCTTATTCAGATAAAGTAGTAGAGAGTGTTTGTCCTTATTGTGGTGTAGGATGTCAAACTGAAGTACACGTAAAAGACGATAAAATTTTGTACGTTGATGGTAAAAACGGACCTGCCAATGAAAATAGATTATGCGTAAAAGGTAGATTTGGTTTTGACTATATCAATCATGATGGAAGACTCACTAAACCATTAGTGAGAAAAGCTGGTGTTAAAAAAGACCCAAATCTTGAAATTAAAGATGCTGATATCTATGATTATTTTGAAGAGACTACTTGGGAAGACGCAATCGAAAGAGCTTCATCTGGTCTTTTAAATTTGAAAGAAGATCATGGACCAAAAAGTTTGGCTGGTTTTGGTTCAGCAAAGTGCTCTAATGAAGAAGCTTATTTATTTCAAAAATTGGTAAGAGTTGGTTTTGGATCAAATAATGTAGACCACTGTACTAGACTTTGTCACGCATCTTCTGTTGCAGCGCTGATGGAATGTGTAAACTCTGGAGCTGTATCAGCTCCTTTTATGTCAGCATCTGATGCTGACTGTGTCATTGTTATAGGTGCAAGGCCTACTGAAAACCATCCGGTTGCAGCAACATATCTAAAACGTGCAGCAAAAAGAGGATCCAAGTTAGTTGTTATGGATCCAAGAAAACAAGGCTTAACAAAACATGCCACATATAACTTGCAATTTAAAGCGGGCACTGATGTTGCAATGCTCAACGCGCTTTTATTTACCATTGTTGAAGAGAAACTTTATGATGAACAATATATTCAAGGACAAACAGAGGGCTTTGAAAAATTACAAGAAGAGATAAAAGATTTTTCACCTGAAAAAATGGAAGCTATTTGTGGCATCAAAGCTCAAGAGTTACGAGAAGTTGCCAGACTTTATGCTAAATCAGAGAGATCCATTATCTTTTGGGGCATGGGAGTATCTCAACATGTGCATGGAACAGACAATGCTAGATGTCTAATTGCTTTGGCTTTAACCACAGGACAGATTGGAAGAGAAGGCACAGGTTTACATCCACTTAGAGGACAAAATAATGTTCAAGGTGCATCTGATGCCGGATTAATTCCAATGGTCTTTCCTGATTACCAGTCAGTTGAAGATGGGAGTATCCATCAAAAATATGAAAATTTTTGGAAGACAGGTCTTGATGATAAAAAAGGTTTAACTGTCGTTGAAGTTATTAACAAAATTTTAGAAGATGAAATTAAAGGTATGTATATTATGGGCGAAAACCCTGCAATGTCAGATCCTGATCAAAATCATGCTAGAGCAGCATTAGCTAAATTAGAACATTTAGTTGTTCAAGACATTTTCATGACTGAAACTGCCTGGCATGCAGATGTAATCTTACCTTCATCAGCCCATGCTGAAAAAACTGGAACTTATACAAATACTAACAGACAAGTCCAATTAGGTCGCCAAGCAGTAACACCTCCTGGTTCAGCCAGACAAGATTGGTGGATTACTCAAGCAATAGCTCAAGGCATGGGATTAGATTGGAGCTATTTACATCCAAGAGATATTTTTAATGAAATGGCTCAAGTAATGCCTTCATTAAAAAATATTACTTATGAACGACTAGAAAATGAAAATTCTGTTACATATCCTTGTGATGATCCAAACAAACCCGGAAATGAGATTATATTCAATGAAAATTTTCCAACTGCTAATGGAAGGGGAAAAATAGTACCTGCTAAACTAATACCACCAGCAGAACTACCAGATGACGACTACCCGATGATATTAACAACAGGAAGATTATTAGAGCATTGGCATACTGGTTCTATGACAAGAAGAGCAAATGTTTTAGATCATATAGAACCTGAAGCTATAGTAAGTATGAATAGATGGGACATGAAAAGAATGACAATTAATCCAGGAGATCAAGTTTTAGTTAAGACAAAAAGAGGATCGCTAGCTATTAAGGTCAGAAGTGACAGAGAAATACCTGAAGGTATGGTTTTCATGCCATTTTGTTTTGCTGAGGCTGCTGCAAACGTACTTACAAACCCGCAGTTAGATCCGATTGGTAAAATTCCTGAGTTTAAGTTTAGTGCAGCAAGCGTTGAAAAAATTCAACCTTCAGTCAACTAATTAAAAAAATACTTATAATATCTTTGATCGGTATGTCTTTTATATAAACAATTAAAGCTATAAGAACTATTATTAGAAAATTAATTGTCATTATAAAACGAAATAAATTAAAATTTGATCTATTAAAATCTCCTTCATCTTCAAGAACTAGCAATGATTTGTTCTGTTGTATTGATGATTGATTATCTAATTTATGAAAAATACTTAAGTCCCCATCAAGTTTCTTAGACGTCGGTTCATGAGCTTTTTTAACACTTGATTTATTGTTCAGGAATGTATCAATTGTATTAATTTTTTTTTCTAAAGACTCAATTTTTAATTTCAGTTCATCAAAATCAGATTTATTTTTCAAATTACTGACTCTTATTCTTGGTGATGAGTCATCAACATTTGGATTATAGTCTTTGTTTTCTAATTGATTTTTTATTTCAGCTAATGAGTCTAAAATTTTCTTTGACTTTTCTTCGTTTAAACTTGGATTATTATTTTTTGTGGTATCTCTACCAAATTGATCGATATCCGAAACCATGGATATTAAACTTAATGTAAGTATTTAAAATAATCAATTATATGTGTTCATGGGTTATTAGTTATAAAAAGGAAATGGTGCCGGCTGGGGGACTCGAACTCCCGACCTGATGATTACAAATCAACTGCTCTACCAACTGAGCTAAGCCGGCAACGTGTTATTATTTATATTAAAATCTAGAATAAACAATATTTAAAAAGTACTAATTTTAAAATGATATGCAGCAATTGCTAGAGAATTTGCTGCATTATAACTATCAATACCATCTACATTTATTTGAGGGATGCTTATTTTAAAGTCACTCTTTGCTAAAATATTTCTCCTAATCCCTTTTCCTTCATTTCCTATAATGATGACAGATTTTTTATCAAAATTAAATTCTTTATTCATTTCCTCACCACTCATATCTAGGGAATAAGTCCAATAGCCAGATTTTTTTAGAACTTCTATTGTTCTGTTAATATTTTTAGAAACGTGATATTTCAACACTTCAACAGCTCCAGACGAGGTTATTGACGTTACATCGTTAATATCTGCAGAAGAATGCTCTGATAGTAATAAACCATCAGCTCCCATTAAAAGAGCCGTTCTTATAATATTTCCAAGGTTATTTTGGTCTGTAATCTGATCAGCAATAATAATAAGAGATTTTTTGGTGTTTATAATAATTTCCTCTAAATTGGAGGATTTATACTTTTCTCTTCGTATAACTATATCACTGATAAATCTATCATTTTTAATATTAAGTCTATTAAAATCGTTTTTCTTTAGTAACTTTGTCTTATTATCTAATTTATTTTGCTCTATCAACTTTGCAAAAGCTGATTGTTTCTCAATATTTATAAAAATTTCAATAATTTTATCAGGATTATGAATTATACAACTAGTGCAAGAATTAGCCCCTGAAATAAGCATTGTTTTAAATAACAGTAAAAATTAAGGAAGTCTATTGACTTTCAAAGACAATTATCTATTAATCAACACCTGATTTTAAACACCTTGGAGGGATGGCCGAGTGGTTAAAGGCGGCAGACTGTAAATCTGTTCACGCAAGTGTACGTAGGTTCGAATCCTACTCCCTCCACCACTTTTTTTCACTTTTCTTATTGAATTTTAAAGAAAAATTAGTAGTTTATCGGAACTCACAAGGATTTGATTTTGTGGATGTTTTGAAGTGGTTACCCGCTGAATCGCGGGTGTAGCTTAATGGTAAAGCTCCAGCCTTCCAAGCTGGCTACGAGGGTTCGATTCCCTTCACCCGCTCCAAGTACATCGAAAAAATTAAGTAATAGATATTAAAAAGAGGTAACAACTTAAAATGACTAAAGAAAAATTTGACAGATCGAAAGAACACGTCAACATCGGAACTATCGGTCACGTCGACCATGGTAAAACTACACTTACTGCAGCAATAACAAAAGTTTTGGCAGAAAAAGGTGGAGCAGAGTTTACAGCGTATGATGAAATTGATAAAGCACCTGAAGAAAAAGAGAGAGGTATAACAATTTCAACAGCGCACGTTGAGTATTCAACTGATAAAAGACACTATGCTCACGTCGACTGTCCAGGTCACGCAGACTACGTAAAAAATATGATTACAGGTGCTGCTCAGATGGACGGAGGTATTTTAGTTGTTAACGCAGCTGATGGTCCAATGCCTCAAACACGTGAACACATTCTTTTAGCTAGACAGGTTGGTGTACCAGCACTGGTTGTTTACCTTAATAAAGTTGATCAAGTAGATGATCAAGAATTATTAGAACTTGTAGAAGTTGAAATAAGAGAACTACTATCAAAATATGATTTCCCTGGAGATGATATTCCAATCGTTAAAGGATCAGCTCTTGCAGCTGTAGAAGACAGAGATGAAAATATTGGTAAAAATTCAATCATTGAATTAATGTCAAAAATTGATGAGTATATCCCTGCTCCTACAAGAGAATTAGATAAACCTTTCTTGATGCCAGTTGAAGACGTATTTTCTATTTCTGGAAGAGGTACTGTTGTTACTGGAAGAGTTGAACAAGGCGTGATTAAACCAGGTGAAGAAATTGAAATTATTGGTTTAAAAGATACAACCAAAACAGTCTGTACCGGAGTTGAAATGTTTAGAAAACTACTAGACTCAGGTGAAGCCGGAGATAATATTGGTGCTCTTCTTCGTGGAACTAAAAAGGAAGAGGTTGAAAGAGGCCAAGTTTTGGCAGCTCCTGGTAGTATCAAACCTCACAAAAAATTTAAAGCAGAGATTTACGCTTTAAGCAAAGAAGAGGGTGGAAGACACACTCCTTTCTTTGCAAATTACAGACCTCAGTTTTATTTTAGAACCACTGATGTTACCGGTTCAATTAAATTACCTGAAGGTACTGAAATGGTAATGCCTGGAGATAATATTACACTTGAAGTTGAGTTATTAGCTCCTATCGCAATGAATAACAATTTACGTTTTGCTATTCGTGAAGGTGGTAGAACTGTTGGCTCAGGAGTTGTTTCAGAGATTATCGAATAAAAATATTCTCTGCAGTAATACTAATAATATGAAGGAGTGTAGCTCAACTGGTAGAGCGCCGGTCTCCAAAACCGGAGGTTGCGGGTTCGATGCCTGCCACTCCTGCCAAATATATAAATAAAAATATGAAATTTAATCCTGCTAAATATTTAAGAGAAGTTCGACAGGAGGTATCTAAAGTTACCTGGCCCTCCAAGAGAGAAACTTTCACATCAGCAGGTATCGTTTTGGTTGTGATTAGTATTGCTGCAATTATTTTAATGCTCTTAGACCAATTTTTTTCTTTTGTTGTGCGAATAGTTCTAGGATAATTTAATGGTTGAAAATACAGATACATCAAAGTGGTATGTTGTACACTGCCACTCTGGCTTTGAGAAAAAAGTTGCAGACTCAATTTTAGATGAGGCAAAAAAAGTTAATTTAGAAGACTCGATTTCTGAAGTATCTGTTCCTACTCAAGCAGTAGTGGAGGTAAGAAGAGGAGTAAGAGTTAACTCTGAAAAAAAATTTTTCCCAGGGTATGTTTTAATCAAGATGATAATGAACGATGACACTTGGCATTTAGTCAGAGATATACCAAAAGTTTCAAATTTTCTTGGTACGAAAGATAAGCCAATTGCCATATCTGAACGAGAGGTATCTAAATTATTACAAGACATTACTGAAGGTGTTGATAATCCTAAACCAAAGTTTGAGTATGAAGTTGGTGAACAGATTAAGGTGTCTGATGGTCCATTTGCTTCATTTAGTGGTATTATAGAAGAGGTTGACAGTTCAAGACAAAAGCTTAAAGTGTCCGTTTCAATTTTTGGGAGACCGACACCTTTAGAACTAGATTATTCACAAGTGGTTAAGGGCTAATATTATGGCTAAAGAGATTTTAGGATATATAAAATTACAAATTCCAGCCGGTTCAGCTAATCCGGCACCTCCCGTAGGTCCTGCTTTAGGTCAAAAGGGATTAAACATCCAAGATTTTTGTAAACAGTTTAACGACAAGACAAAAGATTTGGAAAAGGGTGCGCCTATCCCAACTATAATTACTGCATACAAGGATAGATCATTTGATTTTGTCACAAAAAAACCACCCGTTACTTTTTATCTAAAAAAAGCTGCAAAAATAAAAAAAGGCTGTCAAACGCCTGGTAGGGCAAAATTAGGTAAAGTTACAATGAAACAAGTAGAAGATATTGCAAAAGAAAAATTAGAAGATCTCAATGCATATGATGTTGATCAAGCATCAAAAATAATACTCGGATCAGCAAGGTCAATGGGAATGGAAATTGTATAATGAATTTAACTAAGAACAAAAAAAATCAAATTGAAGGTATAGATTTTACAAAGTCATACAAAATATCTGATGCAGTTAAAATTATTAAAGAAAAAAAATATGTTAAATTTGACGAGTCTCTAGAAGTATCAATCAATACAGGTATTGACTCTAAACAGTCTGATCAAAATGTCAGAGGTAGTTTTATACCTCCCCACGGTTTAGGAAAAAAAGTTCAAATAGCAGTTTTTGCTCAAGGAAAAGCAGCAGAGGAGGCTAAAGCAGCAGGCGCTAAACATGTTGGAGGTGATGATTTGGTTGCTACTCTTGAAAAAAAGATTGACGTAGATGTAATAGTAGCTACTCCAGATATGATGTCCGTTGTAAGTAAAATTGCTAAAATTTTGGGTCCAAAAGGTTTAATGCCTAATCCTAAAACAGGGACTGTTACAAATGATATAAAAAGTACAATTGAAAATATTAATAAAGGACTAGTAGCATATAAAAATGATAAAGCAGGAACCATACATGCTGCTTTAGGTAAAGTTAGTTTTGACGAAAGTAAATTAACTGAAAACGTAACTTCTTTTATTGACGAAATAAAAAAAATAAAACCGTCAGGATTGAAGGGTAACTTTGTGAATTCTGTATATCTATCTTCTTCTATGGGTTTTGGTTTAAGGGTTGAAATATAATGAATAAAGCTGAAAAACAACAATATATTGAAAACCTTGATCAGATGTCAAAAGATTATTCTGCTATATTCGTTGCATCATTTTCAGAGATGTCAGTTAAAGAAATGATCGAATTTCGAACTGAAATTAGAAATAATGATGGAGTAACTAAAGTTTCCAAAAATAATATTGTTAAAATATTTGTTAACAAAGATAATGAAAAAAAAGGTCTAATTGATTTTTTATCTAATCAAAAATTATTAATTTTTACAAATAATCCTGTTGGAACTGCAAAGGTTTGTAAAAAATTTGAAAAAGATTTAAAAAAGCTATCTGCAGAGGCAGCTTTTTTTGATAACCAGTTATATTCAAAAGAGGATATAGCAAAGGTTGCAACTTTACCTTCTCTTGAAGAAATAAGAGGAAAAATAGTTGGATTGATCAATGCTCCTGCTTCAAAGCTTGTAAGACTGTTACAAAGACCAGATCAGGATATTATTTCAATACTACAAAACAAAAAAGACTAATTAGGGAGAGACAAAAAAATGGCAGATTTAAATAAAATTGTTGATGAGCTATCAACACTAACAGTAATGGAAGCAGCAGAGCTTTCAAAACTTTTAGAAGAAAAATGGGGTGTAACCGCAGCGGCACCTGTAGCAGTAGCAGCAGGTGGAGCAGCTCCTGCAGCGGATGTAGCAGAAGAAAAAGATGCTTTTGATGTTGTGCTTACAGCAGCTGGAGATCAAAAAATTAATGTTATTAAAGAAGTAAGAGCTATTACAGGTCTTGGTTTAAAAGAAGCTAAAGACATGGTTGAAGGTGCTCCGAAAACTTTAAAAGAAGGAGTTAAGAAAGAAGAAGCGGAAGCTATGAAGACTCAGCTAGAAGCCGCAGGCGCAAAAGTAGAACTTAAATAATTAATTATTACAGGTTCTATATAACATGCCACTTAGCTTTACAGAAAAAAAACGAATTCGCTATTCTTTTGGTAAGATCGGTAAAACGATCGATGTTCCAAATTTAGTAGATATTCAAAAAATTTCCTACGATAAGTTTCTTCAATTAGGAAAATCATTAGAGAACCGTTCAAATACAGGCTTGCAGGAAGTCTTTAACTCTGTCTTTCCCATAAAAGACTACGCAGGTAAATCTGAACTTCACTATATAGATTATTATTTAGATAATCCTAAATACGATGTTGATGAGTGCAGAAGGAAGGGTTTAACTTTTTCCGCATCTCTCATGGTTACTTTTAGATTAATAATATGGGATATCAATGAAGAAACTGAAGAAAAATCACTAAGAGATATAAAAGAGCAAGTAGTATATTTAGGTGATTTACCCTTGATGACGAATAACGGTACATTTGTTGTTAATGGAACTGAAAGAGTTGTTGTAAGCCAATTACATAGATCACCTGGTGTATTTTTTGATCATGATGAAGGTAAAACCCATGCAAGTGGTAAGGTGTTGTATAATGCAAGAATAATTCCTTACAGAGGTTCTTGGTTAGATTTTGAATTTGACCATAAAGATAATCTTTTCTTCAGAATTGATAGAAAAAAGAAAATGATATCTACAACTATTTTACAAGCGTTACCATCAAAGGCTTCAGAAAAGTATTTACAAGAATGCATTCAAAATAAAGTTGAGCCAGATATTTATAAAGTTTCTGGAATGACCTCAGAGGAAATTTTAACATATTTCTATGAGACTTTTGATTTCAAGAAAAATAAAGATGGATGGGTTGTTAATTTAGATTTAAATAAATTTAAATATAAAAATCTACCATTTAATCTTGTTGATCCTAACACTAAAGAAGTAGTGGCTTTTAAAGATGTGAAGTTATCATTAAAGTTGCTCAAGGAAATTAAAGATAAAAAAATAAATAAATTCTTTTTTAAACAGGAGGAGCTGTATGGTTTTTATTTATCAAACGATATTGTCAATTATGATAATGGCTTGGTTTATGCAGAGGCAGGTACCTTATTAAGTGAAGAGTTTTTTAAAAGACTTGAAGAATTATCTATAAATCAATTTTCCGTTATTAATGCTAATCAAGCTACTGGTAATTTGGGTGTTATTAACTCATTAGTTGCAGACAAAAATAATTCACGAGAAGAAGCTCTTTTTGATATTTTTAAAATTTTAAGACCAGGTGAACCGCCAACATTAGAAGCAAGTAACTACTTATTTCAAAATATGTTTTTTAGTGAAGATAGATACGATTTGTCGGAAGTAGGAAGAGTTAAATTAAACACTTATTTATCTTTAAAAAAGGATAACAAAACAAGAATTTTAAGTAAATCAGACATTCTAGCTGTCGCAAAAAAACTTTTTGATATGAAAACAGAAAGTGCCGGTAAAGATGACATTGATCATTTAGGAAATAGACGTGTTCGATCAGTTGGAGAATTAATAGAAAACCAATACAGAATTGGATTAGTAAGAATGGAACGGGCAATTAGAGAAAAGATGGGAACGGTTGATATTGAGTCAATCATGCCTCAAGATCTTGTAAACTCTAAACCTATTCAAACTGTACTAAAAGAATTTACTGGCACTAGCCAATTAAGCCAGTTTATGGATCAGACAAACCCATTAAGTGAAATAACACATAAGAGAAGAATTTCTGCTCTAGGCCCGGGTGGTCTGACTAGAGAGAGAGCAGGATTTGAGGTAAGAGATGTTCATACTACTCACTACGGTAGAATATGCCCTATCGAAACACCTGAAGGTTCAAACATTGGGCTTATAAATAGTCTTTCATCTTTTGCTAGAATTAATCAATACGGTTTCATTGAAACACCCTACAGAAAAATAGTTAAAGGTACCGTAACCAATGAAGTTCTATATTTGAATGCTGATGAAGAGGAAAATTATACAATAGCTCAAGCAAATAGCTTAATTAATGATAACGGCAAATTTGCAGAAGAACAAGTTAGTTGCAGAAGGAGAGGAGATTTTATCTTTTGTGATCCTTCTGAAATAGATTTCATGGATGTTAATCCTCAACAACTTGTGTCAGTTGCCGCATCATTAATTCCATTCTTGGAAAATGATGACGCAAATAGAGCTCTAATGGGCTCAAATATGATGAGACAGGCTGTCCCACTTGTTAAAAGTGAAGCTCCTCTTGTGGGCACTGGATTTGAATCTAAAGTGGCAAGAGATAGTGGAGCTGTTGTGATTGCAAAAAATAGTGGTTATGTTCATCAAGTTGACTCATCAAGAATAGTGATAAGGTCAGACTCTAAAAACATTAGCAAAGATAAAAGTGGCGTTGATATATATAACTTAAAAAAGTTTCAAAGATCTAACCAAAGCACTGCAATTAATCAAAAGCCTATCGTCAAAATAGGAGATTACGTCGAAAGAGGAGATATCATAGCGGATGGGCCTTCAACTGATTTGGGGGAACTAGCTTTAGGAAGAAATCTTCTTGTAGGATTTATGCCATGGAACGGGTACAATTTTGAAGACTCTATTATAATGTCAGAAAGAGTAGTTCATGAAGATAGATATACTTCAATTCATATAGAAGAATTTGAAGTTTTATGTAGAGATACTAAATTAGGCCCTGAAGAAATCACAAGAGATATGCCAAATGTTGGCGATGATAGCATCACCAATCTTGATGAAGCAGGTATTGTTTATATTGGATCCGAGGTTAAACCGGGAGATATCCTCGTTGGAAAGGTTTCTCCAAAAGGTGACTCACCCATTACACCAGAAGAGAAGTTACTAAGAGCAATTTTCTCTGAAAAGGCAGCTGACGTAAAAGATACCTCTTTGAGATTGCCAACAGGTTACTCTGGTGTTGTAGTTGATGTACAAGTGTTAGTTCGAAGGGGTGTTGAAAAAGATGAAAGAACAATAGCTATCGAAAGAGTTGAAATAGACAGATTAGCTAAAGACAGAGATGATGAAAAAAATATTTTAGAGAATAATTACAAACAAAATCTTATAAGTATTTTTAAAAATAAAAATGCTGCCAATAGTATAGATGTTTTTGCTAAGGGAAATAAAATAGAAGAGGAAGCTTTAATATCAAAGCCTATTGGAATTTTAGAAAAAATTCAAGTCGACGATAGTATCTCTATGGAAACATTTGCATCACAGAAGAAAATTTTTAGTGATGCTATAATTTTATTAGATAAAAAATTTCAAAATAAAATTGAAAAGATTCAAAGTGGTGATGATTTGTTACCTGGTGTTCTAAAAGTAGTTAAAGTTTTTGTTGCTGTAAAAAGAAAACTTCAAGCTGGAGATAAGATGGCTGGAAGACATGGTAATAAAGGTGTAATTTCTAAGATTGTACCAATTGAAGATATGCCTTTCTTGGAGGATGGAACGCCTGTAGATGTATTACTAAACCCACTCGGTGTTCCAAGTAGAATGAATATTGGTCAAATCTTAGAGACACACTTAGGTTGGGCAGCTTATGGTATTGGTAGGCAAATTTCACAAAGTCTAGATATGGCAAAGAAAGAGGGAAATATAAATCAGTTAAAACAGTCTCTTTCTAGTTTTTATGAAAAGAATAAAGACTCAAATGTTGAAATTACAAAAATGAACGATGATCAGCTAATCGAGTTAGCAGGTAATCTAGAGAAGGGTGTTACGTTTGCTACACCCGTCTTTGATGGCACTAACACCACTGAAATCACAAATCTCCTGGATAAAGCTGGATTTGATAATAGCGGTCAAGTTTATTTATTTGATGGCAGATCTGGAGAAAGGTTTGAAAGAAAAGTCACTGTTGGATACAAATATATTTTAAAACTCCACCACTTAATTGATGATAAGATACATGCAAGATCTATTGGACCTTACAGTCTTGTTACACAACAGCCTTTAGGTGGTAAAGCTCAATTTGGTGGTCAAAGGTTTGGAGAGATGGAAGTATGGGCGTTGGAAGCTTACGGTGCATCAAATACATTACAGGAAATTTTAACTATTAAATCAGATGATGTAGCTGGAAGAACAAAAGTTTATGAAGCTCTAATCAGAGGCGATTATAATTTTGAAAGTGGTATACCAGAGTCATTTCATGTTCTAGTAAAAGAATTAAAATCTCTAGGATTAAATGTTGAATTAATAGAAACAGACCCCACAGTTAATAGAGAGAGTGCACAATGAAAGATCTAACTAATTTATTTAAGACTAATAATCAAACACTAAACTTTGATCAGATTAAGATTTCTGTTTCAAGTCCTGAGCAAATAAGGTCATGGTCTTTTGGAGAAATCAAAAAACCTGAAACAATCAATTATAGAACTTTCAAGCCTGAAAGAGAGGGTTTATTCTGTGCAAGAATTTTCGGGCCTACAAAAGATTATGAGTGTTTGTGTGGCAAATATAAAAGAATGAAATTTAAAGGCATTACATGTGAAAAATGTGGTGTCGAAGTTACACTTTCTAAAGTCAGAAGAGAGAGAATGGCTCACATAGAATTAGCAGCTCCAGTTGCCCATATTTGGTTTTTAAAATCATTACCAAGTAGGATTGGCCTTGCTCTTGACATAACACTCAAGAACCTTGAAAAAGTTCTATATTTTGAGAGTCACATAGTTATAGACCCTCTTTTGTCAGGCTTAAGCCCAAATCAACTATTAACTGATGAAGAATTAGAGGAAGCTATAGATCAATTTGGTGATGACTCTTTTAAACACGGAATAGGTGCAGAAGCTGTACAAGAAATTCTATCCAAGATTGATTTAGAAGCTGAAATAGTAAAACTAATTGAAGAAAGTGAAGCCACTTCATCAGAAACAAAAAAGAAAAAAATACTTAAGCGAATGAAAGTAATGGAAGGGTTTAAAAATTCAAATATAAAACCGGAGTGGATGGTTTTAAAAGTACTCCCTGTTATTCCACCAGAGTTAAGACCACTTGTACCTTTAGAAGGTGGCCGTTTTGCTACATCTGATTTAAACGACCTGTATCGAAGAGTTATTAATAGAAATAACAGATTAAAAAGACTTTTAGATTTAAGAGCCCCCGACATCATTGTCAGAAATGAAAAAAGAATGCTTCAAGAGTCTGTTGATGCTTTATTTGATAACGGAAGAAGAGGGAGAGTCATCACAAGTACCAATAAAAGACCTCTTAAATCTTTATCAGAAATGCTAAAAGGTAAGCAAGGAAGATTCAGACAAAATTTACTTGGTAAAAGAGTTGACTATTCTGGTAGATCAGTAATTGTTGTAGGACCAGAGTTAAAACTTCATCAATGTGGCCTACCAAAAAAAATGGCTTTAGAGTTATTTAAACCATTTATTTACAATAAACTTGAGTCTTATGGTTTTGCCTCAACTCTTAAATCTGCCAGAAAAATGGTTGAGTCAGAGAGACCAGAAGTATGGGACATACTTGATGAAGTAATAAGAGAACACCCTATTCTTTTAAATCGTGCACCTACTTTACATAGATTAGGTATTCAAGCATTTGAGCCTATTCTAATTGAAGGTAAAGCTATTCAACTCCATCCATTAGTTTGTACAGCCTTTAATGCAGACTTTGACGGCGACCAGATGGCAGTTCATATACCATTGAGTCTTGAAGCTCAACTTGAAGCAAGAGTATTAATGATGAGCACTAATAATATTCTTTCACCTTCAAGTGGAAAACCAATTATTGTTCCAAGTCAGGATATTGTTCTTGGTATTTATTACTTATCATTAATTAAAGAAAATGAAGAACCAAAGAAATATTATTCTCATGTAGGTGAGGTAGAATTTGCACTAGAAAATAAAACGATAGAATTACATACACCTATCATTTATAGAACTAAAATTTACAATTCAGCAAAAGATAGTCTCGAATATAAAAAATATACTACATCCGCAGGAAGAGTGGTCCTATTTAAAACTGTTCCTGAAAACAATAACTTGCCTTTTGATGTGATCAATAAAGTTCTTACAAAAAAAGATATTAGTAACCTTTTAGACAATGTTTACAGATTTACAGGTCAAAAAGCGACTTGCATATTTGTTGATCAAATCATGAATGTAGGTTTTAAATATGCTGCAAAAGCAGGCATTTCATTTGGAAAAGATGATTTAGTGATACCTGAAGAGAAAAACGTATTAATCCAGGATACTCAAAAACTAGTCAACAGTCTTGAAAACCAATATCAAGAAGGTCTTATTACTGAAAGAGAGAAATATAACAAAGTTGTAGGCTTGTGGTCAACTTGTACAGACAAAGTAGCAAAAGCAATGATGAAAACTGTTTCATCTAATAAAGACAGTCAAATTAATTCTGTATATATCATGGCTGACTCTGGTGCGCGAGGTTCTGAAGCCCAACTCAAGCAACTAGCTGGAATGAGAGGTTTGATGGCAAGACCATCTGGAGAGATTATTGAAAACCCAATTACATCCAACTTTAAAGATGGTTTAACAGTTCTTGAATATTTTAATTCTACACATGGTGCTAGAAAAGGTTTAGCAGACACTGCTCTAAAAACTGCAAGTTCAGGTTACTTAACTAGAAGGTTAGTTGATGTAGCTCAAGATTTAACGATTACATGTAAAGACTGTACATGTAAAAATGGATTAACTGTTGACACAATATATGAGTCTGGTGAAGTTTCTATACCTTTGACAGAAAGAGTTTTTGGTAGATATCTAGCTGACGATGTTAAAAATAAAAAAGGTGAGGTAATAATAAAAAATGACTCTTACATCTCACATGAAGAAATTGAATTATTAGAAAAAGAAAATGTTACTTCTGTAAGAATTAAATCACCAATAACTTGTGGAACGACACATGGTATTTGTGCTAAATCATATGGAAGAGACTTAGCCAAAGGAGTTCCTGTAAATACAGGGGAAGCAGTTGGTATTATCGCAGCTCAGTCAATTGGCGAGCCTGGTACTCAGTTAACAATGAGGACTTTTCACGTCGGTGGTGTTGCGAGTTCATCCGCTGAAAAATCTAATTTTGAGTCTCCAAGTGATGGTAAAGTTAAAATTAAAAATCTTAGATCTGTTGTAAACGGATCTGGAAATGAAATAATTATCAACAGAACTACTGAGCTTGAAATATTTGATAATAATAAAACTCTGATCTCTTCGTTTAGAGCTCCTTATGGGTCGACTTTGTTGGTAAAAAATGGAGCAGACGTTAAACTTAATAGCTTATTACTTGAATGGGATCCATACACTGTTCCTATAGTTGCTGAGGAAACTGGAAAATTAGATTTTAGAGACTTAGTTGAGGGTGTATCTTTTATTGAGAAGTTCGATGAAACAACAGGTATTTCCTCCAAAGTAATAATTGATTGGAAAAGTTTTCAGGGAAAACAAGATCTAAAACCACAGTTAGTAATAACAGATAAGGATGGAAATCCTATCAAATCAAAAAATTCATCTACTTATGATTTAAGTGTTGGGATTGTCTTAAATATTGAAAAAGGAAAAGAAGTTTCTGCAGGTGATGTAATAGCTAGAATTCCAAGGGCTTCCTCAAAAACAAAAGATATTACAGGCGGACTACCTAGAGTTGCAGATATTTTTGAGTCAAGAAAACCAAAGAATCCTGCAGTTTTAGCTGAAATATCTGGAACAATCGAATTTGGAAAAGATATTAAAAGCAAAAGAAGAATTATAATTAGTCCTGAAGAAGGTGAGCCAGTTGAATTTTTAATCCCCAAAGGCACATATATATATTTTAATGAGGGAGATAGGGTGAACAAAGGCGATATGATTGTTGATGGAACCCCAGCTCCAACAGATATTTTAAATATTCTTGGGATTGAAGCATTAGCTGAATATATGGTAAGAGAAGTTCAAAAAGTATACCGTTTACAGGGTGTTTTAATTGATGACAAACACATCGAGTGTATTACACGTCAAATGCTACAAAAAGTTGAAGTCATCGATGCCGGTGATAGTGAATATTTAGTTGGTGACATAAAAGATAAGATAGAAGTTATAGAAAAGAATAATTTATTAAAAAAAGAAAGTAAAAAAGAGATCGATTATAAAATGATGATCCTCGGAATTACAAAGGCTAGTCTTCAAACTAATTCTTTTATTTCAGCAGCTTCTTTCCAAGAAACAACAAGAGTCCTAACTGAGGCAGCTATAAATGGAAAAGTTGATAAATTAACAGGCCTTAAAGAAAATGTTATTGTTGGTAAATTAATTCCTGCTGGAACAGGTAACGTTATCAGAGCGCTAAGAAAAGAAGCTAAAATCCGCGATAATTCACTATTAAAACAGCTAGAAACCTCTAAATAGATGTTGACTATACTTAATACTATAAATATATTCTGCGAACTATGCCGACCATAAACCAATTAGTGAGGAAATCTAGAGAGAAAGTCTCTAAGAGAAACAAAGTTCCTGCTCTTAAGTCATGTCCTCAAAAGAGAGGTGTCTGTTTAAGAGTCTACACAACTACTCCTAAAAAACCTAATTCTGCCCTGAGAAAGGTGGCTAGGGTAAAGCTAACTAATGGTCAAGAAGTTACAGCATACATTCCAGGTGAAGGGCACAATTTACAAGAACACTCTGTTGTGTTAATTCGTGGAGGAAGAGTTAAAGATTTACCTGGTGTAAGATATCACATTATAAGAGGAACATTGGATACCCAAGGACTCGAAAAAAGAAGACAACGTAGATCTAAATACGGTGCTAAAAGGCCCAAAAATTAAACTTTAAACATGTCAAGAAGAAGAGCAGCAGAGAAAAGACAAGTATTACCAGATCCCATATATAATAGTGTTGTTCTAAACAAGTTTATAAATGAGGTAATGGTAGGTGGTAAAAAAACAGTTGCTCAAAAAATAGTATATGGTGCCCTCGATATTATAAAAACAAACAACCAAAGTGACGATCCATTAGAGTATTTTCAAAAATCTATCAATAACGTTAAACCATCTGTTGAAGTTAAATCAAGAAGAGTTGGGGGAGCTACGTATCAAGTACCAATGGAAGTTAGAAGCACCAGAGCTCAAGCATTAGCATTTAAATGGATTTTAACAAATTCAAAAAAACGAAACGAAAAAACTCAAAGAGAGAGACTAGCAAACGAATTAATAGATGCTTTTGAAAATAAAGGTAATTCTGTAAAGAAAAAAGATGAAGTTCACAAAATGGCAGAGGCTAATAGAGCCTTCGCTCACTACAGGTGGTAAACATGGATTTAAGTAAATATAGAAATATTGGAATAATGGCTCATATTGATGCTGGTAAAACTACAACCACTGAAAGAATTTTATACTATACAGGAAAGTCTCATAAAATAGGTGAAGTTCATGATGGTGCTGCAACAATGGATTGGATGGAACAAGAGCAAGAAAGGGGTATAACAATAACTTCAGCTGCTACAACCTGTTTTTGGAATGATCATAGAATAAATATTATTGATACGCCAGGTCACGTTGATTTTACAATTGAAGTTGAGAGATCTCTAAGAGTTTTAGATGGAGCCGTTGCATGTTTTGACGGTGTTGCAGGAGTTGAACCACAATCGGAAACAGTTTGGAGACAAGCTGATAGATATAAAGTTCCGAGGATTTGTTTTTGTAATAAAATGGACAGACTTGGTGCAGATTTTGAGATGAATGTTCAATCTATCAAAGATAGATTGGGAGCTAATCCTCTTGTTTTGCAAATGGCAATTGGAAAAGAGGCAGATTTTAAAGGAGTTGTTGATCTAGTCAATTTTAAATCAATTATTTGGAAAGACGATAGTCTCGGAGCAGAATATGATGTTACTGATATTAGTGATGATTTAATTGAGGAAGCTAAGAAAAAAAGAGAAGAGTTAATAGAAAATGCAGTTGAAGCAGATGATAAAGCTCTAGAGGATTATCTAGAGGGAAAAGAAATATCTGTTGATACTTTAAAAGCCTGCATTAGAAAAGGAACAATTGATTTTAAATTTGTTCCTGTTTTGTGTGGAACTGCTTTTAAAAATAAAGGTGTCCAACCATTACTTGATGCTGTTGTAGATTATTTACCTTCTCCTAAAGACATAGGTTATGTTGAAGGAATAAAAGAAGGATCAGATGATAAATTACAAATTCCTAATACCCCTGAAGAACCTTTTGCGGCCTTGGCGTTTAAAGTAGCAGCAGATCCTTTTGTTGGTCAAATAACTTTTTGTAGACTCTATTGTGGAAACCTTAGCTCAGGTTCAACCATACTTAATTCATCTAAAAATCAAAAAGAAAGAATTGGAAGAATGCTTTTAATGCACTCAAACACTAGAGAAGAAATTAAAGATGCAAAGGCAGGAGATATAGTTGCTTTAGTCGGTTTGAAGAATGTCACTACTGGTGACACTTTATGTGATCCATCAAAAAAAGTTATCCTAGAAAAAATGGAATTTCCTGATCCTGTTATTGAAGTTGCAGTTGAGCCTAAAACAAAAGCTGACTATGAAAAAATGGGACAAGCCTTAGGAAGGTTAGCTCAAGAGGATCCAAGTTTCAGAGTTACTTCAGATGAAGAGTCTGGACAAACAATTATTAAAGGTATGGGCGAACTTCATTTAGAAATTTTGGTTGATAGAATGAAAAGAGAATTCAAAGTTGAAGCAGATGTTGGAGCTCCTCAAGTCGCATATAGAGAGACAATTACTAAAGATGTCGAAGTAGATTATACACATAAAAAACAATCTGGTGGTGCTGGCCAATTTGCAAGAGTAAAAATGAAATTCAAACCATTAGAGAGAAATTCTGGTGTTAAATTTGTTAACACAGTAGTTGGAGGAAATATTCCAAAAGAATATATCCCTGGAGTAGAAAAAGGTATTAATTTTGCCGCTCAAAATGGAGTCATAGCTGGCTATAATGTGATAGACTTTGAAGCAGAAGTTCATGATGGCGCATTTCATGATGTTGACTCCTCTGTATTAGCTTTTGAGATAGCTTCAAGAGCCGCATTTAGAGAAGCTGTTGGAAAAGCTGGACCAAAATTACTTGAACCAATGATGAAAGTTGAAGTAGTTACCCCAGAAGATTACATGGGCGATATTATTGGTGATTTGAATTCAAGAAGAGGTCAAATTGAAAAAATGGAAGACAGAGGTAATGCCAAAGTTGTATCGTCTGTAGTTCCTCTTGCTAATATGTTTGGTTATGTTAATAATCTACGCTCAATGAGCCAAGGAAGAGCAAGTTATACAATGTTATTCTCACACTATGATGTAGTACCTTCAAATGTAGAAGAGGAAATTAAATCTAAACTGGCATAATCATGATAAATCAAAATATTAGAATAAGATTAAAATCGTTTGATCATAATATTTTAGACAGAAGTTCTATTGATATTCTTCAGACAGCTAAAAGAACTGGTGCTAAAGTAATTGGACCAATTCCTATGCCATCTAAAATTGAAAGAGTTACGGTAAATAAATCCCCGCATGTAGATAAAAAAAGTAGGGAGCAGTTTGAATTACGAACACACATTAGGATGATGGATATCATTGAACCTACACCACAAACAGTTGATGCACTTATGAAGCTTGACTTAGCATCTGGTGTTAATGTCGATATAAAAATAAAAAAATAACTAATTATGATCATCAGCACTAAAATTGGCCAAACCTCATTTGTCAATGAAAACGGCACTAGAGTTTCTGCAACAGTTCTTGATTACAATAGTTGTACTGTTGTTGGTAATAGAACTATTGATAGAGATGGTTATCTTGCAAATATTATAGGTTTTCTTAAACCAAAAAAACTTAATAAACCTCAATTAAAAGAATTCAATAAATTAAATTTAGAGCCAAAAAAAATAATTAAGGAACAAAGAATAAATTCTGATGAGGAACTCCTAGAGGTTGGTTCATTAATTGACCCTAAATTTAAAGTTGGTGATAAAGTTTCGGTACAGTCAAAATCAACTGGTAAAGGTTTTGCCGGCGCTATGAAGAGACATAATTTTAGTGGTATGAGAGCAACACATGGTGTTTCTATTTCTCATAGAGCTCATGGTTCAACAGGTCAAAATCAGAATCCAGGTAAAGTGTTCAAAGGAAAAAAAATGGCTGGTCATTTAGGTAATCAATTAACAACTACTAAAAATTTAGAGGTGCTTTTAATTGATCAAGATAAAAAATTAATATTCATCAAAGGATCTGTTCCTGGAAAAAATAAATCTATAGTTAAGGTTTTTAAATAAATGTTTGAACAAATTACATTAAAAGATAAAAGTATATCCGAAAAAGCTTTACATTTATCATTACAAAAAATCTATTCCCATAAACAAGGAAATAATCATAGTCTTGATAGATCTGAAGTTGCTGGCTCAGGAAAAAAACTTTTTAAACAAAAAGGAACTGGAAATGCAAGAGCTGGTAACAAAAAAACAACTCAAAGAAGAGGTGGAGGAAAAGCTTTTGGGCCAAAATTTCATGTGGTTTCTTATAAAGTGAATAAAAAAATCAAAAAAAGCGCCATAGTTTCATCAATACTTAGTAAAAGTAATAATAAATCACTCTATGTTTTTGATGAGGAAAAATTAGATGAAAAAAATATATCTGATTTGTTAAAAAAAAACCCAAACAAAATGATTATTTTTGTTTTTAGTAATTTAACTGAAAATAAATTGGTTATTAAATTTCAAAATTACAAAAAAATATACTTTCTCTCTGATAAAAGTTATTCAGTCCATACAGCTTTAAAATCAGATATGGTTCTATTTTCAAAAAAATCAACAATTTATAATTCATACATAGTTAATAATTAAAATGGATCTTAATTTAATTAAAAAACCTGTCATTACGGAAAAATCTACAGCTAATGCTCAATTTAATAAGTACATTTTTGAAGTCCGAAAAGATGCAAATAAAATTAACATTAAAAAGACAATAGAAGAAATATATAAAGTTAAAGTTCAAAAGCTAAATAGTTTAAATGTTAAGAGCAAACCCAAAGTATTTAAGGGTCAAAGAGGCACAAGATCAGAGCTTAAAAGAATAATAGTTACTCTTAAAGAGGGCAACACCATTGATATGAGCGGTAAGGTATAATATGGGACTGATAACTTACAAACCAACAACACCTTCTTATAGAAAAACAGTAAAAATTGATAAGTCACAGTTGTTTAAGGGACGTCCAGAAAAATCTTTAATAGAAGATTTGCAACCAAATTCTGGGAGAAACAATACTGGTAAGATTACAATTAGACATAGATCTGGTGGGCATAAGAAGAAATACAGACTAGTAAATTTTAAAAGAAATACATTTGACAAAATTGGCACAGTAGAGAGAATAGAATATGATCCTAATAGAAGTGCCTTTATAGCTCTGATTAATTATCAAGATATAAAAGAATACATTATTGCTCCTACTGATTTAAAAACTGGTGATAAGGTTATTTCATCAGTTAAAACAGAAATATCATCTGGTAATGCGATGAAGATAAAAAATATACCAACTGGTACCTCTATACATAACATTGAATTAAAACCAGGAGCTGGTGGTAAACTATGTAGATCAGCAGGATCCTTTGCACAGGTATTAGGAGAACAAGAAAAATATGTAATGGTTAAACTTTCATCCCGCGAAACCAGACTAGTCCATGGTGAATGTATGGCTACGATAGGCGTAGTATCTAACCAAGATAATAAAAACAAAAAAATTGGTAAAGCCGGAATTAAAAGACACCTAGGTATAAGACCTACTGTTAGAGGTGTTGTAATGAATCCTGTTGATCACCCACATGGTGGAGGAGAAGGAAGAACATCGGGTGGTAGACACCCTTCAACGCCATGGGGCATGAAAACAAAAGGAAAGAAGACAAGAAGAATTAAATTTACATCTAAGATGATCATATCAAGAAGGGCTAAAAAGTAATGGCAAGATCTGTATGGAAAGGACCTTACTTTGATGTGACTCTATTCAAAAAAGTTAAAAAATCAAAAGAAGAAAGTTCAAAATCTCCAATTAAAACATGGTCAAGAAGATCAACTATTATACCTGATTTTGTCGGAGTAACTATTTCCGTTTATAATGGTAAATCTTTTATACCAGTCTACGTAACTGAAGACATGGTAGGCCATAAACTTGGAGAGTTTTCGCCCACTAGGGTTTTCAAAGGTCATTCAGGGGACAAGAAAGCGGTCCAGGGTAAAAAATAATTATGCCTAAAGAAGTAAAAGCAATCAATAAAATGATAAGAACTAGCTCCCAAAAGCTTAACTTAATTGTTAAAGATATAAGAAAAAAAGATATTAATGCAGCTTTAAATATTTTGAAATTTTCAAATAAAAGAGTAAGTAAAGAAGTACTAAAAACTTTAAACTCTGCTGTTGCGAATGCAGAAAATAATAACAATTTAGACATTGATAAACTTTTTGTGAAAGAAGCTTACGTTGGCAAAAGTTTAAGGATGAAAAGATTTAGACCAATGAGTAAGGGGAGAGCTTTTCAAATCATTAAACCCTTTTCTAGATTAACGCTAGTTTTAGAGGAGAGATTATAATGGGACAGAAAGTTAACCCAACCTCGTTAAGAGTCGGTATTAATAAATATTGGCAATCAACTTGGTTTGAAAAGAAAAGTTACTCTACTTTCTTAAAAGAAGATCATAGAATTAGAAATTATATAGAAAAGAATTATTCAATAGCAGGTATAAGTTCAGTTATCATTGAAAGAGCTGCCGCAAACCTCAAAATTATAATTCACACTTCGAAACCAGGGGTGCTTATTGGTAAAAAAGGTGCAGATATTGAAAAACTTAGAAATAGAATTTCTAAATTATCTGATAAGAGCATTTCATTAGATATAAAAGAAATAAAAAAACCTGAAACAGACGCCTCATTAGTAGCAGACTCTATTGCAAGACAACTTGAAAAGAGAGTTGCTTTTAGAAAAGCGATGAAAAAATCAGGTTTATCGGCAATTAAACTTGGTGCTAAGGGCATTAAAATTGTATGTGGTGGTAGACTAGGCGGCGCTGAAATAGCAAGATCAGAAAAGTTTTCTGAGGGAAGTGTGCCTTTACATACCCTTAGAGCTGATATAGATTACGCAACTGCTCGAGCTTTAACTACTTATGGAATTATTGGAATAAAGGTTTGGCTTTATAAAGGCGAGAGTAAAAATGCAATAAATAAATCAGATGATAAAAAAGAGAAAACTAATTAATGTTATTACCAAAGAATACAAAATATAGAAAACAGCACAAAGGAAGAATACACGGCAGTGCCAAGGGTAATTATGAACTAACATTTGGTTATTACGGACTTAAATCGTTAGATGCTGAAAGAGTAACAGCTAGGCAAATAGAGGCATCCAGAAGAGCTATTACTAGATTTTTAAAAAGAGCTGGAAGACTTTGGATTAGAGTTTTTCCAGACGTACCAGTCACAGCAAAACCTGCTGAAGTTAGAATGGGTAAAGGAAAAGGTGCAATAGATAGATGGGTCTGCAGAGTAAAACCGGGAACTATAATGTTTGAGGTCGATGGTGTTGACAAGCATCTAGCAAAAAAAGCTTTTGAACTAGCATCTGCTAAATTACCTGTAAAAACAACATTCGTATCATTGGATCAATTTTAATGGCTGATAAAGATATAAATAGTTTAAAAAAAGAGTTATTTAACCTGAAAATTATGAAGAAAAGTGGTCAACTTACAGATACCTCTCAATTTAAAAAAGTTAAAAAGCAAATCGCATCACTATTAACAAAAGAAAGACTTAATAAAAATGCCTAAACGTATTTTAACGGGAAAAGTTGTAAAAAAATCTGGTGACAAAACCATATCTGTTTTGGTAACAAGACAGACCACCCATCCTGTTTATAAAAAAATAATAAGAGTATCAAAAAAATACCTTGCTCATGACAGTGACAATAAAATTATTGTAGGAGACTCTGTAAGAATTCAAGAAACTAGACCTATTTCTAAAAATAAATCATGGGAAGTTATTAAATAATGATACAAGCAGAGTCAAATTTACAAGTAGCAGATAATTCTGGTGCACGATTAATAAGCTGCATAAAAGTTATAGGTGGATCAAAAAGAAGATATGCAAGAATAGGAGATATTATTGTTGTTTCAGTCAAAGATGCTATCCCAAGATCTAAAGTTAAAAAAGGTGAAGTACAAAGAGCAATTATAGTAAGAACAAAAAAGCCATTAATTAGAGAAGACGGTACATCAATTAAATTTGACTCTAATGCAGCCGTTCTTTTAGACAAACAAAATGAGCCAATTGGAACAAGAATCTTTGGACCCGTTACAAGAGAGCTTAGAAAAAGAAATATGATGAAAATAGTTAGTTTAGCTCCTGAGGTATTATAATGATTAAAAAATACAAAAAAGGTGACGAAGTTATTGTGAGAGTCGGTAAAGATAAAGGTAAGATTGGAAAGATTTCAAAAATTATAAACTCTGCTGATAAAGTTGTGATATCTGGTGTCAACGTAAGTAAAAAACATCAAAAGCCATCTCAAGAGTCTAAAGGTGGTATTGTTGACAAAGAAATGCCAATTCATATTTCAAATATTTTGGCTTATGACTCGAAATCTAAAAAATCTTCTAAAGTAAGTTTCAAAATTGAAAGTGGAAAAAAAATTAGAATTTTGAAATCATCAGGAGACAAGTACTAATGTCAAATTCAATTCAAGAACTTTTCAATGTCTCTGACCAGTTAGCTAAAAATCTAGAAATTTCTCATAAACTTGCTGTCCCAAAAATATCAAAAATAGTAATCAATGCAGGTATCGGAGCTATTAAAGAGGATAACAAAGCTATTGAAAAAATAAAAAAAGATTTATCTCTTATAACTGGTCAATCACCAGTTGTTAGAATGTCAAAAAAAGCTATTGCCTCCTTTAAAGTTAGAAAAGGAATGCCAGTAGGACTTTCTGTTACCCTCAGAAAAAATATGATGATGGAGTTTTACGATAGACTTGTAAATATTGCCATGCCTCGTATTAAAGACTTCAGAGGTTATAACAAAAAGTCATTTGATGGCCAAGGTAACATTACCATAGGTATTAAAGATCATATTATTTTTCCCGAAATTAGTGTTGAAAATGTTGAAAATATCTTTGGTTTTGATATCACTATTGCCACTTCTGCAAATAATGACAAAGAGGGGTATGAACTTTTAAAATTAATGAATTTTCCATTTCTGAATTAACCATGGCAAAACAAAGCGCAATACAAAAAAATATTAATAGAAAAGTACTGATAGATAGACTCAGTGAAAAAAGAAAAAAATTAAAAAGCCTTTTATCCAATAAAGATTTACCATTTGAAGAAAGAGTAAAGATACAAATGAAACTTGAGTCCTTACCGAGAAATTCATCAAGAATAAGATACCGAAACAGATGTTTCCTATCTGGCAGGCCTCGTGGTGTTTATAGTAAATTTAATTTATCTAGAATAGCTATCAGAGATATGGCTGGTAAGGGCCAAATACCAGGCTTAACGAAAGCGAGTTGGTAGTATGAGTGACACACTAGCAGATATGATTACAAGAATAAGAAATGGCCAAAAAGCCAACAAAGTCTCAGTTAAAGCGATATTTTCAAAATTAAATGTTAATGTTTGTGACGTGCTAAAAAAAGAGGGATATATTGACAATTTTGAAATTTTAGGTGATACAAAGAAAGATATTTCAATTACACTTAAATATTACAAAGGCTCACCATTAATTAACAAAATCGAAAAGATTACAAAACAGGGTTGTAGAGTTTATAGTTCTGTAGATGAAATTCCTAAGACTATTGGAGGTTTAGGTACTACAATTTTATCAACCTCAAAGGGCGTAATGTCTGACTCCGATGCAAGGGAAAAAAAAGTAGGAGGGGAAGTGCTAATAAGCGTTTTCTAAAATATGTCAAGATTAGCAAGAAATCCTATCAATATTCCTGAAGATATAAAAGTTTCCATGAAAGATAACGAAATTAATTTTGAGGGTAAGTTAGGAAAATCATCAACTGTTCTTCCTGTTGGAATTAAGGTTGACCATAAAGATAATCTTTTACATTTCTCTGGAGAAAATAAAGCACTTCTTGGAACTATTTACGCAAATATTAAAAATGAAATTATTGGTAATTCAAAAGGATTTGAAAAAAGACTTGAACTAATTGGTACTGGATACAAAGCTAATGTTTCTGGAAAAAAGCTTGTTTTATCACTTGGTTTTAGTCACGATATCAACTTTGAAATTCCTGAGAGTATTTCTATAAAAGTTGAAAAAAATATTGTGGTAATTACTGGAACAAGTAAACAATTAGTTGGTCAAGTTGCAGCTGAAATCAAGTCATTTAGAAAACCAGAGCCTTATAAAGGCAAGGGTGTTCGATATGAAGGTGAAAGAATTTATAGAAAAGAAGGTAAGAAAAAATAATGAATAAAGATAAAACTAGAGCTATTCGTAGAAAATTAAGAGTTAGAAAAAAATTGAATAATATAAAGAAACATAAACTCTTAGTTTTTAGATCTTCTAAACACATTTATGCTTCAGTGTTATCTGAGAGTAATGATAAAACTTTGTGCTCATTTTCATCAGTTAAATTAGAGAAATCTGAGGGACAAAAAAAAGTTGACGTAGCTAAAATCGTCGGTTCAAAAATTGCCGAACTAGCTATAGAAAAAGGCATTAAAGAAGTAAAATTTGATAAAGGCTCATATAAATATCATGGAAGGCTTAAAGTATTAGCTGATGCAGCAAGAGAAAAGGGTTTATCGTTTTAATGTTAGAAAGCAATGCAAATAAAGAATTAATAGAAAAGCTTATTTCAGTTAGAAGAGTTTCTAAAGTTGTTAAAGGTGGAAGAAGATTTGGATTTGCTGCACTTGTTGTAAGTGGTGATGGGCAAGGTAGAGTTGGTTTTGGATCAGGAAAAGCTAAAGAAGTACCTGAAGCAATCAGAAAAGCTTCAGAAGAAGCCAAGAAAACTATGGTAAGAATTCCTTTAAGAGAGGGTAGAACTATTCACCATGATGTAAAAGCCAAATTCTCCTCAAGCACAGTAATTTTAAGATCTGCTCCAAAAGGAACAGGTATAATCTCTGGCGGTCCATCTAGAGCTATTTTTGAGGCATTGGGCATTTCTGATGTTGTATCCAAAGCTATTGGAACAAAAAATCCACACAATATTGTTCGATCAACAATTAAAGCTTTAAAAAGTATCAATACACCAAAATCAGTGTCTGCCAGAAGAAGCATAGAGATAAATTCTGTAATTAGTAAAAGAGAAAATTAAGCATGATAAATCAAATTTCAAAACAACGCCAAAAAAATAGAAAAAGAAAAGGTAAAGGAATTGGTTCTGGATTAGGAAAAACAGCTGGCAGAGGCCACAAAGGGCAAAAATCCAGGTCAGGTGTTGCTGTTAGAAATTTTGAGGGCGGTCAAATGCCTATTTATAGAAAAACTCCAAAAAGAGGTTTTAATTCATTAAAGAAAATAAATTCTAAATCTTTAACTTTGTCTTTAGTAAGTTTTAATAAGTTTAAAGAAAATTCTTTAATTGATAATAATTTTTTAATACAAGAGGGTTTCTTAAAAAAGAAAGATCATAAAAAATCAATTAAACTAATTGATTCAATTCAGTTTAAAAAGAAACTTCAATTTAAAAATTTTAAGGTTACTCCTGGTGCCAAAAAAAGGATAGAAGAACTAGGTGGATCTGCATCATAATTTTAGATTATGAATATAAAAGTACCAAATATTGATTATAGTGAAGCAATAAAAAGCTCAGGCTTATTTAAAAAATTAGGTTTTGTTTTATTTGCTATAGCTGTTTATCGTCTTGGAACATATATTCCTGTCCCTGGTATTAACTCAGCTGTTTTAGAACAAATATTTGAACAACATCGTGGGGGAATTTTAGGAATATTTGACATGTTTTCAGGTGGAGCTTTAATGCGTATGTCTATATTTACGTTAGGGGTTATGCCATATATTTCAGCATCTATAATAATGACACTAATGCAGTCATCCTTTGATAGTTTAAAAGCTCTTAAAGAACAAGGCACTCAAGGTAGAAAAAAAATCCAACAATACACAAGATACTTAACTATAGTTTTAGGACTTTTTCAAAGTTACGGAATTTCAAATGGTATACTAAATTTATCTGATACAGTTGATCCAACTTTAGGTAGTGTAGCATTTTTTCAAATTTCTGCTGTTATAACCATGACATCAGGTACTATTTTTTTAATGTGGTTGGGTGAACAAATAACTGAAAATGGTTTTGGAAGTGGAATTTCTATTATAATTTTTTCAGGTATTGTGGCTAATCTTCCCTTTGCTATTTTCAACACTTTTGAACTTGGAAGAACTGGTGCACTTTCAGCTATTGGAATAATTTCAATAATTTTCTTACTTCTTATACTTATTGTAGTAATTGTCTTCATTGAGAGGGCTCAAAGAAGATTATTAGTTCAATATCCTAAACGACAAGTAGGAAATAAGGTGTTTGGGGGCCAATCTTCTTATTTACCGATAAAAATAAATATTTCTGGAGTTATACCTGCTATTTTTGCATCATCCTTATTATTATTTCCTAATACTATCTCTAATTTTTCACCTGAAAGTTCAGGATTCTTGTCAAGTTTGGGATTTTACTTATCTCATGGAAAGCCTCTTTACATGGTCTTTTTCTTTGGTCTAATTGTTTTCTTTGCATTTTTTTATACCAGTATTGTTTTCAACCCTAAAGAACAGGCGGAAAATTTAAGAAATAATGGTGGTTTTGTTTTAGGATATAGACCAGGAGAGCAAACTGCTACTTATTTAGAACACGTCATTTATCGACTAACATTTGTAGGTGCAATTTATTTAGGTTTAATTGCTATTATTCCTGAATTTTTAATTGCTAGACTATCAGTCCCTTTTTATTTAGGAGGAACGAGTCTCTTAATTGTCGTTATTGTGGCAATGGATTTCTTTTCACAAATTCAAACACAATTATTTTCATCTCAATATGAAAAATTATTAAGTAAAAATAAAATTTATAAAAGTAAATGGTTATAGTATTTATTGGACCTCCTGGTTGTGGTAAAGGCACTCAAGCAAACATATTAAAAGATAGTATTCTACCCGATCTGAATATCTTAACTGTTAGTTCACTACTGAAAGAAAAATCACAAGACGAGAGTATTTTAGGTAAAGAAATTAAAAATAAAATGGATAATGGTGATTTAATTGAAGATACAGTTGTGATTTCAGTGTTAAAAGAAAAAGTAAACACACTGTCTAACGAGCAGATTTTGATTGATGGATTTCCAAGAAGTTCGACTCAAGCTGACTCACTTATTGAAATATTTGGCAATAATGATTTAAGTATTATCAACTTTGAAGTTGATGATGACCAACTCCTTCAGAGAATTAAAAAAAGGTCTATGGAAGAGTCCAGGGCAGATGATAGTTTTTTTGAAAAAAGGTTGCAAATTTATAAAAAATCTCATTCAGAAATATTAAATTCACTTAAACAAAATTATTCAGTAATTGATATTCAAGCCAACGATGTAATTAGCACTGTAACAGCTAAAATCGTTGATAATCTTGGATTAAATTGAGGTAATTTATATTGACTTTTAAATACTTTTTTAATAATTTCACCCCTTCAGGAGTTCTCAATTGGCAAGAATAGCAGGTGTAAATTTACCAGTAAATAAAAGAGCATTAGTTTCTCTTACTTATATTCATGGAATAGGTCCAAAGTATGCTATGGATATTTTAAAAGCAAATAGCCTAGATCCAACAAAGAGAATTAAAGATTTCTCTGAGGATGAAATCTCAAAAATAAGAAAATCTATAGACGAAAGTTATACAGTAGAGGGCGACCTTAGAAGAGTAGTATCTCAAAACATTAAAAGATTAAAAGATTTAGGTTGCTATCGTGGTTTAAGGCACCGAAAACAACTACCTACTAGAGGTCAAAGAACGCATACAAATGCTAGAACTAGAAAAGGTAAAGCTATAGCTATAGCAGGAAAGAAAAAAGTAACAAAATAAAATGCCAAAAAACGAAAAAAAGACTACTGATAAAAAAAAATCAAAAAAAAACTTTGGTCAAAACGGTGTAGTTCACATCAAAAGTTCTTTTAATAACACTATTGTGACAATTTCTGATGTAAGTGGCAACGCTGTATCTTGGTCGTCAAGTGGATCTATGGGTTTCAGGGGCTCAAAGAAATCCACTCCATATGCTGCACAAATAGCCACTGATGCAGCAGGAAAAAAAGCATATGATATTGGCTTGAGAAAACTTGATGTCCTAATGAAAGGACCAGGATCAGGTAGAGAGTCTGCTTTAAGGGCCTTACAAAATATAGGATTTATTATTAACAATATTAAAGATGTTACACCACTTCCACATAATGGATGCAGACCTAAAAAGAAACGAAGAGTATAAATAAATTTATAGGAGTAAAAATTGATAGAGAATAATTGGATAACCTTGGTCAAACCAAATAAAGTTGATTATAAAATAAGTGATAACAAGAAATTCGGAACAGTTGTCATCGAGCCTTTAGAAAAAGGTTTTGGTACAACACTTGGTAACGCACTAAGAAGAGTACTTCTTTCATCATTACAAGGAACAGCTATCTCGTCTATAAAAATTAATGGTGTTCTTCATGAATTTTCAACAATTGAGGGTGTAAGAGAAGATGTAACTGATATCATAATGAATCTTAAAAATGTTACTTTTAATTCCAAAAGTAATCATTCTCAAAAATTAAGCTTGAACATTAAAGGCCCAAAAGAAGTTCTTTCCTCAGATTTTGATGAAAATCCTGAGGTAGAAATTATTGATAAAGAAGCAGTTATTATGAATGTTGACTCTAATAGAGAAGTAAACTTAGAAATATTCTTGGATGTTAATAAAGGTTATATATCAGCAGAAAAAAATAAAGATAATGAAAATAAGAGTGTTGGACAAATTATGCTTGATGCTACATACAGCCCAGTAAAAAGAGTCTCATTTAATGTAGAAAATTCTCGTATCGGACAAGATACAGAGTTTGATAAACTTATTTTAGATATTGAAACTAATGGAACAGTATCCCCAGACGATGCAGCTGCATTAGCAGCAAGAATCCTTCAAGATCAACTGAAGCCTTTTATAAATTTTGAAGAGCCTACAGAAGATGAAAGAAAAAAATTACAATCTTCAAATGAACCACAATTTAATAAGAATTTACTTAAAAAAGTTGATGAACTTGAACTATCTGTGAGATCAGCTAATTGTTTAAAAAATGATAATATTTTTTATATAGGTGATTTAGTTCAAAAAACAGAAGGGGAAATGCTAAGAACACCTAACTTCGGTAGAAAATCCCTAGATGAGATAAAAGAGGTGCTATCCTCCATGAGTCTATCTATGGGAATGGATTTACCTGGATGGCCACCAGAAAATATAGAAGAATTATCTAAAAAATACGAAGATCCTTTTAAAGTATAATGAAACACGGTCTCAAACAAAGAAAGTTAAATAGAACATCTTCTCATAGACTAGCTCTGCTAAAAAATTTATCTATTAGTCTCATCAAGCACGAGACTATAACTACCACAACTGAAAAAGCTAAAGAGCTTAGACCTTTTATTGAGAAATTAGTTACAAAAGCCAAAAAAGATAATTTAAGTAATAGAAAATATATATTAGCCAAGCTTTTTAATAATAAGGAAGCTTGTCAAAAATTATTTTCTGAAATTTCCATAGAGCAAAAAAATAGAAATGGCGGATACACCCGAATTCTTAAAAAAGGCAACAGATTTGGTGATTTTGCTCACACAAGTATTATTCAGTTCGTAAAATAAAATTCTATGTCATCTTATTTAGCGCTCGTGATAGGCGCTATATTAGGATCAAGCCTTCGTTACTTCTTTACTATTTTAAACTTCACTTTTTTAGGGCTACCCACAGCAACAATATTAGTAAATATCATTGGATCTGCTATGGCAGGTTATTTTTTAAATAAATTTAATGGCGCACTATATATTTTCGTTTATATCGGTTTTTTTGGGAGTTTTACCACGCTATCTTCCTTCAATATTGAACTATTTTCATTAGTTTCTGATAAATCTTTTATCAAAGCATTAATATATTTTTCTTTTAACATTTTTATATCTTTTATTTTCTTTTATTTATTTCATATGATTAGTCTTAGATTTGCAAATTAAGATAGATCAAAGTTATAAAAGATTAGATAAGTTTTTATTTCAGTATTTTGAGTCTATACCTTTATCTTTGTTACAAAGATTAATTAGAAAATACAAAATAAAAATTAATAACAAAAAATCTAAAGCTAATTCGCCATTAATAAAAGGTGATGTTGTATATATATATTATAAATTTGAGATCAATAATGATTTGTCAAATACTATTAAACTAAATAAAGATAAAAAACAGATTTTTAAAGATCATATAATATTTCAAAACGATGATTTTATAGTTATTAACAAAATTGATGGATACTCTGTTCAAAGAGGATCTAAAGTATTTATTTCATTAAAAGATATATATGAAAATGTAATCAAACATAAATTATATATAGTTCACAGATTAGACAAAGACACCTCAGGGGTCATGCTTTTTGCAAAAAATAGAATTAATGCTCGTAAAATCTCATCTTTATTCTTAAATAATCAAATCAAAAAATTCTATATTTCAGTAACTAATGATAAATTTAATAAAAATACTGACACCTTGATTAACTATAATTCTGATAAGAAGGAATTAAAACTAGCTTACAGAAAAATTCAATTAGGTAATCATGAAAATTGTTATTTGATTAAATTATTTACAGGAAAAAAACATCAAATCAGACTTCAATTCTATCTTAATAAAAATCCAATAATTGGTGATAAAAAGTTTTCTGGCAATAAATTTAATAAACTTCTTCTTTGTTCTTATAAAATTATTTTTAAACTAGATGGGAAATTTTATAAATTTAAAATAAACCCTAATAAAATACTTTCATAAATTCTTCTTTAAGATCTTGATATATTTTTCCTTTATTATAATTTATTTTTAGTTCTTTTAAGCTACTTATATCTTTGGAGTTAAGACCACAAGGATCGATTTTTTGAAAATTATCTAAATTAAGATCAAAATTAATTGATAACCCATGATGAATGATGCCTTTAGAGTATCTTAGACCAATAAATATTATTTTTTTTAATTCATTATTCTTTTCAACCCACAAACCTCTATTTTTTTCTTTTTTTCTAAAAAGTTTAATTTTATTTCTCTTGAATGCTTTTATACATATGTCTTCTAATGAATTTATGTAATCTATAATATTCTTTTTTCTCTTTTTTAAATTAATCAAAGGATAAATTACTAATTGGCCGGGGCCATGAAAAGTGATTTTACCACCTCTATTAACTTTAATTACTGGGATCTTATTAATTTTATCTATTTTAAATTCTTTAGGAGTAGAGCTTCCTGCAGTAAAGACATTTTGATGTTCTAAGAACCATATTTCCTCTTCTTTTATATTTTCAGACATTTTTTGAATATGTTTATTCATTAATTTTGTAACTTCTTGATATTTTTTTTGCCCTTTTAGTTGTTTTATTTCAATCATTCTTTATTAATTAATCTATTAATTGCGGACGTGGCGGAACTGGTAGACGCGCAGCGTTGAGGTCGCTGTGGGATTAAATCCTGTGGAAGTTCGAGTCTTCTCGTCCGCACCATATTTATAATATAAATGCAAAAATTTAATAAAAAAGAATATATTGAGTCAATAAAATCTCTTCATTCTGCAGATCAAGCAGATAGTATTGAAAGTCTCCCATATGAAATACAGTCGTCTATACTAAGAACTAATACTAAAAACTTTCACCCAGATTTTATTGCTTACTTACGAGAAGAAACGCGTGACGATATTTTGCATATGATTCCAAATAAACAGTTAGTTAATTTAATTAAATACTTAGATTTAGATGATGCGGTTGAAATCCTTGGCGACTTTGAAACTAAAGAATTAGTTCAAATACTTTCCAAGCTTGGATCTCAGCAAAGAGAAAGAATTGAGCAAAGTTTACAGTATGATGAAAATTCTGCTGGTAGGCTTATGAATAGAGATTATCTTTCGATAAAATCTAATTTAACAGTTGGTGAGTTAATTGATCAGTTAAGGAATTCTCGAAGGGGGCCTAAAGATTTTTATAATATATTTATTGTTGATGACCAAAATATTCCTATAGGTTATATCCCCTCTGGAAGAGTACTAAGATCAAAAAGGTCAAAAAAATTAAAAGATATTATTTATAAAGATATACATATAATTAAATCTAATGAGAAAATTGAAGATATCGCCTACACCTTTCGACAGTATGGCTTGGTTTCGGCACCTGTTGTAAATTTAGATAATAAAATGATAGGTATCATGACAGTTGATGACGTTGTTGAAATTGATCACGAAGAGTCAGAGGATGATATGAGAAAGTTGGGAGGTTTGTTTGTAAATGACTTTTATAAAGGTGCTTTTACATCTGCTACCTCAAGATTTATATGGTTAGGGTTAAATTTATTGACAGCTATATTAGCATCTCTTGTTATAGATATATATTCAGACCAATTACAACAAATGATAGCGATTGCTGTCTTGATGCCTATAGTAGCTTCAATGGGCGGTAATGCAGGCACGCAAGCTATGACCATATACGTAAGAGCTATTGCCACAAAAGATATTAACAATTCAAACTATATTAAATTGGTTGTAAAAGAATTTTTAATAGGAAGTATCAATGGTTTAGCACTTTCTTTAATAATGGGATTAATAGCTTATTATTGGTTTGATAGTCTTGTATTAGCATTTGCGATATCTTTTGCCATTTTAATAAATTTAGGTTTTGCTTGTTTGGTAGGCATAATTATCCCAATAACAATTAATAAAATGAAAATAGATCCAGCTTTAGCCTCTGGTATTGTACTTACAACATTTACAGATGTATTTGGATTTCTGTCATTTTTATCAATTGCAACTTACATATTAAATTTATAGTTTATTTCGATGATCAACGCTGAAATACTTAGAGAATATGATATTAGGGGTATTTACCAAAAATCATTAAAATTAGAGGATGTAGAAAAAATTGCAAAAAAAATCTCAAATATAATTTCAAATATTAATACTCCTAAAATTATTATAGGCCATGATGGAAGATTATCTTCTTTAGAAATTAAAAATAAACTTATTGATACATTCAGAAGACATGGTGTTGATGTAGTAGATATTTCATTAATACCAACTCCAGTGAGCTATTATGCTACAAAAAAACTGGATATTCCTAACTTAATAATGATTACTGGTTCTCATAATCCAAAAGAATATAATGGATTAAAAATAATTATTAATAATAAACCCTTTTTTGGAGAAAAGATAAAATCTTTAAACAATTTAGATGATGCTTCATTGTCCTCAACATTGGGTAAATTAACATTCAAAGATGTAATTACTCCTTATACAGAAGAAATTATTTCACAATTTAATCATCTAGATAAACTTAAAATAGTTTGGGATCCAGGAAATGGAGCCATTGCACCAATAATTCATAAAATTATTAATTCTATAAAAGGAACTAATATTATTTTGAATAGAAGTATAGATGGTAATTTTCCAAATCATCATCCCGACCCAACAATAAGGAAAAATATTACTCAGATATCAAACTATATTAAAGAAAAAAAATTTGACTTGGGTATTGCTTTCGATGGCGATGGTGATCGAATTGGAATTTTGGACAATAAAGGAGAATTAATATACTCAGATATCATATTTTTACTTTTGTCTCTTGATCTTACAAAAGAAAAAAAAGATTTAGTCGCTATAGCTGACGTAAAATGTAGTAAAATACTTTTTGATACACTTAAAAATAATGGTGTAAATATTCATATGTCAAAAACTGGACATTCTTTAATCAAAGAGATGATATCTTTAAAAAATGCAGATATAGCAGGCGAAATGAGTGGGCATATTTTTTATAATTATAAATATTATGGATATGATGACGCCATATATGCCTCTTTAAAATTAATTAAGATACTTAATAATACAAAAAAAACATTAAATGAATTAACGAGTGTTTATATGAAATCATCCTCAACACCTGAGATAAAATTATATTGTGATGAAAAAATTAAGTTTAGTCTTTTAGATAAAATAGTAAAAGATATTCCTAAACACTTCGATAGCGGAGCCAATTTAATTACAATTGATGGTGTAAGGCTGGAGACTGAAAATTTTTGGTTCCTTCTTAGAGCGTCAAATACTCAAAATTGTATAGTATTTAGACTTGAACACTTTGTTAAAGATAAATTTAAAGAAGAACTAATTAAATTAATATCAATACTTGAGTCATATTCTTTGGATATAAAAGAATTAACTAGCTTTAATCAAACAGTCTAGTTTATTTAATTTAATTTCATTACATATGTTTTTTGCTGTTCGATGATCATCAACATTAATATAACTTATAAAATATCTACCATTTTTTTTTATTTGATGCTCAAAACTTCTTAGTATTTTTATTTTATTTTTCAGTAAAGTAATATGCATCTTTGATTTACTAATCTTTTTGAAAGAGGATGTCTGAACTATATAATTATTATTACTGTTTTTTTCATTCTTAACAGTTAATTTTTTTATTTTTTCATTTTTAGATGAGTCTTTATTTTTATATTTATTCATTAGAAAATTAATTTTATTGTTCCTTTCTTTAGCAGAATTCCCTCCAAAATATATACCTAATAAATACTCATCATCACTTATCGATAATAGTGATATCTGAAACCCAGATTTTCTTGTATAGCCAGTTTTTAGACCAATGTAATGATCAAATTTTTTTAATAACGTATTATGTGTTGTATAAGTTTTACCTTTAATTCTAATTTTTGTTTTTTTAAATCGATGTAAGTGCTCAGGAAAATCTATAACTATTCTAGAGCTCAGTTTAAATATGTCATAAGCAGTCGATAAATTGGATCTATTGGGCAAACCATGGGGATTTGCAAAATTCGTGTTTTCTAAATTTAACTTTTTTGCATAATAATTCATTTTAAGGACAAATTTTTTTTCTGTGCCTGAAATTTTTTCAGCTATTGCAATAGCCGCATCATTCGCAGATTTGATTATTAATGAATCAATCAATTCATCTACAGTTATGAAATCTTTCTCTGCTATACCTAATTTAGAGGGTTGTTGATATGTTGCATGCTTTGAAAAGTAAATACGATCATTCATATTAATATTTTTTAACCTTAGTTCGTCAAATAAAATATAAAGTGTCATAATTTTAGTAAGTGAAGCTGGATAATTTTTTGTATCCTTATTTACCTCAAAAAATATTTCTTGTGATATTGGATTACCTATTACACTTGCAATTTTGGCAAATAAGGGATGTGATAAATTGACAGTTAAAATAAGTGTAATAAGTATTATTCTCATAATCTTATTAATTTGTTATAATTTTGCATGTCCTTAGGTTTTAAATTATATTCCTTTTTCAATGGTAGTCTTGTTCATCAGGATTCGCTAGGTAATAAATACTACCATGACAAAAATAATCCCTCTAAAAGATGGGTGGTGTATGCACCTGGTTTTGGCCCTGATTCATTACCAACACAATTTCATAATTGGCTGCATAATACTTCTGATGAAATTTTTAGTTTTGAAGCTGAGGAAAGTAATCAAGAGAGTTTGGTTAAAAGAAGAGTTCAAAAGCATTCAGTAAAACATAAAAAGACAAATTATAAGGGTTATAGCAGTTGGCAACCGAAATAATAAAAGAAATTTACTCATACGACTCAAAATACCATATTAAGATTGGAGCTTTTTTTACTTTTTTTTTATTATCTATTTTTTTTGTATTTAAAAATATTAACAATAATAAAGACGTAATTCCTTTTGTTGCTAATTTTAACTATGTAGAGGGAATTAATAATGATACTGAAGTCCAAATAGCTGGCGTTAAAATTGGAGATGTAAATAAAATAATGATCTCACCAGATGGCGTTACTATCAAAGGTTATATAGATAAGTTGTATAACATCCCTAAGGACTCAATTTTAAAAATCAAAAGCGATGGTATTTTTGGAAACAAAACATTAATTATTGAACCAGGATTTGATGATTATTTTGACAAGACTAAGCAACAATATGTTTTTAAACAAACACAAGACTCATATTCTGTTGATATGTTCCTCAGATATTTGAATAAAATAAATGAAAAAAATTAATTTAGAATTTTCAATTGGATTAGTAATATTAATAATTTCGATTATTTGTGTGGTTTACTACTCTTACAAATTAAATCTATTTAATAAGATTGAGACTCTTCAAATTAACTCTAGTTTTTTTGACATTGGTAATACTAGCATAGGCAATGATGTAAAAATAAATGGTGTGAAAGTAGGGGAGATATCAAAAATAAATTTAGATCAAGAAAATTATATGGCTATAATTACCTCATCTGTCGAAAAAAGCCTTAAAATTCCTGATGACTCTGTATTTAAAATATCTAATAATGGATTTATAGGCTCTTCCTATATTGAAATTCAATTAGGAAATAGTGAAAAAGTTCTAAAAAATAATGATTACTCAGTTAATAATATTGATGCACTATCTTTGGAAGAAGTTATTAATAATTTTATTTTTAAATAGTATTTTTCTTTTTCATACGTTTGCTTCAGAAATTAATAAAACAAAGTTACTCATTTTAGATAAATCTTCTTCTTCAAAATACGAAATTGAATTTACAAACACACACAAGTTCAGAAATTTATCTTTTGAATTAGTCTCCTGTAAAAACATAGAATTTGATAAATATCTCGATACTGCAGCTTTAATAAAAATTTCTCAAAATGATAATGAATATATAGGTTGGTTTTTTAAATATACCGATGAATTAAATCTATATTCAAATAAAATATATGAAATTTCATTGACTGATTGCTAATTAAATTTTGAAATATTTTTTTCAAGCCAATTTGTATTATATATACCTTTGATAAAATCTTTTTGATTTAAAATCCATTTATGTAATTCAATATTTGTATCTATACCATCAATAATAATTTCATCTAAAGACCTTTTCATTATTGATGTAGCCTCACTTCTATCTTTACCTTTTGAAATTATTTTTAATATTAGACTGTCATAGTGTGGATTTACTCTGTAATTTGTGTATAAGGCCGTATCTACTCTAACTCCTCTTCCTCCAGGAATATTTATGAAGCTTACTCTTCCAGGACTTGGTGAAAAATCTTTTGCATTTTCTGCATTAATTCTACATTCAATAGTGTGATTTTTTTGAGTTAAATTTGTTAAATCTACCTTATAACCTGCAGCAACCATTATTTGGTATTTTACTAGATCAATATCAAAAGCTTCTTCTGTAACAGGATGCTCAACTTGTAATCTCGTATTCATTTCGATAAAAAAAATTTCATTGTCTTGATATAAAAATTCTAAGGTTCCCAAACCTTCATATTCATTTTTTAGAAGTAAATTTTTTATATTCTTTTCTATAATTTCTAAGTTATTTATACTTACAAAATTAGAGGGTATTTCTTCGATAATCTTTTGATTTTTACGTTGAATAGAACAATCTCTTTGCCCTATAATTTCAGCATAATCATTTTTAGGATCTGATATTACTTGAAACTCTATATGCTTAGCATTAGTCAAAAATTTCTCAGCATACATAGTGTCATCACCAAAATAATTTTTCGCCTCTGCTTTTAATTGAGAGAAGAATTTGTCTATTTCATTTCTATTATTAAAAACTCTCATTCCTTTACCACCTCCACCATAAGCTGCCTTGATTACAATAGGCATCCCAATTTCATCAGCTATTTTCAATGCATCACTGGTATTTTCTATATTTTTTGAATTTTTATTACCCAAAATAGGTAATCCAAAATCACTTGCTAACTTTAATGCATTACTTTTATTACCTAATTCTAATATAGATTTTGAGTTCGGTCCTATAAACTTGACTTTATGTGAACTTAATATTTTTGAAAATTTATCATTTTCGCTTAAAAATCCATAACCTGGATGCACAGCATCAGCTCCAGTTATATCAATAGCACTAATAATACTTGGAATATTTAAATAACTTCCATTAGGTAAAGCACTGCCTACACAAATACTTTCGTCAGCTAGCTTTACATGCATTGCTTCAGTGTCAACATTTGAGTGAATGGCTACTGTTTTTATATTAAGCTCCTTACATGCTCTTATTATGCGAACAGCTATTTCACCCCTATTTGCAATTAATATTTTTTTAAACAATTAAGATATTTCAAATAGAGGTTGACCGAATTCAACAGCCTCTCCATTTTTAACCATAACAGACTTAATAGTACAATCTCTATCAGATTTTATTTCATTAAATGTTTTCATAGCTTCTATTAAGCAAATAGTATCACCTTTTTTTATCTTCTGACCTTTTTTAGCGAATGGTGGTGAGCTTGGTTTTGGTGTCAAGTAAATAATACCAACCATTGGACTATCAATGCTCAAAAAACTTTCACTAATTTTATTATTTGTATTTTGATTACTAGCAGGTGAAATATTTTGAGTAGAAATTTGACTTGAGGAGTTATTACTTATTTCTATTGTATTTATCTTATTTGATAATTTAATACTAGTTAAATTATTTTCTTTAATTTTCTTAATTAATTTGTCAATTGTTTCATTAATTTTCTTATCTAACATAGATCTAATATACCTGATTGATTATAAAATAAAACTCTATTATAAACTCATAATTTAAATTGTTTTGCTAACTTTAAATTCTGATTAAAGTAATTTGATTTAATTTTAGCACCGTAAGCTTCTTTATTAATTTTATCAATATTATAATAATTTAATTGCCCAACAAACTGTCCATCTCTAATTATAAAAGGTGTGTCATAAGCACGAAGCTCAAGAACCGCAGGAGTACCTAATTTATTATTTCCAAATCCTGGATCGAAAAAACCTGCATAGTGTACCCTGAAATTTCCAAAACTATCTTTAAATGGTTCTAGTTCTGCAGCTTCATTATTTTTAATTACAATAGATTCTTTTGATCGAAGTATATAAAACTCATCTTTCTCAATAATAAAATAATTATCCTTAGTCACAATTTCTTCCCAGTATTTAGTTGATTTGTAAAAATTAAATTTATTTAAATCTATAGCAGACGTTATTTTTTTTGCTTTATAGGCTGTAATTTGATTTTTTTTTATAGAAACTGATATATTTATTTGTTTAGTTTTACTCTCTAATTGAGCACCTCGAAAAAATCTTATTTGATTTAGAGATGCATTTCTTTTCAGAATAATACTAAATGACTGAGGTATTATCTCTAAATATAATCTTCCTTTATAATTATAATTTACAAAATCGTACTCTTTCCCATTCTCTGTAATAACCCTTGTAAATATATCTAATCTACCTGTTGTGCTTTTAGGATTTGATTTACCCATAATATCTTCAGGTAATTTTAATTTCTCATTTAACTCACACAAGTAAATACAATTTTTTTCTAAAAGAGTATTTTTATTCAAATTAATTTTATTTAGTGATAAGTCTTTTATAATTTCAGATATCTTATTTTTATTTGGTATAAATGACGCTTTTATTCTGTAACAAACATCAGATAGAGTTAAGTCTAGTGATGCTGGTTGTAATTGACTTTTAGTTATAGATTTATTTGAGTAAATTCTTTTTTTATTAATAAGTTCTAAAATTTGTTCTCTATTTAAATAAGGCATATGTCTTGTCTAAAGTTGGAATATCTTTAATATCATATTTTTCACAAAAAAAATCAGCTTTATTTTTAGAATTAATAACTTTATAAAATTGACAAAAATAAAAATTGGAAAGAATTGTATAGCCAATTTTATTATAATATTTACCATAGATATAATAATAAAATAATTCCTTCATAAGTTTTTGATCAAACTTAAAATTTTCAATTATTTCATCATTGTAATCAAAATTATTATCTAATAGGTAATTTATATACTCTATTTTTAGAAAAGAATTGTCATTATTTTCTATTAATTTTTTAAAATAAATATGCCAATTATTAATTAGAAACCCCTTTTTAAAAGCTTCATATTTTATTATTTCTTCATTAATATTTTCTAACTTTTCATCTTCTTTAAAAATTCCATTTTCAAGTTTTTTAAAAAATAAATTAAAAGCTTCATTATTTGATTTTTTGGAATATTTAGATTTTATCCATTCAAATTTTACAGAATTTAAAGATGGTTTATAATTTATTTTTTTTAAATTATTTATTCTGTTTTCATTTCTTGGGTGCGTTCTAAAGTAATTCATATTTGGATCAGATACTTTATTTAAAAAAGAAATTAATTCTGATGAGCTTATTTTATTTTTTTTCAATTCATTAATCATAAAATTATCTGCTTCTATTTCAAAATTAACTGAAAACTTAGAAATTTCATTTATAACATTGCTATTTAATGTAATAGATGTACCAACACCCATATTTATATTGCCAGAAATTAAAGCTAATCCTAAAGAAAATAAATTATAAAAATTACTTTTTTCGTCAGATTGCTGAATTTTAATTTTTTTTGATTGAAAATGATTTTTAATTATATGTCCATACTCATGTAAATAAATGGCTTTGAGAGTATCTTCATTATTGATAATTTCTAATAATCCAGTTGTAAAATAGATATTATTATTAAGAACAAAAGCATTAACTGATTTACTTTTAACTAAGTAAATGTCTATTTCTTTTAGTTTAAATTCTTTACTTATTTCTTCAAAATAGTCTTCAAATATTGGGTCTCTAATAATTTCATAACTATATAAATTCTTACATATTATAAAAAAAAATAATATAGAAATTAATTTATTTTTTTTCTTCAACTATTCTTTTTATTTTTCTTCTATATGGTTTTTCAGTATTCAAATCCTCTATCTTATTTTTCTCTATAATTTCTTTATTGTTATTTTTAACCTTTTTAACTAAATTCTGATCAAATCTAAATATTTCTCTAGCTAAATTTACCTTAGTAAAATTAACTTTGAATGATATTTCAAGTAACTTTAATTTTTTATTGATTTCTTTTGAATTTTCATAAAAAAAATTATTATCGATCTCAATTTCAACTTCATCTTTATTTCCAATCGCATTTATACCTTTAAGAGTTGAAATTAGGTTATGTATTAAAATAGAATTTGTTTTTTTAAAGCCACTTCCACCACAACATTCACATTTATTATAGAATATTTCATAAATACTCTGCCCAATTCTTTGTCTAGATATTTCCATTAATCCAAACTGAGAGATTTTTGTTATTTGAACTCTAGATCTATCTTTATAAAATAAGTCTTTAATTTTTCTTTCTACTTTTAGATTATTTGCATTTATATTCATATCAATAAAATCAATTACAATTAATCCTGCTATATTTCTAAGTTGAATTTGTTTAAATATTTCTTCACTAGCTTCTAAATTTGTGTTTAAGGCAGTAATTTCAATATTTTTTTCTGCTGTTGCACGTCCAGAATTAATGTCAATGCTAGTAAGAGCTTCAGTTGGATTAATTACTAAATAACCACCTGATTTTAAGTAAATATTTTCCTCTGATAGACTATTTATTGGATTTTTTATTCCATAGC
Source organism: uncultured Alphaproteobacteria bacterium (assembly GCA_902617355.1). Taxonomy (GTDB): domain Bacteria; phylum Pseudomonadota; class Alphaproteobacteria; order HIMB59; family HIMB59; genus HIMB59. The sequence continues at coordinate 34,136 of CACMWK010000005.1, read as the reverse complement.
TTTCAAATAATGGAAATTTATCTTTATAATGAGTAATTTTTTTATTTGTTTTCACACTAAAATCTTTTTCTAATTTTTTATATAATTTCATTGTTTTTAAATCAGAAAATATTATCTCTTCTATTGTCCTTTGATTTAGATCTCTTGCAACTTTTATCAAAGGTGTATCTAATTCTGTAATTAATATAGGTGCTTTTGATTTTAATGTATCCTCTCTAATTGTAGTCCATAGTCTTCTCAAATAATTAAAGTCTGAAATAATATCCTCATCTTCCGCAGAGATAGCATTAGTTCTGATTATTAAAGACATACCCTCAGGTAGATTAAAATTATCGTGTAATTTTTTTAATCTTTTTCTATCAAGTGGATTTGAAATTTTCTTTGAAACACCCCCTGTAGATGAATTATTAGGCAATAAAACGCTATACCTTCCTGGTAATGATATAAATGTAGTTATAGCTGCACCTTTAGTGCCTCTTTCTTCTTTAACTATCTGAATTAGAAGAACTTGATCCTTTTTAATAACATCTTGAATTTTATATTTTCGATAAAAGGATAAGAAATGTTTTTTACTCTGCTTTTCATCATCTATCTCACTATTGTTTTGATCACTATTTTTGAATATTTTTTCGTTATGAGGTATTTTGAAGTAACTAGGATGAATTTCATCAAAAGGCAAAAATGCTTTCTTTTCAAATCCAAATTCAATGAAAGCAGCTTGAAGAGAAGGCTCTACTCTTGAAACAATGCCAAGATAAATATTATTTTTTTTACTTGTTCCTAAATCATTTGTGTAGTCAAAATAGTTAATTTCTTGCCCGTCGGCTGAAATAATACATAATTCGCTATTGATGTTTCCATCAACAAAAATTCTTTTAGACATTTTTTTAAATCCTTTTGATATAATAATCTATTATTAATTCGGTTATTAATTAGAATGAAACTTTTTAAATATTTACAGTACATTTTCATACTCTTTATTTTAGGTATATCCATTATGATACTTTATTTGTGGAATATTCAACAAGATTTACCTGATCACAATATATCTAAATATTTTCCAAATGAAATAACAAAAATTTATGATGAAAAATATGAACTTATGTATCACGTTGGAAATAGAGATAGATTTTATATGGATTTTAAAGACATTCCAAAAAATATGATCAACGCTATTATTTCAGCTGAAGACAAAACATTTTTTAGACATCAAGGATTTGATATCAAAGGTATAGCTAATGCCTTTATTATTAATTTAAAAAATATCTATTCTAAAAATAATAATAATTATGTTGGTGCTTCTACAATTACTCAACAGCTAGTTAAAAATATTCTTTTAAATAAAGACCAAACTATTACAAGAAAAATTAAAGAATTAATATTGTCACTAAGAATAGAGCAAGAATATTCAAAAGAATTTATAATAGAATTATATTTAAATGAAATTTATTTTGGAAGACGCTCATATGGAGTTGCATCAGCTGCGTTTAACTATTTTAATAAATCAATATTTGATCTCGATATACATGAATATGCATACCTTGCAGCTCTACCAAAAGGTCCAAATAATTACGACCCAAAAAAAAATTATAATAAAGCAATAGATAGAAGAAATTATGTTTTAAAACAAATGAAATTGAATCAATTCATAACCGAAGATCAATTTAATTTTTATTCAAATTTAGAAATAGATCTTTATGAAAAAAATAATAAAAAATACAAAATGGATTATAAGACAGATTTTATACTGAATTACTTGAATTCAAACTCATTTAACGAAAATGCATTTTATATTCAATCAACTATAGACCAAAATCTCCAAAAATTATCAGAAAAATCACTTATTGATAACTTAGCTTTATTTGAAAAAAAATATAAAAATTGGTCAGGAAGTTATGAAAATTTGGACGATATATTAAAATTTAATAATAATCATTGGTTTATCGCTAGGGTTATCAATAAAAATTCAAATTTAATTGAATTATCAATTTATGATTCTGATAAGTTAATTTTTTTAAACAAAGATAAAAATCTATACGGACCTAATAAAGTTCCTCCAAATGATTATTTAAATATTAATGACTACATATTTGTTACGCGTATAGAAGACTCATTTTATGCTGTTCAAACACATGAAATAAATGGTTCTGTGATTATTATGGACCCTTTTAATGGAGATATAGTTTCTATGGTTGGTGGTGTTAATTATGACCTGAGTAATTTTAATAGAGTAACTCAGGCATACAGGCAACCTGGCTCTTCAATCAAACCTTTTATTTATGCTCAAGCGCTTGAGACAAAAAAATATTTACCAAATTCATTAATATTAGATTCTAATATTCTCCTAGATCAAGGTGAGAATCTTCCAGTTTGGGTGCCTAAAAATTATTCTAATAAGTCATACGGTGAATTGACATTTAGAAGAGCTTTAGAGACTTCAAATAATTTGGTTACATTAAAAATTGGTCTAGACATAGGATTAAATTCTGTCAATAAATTTTTAGATACAATAAATTTTTATGACAAAAGTAGTACTACAGATGTTTATTCAACTCTCCTTGGTGCTGTAGAAAATAATCTTTTAAATTTAGCTAAATCTTATTCAATTTTTTTAAATGGTGGTTATATTGTTGAACCATCAATTATAAAAAAAGTTGTCTCAAATGAAGGTGAATTAATTATTAATAATGAATACTTTAAATGCAAATATTGTTCATTTTCTGAAAATGATAGATCATACAGAATCCCAATTATTGAATCACAAAATGAAAAAGTAATCTCATCACAAACTTCTTTTCAAATTTTAAATATTCTTGAAGGGGCTATAGATAGAGGTACTGGCAAATCCTTGAATAAAATTGATTATCCGATAGCAGGAAAAACAGGTACCACAAATGAAAGCAAAGATTTATGGTTTTTTGGACTGACACCTAGATATGTTATTGGAGTATATGTTGGTTATGATACACCTAGATCAATAGGTTATAAAGAAACCGGATCCTCAGTTGCATTGCCTATATTTAAAACAATTATTGAAAATTATCTTTTAAATAATAAAAATAAAGATGATAAATTTATAGTACCTAGTGATTTAATTATTAAAAAAGTAAATAAAGATAATGGTAAGATTTCTGATGGAAATAATACAATTATTGACTATTTTACAAAAGAACAGTTAGAAATATTAGATAATATAAATAAAATTAAAACTATTGGTGGAATAAATTAATGGATAAATCTGAATTATTAAATTTATTAAATGAAATAGACTCGCTTATAAATCTCACAAGGAGGAGTCTTTGACTACGAAAAAAAGATTAAAGAAATTGAAGCCTTAAACGAAGTAATTACCAACCAAGAAAATTGGAGTAATATTAATTTAATTAATAAATCTCAAGAAAAACTAAAACAAAATACTAATGTCCTAAACGATTTTAACTTTGTATTTAACCAGTTTAAAGAATTTAAAGAGTTTATTGAAATTTATGAGTCGTTAAATGATAAAGAAGTAAATGAGTTAGTTGAAAATATTAAAATTTTAAAAAAACAATGTGAGAAGATAAAAATACAGTCTCTTCTAAATAAAGAAACTGATGATTGTAATGCTTTTATTGAAATACATGCTGGGGCAGGAGGCACTGAGAGTCAAGATTGGGCCGAAATGTTGTCTAGAATGTACCAGCGTTTTGCAGAAAAAAATGATTACAAATATAAAATTATAGACTATCAAAGAGGAGAGGAGGCTGGTCTCAAAAATTTAACAATGATAATATCTGGCTTTAAAAGTTATGGCTATTTAAAGAATGAGTCTGGTATTCACAGATTAGTAAGAATATCTCCTTTTGACTCAAATAAGAGAAGGCATACTAGTTTTTGTAGTGTTTGGGTATATCCTGAAATAGACAAGGATATAGAAATTGAAATTAATAATAAAGATTTAAGAATAGATACATTTAGAGCTTCAGGAGCAGGGGGTCAGCATATTAATACTACTGACAGTGCAGTAAGAATAACACATTTAAAATATAATATTGTTGTGCAAAGCCAAAGTGAGCGATCACAACATCGCAATAAAGACACTGCAATGAAGATGTTAAAATCGAGATTATATGAGATTGAATTAGATAAAAAGAATGAAGAGAAAAAAAAGGAAGAGAGTAATAAAAAGCAAATTGGATGGGGAAACCAGATAAGATCTTATGTTCTTCATCCATATAAAATGGTTAAAGATCTTAGAACAAATTATCAGACATCGAATGCTGAGAATGTTCTTGATGGAGAAATATCTGATTTTTTGGAGTCAACATTAATAGATGCATAAATCTTATTTTTTAAAAATTTTAACTCTATTATTTTTACCATTTCAAATGTTTGCTTATGATTTTAGTTTTCAAAAAGGTGATAATTTATTACAAATTGATTTTGAAGGTAATCAAGTAAAAGAAATTAAATTTGATTTAAAAATTAATGGTCAGAGAAACTTTGGAATAATAAATTACCATAATAATGAGATTTATACTCTTTTAAATACTGACAAAATATCTTTTGATAATTTTAAAAAAGTTTTTCCCAAACCACAAAAAAATAAAAAATTAACTAAGAAAATTAACTTCAATTGGGAGATATCTGAAATGACAATTTCAGAGGAATACTCTCTTTTTTCAAACAAGTTAAATTTTATTTATGATAAAGGTTTTGAGTCAATGATGTTTTACGATAGTAAAAAAGAATTTGAATTATCAATTCTTCCACAATTAGATGGAAATAAACAAATTTATTTATTTTCAAAAAATGCTGGACAATTTTTTTATGCTCAAAAAATATCTAAAAACATGAATGGTGGGGCTTTAATCGGCAAAGGGTCTTTTAGAAAATTCAATGATTATGATATGAATATCAAAGTTAAAGATTTTAGTATTGATAAAAATTCAAAATTTTACAATTTACTTTTTACTTCTAGAATGTTGGACATTTTTTCAGTCTTACAAAATTCTCAAGATGAATTTAATTATTTAGAAGTTCCTGTTAAGAAGAAAGGTAAGGTATTTAGTTTTGATCATGCGATGATGTTAGGTGGAACAGTTGCTTTTTCCTTTAAAGGTGAGGCTAATCCCTCTGAAAAAACTGCAACAGTAAACGGAACTTATGGCCCATTATATTTATTCGAAAAGAATTTTAAAAATGTTCCTTTTTTAAGTGAGTTATTTGGAAAAAACGTTGAGGAAAGTCTTTTGGCTGCTGATTTTAAAGTAAAAAAGAATGGTAACAAAACAGACTTTATATTTAACCCTTTATCTATATTAACTCCTGGAAAAACAAGAAACTTTTTCGATATTTGGGAGTAACTATTTTATTATTTTAATTTGATCATTTATTGAAATCTCCCCAGACATCAATATCTCTGCACGTACTCCACTTTTAAATACTAATAGTTTAACTAGATTTTTTACTTTTAACTTATTTTGAAGATATTTACACGGTTGACACAACTCATGTATTTTAAATATTACATTATTAATTTGTATTTTTTTATTTAATAATTTGTTCAAGTCAATACCTGATGTAATTATATTTCTTCTAAAATCTTTATAATCTAACTTTTTTTTTATTTTTTTATTAAAATCATCAATTTTTTCAGACTCTATAAAAGTAACCTGTTCGTAACTATTCTTAAAATTTCCATAATATCTGTCATTAACAATACCCTTATTCTTGTTTAAGATTGCTTGATTTATATAAAAAGTATTTTCTCCATCAAGATTACTAATATTGATTGCTTTAATTTTACCCATTTTCTAATATATTTACCTTAGTTTATATTTATGGAAGATAACACAAATTTATACAGCCAAAGGAATATACTAATTCGTAATTTCCTTATTTTTTCAAGATTAGCACCCTTTGTTACCAGCTTTATAGGTTCTGTACTCATTAATAAGATCTTTCTAAAAACACCTAATTTAATTAATTTAGATTTTATTTTAATTTTTATATCTCTTTATTTGGTTTTATACGTTTTTATTTCCCATACTAAGTCTTTATGTGAGCAACTAGCTATTGTTAATCAAAAAATAAATTCACATAGCGACGAATAATAAGTTTTATTTTAAATTTTTTTTATTCCTTTAGGGTATATTATAGTTTATAAAAGAACAAAATATGAACAAAAATATCCAAGTAAAGACTGATAAGGACAACAACCTTGAGTCTATACCTTATGTTTTGTCTAAGATTTCAGCTGGATTTCCATCCCCAGCTGATGATTATATAGAAAATAATCTAAGTTTATCAGAACTATTGATCAAAAATCACCTATCAACTTTTCTAATGAGAGCTAGCGGTGACTCCATGGTAGATTCTGGAATTAATGATGGCGACATATTAGTTGTGGATAGGAGTTTAGAAGCTAAAAGTAGAGATATAGTAATAGCTATATTTGAGGGAAGCTTAACTGTCAAAAGACTAGTTATCAAGACAGATGGCTCTGCTATCCTAAAAGCTGAGAACCCATTATATAAAAATATATTAATATCAGAGTACGCAGAATTAGAAATATGGGGAGTTGTTACCAGTGCTATTCATCAATTTATCAAATAATGAATATAGTAGCCCTAGTAGATTGTAATTCATTTTATGCCTCATGTGAGACTATCTTTAAACCTGATTTAAGTAAAAAACCTATTGTAGTTCTATCAAACAATGATGGATGTGTCATAGCTAGAAGTTCTGAAGCTAAGAAATTAGGAATTAAAATGGGAGTGCCTTTCTTTGAGATAAAACAAATAATAAAAAAAAATCCTGTATATGTGTTTTCATCAAATTACAGCTTATATGGAAATATCTCATCTAGGGTAATGGGAGTATTAAAAGAGCATTGTGATAGATTGGAAGTTTATTCTATAGATGAAGCTTTTTTAATATTAAATAAATATTCAGAGAGAAGTTTTGTTTCAAGAGCAGAAGGGATAAAAAAAATAATAAGGAAGTGGGTAGGCATACCTGTAAGTATAGGAATAGCTAATAATAAAACCTTATCAAAAGTAGCAAACCATCTAGCTAAAAAAGATGAACTAGGATCCCAAGTAGTAGAAATAATAAATCAAAAACAAATAGAAATATCCCTAAAGGTATTAGGGGTGGGTGATATTTGGGGAATAGGAGCTAGGATAGAGAAATTTCTTCAAAAAAATAGTATCCACACTGCATACGATCTATACAAAACAGACCCAAGGTGGGTTAGGCAACACTTGGGAGTAGTGGGAGAGAGAACCTATAGAGAACTACATGGTGAAATATGTATACCAATAGTAGAGAGGTCTGAACCAAAAAAACAATGTCGAGTGTCAAGATCTTTCGAAAGTTATGTAACAAGTTTCCATGATTTAGAGAAAAGAATAATATCTTATGCTACTAGAGCCTCAGAAAAGATTAGATCTGATGGTTTGCAGGCAAAAAAAATTACTACATTTATTCGTTCAAATAAATTTAACAACAATAATAAACAATACCATGCAGCCAGGACTTATGATTTTATATCTCCATCAAATGACTTATTTGAGACGATTAAATTTGCTACAAAGGCGCTAAAATCTATTTATCGACCAGAAATTAAATATAAAAAAGCAGGTGTTTTACTCTCAGACTTAACTCCAGAGGGAGAATACAATAGAGATTTATTTTTTCATCAATCAGAAGAGAGTATTTTAAAAAAAATTAGGGTTAACAAGGTATTTGATAATCTAAATAAAAGATACGGAAGCGGGACTATTTGTGTTGCCAAAGAAAACTACGAAAAGTTTTACATAACTAGAAGACAAAACTTAAGTCCCGCATATACATCAAATTTTGATGATCTACCTAATGTAAATTAATTTACAGCAGGTATTGATGCCATAGACTCTTCAAAAGCTTCAGTATCGAATTTATCTTCAGCAAGATTGCCTGAAAAATAATCCATATATGCTTGCATATCAAAATGACCATGCCCACAAAGATTGAACAAAATAGCTTTTGATTTACCCTCGGCTTTACACTTAAGAGCCTCATCAACAGCACCTTTAATCGCGTGAGTAGCTTCAGGTGCAGGCATAATGCCCTCAGTTCTGGCAAATTGTATACCGGCTTCTAAGCACTCCTTTTGACCATAAGCTCGAGGTTCCATATGACCATTATGAACTAAATGCGATAGCATTGGAGACATTCCATGATACCTTAGTCCACCTACATGTGTAGGTGATGGCATAAAATCAGAGCCTAATGTATGCATCTTCAACAATGGTGCAGATTTTAAAGTGTCACCAAAGTCATAGGAATACTTACCTTTTGTTAAAGAAGGACAAGAAGATGGCTCAACAGCAATAGCATGAACGTCTTGTTCTCCTCTGAATTTTTTCCCTAAAAAAGGATTACATAAACCTGAGAAATTACTTCCTCCGCCAGTACATCCAATAACAATATCAGGATAATCATTAGCCATTTCCATTTGTAGTATTGCTTCTTGCCCAATAATAGACTGATGCATTAAGACATGGTTAAGAACACTACCTAATGCATATTTTGTATCATCATTTGTAGCAGCAACTTCTGCAGCCTCTGATATAGCTATACCTAGTGAACCCGAACTATTAGGATCCTTTTCAAGTATGGCTCTACCTGAATTTGTTTCATTTGATGGGCTAGCTACAACACTACCACCGTAACTTTCAATTATAGCTCTTCTATAAGGTTTTTGATCATAGCTTACTCTTACCATGAATACTTTTATTTCTATTCCAAACACGGCTCCGGCATAACTTAATGCTGTTCCCCATTGACCTGCACCGGTCTCGGTTGCTATTTTTTTTACACCTGCTTCTTTATTATAAAAAGCCTGAGCTAATGCAGTATTCGGTTTATGACTCCCTGATGGACTTGCTCCTTCGTATTTGTAATAAATTCTGGCTGGTGTATCTAATGCTTTCTCTAAAGCTCTGGCCCTTACTAGAGGCGTAGATCTCCAACGACTATAAGCCTCTAAAACTGGCCCCGGAATATCAATATATCTCTCTTGGGTAACTTCTTGCATTATTAATTCCATGGGAAATAATGGTGCTAAGTCATCTGGACCTATTGGCTGTTTTGTTCCTGGATTTAAGGGTGGGCTCATAGGCTCAATTAAATCCGCTCCCAGATTGTACCACTGTTTTGGCACATCACTGTCTTTTAAAAAAAATTTACTATCCTCACTCATAATGAAGAATTTTATTGTATTTGTTAGACAAAAAGTAGGATTATTTACTCACTATAAAACCTATTTAAGGCTGCTTCTTTGTTAATTAAGGGTAAAAGTTGTGCTACGAGCACACCAATAAGTATTAAAAAACAACCAAAAATCTGAACATTTGTCAAAAATTGAGAAAGAATAATCCAAGCTGCTAACGATCCAAATACACCTTCAAGAGAAAATGTAATTGCTGCTGTAGAGGGTTTTACATACCTTTGACCAAAAACTTGTAGAGTATAAGCAATCCCACTTGACATTACACCTACATATAAAAGCTCAAAGATTTCTTTTGATATCCCGTCAATAGTAGGATTTTCAAAAATGAATATAAATGGCAAACTATAAAAAAAACATAATAGAAATTGAGATGATGCTAAGGTAAACGGTGCATTTATAATTTCAAAGTATTCATCAATTAAGATGCAATGTATTGCAAAAAATAAAGCACATACAATTACAAGTATATCAGCAAATTGTGCTTCAAAACTATTTTCAAGAGTTAAGTAATAAGATCCTACAAGACATATTGTTACGGATAGCCAAATACTCCAGTGTATTTTCTTTTTTAAAAATAATCTCGAAATTATAGGAACAAATGGAACATATAATATAGTTAAGAAAGCTGCATTTCCTACTTTAGTATACTGTAAAGCGTATTGTTGAAGGTAAGTTCCTAATAATAAACTTAAACCAGTTAAAAGAACTACGAATATAAATTTTTTTTTATTTTTAAGTTTTTTAATTTTATTTATTTCATAAAAAGCAAAAGGTAAAACTATTATTCCACCAATTAAAAAACGCATATTTGTAAAAGTTAGTGGACCAATAAATTCCATTCCTGTGGTTTGAGCCACAAATGCAGTACCCCAAATTATTGATGCTACTATGAGACATAAAGTAGATAAAAAATGTTTGGAGTTCATAAGAAACTGGCTCCGCAGGTAGGATTCGAACCTACGACCTGTCGGTTAACAGCCGAATGCTCTACCGCTGAGCTACTGCGGAACGTTGCATCAAACTACAATAATTTTTTAATTTTTCAATTAGCATTTTTTAACTCAATTTTAAAAATAATTTTCAATGATATTAGGCTTTATTTGGATATAATATGTTAATGGAAAAAATTATTTCACCTTGTATATCAATATGCAAAACAGATCCATCTACAGGATATTGTTATGGCTGTGCTAGAACTTCTGAAGAAAAAGCGATATGGAAAGACGAAAATACGACAAATGAATGGAAAATAAATAATATTTCCGAGTTAAAAAACAGACTTTCTGGTTGGCAATTATCATCATTTGAGGAGTCATATGATTTTAAAATAAAAAACGGAATATCTCTAGCAAAGCACAAAATGATGAATAAATGAAAAAAATTAAAGGCTCGTGTCTTTGCAAGAAAATTACCTTTGAGATTAAAAATGAATGTAGATACTCAGTTTTTTGCCATTGCCAGATGTGCCAGGCTTCAAATGCTGAATTTAGTTCTTATACAAAAGTAAAAAAAGAAAATCTAAATTTTAAAAGTAAAAAAACTTTAAAATGGTTCGTTTCTAGTAAACATTATAAAAGAGGTTTTTGTTCAATTTGTGGAAGTTCATTATTTTTTCAAAAAAAATCTTCAGATAATTATATCTCAATATCAACAGGTACCTTAAATAAAAATATACCTTCTATCGGCCATATTTTTTACAAATATAAAAAATCAAAAATTAATTTTTCTAAATTAAAAAAATTTCCTCAATCTGCCCAAGGATATTTTGATAAGTTTATTTACAGAATTAAATGAATAACTCATTAACAATCAAGATTATCTTAATATTACTATTTATATACCTTTTAATTATCTTTTATGTTTATACAAAACAAAGATCTCTTCTTTATGTCCCTCAAATTGATAATTATGATGATGAATTACTAATCATTCCTACGGAACAAGTATTTATTGAAAATAGCTCAAATATAAAATTAAGGTCAATTTTTTATAAACATCCATCTAATACTAAAACTACATTACTAATGCTTCACGGTAATGCTGGTCCTATTGAAAATAGATTTTATAAAATTAACAAGTTATCAAAATATGAACAGAATATTTTACTTATTTCTTGGAGATCTTATAGCGGTAATGATGGTGAACCTACTGAGGATGGTTTATATGATGACGCTAGAAGTGCTATAAAATGGCTTGAAGAAAAAAATATTTCTAAAAAGGACATCATTATTTATGGAGAATCTTTAGGAACTGCTGTTAGTATAGAAATAGCCCAGAATAATAATTTTAAGGGTCTAATTCTGGAGGCGCCATTTACTTCAATGATTGATGCTGCTAAATTTCATTATCCATACCTTCCTGTTTCAATCATGCTTAAAGATAAGTATTTAAGTGATAAAAAAATTAAAAACGTTATTTCCCCTATATTTATTATGCACGCCACAGGGGATGATATAGTTCCATTTAGAATGGGTGAAAAAATGTACAAATTAGCAAATTCACCTAAAAGTAGTTATTTCGTTGATGAGAATGAACATTTAGTAACTTATGATGAAAATTTAATGAATAAGATGGATGAGTTTTATGAAACTATAATTAATGATGAATAAATTTAATAATCTTCCAGAACTATTTTATTTTCAAGCAGATAAGAACGAAAATAATCAACACTTACTAAAACTCGACTCAAACAACCAAGTTATCTCAATGAGTTGGTTAGAGACAAAAAATCTAACAACAAAAATACACAATTTTTTAGCAAACAAATATTTAAGTGAATTAGAGAGAGTTTTATTGGTTTCAGAAAATAGACCTGAATGGATGGCCTCTGATATCGCTATAATGTCTAATAAACTTATTTGTGTACCCAACTATACAACTTATACATCAAGAGATTTTGAGCATATTTTAAATGACTCTCAGCCTGTTGGTTTAATAGTTTCAAATAAAAATTTACTTAAGACTATTTTAACTGCCAGCGAAAAAGTTAAATATAATTTCAAATTTATCTTATGTTTTGATTATTTTGAAAATAATTCAATTTCAAATTTAGTATTTTTAAATGACTTAACAGATGACAATAATGATAATAACAGAGAAAAAATTAAAGAAATTAAGCGTAAAGATCCAGCTTGTATTATTTACACGTCAGGTACACAAGGATTACCGAAAGGTGTTATTTTAAGTCATGGGGGCATATTAAGTAATTGTGAAGGAGCGTATGAACTTCTTAAAACTATAAAGAGTCCAGATTTAACCTTTCTTACTTGGTTACCTTTATCTCATTCATATGAACATGCAGTTCAATTTGTTCAGATTATTTTAGAAGCAAAAGTATTTTATAATAAAAGTATTGAAACACTTCTGCCTACAGTGAAAATTGCACAACCTCATATAATGACTGCTGTTCCAAGATTTTATAATAATCTCCATGCAAAAATGAAGATTAATCTGAAAAATCAATCTAATTTTAAACAAAATTTATTTAATAAGACTATCCAGCTAGGAACAAAAAAATTTAAAAATATTAAATTAAGTTTTAGTGAAAATATAATTAACCTAATATTAGATACATTAGTCAGAAAAAAAGTAAAAAATAATTTTGGTGGCAGATTAGAGGCTTTTATATCAGGTGGAGGACCTCTTGATAGTCAAGTAGGGGAGGCACTTAATGCCCTTGGTTTAAAGACTTTACAAGGTTATGGCTTAACAGAAACCTCACCAGTTGTAAGCTGCAATTTATTAAATAAAGTAAAAGTTGATACAGTTGGTCCTATATTTCCTGGAGTTGAAGTTAAATTAGCAGAGGATGGTGAAATATTAGTTAAAGGGGAGAACCTTATGCTGGGCTATTGGAATAATAAAGAAGCTACTGAGCAAACAATAAAAGATGGTTGGCTCCATACGGGGGATATTGGTGAATTTGATGAGGACAATTATCTTAAAATTACAGATCGTAAAAAGGATATAATAGTTTCTCTAGGAGGTGATAATATTGCACCATCTAAGATTGAAAATCTATTAACTTTATCTCCTGAGATAGAACAAGCCTGTGTCTTTGGTGAACAAAAGAATTATATTGCAGCATTATTAGTATTAAACTCAGAGAGTAAATCTAGTGATGAAGATATTCAAAGATATATTGATGAATTAAATAAAGACTTAACTCAACCAGAAAAAATTAAAAAGTTTATCTTTATTGATGAGCCTTTTAGTATTGAAAATAACCTAATGACTCCCACAATGAAAGTTAGGAGACACGAAGTACAAAAAAAATATCAAAATCAAATTGATCAATTATTTTAATGCAATTATTTGCAGCCATAGATTTTGAAACAGCTACAAGTGAGAGAACATCGGCATGTGCTATTGGATATGTAATATTTAATAAAACTAAAATTATAAAAAAAGTCTCTCATTTAATAAGACCACCTAAACCTGAAGTTCATTTTACAGATATTCATGGTTTAACATGGGATATGTTAAAGAAAGCTAAAACATTTGATAAAGTGTGGCGCCAAATTAAGAGTGAATTATCTGCTGTTGATTACTTTTTTGCACATAATGCTCCTTTTGATCGATCTGTCCTTCACTCATGTTGTTATTTTTATAATATCGACCTACCTAAACAAGAATTTAAAGATACTGTTGCAATAGCAAGAAAATATTGGGAATTTGAAAACAATAAACTAAATACAGTATGTAAAAATTTAAGAATTCCATTAAATCATCACGATGCATTATCAGATGCAAAAGGATGTGCTTTGATAGCTATTGAGGCTTTTAAAAAAGGTTATTTTATTTGATTTTATTACCTATAAAGCTCAAAGAAGAAAAAATAATTATTAAGGCAAGGCTCATATAGATCAAGGTGTTTATCGAATTTGTCTCATCCAATATCAATCCATATAAGAAAGGGGAGGCTGCTGAGGCCAAAACACCAAAAAATGTTAATAGGGCCCTTATTGCGCCTAGGTTTTTAACTCCATACATTTCTGCCCACAAAGAATTAGACATATTTTCAGTAAAGCCATTTGATAATCCAAGACCTGCCATGTAAAGATATAATACAAATATATGATTTGAAAATAACATCACAATAAATATTAAAGCCATGGGAATTAAGTGAAATGTGATTACACTTCTTCCAGAAAATTTATCGACTAACAAACCAGAAACTAATGAACCACCAATTCCACAGATTGCATAAAAAATAAAACTTTGTGCTATATCTAACATTGTCCAATTATTTAATTGCCCAATAAAAACTTGATGAAATAAAAAACCAGTTACTGTAAATGACATAAATAATGTAAGAGGTAAATAAAGATAAAATTTAAGATCTGTTAAGACATCTCTTCTTCTCCATGAAAATGAATTTTGTATATCTTCATTCTCAAACCCAGTTTCACTTTTAAAATTATTTTTATTTAATAGGTAGTATAAAAATACTCCGAAAAATATAATTATAAATACAGATGAACTAAACCAGGTAACTCTCCATCCAAAAGTTAATATTAAAATTACTACTACAAATGGATAGATCATCTCACCAAAAGAAAAACCAAATCCAGATATAGCTAATGCTTTTCCTCTATTAGCTTTAAAGTATCTTGCCATGGTTGTTCTTGAAGTGTGTCCCATAAGCCCTTGTCCAAAAAGTCTTAAAAAATAAATTACAAAAAAAAGAAGAATTACATTAAACACAATACTTGCAAAAAAACATGTTATCGAAAGACCTAATACTATTGCTAAAGTATATTTTTTAAGAGAGACCGTATCTATAAGTTTGCCAGCCCATATAATAGTTAACGCACTTAAAATTGTAGCTATTGAATACAGACTGCCAAATTGAGTATTACTTAAGTTAAATGTTTCTCTAAAATCTTCACTAAAAAGAGAGATAAAAAATGTTTGTCCAAATCCTGATGCGAATGCTATTAGAAAGCCAAATATTAATAAATTTGAATTTTTATTTATAAAATTAATCAAAACAAGAGGGATATTATGATTTAATGACTATATATCAATTATAATAAAGAAAGGGACCACTGGTGAGCACAATTAAAAGAACTGATGATAATTATCATCCAATTATAAAGGAAGTCTATGAAGATATTAAACAATCAAGAAACACAACTTATATAGGTAATTTTTGGAAATATTTAGCATTCGACCCTCAATTACTAAAAAATGTTTGGAGTGATGTTAAAGATTTAATGGTTAAACAAACCATAATTCCAAATAAAACTAAAGAAATGATTTATATGGCAGTCTCTATAACAAATAATTGCTCGTATTGCACACACTCACATACAGCTGCAGCAAAAAAACTTGGGATGACTGAAGACGAACATTCAGAATTTTTGAATATTGTAGCTCTTGCAGCAAAAACAAATCAACTGGTCAATAGTATACAAGTGCCAGTAGATGAAATATTTGATGAAGACATAGAAAAATAATCCAATGGAATTCTTAATATGGTTTTGGAATGCAGGTGAACTTCTGATGATTATAGGTATTGGGATAATTATAATTGGATTATTATTTTATAGAAAAAAAAAATAAATCGTTAAGTTATTTATTTAATTATTTTATTTATGATCTCCAAAATTATTATAATATTAAATAATGTATTACGATGATGATAATAATGACGATAATACGCTGTTAGGTAGACTTACTGAGTTAAATAGAGCCCTAAGTCAAATGATGAGAAACACCAGCGAAAGAAATATTGTTGAAAAGTTACATACTTACCAACTTGCTATAAAAAAAACTCTAAAAATTATGACTAAAAAACAGCTTAATACTATTTCCGAGTCCTCCAATGAATACGAAGATAGATTAGAACGAGGAGACTTTGACTAAATTTTTAGTCTAAATTTTTAAAACCGTAACCTGTTTTTTTTACTCTTGTTTTAAAATAATTCTTATTAAATTTGTTAATTGTAGGTTTTGTATTAATTTGTTTGGCAATTTTAATACCAGCTTTTTTAAGAGAAGAAACTTTTGTAAAATTATTTGTAATAATATTGACTTTATTTACTTTTAATAACTTAAGTATCTTAGCTGCAATATTAAAATCTCTTTCATCATCTAAAAAACCTATGTTGTGATCAGCATCAATAGTATCCAAGCCTTTTGACTGAAGAGAATATGCCCTCATTTTATTGGCTAGTCCTATACCTCTCCCTTCTTGATCTAAATAAAGGATAATACCCCCTTTATTTTTAACCATATAATTTAAAGAGTTATTTAATTGTTCTCCGCAATCACATTTTCTAGAGTGAAATATATCGCCAGTAAAACAAGCTGAGTGAATTCTAAGGTTTGTTGGTTGTTTTAAATTTTTTGGTTTAATTATGATCGCGATATGTCTTCTAGCACCAATATATGACTTAAAAATATTAAAAGTAGTAGATGCAACATTTGGTAAGGGCACATTTGCACTTGAAACTAATCTGATACTATTAGTTATAAATTTATTCTGATTTTTTAACTCTTTATGGTTAAATCTTAATAGACCAAGTTGTAATATTAGATTATCAATATTTTTATAGTATTTAGAATTAATTTTTTTAAATACAAGTGATGGTATTACCTTCGCGTTTTTGGCTATATCTAAACAGACATTATGGAAGTCTTTACTTTTGATAAAAGGCTCATCTTTAAATAATATTTTATTTTGATCAGATAAAGGGTTAATGAATAAACTTAACAAAGATTTGTTTGATATTTTTTCATTTATTTTTAAATAAATATTTGTTGATAGTTTATTTTCAAATATTGATTTTGCTTTTTGTTTTGTGATTAAAAGATATTTGTCTTTTTGTAGGTATTGATTGAATTGATTTAGAATTTTATTGTCCGAATGTTCAATATTAAAGAACATCCAATAATTTGTATTTTCTTTGATAACTATTGGTCTTCCGGTTCTAAGCTCATTGATAGCTCTATCAATAAATGTGCCAAAATTTGATTTTAAACTCATAGACTATATATATACTCAATAGTACTTGATACAGATGAAAAATGATAACAAAGCATAATATTTCTTCACTATTTGAATTTGTAAAAAAACAAAAAAAATCAAATATCTTAAGAATTGATTTAATTAACAAATCGTTTGTACTTAGTCAACATACTAAAACCAATCATATTTTAATTAATAAAAATGGCGTTAATTTTAATTGTAAGATTGAAAAAAAAATAAATGAAATAGCACAAATTTTGTTACCAATATTGATGATAAAAAAAAAATTCTATATCGGTCAAATTGGGCAAAGCTTAGACGGTAAAATAGCACTTTTAAACGGCAATTCTCATTACATTAATGATAAAAATAGTATTTCATACCTTCATAGTCTTCGTTCAGTGTGTGATGCAGTTATAGTTGGTGTAAATACAATAAAAAAAGATAATCCCTTACTCACTACAAGAGCAATTAAGGGCTCAAATCCTCAGAGAATAATTATAGATCCGTCTCTAAAATTAACAAATAACTATCAAATATTTAAAGATGGTTTTTCAAATATCATATTTACACACTCTAATATTAAAAAGAATTTAAATAATACACAAATTTACAAATTACCTGAAAGAAATTTCACAAATCTTATATACAAACATATAAATAATTTAGGTTTTAAGTTCGTATTAGTAGAAGGTGGTTCTAAAACTATATCTAAATTTCTTGGGAATAAATTATTAGATATTATGCAATTTATAATAGCACCTACAATTATTGGTTCTGGTATTAATTCTATAAATATAAAACCTATAACAAATTTAAAAAAAGTTATTAGAACAAAAAATAAAATTTATAAATTTGGCGAAGAAATGATAGTAAGTTTAGAGTTTTAAAGCTAAAAAATCTTTATTTCTTAGAAATAATTTTGATTTATTTTTTTTAATATTTTCCCTTCTAAAATCTAACCATTTATCTAATGATATCTTATTTTTTTCAAGTACATTTTCACAAAAATTTAAAAACATATTTTGAAATTTTTTATTGTTTGATACATCCCAACTCGAGTCAAAAACAAATGTTTTGTGTGACTTAGAAAACAATTTATTAATTATTTGACTACAGTTTTTACCAACTGCTTTTTGCCCAATACCTTTATCTGACTCCTGATCTTTATTAAATAGATTTAATACGTATTGATCATCTTTATGTTTTGGGTGAAATTTAAAAAATCCATCATAATTAATCGAAAAATATATAACTTTTGTATTTAGATTTTGTTTTTTAAATCCTAAATACCAATTTTTTGGCATTATATCTAAATACGCAGATCCTGTAATAATATCGTATTTTTCGAATTTAAAACTTTTTATATTTTTGATTAAATCAAATTTCTTATAACTTATATTTATAATTTTATTCTTATTATTTGTTTTTTTCTTAAATTCTTTAATTGACTCAAATGATATGTCTATCATATCCCATGATTGTCTTTTTTTAAGTTTAGGGTACAAATATCTATAGTTGGAACCTGTTCCACAACCTAAATCAGCGATAGACAATATTTTGTAGTCTTGAAAATATTTATTAATTTTTTCTATAATTTTTTTATTTCTTGAAACTTTATCAATTTTCTCTCGAAGAAATAACCAATCATTATTAAATTTATGCATCTTTTATTATCTTGATAAAAAGATCCCCAGATTGTATTGGTGTTAAAAATTTTCTCTTATTTTGTGATAATTTTTTTGATAAATCTGAATTAAATGCATTTTTAGTAATTAATTTTGATAAACTTTTCTCTTTGAAATTATTTAAGTAGATAATTCCATCCTTTTTTAGAGTACTCATAATTGTTTTAGTTTTATATGTAATAATCATTTTTTTGAGTTGAAGGGCATTAGCAAGTGACATACCAAAACCTTCATATTTACTTACAGAGACATAGAAGTCACACTTAGAATATAGTTTTGATAATAAATTAGTCGATACATTACTATGAAACTTAACTTTTTTACTTAATCTATAATTACTTATAATTTTTAGTAATCTATTATAGTATTTACTCTCTCTAGTTATATCTCCTACAATATTTAATTTTATTTTATCCATGTATCTTAATTCGTTTAACAGATAATGATAATTTTTTCTCTCAATAATACTTCCTACAGATAGTAAATTTATATTTTTATCCTTTTTTAATTTATATTTTTTTAATTTTTCTATTCCAGGCTCTACAACTTGAATTTTTTGCTTATTAATTTTAAATTTTTCAAAAATTAGTTGTTTTGTATCATTTGAAGTGACAATTATTTTTTTCGTTTTTTTATATAATTTTTTAGCGTTCTTAAGAAAAAATTGACTTTGATTACCATTAAATTCTAGATACAGTGGGTGGTGTATTAGAGCTATTACTACAAATCTATCTAAATAGTTTATTATACTATCAATACACTCAAAAACTAATCCATCAAAAATTAGTACGGCATTATCAGGTAATTTTTCTAAAGTTTTTTTTAGATTTTTTAAGTCATTTTCTTTAGGAAAGGGAAAGCTGTTAGCTAGTTTGATAGCATTTAAATTAAATTTAATTTTTTTGGCTCTATTTAATATATTTTTTTCATAAATGTAACCGCCAGTTTTTGTATTAATATCACCCGGATAAATAAAATAATAAGATTTATTGTGTATTACTGATCTCTTGTTCATAAGAAGCCCAAGCTACATTTGATTCAGTTAAAATAATTTTAATTTTATGCAACTTGTTAAAATCTTCTATGTAATCTTTTTGTAATTTATCGCATATTCTATCAAAAATATCCTTAGCAAGAAATTCCGTAGAGGTAATTATATTTTTAAATTCTTCAACTTCGTCTAAATTTTTATAACTATAAAATTTTAATACGTCAGAGAGAATTTCTGTTACAACCCCGAGATCCATAATAATGTTATATTTGTTAATCTCTTTTGCATAAAACTCAGCATCAACTATGTAGGTCGCTCCATGCATATTCTGTGCTGGTCCAAAAACCTCACCTGGAAGAGAATGTGCGATTAAAATATTATTTCGAACAGTAATTGAATACATTTTAGTACTTTATAGCATGCATTATGCTTTCTGGATTATTTAATATTGAAATATAATCTTTCTCTAGATCCTTAAAGTCACTTTCAGTGTTTATTAATTTAAGAAGTTGGTTATTTGATAAAGCATTAATTGCTAAATTCAATCTCTTTTTATAATCATATTTTTTCGATAAATATTCTGGAATATTTGAAACTTGAGAACTAATAATTTTTAATCTCTTTGAGTGAAAATTACCCCCTAAATTTATATAACCTTTTCTATTTCCATACCAACTAGCCTCAATAAATTTTCCCTCTAAATTTAATTTTTTTAGTGATTGGTTTAATACATCATAATTAGATGTTGTATTAATTATCACATCTAAGTCTTTAATTTTTTTAAAATTAATAAATTTTAGTCCTAAAATATTAGCAAATTTCTTCTTTTTAATATTTATGTCAGTAATAAAGACATTTTTGAATTTTAGTAATTTATAATAGTAGGCAGTTAAAATACCAACAGAGCCCATCCCTATTATCAATATTTTGTTATTTAATTTTGCTTGGCTATCCCAAAAGATATTAATAGCTGTTTCCATATTTGCTGTTAGTAAATATTTTCGAATATCACCATTACCTTTTATAATATTCACATTATTTATATCAATCTTAAATAGTGACTGATGAGGGTAAAGGCAGAATGTATTTTTATTTAAATATTTTTTTGGACCTTCAACTATTTTACCAACATTAATATAACCGTATTTAATTGGAAAAGAAAAAGATCCCTCTTGAAAAGGAGATTTCATTATATCGAACTGATCTCTGCTAATATTACCAGATGCTACTAATCTCTCAGTACCCTTACTAATTCCTGAATAAAGAGTTTTTACAAGAACATTTTTAGAATTTTTTTTATAGCTTAATATTTTTTTCTTAATAATTGGTTTATTTTCATTCTTAAGCCATAGAGAATAAGTTTCCATAATAATTATATAAATGTTAAATATCACTTATGCTATCAAAGTTTTGGTCTGATTTAACATCAGCAGATATTAGTAAATTAGGTAAAAATAAAATACTTATTCTCCCATTTTCATCTGTAGAACAACATGGAGAACACCTCCCATCAGGTACTGATAAATTGATATTAGATGGAATTTTAAATACTTTTGTTAAGAAATATCCCAAACTTAATAAATATTTAATTCTACCAAATATCTCTATAGGTTCAGCAAGTGAGCATAATAACTTTGAGGGCACTCTATCTTCGAACTCTACAAATTATATTGATTATATTATCAGCATAGTTGGTGAGTTATGTATTCGTAGATATAAAAAATTTATCTTTTTAAATAGTCATGGCGGACAAATTAGTCACTTAGATATAGCTGCTAAAGAAATTAAAAGTAGATATAAAGCTGTCGATATTGTTAAGGCACATTATTTTTTATTTAAAGGTTTTGAAAAAATTATTCCAAAAAAGGAATTACTTTATGGATATCATGGAGGTGAATTTGAAACATCAATAATGCTCCACCTTTATCCAGAATTGATAAAATTAAATAAAATTAAAAGAAGCAAACTCTCATCTGACTTTGAATCTAAAAAAATAATTTCTTATGAAAGAACAATTAAAAGAGCTTGGAATACAAAAGATTTGTCCAAGACAGGTATAATTGGCAATCCTACAAAATCCTCTGCAGATAAAGGAAAAAGAATTCTAGATCTTACATCAAGAACCTTAAAAAAAATAATTGATGAAATGAATTAGTGGAGGCCCACCCCGGAATCGAACCGAGCTACAAGGATTTGCAGTCCTCTGCATAACCAATCTGCCAGCGGGCCATAAAACTTAGCATAACACTTTTATTGATATTTGTAATCGGGATTAGTGCCAGATGTGTATTCTATACCATCAATTACTACTTTTGGCCAAGTGCCAATTCCAATAAGTTTGGGTCTTGACTCCAGATAATCTAAAATACCTTGAATCTTTTCAAAATCGCTCATAAATTTTTTTAACTTTGGAAAGTTATCTAAAATTTTATCATCTAATAGCAATGCTAATGAAACATGATGATAAACATTAAAATCACAATAAAATGCTCTTTCTCCTAAAAAAAAATTACCTTCATATTTACTTAGTAACTTTTCAAAATTTGTAAAAGCTTTGGGTAAAATTTCATCTAAAAGATTTTTTTTATTCTTTAAGTGCATTTCACCAACCCAAACATTTATAGTTGGATTTAAAGGAAAAAATAAATCATGGGCAGACTCAAATATAGAGTCAGCATATGCCACCATTTCCTCATTATTGGGGATATTGTTTGTAAGTTTAGCTATATATCTTGAGATAGTATTGCTTTGCCATATTTCAATTTTCTCATCTATAACAAGCAAAGGTAATTTATGAAAAATCACCTCTTTTTTGACATCACTCCATGGTTTTTTAAAATAATCCCATGCCATTTCATATGAATATTCGGTACCCGCAGTATGTAGCATCATCCTTGGAGCCTCACATAAAGCTCTAAGATTGAAATAGATTAACTGTAGTTTAGACATAAAGTTTATATTAATATTTTTATATTATAAATATTTGTCATGAAAACTAAAAATTATTTATCTGAAGCACAAAATTTTCTGAAGAGAAATACACAAGTAAAATCATTCGATATTGTAATGCATGATTGTAATGGTGTAGGTCGTGGAAAAATAATTAGAAGAAATGAGTTATTAAATTTGTATAAATCTGGCAGGCAATTTCCTCTTTCATTACTTGGAATGGATATTACTGGAGAGGATACACCTCAAACAGGATTGATTTTAGAGCAGGGTGATGGTGACATAAAAGCTTGGCCTATACCATCATCACTTAAGTTATTGCATAACAGCAAACCACCAAGAGGTGAACTATTCATGAACATGTATGATATTGATGGAAATAAACTATTAACTGACCCAAGAAATGTCTTAGAAAATAAAATACAAGAATTAAAAAAAGATGGTATCTCTTGTTTTGGAGCATTTGAATTAGAATTCTTTCTGGTTTCAAATGAACTAGACGAGTACGGAAAACTTAAGCCAGCAAAATCTATAATTGGAAAAAAAGCTTCAATTAAAAAGACAGATGTTTATTCAGTTGATCACCTTCATGGTATGATGCCACTTATAGATGATATATATAAAGCCACAAAACTTGCAAATGTAGAAGCTGAAACTATTATTTCAGAGTACGCACCTGGTCAGTATGAACTTACTCTTAAGCATCAAAGCTCATTATTGAAAGCAGCTGATGATATTTTAAGATTAAAAAGAATTATTAGAGCACAATCAAGAGCACATGGTGTGACAGCATGCTTTATGGCTAAACCAATGGAGAATATAACTGGCTCAGGTATGCACTTTCATATTTCAATGTATGACAAAAAAGGCAAAAATATTTTTGTTGAGAATAATAAAGAAAAAATTAGTAACAAACTAAATTATGCTCTCGGAGGGCTTTCAAAATATATGGGTGAAAGTATGTTAATATTTGCTCCAAATGCAAATAGTTGGAGAAGATTTGTATTAGGCTCTTATGCCCCCACTAGACCCAACTGGGGTATAGACAATAGATCTGTGGCTTTTAGAATACCTACAAGTAGCTCTCATAATAGAAGAATTGAACACAGAGTTTCTGGTGTGGATGCAAATCCATATTTAGTTGCATTAACGGTTGTTTCAGCAATAAAAGAAGGATTAACAAATAAAATTAATGCTGACAAACAGACTACTGGTAATTCATATTTAAAAAAATCAGCTAGTAAAAATAAAATTCCAACAGATTGGAACTCATCAATTAATTTATCTAAAAAATCATTATTCTTAAAAGAAACTCTAGGATCTGAGCTCCATAAAGCTTTTATAGCTATAAAGGAAATGGAGTATAATAAAGTTGCAAGTGCTGTAACAGAGTTGGATATTGAATTATATTTAGACTCAATTTAAATTATAATCTAAATAAATTTTCAGAATAATTCTTTATATTTTGGTTCCAAAAAACGTCCCTTTTAATTTTCTCAAAATCAATATCAAACACATTTGACATAGCAGAGGCATATATCGATCTAGCATCAATAGTGCTGTTAAGATCTCTTCCTTCGAATAAACTATTTTTTTTTAAACCTGGCCAATCAGTAAAAACTTGTGATTTTTTTAATAACCCTCCTGCCATTAAGATGGCGCTTCCATAACCGTGTTCTGTTCCATTTCCACCATTTTGTTCAATAGTTCTTCCAAATTCTGTTAAAGTTAATACAAGTGTGTTATTAAATGACTCTCCCATACCCTCAAAAAGATTTTTTACAATTAAATCGATATCTTGCAAATTATCTGCATGTTCTCCATTTTCATTTCCTTGCGCTGTATGGGTATCAAATCCTTCTATGTCAAAAACTGCTATTCTCGGACCAAGTGGGTCAGTTAAAATTTTAGCAGCTCTTTTTGATAAACTATCAAGAGAGTCATTTCCTCCTTGCATAGTAATTGGTCTATTTAAAATCACATCATAGACATTGCCCAAATCATCTTTTTTGACATCCCCATAGGCTTTGGTAACTATTTTAATTAAATCTCTATCTGGTAATTGGAGATGTGTTGGAAAGTAATTGTTATTATCAATAGCACCTCTTAGTAAAAGGGGCATAGGTAAGCTCAATGCTAGACTTGTTTCATATAAACCCGCTGATTTCATTCCTCTACCAAGCCATCCTGTTTTTTCGATATATGGTTTAAGAGCTCCTGTTTCCATCATATTTTGTCCATCAAAATGTGATCTCTTGGTATAAGGGATATTGGTTGCGTGAACTACTGAGGCTAAGTTTTTACCCCATAAATCATAAAATGTTTTTAATTTAGGATGGAGTGAAAAATCACTATTCAAGTCTAATTTCTTATTAAGAATTAAATCAGTCCTATATTTTGATATCATTGGATCTGAAACAGGAACAGCTGTTAAACCATCCATACCACCTCTAAGACTTATAACAACTATGTTTTTTTTTGGATTTTGTATTGACCCATATAATGGAATATTAAAATTAGAAAAGAATATTGTAGCTAAGCTACCTTTAAGAAAACTCCTTCTAGTACAGTTCATGATCTCATAACCTCAGGACTATTAGCAAATAATACAAATTGATCAGAGTAACTAGTTGAATTGTTTAATAATTTTAATAATTTATTAGGCTTATCAAAATTATTTACAATAACTTTTTCAAAAAATTCATTATTGTAAGAAATATTTGTATTAACTATACCAGTAAATCTTTTTGCTATTGCTAATCTTCGTATAATTAATTCTGGAGATAACCATTCACTCTCTAAGTCTATATATCCATTCGGTTGTTTAGCTCTGTATATGTTATGTCCTAAATCATATAATATATTCTTTAATCTTTTTTGAGATCGATTAGCATTAAATCCGTTAAATTCAAAACCATCTGGTTGGTTATCAATATATTTTAAATCCAACATTTTGGCATTTTGTAATAACCATAGTTCAGGCATTGAGAATTTTTTATAATTTTCACTAAAATTAAAAACGACATCAATTAAAGTTTTATGGATTTCGATTAGATTTCCATCATTTTTATTCCAAGTTTGAATAATAGGCTCGATCATTTCATTAGTTGGCTCATCGCATATAAAGTGCTGACATAGCTTTCTTGAGATATTCTTTTTTGTAGACGGGTGGTTGGCTAAATCTTTTATAACTATTTTTAATTCCTTACCCTGATTTACAGTATTAAAATCTTTAATATCATACAATTTTCCTAATATTTTATATGGTCCATTTTCATGAAATGATGGTTGAAATTTTACAGGCCCTGCTTCTAAATCTTTTTTATTCCACAAATGAGCCCAACCTGTCATCACTTTGGCCATATTTATGACATCCTCTTGACTATAATTAGCATCGGAGGATACAGTATGTAATTCCAATAATTCTCTTGCATGATTTTCATTTAGTCCTACTTTTCTATTATTACTATTTAACCTCACACCTTCTTTTGAGTTTGGTCCAATATTTTCAGCATTATCAAGATGGTGTAGCATGCACCATGAAGTAGTAACTTGATAAACCAAATCCTCAAAGGAGCCACACATGTTAGGTCTAATAATATCCCTTTGATAAACACCAGTTGAAAAGCTAGCTAGAAAATCTTTTTCACTTATAGCAAAGAAATTAGACCAAAAATGCCACATTCTCTCAAATACAGGATTTGTTGTCTTCAGAGCAGTATTATGTCTTATAGATAATTCTAATGGCTCAAAAAACTTCTCTCCTGTTTTATGTCTTAATAAATCCTTTTCTTTTTCATAAATTAATCGATCGTTTTTAAATTTCTTTCTTAGTACTTTTCTGTCACCATAAACCCATTCCCCATATCTCTTTCTTTGTTCTAGTAAAGTAGGGAGCTTATAACCCCATATGAAGTTAGGGACACTATTAAATTGTTGTTTAGCCCAATTTAAGGGATCTTCGTTTATATTTTCATTGGGACTTAAACCAAAAGCAACTTTTCTTAAAAAGTTTTTTTTCATCCTACTTGATTTTATTTAAAAAATTATCTAGTTCTTTTTCTTCCATTTTTATTAAATGTTTATCTTCAGGATATTGCCCATTCTTGACCTCATCAACGAACATTTTAAAACCATCAACTCTTAAATTTTGTAACTCATCTTCTTTAGATAATATATCTACATATTTTTTTGCGTGTCTTGGGTAGTGACCTTTATTAGTACCAAGTATGTCATTACAAAAAAGATATTGTGTGTCGCAAACATCTCCACAGCCCATTCCCATGGTAATCATTTTTGTATTTTTTGTAATATAATCTGCTAATTCAACAGGGACTACTTCTACCTCTACACAAGCTGCACCCGCACTTTCAAGATCTTTGACATTTTGGTAAACTTTTAATGCTTCTTCTGCAGTTTTGCCAACTGCTCTAAAACTAGTCCAAGTTGATAGGTTAGGTACCAAACCAACGTGCGCTGTTACAGGTATTCCCTCTTTTGCCATAGCTTCAATAAAGTTAATTGAGTGTGAACAATAAATAGCATCTGCTCCCATTTCCATTATTTCAAAACCTTTTTTTATTGCCTCTTGAGGAGAACTCACCAACCCATGTTTAAGACCAACAGATAAAAATGCTGTTGGAGCAACTTTTCTTACATCCTTGAAATGATGATTGGGTTCACAGGAAATTATTTCAATTCCTGCTTTATAGGCAGCTTCTGCCTCTTTTGCTGTATCTATATGAGTTTGAGGCCACTTCTTTTTCCCTTTTTGACTCCATAAATCATAAACGGTAGTTCTTTTAGCCATTGTTATTAGATGGAACGGCTACTTGTAATTCATATGAAGGGTTTTTTGCTTGTTTTAAAATAGTAGGGATGATTTCAGAGTATGCTCCCCATAAACCTTTTTTTGCAGGAGGCATCTGATCTTTGACTAATTGGTGCAGTTTAGGCAAATTATGCGATGGCACAGTAGGGAACATATGATGTTCAATATGATATTCCATCTGCCAATATAAAAAACTGAAGATCGGGTTTAAATGCATTGTTCTAGTACTATATCTGTGATCTTTAATATTATCTTTTAACCCAGTGTGTTGAGTTAATCCGAAAAGTCTTTTGAGTGTTATCCCATAAAAGTTTGGAAGTAAAAAATATAAAACCGGTAACCAAGACTGAAAACCAATTGATATTGTTATTAATAAGATCCAAATACCAACATGTAATCTTGAGGAGTTTATACATTTTTGATGTTCTTTTTCAGGAATAACTTGTTTCATTACTTCTGTTTTTTTGCCTAAAGCATGAAGAATAGTTTCGTATTGAGTTGTTTTTTTAAAATTAATTATGTCAAAGAAAGGTATGAATAAACTGAAAAAGTAAAAAACATCAGTTGGTCTTCTAATTGCAATTTCAAAATCAAGAGGATCATCAAAGTAAGTATAACCATGATGACGAAAATGTGACCATCTCCATCTTACTGGTTCAAAACCATTCATATAACTACCAATTTGATAAAAAAAGTTATTCCAATAGTTCGTTTTGAAAGCTGTTTTATGTCCAGTTTCGTGCCAAATAGGATCTGCGCAATTCCATATATTTCCATAAATTAAAAAAAATAATAAAGACCACCAAGTACCCCATGTCATATAAGCTAAAACACCGAATACAGTTAAAGACCCAAAGAAAATAAACATGTGTTTAAAACCTTGATAATCCGACTTCTTAAGAAGCTTTACAAATTCTTCTTTATCAACGTCACAATGATGCCATTTGTCTAAGTCAACTTTCATTTACAAAAAAATACCATAAACTAAAAAAAAATAAATAAGGTCAGACAAAAGATCCTATTGCACCAGCTATGGCAAGAATCAGGCCCAATCTAGATAAAGACCCAGAGTTTTTAATATATTTTTGATTGGGTGATAGGTTTTTTTTAGCTGATACATATAAATGTATATTTAAAAATATGGCTGTTATTAGTATTAAGCTAGCTCCAAATAATTTCATATGAAAAGTCCAACCTAAATTAAATGAGCCGTAAATTACCAATAGCAAAATAATTCCAGTAACCCACATTGTGATGATAGCTAATAAAGATAAAAATGCTAAAACCTTAAAACCTTTGGCCAAATGAGGCTCAGGCACTTTACCCTCTTTTTTATATATAGATTGTATAACAGCACTACCAATACCTCCTCCTCCAGCAATAAACAGAGATATAAGATGAAGAAACTTACAAATGTATATAATCATACAAAAAAAATATCATAATTTAATATTTATGAGTTAATATATTTTTAAAAGTTGATTAAAAAAAAGATTGTCACAATAGTCGGTGCTGGCGTTATTGGAGCTGGGTGGGCTGCTAGAATGCTAGCATGTGGTCTAATAGTTAACGCTTATGACCCAAGTGTTAAGGCAAGAAAGCAACTATTATTAAATACCAAAACAGCTTTAAAGAGCCTTCAAAGATTAGGTTTAAATAAAAATGCAAAACTTAGTAATTTGAAAATTTATTCTGATCTCAGAGAGTCTCTTCATTCAACCACCTTTGTCCAAGAAAATGCTCCAGAGAATGAAAAGTTAAAGAAGAAACTTCTCAAAGATATAGATAAATTATTGCCAAAAAATATAATCATTGCGTCTAGTTCATCAGGACTTTTGCCTACAAGAATTCAATCTTTATGTAATTATCCAGAAAGAGTTTGTATAGGACATCCATTTAACCCTGTATATTTATTACCTCTTGTCGAGTTGGTATCAGGAAAGCAAACAAAGAAAAACACAATTACCAGAGCTAAGAAGTTTTACGAGGAAATAGGAATGAAGCCTTTGATTGTAAAAAAAGAAATTGAGGGCTATATATCTGATCGCTTACAGGAGGCTCTTTGGAGAGAGGCACTTCACATAATTAAAGAAGGCATTGCTTCGACTAAAGATGTTGACGATGCGATTGTTTATGGACCTGGATTACGATGGTCTTTTATGGGTGTTTGTCTAACTTTTCATCTTGCAGGAGGGCAAACTGGTATGAAACACATGTTAGAGCAGTTTGGACCTGCTCTTAAATTACCTTGGACTAAATTAAAGGCGCCAAAACTTGATGCAAAACTAAAAAAATTAATGATTTCAGGCACAAAAAAACAGGCAGGAAAATACACTATTAAAGATCTAGAGGTGCAAAGAGATATTTTTTTGATTGAAATCATGAAAACTTTGAATAAATATCAAAGAAATAATTTTCCTAATTGGAATAAAACATTTAATAAATTTTAATATGAGCGAAAATCTTTCAATTAAAACAATCGATAAAAATAACAAGTCTATTTTGGTCGATTGGAGTGATGGTTTTAAAAGTAAATATAATTTCTTATGGTTGAGAGATAATTGTCCCTCTGAAGTGCATCCAACAGCTCGTGAACGAACTTTTAATTTACTTGATGTATCTGAAGATATTCACCCTAAAAATTACTCTCTAAATAGTGAAGGTAATCTTGAGATTGAATGGAGTGAGGGAGGGCATAAAAGTGTTTATGAGAGAGATTGGTTGAGACATAATTGTTATTCTTTAAAACACAGTCGAGAGTACGTTTCACCATATAGGATTTGGGATAAATCCATGCAAGATACATTTACTGATATTCAAATAGATTACAGCGAAATAATTAGTAGTGATGATGGTTTAAAAAAGTGGTTACAGCAACTACATTTTTTTGGTATTTCAATTGTTAAAAATGCTCCAACAGATGTAAATTCTGGTTTTGATATCCTGAAAAATATAAGTCACACTCGAGAAACTTTTTTTAAAACACCATTCGAGGTCATTGATATACCTAACCCTAATAATTCAGCTTATACTGCTGCAGGTCTAAGAAATCATATTGATTTACCATATTATGAGATAGCTCCAGGATATCAGTTTCTTCACTGCTTAATAAATAATGCTACTGGGGGTGAGTCAGTTGCTGTAGATGGTTTTAAGGTAATTGATTATTTAAAAAATAATCACCCAAATGATTATGACGTACTACTTAATACGTCTGTAAAATTTGTAAATAGAGACTACACAACTAATACAATTAGAGTAATGCATAAACCTATAATAACTCTCGATCACAATAATGATTATAATGATATTAGGTTCAGCGTTGCTTACATGGGAGTTATGGACTGCCATCCTGATCAAATGGATCATTTTTACTCAGCATACAGAAAGCTTTTAAGCTTACTTCATGACCAGAGGTTTGAAATTAACTTTCGTATGCAAGCCGGAGATATTTTTAGTTTTAATAATAGAAGAGTGTTACATGGTAGAAAAGAATATGATGCCAATTCTGGAGAAAGGCACCTTCAAGGTTATTATATGGACAGAGATGAAATCTTGGGTCGCTTAAATTATATTGAAAATTTAAATCCTTAAATTTAATAAAAATTAAAATAAAAAATTCAAGAGTTGTTCAAAGATTACAACAATATAAATAAAAAAATTTATTAGGATTAGTTATGTTAAAAGGTAAAAGAAGCAATAGATAATGAGAAAATTTTGTTAAGTAATGTCTTAAATTACTTACTTTGGTGGCTTCATCTTTTTAACCTCCATCCTTAAACCTATCCTCTAGGTGATTCTATCTTATCAAATAAATTGGATTTTGTATTTTTTAATTTGTGAATATTATGAAAACTTTATTTTACACAATGTTCATTGTCCCAAAATTTATTAACCTTTGGCATTATTAATGGCAGTTTAGCAATAACAGTAGGTCCAAATTTTTCTATATCTCCAGTTGCAAGAACGTAATTACCCATATTAATTTCATTGAAAACTTTAATGTAGTATGAACCTGGTTCGTAAGTTACTGTACTTTTAAAATCTTCACCTATTTGTGGTCCTATCCAATACCATTTTTTACCATAAGGCTCATACCATTCCCACCACTCAAAATTTTGACCATCAACTTCCTCGATGACACTTAACTCAAGGTCTTTACCTTCTAAAATACTAAATGAGAACTTTCTAAATGTATTACAATCATCAATTTTTGGAACAGTAATACCAACATAAAAATTAAATTTCTGATCAGAATTTATTAAGTAATAATGTGGATCACCATTTAATTTAGAGTATATTGCTTTTGATATTTCTGGTTTTTCTATTAGATATGCCTCATTAGGTTTATTTGGGTTTGAGTCGTTTATTACAGGTTGATGAGCATAGGATAATGAACAAAAGGTAATTAAAATAAAAACACTAAAAAATTTCATATTTTAATTTACACTATTATTTTATATGAGGCGAATATGATCTATGAAAAACAATTAATTTTGTTATAAATCAAACTTTATCATGAATTTTGAACAAGCAAGAACAAATATGGTTCTTAATCAACTAAGAGCTAATCGTATAAAAAACTCATCTTTAATTGAAAAAATTGAATTATTTCCAAGAGAAAACTTGTATCCAAAATCTTATAAACATTTGGCTTACTCTGATAAGATTATATTTTTAGATGATGGTCGCTTTATTCTACCTCCTTTAACATCATTTCATTTATTACAAGCCTTGGGAGAGATTGATGATGAGAGTATTTTAGAAATTGGTTCTGGATTTGGTACATCAACATCTATTATAAATAAATTTTCCTCTAATATTGACTGTATAGAGTCTTCTATGCAAATGACTGAAGTTTTCAAAAATAGTATAAAAGACGGTTTGTTCAATGCCTCTTTATTAGATTTAACGATAGAGGAATTTTTCAATAACAAAAAGCCAAATATTAAAAAATACCAAAAGATTATTATTAATGGTTCACTTGATGAAGAGCCCATAAATATAATTAAAAATGCATCTGATAATGCAGAGATAGTTTGTATAATTGATAACCAAGATTTTAAACATAAGATCGTTAAATATATAAAAGTAGGAGGCAAATCGAATAAGTTTGTTATAGATGAAGCCTCTTCTTCTTATATTTATAAATATGTTCAATCCGAACCATTTGTTTTTTAGCAAATGGATGAATTTCAAAATAAAAAAGAATATGAAAATGAAATTTATCAGCTTTGGTTAGACAAAGAATGTTTTAAACCTAAATACAATTTTGATAAAAACTTTTCTATTTGTATACCTCCCCCAAATGTAACAGGGTCGTTGCATATGGGACATGCACTTAATAACACTATTCAGGATATTTTAACAAGATTTCACCGAATGAATGGATTTAATACTCTTTGGCAACCTGGAACAGACCATGCAGGCATAGCGACACAAATGGTTGTGGAAAGAAACTTAGCTGAGAAAAATATTTATCGTAAAGATCTCACAAGAGAAGAGTTCATTGAAAAAATATGGGAGTGGAAAGAATATTCGGGTTCCACAATCATAAATCAATTAAAAAGGCTTGGTAGTTCATGTGATTGGTCAAGGGAAAGATTTACGATGGATGACGGATTGTCATCTGCAGTTAGAAAGGTTTTTGTTAAATTATATACAGAGGGGTTGATATATAAAGATCAAGCTCTTGTTAATTGGGATACCAAATTTAAAACAGCTATTTCTGATTTAGAAGTTGTTCCTACGGATGTAAGCACCCAAATTTACTATATAAAATATCCAAGCTCTAATTCTGAGAGTATAACTGTTGCAACAGTTAGGCCAGAAACAATTTTTGGTGATGTTGCTATAGCAGTTAACCCCAATGACAGTAGATATACTTCATTAAAAAAAGAAACTTTTACTATTCCTTTAACATCAAGATCTATTCCACTTATATTTGATGAATATTCTGATCCGGAAATGGGAAGTGGTGCAGTTAAAATTACCCCAGCACACGATTTCAACGATTTTGAAATCGGTAAAAGGCACAACTTAGAACTATTAAATATTCTAAACGAGGACGGAACATTGAACGAAAATTGTCCAAAAGAATTTCAGGGTTTAGATCGATTTGAGGCAAGAAAAAAAGTTGTTCAATTGCTAAAAGAAAAAGGTTTTTTAGAAAAAATTGAAGATTATAAAACTACAATACCATATGGTGATCGCTCGAACACTGTTGTAGAACCTTTTTTAACTCATCAGTGGTTTTGTAATGCTGAAGAATTAGCAAAACAGGCAATGAAAGTAGTAAAAGACGGTGATACAAAATTTTTTCCCTCAAATTGGGAGAAAACATACTTTCAATGGATGGAAAATATAAGACCATGGTGTATTTCTCGACAAATATGGTGGGGACATCAAATTCCAGTTTGGTATGGTCCTGATGGAAAAGAATT
>CACMWK010000004.1:0-140529 GCA_902617355.1 uncultured Alphaproteobacteria bacterium | reverse complement strand
TAGCAAGTTTAGGAAGGTCAAAATAATATTTATCATCTTTTTTAGTCCATAAACCTTTATCTTTAAAATTCATATCATTTATAAATTCTCGAGATACCTCGTAAGAGTTCTTTCTTATACAAGGTCCTATAAAAGCCCTAATATTTGACTTTATGGAGCCAATTTGAAGCATTTTATTTATGGTATTTTCGATGATATCTCTTTTTAAACCTCTCCATCCTGCATGGCAAATTCCTATGACTTTATTTTGGTAATCAATAAATATTATTGGCAAACAATCAGCTGTCGTAATACCGAGAATAAATTTATCATCTCGTGTCACAACACCATCACAATTGTAAACAGATTTATTTTTTCTGACTATAAGACATTTGCTTGAATGTGATTGGTTAGGAATAATTAATACTTTTTTTTCTTTAGATATGAGATTTTTAGCAATTTCAATATTTTCTTTTACATTATTTTTATTATCTCTAGACTTTAATCCGCAATTAAGAGAATTATAAATTCCCTTTGATTTTCCATTTTTATTATTAAAAAACTTAAATTTTACTGATTGTTCCATCTTTTTTAAAAGAGAGATTCAAAAATACCTGACCCATATCATTAAATTTTTCTCCACTAATTAACTCAATAATTTCTCTAATATTCTTGTTACTTGATTTTAGGTATTCATTTGGGAGATTATTACAAATTAAATCTTTTTGGTTTATAATTTGTGGATTTTTACTAATAAAAAAATCCTTTAATAACTCGAAATTAACCCCGAAAGAATAATCTACATTTTCAAATTCATCAAATAAGTCTAATTTTTTATGGCTCGATAATAATCTAAGAGTACTTTTTAATGGTAATTTCGTGTAGCCATAATCAGTTGTAGTAAAAAAATAATTTTTGCAATTTAAGTTTTGAATATCACTTAGTATATTCAAAATTAAATTTGAATGCTCAAGTATATCATTATTTTTAAATTTGTATTTTGAATAGCGATCTATTAATTCTCCAGACATCGCAACACTATCTTGAATTAAAAAATATCTATTATTTTCTCTTGATATTTTTATTTCATTAAAATTACCATTATTAAATATAAATTGCTTAGACCCAATGGCGTCAAAAAATTCGTTAGAGTAAATAAAAACAGTATCGTCGTTATCTATTTCATAATCATAGATATTTTCTATAAAATTAAATTCTACATCTGATCTTTCAAAAATTTTTCGTTTAAAATAATCACTTCTTTCTAATAAAGTAATGTTATTAACATTGATATTCTTTGATTTAAGATAATGATAAATATCTAATGTAAGTATCCCATTACCAGGACCTAACTCCAATAAATTTACATTTTTAACCTTTGGAAATTCTTTTAAAAACTGATTAGTAAGGGCCATGCTAAATAAAGAGGATATTTCAGGAGATGTCATAAACTGACCATCTTTGCCAATTTTTTCAATATTTGGTTTATTATAGAAACCTGAGTCTTTATCAAAATTAGAGATTTCTACAAAATCTTGAATATTAATTGAACCAACTGATTTGATGATGGTATCTATTTTTGTTTGTATTGACATAAATATAGAAAATAAAAACCAAGTATTACAATTGGAATTGATAATATTTGACCCTGAGATAATAAATTAAACTTTAAGCCTACTTGAATGTCAGGCATTCTAAAATTTTCAATTATAATTCTAGATAATCCATAATTAATTAAAAAGAAAGATGTTATAATCCCATTTTTTACTTTAAATTTATAATAGAATAATAGTAGTAAAATAGCTGGTATTAAACCTTCAAATATTGCTTCATATATTTGGGATATATGTCTATAAAAATCCTCATTTGGGTAACGAACGCTTAAAAAAAATTCTGTTGGCTTTCCTACTAATTCTTTATTTAGAAAATTAGAAATTCTACCTAAAAAAATTCCAAATGGAGCAGTTATGCTTAAAAGATCAGAAAGTTTAAAAATAGAAATACTTTTTTTCATTGAAAATATAATAGTTGTTAAAATAATACCAATTAAAGCTCCGTGAAATGACATACCACCCTGCCAAACCTTTAAAATTTCAAATGGGTTTTGAATGTAAAAATTTAAATTATAAAAAATTGCGTAGCCTAATCTTCCACCAATTATGACAGAAATAAATAAATAAAAAAACAAGTCTTCGAGTTTTTTTTTATCTAAACTAAATTGTTTTAAATTATTATATGCAAAAAAATAAAAGTAAATAAATCCAAGAATATAAGATATGCTGTACCACCTTATGGTTAAACCGAACAGCTCAAAAGCTACTGGCGATAAAAAACTAGGATATTCAAACACTGTAAAAACTAATAATACAACTTACGTGTCACACAAAGATAAACTTTATCTTAAGTTATCAAAAATACTTTATAATTCAGTTGAAGTTGCCCAAATTTTTAACGATTTCAAATCAGATTTTAAAAAATTAAAGAGATATTTAATCAACAGAAAAGATAAAATTTAACCTGTATTAAGCAATTTAATACTATATATAGTGTTTACTAAGATAACTAATGTGATACATATTGTATATGACTCAAAAAAACATTGATTCTAGCCCCATTTCTATTCTCGAAGATATTTTCAATGTTAAGCAGTTATCTAAAAACAACGTAAACAACGATATTTCTCTTTTAACGGAGATCCATGAACAAAAAGTAATAATGGATTTTCAATGGATTGATGATTTAAAAGTTCTCATATCATCATTTAGCATTGATAATTATGAATATAGTTTTCTTACCAATCATATGAATAAAATTAACAATAATCTGGTTATTGGTACACTTAAACAAAACAATAATAATAAAATTATTTATAGACATAGTCTCCCAATTTCAGGGAAAGTAACCACAGAAGATATTAGAAGTTATTTAGAAAATATATTATCTGAATTTAATCACCTTGTTTCCGTGTTACTAAAAGGTAATAAAGTTATTGAGACTACCCAAATTTTAATTAATCAAAAAATTGTCGGCCACGCTTAAGCCAAAAGTACTTTTTATAGGTTTTGGACACCTAGCTAAATCCTTATTATCAAAAAAACTACTAAACTCCGTGAACATTCACGCATTAAATTCGAAAGGCGTAATAAAAAATATTAATTTAAAAAAAACAATATTAAATTTTAATAATGATTATAATTATATATTTTTTCTTATTCGACCAAAAACATTCCTAATTTCTGGAAATCAATTCCAGAAATATCTTTCAAAAGAAACCTTGGTAATTTCTTGTATGGCTGGTATTAAATTATCAACGATTGAAAAAACCTTAAAATCAAAAAAAATTGTAAGAATTATGCCAAATGTAATGGCTTTAAATAATAAATCTCAAACTCATATTTATATGAAAAATAAAAATTTATTTGATAGTAAACTAAAAAAAATATTATCCACTTTCGGAACAATTATTAATGTTAGAAATGAAGATCAAATTAATTTTGCTACATCAGTTTTCGGCAGTGGACCAGCATTTATTGCATATATAGTAAATATTTTTTTAAAAGCATCTAAAAAACTTGCTAAGCCCTATCATCATATGAATGAAAAAGAAGTAATAGAATTATTCAAAAATGTATTAGAAACTAATTATTCATCAAAAATGTTAGATGATTTTGTAAGATCTATTTCTAGTAAGAAAGGGACTACAGAAGCTGGAGTTAATTATATTAAATCACAAAATATAGACAAAATAATATATACTACACTTCTGAGGGCTTACCTAAGATCAAAGGAAATAGATAGTGAAAAAAAAAACACAAAATCTTAATAAAACAAATTTAAAAAAACTTAATAGCATGGCTCATTTAAAGAGCTTTCCCTCTAAAATTAAATCAATTAGTTCAGATTACCGAGACCTCAATATTTTTATAAAAGATTTTGAAAATTTTATCTCAACTGAATTAAAAGTCCCTTCTAAAGACCTTTCCACACAAGACAAAATTTTTGAAGGTATAATTAATAGATTAGATTTTCTGAATGATTATAAAAACATAACATTAAGAATTTATTTGGAGTCACAGAAAAAACCAAAATATTTTTTAAATTTATCAAAAAATATTAATAATTATTTTAATTTATTTCTTAATTCTCAAGTTGAAAAAATAATAAGTAACATAATTTACATATATGCTTTTAATGTTTGGATTGAAGATAATAATAGTATGGACAAAACTATGGCTTCTATAGGAAATGCATTCGATAATATTAATAAGTTAAAGTCATTTATTAGAAAAGGATGATTAATTATTCTGACTTTGAAAAAGTTGATATTAGAGTTGGAACGGTGATCGAAGCAAAACTAAACAAAAAATCTAACAATCCCAGCTTATATTTACTTATAGATTTTGGCGAAAAGATTGGTAAAAAAACTACTTCTGCACAGCTTACTAAATATTATCTGCCAGAGGAATTAATTGGTAAGCAATTAGCTGCAGTTATAAACTTTTCACCAAAGCAAATAGGTAAAATGATTTCTGAGGTACTGGTTCTGGGTTTCCCTGATGATGAAAATAATCCGGTATTAGTGATGCCCTCAATTGAAATCCCAAATGGTGGTAAGCTTTTTTAAACCTAAATTTGTAATATAACAGTTACTTTTAAGCCACCATGTGAGGATTTTTGGAAATTTAACTCTCCATTATTTAATTTTATCAGTTTTTGAACAATCGATAAACCTAATCCTGTACCTTGATTTAATTGATCAGAGCCTTTAAAAAAAGGCCTTATCAACTGTTCTTGTGATAAATTTGTACCTGGGCCATTATCCTCAATCTCTATTTTCCAATTGTTATTTAAAATATTTGAACTTATAAAAATTTTTTCTGCAAATTTATCAGCATTGTCTAGGATGTTCATTATAGCCCTAGTTATTTGATTTTTTCTGATAAATATTTGATTTGAATTATTTACTAAAATTTGAAGTTTAGGATAATTTTGAGTTAATTTCGATATAAAATCAGAAGTATTAATCTCATCTAAATTTTCATTTTTTTCATTTTTAATAAAGTCTAGATAATGATTAAGCATGATATTCATTTCTGAAATATTTTGAGAAATTGACTTTTTTAATGATTCACTATTTATTTCCTCAATCATTAAATTTATTCGAGTTAGTGGTGTTTTCAAATCATGACTAATACCAGCCAACATATTTCTTTGATTATCGAGAGTATTGTTTATGTTGTTATGCATATTATTAAAGTCTTTAATTAAACCTCTAACCTCTGATGATCCAGTTGGTTTTAAATTTGGAGTTTCAATACCTCTTCCAAAACTTCTTGTGATAATTCCAAGTCTTTTAAGTGGTTGAATTTGTTTTTTTATAAACAAATATGAAATTAAAGACAAAATAATACTTACAGCAATCGTCCATAGAAAAAAGCCACCAACAGTTTTAGTCTCAACTCTTTTTTTTGGAACTAAATAAAAAAATTCTAATTTTTTTTTATCAAAAAATATAAAGTGGGTTTGATTTTGTAGGACTTCAAAATTTCCAGATAATTGATTGAGAGAATTTTTCATTCGTTTTTTAAATATCCAATTAGAAACCTCTTCAGTTTTACTGAAATCTAAATTATCAGTTCTAATAATTTGTAAAGTATTTGCATAATTATTTATCGAGGGAGAGTCTTTTTTCATTTCCAAGATTTTTATTTCATTAGAAATTGATTGAGCACTTCTTTTTAGTACTAAATCCCAGTGTAATTCAAAAAATATAATAATTCCTATAATTTGAACTAACACTATTGGTATAGTTATTAGATAAACCGATCTTACTAAAAGACTCTCTGAAAAATTTTTCCATTTAAACATTAAATGAAAATTTTGTATCCTTTTCCATGAACTGATCTAATAATGTCTTTAAGATTACATTCTTTTTTAAGTTTTAATCTTAATCTAGAAATTTGCATATCACCGCTTCTTGATAAATAATCTAGTCCTAATTCTGTATTTAATAATTCTCTGGTTAAATATTGATGTGAATTATTTATTAAAAGTTTTAAAATTTTTACCTCATTACTCGAAAGGTTAATATTTTGCTTTTTAAATAACAATTTTTCTTTTTTCAAATCAAATTCAGTATCATTACCAAAATTTACTAAATCAAGTGATTGTTTTTTTGAAATATTTTTTTCTATTTTTAGTAATAACTCCCTTGAGTCAAAAGGTTTACCAATATAATCGTCAGCACCAAGTTCTAATCCGGTAACTCTGTCATCAACATTACTTAATGCAGAGAGAAAAATAACTGGTGTGTTAACTCTATTTTTAATTGAGTTTTCATAAAAATCTAAACCAGTGCTATCGGGAAGCATTACATCTAAAATTATCAGATCGAATAAAAATAATTTAACTAATTTTTTTGCCTCTTCAATGTTTACTGCTTTTGATACCACATAATCATTATTTACTAATAATTTTTCTATAAGAGCCTGGAGTGTCTCATCATCCTCAACTAAAAGTATATGCTTATCATTCATTACAAAGACTCTATTATGTTGATGAAACCAGACATATTTTTAGGGTCAGTTTTTTTAAAGATCTTTATAATTTTTTCGTTTATTCTGTCAGTTGTTTTTTGAATTAGTTCCTCCCCATTTTGAGTAATTGATATATTTTTATTATCTAATTTTAATACATTCTTTACCTGTAAGTCTTTTAGTATCAAATTTAAATTTTGTTTTTTTAAAAAAACTTTATTAGCTATATCAATTTTTCTCTTAAATCCTTTTTTAATTTCTAAAATAACTATTAATTCATTAAATGTTAAATTATTTAATTCACAACAAATTTGAATTTCTCTTTGAAGTGATTTATAAGATCTATGTAAACCTAAAATTATTTCTAAAATATTTTCTTTTTTAAAATATAAAGTATCAGCAAAACTTAAACTCATGAAATTCAATATAATTATATTGTGAATTTTAATAAATAATATTACATTATTTCGGATTATGGAAATTATCCCCTTTGACAAAAGAATTGGTTTTATTTGGTATAATGGTGAGTTTGTCGAATGGCAAAACGCGACTACTCATGTATTAAATCATGGACTTCATTATGGTAGTTGCGTCTTTGAAGGGCTCAGGGTTTATGGGGAAAAAATTTATGAGTTAGAAAAACATACTAATAGACTATTTTTTTCTGCGCAAAGAATGGGCATAGAAGTACCATATTCAAAGGATGAAATAAATAATGCTCAAAAAGCTACAATTAAAAAAATGAATATAAAATATGGTTATGTTCGCCCTGTGATTTGGAGAGGAAGTGAAATGATGGCTATCTCTGCACAGAAAAATAAAATAAATGTAGCTGTTGCTACTTGGGAATGGCCTAGTTATTTCACTAAAGAAGACCGATTAAAAGGTATATCTCTTCAAACAGCAGTGTGGAAAAGACCGCCACCAGATTGTATACCAACTGACACTAAAGCTGCTGGTCTATATATGATTTGTACTTTAAGTAAGCATGAAGCTGAAAAAAATGGTTTTACAGATGCTTTGATGCTTGATTATAAAGGTAGAGTAAGCGAGTCTACTGGATCAAATATTTTTTTGGTAATTAATGGAGAAATTCATACTCCCGTGCCTGATTGTTTTTTAAATGGAATTACACGTCAAGCTGTCATTGAAATTGCTAGAAATGAGGGTATCAAAGTTATTGAAAGAGATATATATCCAGATGAAATAAAAAATGCTGAAGAAATTTTCCTAACAGGCTCTGCTGTAGAAGTAACCCCAGTAGGAAAAATAGATAATCAAACTTTTAAAGTTGGAGATATTACAGCTAAGATTTCAAGTCTATATATGAAAGAGGTAGACCCAAACTACAAAGATTACTAATTAATAATTTCTCTCCATTTTAACATTTTTTCATTATCTAAACTTTTTTGTAATACTATTTCTTTTTGATCATTATCTAATAAATGAAATTTCCAAAAAGCGACATCTATTTTTAAGCTATCAATCACAAACTCACAAGCTTTTATAGCATTTGCACGATGAGACGAAGCAGTAATTACTAAGACAATTTTTTCTCCTAAATCTAATTTTCCTATTCGATGGATTATTAAACATTCATTTAGTTTCCAATTATTTAATGCCTTGCTCCTTATTTTCTTTAGCTGAACTAATGCTAATTCTTCATAACACTCCAAATAAATTCCTTTAATTTTCTTATTTGATGAGCTTAAATCAGATCTAACTGTTCCTAAGAAGAAACTATAAGCACCATTTGTATTAGATGAAACACATTTAAATTCTGTTTCTAGATCAAAATTATCATTAGTTATTTTAATCATTATCCACCTGTAACGGGAGGTAAAAAAGCCAATATGTCACCATTATTTAATGTTTGATTTTCATCATCTATTTCCCTTAAGTTTAAAAAAAATTTCACGCTCTTATCCTCAAATATTTCTTGATATATAGCGTCTTTTGAAATGAGATTATTTTTCAATTCTTTAAAATTTATTGCTTGATTTAATTCAATTAAGTCATGACTTTTT
Source organism: uncultured Alphaproteobacteria bacterium (assembly GCA_902617355.1). Lineage (GTDB taxonomy): Bacteria > Pseudomonadota > Alphaproteobacteria > HIMB59 > HIMB59 > HIMB59. Next base: position 131,987 of record CACMWK010000004.1, on the reverse strand, counting down.
TTAAGTTTTACTCTTATCCAAGAAAAATATTTTAATGTAATATTCAAATATGTTTAAGACCCTTTGCTACATAATTATATCCAGATAACAAAGTAATAACCGCAGCAAGCCATAATGTGACTAAGCCTAAATTCCAAATAAAATCATTTAATTCAAAACCTAATCCTATTATGAGAATAGATAAACTAACCATTTGAAATGTAGTTTTATATTTAGCTAGTCTGCTAACTGGCATATCAGTATTTAGTTTAGCTAAAAATTCTCTTAAACCAGAAATTGCAATTTCTCTTAATAAAATAATTATAGCTGGTATAACATGTATATCTGCAATTACTCTTGTGTCTATCAACACTATAATGACAGCCGCTATTAAAAGTTTATCAGCAATAGGATCAAGTAAAGTACCAAGCTTAGATGATTGATTTAATGTTCTGGCTAGATACCCATCAAAATAATCAGAAATAGAAGATACTATAAAAAGTAAGCCTGCAATAAGAACCACTTTTGAATTATCAGAAAACAGTAAATATAAAATTATGGGAATTAAAATAATTCTTACAAAGGTAATAATATTTGGAATAGTATAAATTTTAGCCATTTATCTTATCCAATATAGCCTTAATATTTTTTGAATTTAATCCTTTTATTTGAGTCAACTCATCTCTGTTAGCTTTCTTTAGATTTTGAACACTTCCAAAAAAATTAATGACCCTCATCTTTTTTATTTTCCCAATGCCAGAAATATCATCTAAAAAACTTGTTTTCAGGGAGTCTGACATCCTTTTCATGCTATTTTTTTTGGATAATTTATGAGCCTGATCTCTCATTTTTTGGATAAAACCCTCTATTTGAGGGCTATCCCTCAATGATAGATTTTTTTCACTTAAAGTGTGATATTTGTCAAATCTAAAATCTCGTTTAAAACCTTTAGATACTCCAATTAATTTTATACTTTCACTAATACCACTTTCATCAATAATTTCTTGACAAATCTTTAAATAAGGATGACCCCCGTCAATAATAATCAAATCTGGTAAAATTTTATCATCTTTGGAGAATCGAGATTTAAACACCTTTCGCATTAAATCTGCATCACCAAACTTTTTTAAATCATAATCTTTAAATTTATATGTTCTAGAATCTTTTATACTAAAACCCTCTTCATTAAATACTACATATGATGCCACAGCATAGTTGTTACCGAAAAAACTATTATCGTAAGCCTCAACACGTTCAATTTTATTATTAATATTAAACCTATTTTTCATTAAAGTTAAAATTTCTTGATTATTAATAAACTTTTGTTTTTGAAGATTTACTTCTTTATCATTTCTTTTTGCGGTAAGTTTCGAAATTTTCTGAACACCATTAATTTTGCTGTTTTTTAGAAATACGTCAATCTTATAATTATCTCTCATAATTGACTTTAGTTCATTATATCCGTTAATTTTTTTTGAAATTATTATTTTATTAGGTCTGAAGTTTTTTAAATAAAATTGTATAATCAAAGAGGTAAGGTCTATATCATCTTCAAACTTTTCAGAATAGTAAATTAAATTCCCGCCAAGATATCGCCCATACCTAATGAAACCAATGTATATTGAAAAATGTTTTTTATCATCAATATGGATATAGTCATAATTTGTATCTTGAGTACTGATTTTCACTTCCTCTCTGATGATAAAATTTAAAGATTGTATACTATCTCTTAGCTCTGCTGCCTTTTCATAGTTTTGACTTTCACTAAAATAAACCATTTGTTTTTCTAATTTATCAAATATTTTTTTTTGGCCTCCTTGAAAAAATTTAACTGTATCATCAACTTGATTTTTGTATTCATTTTGACTAACTTTATTTACGCATGGAGCGGAGCATTGTTTTAAGTCATAAAGTAAGCATGCCCGTTTTCTATTTTTAAACTCTAAGTCACTACAACTCCTTAACTTAAAAGATTTCTGCAAGATTTTTATGACTTTGTCTGTTTTTAACGCAGAGGTAAATGGACCAAATACTTTATCTTCATTAGAAAATTCATTTCTAAATCTTGTTAGTCTTGGAAAGTCACCTTTAGTAATTTTAATTAATGGAAAGCTTTTATCATCTTTTAAACGAATATTATATCTTGGTGAAAACTTCTTGATAAGTAAAGCCTCTAATAATAATGCATTTCTCTCAGACTCTGTTAGCTCAAAATCAATATTTACTGTTTGTGAAACCATTTTTTGAAGTCTTCTTGGAAGCTTTGGTAGATTACCGTAATTAGATAATCTCCTTTTGATATTAATAGCTTTTCCTATATAAATTGGGTTATCTTTTTTATTTTTAAAAAGGTAAACCCCTGAACTTTGAGGTGCGTCTTTTATTCTGTTTTTTAGAATTTCAAGCCCAATCATAAGTCTATATTACAGACATTTTATAAATCACAAAAAAAATTAATGAGTTTCTAATCAAAAAATAGATAGTATATATAATTAAACTATCAAATTAAAATATGGACTGGGATAAACTTAAAATTTTTCATAATGTTGCATTAGATCTTAATATCTCAGAAGCAGCTAATAAAATGAATATAAGTCATTCATCCATAAGTAGACAGATAAGCTCACTAGAGAGAGATTTGAAAGTATCACTGTTTAAAAGACATGCCAGGGGACTAACATTGACTGAACAAGGTAAAATTTTATTCAAAACAGCACATGATATATTTGGAAAGATAGCTCTAACTGAGTCTCAATTAACTTCTTCTAAAGAAAAACCTACAGGCTCTTTACACATAGCTGCTACTGTTGCCTTTGGCACCACATGGCTTGCCCCAAGAATAGCAAAGTTTTCAAACTCATATCCTGATATTGATATTTCTATAAGAATTGAAAATAAATATACAGATCTCTCCTTAGGTGAGGCTGATGTAGCTTTACGATTAAAAGAGCCTACACAAATGGATTTAATTCGTTTTCCTTTGTATGAGTTTCAATTTAAAATTTACTCCTCACCAGAATATATTGAAAAATTTGGTATACCAAAAAGTGTAAGTGATTTATCAAAACATACAATAATTGCTTTTGGTCATGATGTAGAACCATCTATACCCGATGTAAACTGTATTTTGGATTTAATTCCTAAATCAAAAAAACCTAAGACTATTTATATATCAAATATGTATGGAGTTATGAGAGCTATTGGAGGAGGAGCGGGCATTGGTGCCTTACCAGAATATATGAAAATATCAAATAACAATCTTGTTCCTATTTTACCTAATGCAAATACTCCAAAGACAATAATTTATTTTACTTATCCACCTGAATTGAAGGGTTCTAAAAAAATTGAAGCTCTCAGAGACTTTTTAGTGAGAGAAGTAAATAAAGAAAAAAAAGTTTAGTCTTTTTTTATAAATTTCTTATTACAATAGTTACACACTATTTCTTTTTTTTTACCAAATTTAAAATAAACAGCTGGATGACCTAAATCACCACTTCCACCGTCGCACATTACTATATCAGTATTTTTTGAAACATATTCTATAGGGTCTGCTATTTTATTTTGATCACTCATAATGAAACGAGTTCTGAGACTAAATTCGTATATTTTTTTGGGTTGTCAAGGCTTTCACCTTCCATTAGCTTTGCGTGATCATAAAGAATTTCACAGAATTTATCTTTTTGATTTTTATCTAAAGATTTTAATTTATTAACTAATTCATGATTGATATTTATCTCTAAAATTCTTTTTTCATCAGAAATATTTTGATTATTAGCAGCCATCAGTTTTTTTAAATGCATATCCATATCGTTCTCATCAGCTACTAAACATGAAGCACTTGTAGTTAGTCTTTTAGAAATTTTTACATCTTTAACTTTATCTTTCAGATTGTCTTTTAAAAAACCAACAAAATCTTTGTCTTCCTTTGGATCTTCTTTGTCTTTTTTTGACTCTTTTTTATCCTCAATATCTACTTCACCTTTAGTAATAGATGTAAATTCATAATCTTTGAATTTCATTTTCATTGGCATCCAGAATTCGTCGACTGGATCCGTAATTAACAAAACATTTATTTTTTTATTTTTAAATAGTTCCATTTGAGGGCTATTAATGAGGTTTTCCTTGTTTTCGCCTGAAATATAATAGATTTTCTTTTTATCGTTTGAAAAATCAGTTACGTATTGATCTAAAGTTATCATCTCGTCTTTTTCAGAGCAGTTAAAAGTTGAAAACTCAAATATTTGATCATGAAAGTCATTAAATTCATAGAGTCCCTCTTTAACAACAGGCCCAAAATTCTTCCAAAAATCTTTAAATTCATCTGGCTTCTTTTTTTTTAATTCTAGAATTTCTTTGAGAACTTTTTTTGTAATAGCATTAGATATTTTATTAATTACGGCATTATTTTGTAAAATTTCTCTTGAAATATTTAAACTAAGATCTTCTGTGTCTACCACACCTGGTACAAATCTAAGCCAAGCTGGAATTAATGCATCTAACTTATCAGAAATAAATACTTTATTAACATATAGCTTTAACTTGTTTTTGCGATCTGGATGGTAAAGATCTTGAGACTGCGATTTTGGTAAATATAAAAGGGCAGTATAATTTACAACTCCCTCAGCTTTAAAGTGAATAGTTGTTAAAGGCTCATCATAATAGTTTGAAAATTGATTATAAAAAGATTTGTAGTCATCTTTTTTAATTTTTGATTTATCTTTTAGCCAAATGGCTTCAGCAGAGTTTACTTGTTCTTCAGTTTTATCATCTTTTTTCTTATCATTTTTATCTTCTTCGGATGTTACAAAAATGGGGAAAGGAACAAAATCAGAATACTTTTTTATTATTTCCTCTATTTTATATTTACTTAAAAACTCTTTCTCATCCTTCTTAATTGATAACGTAATCTCAGTTCCAATTTCATTGTATTCCGTTTCCTCAATTGAAAATGTACCTTTACCATCTGAAGTCCAAAGGTAACCACTGGATGAGTCATATTTTTTTGATCTAACTACTACTTGATCTGAAACCATAAATGATGAATAGAAACCAACTCCAAATTTACCAATTTGATTGATATCTCCCTTTTTATCACCCATCTTTTTAATAAACTCTTCCGTGCCAGATTTAGCTATTGTGCCTAAATTTGATTGCATATCTTTATCATCCATGCCAATCCCATTATCTTTAATTGAAATAGTTTTATTTTTTTCATTAAGATGAATTCGAATTTGGAATTTATTTGTTTTAGGAGCTTTGGAGTCAGTCTGACTAACATATCTAAGCTTTTCGCAAGCATCTGATGAATTTGATATTAATTCACGTAAAAATATTTCCTTTTCGGTATAGAGTGAATTAGCAACTATATCTAGGAGTTTTGATACTTCAGTTTCGAATTTTACAGTTTTCTTTTCCGCTTGTTGTTTAGTCATTTTTTTTTAATATCCTTATTATAAGTAATGTTTACCAATGATAATACTGAGTGTTCTACAAAAATTTCTGTCATTTCACAAAGTAAATTTGATAAATGGCTGTTAACACAATCATCTTTTACTAAAAATTGGGCTTTATCTAATAATTTCAAGGCAGAATCAGGAAAAATTCTCAAAATTCCATATGAGGACGGAAGATTGAAAGAGGTCATATTAGGAGAGGGCACAGATAAAAACCTAGAGGCAATTAGTGCTTTTTCCGCATCTAACATTGGTAACTATTATATTTCTAGTAAATTTGCCAAATCAAAGGAGTCTGAAATATACAAAGCATGGGCTTGGGGCAACTATAATTATCAGTCTAAATCTAAAAAAAATTTATTATACGTAAAGGAACAAAAGGAATTAGAGTTTTTAACTTTTTACTCAAATTGTATAAATTTTTCAAGAGACTTGATAAATAGCCCTGCAAATAAATTAAACCCATCAACTTATTACTCAAAAATTCAAAATAATAATTTGTTTAAAAGTTTTAATTTTCTTGATTACACTGAAAAAGAAATAAATTCGAATTTTCCTTTGACGTGTGCTGTTGGTAAATCTTCCTCTTCAAAACCAAAAGTGATTGAAATAACAAATCGAAAACTTTCAAAAAAAGATAAACCATTGGTTATTATTGGAAAAGGCGTTACATTTGACACAGGAGGTGTAAACATAAAACCAGGCACCTCAATGAGAAATATGAAAAAAGATATGGGAGGATCTGCTATCGCTATATCATTATTTTTGTTAGCAAATTATTTTTTAAAAAAAACTAAAATTGTTTTAATTGCCCCAATCGCTGAAAATGCAATATCATCAAAATCAATGAGACCTGGTGATGTATATTCATCTGTATCAGGAAAGTCTGTGGAAATTGCCCATACAGATGCTGAGGGAAGACTTTTGTTAGCAGATGCAATAGAAAAAGCTTCTTCTTATAACCCATGTATGATTATTGATTTTGCAACGCTTACTGGAGCAGCAAGAGTAGCTCTGGGTGAAGACCTTCCTGCTTATTTTTGTAATAATGAAACATTTGCAAAAAAAATCGAAAATTTAAATAAAGAAAAATTGAGATGTTGGAGATTACCCTTGTACTCTCCTTACTTGTCTAAAATTAAATCTCAAGTAGCAGATCTTAGTAATGCATCTTTAGATGGTATGGCTGGTTCTATTACTGCAGCACTTTTTCTTCAAGAATTTTTAAAATCTCCCAATATACCTTGGTTTCACTTTGACACCTTTGCTTGGTCTCAAGACTCAAAAGGAGCTGCATTACAGGGATTAGATATAATGAGTGATTTTGTAAGGAAAAATTTTAATTAGTGAAGTACTTACTGATATTTTTTCTGTTATTATCAGGTTGTATTACAACCGATAGGTCTTTTAACACAGCAAATATTTGCGATATTTTCAAAACAAATCCTAAATGGAAATCATATGCAGAAAAAACAAAAGAAAAATGGGGAGTACCAGTTAGTTTGCAATTAAGCTTTATTAAACAAGAGTCCTCTTTTGAAAGAACTGCAAGGCCTCCAAGGAAAAAGGTATTGGGTTTTATACCTGGTTTAAGGCCATCAAGCGCTTATGGTTACAGTCAGGCCTTAGATGGAACATGGGAGGAGTATAAAGTTTCAACAAAAAACTTTAATGCCGATAGAAAAAATTTTAGAGATGCTAGTGATTTTATAGGTTGGTATGTTGATGGAAGTTACCGTCTGTTGAAAATTGATAAAAGTGATGTTTATAATCATTACCTTGCTTATCATGAGGGCAAGGGTGGGTATCAAAAAAAATCTTATAACAAAAAAAAATGGCTTTTAGAGGTGGCAAAAAAAGTAGAACATCAAGCTAAAGATTATTCTAATCAAATAACAAAATGTAATTTTCATAAAAATAGTGTGTTTTAATTGTTACAAAAATCAGATCTTATAAATTATTTCTACTCCAATTTTACTGATCCTGAGTATAAAGGCATTGGAACTGAACATGAAAAATTTATCTTTTATAAAGATAATAAAAGATTTCAATTTGATGGAGAGGTAAGTATACAAAATTTATTTCAATTTTTCTTATCAAAGGGTTGGCAAAAAAAAGAATACAATAGTTTCAATCAATTAATATCTTTGTCTAAAAATGGTGCTAGCATTACTTTAGAGCCAGGGTGTCAACTAGAATTATCTGGTAAAATTTTAAAGAATGTTCATCAAACATGTACGGAGTCCTATGAACATTTAAGAGAATTAAAAGAATATGCAGAATTGAATAAATTATGCATTTTAGGACTGGGATTTGATCCAATAAGTAAATTAGAGGATTTAACTTTTATTCCAAAAGAGCGTTATAAAATTATGAGTGAATATATGCCCAAAGTTGGCTCAAGAGGATTAGATATGATGACCCGAACATGTACTGTTCAAGCAAATTTAGATTATTTTAATGAAATAGATCTAATTAAAAAATTTGTTGTTTCTAATAGAATTCAACCAATAGTTATGGGTATATTTTGTAATTCGCCCTTTCGTGAGTCGAAATATAATAATTTAGTAAGTAATCGAATTTATACATGGCAAGACACTGATGAGCAAAGATGTGGAATAAAAAGATCATTTCTGAACAAAAATTTTTCTATTGAGGAATATGTTGACTTTGTTTTGGAAGTAAAAAACTATTTTTTAAAGATAAATGGAAAACAATATGACACAACACATTATACTTTTAATCAATTGTTAACTAAAAACACCGCAAATAAAGACCTTTCAAATTACAACATATCAATACAAGATTGGATAAATCATCTCTCCACAATTTTTACAGAGGTAAGATTGAAGTCATATATAGAACTTAGAGGTGCAGACGCTGGGAAATGGGAAATGATTTGCGCTCTCCCAGCATTTTGGGTTGGCATACTTTATGATGATGAGAATCTTGAACATCTTTGGAAAGAAACTAGTTCTTGGCAAGAGAATGATATTTTAAATTTGTATTTAGATGTTCCTTATAAAGGACTTAACAGTAACTTTATTAATTCGCCCTTATATGAGCATGGTAAAAACCTTCTTAACCTCGCTAACAAGGGATTAGAAAAAAGAGGTTATCTAAATTCTGAAGGAAGAGATGAAAGTATTCATCTTGAAAAATTATATAATATTGTTGAAAAACAAAAAAATCCTGCAGATTTGTTAATTGAAGAGTTTAAGGATAAAAAAGATATATTATCATTATTAAATAATACCTATTATTGAATTTGCTATGAAATTTCTTTTTCAAATGGATGATCCCAAAAAAATAAATATTAAGGAGGACTCTACTTATATGTTAATCAAGGAGTCTTTAAATAGAGGTATAGATTGTTATTACAATGATCCAGGATGGGTATTTAGTGAGATTAATAAAGTTAATAAAATTAAATCTCACGTTTCTAGATTAAGTTTGAAAAAAAATAATCAGCTTTCGTATCAAAGAAAGATCCTAAAAGAAATTGATTTAGAACATATGAATGCCATTTTTATTCGACAAGATCCACCCTTCGATTTAAATTATATTTCTAATACCTATTTATTAGATCAATTAAAAAAACCTTTAATTTTAAATAATTCAAAGGAGATTAGGAACTTCCCAGAAAAACATATTATGATGAACTTCCCAGAATTAACTCCCCCGACGTTAATATCATCAAATATAGAAGCCATCATAAAGTTTATAAAGAAGAACAAAGAGGTTATTATAAAACCCGCTTATGGAAATGGAGGATTAGGAATTCAAAAAATTAGCCATAATAAGACTAATCTCAGTACGTTCTTAAAAAATTACATAAAAAAATTTTCGAATTGCCCAGTAATTATTCAAAGATTCCTTAAAAATTTCAAAAAAGGAGACAAAAGAATTATTCTCATAAACGGAGACATTGCTGGAGCTGTATTAAGAGTGCCTAGAACTAATAGCATAAAGGCAAATTTTCATGCAGGTGGAAGGGCAGTAGAAACCAATATCACTGACAAAGATAAGTACATTTGTAAAAAAATAAAATCATTTTTGGTAAAAAAAAAATTATTTTTTGTTGGTATTGATGTGATAGATGGCTATTTAACAGAAATAAATATTACATCTCCAACTGGAATTCAAGAAATCAACAGATTAAATAAAAGTAAGATTGAAAAAGATATTATTGATTTTGTTTTAAGATCACTGAAATAAATTTTCAAAAAGCTTATTTATATTTTTTTGAATTAAATCTTCTATAGGTTTTTTTACAGTCCCATCAGGTATGACTCTTTCATAGGAATAATTTCCATTTTGATATTTTATAACAAAATCCTCATTATCAATAATATCAAAAATTGTAATTTTAAAATTATTCAAAGCTAATTCTAATTCTGCCTCTAAAGTCTCACCGTCTGGTGATGTTAAAATTAAGTTTTTAATTTTCAATTCATTCAAATTATTATTTGAAATTAGTCCAGAAATAGAACTACTTTGATTAATGAAAGAATTTGCTAATGTGTTTAATAATTCATTAATTTGTTCAAAATCTTCAATGTCTTGAGATAGAGATTGAATAAATAAAACTAGTGCAAATTCCTCTTCAGTAATATTAACATTAATATCACCATCTATGTTTCCAGATATATTTTTAATATTTTTAAGATTAATAGGTTCAGAAACATCTAAAGATAGATTAATTTTTCCTTTAATACGAGATGTATTTAAAAATAAACGATCAAAATTAGATAAATTTAAATCATTTAATTTGACTGTACCTGTAAACATCTGATTTTTAATTGATCCAGAAATATTTGAAATTTTATCTTTATTTACTAGATCTAAATTTTCTATCAAAAATAGATCATTGACTGGATCAACGTATAAGTTTGACTCTAAATAATCAAAGTCAACAAGATCCACAATATTCTTAAAATCTTCTTCAGTTAATTCAGAGATAATATTTAATAGTTCTGTTTTATTTAAATTTTCAATTCCAATATTCAAAGAGGCATTATTAAAATTATTAAGATCTAAATTACCGTCAATCAATAAATTTGAACCTTCCAAATTAATAAATTGAAGATCTTCAATAGCTAAATTTGAGCCATTTATAAGGCCTCTCGCGTTGATATGTTCCGTATTTAATGTTTTTAATAATCTAATTAATGAGTCAGATGGAATTAACTCAAATTGTCTAAACCGATTTAATTGAATATCTAATTGTAGACTATTGATATCATCAAGCCCATAAGTGCCGCTAATTTGAATAATATTTTCATCCTTATTAGTTATATTTATTTGATCAATTGTGAAAATATTATTTGCGAAATTGCTGGATAATTCAATTTCATCAAATTCAAATTGCTTTACTAATTCCGAATAAGGTAAAAATTCTAATAACACTGATAAGTCATCTTTGGAATTAGAGTTAAGACTAGCATTAAAGTTAGCATTATAAAAATCAAGATTTTCAATAGTTCCGTTTAAATCTAAGTTTGTTCCTTGATCAGAGACATACAAGATTTTATTTATAGTTAAATTATTTGAATTGTAGTTTAAATCAAAAGTTTCAATTATTCCTTGAGGAATGTCTATAATTTCATTGAAAATATTTATATTATTAATCATTTGAAATAAATTATCTGAAGAGATATTTTGACCTCTAATTGACAAATCAGAACTAATGAAATTGCTTAAATTGATATTACCCTCAATATTAATTTGTGATTTGTCAGCTAAAGTAATAACTAGGTCTTCAATATTTAAATTTTCTTTTACATATTCACCTTTTATGTCAAGATTTTGAAAATTTATTTTTTTTAAAACCTCCTGGTAATTTTCCCCTAAAAGTAATACTAGTTCATCTATTTCCAGATTTTCTATGGAAAAATCAATTTTATTTATTTCTGAGTCAGTTGTATAAATATCAAAATATAAATCAGAGCCTTTATATTTAAATTTATTTGATATTATTCTTGTATTATTGTCCTCGTTAGAGATCTTTAATTTTAAATTATCGATATCACCCTCTAGTAAAATCGCATTATTAACAAAATTTGAATTTATATTTTCTATTCTTGCTTGGTTGAGTGTAATTGAAATATCATCTGCGTTAAAAATAGATCTAGAAATTTCAATATCAGAAGCTGCAAAATCAGTTTGGATTAAATAATGATTAATTTTGAAATTTGAATCATCTATAGAGAGAATTGGTTTAGGCATAATTTTTAAAGTTTGATTTGATAAACTGTTCAATGTAACAAAACCTTTAGTTTCTCTTTCGACCATTTCTTGAGATAAAATATTCATAGGCAATCTTAGAAAACTAAGTCCAAATAAAATCACTAAAATTAAAAGTATTGCTATGGGTATTAGGATTTTTAATTTTTTCATTTATACATTCTACAAATATAGGAACACAAAATAGATCATATAGGCTAATATAAAGCTAAGAGAAATTAATTTTCCAGCTAATTTTAAAGAAATAATTATAAAAAATAATAAAGATGTCACTAAAAATAGCCATTTATCAATTTGACTAAGTAATTCATAAAAATTTATATTTCCATTGATTAGCACAGCAATAATCGTTATTCCAAATATGTTGGCTATATTTGATCCGAGAATATTTCCAATTGCCAAATTATTTTGTTTTTTTACAATTGATAAAATTGTTGCAATTACCTCAGGCAAAGAAGTACCAAAAGCAACAATTGTTATTCCAATCGTAGTTTCTGCAACACCAAATATGCTAGTTAAATCTTTTGCATAAACAATAAAATACTTAGAACTAAAAAATAAAGCTATAAATGCTAATATTATTTTTAAAATAATAAAAAAAGATGAAGTATGTTTTATCTCGGATATTGTGTTAGTTTCATCAATTGGTTTTTTTAATTCAAAATAAATAAAAAAACAAAGTAATCCAAAAATTAAAACACCGTATCTGTAGCCAATATTAAAATTAAATATTATGAAAATAAAAAAAACGATTGAAAAAATTAAAAAAAATAAAAAAGTACTTTTATCCCTTTTATCAGTTACTAACCTAGTAATGGGATATAACATGATTCCCCCTACCAATAAAATATTTGCAATATTACTTCCAACAAGATTACCTGCTACTATTCCCACAGAATTTAACTTTAATGCTTGAAATGTTGCTGCAAACTCAGGGAGGGAAGTGCCAATAGCTATAATAAATATTCCAACAAGGATTGGCCTAATTTTATAAACGTGTGAGACTAATATTGAATTTTTTATTGCAAAATCACATGACCATATTAATAGAGCAAGACTTATTAATACTCCTAGTAAACTCTCAATCAATTCACACCCATTTGATCTTTTTTAAGTTTCCTTATCTCATCTCTGAACATTGCAGCTTTTTCAAAATCTAAATTTTCAGCTGCAGATAACATTTTTTTCTCTAATTTTTGAACATGTTTTTCAAATTTATTAGGACTCAATTTATCAATTTCAGATGTACCCACAGTATAGCTATCTTTTTCATAGATGCTCTCGATAATTTCACCAATATTTCTTTTCACTGATTGAGGGGTAATGTTATTTTTCTTATTAAATTCAATTTGTTTATTTTTTCTGTATTTTGTTTCCTCAAGAGCAGCTTTAATACTTTTAGTTAATACATCTGCATATAAAATCACCTTTCCATCTATATTTCTGGCTGCACGACCTATAGTTTGGACCAAACTAGTTTTTGACCTTAAATAACCCTCTTTGTCAGCGTCAAGAATGGCGACTAAACCACACTCAGGAATATCTAGTCCTTCTCTGAGTAAATTAATACCAATTAAAATATCAATCTCCCCAATTCTTAAAGAGCGAATAAGTTTTATTCTATCAATAGTCTCAACATCAGAATGCATATATTCAGCCTTTAAATTATGTTCTTTTAAGTAATTGGTTAAGTCCTCGGCATTTTTTTTTGTAAGAGTTGTAATCAATACTCTATTTTTATTATTGAGTGTTATTTTAATTTCACCCATCAAATCTTCCACTTGATTGACAGTTGTTTTGATCACACACTCAGGATCAATTAGACCTGTGGGTCGTATGATTTGTTCAACATACTCATTTTCGACTTCATTCAATTCCCATGGGCCAGGAGTTGCAGATAAAAAAATAGTAGGGGGACGCATCATATTCCATTCTTCAAAAGTTAAAGGTCGATTATCCAATGCAGATGGAAGTCTAAATCCATAATCTGATAAAGTTTTTTTTCTAGATCGGTCACCTTTATACATTCCATTTATTTGAGGCACGGATACATGAGACTCATCAATTATAAGAAGCGAGTTTTCTGGAATAAACTCGTATAGAGTTGGTGGTGGTTCACCAGGTTGTCTTCCACTTAAATATCTCGAATAATTCTCAATTCCTGAACATGTTCCCGTTGCCTGTATCATTTCCAAATCAAAATTAGTTCTCTCTTTTAATCTTTGAAATTCAAGCAACTTTTTTTCCTTATCAAACTCTTCTAGTCTTATTTTTAAATCTTTCTTAATTTCTTTAATAGCGTTCTCTAATCGTGGTTTTGGAGTAATGTAATGACTATTTGCAAAGATTTTTACTTCTTCGAAGCTTTGAATGAATTCACCTGTGAGAGGATCAAACTCTTTAATATCTTCCACCTCGTCTCCAAAAAAACTTATCCTCCAAGCTATATCCTCTAAATGTGCAGGAAAAACATCAACCCGATCTCCAGTTACTCGAAACATACCTCTTCTAAAATCAATATTATTTCTTTTATACTGTAACTCTACTAATTCTCTCAGGAACTCCATTAAATTAATGTTCTGTCCTTTTTTTATTTCTAAAGTCATTTTAGAGTAAGAGTCAACGGACCCGATGCCGTATATACATGAAACACTTGCTACAATAATTACATCCTCTCTTTCTACTAATGATCTAGTTGCTGAGTGTCTAAAACGATCTATTTGCTCATTTATAGAGGACTCTTTTTCTATGAATGTATCTGACCGAGGTACATAAGCTTCTGGTTGATAATAATCATAATAACTCACAAAATACTCAACTGCATTTTTAGGAAACAATACTTTTAACTCCTCATATAATTGAGCAGCCAAGGTCTTATTTGGTGCCATAATCAATGTTGGTCTGTTATATTTTTCAATAACATTTGCAATTGTAAAAGTTTTCCCAGAGCCGGTTACACCCAATAATACTTGGCTTTGTTTCCTTTTTTCTAAACCATCAATCAATTTTTTAATTGCTTGAGGCTGATCTCCTTTAGGTTTATTTTCACTTACTATTTTAAATGGCATACTTGTAGAAATTTATAAATAAGTTTATAGATAACTAAATAAAAAAAATGATTTCAAATAGAGTAAATAACATAAAACCATCATTAACAATAGCTACCAATATGAAGGCCCAGGAACTGAAAAGAGCTGGAAAGGATGTGATTGTTTTAGCAGCCGGAGAACCAGATTTTGATACACCTGATCACATTAAAAGCGCAGCTATTGAGGCCATAAATAAGGGTTTTACTAAGTATGTACCAGGTAAAGGAACACCAGACCTGCAAGTCGCAATTCAAAAAAAATTTCAAAGAGAAAATAACTTAGATTATGAACTTGGTAATATTACAGTTGGAGTTGGTGGAAAGCATATAATTTATAATGCTTTCTCAGCAACTATTAATCAAGGTGATGAAGTTATAATCCCTGCTCCATATTGGGTGAGTTACCCCGATATTGTAATTTTAAATGATGGAAAACCCATCATAGTTGAGTGTGGTGAGCAAAATGGTTTTAAAATCACACCTGAGGATTTGGAGAAAAATATATCTTCAAAAACAAAATGGCTGATGCTAAATAGCCCAAGTAATCCGACTGGATCTATGTATACCAAAGAGGAATTGGTTGCTATAGGAGATGTTCTTAAAAGTTATGAAAATATTTATATTTTATCAGATGATATTTATGAAAAGATTGTTTACGATACCAATGATTTCAAAACAATAGCTGAAGTTTGCCCATTTTTAAAAGAAAGAACGTTAACGATGAATGGATTATCCAAGTCTTATTGTATGACAGGCTGGAGAGTAGGCTACGCAGCAGGTCCAGTTAGTCTCATCAATGCAATGAACAAAGTTCAATCACAAAACGTATCTTCAACTGCATCAATATCAATGGCGGCCTCTGTTGAGGCATTAAATGGAGATCAAAGTTTTATCATATCAAACAATGAATCTTTTCTAAGAAGGCGTAATTTAGTTGTAAAACATTTAAATGAAACACCTGGATTGTCTTGCAGAACTCCTGAGGGTGCTTTTTACGTTTTTGCTTCATGCAAAGGAGTTTTAGGTAAGACAACGGAGTCTGGTAAAAAACTCTTAACTGATGGTGACTTTATGGATTATCTTCTTGAAGAGGTGGGTGTTGCAGGTGTACAAGGTTCTGCATTTGGGCTTGAGGGTTTCTTTAGAATATCTTATGCAACCTCTGACTCAATATTAGAGGATGCCTGCCAAAGAATTAAAACTGCTTGTTCTAAATTAAGTTAATTTACTATTAGAAATAATTTTAGCTATTCGAAGAATATTTGTACTTCCAACTTTTCCAAAAGGAACTCCAGCTGTGATTATTATTTTTTCACCATGTTTTAGAATTTTTCTTACTTTTGCTATTTTACAGGCACGGTCAACCATCTCAGTTGAAGATGAAATTTCATCAACAACATCCATAAAAGTACCCCAAGTTAATGTATTTTGACGAGCAACTTTTTTATTAGTTGTTAATCCTATTAAGGTCACATCAGGCCTCATCCTTGCGACTCTTAAAACAGATCTTCCTGATTGAGAGAATGTTGCGATGCAATTGCATTCAGCAATGCTGGCTACTTCAAGTGCTGCAGTAGCAATAGCCTCAGTTGATGTTTTTACAATATTCAAATTATAATTTTGAATATTAGCTAAATATTTAGGATCACTTTCAACACGTTTTATAATTTTATCCATCATTTCTACAGACTCTTTAGGATAATTACCAGCAGCTGACTCTGCAGATAACATTACAGCGTCTACTCCTTGGAATACTGCTGTAGCGACATCAGAGGCCTCAGCCCTTGTCGGAGTAGGTGAGTCAATCATACTCTCAAGCATTTGGGTTGCAACAATACATGGCTTTCCAAATTTTCTACATGCAGCGACCATTGTTCTTTGATGAATTGGCACATCTTCTGGGTTGGTTTCAACACCCAGATCTCCTCTAGCAACCATTATTCCGTCAGAATTTTCAGTTATCGACTCAATTTCTTTCATAGCAGAGGGTTTTTCTACTTTAACCATTACTTTAAATTTTGCAGGAATAAGTTTTTTTGCTGTTAATAAATCTTTTGTAGTTTGAATAAATGAAAGAGCTATCCAATCAACATCAAGTTTAATAGCTAGCTCTAAATCTTTTTTATCTTTTGGAGTAATTATTTTTAAATCAAGTTTTGTATCTGGAATATTTAATCCTTTGTTATTAGAAATTTCTCCACCATCTGTAACAACACATCTAATTGCAGAAGCAGATTTTGATTTTACTTTTAACCTTACCTTACCATCATTCACTAAAAGCCTTTGTCCAATTGCTATAGATTTGAAAATTTCTTTGTGAGGCAAGTAGACTCGAGAACTGTCACCTTCTTTTTTATTTTGATCAAAAGTAAATATTTGGTTTTTTTTTAGTTGTTCTTTGACATTTAGAAATCTACCAACTCTGAATTTGGGACCCTGTAAGTCACCTAAAATACAAATATAACGATCATGTTTTTTCTCTAAATTTCTAATAATTTTAACTTTTTTTTTGTGATCCTCATGGTCACCATGACTAAAATTAAGACGAAATACGTCAGCACCAGATAAAAATAATTTCTCAATAGCTTTTTCAGTCTCACAGGCTGGTCCTAAAGTTGCAACAATTTTGGCTTTACGGTTTCTAAGTTTCATTTGATTTGTTTAGAAATTAATAAATAACATGATATTACTAAATTACCATGAGTAAAATATCTAAAGAACAAGAGTACAAAATTAAAGCTAACGTACTTGATCATTTAATTAATCATTTAAGAGATAGGTCTGATGTACAAAATATTGACCTGATGAATCTGAGTGGATTTTGCAGAAATTGTTTATCAAAATGGTATGTAAAATATGCAAAAGAGGAAAACTATGATCTAGACTATGAAGAATCAAGAAAGATTATTTATGGAATGACTTACTCTGAATGGAAAAGTAAATATCAATCAGAGGCAACAAAAGAACAAGTAGAACAATTTAAAAAAAAATAGTTTAGATGACCGAGAAATTGCCGAATTGGAATTTAGGAGATTTTTACTCTTCTATCAAAGATGAAGGAATAGATTTTGATCTCGAAAAATATAGAAATTTCTCTAAATCTTTTAATAAAAAATACAAAGGTCAATTAGTTAATCAAGCTCAAAACCTCGAAAGCATCATTAAAGAGTATGAAGACGGTAATGAACTTGGTGACAAGCTTGGCAATTTTGCTTTTTTGATATACGCAACAAATATGAACGACCAAGAGACGGTTCAATTTTATCAAGGTATAAATGAAAAACTTACAGAGATATCATCAAACTTGATTTTTTTTACAAACGAAGTAAATGCTACAAATGACTCAGAATTTGAAAATTTTTTATCAAATGCTGGCAAATATAAAAATTGGTTAACTAACATCCGTCGATATAAACAACATCAACTTGATGAAAAGAGTGAGATGATTTTCCTTGATAAGAATTTAACCTCTAACTCTTCATGGGTGAGATTCTTTGAAGAGCAAATAAATGATTTAAAATTTAAAATCGATGATAAAGATCTAAATAGTTCAGAAGCTTTAAATTTATTATCTGATCATAAATCAACAACCAGAAAAAAAGCAGCAAAAAGTATTGAAGATGTTTTTAAATCGAATGTAAAAACTTTTTCTTTTATTACAAACACTCTTGCAAAAGATAAAATTACTAATGATAAGTGGAGAAAATACAAATCTCCAATAGACTCAAGAAATTTAGCAAATAATGTTGAAAATGAAGTTGTCGAGGCACTAACTGAAAGTGTTACTTCCAATTACAAGAATATTTCACATCGATACTATAAAATTAAGGCCAAACTTTTTAATCAAGAAAAACTTAATTATTGGGATAGAAATGCACCTTATCCTGACTCACCTAATAAAAAGATAAATTGGTCTGAGGCAAAAGATATTGTAATCCGCTCATATGCTAACTTTGATAAAAGTTTTGAAGATATTGTATTATTATTTTTTAATAACAGTTGGATTGATGCAGAGCTAAAATCAGGAAAATCTCCAGGAGCATTTGCAGCTTCTACAATTCCCTCAATACACCCTTACATTTTGACAAACTTCCACGGTAAAACCAGAGATGTTATGACATTAGCCCATGAACTTGGACATGGATGTCACCAATATTTGTCTGCTAAACAAGGTTTGTTGTTATCCAGCACTCCCCTTACTCTGGCAGAGACTGCAAGTGTCTTTGGAGAGATGATGACTTTTCGAACATTACTTGAAGATAGTGATAAGAATGCCAGAAAATATCTTTTAGCATCAAAAATAGAAGACATGATTAACACTGTTATAAGGCAAATATCATTTTTTGAATTTGAAAAGTTAGTTCACAATGAGAGAAAAAAAGGAGAGTTATCACCTGATCAACTTTGTGATTTTTGGATGAAAACACAATCTGAAAGTCTCGGGCCTAATATTGAATTAACAGATGGATATAGATATTTTTGGACATACATACCTCATTTTATTCATACTCCCTTTTATGTATATGCTTATGCTTTTGGAGATTGTTTAGTAAACATTTTGATTCAACTTTATGATGAGGGCCTTCCAAATTTTAAGGAAAGTTACATTAGTCTTTTAAAAAGTGGTGGGTCGAAGCACTATAGTGAAGTTTTAAAACCATTTAATGTGGATCTAAAACAAAAAAATAGTTGGGAAAAAGGCCTCTCAATGATTACAGGTTTAATAGATGAGTTTGAAAAAAGTCTTTAGTTTAAAATGAAAGAAGAAAATAATTTAGTATCAAGAGTAAAAAGATACTCAAAAGTCACAACTTCCATGACTTCTTTAGCTACGAAATTTGCAGGTAAAAAATATTTAAATTTTGATTTAAGTGATCAAAAGTATGCGGCTCAAATTACAGAGATTTTAGGTAATTTAAAAGGACCTTTGATGAAGGTGGCACAACTAAGCGCTACTATTCCTGATTTACTGCCTGAAGAGTATGCTAGAAAATTAGCTGAATTACAGTCAAACGCACCTCCGATGTCTTGGGTGTTTGTAAAAAGAAGAATGAAAGCTGAATTAGGTGAAAATTGGCAAAATAACTTTAAAGAATTCAATCAAGAAGCAAGTTTTGCTGCCTCTTTAGGTCAGGTTCACAAGGCCAAATTGAAAACCAATGATTATGTTGCGTGCAAGCTTCAATATCCTGATATGTCATCAGCAGTAGAGGCTGACTTAAACCAATTAAAAATAATATTTAAAATTTACTCTAGTTATAATAAATCAATACAAATTAGAGAGATTTATAAAGAAATAGAAGCAAGACTAAAAGAAGAATTAAATTATAGTTTAGAAAACAAACATTTAAAAATTTTTAAATTTATTCATAAAAACAACACTTATATCAAAATTCCAAATGTTTACGAAAAAATATCTACAAACAGACTTTTAGTCATGGAATTTCTCAATGGTAAAAAATTAATTGAATACAAAAATGCGCCACAAAAAACTAGAAATGAACTAGCAAAAAAATTATTTATGGCATGGTACTTACCCTTTTATAAATACGGTATAATTCATGGAGATCCACATTTAGGTAATTACTCAGTAGATGATAAAAATAATATTAATTTATTTGATTATGGCTGTGTAAGAATATTTCCACCTAAGTTTGTAAAGGGCGTAATAGACCTTTATTTTGCTTTAAAAGAAAAAGACAACAAAAAGATAAAAACTGCTTATCAAGTATGGGGATTTAAAGACATTGATGATAAGTTAATGAATGTTCTAAATAAATGGGCTTTATTCTTGTATGATCCAATCTTAAAAAATGAGGTTCGAAAAATACAAGACTCAGATAGTGGTATTTATGGAGCTAAAATAGCTAGCGAAGTCCATAAGGAGCTCAAAAAATATGGAGGTGTTAAACCTCCAAGAGAGTTTGTATTTATGGATCGAGCAGCGGTTGGTTTGGGGTCAATCTTTATTCATTTGAAAGCTGAAATAAATTGGTACAAGCTTTTTCATGACTTAATTAAAGATTTTTCAGTTAAAAGTGTTGAATCCAATCAAAAAAAAGCATTCAAATTTGCCGGTTTATGATGACTTTCAACAAATGTTTAATAAATTTTATAAATCTTAGACTTAACAAATTAGATTTATCTGATATACAAAATACCTTCTAAAAGGAACAAGTTAATGATAATAGGCGCAGTTAAAGAAAAAAAAAAGTTTGAGAATAGAGTTTCTATTTCTCCCGATGATGTAAAAAACTATGTAAAAGCTGGTCACCAAGTATTTATTGAAAAGGGGGCAGGTTCACTCTCAGGTTTTAATGATAAATCGTATAAAGAGTCTGGAGCGACTCTATCTACTTCAAAAGAAGTTTTTAAGAATTCTGATATTATTTTAAAAATAAATTGCCCAACCCCAGATGAATCTAAATTAATAAAAAATAATTCTATGGTTATTTCTCAAATCAGTATACAGAACAATCAAGACAGTATTAAAATTTTAAACTCTAAAAAAATATCAGCGTTTGCTTTAGAACTAGTCCCAAGAATTACTCGAGCTCAAGATATGGATATTTTGTCCTCTCAAGCAAATTTAGCAGGATATCATGCGGTTATAGATGCTGCTCAAGAATTTAACAGAGTATTACCATTATTTATGACTGCTGCTGGTAAAGTTACTCCGGCAAATGTTTTAGTCATAGGTGCAGGTGTTGCAGGTTTACAAGCTATAGCAACTGCTAAACGATTAGGTGCTATTGTTTTTGCTACAGACGTAAGAATAGCCTCAAAAGAGCAAGTTGAGAGTCTTGGTGGTAAATTTGTTATGGTCGAGGATGAGGAGTCTAAGAATGCTGAAACGAAGGGTGGTTATGCAAAAGAAATGAGTGCAGAGTACCAAAAAAAACAAGAGGCTTTATTGGCAGAAACTTTAAAGACAATGGATATTGTAATATGTACTGCTCAAATACCAGGAAGAAAAGCACCGTTAATTTTGAAAAAAGAAATGTTGGAGAACATGCAAAATGGTTCAGTTATTGTTGATCTAGCTGTAGAGTCAGGAGGGAACTGCGAATTTAGCCAAGTTGGAAAAGTCGTTTCAAAAAATGGTCTTAAGATTGTAGGTCATGCCAACGTTCCTGGCAGAGTAGCAAATAATGCCTCAAGCCTTTTTTCAAAAAATATTTCTAACTTTTTAAAATTAATGAACTTTGAAGATAAGAAAAAATCTATGATTAATAAAAGTGATGAAATTATTAAAGCTACAATGATTTGCTCAGCTGGAAAGATTTTAATAAAATAAAAAGGAGTTACTATGTCAGAAATTTCAAATCAATTAGAAAGTTTATCATATAAAGCGCAACAAATTGCAAATGAAGCAAGCCAGTTAGCATCTAGTGTGGCCGAAAAATCTGGAGGCCATAGTGACTTTATTATCTTTGGTATAACTGTTTTGGTATTGGCTTGTTTTGTAGGTTATTATGTAGTTTGGTCGGTTACCCCAGCTTTACACAGTCCTTTAATGGGTGTCACAAACGCTATTTCGTCTGTAATTATTGTTGGAGCTTTATTGGCTGCAGGTCCTGTTGATAGTAACATTTCTAAATATTTTGGTTTAGTTGCTGTAACTCTTGCTGCCGTTAACATATTTGGAGGGTTCGTTGTAACGAATCGAATGCTCTCCATGTTTAAAAAGAAACAATAGGTAAAAAATGTCAACTTTAACAACTGCAGCATATTTAGTTTCATCTGTTTTATTTATACTTTCTCTTAGAGGGTTATCACATCCCTCAACTGCAAGGAGAGGAAATTTTTTAGGAATTTTAGGGATGACTATAGCCATAGTCACAACACTGTCCAATCCTGGTGTACTTAGCTATAAAGAAATTGGAATAGCTTTTTTAATAGGTGGTTTGATTGGAACATCAATCGCAGTTAAAATTCAAATGACTGCATTACCACAATTAGTTGCTGCTTTCCATAGCTTGGTAGGATTAGCTGCTGTGTTTGTTGCTGCCTCTGCATATTATAATCCTAGTGCCTTTAATATAGGTACTGTTGGATCTATTCCGATTGGAAGTTTAATAGAAATGTCAATTGGAACAGCAATAGGTGCTGTGACTTTTACAGGATCTATTATAGCTTTTGGAAAACTTCAAGGTTTTGTCTCAGGAAATCCTCTAGTTTTCAAAGGTCAACATTTTATTAATTTACTTTTGGGTTTAGGAATTATTGCTTTAATTGTTAAGTTTTGCATCGATCAAAACCAAGAATTATTTTGGCTTATCGTTTTTGCCTCATTTGTTATCGGGGTACTTTTAATTGTTCCAATTGGAGGAGCAGATATGCCAGTTATTGTCTCAATGTTAAACTCATATTCTGGATGGGCCGCTGCTGGAATTGGCTTCACTCTATCTAATAACTTATTGATTATTACTGGCGCACTGGTTGGTTCGTCAGGAGCTATCTTGAGTTACATAATGTGCAAGGGAATGAATAGATCTTTCTTAAACGTTTTACTCGGAGGATTTGGTGGTGAACAAGCAGCTAGTGCTGGCGGAGTAAAAGATGATCGTCAAGCAAAACAAGGTAACGCTGCTGATGCTGCTTTTATGATGAAAAATAGCAAAACAATTATCATTGTTCCTGGTTACGGAATGGCTGTTGCTCAAGCACAACACGCACTGAGAGAGATGGGTGATTTACTCAAAGCAGCAGGTGCAGAAGTAAGATATGCAATCCATCCTGTAGCTGGAAGAATGCCGGGACACATGAACGTGTTACTTGCAGAAGCAAATGTTCCTTATGATGAAGTCCTAGAACTTGATGAAATTAACAGAGATTTCTCTGAGACTGATGTTGCATTTGTGATTGGTGCTAATGATGTAACTAACCCAGCTGCAAAAACTGATAAGACGAGTGCCATTTATGGTATGCCTATTTTAGATGTGGAAAATGCTGGTCAAGTATTTTTCGTTAAAAGAGGTATGGCTAGTGGATATGCAGGTGTTCAAAATGAATTATTTTTCAGAGACAATACATTAATGCTATTTGGAGATGCTAAGAAAGTTTGTGAAGATATAATTAAAGGGCTAGAGAACTAGTCGAATTTCTTCTTACGCATAAGTTTTTTAAATCTTTTAATTGATTCGGCTTTTTCGCGAAGCTTTCTCTCTGATGGTTTTTCGTAATTTTTTCTTAGTTTTAATTCTTTGAAAATACCCTCTCTTAAAAGCTTTTTTTTGAGTACGCGTATAGCGGCCTCAACATTATTATCTCTGACTTGAACTTCTATTGCCAATCTAGTAACCTCATAAAGGCGTAATTTATATATAAATATGAAGTCAAAGCAAGAAAAATTAGCTAACTCATTTATTAACGAAGTACCCAAATTTGGTTGGTCTAGAGAAACTCTCTTACAATGTGCAAAAAAGCAAAGAATTTCAACATCTGTTCTAGCAAAATTATTTCCATCTTTTGAATATGACGTTTTAAAATTCATAATTGCTCAAAATAACATTCAAGTTGAGAAGAATTACAATTCCTTCAACAACTCACGATTGAAAACTAGAGATAAAATTAAAACAATCATGGAATTAAAATTTGAAAATAACAGTCATCTTAAAAAAGCATTGCCTGAAATGCTAAAATTTCTTTTAAGACCTGGTAACATATTAATGTCAATTAAAATGCTTCATGAAAATAGTGACTTTATATGGAGTTTATCAGGTGATAAATCAAATGATTTTAGTTACTATTCAAAGCGAGGTTTGCTTTCAATGATTTATCTTGCCACATTAATTTATTGGCTTAACGACAAGTCAGAAAAAGATATTGCTACCAAAAACTTTATCAGCAAATCAGTTGATGGAATAGTTGATGGGGTTTCAAGACTTAAACAATTAAGTTTACTCAAAGGCTTAGCTGAAAATTTTATGTCTAGGTATGCTAAAAAGACATCTTAAATTTCCTTTAAAACATATAATAAACCTCCAAAAAGTATAAAAATTTATTCTTATTTAAATTTTAAATTTATTTTTGTTAATAGAAAGGCACATAATGAATAAAATTTTTATTACTTTGATTTTTACGATTTTTTCATCATTAGCTTTTGCAAATGGACATATGCAGCCAAACTCTTTTGCTGTAACTTTAAAAGTTCCATCTGCAGATGTAGAGAAAGTTGAATCTATCTTACAAAGCCATCATCAGTTTTTGCATGATAAACATTCTTTATCTGGTGATGATAGATTAAACTCATATTCTATCGTTAAAGGTTTTGAGCCTGTAGATTTAACTGACCCTTCGAAAGGTGTTACCGATAATGTCTTTTATTTTTTAAGCGAGCATTATCAAACTCCAGTTGGCTTGCAGCTTCATGGACAAGCATCTGAGACTTGGGAGGATGTACAAGAGTTTAGATCGATAATATATCAGTATAGTATCGCAATTGCTTTCCCAGGCGAAGTCATAGCTAAGATGAATCGCTAAGTAAAAATAATAAATACTCGCGGTTATTAATTTAGCCGCGAGAAAATAAAACCTCTTCAGGAACTCATCAAATACACTATAATAAATAATAATTGGAGGACTGATGAGTATTCAAAAAACAATTACACCCATAAATAATACTATTTATTTAGAGAGAGAATTAGCCTCAGATAGTAAAATTAATTCAGTCATAGATAAAGCCTCAACAAGTTTTGAAATTTGGAAAAACACATCTCTTGATGACCGAATTAATATTGTAAATAAATTTATTGATAACTTAATCGCTCTCAAAGATGAAATATCAAAGGAAATTTGTTGGCAAATTGGAAGGCCCATATCTCAATGTGCAGGAGAATTAAGAGGCTTTGAAGAGCGCTCAAGACACATGGTAGATATTGCTAAAGACTCATTACAAAATCTTCCAGCTACTCAAAACGAAGAATTTGACAACTATATATACAAAACTCCTCTTGGGGTGATTTTTGTAATGGCCCCATGGAATTATCCGATTATTACTGCAACTAACACAATTGTTCCTGCTATAATTTCAGGTAATAGTTTAATTTTAAAACATTCATCTCAAACACCAAGATGTGCAGAACTAATTTTTCAAGCTTTTGAAAATACGGGGATACCTGAGGGTGTTTTCCAATTTATTCATACTGATCATAAAGCTTGTGAAAAAATAATCTCTGACTCAAGAATAGCTCACGTTGTTTTTACTGGCTCTGTAAGAGGAGGCCAGGAGGTGAAAAAATATATAGGAACACGATTTATTAATGCTGGTCTAGAATTAGGAGGGAAAGATCCTGCCTACGTCAGAGCAGATGCTGATTTAAAACACGCAATTGAAAACCTTGCAGACGGTGCACTATTTAATTCTGGTCAATCTTGTTGTGGTATAGAAAGAATTTATGTAGATAAAAAAATTTATAAAGAATTTATAGATGGCTTCAAAAGCATTACTGAAAATTATAATTTAAACGATCCCTCAAAACCTGACACAAATTTAGGCCCTGTGGTAAGACAATCAGCAGCTAATTTTATTAGAGCTCAAATAAATGAAGCGGAGAGCAGCGGAGCAAAACGTCTTATTGATGAGAGTAAATTTACAATATCTAGAGAAGATAATTGTTATGTTAGCCCTCAAGTAATGGTTGATGTCAATCATGATATGAGATTCATGATGGAGGAAACTTTTGGTCCTGCTGTTGGAATTATGCCTGTAGATGACGATAAAGAAGCAAAAAATTTGATGAATGATAGCCCTTATGGACTAACTGCATCTATTTGGACAAAAGATTTGGAGTTTGCTAAAGAATTTGGAAAAAATGTTCAAACAGGAACTTTCTTCATGAATAGATGTGATTACTTAGATCCGGCACTTGCATGGACGGGCGTAAAAGACACTGGTATCGGTTGCTCACTTTCAGTATTAGCATTTGATCAATTTACAAGACCACAGAGTTTTCATATGCGCAAAGTAGTTTAGAGCGATGGTCTACAAAGTTATTAATAAAATGTTAAAATATTTAATTTTTTAGTCGATTATGAGCATTACTTTTAAAGAATTAGAAAAAAAAATAAAATCAAAAGAGATTGATACTGTTTTAGTCTCTCTATCCGATATGCAAGGTCGACTAGTGGGAAAAAGAGTAACAGGTAAGGCTTTTTTAGACTACGTTCACAAAGAAACTCATTTTTGTGACTATCTTTATACGGTTGATATGGATATGTATACAGTTCCTGGATTTAAATCATC
Organism: uncultured Alphaproteobacteria bacterium; assembly: GCA_902617355.1. Lineage (GTDB taxonomy): Bacteria > Pseudomonadota > Alphaproteobacteria > HIMB59 > HIMB59 > HIMB59. The sequence continues at coordinate 104,974 of CACMWK010000004.1, read as the reverse complement.
CTCTTGGGAGACTGGCTACGGTGATATGACTGTAAAGCCTGACCAAAGAACCATCAAAGTTTTACCATGGTTAGAGAAAACAGCTTTAGTTCTCGGTGATGCTTTTCAACATGATGGAAAGACTCCTGTTTCGCATTCCACAAGACAAGTTTTAAGAGAGGCAATTATAAAAGCTAATAAAATGGGATTTGAGCCGATGTTAGGTTCAGAATTAGAATTCTTTCTTTTCAAGCAAACTTATGATGATATTCATTCTAGTCATTATAAAAATTTAAAAGAAACATCATGGTACATAGAAGATTATATGATATTTCAAACTTCAAAAGAGGAGCCTTTTAATCAAGAGTTAAGAAATAGTTTATTAGACTCCGGTATATATGTTGAGTGCACTAAAGGGGAGGCCTCACCTGGTCAACAAGAAATTAATGTAGTTTTTACTGATGCTCTTAGTATGGCAGATAACCATATTTTAATAAAAAATGCTGCAAAAGAGATTGCTTTTAAACATAATCGTGCAGTTAGTTTTATGGCAAAATACAAACAAGATTTCTGCGGAAGTTCCTGTCATATTCATAATTCTTTATTCGATAAAAAAACAAAAAAAAATATTTTCTCTGATACCAAAGACAAATATGGAATGTCTAAAATTTTCAAAAGCTATGTAGCTGGACAAATTTTATTTTTGAGGGATCTATCAATTTTTTTAGCTCCAAACGTAAATTCTTATAAAAGATTTCAAGAGTCCTCTTTTGCTCCAACATCTGCCGCCTGGGGAATTGATAATAGAACCGCTGGATTTAGATTAGCAGGACATGGAAGTTCAATAAGAATTGAATGCAGAGTTCCTGGGGCAGATGTTAATCCCTACCTTGCTTTTGCTGGATTGATTCAAGCAGGTCTGTATGGAATTGAGAATAAGTTAGAACTTGAAGAGCCATTATCTGGAAATATATATCAAAATAGAAAGGCAAAAAATGTTCCTGGTACACTTTATGAAGCAATTGAACTTGCTAAGAAATCAAAATTATTACCAAAGATTTTCCATTCAGATGTTTTAGAACACTATATTCATGCTGCAAAATGGGAGCAGAGTGAATATGATAAGTCTGTAAATGACTGGGAGCACCGTCGTTATTTTGAGAGAGGATAAATAGGGTTATAAATGCAAAATATGAATTGGAATTATCCAACAAACGTTTGGTTTGGAGTTGATAGATCAAAAGAAATACAAAAAGCTTGTGATACTTTAGGTATTAAAAATCCTTTAATTGTTACAGATCCTGGATTATTGCAAACATCAATTATTGATGAAATCAATAGTAGTCTGTCATCAAATACACAAATTTACAGCGATGTTCAAGGAAACCCAACTGGTTCAAATGTAACTAATGGTGTAAAAGTTTTTTTAGAGGGTGATCACGATGGTGTCATAGCCATAGGTGGCGGATCTGGAATGGACGCTGGAAAAGGAATAGCTTTTTTAGCTCATCAATCAAGACCACTTTGGGATTTTGAAGATATTGGAGATTGGTGGACAAGAGCAGACTCAAGTGTAATCAAACCTATAATAGCTATACCTACGACTGCAGGAACAGGTTCCGAAGTGGGAAGAGCGGCTGTCTTTTTAAACGAAGAGAATCATAAAAAGAAAATAATTTTTCACCCAAAAATGTTACCACAGATTGCGATACTAGACCCATCTTTGACATTAAATCTACCAAAAAGTATTACAGCTGGAACAGGAATGGATGCATTGGCACATTGTATTGAAGCTTATTCATCTCCTTTTTATCACCCAATGGCAGAGGGCACAGCTTTAGAGGGTTTAAGACTAGTCAAAGAAAATATTAAAGAGGTTTATCATAATGGAAATAATGTTGAAGCAAGATCCCATATGTTAGTTGCTTCTATGATGGGTGCAGCTGCATTTCAAAAGGGTCTAGGTGCTATTCACTCTGTTACACACCCAGTAAATTCCTTATACAAGACTCATCATGGAACAACAAATGGAACAGTTATGCCATTTGTTTTGAATTATAACCGTAGCGCTATTGAAAAAAAATTTACTAGATTGGCAAATTTTCTAGATATTAAAAATGGCTTCGAGGGTATCGTTGATTGGATTATTGAATTAAAAAAAGATATGGAGATACCTGAAACACTTAAAGATATGGGTGTTAATGAGGGAGATGAGATTAAATTGGCGCCATTAGCACAAGAGGATCCAAGCACTGGTGCAAACCCACTAGAGATGACAGTAGAAAGATTTCAAGAATTAATATTAAATTGTATTGCCGGAAAATATTAAATTTTTAGAAATTGTTGGTGTGCTTTTTTTGAAATTGATGCAACAACATCACCATTTGATTGAAAATTTAGAGGATTTCCTCTCCAATCACTAATTATACCTCCGCTCTCTTCTACAATATTTACTAAAGGGATATAATCATAAGGTTTTAAGAAAGACTCTACTACTAAGGGTATTCTTTTTTCAGCCAAAAGCCCGTATTGTACACAATCACCACCAAAGGTTGCATATTTAGTTTTTTTAATCAGAGCATTATATTTTTTATTCTTATTATTTGATTTGAAAGCTGTCATTCCAGAGGTACTAAAATATAATTTAGATAATTTTAAATTATTTTGAGATTTCTTAATTTTTTTTCCATTACAATAAGCACCATTGTCTCTAATTCCAATCCATGTTTTGTTTATATCAGGACAGTTAATAATTCCAATTACGGGTATTTTATCAATGCATAAAGAAATTAATGTGCCAAAATTACCATTTCCATTAATAAAATTTTTTGTACCATCTATTGGATCGATTACCCATACAAATGGAGAGTTATTTGATTTATTTTGGTATTCCTCTCCGTATATATCGTGACCAGGATATTTTTTAATGATCATCGATCGCAATTCTTTTTCAATTTTCATGTCTATTTTAGTTACTGGTGATTTATCTGATTTGAAATCTATTTTTAGTCGATGAGATGGTGTTTTCTTTATTATTCTTTCTGACGCATTAACGAGTTTTTTAGCAAAGTTTAAATATTGAGATAAATCTTTAAGTTTTAAAGGCATTTACAAAATATATAGAAAAAAAGCATTACTACTAATAATTTTTAATTTAAGCTATTTTTAAGCTTCTGAAAAATAATCTCAAAATTTTCTGATGTCTGAGCGCCATTTATAACAATTTGTTTATTTATTATAAATGTAGGAACGCTATTTATACCCATCTTTCTAGCTTGAATTTCTTCATTAGCGAGTGGTTCAATATTTTCTTGATCTGACAAATAACTTTTAAAATCTTCAGCGTCAATTTTATGTTTTATAGCTATATCCAACAATACATTGGGGTCACCTATGTCTTCACCATTTAAGAAATAAGACTCAAATAAACTATCTAAAACATTTTCCTGTACACCCTGTTTATATGCTAAAGCTAAAAGTCTATGTGAATTAAAGGAATTTGGGGTTGTCATAATAGAGTCAAAGTTAAAATTAATTCCTTCTACAAGTCCTTCATCATAGATATTGTCATAAATCGTCTTTGCTGCATCAGCACTTCCAAATTTAGAAATTAAATATTCTTGCCTATCCATACCATCAGGTGGCATTCCCGGATTTAATTGAAAAGGTCTCCAAGTTTGTTTGAATTTTGTATCTTTGTGATTACTAATAGCTTTTTCTAATCTTTTTTTCCCAATATAGCACCACGGGCAAACAGTATCTGAAAATATATCTAGTTCGATCATAAATTTATTTCAATATTCATGACATAAAAAAATAATAATTCATAGTCATTAAAGTTAAAAATCTGATAAAATAGAATTTGGGAGATTCATATGATAGGAAATTTTAACGGAATATTTTATTTAGTAATTTTTTTAATTATTTTAGTAATGAATGCTTTTTACGGTTATAACTGTTTGTTTAATACCAAAAACTTCATAAGCAAATATGGAATTGATGTAACAGCAGCATTTTTTGCAAGGTTTGCTGGAGCAGTAATTGTAGGTGCAGTTTTAATGCAGTTATATATTTTATTTAGAGGTACAGAGGCTACATGGGCATTCTTTAATTTTATGTTTATAATCATGACCATAATAGCAATATCAGCTTTTTACACTGGTGAGATAGATAAATTAGGAAGAACTGACCAATATTCAAGAGAGGGATGGCTATCAACAGGTGGTCTTGCACTAGGTTGGGCTATTCTTTGTTTTGGATTAGCAGATAAGATTTATATTTAGCGATTTCTTATAAAATAAATAAATATTAAAGACGTTAAGTACATTATGACGCTATAAGTAGCAGCAGGTATTATATATAGACCGCCACCAAAAACACTTGTGCCTACAAAAATAGCTAAAGTTCCGTTTTGAAGACCACACTCTATTGAAATAGCTTTTTGTTGTGAGGTTCCTGTCCCAAAAAACTTTGCCCAATAAAAAGCAATTATCATCATTAATAAATTGAGAGAAAAGACTACCAATCCAGTTTGAGCAAAATACTCAATTAAATTTTCTCTCTCAGCTAAAATAGCTCCAATCAATACTAAAACAAATAAAGCAGTTGAAAGTATTCTAGCAAACTTCTCAATTCTCTTCGTAAAAAAAGACAAGCTAGCTCTGAAAATCATTCCAATTAAAACAGGCAATGTCACTATCAAAAACATACTTATAGCTATTCCTGTAAGTGAGATTGAGCCTAAAGAATTGTCAGAAATTAATCCCATTGATATACCCAAAACTATTGGCACAGAAATTACACTTAAAAGGCTCATTACGGCAGTTAAAGATATTGATAGAGCAACATCTCCTTTGGCAAAAGATGTAAGAATATTTGAAGTGACTCCACCCGGAGCAGCAGCAATTAATATTAAACCTATTGCTAATTCAGGTTGAAGCGGCCAAACCAAAACAATTACTAAAGCAACTATTGGAAGAAAAATTAATTGGCTAATTAATCCTATAATAAAATTTTTAGGTGCTTTTATTACTCTTGCGAAATCTGAAAATGTCAAACCCAAGCCTAGAGTGAACATAATAAAAGCTAAGGCTAAAGGTAGAATTACATCAGTTATGAAATTCATAGATAAATACTAACAAAAACTCAAAATAATCATATCTCATAACCAAGACTTTTTTCCTCTAAATCAATCAATTCCTCAGGATACCCCTCAGCTCTAAATGCAGTATTGTATTTATTTTCAAGCCTTTTTACGACCATTGAGGACCATGCACGATCACCAAAAGTCTTTCTTGCATCTTTAATAATATCAAAAACTAAAGGTGATATTTCTAGTTCAATTCCAAGTTTTGAGGCGAGATCTTGAAAAAGTCCTACATCTTTCTCAACTAAGTCCATTGTAAAATTTATATTGTACGACCCGTTTAATATAACCTGACTCTCAGTTTCATGGACAAATGAGTTACCTGAAGAAGCTGCAATTCCCTTATATGTTTTGTTCAAATCAATATTTGATTTACTAGCAATAGTCCAAGCTTCTCCCAATGCAACTAAGTGAACAGTAGCTAAATAATTTGTAATAACTTTAAGAATAGATGCACTTCCAAAGTCTCCAGTATACAAAATTTTTCTACCAAGACATTTTAATACTGGCATTGCTTTATCAAATCCCTCTCTACTTCCTCCAACAAAAATAGAAATGTTACCAGTTGCTGCCCTATGACAACCCCCACTTACAGGAGCTTCTAAAGCTATTGCATTTTTTTGCTGAATTAATGAAGCATGTTTTTTTAGTTGTTCATCTTCAGTTGTGCTCATCTCAATCCAAATTTGACCTTTTTGTATAGTATCAATAATACCATCTTTGGACTCTAAAACTTCTGCACATATCTTGGGAGAGGGAAGACAAGTTATTAAAATATCAGAATTCATCACAAGATCTTTTATTGATTTAGCTGTCTTAGCACCCTTTAAATTAAACTCCTCCATTAATATGTGATTTTTATCTAAAACTGATATTTGAAAATTATTTTCAAGAAGATTATTTGCTAGTTTTCCACCCACATTACCTAGTCCAATAAAACCTATTTTCATCACTACCCCCTTTATTTAATAAAATACTATTACTTTATTTTTCAATGTTAATATTAAATAATTCTTATAAAATTAGATAATGTCAATTTACCTTAGAACAGAAAAAATTATTTCAGATTGGACAGACTATAATGGTCATATGAATTTAGCCTTTTATATCCACTTATTCGATCAAGGATGGGATGTGCTGCTTGATAGATTTCAAATGGGAGGGGAGTCAGCCAAAAATGAGAAAAGATCAACATTTGCTGTGGAATCTCACACTAAATATATTCAAGAGGTTAAAGAGGGAGATGAAGTTGATATAAACTTACTATTCTTAGACCGTGATAAAAAAAGATTTGTATATCAATTGGAAATTGTAAGTAAAAGTGGGAATTTTAGAGCAGCTACATCTGAAGTTTGCTCTCTTTATGTTGACTTAAGTATCCGCAAAGTTATTGAAATGGAAGACCATAAATTAAAGTTAGTAGATGATTTCATCGCTGAAAATAAAAATCAATTTTCACCAATAGAATTTTACCTTTTAGATAAATTAAAAAAGTAAATGAAAGTTGCTATCATTGGGTCGGGCATTGTGGGTCTCACAATTGCATATACCTTAAGTAAAGAAAATATCGACATAACTATTTTTGAGAAAGAGAGAGACTCATTATCACATGGAACTGGAAGAAATAGCGGTGTTATTCACTCTGGAATCTACTATCAACCTAAAACTTTAAGGTCAACTCTCTGCATCAGAGGTTCAAAGTTAATGAAAAAATTTATTAGTGAGAACAATCTTTATATCAATAATTGTGGAAAGTTATTACTTCCAAAAACAAAAAAAGATATCGAAACACTTAACTTATTGTATGAGAGATCGAAGGAGGTAGGAGTCGAAACAATCAAGTTAAATAGTTTCGATGAGATTTTAAAAATAGAGCCAAACTGCAATCCCTTATTTAATGATGCTCTTTTTATTAAAGAAACAGCCATAGCTGATCCAAAAGAGGTAACAAACAAATTGATTGAAATTTTAAAAAAAAAAGGTGTGATAATTAAATACGATACAAAAGTGGACTCAATTTCATCTGATAATACAACTATTATATCAAATAATAAAATTCATAATTTCGATCTTATTATAAACTCTGCAGGTTTACATGCAGACTATTTGGCAAATAAATCAAATTTAAAAACTAGATACACATCTTTACCTTTTAAAGGTAAATATTGGAAAATTAGTTTTGGAGATAAAAATGAAATTCCAAATAGATTAATTTATCCAGTGCCAAATTTAGACCAACCTTTTTTAGGAGTCCACACTGTATACGATAAAGATGGAAACTTTTATTTAGGACCTAGTAGCACCCCTGTATTTGGAAGAGAAGCCTATAGGCCTTTTAGAAAATTTAATTTTTTAGAGTTTTGTGCCTTAAGTTATAAATTCATTTTGAAAATAATTTTTAATGAGAATAACCTTAGAAATTTAGCTATTAGTGAGTTTAAAAATCTATTTTTATCTAGTGTCATGAAATCTTCTAATGTTTACTTTAAGCATAAACCAGTAAAAATTGAATTAAGTAGTAAAGTGGGGATTAGATCTCAAATGTTTGATAAAAATAGTAAAAAACTATTTAATGATTTTGTAGTTATTAAGCAAAATAACATTATACATATTCTTAATGCTATATCTCCAGCATGGACATCTTCTTTTGCTATGGCCGAATTTATATGTGAAAAATATACTATAAAAAAATAGAAATAATAATGAAAGCGCCTAATTTTAAGTTGCCAAGCACATCTGGAATATTTCAACTAAGTGATTATTTAGGGAAAAACATAATTTTGTATTTTTACCCAAAAGACAATACAAAAGGATGTTCTTTAGAGGCAATTGATTTCAATAATTCTCTCAAAGTTATAAATAAATATAATTGCATTGTAGTTGGTGTTTCAAAAGACTCAATTGAAAGTCATCAAAAATTTAAAAAAAAAAATAAATTAAAATTTGATTTGTTATTTGATGAAAAAATAAAGGTCTTAAAAAAATACAAAGCTTGGGGACTTAAGAAATTTTTAGGAAAAGAATATTATGGTATAATTAGAACTACAGTATTAATTAATGAAAAAGGCAAAATTGTAAAAACTTGGAGTAATGTCAGAGTAAAAGATCATGTAAAAAATGTAATTAACGAACTATCTAATATTTAATTTAATCTAAAATACTTATTCACAAATTATAAACAGAAAAATTTATTATTTTATTTTTTGTTATTGTCAAAAAAAATAAATTATTTTAAAGTGTTAAATGTAGAGGGTAGGAAACTTCCCAAAACAAAGAAAAGAGCCAAAGTAGTAGAGGCCTAGAGAAGGGAAACCGGAACTATGTCGAGACAACCGAGGCTCTTTTCTGTTTTATCCCCATATTTAATGATTGAATTTCTTCCATTAAATAGTTTATCATTACATGTGAAAAAAATTTTCAAATACACTTTTATTTTTATTTTTGGTTTGAATTTAAACCTATTTTCTGGACCGTTCACAGATGAGTTTGCTAAGTGCATTGTAATGAAAACAACAACTCAAGAAAAAACTGATTTAGTAAGATGGATATATGTGACAATGTCATTTCACCCTCAACTGATGGATTTGTCTAATCTAACAGCTGATGATGTTGAAATGGTGAATATAAGAGTAGCTGACTATATGACCAATGTCTTTGCTTATAAGTGCAATGAAGAGTTAAATATGGCCATAGATTATGAGGGTGAAGAAAGTGTTTATTATGCATTTGAACTCTTGGGTGAAATAGCAATGACAGAGTTAATGGAAGATCAAGGTGTTAGCGCTGCAAGTGAGCTATTTATTGATTATATAGATGTGTCAATTTTCGAACAAATACTAAATTACTAACTAATAAAACTATTTTAAAGAAATTTAACTTATGTGGTGCCGCCGAGAAGAATTGAACTTCCGACCCCACCCTTACCAAGGGTGTGCTCTACCACTGAGCTACGGCGGCATTTTTAGAATTATAGACTATTAATACATATTAAAAAACATTATCAAAAGACATCCTGCTGTCAGATACTTAGAGATTTCATAAAGAATTTTCCATTTATTATTATTTTGACTAACACGCCATGTAGCAAAAGTAATTGCCAAAAAAACAAATGATACAAACCACATTAAATTAGGATTTTTTGTTAATTCAATAGTAACTGACATAATTAATTCACTAGGTAAAACTTATCTACCAGATAGTTTATTAACAAGACTAATCCAATCATAAATACCCAATAAAGTTTTTTGTTGTTTCTAATAAAGGGTATCCCAATTGCACTGTATCTAAATAATTTATGAAGTCCCCAAACAATTAAGGGGATTAAAAACAACCAAAAAATAATTTCCCAAATCATTTTCTAACTTTAATTATTTCTTTTTTAATAAAACTATCCTAATTTTAATATCTGAACCAAAATCTTTATTGTTTGGAAGATAATTTAAAGGTCTTGATATATAGATTGAGTTAAAATCAGTTAATTTTTCTAAGACATTATCAAATTTTAATTCTTTCCATAAATCTACTCTATGTGTAAATATAAAATAACCATTTTTTGCAAGATAATAAGAAACTAATTTAAAAAGTGATTGATGATTTTTACAATATGTCATTGCACCAATAAGACTTACCACAGTGTACTTATTTACTATTTGAATTTTATTCTCAAAACTTTTTTTATAAAGATATCTATATTTTCCATTTCTTTTAGATATATCTAATATTTTTTTAGAAATATCAGATCCATCACAAATACAGTGAGGGTAAAATCGTAAAAATTCATCAACAAAAAGTCCTGTGCCACATGCTAAATCTAAAATAAATTTTGGTTTTGTTTTGATATATCTCTTTAAAATTTTAACTGATTGTAATGGCGCTTTGTAGTTCCATTTATACAATGTCTCATCATATGAACTAGACCAATTATCATAATATTTTTCTATGTCTTTTTTGTTACCAATGCCTTTAAGAAGAGATTTCATTTAAATTTAAAAACTAGCTAATTTATTATCATTTACCAATTAATCTTCATCATATTGTAATTTTTGTAAAATGATGATATTTAAATTTTATGGATAATAATAAGCCAAAACCTGATTGTGGTTGTTCTTGCTCATGCTGTTGCACATGTGGCGACGGTTGTTGTCAATAAATAATTTTAACAAGAACAATTATTCCTAAAATAAAACCGAATATTACGTCTACGTATTTTCCCTTTTTTCTGGCCATTAGATAAAATGAGATTAAAGCCAGACTAATTACTACAATGCTCGATAAGTTTGTTACAAAAGATGAGGGCTCCATTTATTATTCTTCCCATTTAAAACGATCGAAAGATTTAAAAATTTCAAATATTCCTTTTTCCCATTGTTGAGATATGTATTGATAATCGTCATCATTAATTTCAAGAGATTGTTGGTAAACTATTTCTGATAAATTATTTTTATATACAACTAAGTCGATTGGCGGACCAACAGATAAATCTGCTTTCATTGTACTGTCCATACTTATTAATGCACATCTTGCTGCATCTCCAAGATAAGTATCTGACTTGACAACTCTGTCTAATATTGGCTTACCATACTTTATTTCTCCAATGACAAGGTAAGGTTTGAATTCACTTGATTTAATAAAGTTACCTTGTGGGTAAACCAAATATAATTCCGACTCTTGATCTTTTATATGTCCGCCAACTATAAAAGTTGAACCTAATTCAATAGTCTCTTGATTAATACCATCTGGTGAGGAATGTTTAACATTTAATCTCCCAATATATTTTGCTATTTCATTTAAATTAAATAAATTATTTAAATTATTCCCATTTTTATCGTCTTCTAAATCTTTAGTAATCGAATTAAAGACTGCTTGAGAAGTAGCTAAATTTCCTGAAGTTAAAATTATTATATTTCTATCAATGCCCTTATGGACATACATTTTAGAATAAGAGTTAAAGTTATCTAGGCCTGCATTTGTCCTTCTATCAGATGCAAAAACCATCCCCTCGTTTACCTTAATTCCTACACAATAAGTCATACATTAATTAAATAGCTAATTTTTTAAAAATACAAACGATTATTTACATACCTTCAATCTAAACTATGCATAACTATTAATAGGCATTTATAGTATTTTTAAACAGTGACTATAAATTGGAAAAATTACAATTCAAAAAATAGCTATGATGAGTATTTAACCCCTGAAAAAAGTCTTAGAAAAGAAGCTAAAGTAATTTCTAAAATATTAAATAGTTACTCAATCAAAGATTTAGAAAGAATTGAACAAAATTGTCAAAGCACAATAAGTTCTCGTGGCATTAATTTTAAAGTTTACTCAGCTGATAAAAAAGCTGCAGAGGAAAAAAAATGGCCATTGGATATTATTCCAAGGATTATTCTTAAATCCCAATGGCTTAAGGTAAGAAAAGGATTAATACAAAGGTGCAAAGCTTTAAATCTTTTTATAAATGATGTTTATAATCAAAAAAAAATATTTAAAGACAACATTGTTCCAAAAGATTTAGTATTTAAATCTCAAAATTATTTAAAACAATGTGAAGGATTTATACCTAAAAGAAAAATTTGGTCTCATATTTCAGGAATAGATTTAATAAGAAATATTGATGGAAAATTTTTAGTGTTAGAAGATAATCTTCGCGTTCCTTCAGGTGTTTCATACATGCTTGAAAACAGAATGGTAATGGGAGAGGTATTTCCTGAATTATTTACGCGTTATAGAGTTTCACCAATTAATCACTATTGCAATAGACTGTATCACTGTATGTTAGATGCAATACCTTATAAAAAAAATAATCCAACAATGGTTGTATTAACGCCAGGAGTTTATAACTCTGCATACTTTGAGCATTCATTTTTAGCACAACAAATGGGAATAGCTCTTGTTGAGGGAAAAGATCTTTATGTGGAAAATGACAAAGTTTACGTTAAGACAGTCAAAGGGGGTTTGAGAGTTGATTGTATATATAGAAGGATTGATGATACTTTTTTAGATCCCAAAACTTTTTTTAAAGGATCTTTGTTAGGTGTAGCGGGTTTATACAAATCTTACAGAAAAGGCAATGTTGGACTTCTAAATGCGCCTGGAAGTGGGGTAGCAGATGATAAAGTTATATACTCATATGTTCCTAAAATAATTAAATATTATTTAGATGAAGAGCCTAAATTGGACCAAGTAGAGACATATTTATGTCATAATAAATCTGAGAGAGATCACGTAATATCTAATATTTCAAAAATGATAGTAAAACCAGCTGATGGATCTGGTGGTTATGGAATTATAGTAGGGCCCAAATCTTCTAAATCTGAGAGAGAGGCATATATAAGAAAAATTTTACATAACCCAAGAAACTTTATTGCTCAACCTTTAGAAATATTATCAACTACACCAACTTTACAGGGGAATTTAATTGAGCCTCGACATCAAGATTTGCGACCATTTATTCTTTCTGGAAGAGAGACATACGTAACTATGGGCGGTTTGACTAGAGTCGCTCTAAAAAAGGGAAGTACGATAGTAAATAGTTCACAGGGTGGAGGCTCAAAAGACACTATGATTGTAGAGGATTAAATTTTATATCTTCTGCTTCACAATTATAGTCTGATTTAAATTTTCAACCTCTAATATTTTCTCATCCCCATTAGTCCATTTAATTTTAATCTTAAACTCATTTTCATTATCTCTAATTCCATAGTGAGCAACAGGCTCCATTTGACAAAGATAACCTGATCCGGCATCGATTGTTTTAGAATGTGTTCTTTCGTTTGTGTATAAAGTTACAGTTGCGCCTCTTGCTGGTGCCCCATGGATATTTAAAGGTCTAACCCTTAAAAAAGATCTTTGCTCATCATTATGATATTTAAATAGAGTCAACGGCTGAGCACCAGACTCACCATGAGATAAAAGAAGCTCTAGGACTCCATCATTATCAATATCTGCAACTGCAGCTCCCGTTCCAAGACCATTTGGCTCTAGAGCTTGCTCTAGTTTAATTTCTTCAAAAACACCATTTTCAATTATTTTATAAAGTCTATTTGGCTCTCCTATGTTATTCAGAAACACCTCATCATAACCATCATTATCAAAATCTGCCGAAATTACTGTTCTAATTTTTGATGGCTCGTCAAAAGTAGAATTAGCAATATTTTTAAATTTATCGTTATCTAAAACGTAGGCTCTATTAAAACCTTCCCAATTACCGTTTAGAATATCTAGTCTTCCTCGATAAAGAATGTCAGATAATGCTGTTCCTCTTCCATTTTGATAGATATCTTTGACATTCATTTGACTTGCCACATCTGAATACTTCCCGTTTTGATTAAAATAAAGAAAATTCGGACCTCTTTCATTAGCCGCAAACACATCTATTTGGTCAGATAAGATATGACCGGCAATTACAGCTCTACCTCCTGTAACTTTATCAAGTCCCAGGCTCGCAGCTAGATCTACAACCCTATTTTCAATAAACTCATAGAATCTTGTTGGACCACCATAATTTGCTACATAAATTCCATAATTTCCTTTACCCTCTCTGTCGACGCAAACTACTGATCTTCCAGCTGTTAAATTTAATTCACTTTGATTTATTTCCTTTTCGAATAAGTCATCTATTACGTTCTGTGTATTTATTAAGAGTCTGTCTGAGTACATTTTCATCCCACTGTATGTATCTGTGTTGAGGAAATATATTTCCTCAGAGCCATCTTTATCTATATCGCATGCGGCAACCCCAATTGTAGATCTTTCTGGATCAGAAAATATATTATCAGTAATTTTATTTTCAAGAGTTTCTCCATTAAAACCTAATGCTAGATTATTATATCTAAATCCAGTTACTATAAATTCATCATTGCCGTCATTGTCAAAATCAGTTACAGCCACCCCGTAACTTAGTCTAGAACTTTGATCAGGTAATAAATTACTTATATTTTTGAAAAAGCTTTTTTCTGCAAATACATTCATAGAATAAAAAATAAATAAAAATAAAATCGGAATTTTATAAAATTTCATATAATTAATACTATTTTTTTGATGATCTAGATTTAGATATGATTTGTACCACTATCAAGTGTATATAAAATTTATAACTTTTATTAAAAATAATATCATTTTAGCTGTTATCACTTTCTTACTTGTGTTGATTATTAATAAAAATTCTTATTCTACTGAAATTACAAAAAATGAAGCTTACTACTATGATACACTAGCCAAAAACTGGATTAATATATTTCCAGATGGAAATAGGAATGCTGCAGGACCAAAGTTTTTTAAATATCTTATAGATCAAGACCTTAGTTTTAACGATTTTGTTGAATTCAATAAAAGATATTGCCCAGTATCTGGTTCATTGATAGCTCCTGGATCTGAGCCTGCATTTATAAGTATGAATGAGGTCGACTCGGATAATAAAGTATGTGGTGATATGTATCGCTGTTGTTGGCCATGTGTTTGTGATTCAATGAAATATGCTAAAGCTATGGAAATATCACATAAATTTCAAGGTATTGAAAAAAAATTTACTGTTATGACTATTGATAACCCCTGTGGTAAAGAGGAATTTCCACTTGAGGTAAATCGAGATTATTTTTGTATCGGCGAAAAGATGAATTTAGATCAAGTCTTTGCAGTTGATCAAAAAATGATAATTGGCTTATTGCACAAACCTACTAGTTGTAATAGCAGTGATCTTTTAGCAATTAACAACCACCCTGTAGTTGGGCAACAATGTAAGATTAGAAACTCTACGAAAGAAGAGGAACTTATTTCTGGGATGGGTGATATATTTATAAAGCTATCCAAATAACTTTACAAAAAAATTAATTTTTTAAAGCATAATCACCGTATATAATTGTATTACTACTGTTTAGTCTATATTTTTTTAAAACTCTTACTGACTTATATTTATTTCTTAGTTTTCTTAACTCTATAGAGGCCTCTTTTCTGTATTTTTTATTTTTCCACCAAGATGAATTACCAATCTCTAAAGTAATTATTTTAATCATTTAAAAATAATAAATATTAAAAAAATATACCTAGATATTTTTGAGATACTAACAAGAAGTAAAAAAATGAAAAATTTTACTCTTAATATTCCTGCTACTATAGTAAGAGGATCTCCAATGATTGGCACCCATGCCAATAACAATGACCAAATGCCATATTTTTTAAAATAAATTTCACCCTTTGCAATTTGCCTCTCATTGGCTGGGAACCACTTCTTATCTTTAAAAATTAATATTTTTTTTCCTAAATACCAATTAACTGATGAACCAAGAATATTTCCAAAACTTGCAACAACCAAAAGTAAATATTTATTAAATGAGTCTGTTAATAGCATTGTTGATAAAACTAATTCAGAAGAAAGCGGGAGAATTGTAGCTGCTAAAAAACTTATTATAAATAATTGAAAATATGAAATTAATATTATCACATTACTAACATTTAAATATAAGTTTCAGCTTTTAAAATATCTAATATTAACATAAAGGTAAAATAACCTGCATTTATGAATACGATAAAACTAAACATATAAACAATTTCTTTAGAAACATTTTCACTTACAAAATTAGGGAAAAAATATTTTCCAAGAAGAAAACTTATTTCCGAATATATTATTGTTATTGTAGCTGCAATAAAAAGAACGTAAGTAAATTTACCAAAAAAATTTACAACAAATAAGCTAGCAAAAGCAATAAATAATAAAAAAAGAGAGGAATATATTGATAAATTTGAAACTGTTAATTTTTTTTTATAAATTTTTCTTGTTAAAAGTAGAATAAAAAAAATTATTGTTAAAATAATCGAAACTATAAAAACCTTCGTGTTATAAAGAGAGTCTGTAAAAAAAAGGTCCAAAAATTATTTTTTTCTAATTTTTCTGATAGTCATTATTGAAAGGAACAATACAAAGAATATTAAAGCAAATGCTCCAATTAAAAATATCCATTTCATAAATTAATTATACAAATTTTGCTTTAAGTTGAAAGTTATGATCTCAAAACCCTAAGGTTTTTATTAGCAATTACTAATCCGTATTTATCTTTAGTGAAAATTAATTTATCTTCAATATTCTCGCCTATATCTAAAATTACCTCTGATAAGGGGTTTAAAACTTCATCTTGTAATAATCTTTTCAAAGGTCTGGCCCCAAATAACGGATCAAAACCTTTTTCTTTCAAGTAGTTTAAGGCTTCATCAGTAAAACCAATTGAAATACCTTTTGAAGAGATTCTTTGTTCAATTAATTGAATTTGGTTATTTAAAATCGCACTAATATTTTCTTTTGATAATTTGTTAAAGAGTATTATGTCATCAATTCTATTTAAAAATTCTAGTCGAAAATGATTTTTAAGCTCTTCAAGGGCTAAGTTCTTTTTTGTTGTATAGTCAAAATTGTCATCAATAGGAATTTGTGAGCCAATGTTAGAAGTCATAATGATAAGGGTATTTTTAAAATTTACTATTTTTCCTTTTGAATCTGTTAACCTACCATCATCTAAAATTTGTAGTAGAATATTAAATACATCAGGGTGCGCTTTTTCAATTTCATCAAACAAAATTACTTGGTAGGGGCGTCTGCGAATAGAGTCAGTTAACTTCCCACCATCATCGTAGCCAACATAACCTGGAGGAGATCCAATAAGCTTACTAACCGAGTGTTTTTCCATATACTCGGACATGTCAAGTCTTAGCATTTGCTTTTCATTGTCAAAAACATACTCTGCTAGTGCTTTTGATAATTCAGTTTTTCCTACACCAGTTGGGCCTAAAAAAAGGAAGGACCCCAAAGGTTTATCAGGATCTTGAAGACCTGCTTTTGAAATCTTAATTGCCTTAGATACTTTCTCAATAGCATCTTGTTGGCCAATAACTCTTTTTTCTAAATGTTTTTCTATGTTTATTAACTTATCTTTTTCGCCTCCGATGAGTTTTTCTAAAGGTATACCCGTCCACTTTGATACCACACTTGCGATATCTTCAGCATTAATCACTTCATTAATTATTGTAGCCTGCTCTTTTTTATTCAATTCTTCATATTCTTTTTGAAGACTAGGGAGCAAGCCATACATGATTTCACTTGCTTTTGTTAAATCACCACTTCTTTGAGCACCCTCGAGGTCTTCTTTTGCTTGATCAATTCGTTCATTTAAATTTCTTTTTGTGTCTAGTATCTTTTTTTCTGACTCCCAAGTGCTATTGAGTATATTTAGTTTTTCTTGAATATCTGATATTTGACTTTCAATTTTTTCATTTTTTTTCTCATCTTTTTCATTATCTTTTAAAAGAACGTTTTTTTCCATCTGTAGTTTAATAAGATCTCTGTCAAGCTGGTCTATTTCCTCAGGTTTACTGTCAATTTCCATTTTAACTTTACTCGCAGCCTCATCCATTAAATCAATCGCTTTATCTGGCAAAAAACGATCAGTAATATATCGATCAGATAATTGAACTGATGATAAAATAGCCTCATCACTAATTCTTATTCCATGATGAATTTCATATTTTTCTTTTAGACCTCTTAAAATAGCAACAGCATCCGTTGAAGAAGGCTCATTAACAAAAACTGGTTGAAAACGTCTAGTTAAAGCTGCATCTTTCTCAAAATATTTTTTATACTCATCTAAAGTTGTTGCACCAACGCAATGTAATTCACCTCTAGCTAATGCTGGCTTTAACATGTTGGATGCATCCATCGCTCCATCTGTCTTTCCAGCACCAACAAGCGTATGAATTTCATCTATAAATAAAATAATTGAACCATTTTGTTTATGAATTTCTTTTAAAACGTTTTGAAGTCTTTCTTCAAATTCTCCACGATACTTGGCACCAGCAAGCAATAATCCAAGATCAAGAATACGAATAACTTTATTTTCTAATGAGCGTGGAACATCTTTATTTGCTATTCTTTGTGCTAAACCCTCTATCAATGCAGTTTTACCTACACCAGGGTCTCCAATTAATATTGGATTATTTTTAGTTCTCCTTGATAAAACTTGAATAGTTCTTCTAATTTCCTCATCTCTTCCAATAACCGGATCTAACTCTCTTTTTTGTGCCTTTTGAGTAACATTGATTGTATACTTTTCTAAAGCGTTAAAATTATCTTCAGAATTTTCACTTTCAGATTTTCCGTCTTTTCTAAACTCTTGAATTTTTGTTTTAACTAATCCAAGACTTAGTCCATTTTTTTTTAATATTTTTTCAATTTGGTCATCTGACTTTATACAACTTAAAAATAAAGAGTCGATCGATACAAAACTATCTTGATTAGACTTTGCAATTGTTTCTGCATCTTCAAAAAGACTCAATAATTTAGGATCAGCATAAATTTGATTACTGTTTGAGTTATTTACTTGTTCTTTAGATAATATTTCAGAAATAGTTGCTTTAATTATACTTGTGTTAATTTTCTCAAAAATTTTGTTAATTAATTCATGATTGGAATTTAATAATTCATTAAAAATATGAATAGGGGCAATTTTTTGATGTTTTTTACTTAATGCTAAATTTTGTGCAGAATTAATAATTTTTTTTGAACTATTAGTATATTTTTCAAAATTCATCATATAATTTATTTGGTAATAATTTATGAAGAAACAAGACCTAATAAAAAAAAATTTTGAACAACAAAAAAAAGATAAATTAGCTCAAAAATTAAGAGAAAATCTAAAAAAAAGAAAAAAAATTAAGAAATAAATAATGCAAACGGTAGTTATAAAAGGTCCTTCAACCTTGAAAGGGCAAATAAAAATCTCTGGTTCAAAAAATGCTTCTTTGCCTATTATCATTTCGACTCTCTTGGCAAAAGATCAGTGTCTCATTCATAATGTACCTAACCTTAGAGATACAAGATTTTTAATCTCAATTTTAAGAGATTTAGGTTGTGATGTTGATTTTCAAAAAAACACTTTATTTATTAGAAGTTCTGCCATAACAAAAAAATCAGCTGATTACGAATATGTTCGTCAAATGAGAGCATCTATTGTTATTTTAGGACCTGCGATTTCAAGATATAAAAAATTTAAAATAGCTCTTCCAGGTGGTTGCTCAATTGGCACTAGAGGTATTGATTTGCACTTAAATGCTCTAAAGTTAATGGGTGTAAAAATCTCAATAAAAAATGGTTATGTAATAGCTGAGAGAAAAAAAAATAATTTAAACTCAATTGACCATAAATTTCCAAAAATTAGCGTAGGTGCAACACAAAATATTTTAATGGCAGCAAGCCTTGCGAATGGAAAAAGTACATTAAAAAATTGTGCCATCGAGCCCGAAGTCATAGATTTAATTAATTTTTTAAATAAATGTGGTGCACTTATAAAAGTAAAAAATAGGACAATTACAGTTAGAGGTGTAGAAGAATTAAAACTTCAGGATTACAAAGTAATACCTGACAGAATAGAAGCTGGTTCATATATTTTAGCAACTATGGCAACAAAAGGGAGAATCAAATTGAATAACTTCAATCCAAAAGACCTAGCTCTTCCTTTGAAAGTTTACAAAGAAATGGGTCTAAAAATAAAAAAGCTATCTAATTCCTCTTATGAAATTTACTGTAAAAAACTTAAATCAATAAAAAAAATTTCTACTAAAGAATTCCCAGGATACCCTACAGATTTACAGGCTCAGCTAATAGCAACGCAACTTAAGTCTGGTTTAAATTCGAAAGTAGTCGAAAATATATTTGAAAATAGATTTATCCATATACCAGAGCTAAGAAGATTTGGTGCCAATTTATCAATTAAAGGAAAAACAGTAACAATTGATAAAACATCTGATTTACTGGGCGCAGAGGTCATGGCGACAGATATAAGGGCTAGTTTTTCTCTTATAATCGCAGCAATGATGTCCAAGGGAAAAACCGTAATTAATAGAATTTACCACCTTGATAGAGGATATGAAGATTTTGATTTAAAATTAAAAAAATGTGGCGTAAACATTATTAGAAAAAAATGAAAAATCAAAATTTAATAATTGCCTGCCCTAAAGGGAGGTTAGAAGAAAAAGTTGTAAAATTTCTATCAGACAAAGGCTTAAGAATCGAAGAAGCTTTCTTTAATGATAGTGTTAGAAAATTAACTTTTGATACAAATCTTAACGAGATAAAAGTAATAAAGTTAAAACCATCTGATATTCGATCTTATATTATGCTAGGTGCAGCTGATATTGGATTTGTTGGATATGACGAGATTCTTGAAAACAGCTCAGAAAATATTGTTCTTTTAAAAAAAACTAATATAGGAAAGTGCAGAATATCTATAGCTTCAAATAAAAAAAAGATTAATTTTTCGGAAAAGAAAATTTTTAAAGTTGCAACAAAATTTAAAAATATTTCTGAGAATTATTTTAAAGATTTAAACGTACAGACTGAAACAATAAAATTAAATGGTTCTATCGAGCTTGCAGTAAAATATGGAATAGCTGATTTCATCTTAGATTTAGTTCAATCAGGCAAGACATTAAAAGATAATCAGCTTTATGAAAATGTAATAATAAACAATGACATTTCAACTGTAATAATTAGTAGCTATTTTGCATACGATTTGAAAAAGAAATTTATTAAAAAAATTTTAAAGCAAGGATTATAATGAAAGTTGTAAATAAAAAATGGATTTTTGATAATCTCAACTCATCTGTAAATACAAATTCCACTGTAAGTTTAACTGTAAAAAAAATTATACAGGACATAAAAAAAAATAAGGATGTAGCTTTATTAAAGTATGTAAAAAAGTTTGAAAACAAAAAAGCAAATTTAAAAAGTTTAATAATTCCAAAAAAAACTTTAAAAGATGCTTATAATTCTCTTTCAAATGAAAGTAAAAAGTCTCTTAAATTAGCTTACAAAAGAATTTTTTATTATCACTCAAAACAAAAAAAAACTTCATATTCTTTCAAAGATCAACTTGACTCGAAGTTTTATATTGAATGGAAGCCAATTGAAAATGTTGGTTTATACATCCCTGGTGGGTTAGCTTCTTATCCATCAACTGTTTTAATGACAGCTATACCTGCAAAAATAGCTAAGGTCCCAAATATTATGATTTGTGTTCCTTCTCAAAATGGTCAAACTTCAAAACTAACTCTTGCAGCTGCATATTTATGTAGTGTAAATGTTGTTTACAACGTTGGTGGTGCTCAAGCAATCGCAGCTTTCGCCTTTGGCACAAAAACTATAAAAAAGGCGGATAAAGTATTTGGCCCAGGAAACCAATACGTAGCTGAAGCAAAAAAACAATTATTTGGAGTTATAGGAATAGACTTACCAGCTGGTCCATCTGAGGTCTTAGTAATTGCAAATAATAATTCTAATCCTACTTGGATAGCCTACGATGTTCTCGCCCAAGGTGAACATGACCCTAATGCAAAAACATATGTTTTATCTAAATCCAAAAATATTTTAATTAAAGTTAAAAATGAACTTAAAAGAATTATGGAAGAGACAAAATTTAAAAATGTTGATCAGTCTATAAAAAATAACTGCAATTTAATTTTAGCTAAGAGTCAAAAAGATATATATGAAATTTCAAATTTTATTGCTCCAGAACATCTTCACATTCACGAAAAATTTAATAAAAATTTATTAAAAAATATTAAAAATGCTGGATCTGTATTTTTAGGTGAAAAATCCCCTGTTGCTCTGGGAGATTATACAATTGGAACTAATCACGTATTACCAACAGATCAAACTGCAAAATTTTCATCTGGTTTGGGCGTTGATGATTACACAAAAAAAACAGTTTTCATTGAACCTAGAAAAAAAACTCTAAAGAAAATCGCAAATCATACAATTAATCTTGCAAGACAAGAGGGTCTGGAGGCACACGCTTTATCAGTTGAAATTAGAAAGATCAAACCATAAAATACAATAAATAATATGTCCAAAGAAGATGCAATAGAATTTCAAGGTGTAGTTTCAGAGCTACTTCCTAATGCTATGTTTAAAGTTAAGCTAGATAATGACCATGAAGTCATAGCCCATACATCTGGAAAAATGAGGAAAAATAGAATTAGAGTACTTGCAGGAGACCGAGTAACAGTTGAAATGACACCATATGATTTAACTAAGGGCAGAATAACATTTAGGTCGAAGAACTAATGAATAATTTTTTAAAAGGAGCAATGCCATGTCTACAAAACTTATTGTTACAAACTATAAAAATTTTAAGTGCGGAGTTAAACTAAATGAAGGGGAATTGGTTAATATTCGCTTTCAGCCCAACGAAGATGTTAAAATTGGAGATATCTATAAAGTAAAAATTACAGAAATTTTACCTAATGATAGTGGAGCATTTGTCTCTTACGGTAACGGAGATCAAAGAGGTTTTTTTAAAAGAATAAACTTTCCTAATGGTGATAAGGCGCATGAGGGACAATCTTTATTACTTCAAGTAAGAAGTATAGGCTCCAAAGACAAAGTTCATCTTTTTACTAACAATGTCATTTTAACTGGTAAATTTATAAATTTATTACCATATGGTGACGAAATTATTTTAAGTAGAAGAACAAGAAAAAACTTAGACACAAATCAACAAGATAAAATTATGGATGCGTTAAGTGAGTCTGAAGTAGGATTGATAGCTAGGCATAATCTTATTCCTGAAAACATAGCAATAGCTCAATCTGAGTTGAGCGAATTAAATAATCAATGGAAAGAAATAGAATTAAATGCAAAAGAACTAAGCGATGAGGGTCTTGTTTTCCAAAATACATATTTTGATCAAAATTTTGTTTGTGATTACTCTGATAAAAATACTGATCAAATTATTTTTAGTGACAATGATCGTTTCGAAAGAGTAAAAAACTGGGATGAAAAACTAGACTCTACTTTTGCAAATTTATGTGAAGAGATGTCCAATGAACAAATTGAAGAGGTATTTAATTTAGATGAAAAGATAGATTATTTAATCGGTCATAATTACGATTTACCTAGTGGAGGTAATATCATGATTGGTAAAACAGATGCTCTTACTGCTATTGATGTAAACACTGGCTCCGCAAAAAGATTTGATACCAATAGAGAGGCTATACAATTAATTTCTAGGCTAATAAAATTAAAAAACATTTCTGGAAAAGTTGTGATAGATCCCGTGGCTAGCGATCAAAATACTCTTAGAAAACTCGTAGGTATGCTTAAAAATGAATTTAGAGATGATCTAAGTATTACTAATGTTTACGGCTACACTAGGGGAGGGCTTTTAGAGTTGAGCAGATCAAGAAACGATCGATCTATTGACGAGTTAAACTTTACGTAACAGTCTAATACAGTTGCCAGTAATGGAGTCAAACCTTCTACACAAAAAAAACTAATTTTAATAATCCTAATCTTAATTATCTTAATGAAGAATTACATCAATTATTTAAAGAATGATTAGTGACAAACAAGTTAAAGATAAAAGATATAATAAAAGTCTTATAAATGTTCGATTAATAGCAATACTACTAGTTTTACTGACTCATATTTTTAATGAACACCTTTATACAGGTGCAGTAATTTTTTTTTTTGTGATTACTGGATATGTAATGGCAGCAAAATTAGAAAAATCTCAAGAAATAAATTTTAAATTTTATATAGAATTTTTAATAGTTAGATATATTAAAATTTTTCCAATCATTATTATTTTTTCTAGCATTTTTATAGTAATGTATGTTTTCTTTTCACCTGATTTCTATATCAATCCCACTCTAAGAACTTTACTTACACTTTTTGTTGGGCTTGATAATATTTATTTCATAATAAGAGATATAGATTATTACAATATTGATATTGATAATATATTCGTACATCTTTGGGCATTCGCTGTAATATTTCAATATTATATTATAATACCTATATTTTATTTGATTATTAAAAAATTAAATTTAAAAACAGAAATTTTTTTTTTATTAACTTTTATAATTTCATTTTTATATTCATTTATATTTAAAATTATTTTTGTTGACCTAGAAGATGGATTTTATTTCAATATTTCTCATTATTTTTTGCTAAATAGGTTATGGCAATTTTTAATTGGAGTAATTATATTTTATTACTTTGAAAAATTTAGACTCAATTCTTATTTATGTATAGTTTCATCAATTTTTTTATTTTTTATGTGGCAGTCTGGTATATTTGACTATTATTATCAATCAATAATTATATCTTTTTTAGTATTAATAATATTTATTGTAAATTTTCAATATCAAATAAAAGTAAATAAATTTTTTTATTATATTGGTGAGTCTTCATTTATGATTTATTTAGTATCTTTACCTCTATTGTATTTTTTGAATATTTTTTTCTTCGCGAATATCAAAATATTGATTTTTCTGACAATAATTTTTATTGGAATACTTATTAATAAGCTAATTTATAAAAACCTCACTAACTTCATAATGAGTGTATACAAGAAAAGATCTTTAATTTTTATATATATAACTTCTTTTTTTTATATTTTTGTATTTCTAACTATATTTAATAAAAACTACTTATATGGATTAGAAAAATTTCTAATTAATTCCTATGAAGAAAATAATATTTTCATAAACAATTTTAATAATGAAATCACCTTTTCAGATCAAATAGTTATTAATGGAAAATCTTTAAGAGATAGAGACTGTGATAAAAATCATTCAGAAGAAACATATTATATAAAAAATTGTTATTTTAAAAAAAATGGTGATTACATATTTAATTTGATAGGGACTAGCCAAATTATAACATATTTCGATACATTTTATAATTTTGAAAAAATTGATATTATTAAAACTAATAGATCTCTTCTCTCTTCAAATACATCTGAAAATGAATTCTATGATGTATTTAATCCTAACAATCCAACTTTTGAATATGAAAGAATTATTAAAAATTCAAATAAAATCGTAAATTATAAAATATACGACTCTTATGAAAAGGTAATTTTTATAATACAATCAAATATGGCAAAAAATACAAATTTTAATAGATTTGGTAATCTAAAATATGATTATGATGATATTGAAAATCTCCTTCAATTAGAAAAGTTATTTGATAATGATAAGTTCATATTTATATATTTGGCAGAAACTCCAAATTTACAATTAAATTATAAATGTGAATTACTACGATCCGACACTAATTGTTCAAAAAAAATATCCAATTTAAATAATAAATTAGTAAAAAGTTTTAACAAATATTTGAAGAAATATGCATCAACCCGTTCAAATATTTACTTTTTTGATTTTCAAAAATATTTTCCTTTAACGGACTTTTTAAATGAAGATGATACAGGTAATGAATTCTTTATGTTTGCAGATAATTCTCATATATCAAAAGAGTTTGCAGTTGAGTTGCACAAATACTTCAAAAAATTTTTAATCGAAAATAATATTATAGATTAGCGCTCTATCTTTTTACTATTTGTAAAATTAAGTTTGTTAATTAAAATTATTATTGAAATTAACCAAATTTGATAATTTTAAAAGAAGTTTTAGCACAATTACTCCACATTATAATTCACAATTAAATATTTTATATACTATGTGGAACTGATAAATTTTTAATATATGTTGAAAATGGTGGCCAGAGACGGAATCGAACCGCCGACACGAGGATTTTCAGTCCTCTGCTCTACCGACTGAGCTATCTGGCCATAGCGCATAATTCTTATTACAAATAGTTTCTTTTTACTAGTAAAAATTAGTTATCTGCTGAACAGGACATATCATTTCCACAACAGGTTGGAGATTTAATTTTACCGTGATCATTTGGGCACTTGGATATCTGCACTTCTGATCCATTATCAAGCTTTAGCACATCATCAACTAAAGGTTCATCACATTTTCCACATGTTGCATTTACTGACATTCCACAATTTGAACATTCGTAAGTTGCCATATTTTCTCCTATAATAGGATCCTATAAATTTAAAATGAAAATGAAATAAAATTATTTTCAATTATTTAGAGATTAGAGGTTATTAATGACAAATTTTGAAAAAGTAAGGTTATTTATGAAAACATATGGTCAAGAAGTAAAAGATAAAGCTGGATTTAGTGACTCTAAGACCAACAAGTTGAGAATAGACCTTATCAAAGAAGAATTAGAAGAATTAACTGAAGCAATGCAGGATAAAAATTTACTTGAGGTGGCAGATGCATTGACTGACATACTTTATGTCACTTATGGAGCAGGTCATGCTTTTGGTATTGATTTAGATAAATGTTTTGAGGAAGTTCAAAACTCTAACATGAGTAAATTAGGTGAAGATGGGAAACCTATATATAATGAGGCTGGAAAAGTAATGAAAGGCCCAAATTATTTTAAACCAGACCTTTCAAAATATTTAAATTAATTACTTTGGCATATTTGTAGCACCAGTTTCTAAAGAAAAGATTTTACCATCTTTGAAAGTGAATACCGCCATAACTGCCTGTGTATTACCATCTGAAAAAGTTACAAATGAGTGCTCAATCCCAATTTCATCATTTTCATAAATAATTCTAACCTTGTCTCTATTGATATCGTCACTCATTGCCCACTGTATAACATCTTGTTTGGTTAAAACTTTTCCAGAAGCATGCATTGTGAATTTATAATCATCATGAAGCACCTCATTCATTCCAGCTTCATCTTTATTCATAAAGACCTCATCGTATTTTTTTAATATGGACATTTTTGATCCTTTTTTTTTATTCGTCTAATGAGACTTGTGTTAATTCAAACAATTCAATGCTTTGTATACATTCATCATAAATTGGCTTCATCACTGGGTTAGTTCCTTTAACGATACCCATCATTTCCTCTTCATTATGAACATGAACTTTAAACATGATACCGCTTTTATCAGGTAAAATTCCAGGAACTGTTTTTTCTACATGTGCTGCAGCTTTCCTCATTGCCATCCCCTCTTCAGATTGAAAAAAAGCCATAAATTTTTCAAATTTACCTTCACCCTCTTTTAATCTACCAATTGCTAACATCATTTTTTCCATGATTACACTCTCCTTTATTACGTTTATTTTAGCTTATTATTTAAAAAAAATATTAATTTTTTATTAATACATTATGCAAATAAATCATAATTTAGTTTCATCCAGCATAATTCAAAGTCGTAATAACAATTATGAAAACTATTTTTAAAATTGGTTCCAAAAGTCATACACTTAAATATCAAAGGAAAATGTCAGAGGGTGAAGTAAAAAAAATGAAATCCTTTGTTACATCTAAAGGCACAAAGATTGAAAAAACAGGTAAGTTCAAGATAATTGATATCAGTGATCAGAAAGACTCTAGGACATACAAAATTACTTTATAAAAGATTACAAACTTCATTAGAAGAGTGTTCTGTAGAACGACTTTTAAAAATTAATTACAGACATAACTCACTAAGACTTTTAAAATAGTATCTTCTTTGACTTCAATCCAATCTGACTCCTCATTACCAACAAATGATGGTTCTCCTTCACCCATTGGTAATTTAAAGTAAAAATCAGTTAAATATTTAAATTTTAGATTTTTACAATCTACTTCATGATGAATTATGCTAGATTTTTCTCCGTAATCATTAAAATCTGAATATTCATGCATTTTAATAAAAAAGATTTTATCTCCTTTTTGATTAATCGAATTTTTATCAATAAAGAAGATATTTCCGTCGTCAGTTTTAAGAATTTGTTCCCATTCAAATTCAGATGAAGAAGCATTTGAAATTCCAGAAAATAAAAAAATAAAAAAAATAAGTAATTTTTTCATAAAATATAAAAGGGGCGTTCTGTTGCCCGCTAAACCCTTCCATCCGCAGATTTAATTAGTAATTTGCGCGAGAAAGTATTCATTATTAAAGCAAATATCTTAAAGCAAGATTAACACATATTTCTAAAATTGTAGAAAATTATCTCTGACTGCGTTCTAATTGCGTTCTATATATGTTAAAATTTTTAAATGTCTGTTGTCTATATACTAACTAATCAATCAATGCCTGGAATTGTTAAAATAGGCATCACTGGCGGAACTGTAGAAGAAAGAATGAGAAGTTTATACTCAACAGGGGTACCATTACCTTTTGAATGTTATTTTGCTCTTGAAGTAGAAGACTCATCAAACATTGAAAAAAAACTACATCACGGACTTGATGATTTTAGAGTTAATGACTCAAGAGAATTTTTTGAAATAGACCCAGAAAAAGCTAAAGCTCTTTTATCTATGGTAAGCGGAAAAGACGTAACACCAAATAAAGATGTTGTTGATACTAAAATTGACCAAGAAGCTTTAAATAAAAGCAGAAACAAAAATAGATTTCATTTTGCATCAGTGGGAATAGAACCTGGTGAAATACTAGAATTTAAAAAAGATAAAAGCATTACTGCAAAAGTATTAGAAAATGACAAAATTGAATTTCGAGGCAAAGTTATGTCTTTGTCTCCTGCAGCTTTAATAGTTGTTCATGAAATGGGCTATGAATGGACAAAAATTGCGGGTCCGCAATTTTGGTGTTATAAGGGTAAAACCTTATATGATTTAAATTCATCTAATTAAATGAAAAAATTATAATTTGAGTCTTACTTTAATTTGTTCATAGGAAAGAGATAAGAATGAAACAAAAAGATTTTGAATTAAAATATAATATTAAACTTACTAAAGAAGAGTTTAATTCTGTTAAAGATTTACATAATGAACAAATTTCCTCAAAAATAGATGAGATTAAAAATAGTCATGTTTACCCTAGTGAAAATTTAAAGAGAGAAATTTATAGGTTACATAAAGAGGTAGTTAATAGCAATGTATTATCTGACAATAAAAAAGAAAAGACCTTAAATATTTTACTTGCATATGAACCTTGGAGTTGGAGGGTTGTGGGTATCTCTAAAAATGCAATAAAAATGTTTAAAGAAAATAATTTTAGAAAACTTAAAAAGGATGGGCCCCAAAGAGACCATTATTTTCAAGAAAGAAATATAACTATAAGGAGAATGATGGAAGAAATAATGCCTTTTGAAATTTGGTGGGATTGGTTTTGGGAAAACGATAGAACTTTAATTATTACCAAAGAGGAACATTCAAAAAAAAGTTTAAATTTTAAAAATGACATAATTAGTATTGATAATAATTTAGGTCTTTTTAGGACAATGAAAACAGTTGGCTATTCTTTTTATCCAGATTACGAAGCCAAGCTTGTAGAAAAATTATCTCATGAACATGGTTTATGATGCGTTCTAATTGCGTTCTGTAAAAAAATAATTAATAAAAAAGTTGATAATAAATAATAATAGATGAAATGAAGAGGGGCGTTCTGTTGCCCGGCCGCCCCAAAGCCGCGCTTACCTAATTAGATTAAGCAGCGAGTGCTAATTCATTATCGTTAGCAATTATTTTAAGTTTCTATGTCGAAGAAACGCTTACAACGAGCAAAAACTATATCCTTCAGAGCACGTCAAACCTATATCACCCCCATAAAATTTTTATGGTGGAGGTGTCGGGTACCGCCCCCGAGTCCGATACACCTATTACATATAGCGTTTATTGCTATAGTTGATAAACAACGAGGATAATATAGTCTAATAAATGAATCCTTTAAACACCTATGAAGAAAAAAATCACTAAAGTGCCAAAATTTAAAGAATTTAAAACTACAAGAGCTACATCATCTGCTTTAGAAAAAATACTTTATAAACAAATCCCAATTTTAGACCATGGTTTCATAAGGGTTATTGATTATATGGGAACAGATCAGTCAATAGTCCAAGCAGCCAGAGTCTCCTATGGTGAGGGAACAAAAAAATTGCGTGAGGATCGCGGTCTTATTAGATACCTTTTAAGTCACTGGCATACAACTCCCTTTGAGATGTGTGAAATTAAGTTTCATATTAAACTACCTATTTTTGTTGCTAGACAATGGATCAGACACAGAACTGCAAATGTAAATGAATACTCTGCGAGATATTCAGTATTAGATAAAGAATTTTATGTTCCAGAAATGGATCAACTTGGATCTCAATCCACTACAAACAAGCAAGGGAGATCAAATACTTTAGATAAAAAGTTTGCAAAACAAGCCCAAGATTTAATTCAAAAGAATTCTGAACAACTCTATGATGACTACCAAAATTTATTGAATGGCAAGCTTTTGAATAACGATGAATACGTTGAAGGGGAGGGACTAGCTAGAGAACTAGCTCGAACAACTCTTCCATTAAATTATTACACACAATGGTATTGGAAAGTAGACCTTCATAATCTTATGCATTTTTTAAGATTACGAGCAGATAGTCATGCTCAGTATGAAATACAAATTTATGCTGAAAAAATGGTTGAAATTTTAAAAAAGTGGGTACCTTTAACATACGAAGCTTTTGAAGATTACCGTTCGGACTCATTCCAACTCTCTAAAGAGGCTATGAAAATTGTTAAAGATAAATTAGCGAATAAAAAAATTAAGAAGTCTAATTATAAGCTATCACCAAGAGAGCTCAGAGAATTAGAAATAAAGTTTAATATTAAATTATCTTAACTTTGAAATTTTTTTGTAATTGCGTTTGTTATATTTTCAAATTTTAGAGAATAATCATCTTTATAATCAAAACAATAAGGCTTTCCGTCATCACAACTTTTAGGAATATTTAAATTAAAAGGAAGTTCTTCAATTAAATTTATATTTTCTTTAAGTAGTAGAGACTTAGTCTTTGACTCACCAAAAATATATTTTTTTTCATTTTGTTCTTCTAAATAAGACATATTTTCAACTACACCAAGTATTGGAACATTAACCTTGATAAACATATTAATACCTCTGATGACATCTTTTAAAGATAGAAGCTGTGGAGTTGTAATAATAAGAGTTCCATCCAGTTTGAGCTTTTGAGACATTGATATTTGTACATCTCCGGTACCAGGGGGGAAATCAACAATTAAATAGTCTAAATCACCCCAAATTGTCTTGTTAATAAGCCCATCAAGCCCTTTTGCTAACATTGGTCCTCGCCAAACAATTGCTTGTTCTTCATTGACAAGAAAACCTATTGACATTGCTTTAATCCCAAATACTTCAAAGGGTAAAAACTTCCCATCTTCAACTTTAGGTTCCTTATCTCCGATGCCAAGTAATGTTGGGACACTAGGTCCGTAAATGTCTGCGTCTAAAAGGCCAACTTTGTATCCTTGGTTTGCTAAAGTTATAGCGATATTGCAAGCTACAGTTGATTTACCAACACCGCCTTTACAGCTTGATATTCCAAAACAAGTCTTGATATTCATATATTAAACACTACATATAATGTATCGTGAACAAAAACAAATTTAAAATTTTTGCACTTGATGGCCCATGGGGGCCTTCATCAGGGAACAATAACAGAGGTTCTAGCGGTTTCTCAGGTGGTAACAACGACTCAATTGATGACCTTCTCAAAGATTTAAAGAATAAATACAAAATTAAAATGCCCTTCAAAGGTGGTTTTAAGGGTGTTTCATTTTTAATATTAATCGCTTTTGTAATTTGGCTTGCGACAGGTTTTTATAGAGTTGAGCCTGATGAACAAGGGGTTGAACTACTTTTTGGTAAATGGAATGAAAGTACAACTGATCCAGGGCTCCATTATTTTTTCCCAACACCTATAGGAAAAGTCTTAACTCCAAAAGTTGAGGCAATTAGGAAAATTAATGTTGGTTTCAGATCCAATGGTAATTCTACAAGAGATGTCCTCGAAGAAAGTATGATGTTAACATCTGACCAAAATATATCTGATTTAGATTACACAGTTCTTTATAGAATTAAAGACGCAGGGCAATTCTTATTTAATTTAAGAGATCCAGAAGAAACTGTAAAAGTTATATCCGAAAGTGTGCTAAGAGAGGTTGTAGGTCAAACTAACCTAGAGGGACTACTAACCGTTTCTAGACAATCCGTTGAGAGAGATTCAAGATCTTTACTACAAGAGCTCTTGGATGAATATGAAGTTGGGATACTAATTCAATCTATACAATTACAAGACGTTAACCCTCCAAGAGAGGTTATAGATGCATTTGATGATGTTCAAAAAGCAAGACAGGATAAAGAGAGAACTGTCAACCAAGCAGAGGCTTACAGTAACAGAATTGTGCCTGAGGCAAGAGGTGAAGCTGAAAAAATACTCCAAGAGGCAGAGGGTTATAAAAATAAATTAATTAAACAAGCTGAAGGTGAAGCAAGTAGATTTCTCCAAGTGTTAGACACATATGAGCAATCTAAAGAGACAACCAAAAAAAGAATTTATTTAGAAACATTAAGAGACGTCCTATCAGGATCTAGTAAAATAATGATCGATCAGAATTCTGGCAACGGAGTTGTTCCGTATTTGCCTTTAAACGAGTTAAACAAGAGCAAGCAGACAGGTAGTAACTAATGAAAATGAGAAACTATATTATTGTTGGATTATCTTTCTTCTTTATCTTGTTTGCATCAGGCTTTTTCTTTGTTGTTGATCAAACAAAACAAGTTATTGTTTTGCAATTTGGTGAACCGCGTGCTGTGCATCAATCACCAGGTTTAAAATTTAAACTACCATTTATCCAAAACGTTGTTTACTACGACAGCAGGGTTTTAAACTTAGATCCTGCTCAAGAAGAGGTTATATTGAGAGACCAAAAGCGTATTGTGGTCGACTCAATAGTTAGATATATGATTAAAGATCCTCTAAAGTTTTTTCAAACAACTAGAACAGAGTTAGCCCTTAATGATCGTTTGGGTAGAATAGTAAACTCATCTGTAAGAGGTGTAATAGCTCAGTATCAATTAAATGATTTGCTATCTGATGATCGTGATAAAATTATGGCTGAGATTTTTGAAAATGTTCGTGAAGATCAAGATACCTTTGGTATTGAAATTGTTGACCTGAGGTTAAAAAGAACAGAACTTACACCAGAAGTTCAATCTAATGTTTTTGATAGGATGAGAACTGAGAGAGAAAGAGAAGCAAATTTATTAAGAGCGGAAGGTCAAGAGATATCTCAAAAAATTAAGGCCACTGCAGATAGAGAGAAAATTGAAATTATAGCTGAAGCAGAAAAACAATCTAATATTTTAAAAGGTGAAGGTGAAGCAGCAAGAAATCAAATTTTAAATGAGGCCTTTGCAAAAGACCCTGAGTTTTTTGAATTTATTAGATCAATGGAAGCTTACGCAGACACTTTTAAAGACGGAACAACTACCATGGTCATATCTCCTGATAGTGATTTCTTCGAGTACTTTGAAAACTCTGAGGGCGCCAACTAAATACAATTTTCATAATGAAAAGATTTTTTGTTTTATCTCTTTTCAGTATTTTTTTTACAATCCAAAGTGCGTCAGCACAATTTGAGAGAGGTTATGCAGATTTAGTTGATGAACTTCTACCTTCAGTTGTAAGTATAGCTACTAGTCAAACTGTAGAAAGACAAACGAGGCAATTACCTGAATTGCCAGAAGGCCATCCTTTCAATGATATGTTTGATGATTTTTTTGGTAATCAAATGCCAAAACGTGAAAATCTAACTGGTCTTGGGTCAGGCTTCATTATTAGCGATGAAGGCTATGTAGTAACAAATAATCACGTAATAAGCGGAGCAGATCAGATTACTGTAATTTTCAATAATGGAGTCGATGAAGTTCCAGCAGAACTTGTTGGAACTGACCCTAAAACTGACTTAGCTGTTTTAAAAATTGACCCTTCATCTGTTGATATACAAAGTGTTAATTGGGGAGACTCGGATTTGTCAAGAGTTGGAGATATTGTACTAGCTATTGGTAACCCTCTAGGTTTAGGAGGAACTGTAACTTCAGGAATAATATCATCTATAAATAGAGATATAGGCGGCGGCCCTTACGTTGACTTTATACAAACTGATGCACCAATCAATAGAGGCAACTCCGGTGGACCTTTATTTAATTTAGATGGAGAGGTAATTGGAATTAATTCAATGATTATATCTCAAACAGGTGGAAGTGTTGGCTTAGGTTTTTCTATTCCCTCTCAAACAGCAAAATTAATTGTTGAACAAATAATTTCATTTGGTCAGGCAAAAAGAGGAAGACTTGGTGTTCAAATTCAAGATTTAACTGAAGAATTTTCTGAGAGTTTAGGCTATGACTCAACGGAGGGAGCATTTGTTGCTTCTGTTGAACCAAATAGCCCTGCTGCGTTATCAAACATTCAAGCCGGAGATATAATAATTGAGTTTAACAATCAAAAAATCACATCATTTAAGGATTTACCTAAAGTTGTTGCAGAAACTCCAATAGATAGTGAAGTAATTGTTAAAGTTTGGAGAAACGGAGAAATTATAGATATAAAGGTAAAGGTAGGTGAATTAGAAGAGGGTCGCAAACTCGCTAAAAATGATGGAGTTTATTTAGAAGAATTAGATATTACTGTTCTTGAGTTGACAATAGATGCTATAAATTCTTTAGGGTTAGACTCAAAAACCAAAGGTATTTTGGTTACAGAGGTAGGAGATAATAACGAAAATCTTTTAAAGAATGATGTAATTATTCAGGTATCCAGTGAAAAGATTAAAGATATAAGTTCTTTTGAGAAGATAATATCTAATAGTATTAATTTGAAACGAGATAAATTGTTATTAAGAGTTATTAGAGATGGTAATGAATTTTGGTTAATCAACCCACTCGTTATTGAATAAATTTCTTTTTGTTGTAGGTCCCACTTGTTCAGGTAAAAATGATTACACATATGAACTATCAAAATTAATAGACATAGAAGTTATTAATGCTGATAGTATACAAGTATATAAACAACTAAAGATTTTATCAAATAGACCCACAGAACAAGAATTAAAGATAGTACCTCATCATCTCTATGGACATGTAAATAATAAAGAATATTCAGTTAATCATTGGATAGATGAAGTTAAACAAGTAATTAAAAACATTCAAAGTAGAAATAAAATACCTGTTTTTGTTGGTGGTACTGGATTTTATATTCAATCACTAATAGAGGGATTATCAATGATGCCATCAATTAGTCATAAATTTAAAAAAAATGCAGAGGATTTATTTTTAGAAAAAGGCCCAGATCATTGCCTGAATATTTTAGAAAAATATTATAAAGAAAAAATTTTTCCAAAAGATAAACAAAGATTATTAAGTCGTTTAGCTTTTTGCTTAGAGCATAATGACACAATGGAAAATAATTATGGTAGCAAAGAACCGATCACTCCTAATTCACTTGTTATTCAAGTTACAAAACCTAAGAAAGATCTTTACGAAAAAGCAGAATTAAGATTTCATCAAATGATAAATAAGGGCGCTTTAGAAGAGGTTAAATCACTTTATGAAAATAAAAAAATATCAAAAACTCTCTATAAAGCTCATGGTCTTCCAGAATTGCTATCTTGTGTTAGAAATAAATTAAGTTTAGATGAGGCTATTTATTTAGGAATTAAAAATACCAAGAGGTATATTAAAAGACAGTTTACATGGTGGAATAACCAAAAATTTAGCCAACTTAATTTGAGAATAAACTATAAAAAAAGCTTCCCTAAAGATTCAATTGAAAATATAAGTATATACCTAAATGACTAATGAAAACGAATTTTCGGGAGCAGATATTTTACTCAAAGCCCTTAAAGATCAAGAGGTTGATACAATCTTTGGATATCCAGGCGGAGCTGTTCTTCCCATTTATGATGCAATATTTGGCCAAAACTTTTTAAAACATGTATTAGTAAGACAAGAGGCTGGTGCTGTTCATGCAGCAGAAGGCTATGCTAGATCAAGTGGAAAAGTAGGCGTGTTGTTAGTAACATCTGGTCCTGGAGTGACCAATGTCGTTACTGGATTAACTGATGCATTGATGGATAGCATTCCAATTGTCTGTATCAGTGGACAAGTCCCATCACATTTAATTGGAACAGATGCATTTCAGGAATGTGATACAACTGGAATTACAAGACCTTGCACTAAGCACAATTATTTAGTCAAGGATGTAAGCAAACTCTCCGAGACTATCCATGAGGCATTTAAAATTGCTAGCTCCGGTAGACCAGGTCCTGTTTTAATTGATATTCCCAAAGATGTTCAGTTTGCAAAGTCAAAATATATATCAAAGAAAGATATTAGTTTTAGAGAGCACAGAATTAAAGCTGGTTCCAAAAACGTTGATAA
Source organism: uncultured Alphaproteobacteria bacterium (assembly GCA_902617355.1). GTDB lineage: Bacteria > Pseudomonadota > Alphaproteobacteria > HIMB59 > HIMB59 > HIMB59. The sequence goes on along the minus strand of CACMWK010000004.1, from coordinate 68,752 downwards.
AAAATTTGTCGAAGAACTAGTAAAACATATTAAAAAATCCGAGAGACCTATTTTTTATGTTGGTGGTGGTTGTTTAAACTCAGGCCATGAAGCTAGCCAAGAACTTATTAAACTTGTAAATAAAACAAATATTCCAATTACTACAACTCTTCATGGATTGGGATGTTTTCCAGGTGAAGATAAAAGTTCACTTGGGATGTTAGGTATGCATGGAAATTACGAAGCTAACTTGGCTATGAACAAATGTGATTTGATGATTAACGTTGGAGCAAGGTTTGATGACCGTGTTACAGGCAGATTAGATGCTTTTTCTCCAGACTCTATAAAATTCCATATAGATATTGATCAAAGTTCAATTAATAAAAACGTTAAAGTCAATTTTCATACTAATACTGACATTGCTCTAACACTCAAAGAAATTAATTCATTCATAGACTCCAATAACATTGATTTTGGCGATAAAGATTATAATAATTGGTGGGGTCAAATTAATGAATGGAGAAAAAAAGAATGTCTCCACTACGAACAAGGCGATGAAGTGATCAAGCCACAACACGCTATTTCCAGACTTTACGAATTAACAAAACAAAAAGACACTTTTATTACTACAGAAGTTGGTCAGCATCAAATGTGGGCAGCTCAATATTATAAGTTTTCAAAACCAAACAGATGGATTACATCAGGCGGCTTAGGCACAATGGGTTTCGGTATGCCTGCCGCAGTCGGTGCACAAATGGCAAATCCAGACTCATTAGTTATAGATATAGCTGGTGAGGCGTCTTTTCTTATGAATATCCAAGAAATAGCTACAGCTGTTCAATATAAGTTACCTATCAAAATTTTTATATTAAATAATGAATATATGGGAATGGTTAGACAGTGGCAGGAACTATTACATGGTAGTAGATACTCAGAGAGCTATGTGGACGCCCTTCCTGATTTTAAAAAATTAGCAGAGAGTTTCAATGCTGTTGGAGTTAGGGCAAAAAATATTTCTGAATTAGACGATACAATTGATGAAATGATTTCAATTGATAGGCCAGTTATAGCCGATATTTGGGTAGATAAAAAAGAAAATTGTTTTCCTATGATACCAAGTGGAGCTGCGCACCATGAAATGTTACTATCTAAATACGATAAAGAAAATCCTGAAAATCAGGAAAAAGGAAAAGTACTAGTTTAATTAATTTCTTATAATGTCCTCTACTTCAGTTTATCCTACACCTATCAACGCTTTTAAACAGTCTAAGAGAAGCGTTCTTTCTGTTATTGTTGATAACGAACCTGGTATTCTTGCACGTATAGTTGGTTTATTTTCAGGTAGAGGATATAATATTGAAGCATTAAATGTAACAGTTGTAGACGTTAAGAAAAATCTTTCTCGAATTACTATAGAGACTCTAGGTGAAGAAAAAGTAATTAGTCAAATTATAGCACAACTAGAAAAACTTGTTCCTGTTCATAGCGCAACTAATTTAGCAAACTTAAGTGAGTCTTATGAGGCAGAGATTTGCTTAATTAAAATCGAATTTGAAAATGAGGAACAAGATCAAAAAATACTCAATTTTGCAGATATTTATCGTTCAAGAACTGTTCAAAAAAGACAAAATATTGTTGTTTATGAAATATCAGGCACAAGTGAGCGAATAAACAAATTTTTAGATGACTTAGACACAATCGGTGGTATAAAAGTCGAATTAGTTCGAAGTGGGCCTATAGGGCTCGGAATATAACGTTTTTAGGGGGTAATATGAAGGTTTATTACGAACAAGATGCTGATTTTAACATAATAAAAGACAAAAAAATTGTAATAATAGGTTTTGGATCGCAAGGTCATGCTCATGCATTAAATCTAAAAGACTCTGGGGCCTCTAACGTAGTTGTGGGATTGAGAGAAGGTTCTTCATCAATTGAAAAAGCAAAGAATGTGGGCTTAAAAACTCAAACACCAGGAGATGCAGTAAAGGATGCAGATATTGTAATGTTCTTAGCCCCTGATGAAAATCAGCAAGAAATTTATCAAACTCAAATTCACGACAATATAAAAAATGGTGCTGCTTTAGCATTTGCGCATGGTTTAAATATTCATTTTCAACTCATTACAGCAAGAGAGGATTTAGACGTTTTTATGGTCGCTCCAAAAGGTCCAGGTCATACTGTAAGAGGTGAGTATCTTAAAGGTGGTGGAGTACCATGTTTACTTGCAGTAGATAAAAATGTAAGTGGTAACGCAAAAGAAATTGGTCTTGCGTATGCTTCTGCTTTGGGTGGAGGTAAATCTGGTATTATTGAAACTACATTTAAAGAGGAATGCGAGACAGATTTATTTGGTGAACAAACAGTTCTTTGTGGAGGGTTAATGTCTCTTGTAAGAAATGGTTTTGAAACTCTTGTTGAGGCTGGTTATGCACCAGAAATGGCCTATTTCGAATGTTTACACGAAGTAAAATTAATTGTTGATCTAATGTACGAAGGTGGCATGGCTAATATGAGGTATTCTATATCTAATACAGCTGAATATGGTGATTATACCAGAGGCCCAAGAGTAGTTCCTAACGAAGCTACTAAAGCTGAAATGAAAAAAGTTCTAAGTGAAATACAAGATGGTACTTTCACAAAAGAATGGATGGCCGAACATAAGTCAGGGCAAATTAAGTTTAAACAAATGAGAGACCAAGGTGCAAAGCACCAAATTGAAGAGGTAGGAGCTAAATTAAGGTCTATGATGCCATGGATAGCATCCAATAAACTTGTAAAGGATATCTAATATTGCCTGATAAAGTATTAATATTTGATACTACTCTTAGAGACGGAGAGCAGTCACCTGGGGCTTCGATGAATCAAGAAGAAAAACTCTCTATTGCTAGACTATTAGAAGAGTTAAAGGTTGATATAATTGAGGCTGGTTTCCCAATAGCTTCTAAAGGTGATTTTAATTCAGTTCAAGCAATTGCAAGTGAAATTAAGGACTGCCAGATAGCTGGATTAGCAAGGGCAAAACATGAGGATATTGAAACAGCTTGGAATGCTGTAAAAAAAGCCAAAAATCCAAGAATTCACACTTTTATTGCCACAAGTCCAATACATATGAAGTTTAAACTCAAGTTAACTGAAGAGGAGGTCTTAGAAAAAATAAAAGATAGTGTCTCATTTGCAAGAAACTTGTGCCCTAATATTGAGTGGAGTTGTGAAGATGGTGGCAGATCCTCAATTGATTTTCTATATAAATGCATAGAGTTAGCTATCGAAAACGGGGCATCTACAATAAATATTCCTGACACAGTCGGCTATACCTTACCATTTGAATTTGGAGAGATTATCAAAAAAGTTAAAAATAATGTTCCTAATATTGACCAAGCAATAATTTCTGTTCATTGTCATAATGATTTGGGGTTAGCGGTTGCAAATTCTTTAAATGCAGTTGAAAATGGTGCAAGACAAATTGAATGTACAATAAATGGATTAGGAGAAAGAGCGGGTAATGCCGCACTAGAAGAAGTAGTAATGGCTATGAAAGTCAGATCAGATCTTTTAAAAGTCCAATCTAATGTCAATACGAGTGCTATTTCAAAAACATCAAAACTTGTATCATCAATTACAGGTTTTCCCGTTCAGCCTAACAAAGCAATTGTTGGCGCTAATGCTTTTGCTCATGAGTCAGGAATTCACCAAGATGGAGTCTTAAAAAATGTTCAAACTTATGAAATTATGTCACCGGAAACAATTGGTTTAAAGAAATCAAGTTTAGTACTTGGTAAACACTCTGGAAAGCATGCATTCAAAGAAAAATTAAAAATCTTAGGATATGAAGTCGGTGATAATTATATCAATGAGATTTTCGAAAAATTTAAGCTCTTAGCTGATAAGAAGAAAGATGTTTATGATGAGGATATAATAGCCTTGGTAGATGATACTTATTTTAATAAATCAAATACTTTAAAACTTAAAAATTTAAGCATTATGTCAGGCACTAACTCGAAGCATGTTGCTTCTCTTGAATTAAATTTCAAGGAGGAACTGAAAGAGGTAAGTGGATCTGGAAATGGACCCATTGATGCTGTATTTAATTGTATTTCAAAAGTAGTTGGTTTTTCTCCAAAATTAGTTTTGTATCACATAAATGCAATTACTCCTGACTCTGATGCACAAGGAGAAGTGACTGTTAAACTTGGATATTTAAATAAAGAGTTCATTGGTAAGGCATCTGATATAGATATTATAGTTGCCTCTGCAAAATCTTATATCAATGCATGCAATAAAATATTAAACTTTGAAAAAAACTCTAATATGCAAGAAGGAGTTTCTGAGATTAGTATCTCAAATATTAAGGGAATATAAATGTTAAAGTCTTTCAACTCTTTTTTAAGCGAAGATATGGGATTAGATCTTGGGACTGCTAATACACTTGTATATGTCAAAGGAAAGGGAATTATACTAAATGAACCCTCTGTTGTAGCAATTGCAACAGACAACAAGAATAATAAATCAGTTTTAGCTGTTGGAAGTGAGGCAAAATCAATGCTTGGTCGAACCCCTGGAAGAATCGAAGCAATAAGACCAATGAAAGACGGAGTAATTGCAGATTTTGATATAGCTGAGGCTATGATCAAACATTTTATAAAAAAAGTTCATAAGAAAAGTTTTTTTGCAAATCCAAATATTGTTATTTGTGTTCCTTCCGGAGCTACAAACGTTGAAAGAAGAGCGATTAAAGAGTCTGCGGAAACTGCTGGAGCTAAAAAAGTTTATTTAATTGAAGAGCCTGTAGCTGCTGCTATTGGAGCTGGTCTACCAATTTCAGAGCCATCTGGCTCTATGGTGGTAGATATTGGCGGTGGTACAACTGAAATAGCAGTCTTATCTTTAGGAGGAGTTGTGCATGCCAGCAGTATTAAAGTCGGTGGTGATACCATGGATGATGCAATAGTAAATTTTATGAGAAGTGTACATAAATTAGCAATAGGTGAGTCAACCGCAGAGAGAATAAAGACCGAAATAGGTTGTGCAGGTATTCCTGATAACGGAGATGGCAAGACCCTTACAGTTAAGGGCAGAGATCTTATTAATGGTCTTCCAAGAGAGGTTGTAATATCTGAAAGACAAGTAGCTGAGGCTTTATCTGACTCGTTATCTCAAATCATTACAGCTTTAAAAAGAGCACTTGAGGTTATTCCTCCAGAACTAGCTGCAGATATAGTTGATAAGGGTATTATGCTTACAGGTGGAGGAGCTTTACTTCAACGTCTAGATGAAGCAATTAGAGTCACTACTGGACTACCTGTTTCTATTGCTGACGATCCTTTAACTTGTGTGGCTCGAGGAACTGGCATGGCTTTAGAAGAGAACCATAACCATCAAGATGTTTTCTTAAGTGATTAATAACAAAAAAGTTTTCTTAATATACATAATCTGTTTTTTTTTATTCTTTACATTAATATTATTTCCAAATTATAATTCTAAAATTAAACTTTTCACATATTTTTTAAAAGACAAAGTAGAGTCCCCTTTCATTTTTGTTGGTAACGAAATAAAGGATTTATTTTTAGTTCTCAATCTAAACTTTGATCATATGAATACTATAAAAAAATTAGAAGACGACAATAATTATCTTCGATCAATCAATAAATATTTATTAACATTGACTTCTAAATATTCAGAGCAAAATAAAATTTTTCATCAGTCTTCTATTAAATTACCAATCTCAGTCGGTGTCCAGGTTTTAGGTGATAGGAATTTAGTTTATAATAAAAATTTTATCATAAATAAGGGCTCAAACAATGGTCTCGTAATAGGTGATTATATTATTGATGGGCTAAATATAGTTGGTAGAGTTGTTAATATAAATTCTAATACCTCCGAAGTTGTTACTGTTAAGAGTGTTAATTATGGTGATGAGGTTTTTATTAATGGTAAATCTTATATAGTCAGTGGCACGAATAATGAATATCTTAGTTTTATAAGACAAAAAGAAAGCACTGAAACACCAGATTTTCAAACAGGCGATATCGCTGTTGTACATCTTGATGATTTAATACTAAGACTTGGCATAGTTTCTTATTACAATAATCAACCTATCTTATTAACACCTGATATAGCAAATTTTGAAAATTTGAGGGCAGTTACTAATGATTAGACTAATTTTTGTAACAATATTATTTTTAATTTATGGAAATTTTAGTTTTGTTATAAATGACATTGTTGTTTTTTCTTTGATAAATATAGCTTTTTATACAGCTCTTAAGGAAAAAAATGTTAAAATTATTGATGTCTTTATATTTGTCTTATCGACTTTCGTCGTAGAGGTTTTTGTAGGATTACCGATATTAATTGGCATTGTTGTTTTGTTTATACCTCTTCTTTTATTAAATTATTTTATAAATAATTATAATTTTGCAATATTTATAAAATCATCATTTATTTTTTTACTAAGTCTTATTACTTTCTGTATATTTGATCAAACTTTAATATTCAGATTGTTAAATTTGCAATATTTTACAAGTATATTTATTTTAATTATAGTTTTTTTAGGACTCTCAAAATATGGAAAAGAATAAGACAAGTGAAGATAGTATAAAAATATTAAATAGAAGATCATTCATAATAATTATATTTGGGGCTATTTTATCATTACTTGTTTCTATAAGATTATTTTCATTACAGGTTATTAATTTTAATTTTTATAAAAAAAAATCAGTTGAAAACAAACTTTCTATAAAACTTACTCCTCCTTTAAGGGGTGATATTTATGACTCCAAAAAAAATTTACTAGCTGGAAGCTCCTCATTATATGAATTTGTAGTTTTTAAAAATTTAAGCAAAGATCATCTCCATGAGATTAAAAAACTTGATAGTCTTATTAAACTTAAGTTGAATTTTGGTGAAGTATCAAAACAATTAAAAAAGTACAATGAATATAGTGGATTTAGCCTAAGTAGAGCTTCATGGGAGCAAATAGTAGAATTTGAAAAAAACAAATTTTTATTTAATTCTATAAAAATTATTGAGTCTAAAAAAAGATATTATCCATATCAAAATTTTTCACAAATAATTGGCTATATGGGTCAACCAACCCAATCTTCTGAACTCTACTCTAAAGGTGTATTTCATTTAGAAAGAAGCTATGAAAAATATTTAAGGGGCACACCTGGTAAAATATTTAGCGAAGTAAACGCTAAAGGTAAAACTATTAGAGAAATCTCTATTGAAAAATCCATTAAAGGCAATGATTTAGACTTAACATTAGATTTAACTCTTCAAAATTATGCTCAATCTCAGCTTCCATCAGATAAAAAAGGATCCATTGTTGTTATAAGTGTTTTAGATGGATCGATCTTATCGATGAACTCCAATCCTACTTTTGATGCACAAATCTTTGAGGATAGGAAGAATAATAAAATTAAAGATTTACTTAACGATGATCAGAAACCACTTTTTAATAGGGCTTTTTCTGGTTTTTATCCTCCAGGTTCTGTGTTTAAACCAATCTCAGCTTTAGTTGGTCTTCAAAGAAATTTAATTGACCCTAAAAAAGAAGTTTTTTGCAAAGGGCACTCCTCACTCGGTGATAGAAATTATTATTGTTGGAAAAAAGAGGGACATGGAAAGGTCAATCTTAAAAAAGCTATCAAAGAGTCTTGTGATGTATATTTTTATGAATTAGCAAAAAAAACAAATATTGATGATATTGCCAGCTTATCCAGCAATTTAGGATTAAATAAAGAGTATGATATTGGTTTATCAAATATAGGAAAAGGACTTGTTCCAAGTAAAAAATGGAAAAAAGCGTTTTTAGACGAAAGTTGGTACCAAGGTGAGACATTAATTTCATGTATCGGACAAGGATACAATCAAACATCTCCATTACAGCTAGCAACACTTTATTCCGCTATCTTAAATGGAGGAAAATATCCAATACCTAAACTTGATAAAAATACTCCTACAAGATTTACAGGTAAATTACTAAACAGTGAACATAAAAAAATTATAATTAGTTCTTTAAATTCTGTTGTTCAAGAGCCAAGAGGAACAGCATATAAACTAAGTATATCTAATCCAGAATTTGTCAAAATAGGTGGTAAAACGGGAACTTCTCAAGTAATAAGAATCAAGGAAAGTGAAAGAGAAGACGATCAATATAAATCAAAAGAAATAGAAGAGAGATTTAAAGACCACTCAGTATTTGTGGGATATGCCCCATATGATAATCCAAAATACATAGCTTCAGTGATTATAGAGAATGGTGGATCAGGATCAGCAGTTGCTGCACCAATTGCCCATAAGGTCTTGAATTTTGCATACAAAAATAATGTTTAGAGAATTTAAAAGTATATATAATTTAAATTGGATTTACGTTTTTATCCTTTTGATAATTTTTTGGATTGGAGAGATCAATCTTTACTCAGCTGCAGGTGGGTCTCTTGATCCATGGGCATCAAATCAATTAATAAGATTTTTATTTTTTCTACCTTTGTTTTTTTTAGTAACAATGTTGGAGCCAAAATTTATTTATAATTTTGCAGAGATTTTTTTAATTTTAGTTTTGATTGGGCTGATAACAACATTAATTTTTGGATATACAGGGATGGGTGCCACAAGATGGATCAGAATTGCTGGATTTAATTTGCAAGTATCAGAATTTACAAAAATAGCCCTAGTCATATTCATGGCAAAATACTTTCACAAACTCAATGCAGAAAAAACTATAGGCCTATTTAAATCAATACTACCTCTTGTTGTATCAATAATATTTTTCATATTAGTTGCTATTCAACCAGATTTAGGAACTGCTGTAATTATTTTAGCTTTAGGTCTAGTTGTTATTTTTTATGCAGGTATTAAACTAATATATCCTTTATTATCCTTAGGCGTTATTTTGTCGATAAGTCCAATTTTATGGACATTTTTGAAGCCTTATCAACAAAATAGAATACAAATTTTTCTAAACCCTGACCTGGACCCACTTGGTAGAGGATATCATATTATTCAATCCAAGATTGCAATAGGTTCTGGTGGACTGCAAGGCAATGGTTTTCTTGAGGGTTCCCAAAGTAGCTTAGATTTTCTTCCAGAAAAAGAGACTGATTTTGTTTTTGCAATTTTTTCTGAACAGTTTGGTTTTACAGGATCTATATTATTAATTTCACTTTTCTTTATCATGTTTTTAATTCCTGTTTTAAAAACCTACAAATTGACACAAGTTTTTAATAAAATAATCTTATTTGTATTATCTTTTAAAATCTTTTTTGAATTTCTTATAAATATATCTATGACTATTGGTATTTTACCAGTAGTTGGAGTTGCACTGCCGTTTATGTCTTATGGAGGAAGTTCTTTGTTGAGTAATTTAATTATTTGTGCATTATTATTGAACTTCATGTCTATCAATGAAAATAAGAGAATGTTTTCATGATAAAATCTGTCAAAAAGCCTTGGGGTTCATATATTGTACTTAATAAATCAAAAGATTTTTTAATTAAAAAGATTGTTGTAAAACCAGAAGGTGTTCTATCATATCAATCACATAATTTTAGATCAGAACACTGGATAATTATTGAGGGTAAAGCAACTGTGATTATAAATAATCGTACATTTTATAGATCAGAAAATGAAAACATATTCATACCTAAAAAATCAAAACATAGGGTTTTAAATGAGAGTTCAAAAAAGAAATTAGTTTTAATTGAAGTTCAAACAGGAAGTAAATTTATAGAGTCAGATATAAAAAGATATTCAGATATTTATGGGAGAAAAAATTGAAAATATTTGCTGAAATTTCTGTTGGAGAGCTCTATGATAAAATTACTATACTAAATATCAAATTAAAAAAAATTAATGATCCTAACAAATTAAAGAATATAAAAATTGAGCTAGATGCCCTAGTAGAGCAAAGTAATAAATTAATTTTAAAAGACGATGAAATATTAAGAAAAAACATTCAAAAACTCCAAGATATTAATGAAGAGCTTTGGGATATAGAAAATGCTAAAAGAGAATGTGAGGCTAATAGAGAATTTGGAGAGACTTTTATTAAAATATCAAGAGATGTCCATTTTAAAAATGATATTAGGGCTTCAATAAAAAAAGAAATTAATCTTTTGTCTAACTCAAAAATAACAGAAGAAAAAGAATACTCTAAGTATTAACCTTATTTAAACTTATAAGTTTATTTTTAATTTTTGATCTTCCACCGAGAAAACTTAATTCTAAGAGCACTACAATACCATTAATTTTAGCTTTAGTTTTTTTAATTAATTTCATTGATGCACGTATTGTTCCACTTGTTGCAAAAATATCGTCAATTATCACAACTTTATCTGAATTTCTTATCATATCACTTTGAATTTCTAATTGGTTAGAGCCGTACTCAAGTTTGTAACTTGTACTAAAGGTCTTACCTGGTAATTTCCCTTTTTTTCTAATCATAACTAACTTTTTTTTTAATTTGAAGGCAATAGCTGATGCAAAAATAAATCCTCTTGAGTCTATCCCAACTATAGTATTAGCATTTAATTTATTTACCTCCTTTGACATTGAGTTTACAACTCTGTTAAAAATTTTAGGATTTGATAAAATTGTAGATATATCGTAAAAAGCGATACCTTTTTTTGGAAAGTCTTTTATAATTCGAATACTTTTTAAATCATTATTCATGAAAAGATCAATTAAATCAGTATTTAACAAAAAAAACAAAAAAAAAATTATTTGTCTAACGTCTTATAGTTATAACTATACAAAAATCATTGATGATCTCGTTGATGTAGTTCTAGTTGGTGATTCAATGAGCAATGTGCTGTATGGGATGGACTCAACAAGAACTATTGACGATCAAATAATGATTAATCATGCTACTGCAGTAAAAAAAGCTGCAGAGAAATCTCTAGTTTTTTTTGATTTGCCTTACAATAGAGATTTCAGTGAGGCTAATACTGTAAAACGTGTCTTATCTATAATGAAAAAAACTTCTTGCGATGGTGTCAAAATCGAAGGTAATACTGAATTGGAGGATGTAATAAAGTATTTGAAGAAAAAAAAAGTTCCCGTCATGGCACATTTAGGTTTACAACCACAGAAATTTAGTTCTACAAAAAAATTTAAGATATACGGAAAAAAGAAGGAGGATTTAAATAAAATTATTTCGGACTCCTTGTGTTTAGAAAAGGCTGGTGCTGTATCCATCTTATTGGAGGGAATGTTAACAAAAATAGCAAAGCAAGTTACCACAGTATTAGCAATACCCACTATAGGAATTGGTGCATCCGAATTTTGTGATGGTCAAATATTAGTATCTGAGGATATGCTTGGAATGTATGGAAATAATCATCCAAAATTTGTAAAAAGATATGATGATTTATCAAAAAATATCAAAATTGCTGTAAAAAAATACTCTAAAGAGGTAAATAACAGCAAATTTCCAAATAAAAAATTTAGATATGACTAATAAGTTCTATTGATCGAACTTATTAGAAGATTTATAAAAAGATCTTTTTGATATCCCTCAAATAGTTTTAATATTTTTAAAGATTTTTTATTATATTTATTGCAAAAAATTCTTACATCATCATTAATTTTATATTTTTTCATTAAATTCATTATTTTAATGTAATCATTTTTTAATCTTTTACTTTTTTTGAATACTTTTTTAATAAAATTAACTTCAGTTTTATTTGATTTTTTTAATAATAATATTATTGGTAGAGTAATTTTCCCTTCATAAAAATCTTTACCATTCTTTTTTCCAGTAACTTTATCTCCAAAATAATCAAGATAATCGTCCATGATTTGAAATATAATTCCAAAATACAATCCTAATTTGTTCAAACTTGAAATTATTGTTAAATTTTTACCAGTTAAAATTGCAGGAATTTTCATTGATGCTGCAAATAATTCTGCAGTTTTTAAGGATATGATCTCTATATATTTCCTCTCAGTAATATGAATATTATTTTCATGAGTAAGTTGCAAAAATTCTCCTTCAGAAATTTTACTACTTACTTGAGACAGTGAAGCCATTGCTTTTAAAGAATTAGCTTTTGTCATTAATTGAAACGACTTTGAAAATAAAAAATCACCAAACAAAACACTAAACTTATTATTCCATATTGTGTTAATACTCTTTTGGCCTCTTCGTAATTTACCCTCATCAATTACATCATCATGTAGTAGGGTAGCTCCATGAATGAATTCAATTGCAGCAGACATATCAATATCGCTTGATATTTGTGAATAATTTTTATTTATCATTTTACTTGATAGCAAACATATAACTGGTCGTAATTGCTTTCCCCTTTTTTTGAAAAAATAATTACCTAATTTTGGAATAATGGGGACGGCACTTACTAGAAATCTATCAAGCTCTTTATTGGCTTTAACTAACTTTACATTAATTTCTTTATGAATTAACTTTATGGTTTGTTCAAAATTAATTTTTTGCATTAACTATGAATTTATACTCCAAAGATTTTCTACTAGATGGTAAAATTGTATATTATCAATTAAAGAAAGGCTATAGGAGCGGTATAGAGCCTATTATTCTGGCTTCTAATGCAAAAAAAAAGCACAATAAAATTTTAGATATGGGTTCTGGTTGTGGTTCTATTTCCCTAATTGTTGCTTATAGAAATCCAGAATCTGAAGTCATTGGTTTTGAAAAAAATGAAACTCATCATAAAATTTCAATTTTAAATCACAAAGAAAATAACTTTAAAAATTTAAAATTTAAAGTTCAAGACAATTGCATTTTTGATAAAAAATATGAGAATTACTTTGATTTAATTTTATCAAACCCTCCTTTTTATTTTGCAAATAAAGTACTAAAGTCCAAAAATCCTTCCATAATGGCCTCAAAATATATAACTGAGTCAAATTTGAAAAAATGGATTATCAACATAATTCTTTATTTAAAAATAAAAGGAACAGCTTTTATCATAAATAGATTTGAAAACATGGATTTTATGTTAGATATATTGAGAAATTTTAATCTAGAAGTGACAACAACACCTTTATTACCCTTTGAAGGTAGAAAACCTAAAAATGCCCTTCTAAAAATCACTAAAAGTAATTATTTTATAGAGAAAACATCAAATGCAATTATAATCCACGATAATTTATCAAAGTATTCTAAAGATATAGAAAATTGGTTTAAATAATGTTCAGTCCAAACAAAACAGTAATCTCAATTGATCTCAAAGGAATGATTGCATCTGGAAGTAGAGCACCATTGAATATGGATAATTTGAATGGACTGTTCTCAAAGGTAATGAAAATAAAATTTGATGCACTATCAATTGTCATTAACTCTCCTGGCGGTTCTCCGGTGCAATCATCTTTAATTGCACAAAAAATAAGAGAAATTTCAGATAAGAAAAAAGTGAAATGTTATTGTTTTGTTGAGGATGTAGCTGCATCTGGAGGGTATTGGCTTGCATGTGCAGCAGATGAGTTATACGCAGATGTAAATTCTATTGTTGGTTCAATAGGTGTGATATCAGGTGGTTTTGGATTTACTGATCTTATTAAAAAAATTGGAGTAGAAAGAAGGATATTTACAGCTGGAGAGAACAAAAGCTTTTTAGATCCATTTTTAAAAGTTAATAAAAAAGATGAGGAAAAATTAAAAAAACTTCAAAAGTTAATACACCAAAATTTTATTGATTGGGTGTCCTCGAGAAGAAAAAAGAAACTTAGCGAAAAAAATAAAAAAGTTATATTCTCTGGTTCCTTTTGGTTAGCTAATGAGGCAAAAGACTTAGGTTTAATTGATGGCATTGCATCTGAGTCATCTTTCTTTAAAAGTAAATTTGGAGAAAAGACTAAAATTAAAAAAATAAAACAACCAAAGTCTCTCAAACAAAAACTTGGTCTTGGTATTAATTCTTTAAATAGTGAGGATTTAATTACTAAATTAAAAGAAGAGTTTCTTTTTAACAAATTTGGTATCTGATAAATGACAGCAGAAAATATGGAAGACTTAGTATCTCTGTGTAAGAGAAGAGGGTTTATTTTTCAATCAAATGACATCTACGGTGGCATGAAAGGTCTGTATGATTTTGGACCTATGGGTGTAGAGCTAAAATTAAATTTAAAATCAGCCTGGTGGAAATCAATAGTCTATGAAAGAGATGATGTTGAGGGATTGGACTCAACTATTTTAACCTCACCTACTGTTTTAAAATATTCAGGCCACGAAGATACATTTTCTGATCCTTTAGTTGATTGCAAGAAATGTAAATCAAGATGGAGAGCAGATCAACTAGAAGACGGAAAATGTCCAAATTGCAAATCAACTGATTTAACTGATCCTAGACCATTTAATTTAATGTTTAAAACAGCTATTGGTCCTGTGGATGACGGGAGTTCATTTGCATATTTGAGACCAGAAACTGCTCAGCAAATATTTGTAAATTTCAAAAATGTTGTCGACTCAACCAGTAGGGTTCCTCCTTTTGGTATAGCTCAAATTGGAAAAGCATTTAGAAATGAAATCACTCCAAGAAACTTTATTTTCAGAGTTAGAGAATTTGAACAGATGGAACTTGAGTATTTTGTTAAACCTGGCTCTGATGAGAGTTGGCATAAATATTGGGTAGATAAACGTTTAAATTGGTGGGCTGATCAAGGTGTCAAATCAGAGAAATTAAAATTACTCGAGGTAGAAAAAAAAGATCTATCACATTACTCCAAAGCAACTTTTGATATTATGTATGACTTTCCACATGGCCTCGAGGAACTTGAGGGTATTGCAAATAGAACTGATTTTGATTTAGGATCACATTCTAAAAATCAAAAAGATTTTAATATTAAAGCTAAAGTTCAAGAAAATAAAAATTCTACAACAAAATTAGCTATTCAAGATTTAGAAAATAATGAATGGTTTATACCATACGTTATTGAGCCCTCAGCAGGTGTTGAAAGGGGTGTTTTGGCAATTTTAAACGAAGCTTATACTTCAGAGGAAGAAAATAAGAGAACATTGTTAAAACTCAAACCTCATTTATCGCCAATTAAAGCTGCAGTCATTCCTCTTAAGAGAAATAATTCTGACTTGGTCAATACAGCAAATAATGTCAAATCAGAGTTGCAATCACTTGGTTTAGGAAGAGTTATGGTTGAAAATACAGGAAATATTGGAAAAAATTATCGTAGACATGATGAGATTGGGACACCTTTGTGTGTTACTATTGATTTTGAAACTTTAGAAAATCAAACAGTTACGGTGCGAGATAGAGATACAATGAAGCAAGAAAAAGTATCACTCTCTAAAATAGCAAATTATTACTCTCAATATTTTAAGTAATTTATTTATTAACTCTAGGCTCCCTAAGTATGTAATAATTATTTATTTGTAATAATATTTCTGAATTAGTTGGAAGTTTTTGAGGTTTTTTCTCAAAAACTTTAATTGAAAGTTTTTTTTTATTTAGTTGTCGATGTTTAATCCTCGAAACTACCTCTTGACCTACAAAGCATCCTTTCGAATAGTCTACTAATTCATCATTGACTTCAGATGGAAGTAAAGAGGATTGTTTAAGCAGGTTTGAGTCAATTATTCCAGTTGAAAGTTGATCTAAAATATAATTTTTATCAAATTCTCTTTTATCAACTTTTTCAATACTGAGTTTTACGTCAGATAACAATGCATATTTATTTAAGAATGTAGGCAAATCATTTTGATCATTCGAGCAAACTAATTCATATGACTCGTCTGATTTAGTAATTATTATTTCATATAGAATCTTTCCTTGTGGAGATAGTATATAGCTCTTTAACTCTTCCTTTAATTTAGTTAAGTCATTGGTAATTATATTTTGAAGGAAATCAAATCTTTCTTCCCCAAATACTCTAATTTTTATTGGATTAAGTGTTTCAATTTGCATGTAATATATTATCTATATGTATATATATGCATTTACTATTTATTTCTTCAAATAGAATAGGTGACTCCTTAATTAATCTTCAAGTTTTAAATAAATACATCAGAAAATATAAGAAAAATATTGAGGTAACATTAGTTTCTGGTCCTTTACCAATGCCTATTTATGATGATTATTCTATGATTTCTAAAAGGATTAATCTTACTAAACAAAAATATAATCTACATTGGTTAAAACTCTATAAAGAACTTTCACCACTTAAATTCGATGAAATAGTAGATTTTAGATCCTCGATCATTGGTTATTTTTTGAGAGTAAAAAAAAGAAATATATTCAAAATGAAAAAGGGTAAAAATATTTATGAACAAATCCATCACAGATTTGATACTGATCTAAAAAAAGATTTTAAAATATTGATCGATAGAGTTCGTAATATTTTTCCAAATTCAAATTATGCGTGTTTAGCACCATTTACAAATTGGCCACCAAAAGAATGGCCTTCAGAACAATTTGTTAAAATAGCAAAATATCTAATTGAAAAAGGCATTGATAAAATATTTATTTTAGGATCAGAAAATGAAAGTTCAAAATTTCATCACTTTGAGTCAGAACTAGGCGATAAAGTAATTAATAGATGTGGTAAGCAACATATTCTCAACGATTATGGTTTACTTCAAAAATCAAGGTTATTTATTGGAAATGACTCATCCATGATGCATATGGCTTCATTGAGTAAAACTCCAACAATTGGTCTTTTTGGTCCCACAAATGATAATATTTATTTTCCTAAAATTTTTGATCATTGTCATCTTGTTAGGTCATCAGAGTCATATGAAAGCCTTGTTAGTAAAACTCAAAACTATACTTTAAATAATTGTTTAATGAATGATGTGTCTTATAATCAAGTAATTGATAAAATAGATAATATTTTAAATGCTCAAAATTTTTAAGCCTTGTGATTTTCACGTTCATCTAAGAGAGGGCCAACTTTTAAAATACGTATTAAAAGAAAATAATAAAAATTTTCAAAAAATTTTAGTTATGCCTAATTTAATAAAGCCAATTACTAATAAAAATATTTTATCAAAGTATAGATCCTTCGTTTTAAATAATAATAACAATACTGAAATTCTTTTTACAATCTATTTAAACCAAGACTGCTCTATTATTGATTTAAAAAATATGGTTAATGAAAAATTATTTTTTGCAGCTAAATTATATCCTCTTCATGCCACTACTAATTCTTCATCAGGAGTAAAAGACATCAAAAAAATGTCTAAATATTTCGAATTTTTAGAAAATAATAAAATACCATTATGCTTGCATGGTGAACACATTCATGAAAATGATGATCCTTATGAGCGTGAAAAAAGATTTCTTGATTTTGAGTTATCTTGGTTAGTAAAAAATTTTAAAGGTTTAAAGATAACTTTAGAACATATAACAACTAAAGATTCTGTAGATTTTGTAAAATCGTACAAAAACATTGCAGCTACTATAACAACACATCATTTACTTGAAAATACAAACACTTTTCTTGGAAATTTTTTAAGACCAGAAATATTTTGTAAACCTGTAATTAAAAGTGTAAATCACCAAAAATCACTATTAAATGCCGCTCTTTCTGGCAATTCAAAATTTTTCTTTGGTTCTGACTCAGCTCCACATCTTAAAAATCGCAAATTTAATGAGTTTTGTTGTGCTGGTGTATATTCCACAAAATATTCTGTCTCAAATATATTGGAGCTCTTTTACACCTCAAAAAAGTCAAATAATTTAAATAAATTTTTGACAATTAATGGATGTAAACATTATAACCTTAAGTTTGATAACACTCCAATTTTATATTCTAGAAAAAAAGATTTCACATTTAAAAAATACTCTAAATTCAAAAACGATAGTTTAATTAACTATAATCACTTTAAAAATTACTGGTCTAAAAACTAGATTAGAACTTTTGTAAAATGGCCCATTTTTCTGCCAGTTTTGGACTCTTTTTTGTGATAATCATGAAAATATTCATTTTCTTTGAATGATTTCCCACGATAGTAATAAATATCGTCCCCTAGAATATTTATCATTTCAGATTTAGATTTTAATGAAGGCTCTACCTTTTCAAGATCACATACAGATCTGATATGAGACTCAAATTGACTAACATTGTATGACTCAATAGTTAAATGTCCTGAGTTGTGAACTCTGGGAGCTATTTCATTTAATAATAATTTTTTTTCTTCATTTATAAAAAATTCTAAACAAAAAGTTCCAACATAGCTTATTTTTTCTGCAAAATTATAAGCATGGTTTGTCGCTTCTTTAATGATCGATTTCTCTGAGTTAGCTGGTGAAAATGATTTGAAAAGAATTTGATTTTTATGAATATTTTCAATTGGTTGATAGGTAAAAATAGTACCATCTTTATACCTGACAGCAATGATAGAGATTTCTTGTTGTAAATTAATTTTTTTTTCCAAAATATACTCATTATTTGGTATGTCAGATATATCTTTATAACTATTAATTACTATTTGGCCTTTACCATCATATCCAAGTTTGCGAGTCTTCAATATTGCAGGAAAAAATTTAGGATCAACTGATTTTAAATCAGATGTATTGTTAATTTCCATATAGGGAACAGTAGGGATATTAATCTTATTTACATAATTTTTTTCAGTTAATCGATCTTGAATAATTTGATTAATTTCAGAACTAGGTGAAATTTTAATCTTTTGTTCAATATATGATAAAGTTTTAAAAGGGATATTTTCAAACTCATAAGTCACAAAATCACATTTTTTAATAAAATTATCTATCTCGTGAAAATCATCATACTTTTTTATTAAGAAGTGATTTGCATATTTAATTGCTGGGGAGTCATCAGTATCAGAGTATATAAAAGTTTGAATATTTAATTTACTAGCCACTTGGCATAACATCATACCTAATTGACCTCCACCTAAAATACCGATGATCATTATCTAGGTGTCTTTTTAACTTTTTTTGTTTGAGCCAGTCTCCATTTTACTAAACTTCTTTCAATATTGGGGTCATAATTACTAATAATTGAAGCTGCATATAATGCAGCATTTTTGGCTCCATTTTCACCAATAGCCACAGTTCCAACTGGAATGCCAAAAGGCATCTGAGCTATTGAAAGTAAACTATCTAAGCCTTTTAGTGTTTTTGACTCAATTGGTACCCCGATTACTGGAATATGAGTTATAGCTGCTATCATGCCTGGTAAATGAGCAGACCCACCAGCTCCAGCAATAATAATTTTAATACCTCTGTCATAAGCTTGTTCAGCATACTCATAGAGTCTTTTGGGAGTTCTGTGAGCTGAAACTATTTTTTTTTCATGGACAATCTTTAATTCTTTTAGAATTTTACCCGTATGCCTAAGTGTGGACCAATCGCTTTGGCTTCCCATTACTATTGAGATTTTAGGGATAGATATTTTCATTTTTTTGAAAACTTTTTTTCAGTGATTTTGAAGTAAAGTTTATAAGGCAATACTTTACCAAATTTCATTATAGAATTAAAAGGAAAAGGGAAGGATATTTCAAAACCTTTTTTATATATTTTACTATAAATAATCCTAGCTGCATCTTTGGGTGACATTAAATATGGCATTTTAAATGAATTTACTTTTGTAGCAGGAGTTTCTACAAATCCTGGACAGATAAGTTTTACATTGAGATTATCATGCATTTCAGATTTTATAGCCTCGGCTAGATTAATTAAAGCCGCTTTTGAGGGTCCGTATAAAATAGATTTTGGGAGACCCTTATATCCAGCTGTGGAGGACATTATTGCCAAGGTATAATTTGAATTTAGCTCGAAATTTTTTTTTATTAGCTCTATTGATAAATAAATACTTAAAACATTGGTATCAAAAGTTGCCTTTGCATTTTCAAAGTTAAAATCATTTAGACTATCGGGGATATAAATACCTGCATTTAAAATAAATGTACAAATATTTGCATTTTTTTTAAATACCTCATCTATAATTAGCTTACATGAGTCAAAATTTGATAAATCTGTTTTTACAAACTCAAATTTTGGATTATCAATTGTTTCATTTGGTATTTTGGTATCATCTCTTGCTAAGCCTATCACATTCCAGCCTTGTCTGAGATACTCTTCACATAGTGCGTAGCCAATCCCACTACTAGCACCTGTTATAAAAACTACTCTATCTTGTGTATTCTTTGATGAATTTTTTTGCATTAGATATATGAGTACTAATTTTAGACTTGTCCATTTTATTTACAGTATAGTACATCATAGAGAGTCTCTGATTAGTTTTAAAATAATTTTTATTTTTATATATAAAATTCCAATATAAACCATCTAATGTTTGTGTCCAATCTCCCCGACTATAATTACTCATCTTTAGCAAGTAATTTGAACCGCATAAATATGGTTTTGTTGCAAAAATACCTCCATCACTAAACATCCCCATTCCATAGACATTTGGTGTCATAACCCAATCAGATGAGTCAATGAATGTCTCCATAAACCATTTATAAACTTCAGATGGTTTTAATCCAGCTAAGTTCATTATATTACTAATTATCATCAATCTTGGGATATGGTGAACATATCCACTTTTTTTTAAATTTAATATCATGTCATTTAAAATAGGAATGTTTGTTGTTCCCTCATACCAATGTTTTGTTAATTTTCTGTCATTTCCAAAAAAGTTACCTTTATTAAAATCTTTATAATAGTGAATATTTAAGTATCTCATAAATTCTCTCCAACCAAAGACTTGTCTAATAAACCCTTCGTAATTATTGATGCCAACTTTAGTATATGAAAAAGAGCTCAACTTATTGAGCACTTGTTCTGGTGTTATTAAACCTATATTTAATGGTGCACTAATTATGCTATGATTAATGTATGGATCACTGGTGCTCACAAAATCTTCGTAATGTCCAAAGTTTTCAAGTTTACTGCTAATAAAATTATCAAGAACTTTAGATGAGTCTTTAAAATTCATTGGAAATATTATTTTCTTTTCCAAATTTCCAAAGTGTTTTGAAAAAAATTTATCAATTAATTTTTTTATTTCCTCAAAATATTTTGACTCAAATGTATAAGATTTAGGACTTTGATAACCTTTAGGAACTCTTTTTCTATTATCCTCATCAAAACTCCACTTATCTCCAATAGGTTTATTGTCTTTTACAAATATTTGAAAACTTTTCCGAACATTGCTATAAAAATTAGCAAGTTGAGGTTTTTTTGTAGTAACCATATCTTTATAATCGGTTCTACTAACAAGGAACATAGGAGATTTATGAAAAATTAGTTCAATTTTGCTATTTTTACAAAATTGCTCAAATTTAATTCTGAATTCTAAGTCTTCTATTTCGAAGATATTAATTTTAGAAATATTTTTTTTACTTAAGAAGCTTTTTAGACCAGCAAAATAGTCTTTGAAATTAGAAATATTTTTATCAAGAGAAATATAATTTACTTTAAAATTATTTTTTTTTAGATAGTCCCTGTATTCCCTCATTGATGCCAAAAAATAATAAATTTTTTGTTTGTGATGTTTAAAATAACTACAAAGGCCCATATCCTCTTGTATAAAAAAATCACATGAGTTTTTAAATTCTGTTAAGTACTTCTTATCAAATAGTTGATTTCCAAGAACTACAAAGCATTCCTTCATTTTGTTTTTATTATTTTGTGATTAAAGTTGATCTTCCACCATCAAGTTGGAAGTTTTGTCCTGTAATCCATGATGATTTTTTAGATACCAAGAAAGAAGCCAAATTACCTATGTCATCACCTGTTCCAAGTCTTGACATAGGGTGAAGTTTTCCAATTCCTTCAGCAACCTTTTCATTAGAAACCATAAAATTTGACATTTTGGAAAACGATAGGCTAGGAGATATTGTATTAAATCTTATCTTCGGAGCATAGTCTGCGGCTAAAGAATTTGATAAACCAATTAATGCACTTTTTGCAGAGGAGATTGCTGTATGATTTTTAAAACCTCTAACAGCTGCTATTGATGAAAAAAATACTACTGAAGATGAATCCGACATCTTAGTTATGCAATGATTGAGGAAATGAACGATATTATAAAAATTATCATCCATTATTTTTTTAAAATCATCAACAGAGGTGCTTGAGAAAGGTTTTAAGTTTATCGAGCCAATGGCAAAGATTATGCCAGATATTTCGTAGTTTATTGATTTTATGAAACTTTCTGTATTCGTGTAATCATTAATATCTAGAACATTTTTTTCAAAATTACCTTCAACATCACTATCAAATTCGCTTCTTGATATTAGAACTAAATCATTATCATCTTTTAGGTTGTTAACACATGATTTGCCAACAGAACCATTTGCACCAATAACTAGAATTTTACCCATGCAGTTTATACAAAATGTAACCCTAATTAGATTTAATTCTTAAGTATTTGAAGGCTATAACAAGTAGCTGATACAAACAATAAAGTGCCTATTATTTGATGGATAGAACCCAAAGAGACTTGAACATTACTCAAAACAACAAAAACACCAATAAATAACTGAATTAAAACTAGAAATAGCACAATCAGGAAATGGATTTTTTGATATTTATTTTCAATTCCCTTAAAATGTTTAAAGCACATATAAAGAATTGTTAAAAATGATAAATAAGCTAAGGCTCTGTGAAAAAAATGTATGAAGACACTGTTATCAAAAAAACCAAAAAGTCGATCCTCAATAAAAATTAAATTTTCAGGAATGTAATTATCTCCCATTTTGGGCCAAGTATTAAATGATTTTCCAGCATCTAAACCAGCCATAAAAGCACCGTAAATTACTGTAAAAAAAATTATTATATTAAAAAAAATAAAAAAAGTTTTATGTGAGCTAAAATTATTTTTATAAATTCCAATATCAAGCCTTTTCAAGAAAAGATAAGCTATTAAAGAGAGAATTATTTGAGCTATAATTAAGTGAACGGCAAGTCTTAAATGGCTAACGTATGGATTAACATCTAGTCCACTTTTTACCATCCACCATCCGATAATACCTTGTGCCCCTCCAAGAAAAAGAAGGAATGAATATGAGTATAACTCTTCATTAGAAAAGTATTTTTTCAAAGCAAAGTAAATAAAAGGGATGATAAAAATAATTCCTATTAGTCTTCCCAATACTCTATGTCCATATTCCCACCAAAAGATGTATTTAAACTCTGATAGTGTCATGTTTATATTTTTTATTTGATATTCAGGATATTGCTTATAGTCTTCAAAAACTTTTAACCAATCTCCATGGGATAAAGGGGGTATTGTTCCCATAAATAATCTCCAATCAACCATGGACAAACCAGACTCAGTTAATCTTGTCAAACCACCAATAATGATCATCAGCAATATAATTGACATGAGACTTACAAGCCAAAGACTTATCTGAATATTCTCGGATTTATACATCTAATCTAAATTTATAATTTTTTAGAATATATTTAGTATATTAATTTTAGTCGCATTAAGCCTGTCTAACTGATAGATCTTATAGTCTAAATATTTAAAAATTTCAAAATGACATATCATATTAACGTTATAGATCATGAGGGTTCACCTCATAAAATTGAAGCAACAGTTGGTTTTTCAATAATGGAGATTATTAGAGACGCTGGATTAGATATTGAAGCTATATGTGGGGGTTGTTGCGCTTGTGCTACCTGCCATTGTTATGTCGATGAAAATTGGTTAGAAAAAATATCAAAAGCTGATGACGATGAGGAATCTATGCTTGACCAAGCTATGGATATAAAAAAAAATTCAAGACTCTCATGTCAAATTCCATTTACAGAAGAGCTCAATGGTATTACTCTAACATTAGCACCTAAATTTTGACTGATTATAACTCATATAAATCCTGGCCATTTAATGAAGCAAAAAAAATTATAAAACGCTTTGAAAAAAATAATACCAAAGACAAAATAATCTTTGAAACTGGGTACGGCCCATCCGGCTTACCTCATATAGGTACTTTTGGGGAAGTGCTAAGGACAAATATGGTAAGATTTTGTTATGAAAAATTGACGGGTAAAGAGACTGGCCTCATAGCATTTTCTGATGATATGGATGGCTTTAGAAAAGTCCCTGATAACATCCCGAACAAAGAAAAATTATCTAACTACCTTGATTACCCTTTGACATCCGTCCCAGATCCTTTTGAGTTGTTTAAGAGTTTTGGTGAACATAATAATTCAAAACTTAAAGATTTTTTAAATAGATTTAATTTGCCTTTTTCTTTTCAAAGTTCAACAGATGCTTATAAATCAGGATTGTTCAATGAAACAATAAAGAAAATTATAAAAAATTATGATGAAATTATTAATGTAGTTCTTCCGACACTTGGTGAAGAAAGAAGAAAATCTTATAGTCCATTTTTTCCAATTAGTGAAATAACTGGCAAAATATTGCAAGTTCCAATTGAAGAAATTAATAATGAAGAATTTACTGTTTCATATTATGAGGAAGGTGTATTGAAATCTAAATCAGTTTTAGATGGCAATTGCAAACTTCAATGGAAAGTTGATTGGGCAATGAGGTGGGCTGCTTTTGGTGTAGATTATGAAATGTGTGGTAAAGATTTAACAGAGAGTTATACCCTATCATCAAAGATATGTAAGATAATCGGTTCTAAGCCTCCTGAAAATTTAATTTATGAACTATTTCTTGATGAAAATGCTGAAAAAATTAGTAAGTCAAAAGGCAATGGTATAAGCATCGATGATTGGCTTAAATACTCTATTGAAGAGAGTTTGGCCATGTTTATGTATCAGAGACCAACAACTGCAAAGAAGCTCTATTTTGATGTAATACCTAAAAACACCGATGAATATTTAACGCACGTTAATAAATTAGAATCCGATGATCTAAATCCAGATAACCCTGCTTGGCATATTCATAAAGCTGAAAATCCATCATATAAATCAAAAATTAATTATAGTTTAATCCTAAATATTATATCAGTTTGCAAGTCTGAGGACCCTAATGTGATTTTTGGTTTAATAAAAAATTATCAATCTAATTTTAGCAAAGCGGAAACTGATCTTATTAATAGAATGATTGATTGTGGTATTAATTATTTTAGGGATTTTATACAACCAAATTTAAACTTTAAAATTCCAAATTCTGAAGAATTAATTATACTTAAAGAAGTTGTGTCTAAATTAAAAGAAGTAGAGTCTTCAGCTGATGCAGATGAATTTCAAACTGCTATTTTTAGTGTCGGAAAAAATTCTGTCTATAAAGAGAATATTAAGGAATTTTTTAAACTCATTTATCAAGTTGTTTTTGGTCAAGAGAATGGACCAAGATTGGGCTCATTTACTAAAATTTATACAAAAGATAAAACTCTGGAGTTGTTCAACTCGAAGCTAAATGTATAATTTAGCTCATCGTATTCTCAAAAAGCTAGATCCAGAATTATCACATAATATATCTATAAAAGCTCTCAAATTAGGCATTTATCCAAAAATTATTTGTAAAAATACAGAAATCCTTGAACAAACAATATGGGGTAGAACTTTCAAAACTCCTATTGGGTTATCGGCAGGTTTTGACAAAAATGCAGAGGTGATAAATCCAATATTAAATTTAGGATTTAGTTTTACTGAGTTGGGAACAGTGACTCCTTTGCCTCAAAAAGGCAACTCAAAACCCAGAATTCATAGGTTTCCTGCTCAAAAAGCATTAATAAATTCTTTAGGGTTTAATAATAAAGGCATGGATGTATTTGAAAGAAATATCAATAACTCAAACCTAAAAGAAAACTTCCAAGATAAAATCATTGGCATAAACATCGGTAATAATAAGGATACCGTAGAAATTTTAGATGATCTCAAAAAGCTTTTCGATAGACTTTATAGACTTGGCGATTACATTGTGATCAATTTATCTTCACCAAATACACCTGGATTGAGAGATAATCTTAAATCTCAAAATTTTGAAAAGATCGTTACAAATATCCATAAGCTAAGAGATGAGAATAACTCAAAAATCCCTATTTTATTCAAAATATCACCAGATATTTCTGATCAGGATAAAAAGGATATTTCATTGATTTCACTGGCAAATGATGTAGATGGGCTAATACTGACTAACACAACAATTAATAAATCAATGGTTAATGAAAAGTTAGAGGGAGGGGTAAGTGGTAGGCCATTATTCCTTAAATCAAATGAATTAATAAGAGATTTTTATACTCTGACATCAGGAAAAATTAAAATTATAGGAGTAGGGGGTATTTTTGATGCTAATGATATCTTAACTAAAATGAAATTAGGTGCTTCATTAATTCAGATTTATAGTAGCTTTACATATGAAGGTCCTTACCATGTAAAAAAAATGACTTATGATTTGATGAATTTAATTCAACAACAAGGATTTAGAAGCATCTCTGAGGTAATTGGACAGTACTCTTGAAAAATATTTCATCTTTTAAAAATGTAGTTAGGAAATATGACTATTTTTTATTTGATCAGTGGGGGGTTCTTCATAACGGTCATAAAAAATTTACAGAAGCAGAAAAATGTTTAGAGTATCTTAAATTAGAAAATAAAAAAATCATTCTTATTTCTAATTCAGCTAGCCCCACTGTTCAATCAGAGGCAAATTTAAAAAGATTGGGTTTTAGTGAAAAACTATTTGATTACTGTATTACTAGTGGACAAATAGCACTAAATAACATCAAAAAAGATATTTATAAAAAGTTTGGCAGAAAATGTTACCCTTTAGAGCTATCAAAGCAAAAAATTAAGTATTTTAATCTGGATTGCACTAAAAAAGTTGAAAGTGCAAATTTTGCTATGATTGCAGATCTAAAAGATGGATTATCTATTTTAGATTTTGCTGAACATCTAGATAAAATTATGAAGTATAAACTTCCACTACTATGTGCAAACCCAGATTACTTAGTCCATAATAAAAATACTCTTTCTATGAGTGGTGGTACAGTAGCAGAGTTATACTCTGATTTAGGAGGGACTGTCTTAAGATATGGAAAACCTTACGAACCAATATATCAGGATATTTTTAAAAAAATGAGGATTAAAAATTTTCGTAAGGTATTAGTTATTGGTGACTCATTGTGGCATGACATTGCAGGAGGTAAAAAAATGAAATTAGACTCGCTCTGGATTAAAAATGGAATTCATAAATCTAAATTGAAAAAAAAAGATGAGATCAACCCACTTTTAGAGAAGTACAGACCAAAATATGCAATAAGTCATCTAAAACTCTAAGAAACTATTACTTATTGTAAAAAAGGGACTTTTGTATTATAAACTCATTTCATGTCTAGATCTTGCGATATTACTGGAAAAAAACACCAAACTGGTCATAACGTCAGCCATTCTAATATTAAGTCTAAAAGGCGTTTTATGGTTAATTTAAACAGTGTCACTCTATTTAGTGAGTCTTTACAAAGAAAATTTAGATTAAGAATAGCCTCATCTACACTTAGAACCATAGATAAACATGGTGGTTTAGATCAATATTTAAATAAAACCAGCTCACGATCTTTAACTGATAAAGCCTTAAAAATCAAAAAACAAATCGAAAAAAACGTTAGCAAAAAAGCTAGCTAAATGCTTCAAGAATTATTTTTAAATTTATCTAATAACTTAAATAACTCTTCAGTTGTAATTATTTGGTTATTTCAAATTATATTTTGTTATCTTTCAATTTTACTCTCACTTAAGTTCTTCGGAAAGACAGGTATTTATGTTTATGTAGCGATTGCAATCATATTAGCTAATATTCAAGTACTTAAAGTTATAGACTTTCCTTTCTTTCCTGAACCTATGGCCCTAGGAACTGTTTTGTTTATTTCTATATTTCTTTGTACTGACATATTGAATGAGTATTTTGATAAAAAATCTGCAACTAAATGTATATACCTAGGTATTGCAGCATACTTATTTTCAACCGTACTTATGTTTTTAACAATATCTATGGCTCCAATTAATCCTGATGAGCATCCTGCATGGTCTTGGAGCTATGGTATGCATGAGTCAATTATGACCATCTTCCTTCCACAGTTTCCAATAATAGTTGGAAGCATTTGTGCTTTTTTTATAAGTCAAAAAATTGATATTTTTATATTTTCTTATTTAAAAAATAAAAATACTAACCTTTGGTTTAGAAATAATGCATCAACAATTGTATCCCAATTTATTGATAATATTATATTTAGTGTTCTTGCATTTAATATCTTATCTTCTAACCCAGTCCCTTTATTTGACCTAATTATTTCTTATGGAATAGGTATTTATTTACTTAGAATTCTATTAAGCCTATTTGACACAATATTTATATATTTAGCGAAGATCTTTTTGCCATCTAAACTTGACTAATTTTTTTGAAGTAAAAAAAAAGTCAAAATTATCAAATGCTCGGCTTGGATTAATTAATACAGCACATGGTAAAATCAATACACCTTCATTTATTTTTTGTGGCACCAAGGCCACTGTCAAATCTGTACTCCCCTCTCAATTAAAATTAGCAAGAACACAAATTATTCTTTCAAACACATACCATTTAATGCTTCAACCGGGTCCAGAGGTCATATCAAAAGAAAGGGGTTTACAGAGTTTTACTGATTGGAATGGACCCATGATGACTGATAGTGGTGGATATCAAATATTTTCACTAGGATATGGTTCAGTTTCAGAGGAAATTAAAGGAAAAAACAATAATGCAAAGAGAAAATCTCTCATAAAAATAACCGAGGATGGTGCATCATTTAGAAATTATATTAATGGGGATAAAGTATTCTTATCACCTGAGAGATCAATTGAATTACAACGTGACTTTGGCGCTGATCTGATTTTTGTCTTAGATGAATGTACGCCCTTTAATGTCTCAAAAAAATATACGGAAAAGTCTATGTATATGAGTCATCGCTGGGCTTCAAGATGTAAAAATTCTTTCGACTCAAAATTTAAAAAGTATAGTCCAACCTTTGGTTCCTCAGGAAAACAGTCACTATATGGTATCATACAAGGTGGTGTTTATGAGGATTTAAGAAAGATTGCTTGTGAAGAAACATGCTCAAAAAATTTTGATGGACTTGCAATAGGTGGCTCTTTGGGGAGTACAAAAAATCAGATGTACGATATCTTTTCTATTTGTGAAAATTATATAGATAAATCCAAACCCATTCATATTTTAGGCATTGGAGGACTAGATGATATTTTGCATGGTGTAAGTTCTGGATATGACACATTTGATTGTGTATCACCTACAAGGATTGCTAGACATGGTATTATGATGTCAAAATTAAGTAGTAAAGGAATTAATTTAAACAACTCAAAATTTAAAGACGATCATTCTAGTATTGATGAAGGATGTGAATTACAGGAAATAAATAAATTTTCAAAATCTTATATACATCATTTGTTTAAAGCTAATGAGATGCTAGGTATGACCATTTTATCAATATATAATATTTGGTTTATGAATAAGTTTTTTGAAGAAATAAGATCATCTATAAATGAGGATAAATTTGAAGAGTATAAGAATAAAATTTTGTCTAATTTAGTCGAATAATGACTCTATTTTTTCAAACATAATTCCACCTAACTCTTCTACATCATGAATGGTAATTGCTTTACTGTAATACTGACCTACGTTATGACCTATACCGATTGCTAATAGTTCAATGTTTGATTTCTCTTCAATTGCAAGAATAGTACTTTTTAGATGTTTTTCTAAATAATTACTATTATTTACTGACAGTGTTGAGTCATCTACGGGGGCGCCATCAGATATGACAATTAGTATTTTTCTACTTTCAGGCCTTTTCGAAATTCTAGAACTAGCCCAAAGAAGTGCTTCGCCATCAATATTTTCTTTTAAAAGACCCTCTTTCAACATTAGGCCTAAATTAATTTTAGATTTTTTTGAGTTTTGGTCAGCAGATTTATAAATAATATGTCTTAGGTCATTTAGTCTTCCAGGATTTTTCTGCTTTCCATTTTTAAGCCAATGCTCTCGAGTTTTTCCACCTTTCCATGCTTTTGTTGTAAAACCAAGAATTTCAACTTTGATTTTACATTTTTCTAAAGTAGCGGCTATCATATCAGTCGTTAAAGCAGCTATCATAATAGGTTTTCCTCTCATTGATCCTGAATTATCAATTAACAAAGTTACGGTTGTATCTTCAAATTTTATTTCTTTTTCTTTTTTAAAAGATAGAGAACTATTTGAATTAGTTATAACCCTAGTAAGTTTAGAAGTATCTAGAACACCCTCATCTAAATCAAAATTCCATGACCTATTTTGCTTTGATTGAAGTTTTCGATATAATTTATTTGCTAACCTTGATATTTGCTTTTGGTATAAATCACATTTTTCATCGAGCTGCCTTCTTAGGGCCACTAACTCTTCATGATCACATAGTTTAATCGCTTCTATAATCTCGTCATATTGATTTGTAGCTGCTTTATAATTTTGACTAAGGTTTCTATAACTATCAATTGACTTAATTATATCTTCAATTTGTTGATCTGAAATTTCAATATCAATTTCTTCTCCTTGAACACTAGATTGACTATTATCTGAGTCATTTTCTGGAGTATGCATATTATCTTCTAATTGGCTTTCTTCAGGTTTTTGGGCTTCATTTTCTTCTTGGTTTTGTTGTTGATTGAAATCCTCTTCATCACTTCCCTCATCGAGATCTTTATCATCTGGTTGGCTTTCATCCTCAACTGATGGAAAAATAATTCTTAATAAATTTACCGAAAGGTTTAAATATTCTCTTTGGTCTTGAATATTCAAGGATAATTTTTGAAGTGTGTTATAAAAATCTAATATGTTGTCTTTAGAGGTTATATTTTTTAAATGATTATTATTTGATTTCCACATTTTACTGTTTATTAAATCAATAAAAAAATGTGTTAAGGTAAAATAAAATAAATCTTTAGAGTCTTTTTGTTTTTTTGACTTTAATACCTCTAATCTTTTAAACCACTTATTCTCTATATTTTTAATAATACCTTTGAAAGGTTTTGAGCCATATGTTTCATATCGTAAACGCTCTAAGAAAATAATTTCTTCTCTAATATCTATATTTTTAGATGTTATTTGGTTTAATAGTTTTTCATCATGGTATTTTTTTTTAAGAGCAAATGAGTCTGCTGCACCACGCATGTCCTCGTAATTGAAAATATTTGAGATTGAAGGAAGGTTTAAAGTATCATCTTTCTCTAAAACAATATTTGAATTTACATTTATTTTTAATTCTTTGTTTTCCGATATGGTTTTATTGACAGAATTGAGTGTATTTGATATTTGCCTGGGAATATTTAATTGTTTCTCGGACAATTAAATATCAATTGCAAAGGTTCTTTGAAAATACTCTTTATAAATATCTATCTCACTTTCGTCACATTTATTTAAAAAAGTAAATTTTAAAGAGTTTTTTATATCTTTAATTATTTTATAATTTTCTGCCCACATAATTACAGTTCTAGGGCTCATGACAATAGATATATCTTTTTGTTCAAAACCTTTTCTAGTTAAATTTGCCATTTGAACCATAGAAGTTATTATTTTTTTCTCTTCACTATTTGCAGAAACTTTTTTTGAAATGATTTCTATTTCTTTATCCTCATCAAGATAGTTTAATTTTGCAACTATATTCCATCTGTCCATTTGACCCTGATTAATCTGATTTGTTCCATGATAAATTCCAGAGGTATCCCCAAGACCTACTGTATTTGCTGTTGCAAACAATCTAAAATAAGGATGAGGTGAGAGAACTTTACTTTGGTCAAGAAGTGTTAACTTTCCCTCAGCTTCAAGTATTCTTTGAATTACAAACATTACATCTGGTCGACCTGCATCGTATTCGTCAAAAACTAAAGAAACGTTATTTTGAAATGCCCAAGGAAGAATACCTTCCTGAAATTCTGTTACTTGTTTGTTATCTTTTAAAACTATTGCATCTTTTCCAATAAGATCGATTCTTGATACATGACTATCTAAGTTAACTCTTATGCATGGCCAGTTTAATCTCGCACAAACTTGTTCAATATGAGAGGACTTCCCAGTTCCATGCAAGCCTTGTAAGAAAACTCGTTTATTGAATTTTAGACCAAGCAAAATAGCAATTGTTGTACTTTCATCAAATACGTA
Organism: uncultured Alphaproteobacteria bacterium; assembly: GCA_902617355.1. Lineage (GTDB taxonomy): Bacteria > Pseudomonadota > Alphaproteobacteria > HIMB59 > HIMB59 > HIMB59. The sequence goes on along the minus strand of CACMWK010000004.1, from coordinate 36,712 downwards.
GTTTGTATCTAATTTAGGGCAATATTCAGAAGACTCATTAAATTTTGGAACTTTTATATCTGTTTGAATGCCAAAGACTTCCTTTGATGATACCTCAGAAATTTGTAAATTATCCTTTTTTTTAAGAGCCTCGATTTTATTCATTTTTTGTATCTTTCAATTAAGTAGTTATATGCTTCTACTATTTCTCTAAATTTATCAATAACTTTTTTACTATCACCCTTTACATCTGGATGATGCTCTTTAACTAGTTCTTTGTACCTCTTCTTTATCAATTTTAAGTCTGTATTTATATCTAATTTTAAAATACTAAGGGATTTTAACAATTTATTTGATTGAGGTTGAAATCCAGCAGTGTTATCAAATGTGCCCATATCCTCGCCATTAATTGTAAAATTATAAAATTTTCTCCCCGATCCAAAAGAGCTTGTGGGTCTTCTCCAGATGGTATCAAAACGAATATCGTTTTCAATTTCATTTGCATCCATTTTCTTATGGTAGTTCCACTTTTTATTAAATTCTTTAATATGTTCAATACAAAACCACTGATAATTACCTAAATTATCATAGTCTAAAGGTGCTTTATAAACACCTTCCTCTGTACAATTTGGATGATTACATAAATTTTCTATTTTATTTTTTTTATTCATTTAAGATTTAATTATGAATTTAAATAATATTAAAATCCTTTTAAAAAATATTAAAGAATTTGAAATTTTAGAAATTATTGATAACAGTGACAAACATATGGGACATGCTGGTGTAGAAAATACGCGCACCATGTTAACTCATGTTGAACTCAGAATATTGAATAAAAATAATCTGAAGAAAATAGATATTCATAGAACAATTCATAAAAAATTAGAACCGATTTTTAAATCTGGCCTACACTCCCTAGAAATAAAAATATCAAATAGATAGCTTAACCTTATTAATTTTGTTTATTGATCTAGAGATAATTTGCAATTTTACATCCTCAATAAAGAAAACCTTTCCAACTTTAGGTATTTCTTTTGCTAAATCATGAATTAAGCCTGATAATGTTACAAATTGATCAGGTAAGTTAATATCTAGACTTCTATTAATTTCTCTTACACTAGCATTTCCATTAAATAAATAATTATTAGAGTCAATTTTCTCTAGATATGTTTCATCTGTGTCAGTTTCATCAAAAATTTCCCCAATTATTTCTTCAATAATATCCTCTAATGTAATTAAGCCTTGTATTTCCCCATATTCATCTACTATTAAAGCCATATGTTCTCTGGATGATTTAAAATCAATAAGTTGTTTCATCGCAAGTTTGTTTTGGGGAATAAAAACAGGCTGAAAAGTATTTCTTTGAATACTTTCATTTGACTCCTCTAAAGAGGAGTCTTTTAAGAAATCTCTGATATCGATAATACCAACCAGGTTATTAAAATCTCCCTTAATAACTGGTATTCTTGTGAACGTTGATGAACTTATAGCTTTAAAATTTTGTTTATAGGGATCATCTAGGTTAATGAATAGAATTTCATTTCTGTGAGTCATTAGCTCATCAACTTTTAATTTTTTTAACTCAAGAATATTACTCATATAATCAGCCTCATATTCACCATCTTTTGAGTATTGTTTTTGCAGTTGAACAGCTCCTTCAAACTCCTCTTCTATAATTTTTGATTGGTCTGCATTTAAATTTAATCCAATTAATTTAATAATTTTGTTAGAAACTTTATTAATAAGATTTACAATTGGTTTAATTAATTTTGTGTAAAAGTAAAAAAACTTAGAAACTTTTAGTGCAAAAGTCATTGGTTTGTTAATTGCAAAAATTTTGGGAGTAACTTCAGAAAATATAACAATCATTAATGTCATAAAAATTGTAGCAACAGAAACTCCTAAACCGCCAAACTCTGAAACAAGTAATTCTGTCATTAAAGCTGTAGCTAAAATATTAAATAGGTTATTAGCAAGTAAGATTCCCGTAATAAATTCATCTTTGAATTCTTTAATTTTTAAAATAAAATTTGCGTTTTTAGCTCCTTTATCTTTTTGTCTATGTGCTCGCTGTTTCGATACTGCAGTTAAAGCTGTTTCCGAACCAGAGGAAAGGGCTGATAATAAGAGTAAAATAATTATCGCTAAAATTTTTATAATAACAATTAAAGTCATTATTTTATTTGATTTAGAGTAGATTTAAGATCTCTAATTGAAATCTTTTTAATAAAACCTCCATTTTTTCCAATGAGAGCAATATTGACATCTTCGTTTATAACTTTTTTATCAAATGTAATTTTTTTTATTAATGATGGAATAGTTTTTTTATTTACATATTTGTTGTAGTTTACTGGTAAATTAAATTTTTTTAAAATTTCAATTAAATTATCAACTCTTTTAGGATAGTAATTTAATAAACTAGAAATTTTTAATTCTACAATCATTCCTAAAGATATTGCCTCTCCATGTTTTAGATTACCTTTATAAAAATTTGAATTTTCAATAGCATGACCAATTGTATGTCCAAAGTTTAGAATAGCTCTAGAATTTTTAGATTTTAATTTTTCCCTAAAATCACTGACATATTTTAGTTTCGAGTTGATTGAAAGTTTAATAATTTTATTTATGTCACCCTTGGATCTTTTAATAAGAAGTTTATGAAGATGCTTCGAGTTAATAAGGCTATATTTTATTATTTCTGCATATCCACATGCAATTTCCCTTTTTGGTAAACTTTTAAGAAAATCTGAACATATAAATACTTTCTTTGGAAGATAAAAAGTACCAATTAAATTTTTACCAAATTTACTATTAATTCCTGTCTTACCACCAATTGAGCTATCTACCATAGCTAAAAGAGAAGTAGGTATCATTATATGTTCAACACCTCTTAATATTGTGGATGCTAAAAAACCTGAAAGGTCTCCGAGTGTTCCACCACCAAATGAGTAAATTATAGTTTTACGTTGAACTCCTAATTTAATTATTTTCTCAATTACAGACGAATAGTTATGTATATTTTTAATTTTCTCATGGCCTTTAATAACAATACTGCGTTTAGGAAATCTTTTTAATAGCTTTTTGATTAATCTAATTTCTGCAATATTCCTATCAAAAATTAAAATATCGCTATTTGAAATATTATTAATTAATTTTTTTTCTAATTGAGCTATTTTTAAAAATTCAATTTCGTGTATGTGTTTATCAATTATCTTTCTTATCTTCATTATTTTAAATGTTCTAATATGGTGTTTATAGTTTTTTGAGTATTACTGGTTGCATTAATTGTAAAATCAGAAGTTTCATTGTAAATTTCTTTTCTGTTATTGAAAAGTATTTTTATATTTTTCTCAACATTATTTTTTAATAGGGGCCTATTTTTATTTCGCGAAGTTCTTTTAATTAAAGTTTCTAAATCACATTTTAAATATATATTAAATGATTGCTTTAAAAGGTCTTTATTTTTTAAAATTATTCCCCCACCTGTAGAAACAACAATCTTTTTCTTCAAAATCAATTTTCTGAATATTGATCTTTCTAATTTTCTAAAATGCTCCTCGCCCTCTTTATTAAATATGTCCTTTATTTTAGATTGACTTTCTATTTCAATTTGTTCATCAGTATCATAAAAATCAAATTTTAAGTAATCAGATAAAGCCCTACCAATCGTGGATTTACCTGATCCAGGCATACCAATTATACATATTTTTTCAAAATTTTTTTTCACCATTGTTATTTGATATGTTTTAAATATATAATATGAAAAACCAATAAATTAATAATAATGAGAAAAATAGCATTACTATCAACGATTATTATACTAATTTTACTAGGTTTTGTTTTAATTAACTCTATAAAAATACCAGCACCAACAAAAGAAAAGGTTTATGACATTCCAATAGATCAGTTCACATGAAATATCTCATTTTTTTTTTGCTAATATTAGTTCTGCCATTGAAGGCCAATGTAGTTAATGAGGAAATCATATTTCAAGAAAAATCATTCTCACAAAACAATATAATTTCATCAATTAAATCAGAAGAAATTCTTTTAAAACTTATAAACTCCACAGAAAATAATAACAATTTTTTTTATTCTTTATTTGATCCTTTGACAAATAGTAATATTTATCCTGAATATTCAAATGAAAATGATTTTTTTTTCGAAAAAATAAATTTATTCAATAAAAAAAATTATAGATACCAAATTAACTCAAATTTATTTGAAAAAGTTATTTTTGAAGAATTCCAAAACCCAAATCACAATGAGTCGTATTTAGCTTATTTATTTGACTCAAATCAATTTAATGAATTGTGCCGATATATAATTGAATTGGATAATAATCAAAAAAATTTTGATGATATTTTGATCTATAATATCTTATGCTTAATAAAAGATAATCAATTTGAGCAGATTAATTTTATAATTGAAATTTATGATCAAAAAGAGTTTGATAAATTAAACACAAAATTTTTGTTAGACTTTCTCAAAAATAATACAATTGAAATCAATTACAACTTAAGTGAATTAGGATTAATTGATAAATATATCACTTTGATTTCTGATAGTATAAAAGTCAATGTGGATGAAATTAATAATACTCTTGAATTAGAGATATATCTCAAATCAAATACAATTGATCTTTATCAAATAAATTACCTTTTTAAAAATAGAGTCATAAATAAATCACAATATTTATCTATGCTAGAAATGCTAAATGTAAAACCTAAAGAGTTAACTATGTATGAAGAGATGCAAAAAAATATAAACTATAATAAAAAACTTGAAATTTTAGAAAACTATATTCCTTTATTACAATTGGATTTATATGATGTATCTAGATTAGTTAATGATCAATTTAGTGAAATGAGAATCACGTCAAGAAATTTAAATTACATTAATGGTTTAATGCTTTTATCACTTTATGAAAACTCAAGTTTTTTAGAAAATTTGATAATTTTATTGAAGGATGTTCCTAACGGTGTAGTCGAAAATAATGATATAGCAACAGCTTTAAAGAATTATTTAATTAAAAACTTCGAAAATAAATACTATGCAGATAACGATCAAAATATAGACAGTCCTTTGATGAAATTTTTATTTTTGAATAGAAATATTAATTTTATAGAGAGTGACAACTTAAAAATAACAGAGACAGATACAATCTCAGTTAATCCTGTGTACTTGGCAAGTTTAGCTGAAAATTTAAATTTGATTGACTCATATATATACTATGTCAATTTAAGTGAAAAATTTTACTCTATAAATGAATTTGATTTATACTTTTTAAATAATTACATCATAGATAATGAATATTTAAAAAATGAATTAATAAAATTAGCCTTTAGAGCACATTTAATTAATTTATGAAATATGAAAAATATAAAGATTTATACACACAATTTTTAATCTCTGAAAAAAATCTTTCAAGAAACTCTGTAAATAATTATTTAGTTGATTTAGATCAATTTTTTTATACTGAGGATATAAAAGCAAGCGATCTCAATGCTAAGATTAAATCATATATTACTAATTTAAGAAAAAAAAATTTGAAAATATCTAGTATAAATAGAAAAATCTCAACTGTAAAAAATTTTTTGAAGTTTCTACAATCTGAAAAAATAATTGCAAAAATTGATTTTCAAGAATTTGAGAGCTTTTCAAATTTAAAAAAAATTCCTAAGGCCATATCAAAATTACAAATGGAGCAAATATTCATAAATTTGTATAATTCAAAACAGACCAATAAAGAGCTTTATATTTTAGTGCTAAAATTAATTTATTTATCAGGTTTGAGGATATCAGAGGCACTGAATTTAAAATGGTCTGATATTAACCATCAAGATAATTCTATTTACATCTATGGAAAAGGCTCTAAAGAAAGAAAAGTATTTATAACTAAAGATTTTTTGGAGCTTTTGAAAAATTTAGGAAAAAAAAACCAATTTGTATTTGCGTTAAATAATAAAAAGATCTCTGCTAGGTCGGTAAACAAATTTCTTGAAAATTGTCATAACGACTCAATAATTAAAGATAAATTATCTTCTCATGTTTTTAGACACTCATTTGCTACTACTATGTTAGAAAATAACGCCGATATTAGGCACATACAAAAACTTTTAGGTCACTCAAGTATTTCAACTACAGAAATTTATACTAAAGTCGCAAAGTCAATGAAAAAGAGAGTTTTAGACTCTTATCATCCATTAAAAAATAAATTATAGTTCTAAAAATGTTTTACTTAGATTTTGAAGAAAAATTGGAAAAATTTGATTTGGAAATACAATCTTTAATCAAGCTTTCAAAAGAAAGTGATATAGATGTAGATGGAAAAATTAAAGATATTGAGAAAAAAAAACAAACAGAGTTAAAAAGAATTTACTCTAATTTATCTCCTTGGCAAATTGTCAAACTTGCAAGACATCCAAATAGACCCAAAACAAAAGGTTATATAGATGGTATTTTCTCAAAATTTACACCTCTTTATGGTGATAGACTTTATTCTGAAGATAATGCCATTATCTCTGGTTTTGCATTTTTAGATAACTTGCCTGTCATTATACTAGGCACAGAAAAGGGTAATGATATGAACACGAGATTAAAGCATAATTTTGGCATGGCAAAACCTGAAGGTTATAGAAAATCCCAAAGAATTATGAAATTAGCCTCAAAATTAAATTTACCTTTAATTTGTTTTGTGGACACATCCGGTGCTTACCCTGGTAAGGACGCCGAGGAAAGGGGACAAGCTGAGGCAATTGCCCAATCAATGAAAGTATCCCTAAATTGTGAAACACCATGTATTTCTATAGTCATAGGTGAGGGTGGATCAGGTGGCGCAATTGCTCTAGCTACAAGCGATATAGTCATAATGCTAAGTAATTCAATTTATTCTGTTATTTCTCCTGAGGGTTGTTCCTCAATATTATGGAAATCCTCAGATTTTGCTGAGACAGCATCAAATTCTCTCAAAATAACCGCAAAAGATTGCCTAGAATTAAAAATTATCGATCAAATTATCGAAGAGCCAGTTGGAGGAGCTCATAGGCATTTTGAAAAGGTTTCAAATGATCTTAAAGTTGCTTTGATAAAAAGTATTGAGGATCTCAAATTACTATCGAAAGATGAATTGATAAAGAAAAGAAATAATCGATATTTAAATTATATTGTTTAATAAATTACTTCCATGACACACTTTGTATTTTTTTCCTGATCCACAAGGACAAGGATCATTCCTTCCAATTTTTTTAGTAATGGGTTCAATTTTTTTGTCCTCTTGATTTTCACTCTTTTTTTCAACCCTTATATTGTTTAAGACTAACACCATTTGCTTTTGTATTTCATATATTAATTGATTGAATGCACTCAAAGAGGCCTTACGAAATTCATTAACTGGATCTTTCCCTCCATATCCGCTGAGACTAACAGACATGCGTATATTTGTAAGCTCTTGAATATGGTTATGCCAATTTTTATCTAAAATAGAAAGGCTTACTTGTCTTAGTATAAAAATATAAGCATTTGTATGTTTTGCGTAATTTTCATCTTTAATTTTTTTAAATGAAGACAGATAATGGTCTTTATTACCATTTTCTTCTGGTTTAATGAAAGACAACAAGTCCGAGAAATTCTTAATTTCTTCTTTTTCACTTTCTAACAAATTAGATATAAATTCATCCTCAGTTTCTTGAATAAAATTTATTATATCTTCATTAATAATAGTTTCTCTTTTGGAGTAAATTATATTTCTTTGTTTATCAATAATATTATCAAACTCTAATAATTGTTTCCTAATATCAAAATTATGACCCTCAACTCTTTTTTGTGCTCTTTCAATTGATGAAGTTAACCATTTATGTTCAATGACTTCTCCTTTTTTAAGACCCAATGTTGAAAGCATAGATTGAAGTTTTTCTGATCCAAAAATTCTCATCAGGTCATCTTCTAAAGAGACAAAAAATATACTTTGTCCAGGATCTCCCTGTCTTCCAGACCTTCCTCTTAATTGGTTATCTATTCTTCTACTTTCGTGCCTTTCAGTGCCTAAAATACATAACCCACCCAAATCAATTACCTTTTGGTAATCATTCTCATTAAAATTTTTATCTATTTCTGGATTACCACCTAATCTAATATCGGTACCTCTACCTGCCATATTAGTAGCAACCGTTACTTGTGAGGGTTTGCCTGCTAAAGCAATAATTTCAGCCTCATTCTCATGATTTTTTGCATTTAAAACATTGTGAGGAATATTGTTAGTTTTTAATATATCTGAAATAAAATTTGATTTTTCAATTGAAGTTGTGCCAACTAATATTGGTTGACCTTTTTCATATTTTTCTTTCACTAAGTCTAAAACAGCTTTGTATTTTTCGTCCGGAGTTTTATAAATTTGATCATTTTGATCAATTCTGACCATAGGTTTATGAGTAGGTATTTCTATTACACTCAAGCCATATATTTCCAAAAACTCTTCTGACTCAGTAAGAGCGGTACCTGTCATTCCAGATAACTTTTGATATTTTTTAAAATAATTTTGAAAAGTTATACTTGCTAAAGTAATACTCTCTTCTTGTATTTTAAGATTCTCTTTGGCTTCCAAAGATTGATGAAGACCCTCACCAAACCTTCTTCCTTCTGCTAATCTACCTGAGAACTCATCTATGACAATAATTTGACCATCTTTTACAACATAATCTTTGTCTCTTTCATACAAAAAACGTGCTTTAAGTGATTGATTTATGATTTGATAAGCCTCTAAATTTTCATTATCAAACAAACTATTTCCTTTTAAAAAATTAATTTTTTTTAGGTTGAATTCTATTTTCTTAATACCGCTGTCTATAAGCAAAACATTTTTTCTTTCTTCGTTTATCTCAACATCGCTTTTTAGGAGGTCTTGAGTAATTTCATAGCATAATTTAAAAAGTTTAATGGGAGTCTTCACAGGTCCTGAAATACCTAAAGGTGACCTTGACTCATCGATTAGTACAGAGTCAGCCTCATCAATTAAAGCTATATGATGCTCATTTTGCATTTTTGGTTGATTGATGGCTCTTAAATTATCTCTCAGATAATCAAAGCAAAATTCATTATTATTTCCATATACGACATGAGATTTATAGCTACTTACTTTTTCTTCAACAGTTTGGCTGTTTTGAATGTATGAACAGCTTATGTTTAAGTATTCAAAAATTGGTCCCATCCAAAGAGAGTCTCTTTTCGCTAAATAATCATTAACAGTAATTAAATGAACTTTTTTATTTAAGACATAATTTAATATGATTGGAATTGTTGCGGCAAGTGTTTTGCCTTCTCCAGTTTTCATTTCAGCAACAAATCCATGATAAAGAGCAATACCTCCAATTATTTGAGAGTCATAATGTCTGAGTTCAATAGTTCTTTTTGATACTTCTCTCAATAGAGCACATAGGAAACTTATATCCTCATCTGACAACTCGTCTTTTTGATTAGAAATATAATTTTGTTTTAAGTTTTCAATTTTATGAGTCATTTCTTCTTTTGATAAATTTGAAATATCTGCTTCTAATTGATTTATATTATTTAAATATTTATCTGAAATTTCTTTAATTAAATTTGAATTTTTTTTTGAGGAAAAAAAATTATTTATTTTTTCGAACATTTAATTACAAATATACTAAATTTATATTATTTCCATGATGTAAATGTAGCAATCTCTATTTCTAATGGAATATATTTATGATTATCAATTAATTTTGAAAATAAATTATTTGTTAATTTTAAAAAATCTTTTTTAAATCTATGTTTTTCATTAAAAAAATTTGAAATCCCAAACTTTCTAAAATCACTTCTAATTTTGTTCAAAGAACTATAGTTTATTTCTAGGTTATCTATACCTACTACAACATCTTTATATTTACTTTTATTCAAATCCTCTATCAATTTTGTAGTTTCTAAAAATGGCCCAAATCTCCTATAAACTCCACCAAAAATCTTTTCATCAATTTCTAAAAAAATATTTTGAAGTGTTCTCATTGAATTTGATGTTATGGTATTGAAGCAAAATAAACTGTTTTCGTTTAATTTAGATAAAATTTTATTAAAAATATCATTGCTATTCAAAAACAATGGTATTTGTAGAGAAAAATTTGATATAGCTGCATCAAACTTACCCTCAACTACGCTAATATCATTGATATTTATAATTTTTGTATTAGTAAAATTGGAGTCCTCTATGCAAAGATCTTCATCTAGAATTAGACAGTTTTCTATTTTTTTTGACATGAACTTTAATTTATCATTAATTAAACCTGACCCATTTTTTGCAATTAAATTATCTTTGTCAAAATATGCCTTTCTTCTAATATTCCTCTTTTTTAAATTAAATTCATTCATAATGTGCTAAAGTAACTTACCATGATATCGAGATTTAATTTAGACCAAAAAAGGCTTACATTTTATGAAAATCCCGAATTATTTCATAAAGAATTTACTGAATTAATTTCATCAAATAATGATAATGAATTTTTGTATTCTACTGAAGAACCAATTGTAGTTCTAAATAAAGATAAGACTTTAAAATTAACCCTAGTAAAAGATAAAAAGGAATTAGAGTATATATTATTTTCAAACCATAGTATTTCTATTTTACCTCAAGAAAAAATAAAAATTCATAAAGCCATTAAAGACGTATCAAATTACATTATTTATAAATTAAATAATTAAATGAAGGTTGCACTGATTCAAATTACAGTCGGTTCAAACTATGATGAAAATTTTGAAAAATCAAAAAAATTTTTACAAGATAGTTTAAACTCAAGCCCAGATTTCATTTTACTACCTGAGTGCTTTCTCTTTTTATCAAGTAAATCAAAAATTTTAATTGAAATGAATCATGACTCTGTAAAATTTTTTAAAAATTTTTCAAAGATAAATAATGTATATTTACTATTGGGATCAATTCCCATAAGCGAAAATGGTAAATTATTTAATCGGTCAATATTAATTAATCCTGATGGAGATATAATTTCAATTTATGACAAAATTCATATGTTTGACATTACTTTAAAAAATGGTGAGTCATACAAAGAAAGTGATTTTTACTCACCTGGAAGTGAATTAAAAATCACTAAAGTATTGGGTCACTCAGTTGGTCATACTATTTGTTATGATTTGAGGTACCCTAAATTGTACAGAGCTTTGGCAAAAAAAGGTTCACAAATTATTGTTGTCCCTTCAGCTTTTACGCACACAACAGGCAAGGCTCATTGGCATTCTCTTATTAAAGCAAGGGCTATTGAGAATGGAGTTTTTATATTGGCACCTAATCAATGGGGAGTAAATAATGAAAAAAGAGTAACTTATGGGCATACTTTAATAGTAGACCCTTGGGGAGAGACATTAGCTGAAGCTGAAGATGGTGAAATGATCATTGCTGCTGAACTTGATTTAAATAGAGTTAGAGAGTGTCAAAACGCAATACCTGTATTAGATAATGATAGAAATTTTGATTAATATTATTGAAAATTATCATTGAATGACCAAATATAAAGAATGATAAAATTTGATTTAATTTGTGAAAATCAACACATATTTGAAGCTAGTTTTGATGACTCAAACTCTTTTCAAAAACAAAAAAGGAAAAAACAAATTGAATGCCCTTTCTGTAATTCATCAACAATATCAAAATCAGTTATGGCACCAAACATTTCTGGTAAATCAACAAGTTCAGCTAAAATAAATCGTGAAAAAAAGAAATTATTTTCAAATTATAATAAACAATTAAATAAAATTAAATCTGAAATAGAAAAAAATTTTACATATGTTGGAAAAAAATTTCCAGAAGAGGCTAGAAAAATTCATTATGGTGAAGCTAAAGATAAACCTATTTATGGAGAGGCAACTGAAAAAGAAAGTCAAGAATTGGTCGATGAGGGCATAGGTTTAGTAAGACTCCCTTTTAGTAAAAAAGAAAAAAATAAAAATTAGTATTTCAAAGTACCAATGTAATTTACTAAATCAAATTTACTTAGTTTGAAAGATTTAAAAATTGGATTGTATTTCATGCCCTCTATATCCATTAAATTTAAATTATATTTTTGACTAATTGATTGTAATTTAGAGGGAGATAAAAAAAGATTAAAATCGTGGGTTTTTTTAGGAAGTAGCTTTAAGAGATTCTCAGCAATATCAATTGCTAAATATTTTGATAATAAATTCTTATTAAGTGTAGATATAAATATATATGCATTTTCATTTAGATTTTTAGTTAAGTTTTCAAAAAGTTGATACTTATCTTGTTCTTCTAAATGTTCTAAGAATTCAAACAAAAAAATAACATCAAATTTTTTTTTACAATTTTTTAAAAATTTATTAGCTTCTATATTAATGAGTTCAAAATTTATTTTGTTCTTTATTTTAAAATTATTCTCGATATCAATACCTGAGCACTCTGCACCCATACCATAATAATTATTAAGGAATTCGCCAGTTCCACATCCAAGATCTAAAATTTTTTTATTCTTAAAGAATTCATAAATATCTTGACCACTATGATCCCTTAATATTTTTGACATATACTGATGTCTTATAGCCATCATTTGCTCTAATGGTTCGTAATACTTACTATTATAAGTGTCCATGTTCTTTACATCATAAATGTTAAGAGTATATTACCGTAATTCATGAAAATTAAAGTTTTAAAATTTGGTGGTACATCCGTTGGGAATATTGAAGCTATAAAAAGATCAGCAGATATTATTCATGATTGGTCAAAAAAATCAAAAGTTATAGCTGTGTTATCTGCTATGTCAGGTGAAACTGATCGTTTAATAAATTTAACAAAATCTTTTTCAAAAAATCCAAATCCAATTGATTTTGATAACGCCATTTCATCAGGTGAAAATGTATCTTGCGCGTTAATGTCTATATGTCTCAATAATCAAAAGATTAAAGCTAAATCGCTACTTAGTTGGCAAATACCGATTATAACATCATCAGAGCATATGAAGTCTAGAATTTTATCCATTAATAAAAAATTTTTATATGATGAATTAAAAAATTTTGAAGTTCTATTAATTCCTGGTTTCCAAGGTATTAACAACAAGGGAGAATTAACTACCTTAGGTAGGGGTGGTTCTGATACTAGTGCTGTTGCTGTTGCGGCAGCGATGGAAACAGAATGTATAATTTATACTGATGTTGAGGGTGTATTTACCACAGATCCAAACATAGTACCTAAAGCAAAAAAAATTAATAAAATTTCATATGAAGAAATGCTTGAATTAGCCTCACAAGGGGCTAAGGTTCTTCAAACTCGTTCTGTTGAGTTAGCTATGAGAAAAAATACTAAATTAAGTGTAAGATCTTCTTTCAAACCCAAAAAAATTGGTACAATGATTACTGACGAAAAAAGTGTTTTAGAAAATAATACTGTGAGTGGAATAACTTACTCCAAAGATGAAGCAAAAATTACACTTTCAAGAGTACAAGATAAACCTGGAGTCTCTTCAAAAATCTTTGGCCCATTAGCTAAAGGCAATATAAATGTTGATATGATTCTCCAAAATATTTCACAAGATGGAAAGTTTGCAAATTTATCTTTTACTTTGCCAAGACTAGACTTAGAAAAAGCATTAAAAATACTAAAAAAAGAGAAATCTATAATTGGATATAAAAAAATTATTTCATCTAATAATATTTCAAAAATTTCAGTGGTTGGAGTAGGGATGAGATCTCATGCTGGAGTTGCCCAAACATTATTTGATACTCTTGGAAAAAATAAAATAAATATTCAAGTTATTACCACTTCAGAAATAAAAATAAGTATATTAATTCATGAAGATCAAACTGATTTAGCTGTACAAAAATTACATCAAGCCTTCAAACTACATAAATAATTTTTTGGATAAGTTAATTTCAATCAAAGAGGCAAGAATTAAGAAAGGATTATCAATCAATGATTTATCCAAAGCTCTTAAATTAGATTTAGAAATAATAAGACTTTTAGATGATAATTTAAAACTCCCTAAAAAATATCGTGCTTATCAATCAACTTATAAAAAATCTATATATAGATATTTGGGTTACGAAATTAAATATAAAAATTCAATTAGTGATATCCCAATCGATTACACTAAACTTTCAATAGTCTATTTCTTATTGTTACTTGTTTTTGTAATTTTAATTTTATTATCATTTAATATATATAATAAATTTAACAATCAAATTTCATTTAAAGAGGTTGAAAAAGATCAAGTTTATAATGATGTTTATAAGATCTCTAATCAATATGATTTGTATGAATTAAGTCATAATGATTTTATAAATAATCTTATCCCGTTAAACAGAGCTAACTATTCGCAAAATTTATCAATTTTTGCAAAACCTAATAAGACTATTTTTTACAAAATTCAAAACAATATTAAAAATACTTTACAATTTGGTGAAATTACCAAATCTAAGGAACTTATTCTCGATTTAGACAATGATTTTTTTATCGATTTATCTAATATAAATAATATTGATAAGATAATTTACAGAGGTGTAGAAATTAGATTAAATAAGGAATTAAACTCATATTTATTTAATTTTCACATTAAAGATTTAGAGACTTTATTATGAAATATTCTCATTCAATAAAGAGAAAAAAAACAAAAAAAATTCAAATTGGAAATATTTTTGTCGGTGGAGACTCTCCAATTACGGTTCAGACAATGACAAATACCCTTACACATGACATTGATGCAACACTTGAGCAGATATCTCTCATTGAACAAGAGGGATGTGATATAGTCAGAGTTTCAGTTCCTGATGAAAAATCATCAAAAGCATTAAAAAAAATAATTCCTGAAATTAAGATCCCCTTAGTCGCTGATATTCACTTTCATTATAAAAGAGCACTTGAGGCTGCAGAAAATGGAGCACATTGTCTTCGAATAAATCCAGGCAATATAGGCTCTAGGGAAAAAGTAAAAGAGGTTGTTGAAGCTGCCAAGCAGAACAAAATACCTATAAGAATAGGTGTTAATGCTGGAAGTTTAGAAAAATCATTATTAGAAAAATATAAAAGCCCAACCTCTGAGGCTTTATTTGAAAGTGCTAAGCTAAATATAAAACTTTTAGAGGATCTAAATTTTGATAATTTTAAAATTAGTGTTAAAGCTTCTAATGTTTTTACAGCAGTAGAGTCATATAGAAAGTTATCTAATTTTTGTGATTATCCTCTTCATTTAGGTATTACTGAAGCAGGAAGTTATTTTAGTGGATCAATAAAATCTTCTATAGGTCTTGGATTGCTTCTTTATGATGGTATTGGGGATACAGTGAGAGTTTCACTTTCAGATCATCCAACTCAAGAGGTCAAAGTAGGGTTTGAAATGTTAAAATCACTAAATTTAAGAGATTATGGTGTAACAATAATATCTTGCCCATCTTGCGCAAGACAGCAATTTGATGTTATTGAGACAGTTAAAAATGTTGAGAAAAAACTCTCTCACATTAAAAAACCTATAACAGTTTCAATTATTGGATGTGTTGTTAATGGGCCAGGTGAAGCTACAATGACTAATATAGGCATAACAGGTGGTGGAAATAACACACATATGGTATACGTCGATGGAGAAAAAAGCCATAGGATACAAGACGAAGATTTAGTTGAGTACTTAGTTAAAACTATAGAAAATAAAGTTGATCAGATTCATCATTTAAAATGAAAAGAAATATTAGTTTAGTAAAAGGCACACATGATATTCATGGAGCTGAAATGGAGAAGTTTGAATTTATTATTGAAAAATTTTATTCAATCTGTAGGAATTTCAATTTTAAATCTATACAAACTCCTATTTTGGAACAACAAGATTTATTCTCCAGGACCGTAGGCGAGCAAACCGATATTGTCTCTAAAGAGATGTATTCATTTTTAGATAAAGGAGAAGCATATATTTGTTTAAGACCTGAGGCCACAAGTAGTCTAGCTAGGTTTGCTGCTTCAAACTATCAATCGGGCTTACTTAAATTAATTACTCACGGCCCAATGTTTAGAAGAGAAAGACCCCAAAAAGGAAGATATAGACAGTTTCATCAAATAAATATTGAGTCTATTGGTGAAAAAAGTCCTTATGTAGATTTTGAATTAATTCTAATCGCAAAGTTATTATTCGATGACCTTGGAATTAAAGAAAATAAACATAGGTTATTAATTAATTCTTTAGGGTCAAAAGAGGATCAAATCAAATATGCTTATGAATTAAAAAAATATTTAACTGAATTTAAAAAACAGTTATCAGAAATCTCACAATCTAGATTGGATAAAAATCCACTTAGAATTTTGGATAGTAAAGATCCAAAAGACTATGAAATATTAGTAAATGCTCCAAAAATTAGTGAACACTTATCTGAAGAGAGTAAAAATTATTTCAATCAAGTCAAAAAACTTTTAATCGATAATAAAATTAAATTTTTTGAAGACCCAAAATTAGTTAGAGGATTAGATTATTATTCACATACGGCTTTTGAGTTTCAAACAAATGAAGATAAAAGACAAAATGCAATATTAGCTGGCGGTAGGTATGACAATTTAATTAGCATGATTTCTTCTAGAGATATACCAGGAGTTGGCTGGGCAGCTGGTATAGAAAGATTAATGGATTTGATATCTATAAAAGATGAAAAGTCAGAATTAGATAAAAAGATATTATTTGCCGTCCAAGATGAGTCTTATTTAAATAATAATAGAATTTTAAAACAAATTTACAGTTTAAGATATAATCATGAAGTTAGAGTTAGTAAAAATATAAAAAAACTTTTTAGTTATGCAGATAAAAACAATTTCAATTTTATTCTTCTTATTGGTGAAGAAGAGATCAAAAATAAAAAAATTATTTTAAAAGATTTAAAAAATAAAAATCAAAAATCTTTTGAAATTTCCGAATTCGAGCTTAAAAATGAAATTAGATAAACAAATCATTGATTTAAAAAATAAATTTAATCAATTAAATGAGAAACTTTTAAATTCTCAAAACTTAAAAAATGAGGAAATTATTCAAATAAATAAAGATTTATCAAAATTGGAGCCAATTATTGCTCTATCTGACACCATTAAAAATTTAGACAAGGAAATCAAAGGCTATAAAGAAATACTTGAAAATGAAAGCGATGAAGAGCTCCGAAATTTAGCAAAACAAGAATTACCTTTGTATGAAAAAGATTTAGAAATTAAAAATAAAGAATTACTAATAGCTCTGCTGCCTAAAGATGAGGCTGATGATAAAAATGTAATTTTAGAAATAAGGGCCGGTACCGGAGGAGATGAGGCTGCATTATTTGCTGGAGATTTATATAGAATGTATGAGCGATATTCCTCATTAAAAAGTTGGAAGTTTCAGCCAATGGAGAAGAGCGAGACAGGATTGAAGGGTATAAAAGAAGCTATAATAGAAATTAAAGGAGATGGTGTATTTAAATTTTTAAAAAATGAGTCTGGTGTCCACAGAGTTCAACGCATACCAGAAACTGAGTCTGGGGGAAGGATTCACACCTCGGCTGCAACTGTTGCTGTTTTGCCAGAAGCTGAGGACGTTGACTTAGAGATAAAAGATACTGATTTAAGAATAGACGTTTATAGATCAGGAGGTGCGGGAGGCCAATCGGTAAATACAACAGATAGCGCTGTAAGAATTACACATTTACCCACAAACATAGTAGTAACTCAACAAGACGAAAGATCTCAACATAAAAATAAAGCTAAAGCATTAAAAATTCTACGATCTAGATTATATGAAGTTGAAAGAATTAAGAAACAAGAAGAGGTTTCATCTAATAGAAAAAATCAAGTTGGTTCAGGAGATAGATCTGAAAGAATTAGAACATATAATTTTCCACAGGGCAGAGTATCAGATCATAGAATTAACTTAACGCTCTATAAATTAGACCAGTTTTTAACTGGTGAGGCATTAGATGAAATGATATCAGCTTTGTCAGCCAGTGAACAAGCCGAAAAATTAAGTCAACTTAATGCTTATTAATAATTATTTAAGTAAATTAGATATAAAAAAAATATTACTTAAAAATTTAAAATCAATTTCTGGATCCCAAGCTGAGCAAGAGTCCCAAATAATGATTTCTTATTCATCTAATAGTGAAAATAATTTAGATATTAATAATAGTGAAGTTGATCAAAAATTAATTAATAAGATCCTAAATGAAAGAGTAAAAGGAAAGCCATTAGCAAAAATAATCAACGAAAAAGGTTTTTGGAAAAAAATTTTTTATACAGATGATTACACTTTAGATCCAAGAGCTGACTCTGAAATATTAGTTGAACAAATATTAATTGATTGTAAAAAAAATAAAAATCAAAAACACTTGAAGTTGCTTGATTTGTGTTGTGGGACTGGGTGTCTCGGAATTTCTATTATAGATGAGCTAGATAATGCATTTTGTGATTTTATTGATGTTTCCAAAGATGCTCTTACTGCTTGCAAAAAAAATATAATAAAATTTAAACTGCAACAAAAAACAAATATATTCCACTCAAATTTATTTGAAAATTATCCAATAAGTAGACTGAAATATATTGATTTTATTGTTTGTAACCCACCATATATACCTACAAGAAATTATTTAAATTTAAATAAGGAGACTTTACATGATCCAAGAATTTCACTTGATGGTGGAAAATTAGGCATGGATTATTACGTAAAAATTATTAATTTTTTAATTAGTATAAAGTTTAAAGGGGTTGTTTATTTTGAAATTGATCCAATTATCACTAAAAAAATGTATAAATTATTATTAGAAAAAGGTGTAAAAATAGTTTATAAAAAAACTGATTATCTTAATTTAGACAGACTGATAAAGATAAAATTCCCTACTATTTAATTGATGGGCTTTTTTAGAGATAATCGATAAAAAATTAATGAAAAATTTTGTAAAAAGAAAGCCTTACGGCGGTCAAAGGAAAATAAACTCCTCTAGATCTGGTGTCGCTGACTCTCCATATCTACAAGCTAATGGAAATTCAAATGGATTTAAAAGAAACGGAAAAAATCCAAAAGATCAATATAACGATTATCTTAACAAAGCAAAAGATGCTAAGGGACAAGGTGACGACGTATTAGAGCAGTTTTACCTTCAACACGCTGAACACTATTTTAGACAAACAGATAATTCAAATAGAGGTTTTGTTGCTAGAAAAATTCTTAGTAAAGACAAAACTGAAAATAACAACAGCGATTTGAACAAAGACAATAAGTCAGAACGTAACTCAACCTCTGATTTTGATGACTTAGCTAGTCAGTTAGCTTAATTTATTTTATTTTTATAAATATTAACTTCTTCATCTATTTCAGAAACTAATATTTGAAATTCATTTAGTTGTTGTTCGTTAAGCTTCCTTCCTGAAGGTAATTTAAGTGTAGCTGGGTTTATTTGTTTTCCATTAACAATAATTTCATAATGTAAATGAGGTCCAGTTGATTTTCCTGTTGATCCTACATAACCAATAACATCACCTTGCTTAACTCTTACACCACTTGATATTCCTTTTTTATAACCATTAAGATGTGCGTAAGCTGTTTTATAAGTACTATCGTGACGAATTCTAATATATTTTCCATATCCTCCATTTCTACCTACGTACTCTACAATACCATTTCCAGCAGCAAAAATTGGAGTTCCTGTTGGAGCAGCAAAATCTACTCCTTTATGCATTTTATTGTAACCGGAGATAGGATGTTTTCTCATACCATAACTGGAACTAAGCCTTGCACCATTTATTGGAGTTTTCATTAAGCTTTTTGTCATTCCTTTACCTTTTTCGTCAAAATATTCGCTGAATTCTCCATTGTCATAAAGATAGTATATTAATGGAGTGCCTCTTGATGAAAGCATTAAGTATTTTGGATCTTCGATTTGAATTGTCTTACCATCATTGTTTACCTTTTTGACAAACAGCATTTCAAAATTATCACCCTCATAAATATCTCTCTGAAAATCAACATCAAAACTGTAAATTCTGATAATTTCATTAATTACTATTTCAGATAACCCTTGATCTTTCAAAGCTTTATATAAGCTTGTTTTAATTTTCCCAGTTACAAAAATTTCTTTGGAACTCAAAGGAATTTCATTAATTTCATAAATAAAATTATCATTTAAGTAAGATATGATTAATTCTTTAGTGTCAGAATATTTATAAATTAGGTCAAAAGTATTTAAACCTCCAGCATCATATTCGCTGAATATTTTTACAGTATCCCCAATATATAATTTAGAAAAATCATAATATTCTTTTCCGTTGAGTATTACTAAGTCTATATCTCTACCTTTTAGACCTCCTTTTTTTAAAACTTTTGCAAAACTATCTCCCTTGGAAACTATGATTTCATCAAAATTATTATTTAATTTCTCATCTTTCTTATTTTCAATTGGTAAAGAGTCTTCTGGTGTTTTTATATTAACTTTCTCTTCTTTTTTGGTTGAATCTTTATCGAAAATATTTGATAAATTTTCAAGTGTTATATTTTCAAAATAATTTTTTGATTTTTCTTTATCAAATATTGGATCGTCAAGACTTTCAATACTTATAACATCATAATATTTTTGAAATTTTTTTTTATCAAAATAGTTAATATCTACATCATCATAAATATAAGCATATTCATTGTTTATTTTTACGAAATCAGAATAGCTCATATAAAAGCAAAAAAAGCTGATTATAACTAATAAAGTTGTTAGTGATGCTTTTATTGTAAAACTATTTGTCCTTGTCATTTATTTCTTTATAAAGAAGTAAAATTAATCGATTGTTATCATAATGGAAAAATCTAAAAAAATACTAGTAAATATATTTCAAGAAACTACTAAAATTTTTTGGATTTTATTCAAAGTTATTTTGCCCGTTGTCATTATAATTAGAGTCCTTGAGATCATTGGAGCAATCCCTTTTTTAGCTAAATTCCTTGAGCCATTAACAAGTTTTATTGGCATTGATGGTTCATTAGGACTAGTTTGGATGGCTGCTATTTTAGTAAACATATATGCAGGCCTAGCTGCTTTTGCATCTCTTCAAGCAATATTCGATTACACAATAGCTGAAACTACAATTTTAGGATTAATTATACTTATAGCACATAGTTTACCAATTGAAGTAGCTATTGCAAAAAAATCAAGAATTTCATGGGTATTTAATTTAACTTTTAGATTTGTAAATGCTGTAATTGCAGGAAAAATATTAAATTTAATTTTTACTAATTATAATTTATTTAATGAACCTAATAATTCAATCTTACAAGTGCCAATTAAAGATGTCTCAAATTTAGAGTGGGCTATTTCACAACTTCAAAATTTTTTCCTAATTTTTTTAATAATATTTTTTATTATATCGACAATTAATATCCTTAAAACAATTGGCATATGGAAATTTATAATTAATACTTTGAAAATTCCTTTGTCCTATTTGGGTATGTCAGAGAAAGTAGCTAATATAATTTTAATAGGCTTAACATTAGGAATTTCATTTGGAGGAGGTTTTTTAATAGAAGAGTCTAGAAAAAATAATATTTCGAAAAAAGATATTTTACTGTCTTTGTCTTTTTTAAGTTTATGTCATAGCATTATAGAAGATACAATATTAATTTTGTTATTAGGTAGTCATATTTCTGGTATTTTATTTTTTAGATTTATTTATACCGTTATTGTAATTCTTATAATGAAAGTTTTATTAGAAACAAAAATGCAAAAATTTATACTGAGTAAAATTACATATGGATAATTATATTCAATTTCCTCGTTACTCAATTTATCTAATACCAAATAAATTATTTATTGATCAAGTTGATGAATTACTTTCAAAAAACAATGTTAAATATGACAACCTTGAAATATCTCAGTATGGCCTTCATTATACTGTCAAAGCCCCTTTTTATTTAAGCCATCTTTATAATGAGGAGGAACTTATTAATTCATTTCAAGAGTATTTTTTATCTAATCAGAATAAATCTTATAAAGAAGTATTTAATGTTTTAGGCTTAAAGAAAATTAAAAATGTTTTTGCTCTAGAAATGAATTCTAATGAAAAATTTAATTTTCTGTGCAATGATATAATGAGGTATTTTGATTTATATAGAAAAACCCTCAATCAACAAGAAGTTCAAAAAGACATTAAGCGTTTCAGTAAATTAACTTCTTTAGAGATGGAATATTATTTAATATGGGGATATCCTTATTTATTTGAGTTCAACAATCATCATATCTCAGTATCAGATATCAAAAAAGAGATAATATTTGATAACTCAATCAAATCTTTGAATTACTCTAATATCAGCTTAATGAGACAAGATAGCATAAATAGTAAATTTATCTCTATATGTAAAAGTGATTAATCTTAATGCTAAAATTATTTACACTACAGTAATAGTTAAATAATATATTTTGCTCATGGGAATTTACGTTAAAAAAAAGAAATTTAATATTTTAAACTTTTTTTTGATTTTTTTATTTTTAATTATAGTTCTTACAACTTTATATTTTTTTAACATTTTTTCAGAAAAAAAAATTTTTGATTTATCAAATATTGAAAATACACAGTTTGAAGAAGGACCAAATCACATTATTGAACAAGATTTTAGCTCTTATTTAAAAAAAGAAGATATAAATTTTGATGAGTATTTTACCAAAAAGGAATTTGATCAAAATATAAAAAAATTTATAGAGGAAAATCCAGATTATATCTTAGGTGTTCTTAGAGAATATCAAATAGAGCAGAATAAATTAGAACAAGAAAAAACTAATCAAAAAAATATCTCGAGTATAAAAAATTTAAATCTTGCATATCATCCTATGTACTTGGGCGACTCAAATTCCGCAAAAGTTATTTATGAATTTGTTGATTATAATTGTGGTTATTGTCAAAAATTCCATCAAGAATTAATAAATGTAATGAAAGAAAATTCATTAAAACTTGTTATTATACAAATGCCAATTTTAGGGAATTTTTCAGAGGAATTGACTAAATTGGCATTAGCTTCCTCCTTGCAAGGTCAATTTGAGGTTGTCCATAATTATTTATATTCTACTGAGAGAAAATCAAAAATGGAGGATATTTTAGCCGACTTATTTCTAAGGGGTGTTGATCTTGACATACTAAAGAATGATTTGGACTCGCAAGAGGTATCAGACTTTCTATCTATTCATAGAAGTTACGCTGATGAATTTAAATTTACTGGAACACCTGCAACTATAATTGGAAATCAAATAATTCCAGGATTTATCGATGCAGATAAAATTACTGAGATTTTGGAAAAAGAATTTTCCTGAGCTCAATGAAAATCAGTAATTTTTCAAAGATTTCTTCAAATATTTTTGGATCTCGTGTAACCGGATTTATTAGAGACATACTTTTTGCAAATTATTTAGGTGCCAATTTGATGTCAGATGCATTCCTTTTTGCTTATAGATTACCAAATTTATTTAGAAGAATTTTTGCTGAGGGCTCAATGAATAGTGTATTTATTCCTTTGTATGTAAACCAAGAAAAAATGAATTCAAAATCAGCAAATGATTTTATATGGATAGTTTTCAACTTTTTTTTTGTAATTACTTTATTTTTATCTTTTTTAATATTTTTTTTTACTGAGCAAGTTATATCAATTTTAGCACCAGGATTTTTATTAAATAAAAGTCAATTTTTATTAGCAAATCAGTTATTGATTATAACTTTTCCTTTTTTGATATTTGTGACTCTGTCATCAGTGTTGAGTTCAGTTTTGAATGTTAAAGGAAAATTTTTTTTACCTTCCTTCTTATCAGTAATTCTTAACATTTTCATGATTGTAACTTTGGTGTCATTCAAGTCTAACTCTCATTTTGCACTCGCTTGGTCAATGATAATAGCTGGTTTCACTCAATTGATCCTTTTATTTATCAATTTAGGTACAATAAAAATATTTTGGGGTATAGGATTAAAGAGTATAAAAGTCTTGTCTAGAGAGCTTAAAAAATTCTTTGGAAGATTTCTCTATTCTTTACTGGGCTCTGGTATTGTTCAATTAAATATTTTCATCTCTATGTTATTTGCTTCTTTAGTGGGTGGGGGTGCTATAAGCCAAATTTACTACGCTGATAGAATTATTGACTTACCATTTGCTCTTATTGCAGTTGCTATGTCTTTTACACTTTTGCCTTATTTGAGCAAAAATATTTCAGATGAGAGTAAAAATTCTAAAGCTTTCAATGAAACAGTAATATTTTGCTTTCTTTTTGCTATCCCAAGCGCATTTGGTATTTTTATTCTGAGTGAAGATATTATAAGAGTATTATTTGGTAGAGGTGAATTTAACAATGAGGATGTGTTAATAACATCTAAAATTTTACTGGTCTACTCTTTTTCATTGCCAGGATATATGCTCGCTCGAATTTTTAATCAAGTTTTTTACTCTTATGAAAAAGTTGAGTATCCCGTTAAAGCAGCTGTTCCAACATTTATATGTAATTTTATTTTATGTTTTCTTCTTTATAGGCCTCTGGGCGTTTTAGGTTTAGCTATATCAGGTGCTGTGAGTATATGGCTAAATTTATTTATTCAAATTTTTTACTTAAGAAAAAATTTTGGAAGTTTTTATGAAAAATTATTAATTTTTGATTTTAAGAAATTATTAAAGATTTTAATTAGCGCAATTATTATGGTTATTTCAATTCTTATATTTAAAAAAATTCTGGATTTTAACATTTATGTGGATTTATTCATTCAAATACTCATTGGTGTGATAATGTATTTTTTGATTTTAAATTGGTTTAAATTAAACGAGATAAAACTAGTATTTCAATTAAATAAATTTAATTAGGAATTTTATTTACTAATTTTTAATTTAATTTAAAAGTATTTATCCCTATTTTTGTGGGCGTGTAGCTCAGTTGGTTAGAGTACTTGCTCGACACGCAAGGGGTCACAGGTTCGAATCCTGTCACGCCCACCATTTACTTTTAAACTTGATGATGTATGATTTACATTAATGAAAAAATATTTATTAAGCTTAATTATTTTTGTCCTTTCATCAAACATAACAATTAGTGCAAATAGTTATTCTATCTTTGGAGGCACCTATGATTACGATGATGACAATACAACAAATTTATTTGGTCTAAATTATCATATATCTAATAGTGAAATAGATTTGATTAATATTTTAACCATTAACCCAGTTATTGGTGGTTTCATTACAGCTGAGAGCGCAACTATGTTTTATGGCGGGTTTGAAACAAATATTGGAGCTGACTCAATTTATTTGAACCTCTCTTCCTCAGCTGGTATTTACAGTAATGGGGATGGTAAAGACTTAGGAAATGCACTCCAATTTAAATCTGAAGTAAATTTATTTTATAGCATATCTAAAGAATCTAGATTTGGTATAGGATCTCATCACATTTCTAATGCAGGCTTAAATTCAGTAAATCCAGGTACAAATAATTATTACTTGATTTACAATAGAAATTTCTAAAACTTTCAATAATTATCCAATTGTTAATTTGCAAAATTCGTTTATTTTTAGCTTAATGACTAAAAACTTTTTAGCTTATTTACTGTTCTCAATCTTAATTGTAATAATACTTGTAATTGGATATGAGGAAATTAGATTTTATTTTGATGCAAATCCTTACATAAATGGAATAATTCTCCTAACACTTGTAATTGGTTTCTTCCTCTACTCCTTTAAGATATTCACTTTAAGCTCTGAATTTAGATTCATGAATTCTGTTGCATTTGGAAAATTAAAACTAAACGACTCATCTTTAAACAACTATCCAATAACAAAATCTATTGCAAATAATCTAGGTATAACAACCACTGACAAAAGTATAACTAAAACACTTGATGAGATACTAGATGATCTTTTATCCACTGTTGAAAGTGGAAGTGACATATCAAAATATCTTATCAACTTAGCTATATTCTTAGGGCTTATAGGAACTTTTTATGGATTACTTTTAACAATAGGGAGTGTTTCGAATGTCATTGATAGTCTGTCAATTGAAGAACAAGACTTTGGTGCATTTTTTAATAATTTAAAAGATGGCTTAAAGTCACCTTTATCTGGAATGACAATTGCCTTTAGCTCATCATTGTTCGGTTTAGTGACTTCCTTGATTTTAGGACTTTATGAAATTATCACTAGAGGAATTAAGCAGAATTACTATGAATTCTGTGAAAATCAAATTCGACTTTTTTATAGATCTAGACCGAATACAAATAAATTTAATCAGAATTCTGATAGCAACAACTTATCTCAAAATATTGTTTCTAAGCTTGATGATTTGGTTGATGGTATAAAAAATTCTAATGACGATTTAAGGAAAGAAGTTATTACAGAACTTAAGTCTGTGAGCAAGTCCATCAAAGACTTAGACAAAAAGTGAGCTATCTCTCTAAAACTCAAAGCACAGATAATGGAAATATAATATGGCCTGGATTTGTAGATGTATTGGCATCCACGTTGATGGTTATTATTTTTATAGTTTTACTATTCACAGTTGCTCAAGTTTATTTGGGAGATCTTGTTGTAGGAAAAAATGAACAAATACAAAGTTTGGAAAAGACAATTGTTATACAAGACGAAACTATTGTGGAACAAGATGTAACACTCACAGATAAAGAGATTGAATTAATTGATAGACAAAATCTTATAGAAAAACTTGATGAAGAGATATCTATTAAACAATCTCAAATTTTAGCTCAAGATACGATTATTCAAGACCAAGCGCTTGATATAGATAAACTAAATACGATAATTGCTAAAATTACTGATGAATTATCTTTATCTTTAGCTGATAGAGAAACTCTTCAGCAAAATCTTTCTGAATTAAATAAACAACAAGAAATATTAAAATCAGATTTAATAAAACTTGGTGGAGAAAACAGTGAGCTAGTTGGACAAATTGGTGAGTCACAAAATAGAATAGAAAATCTTCTAGAGTCATTAAGTTCCTCAGAGAATATAAATCAAGAACTGCAAAACAAATTATCTACTCTTGAGGAGGAGTCAGCAATACAATCAAGTGATTTAAATGAGGCTCTAAATTTGATATCTAATTTAGCATTGGATATTGAGATACTTAGTAATGAAATTAATCTTTTAAATAATTTACTAGAGTCTAAAGAGGCTGAAATTGCTCAAAATGAGATAGAACTTGGAGAGTTAGGAGATAGATTGAATAGAGTACTCACAAGTGAATTATTCAAACTACAAAAGTATAAATCAGAATTTTTTGGCAAGTTATCCGAAGCTTTAGCTGATAGAGACGATATCCAAATTAAAGGGGATAGATTTATTTTTCAATCTGAGATCTTATTTGACTCTGGAAGTGCGAATATTCAAGAAGAAGGTAGGATTGCTCTATCTCTTATTACCAAAACAATTATAGAAGTCGCAGAGTCAATACCATCTGATTTAAATTGGATTTTACAAATAGACGGCCATACAGATAAAATACCTATTTCAACATCTCAATTTCCATCAAATTGGGAACTATCTCATGCTAGAGCACTTGAGGTCGTAAAATTTCTTATCCAACAAGGTATCCCTGCCAATAAATTATCAGCAAATGGTTACGGCGAATATCAACCTATTAACACAGGAGATACTAGAGATGACCTTAAAGAAAATCGAAGAATTGAATTAAAAATTACTCAAAAGTAAATTTATTCAATCCACATTTTGATAATCTTATCTGGATCATCTACCAGACCATTTTTTATAGGATCGCCTTTTTTGATTGCATCAACAAACTCCATTCCTTCGATTACTTCGCCCCAAACAGTATATTGTCCGTCTAGGTGCGGAGTATCACCGAAACAAATAAAAAATTGACTATCAGCACTATTTGGATCTTGTGCACGTGCCATACTTAAAGTTCCTCTTTTATGTGGCATGTCATTAAATTCTGCTTCAATATTATTACCAGAACCACCTGTACCAGCTCTTCTTAAATCATAGTTATCTGAATTTGAATTACCAAACTGAACATCTCCTGTTTGGGCCATAAAACCATCTATAACTCTGTGAAAAACTACCCCATCGTAACTGCCTTTGGCAACTAGATCAGTTATTTGTTTAACATGTTTTGGAGCCTTATCTTCAAAGGTCTTTATTTTGACGATTCCGTCTTTAAGTTGTAAATTAATAACATCCTCCTTAGAATATAAATTGCTAGAAAATAGTAAAAATGAAATTGAAAATATTAATCTAATCAAACTCATTGCATGAAATTAACATAGTTTACGGTCAATAAAATTTATTTATTTGATAAATCTGTCGCTATTGATTTTATTTTTTTCCTTAGCGAATTAAGACCATTAGATCTTGATTGACCTAGATGATTAGAAAGACCTATTTCTTCAAAAAAGGACAGGGGATTGTTTATTATAGTTTCAGGAGTCTCTTCATTATAAGCAAAATAAACTAAATAAAACAAACCTTTTACAATTACAGAGTCACTTGAACCGGAAAGGTTAATTTTTCCATCAATAAATTTTGGTACCATCCATAGATTTGATGTACATCCTTGAACACGATATTCCTCAGTTTTATAGTTATCTTCAAGATCAGGAAGTTTTTTTCCTAAATCTATCAGGTATTGGTATTTATCTTCCCAATTATCAAAAAACGAGAAATCTTCTTTAATTTTGTTGATTTTTTCATGAATTAACATAAATTTTTGCCTTATTATTAATAACTAATACATTAAATTATGAAAATTAAAAGTTCTCTTAAAACTGCTAAAACTAGAGATAAAAATAATCAACTGGTTAGAAGAAAGGGTAGGTTATATGTAATCAATAAAATCAACCCAAGAATGAAAGCCAGACAGGGCTAAACTTAATCTAGATACTTCTCAACTTCTAACGCTGCCATACATCCCATACCAGCAGCTGTAACAGCCTGTCTATAAATCTTATCTTTGACATCCCCCGCAGCAAATACTCCTTCAATTGAGGTTTTTGTGCTATCTGGATTTGTAATAATATATCCACCCTCATCCATTTTTAGTTGACCTTTAAATAATTGTGTTGCTGGATCGTGCCCTATTGCAATAAATACACCATCTATTTTGAGATTTGAAATTTTATTTTCTTGTTTATTCAACAAGTCTATTGACTCTAAATCATCATTGCCATTAAATTTAGTTACTTCACTATTCCAAATAAACTCTATTTTAGAATTTTTTTTTAATCGATCTTGTAATATTTTTTCAGCTCTAAGTTTATCTCTTCTGTGAACAAGATAAACTTTTGTTGCAAACTTAGTTAAAAATAATGCTTCCTCAGCCGCACTATTTCCACCACCAATTACAGCAACCTCTTTATCCTTAAAGAAAAAACCATCACATGTTGCGCAGGCTGATAGTCCATGACCTTGAAATTTAGCCTCATTTTCTAAACCAAGCCATCTTGCTTGTGCTCCTGTGCTAATTATCACAGTTTTGGTATTTAGAGTTGTGCCATTATCTAAATTTAATTTTTTAATTTTTTTGTTTAAAAAAACTTCTGTTACTTGTGAATTGATTATTTCAGTACCAACATGTGCGGCTTGCTTTTGCATTTGTTCCATTAACCAGGGACCTTGGATAGGATCTTCGTAACCTGGATAGTTTTCTACATCAGTGGTTATGGTGAGTTGACCACCAGGCTGAAGACCACTCACTAAAATAGGCTTTAAATTAGCCCTAGCAGCATATATTGCAGCAGTATATCCAGCAGGTCCTGAACCTATAATAATAACGTTATTAATTTCAGCCATCTATTGGCCAGTTAGTGGGGAAGGTTACATAATTTATCTGCATACATCTTCTCTCAACCTTAATTTCTTTTTTTTCAAGTCCGTGCCAAGTATTATTACCTGAAGCAAAAAAATAACCAGTGTTATGTTTATATGGAATTGTCTTTACAAGCTTCATTTCAGTATCATAAAAATCTGTTCCAAGTTTTTCTGATTCATCGTATGTGTTAATAAATAACATCATTGTCATTAGTTTTTCTTTGATATCCAAATGTGGTTTTAGCCAAAAACCTTTACGATCTGATATATACTCAATTCTGATATAACTATTTGATAAATTTTTTTTAATTTTCTCTTCTATTGACGCAATAACATCCTTATCCCTCAAATCATCAATTAGCTCCATACCATAAGATAAGTTTTTTGAATTATCACTCTCTAAAAAAACTCTAAGTTTTCCATCTACCCCATCTCCACCTGCATCAGCGGCTCTTGTGCCGTCAAAAGAGCGAGGTGCATCAGATATATCAACATCATTCAGTTCTTTTATGAGTCCATCTGTAAAAGGGGATTCTAGCTCCCAATGAGGGAAAGGGTCTGAGTATGTTTTACAACGATTTAATATTGATTCCTTAAGCATTACTAGATCTGAACCTTAAATTAGATTGTATCTTATTCAAGATCTTAGTTTTTAAAGTTTTGTTATACTCTTCAATAGAGATTTCATAAGGTTTTAAATTTTGATTATAAAATTGTGCGAAATTATGATCTATAATTTTATCAAAAAACTTAAGATATCTTTTTGGGCAAAATTTTTCTTCAAACTTAAACAAAAAAGTACCAGCTTCAGAAGATATAGCTTCAGATATCATAGATATTGAGTCCCAAGTTACAACTTGTAAATTACCCTCCGATAGAAGCTCACCATACTTCCTTGGATTAAATAAATCATTATAGGTAATAACATTCTCATTATCAATTTTTAGTAATTCATCTATGAGCCCTCTTGGTGTTCTTCGTGATGGTATAACATTGACTTTAAACTCATTACTTAAAAATTTTATTTCATTTAAAATTTTTTCTTGTGTTTGCGGTTGAAATTTAAAATATTTGTTTGGTCCGCCAATAATAAAATTTATTGTATTTTTATTTTTAATATTTTTTTTGAATTTAACATTATGTATGGCTAATAAAGTTGAAATACAATTATCAAAATTTAAATTATCATGTTCTGGGCAAATGATAAGATCAAAAAACTTATGATTAATTTTTGGGTCTTGTATGTGAATATTAAAAATTAAATCTTTAAATTTTCTTTTTAGATAAACAGACGCTTTAACACTTTTTTTACCACAACTAATAAGAATCGTATTATTTTCAATCTTCAATGAAGACAGATTTTCATAAGCAAATCTACTTGAAGGTATTAATTCTATAGGAAATTTTTTAAATATAGATTTTATTTTTAAATCAAAATTTATATAAGAACTAGATATTAAATTAGCTAATCCCTCAATTTGACTTCTCATACCAGCAGCACCTTCGCTGATGGTAATAACTTTGTAGGTATTCAAATTCTATTATTTAAATCTTACTGACTTAATTTCGTATGAAGTTATACCTTTTGGGGTTGATACTTCTATGTAATCACCCTTTTTCTTTCCAATTAAAGCTCTAGCAATAGGACTAGTTACAGATATCTTTTTTTTCTCGATGTCAGCTTCCACTTCTCCAACTAGCTGATACTTAGACTCTTTATCATTATCTAAGTTTATAATTGAAACAGTAGCTCCAAATTTTACAACCGTACCTGATAGCTTTGATACATCTATTAGTTCTGCTTGAGCAATAATGCTTTCTATCTCAGCTACTCTACCTTCAATAAAGCTTTGTTTTTCTCTAGCTGCATGATATTCAGCGTTCTCAGAAAGATCACCATTACTTCTAGCATCAGCTATAGCCTTAATAATAATTGGCCTTTCAACTGTTTTTAGATGTTTAAGTTCATCGAGGAGTTTTTTTTGCCCCTCTTCTGTCATTGGTATTTTTTCCATTTTAACTATTTTAATTAAGTTGTAGAAAATATTGAATTTTATGTGTTATTACAAATGAATTTTTATACTAAAAAGAGTGATGAATTTGTATAGGTTTTACGGAAATAGGCTTATTTTTCAATGTAATCAGTGATTTAATGAGTATTTTTGCACTTCTTAAGTTAGTGTAATATGGAACATTTAGATCCACCGATGTTCTTCTTATAGTAAAGCTGTCAATTATTGCCTGTTTATTTTCGGTGGTATTTATGACTAAATCAATTTTATTTTGCTTAATATATTCTACCACATGTGGTGAACCTTCAGCCACTTTATTAACCAAATTTGAAGTAATTCCTTCTTTCAACAAAAAATCATGAGTTCCTTTTGTTGTATATAAATTATAGCCATTTTCTTTAAATGATTTAGCTATTTCAGATATACTTTGCTTATCTTCATTTTTAACAGAGATAAATATATTTTTTAAGTCATTTAGTTTTTGTCCTGCACCAATTTGACTTTTGAAATAAGCCAAATAAAAATCCTCGTCTATACCCATAACCTCACCAGTGCTTTTCATCTCCGGACCAAGTATTACATCGGTGTTTGGGAATTTATTGAATGGAAATACAGCCTCTTTGATTGCAAAGTAAGGTAAAGTACTATTGTCAAAATTCTGATACTCTTCAGTTAAAGTTTTACCTACGATTAATTCAGCTGCAATTTTAATAAATGGTATTCCTATTGCTTTAGCCAGAAATGGAATAGTTCTACTAGCTCTAGGGTTTGCTTCAAGTATAAAAATTTCATCATCTTTGATAGCATATTGAATATTCATCAAACCAAGTATCTTTAATTCATTTACAAGAGAGATACTAAATTTTTTGATATCTGATATAATCTTATTACTAAGAGAATACGGTGGTATGCTACAAGCACTATCACCTGAGTGAATACCAGCCTCTTCAATATGTTCCATAATTCCAGCTATCATTGTATTACCCTGATTATCTCTTAATACATCGACATCTACCTCTTTTGCATTTTGAAGAAACTCATCGATTAGAATCACATTATTTTCTAGTGCCCAATAGTTTTGATCAATATAATCCTGCACATCATCTATATTAACCATTTTTTCCATCATTCTTCCTCCCAGGACATATGAGGGCCTTAACAAAATAGGAAACTTAAGCTTAGAGGATTTAGTGACAAGCTCTTTTGTTCCTAAAGAGATATCACTTTTTGGTTGTTTTAAACCTACCTTTTTTATTAATTTTTGAAATCTCTCTCTGTCTTCAGATATGTCTATCGCTTCGAAAGATGTGCCTAATATCTTATATCCATATTCTTTGAGTTTATTAGCTATTCTCAATGGTGTCTGCCCACCAAATTGGACAATAACACCTTCAACAACACCTTTCTCGTTTTCTTTATCAATTATATTTTTAACATATTCAAATTCCAAAGGCTCAAAATATAGTTTATCTGAAGTATCATAATCAGTTGAGACTGTTTCAGGATTACAATTAATCATAATTGTTTCATAACCGAGTTTCTGAAAAGATTTTACAGCTTGCACACAACAATAATCAAATTCTATACCTTGACCAATTCTATTAGGACCAGAGCCAAGAATAATTATCTTTTTTTTATTCGTTGGTCTAGACTCACAACTAAATTCATTTGTTTCAGAAATAAATGTTGAATAAAGATATGCTGTAGAAGAGTCAAATTCATTTCCGCAAGTGTCTACTCTTTTAAATACTGTTTTTAAGTTATTTTTTTTCTGAAGATCGTAAATTTCGTTTATACTAATTTTTGTTAAATTGCTTATATGATGATTAGAAAATCCAATTTTTTTTGCAAAAATAAATAAATTTTTTTCTAAACTACTACCTGCCTTTACTAATTGTTGCTCAATTTTTATAATCTCATTTATTTCTCTCAAAAAAAACAAATCAATATATGTTAAATCGTTTATTTCAGACAAAGGTATCTTACGTCTTATAGCTTCTGCAACTATTAATAATCTATCAGGTCTTTGCTTTGTGAGTAAATTTTTTAAATTTTCATCTTTAATATTTAATAATTCATGACTTATATCTAAACCAAAGTTATCTGACTCTATTGAGTAGAAAGCTTTTAAAAGAGACTCTCTAAAAGTTCTACCTATAGACATAATTTCACCAACAGATTTCATGGCAGTATTTAACTCACTAGGTGTCCCTTGAAATTTTTCAAAATTAAATTTTGGTATTTTGGTCACGATATAGTCTATAACTGGTTCAAAACTTGCTGGAGTTACTTTAGTAATATCATTTTCTAATTCATCTAATGTATAACCAACTGCTAACAATGCTGCTATTTTAGCGATAGGGAAGCCTGTAGCTTTAGAGGCTAACGCAGATGACCTACTAACTCGTGGGTTCATTTCTATGATCAATATCCTTCCATTTTCTGGATTTACTGCAAATTGGACATTTGAACCACCAGTTTCTACTCCAATTTTTCTTAGAATAGCAATACTTTGATTTCTTAGTTTTTGATATTCTTTATCAGTTAACGTAAGAGCTGGGGCTATTGTAATACTATCCCCTGTATGCACTCCCATTGGATCTAAGTTTTCTATTGAACAAACTATTATTGAGTTATCTGAATTATCTCTAACTACCTCAAATTCAAATTCTTTCCATCCAATTAAGGACTCTTCAACAAGAGTTTTTGATACAGGACTTAAATCGATAGCATTTTTGACCTTTGATATAAATTCATCTTTGTCGTACACAATACCACCACCAGTTCCTCCCAGTGTATAAAAAGGTCTTAAAATTAATGGAAAACTTACTTCATTAATTATTTTATTTAGATTGGACTTGTCATCAACTATTATGCTAAATGGTGTCTCGAGTCCAATTTCAGACATCGCTTCAGCAAATAATTTTCTATCTTCAGCTATATCGATAGATCTTGGACTAGCACCTAAAATTTTGATTGAAAAATTTTTAAAATAATTCTCTTTGTTTAACTCTCTGATAATATTTAGAGCTGTTTGACCTCCCATTGTTGGTAAAATTGCATCGGGTTTCTCTTTATCAATTATTTTTTTTACAATTTCTTTATCAATAGGCTCAATGTAAGTTTTATCTGCGAATTCCGGGTCTGTCATTATAGTTGCTGGATTAGAGTTAATTAAAACAACTTCATAACCTTCTTTTTTAAGTGCCTTACATGCTTGACTGCCAGAGTAATCAAATTCACATGCTTGACCTATAATGATAGGACCAGAGCCAATAACCAATATTTTAGATATATCTTTTCTAGCCGGCATTCTTTTCCATTAAACTTATAAATTCATCGAAAAGATATCTGCTGTCATGTGGTCCAGGGCTAGACTCTGGATGATATTGAACAGAAAATAAAGGTTGATCATTTGATTTCATGCCATCAATAGTTTTATCAAATAATGATTTATGTGTTATTTGAAGATTAGAGGGAAAATTTTCATCTAAAACTACAAAACCGTGATTTTGAGATGTAATTTCAACTTTGTTTGTTTCTAAGTTTTTTACTGGGTGATTACCACCTCGATGGCCTTTTTCCATTCGAGCAGTGGAGGCATTAAATGCTAAACTTAATATTTGATGACCTAGGCATATACCAAAAGTAGGTATTTTTTTATTTAGTAATTTATTTAATTCAGGCTTTATATTTTCATATACTTTTTTAGGATCACCTGGACCATTACTTAAAAAAAAACCATCAAAATTCTTATTAATAATATCTTCAGCTTTAAAATTCATATCAAATTCCTCAATCTTACAATTTCTAGAGTATAAGTTTTTCTTAATGTTGTCTTTTGCTCCAAAATTTAAAAAAGCTATTGAGTACTTTTTTTTAGCTATTTCTTGTTTTTCTATGTTCAATTCAGATGTAAAATCTTTGATAACATCATTCTCTTCTAGAGAAAGACTTTGATCTATTTGTTTACAAATTTGCTCTATTCCTTTGTTTTCAAAATATTCCTCAGAACATAGCATTATATTTTTTGGTCCATAATTTCTTACAATTTTAGTTACGGCCCTTGTATCTAAATCAAAAAAAGCACAAGAATTTTGACTTATAATCCAATTTGTAAAATTTGTTTGTGCTCTCCAATTTGAACTTAATTCAAATAATTCATTACATATTAAACCAGATGCATGTATTTTCCATGACTCGTAATCTTCATTATTACATCCAACAATACCAATTAAAGGAAAGGTAAAATTTATAAACTGAGATTTATACGAGGGATCAGTTAATATTTCCTGATACCCCGTCATACTAGTATTGAAGCAGATTTCTGCTATCTTAAATTGATCTTTTGATAGAAACTTACCTTTGAATATATATTTTTTGTTATAAATTAAATAACCGTTTTGATGATTTAGCTTAGTTTTATTATCTAATACGGTCATATTAAATCATGTGTATTAGTATATTATATGAGAGGAATTTCAAATGAGTTTGGCAAAAAAAATTTCTGACGACGTTAAAAGTGCTTTAAAAGGCGGAGATAAGAAAAAACTTTCAATAGCAAGATATATCTATTCTGAGTTAAAAAATTTTCTAATTAAAGAGAATCTAGATAGAGATGTGCTTAAATTATCTGATGAAAATATAATTAAAATTGTTAAGACCCAGTTAAAGCAAAAAAAAGAATCTTTAGATTTCGCAATAAAAGCTAATGATCAATTCAGAATAGAGGACTTGGAATTTGATATCAATTACCTTAATGATTTTCTCCCGACAATGATGAATGAGAAAAACACGATAGATATTATATCAAATCACATAAAAGAAAATAACTTAGAAAATAAAGACTTTGGAAAGATAATGGGTTTTCTTAAACAAAACTATAATAATAAAATTGATATGAATTTAGCTTCAAAAATTATCAAAAAT
>CACMWK010000003.1:0-150297 GCA_902617355.1 uncultured Alphaproteobacteria bacterium | reverse complement strand
TTAAATAAAAAGTTTATTTTATTTTGTTTTATCAGAGGTTCTTGTTTTTTGGCTATTAATATTTTGTATTACATTGCTATAAATAATATGGAATTTGCTACAGCATCTACGCTAACTTTCTCCTCTACATTTTTTATAGTAATTTTATCAATCTTCTTTTTAGGAGACAGAGTGGGTATATATAGATGGTCAGCTGTTATAATTGGCTTTGTTGGAGTTGTAATGATTATGAAACCTAATAGTAGTATTTTTTCCTATTATTCTATTTTACCAATACTGGTTGCTTTTTTATGGGCTGTCCAAGTGATAGTACTAAAATTTATACCAGACAATTTTACTACAGGAAAAATTCAATTTTATTCTCTGTTTTCATCTTTTCTTGGTTCGTTAATATTTATTTTTTTTACAACTGGTCATACAAATATCGAGAGTAATACTGACTTTTTAATTTTATCATTAATTGGTATTTTTGGAGGAACTGCTGCAATTCTATTTATTTACTCGTATAGGTTAATAGCAGCTAGTAAAATCGCAGTTTTTGAATATTTAGCAATACCCTCATCTTTTATTCTAGCCTGGATATTTTTTGGTGAAGCACCTTTTGATCAACTTTTCCCTGGAGTTTTATTAATAGTTTTTGCAGGAATGATTATTATTTGGAGAGATAAAAATAAGAAAATTAATAAACCAAATTAAATGATTAGTTCATTTAGATTTCATAGACTTCATAACAATGGTTCGATCAATTTCTCCAACTAGCTCTCCTGATTGGGAATTTATTATAGGGTAGGCCGTATCATCTTCACAAATCTGGTCAATTAACGTTTCAATTTTAGCATTTTCATCTATGCATTTTGTTTTATCTGAAAATAATTTTTTTGACTCATCAGAACATTCCTTACGCATAACCTTTCCTGCGCTTAATACTTTATATTTTGGAACATCTTCACAAAAATCTTTAACGTATTTATCGACTGGATTTGCAACAATTTCTTCAGGTGTTCCAACTTGAGAAATCTCTCCATCTTTCATAATAGCAATATGATCTCCCATTTTTATTGCCTCTAAAAAATCATGAGTAATAAAAACCATAGTTCGTTGTAATTTTTTTTGAATGTCTAAGAGTTCATCTTGCATTTCTCTTCTAATCAATGGGTCTAAAGCAGAAAATGGCTCATCAAATATTAAGATTTCTGGCTCAACTGCCATCGCACGTGCTAAACCAACTCTTTGTTGCATTCCACCTGATAGCTCTCTTGGATAATTATTATGCCAACCTTTTAAACCAACAAGATTTAAAGACTCTGTAGCCTTGTCTAATCTTTCTTGTTTTTTTTCTCCCCTAATTTCTAAACCATAAGAAATATTTTCAAGAACTGTCCGATGTGGAAAAAGTCCAAAGTGTTGAAATACCATACTCATTTTATTTCTTCTAAGATCAAGAAGGCTATTTCTACTTATTTTTGTAATGTCAATATCATCAATAATTACTGATCCAGATGTAGGTTCAATTAATCTAGTTAAACATCTTACTAAAGTTGATTTTCCACTACCTGATAATCCCATTACAACAAATGTTTCACCTTTTTGAATAGAAAAGCTGACATCTTTTACAGCTACTACATGTCCAGTTTTTTCTTGGACTTCGTCTCTACTTAAATTTGGATCTAAATTGTCTAAAATTCTTTTTTCATCATTGCCAAAAATTTTCCATATATTTGAACAAATAATTTTATCCATATTATTCAGGTATAAAGCTATTATAATTGTGAATTAATACTATTAAAATAAAATTATTTTTATAAATTCTTATATAATTGAATAAATATAATTAAATATGTCTTTAGATCAAAATATAGCTAATAAAAATAAATTAAATAAAAATATAATTTTTTACATAAGTATTTTTATCATTGGTGCAGTAGCATATTATCTGTCGATTATTAATGAGGATCCTACTGTATTTCCTAAATCAATTACTGATGAATTTAAATTTACCGCATGGATAAATGCTGGTGAGGATTATTTAAAAGATAACTATAGATGGATAACGAGATTATTTGCCTCTTTTTTACAAGCTGGTTACATGGCATTGGAAAATTTCTTTGTTGAGTCTCCATGGATTTTAATAATGTCCTTAATGGCTCTTCCAGCTTTAGCATATGGTGGTATTAAACTAGCTCTATTTTGTATGTTTACAGTTTATTTCTGGGGCGCTGTGGACATGTGGGAGGTCTCAATGCAAACATTAGCATTAATGGGCTTATCAGTAATTTTATCTGTAATTTTTGGAGTTATCTTAGGAATACTGAGTTCTCAAAGTGATAGATTTGAAAATTTTCTAAAACCTATTTTAGACACCATGCAAGTCATGCCTGCATTTGTATATTTATTCCCTGCAATGTTCTTTTTTGGAATTGGTGGTGCTCCAGCAATACTTGCTACATTAATTTATGCTATGCCTCCAATTATTAGATTAACAAATTTAGGAATAAGACAAGTATCTAAAGAAACAATAGAGTCAGCTGAATCTTTTGGATCTAATAAATTTCAGCTTTTATTTAAAATTAAAATTCCAATGGCCTTACCAAGTATCATGATGGGTGTAAATCAAACAATTATGATGGCATTAGCTCTAGTTGTTCTTGCAACTTTTATTGGTGCTGAAGGTTTAGGTGGTCAAGTATGGCAAGCAATTAGAAAATTAGATGTTGGTTGGGCAATGGAAGGGGGCTTGTGTATTTTATTTATGGCAATAATGTTTGATAGAATAAGTAGTGCAATTAGTAAAGAAAAAGAAACCTTACCAGATGATGTAAAAAAATTTTACTTATTACCGCAAAATCTACACAGAAACCCTGTAGCAAACTTAATTGAATTACCTTTGAGAATATCTGTAATGCTCATAAATATATTTTTTACAACTATTGTTAATGTTTTTGCTAGTTTAATAGCTAGCTTTATTTCTTTTTTTAATAAGTCTCAAAAAGGTTCAGTTAAAAATTTTATAAATCAACGATATTTTTTATTTTCATCATTCTTAATTTTTATCTTTATTTATATTTTTGATGCATACATTTATAGTATAGGAACTTTTCCAGAAACTTGGACAATAGATATTCAAAAACCAATAGAAGATACTGTCAAGGCAATGACTCTTGATCCTGGTTTTATATCATTTGCAAAAGGCATGAAGTATTTTGTTTACTTATATTTGCTAAACCCATTAAATTTATTTCTTACTCAGATACCTTGGTGGTATACAATGATTGTTTTTATACTTATAGGATATGTGACAGTTGGAATAAAGTTTGCCACCATTACCGCAATATTATTAGCCTTTATTGGAGCTACAGGTATGTGGGTGCATTCAATGATTACGCTATCGTCAGTACTAGTTTCAGTTTTAATATGTTTTGTAATAGGAGTACCACTTGGAGTAATAGCATCCTACAATAAATGGTACAGAGATATCCAAAATGTTGTTTTAGATGCAATGCAAACTTTACCTTATTTTTGCTATTTAATTCCTGTTTTAATGTTTTTTGGAGGAAATATAGTATCTGCTGTTATTGCAACAGTTATATATTCTGTGCCACCAATAATAAGATTAACAGCTCTTGGTTTGTCACAAGTTTCAGGGAGCTATTCAGAGGTATCTAAATCTTTTGGAGGGACAGGAATTCAAACTTTAAATAAAGTAAAATTTCCACTAGCTGTTCCCAGTCTCGTTATGGGTTTTAATCAAACTGTAATAATGGCTTTTGCAATGCAAATTGTTACGCCATTGATTGGAGGAAAAGGTCTAGGACTCCAAGTATTTAATGCACTTCAAAGATCAGATACAGGAAGAGGTTTATCAGCTGGTTTAGCTATCGTTCTTCTAGCTATTATCATCGATAGGATAACCCACGCCTGGACTAAGAAACAAAGACAAGCCCTTGGATTAGATAAATCCTAATGGGTTTTAAGAAAGATCTTCCCTTAACTAGTTCGCATTGGGGAACTTATAGAGCAAAAGTAAATAATGGGAAAGTCACAGAATTAATAGGATGGGAAAATGATAAAGATCCATCACCAATAGGCCCAGGTATTGTAGACATCCACGATAATCAAACGCGTATTGATAAGCCTATGATAAGAAAAAGTTGGATTGATAATGGACCAGGAACAAATAATAACTTAAGAGGGATAGATCCTTTTGTGGCTGTATCTTGGGATGATGCTGAAAATATAGTAGCCAAAGAATTAAATAGAGTAAGAGAGAACTTTGGTAATTCCTCAATATTTGGTGGATCTTACGGCTGGGCTAGTGCTGGAAGATTTCACCACGCTCAAAGCCAACTACATCGTTTTTTAAATTGCATTGGTGGCTACACAAAATCAAAGTTTACTTATAGTTTTGCAGCGGCAGAAGCAATGGTTCCCCATATACTTGGAAGTTATAGAGCCTTTCTTGATACCTGCACTAGTTGGGACTCAATCGAAGAAAACACAGAACTATTTGTATGTTTTGGAGGAGTTCCTTTAAAAAATGGTCAAATAGCCCAAGGTGGAACAGGGAGTCATAATCAAAAAGAAAAACTAATTAGTTCTGCTAAAGCTGGCATAAGATTTGTAAATTTGAGTCCACTTAAAAGTGACTTGTTAGAGGAGGTTAAAGGAAAATGGTTACCTTTAAGACCTAATACTGATGTAGCTATTATGCTCGGTCTAGCGCACACTCTATACAAAGAAAATTTATATAGTGAAATATTTATTAAAAAATACACAGAAGGTTTTGATATTTTCTTACCATATCTTTTAGGAGATTTAGATGGAGTTGTAAAAGATGCTAATTGGGCTTCAGAAATAAGTGAAATCTCATCAGATGAAATTATTTCTTTGGCAAGAGACATGTCCTCAAAGCGAACTATGATATCTGTTAGTTGGTCTTTAACTCGCCAAGATCATGGT
Organism: uncultured Alphaproteobacteria bacterium; assembly: GCA_902617355.1. Classification (GTDB taxonomy): domain Bacteria; phylum Pseudomonadota; class Alphaproteobacteria; order HIMB59; family HIMB59; genus HIMB59. Next base: position 145,341 of record CACMWK010000003.1, on the reverse strand, counting down.
GAGCAGCCTTTTTGGGCAGCAATTATGTTGGCATCAATGTTGGGTCAAATAGGTTTACCAGGTGGTGGTTTTGGATTTGGTTATAGTGCAACTAATCACATTGGTGGGCAGTTTTCTATTATTCCTGGCGCTGCTTTTCCACAATCTGACAATAAAATTGATAATTTTATCCCAGTTGCAAGGATTAGTGATTTACTTTTAAATCCGGGTGAAACTTTTCATTTTGATGGCAAGGAGTATGAATATCCTGATATTAAATTAATTTATTGGGCAGGTGGAAATCCATTTCATCATCATCAAGATATTAATAAACTTTTGCTAGCTTGGCAAAAACCTGAAACTATCATTTCTAATGAATGGTGCTGGAATTCTTTAGCTAAATATTCAGATATTATCTTACCTTGTACCACTCCACTTGAAAGACAAGATATAATGCTTACCCCAAGAGATCCTTATGTAATTTCAATGTCAAAATTAGTTGAACCTTTTAAAGAGGCTAAAAGTGATTTTGATATTTTTAAAGGAATTGCAAAAAAAATGGATATTGAAAATCTTTTTACTGAAGGAAGAGATGAAGAAGATTGGCAAAAATGGATTTATCAAGAAACGTCAGTCAAATCAAAGTCATTAAAAAATATTGATTTTCCTAGCTATCAGGATTTTAGAAAAAAAGGGTGGTTTAAAGTTCCACCACCAAAAGAAAATACAATAATGTTAAAAGATTTTAGAGAAGATCCTACTAAATTCCCACTCTCAACTCCAAGTGGAAAAATAGAAATATATTCTAAAACAGTAGATAGTTTTAATTATGATGATTGTCCTGGTCATCCAACCTGGTTAGAACCCTGTGAATGGCTTGGAAGTAAAAATAAAAATTATTCTTTACATTTAATATCTAATCAACCAAAAAATAAATTACATAGTCAAATGGATCACGGAAGTTATAGTAAATCTTTTAAAATTAAAGATCGTGAACCAATTGAAATGAATAGTGTTGATGCTAGTAGTAGAGGTATAAATGAGGGAGATATAGTAAAACTTTTCAATGACAGAGGTGCCTGTTTAGCTGGTGTAAACATTAATGATAATATACGCCCTGGAGTTGTTCAAATTAGTACAGGTGCATGGTATGATCCTGAGGATACTAAAAATTTAAAAACTATCTGTAAACATGGTAATCCTAATGTCCTTACGAAAGACAAAGGAACTTCGAAATTAGGTCAAGGTCCCATAGCACATTCATGTCTCATCGAAGTAGAATTAGTTAAAGATAAAATTTCACCTGTGACCGCATTTGACCCTCCTGTTATTATTCGTGACTATAAATCTAATAGAGTCATTGATAAATAAATGGGAAATTTACAAGAAGAAGCTGATCTAAATAAAACAATTCAAATTAGTGCACGTAGATTTGAAGAGTCTCCATTCATTCAACGTACTAATACTTCGAATATGGTTAGAGGCGTCTATGCAGGAAGATACTTTCCTATGAAAATTGATGAAGATCCTTTAGAAAAATATTGGCTTTTAAGACAAAAAGCTCTTTTATTTGATGTTCCAGAAAAACCGTTAGAAATATCAGGAAAAGACTCAGTTTCTTTTTTGAATAAAGTGCTGACAAGAGAAATTACAAAAACAAAAATTGGCAGAGGTTATTATGCACTTGCCTGTACACCAAAAGGTGGAATTTTCATGGATGGAGTTTTATTTAGGTTTGATGAAGAAAAGTTTTGGTACGTTCAAGCTGATGGCCCATTTGAAGATTGGCTTATTGCTCATAGTTCAAATTATGATATTCAAATAAAAGACCCTAAATCCAGAGTTCTTCAAATTCAAGGTCCGGCATCAATCGATATTATGAACTTAGCTTCTAATGGAAAGATTGATGAAAATATGCCTTATTTTACATCCAATTTTTTTGATCTAGGAGGGCAAACTTTATATGTTTCAAGAACAGGTTTTACAAATGAATTAGGATTTGAAATTTTTTGTGATGGTTTTAACACAGATCATTTGGCTCTATGGGACCATCTTATTGAATGTGGTAAACCATATGGTATGCAATTTTCTGCCTCTAGGGCCATGACTATTAGAAGAATTGAGGGTGGTATTTTTGGAAATTTAACTGATATAGATACAACAATTACTCCTTTTGAAGCAGGGCTGGGGTATTTTGTGAATATGGATAAAGATTTTATCGGTAAAGATGCATTAATTAAAAAAGATAAAAGGACTTGTTTATTTGGAATAACATGTAAAACAGCAGTTCCTAAAGCCGGAAGTAAAATAAAAATTAATGATAAACAAGTCGGCTACATAACAGCAGGTGTACCGTCTCCAACTCTCCAACAAGGAATTGGTTATGTAAGATTTTATGAACCAAATGATTATATAAATAAAGAGATAGAAATGATTCTCCCAGATAATTCTTCACACACTGGAGTCGTTGTAGATTTACCTTTTTATGATAAAGAAAAAAAAATTGTAAAGGGTATAGATAGATCTATTCCCATTAAACCTGATAGTAATTCTTTTGATGCAAAATAATTTCCTTAAAAATAAAAAAATTATTTTATCTGCTGGTGCTTCTGGGATAGGTCTAGCTACTGTAAAATTATTACTATTACAAGGTGCTATTGTTTATACTTGTGATATTGATAAAAAAAATATTAATAAACTGAAAAAAAATTCATACTTTAATAAAAAACTTTTTATATCAGAATGCGATGCTTCAAAAGAAGATGAGGTGAAAAAATTTTATAAAGAAATATCAAATAAAACAAAAAAAATAGATGGACTTATAAATAATATTGGAATAGCTGGACCCACATCTCCTTTAGAGAAAATTAAATCTGATGATTGGGAAAAGACCTTACATGTAAATATTAATAGTCATTTTTATTTTACTAAATATGCAATACCCATGATTAAGAAATCTAAAAATGGCTCAATCATCAATATTTCCTCTACAGCTGGTATTGATGGTTTTCCTAATAGGTCACCTTATGCGGCAAGCAAATGGGCCTTAGTTGGTATTACTAAAACTTTAGCAATGGAATTAGGTAAATTTAATATACGAGTAAATGCAATATGCCCGGGTTCTGTTAAAGGTGCGAGAATGATGAGGGTCATAAAAGCGAAAGCAAAAATGTTAAAGCAATCTGTAAGATCAATTGAAAAAGATTTTGTTTATATGAGTTCTTTAAAACAATGGGTTTATGAAGATGATATAGCAAAAATGTGTTCCTTTTTAATTTCTCAAGACTCCCTTAGAGTCTCAGGTCAAGTAATTTCTATTGATGGAAATACTGAGAGAATGGATTAAGTTTTTATTAGCTTTAAATAATCTCTAGTCTCTTGGGGACTCATAATAGAGGAGCCCAACTCATGAACTATTTTTATTGCCTTTTCAACTAATTGTGGATTAGTTGCAAGTTTTCCCTTTGATAAATATAAATTATCTTCAAGCCCAACTCTGGGATTACCTCCAAGTAAAACTGTTTGTGCAACAAAGGGCATTTCATTTCTTGAAATTGCAAAGCCTGACCAAATAGCATTTTTAGGCATGACATCTAACATTGCAATCATAGCTGTAGTTTTTGCTGGAGCTCCCCAGGGAATTCCTAAACACATTTGATATAAGGGTGGGTCGCTAAGTAGTCCTTCTTCATAAAGCTGAGCACCAAACCACATATTACCTAAATCAAATGCTTCAACTTCAGGTTTAACCCCAATTTCTTTTAATCGTTTTGCTGCTTTTCTTAAATCATTTGGAGTATTGACTGCCAACACAGAACTATCACCAAAATTTAAAGTTCCAGCATCAAGTGTACAAATTTCCGGAAGTAATTCCTCTACATGAGATATTCTTTCCATAATATTAGCCATATCTGTATATGGACCAAAATCCATTGGGTTATCTCCTTCACCTATATCTAAATCACCTCCCATACCGGTTGTTAAATTAATAATTACATCAGTGTCACTCGATCTAATTATTTCGACTACTTCCTTATAAAATTCAAATTTTCGACTAGGCGTTCCATCTTCCTCTCTGACATGAATATGAACTATAGATGCACCTGCTTGAGCAGACTCTATTGCGGATTTAGCTATTTGTTTTGGAGTCTTTGGAAGATCAGGATGTTTTGATGCAGTGTCACCGGATCCATTAACAGCACATGTAAGAAATACTTTAGTTTTCATCATTTTTGATAGTATTACACTTAATTAATTAATAAAAAACATATTTTATAGAGTTTTGTTACCTATTAATGAATAAATAACATATGTACTTTGAATATTTTTTGTTAATATAAACAGTTTATGGGAGGGATAATCTATGAGAATATCTAAAACAATTATAACTTTTATTCTATCCTCTATTCTTTTTACCGCAACATTCAGTAAAGCTAATGCTGAAAAATTATTAGCAGCAATCGCTGACTGGACTGGTGGAGAGATTTCATGTCAAGTAGCTGTAAGCATACTTGAAGATGAGTTAGGATACGAAATTGATAGAATCGTATTTGCTTCAGGAACTGGCTTGTGGGAAGCTATTGCTGCAGGCGATATTGATTTTGCATGTGAGTCATGGCCTAGTTATGCTGAAGCTGATGACGTTATGTTAAGTGGCGACCTTATCCATGGTGGAGAAGTTAAAATGACTTACTCTGGTGATGGAAGTGTAAAATTACTTGGAACTGTTGGTATTACTGGTATGTCAGATTATTATGTTCCAAAATATTGGGCTGATGCAAATCCAGATTTTTCTAGCTTTGCTGATTTAAATAAATTCAAAGAAGATTTTGCGACTATGGAGTCTGGTGGTAAAGGTCGATTAATTGGTTGTCCAGTTGCTGGTTGGAACTGTCATGATCAAAAAAGATTAGATTTACTTGGTCTAGACTTTGTAGCTGATGAATTAGGAACCGAAACTGCTGCTCTTGCTGAAGCGCAAGGTATGTACGATAGAGGTGAACCTTTCTTAATGTATCTTTGGGAGCCTCATTGGTTCTTTGGTGTTAACGAATTAGTAGGTGTTAAATTAGCTCCAAATAAAACATGTGATACCTTTACAGAGGCTAACAACTGGGAAACTTGTGGAGCTGACTATTGGCCAGCTACTGGTTGGGCTGTTGACTATCCAATGAACTACGGTAATCCTGATACATTTGCTAAACCAGAAAACCAAAAAGCACTTGAATTCTTTGGTAAAATGGCATTATCAAATGCAGATCAAGCAGCGATGCTCGTTAAAGTTCGTGAAGGTGGTGAACTTAATGATGTTGTTGCTGAATGGAAAGCAAACAATAAATCTACTTGGGAGAAATGGTTACCATAATCCTAGGATAATCTAGATTTTTTATTTTATTTATTAGGCCCTGTATATATTGCAGGGCCAACCTAATTACTCCGTTGATATACTTTGACAGACTCACTCTATTCAAATCTTGTTGAAACTAATTTAGACAATAATAAAACTTTTTTAATATTAGATGATGGATCCGAGATTACTTATAAAAATTTCATAATTCTTGCATCAAAAATTTCTCACAAATTATCAAAGTTAGGGTTAAAATCAGGAAGTCACATTCTTGTAAAGTCCGCCAAATGTAAAGAGACTTTAGCTCTTTATTTGTCATCTATTCTTACTGGATCAGTTTTTTTTCCACTTAATACAAGTTATACTGTGAATGAAACAATTTACTTTATAAAGGACTCAAAACCATCTTTTCTTATCTGTGATAAATCAGAAATTGATAGTTTAAAACCATTTTGCGATGAAATTGGCTGTAGAATTTTATCTTTAAATGCAAACGGAGTTGGAGAGATTACTGATGGTTTAGAAAACCTTGATAGTTTTTTTGAACCATCAAAAAGAACATATAATGATTTAGCAGCACTTTTATATACCTCTGGGACTACAGGAAAACCTAAAGGTGCTATGTTAACTGAACAAAATTTAGTTTCAAATGCTCAAGAACTAATAAATTTATGGAATATAAATCGCAATGATACTTTAATCCATTCACTTCCAATTTATCATACTCATGGATTGTTTGTTGCTATTAATACCTCCATGATAAGTGGGGCTACTATTAGATTTATAAAAAATTTTAATACAGACTCAATTATTGAAGCATTTAATTATTCAACTCTGATGATGGGTGTTCCAACTTTTTATACGAGATTGTTGAATGACAAAAGACTAGATAAGAAATTAACACAAAATATGAGATTATTTATATCTGGAAGTGCTCCATTGTTAAATCAAACATTTAAAAATTTTTATAGAGTAACCGGTCATCAAATATTAGAGAGATATGGTATGACTGAAACTAATATGAATGCCTCTAATCCTTGCGATGGGGAAAGAAAGGCAGGATCAGTTGGTAAACCTTTAAAAGATATTAAAATAAGAATAAATAATATTCAAAGTGATAATAATAAATCAGAAAATGATATTGGAACAATAGAAATAAATGGTCCTAATGTATTTAAAGGTTATCTAAATAATCCAAAAAAGACACAAGAGGCATTTACTAAAGATGGTTTTTTTATAACCGGCGATATTGGATATTTTGATAATGATGGATATCTATTCATATCTGGAAGAAATAAAGATTTAATCATAAGTGGTGGATATAATGTTTATCCTAAAGAAATTGAAGATATTATTAATCAACACGAATTAGTTTTAGAGTCTGCTGTTTTTGGTATCCCTAATGACGATTTAGGTGAAGTACCTATTGCAGCAATAGTTATGAAGAATAATTCTACAGATTTAAATGATCTTAAAGATTTTTTAAAAAAACACTTAGCGAAATATAAAATTCCAAATAAATATATATTGTTGGATGAACTTCCAAAAAACGTCATGGGAAAAGTTCAAAAAAATACTTTAAAAGAAAAATATTCCTAAATCCCAAAAATATTCTTTTTTTTAATAATATTAATGTATAAGTTTTATATGTCTTCGGCAGTGATATTTGGTGCTACTGGTTTAGTTGGCAGTTATTTATTAAAAAACTTAATAAAAGATGAATATTATACCAGCATTAAAATTTTTACGCGTTCTGAAGTAAATATAAAACATCCAAAATTAGAAATTATTAATACAGATTTAAAAAATGTTGAGAATATTAAAGATCAGATTATTGCTGATTGTTGTTTTTTTTGTATTGGTACAACAAAGAAAAACTCTCCTGAAAAAAGTGAATATCAAAGGGTAGAGCTAGATTTGCCTAAGGAAATAGCCAAAATATGTAAATCTAACTCAATTAAGTCCTTCGTCTATATCTCATCTGGTTTTGCTGATCCTAATAATAAAGGTGAATATTTGAGGTTTAAGGGCTTAGTTGAAGAGGAGTTGAAAAGATTAAACTTTGATAACCTTGGTATTTTAAGACCATCTTTTTTACTAGGTAAAAGAGTACAATTTAGACTTGCTGAGAAAATTGGAATTCCAATTTTCAAGCTATTAACACCATTATTTTTAGGCCCACTTAAAAAAATGAGACCAATTCATGCAAAAAAAGTAGCTAATGCAATGTCAAATATTGTAAAGAAGAACTTAGATCAAACTACATATGAGTCTGATGAAATAGTTACGATTAGCGAATATTAAAGAAAATTTATATTGATGAAAAAACTAAATGTTGTTTACAATGATAACTATGACATTCCTCTACCAGAGGGTCATAGATTTGTTGGTACTAAATTTTCTGATTTATATAATTTTATCAAAAACTCAAATTTATATACAAATTTAACAATTCATCAAAGTAAGTCAGCTCCTATAAATGATGTACAAGTAGTACACAACCGTAATTATGTTATGAGTGTTAAAGAAGGTAATCTATCAAGAGATCAGGAAAGAAGAATTAATTTACCGTGGAGTGAAAAATTAGCTAAAAGATCTTTCCTAGCTATACAAGGCACACTACAAACATCTCAATTGGCGTTGGATTATGGTATTGCATGTCATTTAGCAGGTGGAACTCACCATGCATTTAAAGATTGTGGATCTGGTTTTTGTGTATTTAACGATTTAGCCTATGCCTCGATAACTTTACTTAATCAAAAAAAAATAAATAAAATTTTAATATTAGATTTAGATGTTCACCAAGGTGATGGAACTGCTTCTATTTGTGAAAATATTGATAATATTTTTACATGTTCAATTCATTGTAAAAATAATTTTCCATTTGACAAAAAAAATAGCAATTTAGATGTACCAATAGATGATGAAGTAGATGATGTTAAATATATAAATATCCTCACAAAAACGCTTGATCAAATTGAGTCTCATTTTACACCAGATATTGTTTTTTATGATGCAGGAGTTGATGTTCACTCTAACGATGATCTAGGTAATTTAAACCTTACTGATGATGGCATTAAAAACAGAGATGAAATTGTATGTGAGTATTTCAAAGAAAAAAAAATACCTCTTTGTACTGTTATAGGTGGAGGATACAGCAAGAATAGACAAGAATTGGCATCTCGGCACTTTTCAATATTCGAAACTGTAAGTAAAACTTATTTATGAATTTTTTTGATTAACTCTTTGAATCAACCCAAAAATTATAGCTATAGCCAATACAATCTTTAGAAATTCACTATACAAAAATGGTAATAAACCAAGATTTATTGCTTGTTCTAGACCTACAAAAAACGAAAGGTGACTAATACCACACAAAAATATAACAAATGCACCTGCAAAAATAGTAACCGATAACTTGATTAAACCTGTTTTTACTTCAGATTTGAGAATATATGCAATTATGAACGCAGAAATTACCATTCCGTATAAAAAACCAAATGTTGGAGAAAAAATGTAGCCAATTCCTCCACCATTAGCGAATAAAGGCAGTCCTAGCACACCTAAAACCACATAAATAAATGTTGAATAAAACCCAATCATGCCCATTGATGCAGCTATAAAGAAAACCACCAAAGTTTGTAATGTCATTGGAACAGGGTAAAAGGGAATAGAAATTTTAGAAGATATAGTCAGTAAAATCACTCCTAGTATAGTTAGGTAATACTTGCTAAAGAAGTGTGTACCAAAAAGATTTTCAGTAATTGTTCTACTCATCGTATGATTATCTTACTTTATCTTCGTCCTTATAAAATCTTGGATCAAATTCATCTAATTTTATACCTCTAAATGTCTTATAAAATGAGCCAAATTTATAGCTACCAAGTTGTTCTAATGGTGTATTTGTAAACTTTGCTTTTGCTGCTTCCTCCGATTCAGCCTCTATAGTTACCTGAAAGTCATACGACATAGTCATATCTATAATGAATTTTCTCATAACTAACCTCCTATTAATAATTAACTAAATATCATAAATATAGTGATTTTAACTAAAAAAATATAAAAATATTTAAAATTATACCCATTGGGAATGATAAAATCTTTGATATAAGTTCAATAAATATGGACAATAAAATTTTAATTATTAATGGCCCTAATCTAGAAATGTTAGGTAAACGCAAAGAGAGTGTTTATGGAAATTTCACATTAAAAGATTTGGAAAACGAGCTACTTAAGGAGTCTGAAACATTAGGATGTAAACTTGATTTTTTCCAAAGTAATATAGAAGGAGAGATCATCAATAAAATAAATGGCTTAGACGAGTCATACGTTGGTATCATAATCAATCCCGGTGGTTTGACTCATACTTCGGTTTCTTTACACGACTCTCTTGAAATTAAAACAATATTTAAAATAGAAGTTCATTTATCCAATATATACTCTAGAGAGGACTTTCGAAGAAAGTCTCTCATAGCACCAGCTTGTAATTGTTCGATTATAGGTATGGGTAAAGATGGATTTATTTACGCATTAAGATATTTAATAAAAAACATATAATTCAAAGCTTATTTTAAATTTCATAAATATTTAATATTTTTTTATTAAGTTATACACAACCAATCTATTCCTGAGACTATTAAATAGTTATATAATGGCAACAGGAACGTTCTAATAGGAGGACATAATGAAAAAACTAATTAGTATTTTTGTACTTTTAGTTTCTTTTGCATTTACTTCAAACAGTTACAGTAAAACCGAAATTCATTGGTGGTATGGTAACAGTGGTTTTTTAGGTGATGTAATCATAGAAATAGCTAATCGATTTAATGAATCACAAGATGAGTATATGGTTATCCCTACTGGTAAAGGAAGCTATGAGGACAACATGGCAGCTACAATAGCTGCTTTTAGAGCAGGTGATCAACCTCATTATTCACAAGTCTATGATGCAGGTGCAGCTATCATGGTAGCACAAGTTAAAAATGGAGTTGTTATCGGCTTTGAAGAGATGGCCGAAAAATATGGTATTGATGTTGATGCTGATAACTACATTCCTGGTATAAAAAACTTTTATGCTGATGGTGATGGAAAAATGATCGGTGTTCCATTTAATAGTTCTACATGTCTCATGTATGCCAATATGGATATCTTAAATGAAGTTGGCATTGAAGAGGTTCCAAAAACTTACGAAGAATTTGAAGGTATGGCTCAAAAGATACTCGATGCCGGATATATTCCTCTTCTTCAAAGTCACAGTCCTTGGATTTGGACTGAAAATTTCTTCTCAAGGCATAATTTATTGATGACAGATGGCAATAATGGCTATGATGCTGTTCCTACAAAAACACTTTTTGCGGATACAGAAGCTTTTGTTTATCACTGGACTAAAGTTAAAGAATGGTATGAAAAGGGTTACTATGGCTACAAGGGAAGAGCATGGGGAGATAACCAAGCACCATTTACTAACGGTGAGGCTGCATTTTGGTTTGGATCTGCTGCATCTTTTGGAGGTATGAAAGGTGTACTTCCAAACTTTACAACTAACCCAATACCATATTGGGACTCAGTAACAGGCGGTAAAGAATATCCAACATTTATTGGTGGTGCTGCTAATTGGATTTTAAACGGTCATACAGAAGAAGAGTATAAAGGACTTGCAAAATTTATTGAATTTATGGGTTCACCAGAAATGGATTTATACTATCATAACATGACAGGTTATGCTGCTGTAACAAAAGGTGGTATCGAATTAGCTGAAACTATAAATTTTTATAGAGCTTCTCCTTATCATAAAGCTGTTGGTGATCAATTAGGTCTTGAAGGTTCAACTATCCCTGGTGGATATAGAGCAGGTAACTGGCCTCAAATTCGTGAAGTAATATACGAAAATGTTGAGCCAATGCTTAATGGTGATATCACTGTTGAAAAAGCTCTAAGCAATATGGATAAGGGTGCAGCAAAACTATTAAAACAGTTTGCTAAAACCCTATAATTAATATTATTTTAAAAAGGAGGGTATTTATAATATCCTCCTTTTAACTTAATGAAAAAAGTTCAATTTAAATCAAATTATTCTCAATATTTTTTCTTAGCTCCTCAGCTATTAATCTTATTAATTTTTTTATATTGGCCAATTATTCAAACGTTTAAAGATGCCTTTACTATGCAAGATGCTTTTGGATTTGGTTCTCAGTTTGCTGGTTTTGATAATTTTTTATTTATTTTTTCTGATCCCTCTTATTTCACTGCTTTCAAGTTTACAATTATCTATAGTTTCGTAATTACTTTTATTACAGGTTCAATTGGTTTATTGCTTGCTGTGCAAGCTAATAAAGTAATGCATGGGAAAAGTGCTTATAAAACCCTTTTAATTTGGCCTTATGCTATTGCACCAGCTGTTGTTGGTGTTATGGCTAATTATTTCTTCAGTGAAAGATATGGTTTACTTCATCATTTATTTAATAATTTATGGGGTTTTAATTGGTATGAAAATGTATTTGATGCATATATTTATGTAATTATTGCTGGTTCCTGGAAACAAATAAGTGCAAATTTTATTTTCTTTTTAGCAGGACTTCAGGCTATTCAAAAAACAGTTATTGAAGCTTCTATTATTGATTGTAAAAGCAACATTCGAAGATTTTGGACAATTACTTTTCCTTTATTAATGCCGACTACTTTTTTCTTGATTATAATTAATATAACTTATGCCTTCTTTGATACATTTGGAATTATTGATACAACCACTATTGGAGCTCCTGGTAGCGAAACTAAAACTTTAGTTTATAAAGCCTACATTGATGGCTTCAAAGGTTTAGATCTTGGAAGTGCTGGTGCCCAATCAATCATGATGATGATAATAGTTCTTGTCATTACAATTTTCCAATTCAGATACATAGAAGGTAAAATTCACTACAATTAATGACTAAATATATATCTTCAACTATTAATCATTTTATTCTTTCAATTGGTTTACTTATTATGGTTGTTCCAATATGGATAATTTTTGCAAGCTCAACACATTCAAGCCTATTTATAAATACAAACGGTTTACAATTCTTTTTAGGAGATAATTTTATTGATAATTATTCTAGGGTTTTATTTAAACAATCTGGTTTTTTTAATGAAATAACAGCTCTTAAAATGTTTTTAAATAGTTTTGTTATGGCAACAGGTATAGCAACTTTATCTGTAATAACATCACTTATGGCCGCATACGGTTTAGTTTATTTTAAAGTCAAATATGCGACTTTTATATTTTGGTTAATTTTTATTACTTTATTAGTTCCTTTGGAGCTTAGAATAATGCCCTCATACATAGTTATGTCAAAATTAAATCTTGTAAATACATTTGCTGGTTTAATTCTACCCATCTCTGCCTCTGCAATAGCAACCTTCTTTTTTAGACAATTTTATAAATCAATTCCTGATGAATTATTAGAAGCGGCTAAATTAGATGGAACTAATAGTTGGAGCTTTTTTATAGATTTTTTAATTCCTTTATCTAAAACGATGATTGCTGCTGTTTTTATATTTATGTTCGTATTTGGCTATAATCAATATCTTTGGCCATTAATAATGACTACTAGTGAGCAATATTGGACTGTTGTAATGGGTCTTAAGACAATGTACGGATCTATTTCTGACCGCTTTGCTTTTGTAATTATGTCAATGATCCCACCAGTAATTATAATTATTTTTCTACAAAAATTATTTATTCAAGGAATATTTCAAAATAAATGAAGTTCAAACCATTAGAAATACTAACACACATTATTCTCATACTTGGCGTTTTATTAATGGTATTACCAATTTGGTTTTCTTTTGCCACTTCAACTCATGATAATGTTTCAATAATGACTGAGGGAATGAAATTTTTTTTAGGTGAGAGTTTTTCTCAAAATTACAATGAAGTTTTGAATGAAAAAGGGGGTTGGTCTGAGGAAGTTACTGCAGCAAGAATGTTTGTAAATAGTTTTATTATGGCTCTTGGAATCGCAACATTGAAAGTTGTCATCTCAGCTATGTCAGCTTACGCATTAGTTTATTTTAGATTTAAATTAGCTGTTCCAATATTTTGGCTAATCTTTATTACTCTTTTAGTTCCACTAGAAGTAAGAATCTTTCCAAGTTATAAAATTGTATCTGATCTTGGTCTAACAAATACATATACGGGACTTATACTCCCACTAGTTGCTTCTGCTACTGCAACATTTTTCTTTAGACAATTTTATAAAACAATCCCTGATGAATTGTTAGAGTCTGCAAAATTAGATGGTGCAAATAGTTGGAGATTTTTTATTGACTTCTTATTGCCACTATCAAAAACAATGTTAGCGGCTATGTTTATTTTCATGTTTGTCTATGGATATAGCCAATATTTATGGCCTTTAATAATGACTACTGACGAAAAATATTGGACAGTAGTGATGGGAATGAAGATTATTTTTACAGAAAATTATGAGGGTGTTGCTTTACCTAGAACAGGCGAGAGATTTGCCTATATTATATTGTCAATGCTTCCACCTGTGTTAGTTGTTGTAATTCTTCAAAGATGGTTTATCAAAGGATTAATTCAAACAGAAAAATAAAAATGAGTTTTTTAGAATTACAAAATATTACTAAAATATATCCCAATGGCACTAAAGCTGTTAATGAGACTTCTTTAAATATTGATAATGGAGAATTTGTTGTATTTGTTGGTCCTAGTGGATGTGGTAAATCAACTTTATTAAGAATGATAGCCGGATTAGAGGATATTACAAATGGGGAAATATCGCTAGATGGTAATGTTATTAATAATATTGATCCGTCTGAAAGAGATGTAGCAATGGTTTTTCAAAATTATGCACTTTATCCTCACATGTCAGTATTTAATAACATGGCTTATGGTCTTAAAAATAGAGGAATATCTAAAGAAGAGATCAATAACAAAGTTAATGATGTTGCTAAACTCCTGGAAATAGACCAATTACTCACAAGAAAACCAAGTATGCTTTCAGGAGGCCAAAGACAACGAGTTGCAATGGGAAGAGCCATAGTTAGAAATCCAAAAATATTTTTATTTGATGAACCACTATCTAACCTAGATGCAAAATTAAGAAATCAAATGCGTTTGGAAATCAAACGTCTTCAAAGACAAATGGGCGTAACAAGTATTTTTGTTACTCATGATCAAACAGAGGCGATGACACTAGGAGACAGGATAGTAGTAATTAACAATGGTGTTGTTGAACAAGTTGGCACACCTAAAGAGATATATTCTAAACCAAACACTAAATTTGTTGCTGAATTTATAGGATCCCCACAGATGAATTTATTTAATTGCAAAATCGAAAATGGCATAGCTCATATAGCTGATATGAGAATTAACCTTAATAATTCTGCAAACATCGATGATGCTATTTTAGGTATAAGGCCAGATGATATCCTAATTTCAGATAATGGACAGCATACTTGTGTAGCAAACCTAGTGGAATATTTAGGTTCAGATATGATCATTTATTCAAAAATTGGTGATCAAGAGTTTAGCTGTAAATTATCCTCCAAAATAAATCTAAATGCAGGAGATACATTTAAATTCGATATATCTAATACATTAGTGCACCTTTTTGATAACACGAACGGTTCAAGAGTATAAGCTTTAAAAAGTCTATTTTGGTAAAATACAAACAGGGATAGGGTTCATTTTATGAATATTATTTTTTCTAATCTCAAGATACTTTTGTCTATTTGATGATTCCTCATTAAGCATTGCCTCTTCAATTTCAGAGTAACTTAAACCAACTTGATCTTCATCAGATCTTCCATCAGTCCATAAACCATCTGTTGGGGCTGCATCTATTATGTCTTTGTTTATATTTAATTCCTTACCCATATCCCATACCTCTGTTTTGAGACAATCTGCGATTGGAGAAATATCAACTCCTCCATCACCGTATTTTGTATAGAAACCTATTCCAAAGTCTTCAACTTTATTTCCTGTGCCAACAACGATTCCGTTATTGCTAGCTGCTATTTGATACAAAGTCATCATCCTTAATCGAGCCTGTGAATTTGCATAACCGTGTTCTGAGTCATTTTTATCGAGAGCTGACTTAAAACTTTCAAATACAAGAGAGAGATCTATTTTAAAGTCTGTTACATTACCAAAATTCTTTTTTAACCAGTCTATGTGATTTATACCTCTTTCATTAGTTGTTTTGTGATCAAGTATTGGCATGTTCGCAACAAACGTTCTCAAGCCTGTTTTTGCTGACAACGTACTTGTAACAGCAGAGTCAATACCTCCTGAAATACCAATAACTAACGCATCAACATTATTTGAATGTGCATAATCTTTTATCCAATTTGATATAAAATCAATTTTTTCTTTGGTATGCATATTTTGTATTACGTTAGCTTAATATCAAAAGTTCAACTATTTAATTGATATTTTAATTCATTTTATCAATCAATATATGATAAAATTTTATAAATTTTGTATATATAGATATTTATAAGAAAGTTATGTCTTTTAAGGTACTCAAATTTTTAATTAAACATTTAATTAAAACAAGATCTGTTATGATAAAATTTGAGGGAAATGACCATCTTATTGACAACGGCACAGACCCATTAATTTTACAGATCAATAATAAGAAGTTTTTAAATAAAATTTTTTATGCACCTTCTCTCGTACTCACAGAAGGATATATGGATAAAGATTACGAGTTAAACAATTCGACTTTTTATGAGTTTTCTGAATTACTTATTGAAAATTATAATAAATACCTTGAAAAAATATCAAATACACTAATATTCAGAATTATTTTAATCATTAATCCACTATTTCAGTTAAATTTCGTAAAGAGTTCAAAAAGTAATGTCGCAAGTCACTATGACTTATCTGATAGGTTGTATGACTTATTTTTGGATGAAACTAGGCAATATTCATGCGCATACTTTGAAAATGAAAACGACTCATTAACACAAGCACAGACTAACAAAATGAGCAGATTAGCTGACAAATTATTATTAAATTCTAATGATAGAGTTTTAGACATAGGATGTGGGTGGGGATCACTTAGTAGACACTTTGCAGATCATCATGATTGTAAAGTAAAGGGTGTTTCATTATCTGAAGAGCAAATTAAATACTGTAATGACCAACTTAAAAAGTCAGATAAAAAAGAAAATTTATCCTATTCTTTACAAGATTATAGAGATGAAGAGAATTCTTATTCAAAAATAGTTTCTGTAGGAATGTTTGAGCATGTAGGAAAACCCTTCTACAAAACCTATTTTAAAAAAATATATAATTTATTATCTGATGATGGCATAGCGGTAGTACACACAATTGGTAACATTAGAGTTCCGAAAATGACTCCTGCATTTATTAGAAAATATATATTTCCTGGTGGATATATACCATCTTTGTCTGAGGTAATGCCAGCTGTAGAAAAATCTGGTCTTATAATTTCAGATATAGAGGTTCTTAGATTACATTATGCTAAAACACTTTCTCATTGGTTTAAAAATTTTAAAAAAGAAGAAAAAGAAGTTCTTAAATTATATGATGATAGATTTGTAAGAATGTGGGAAGCTTATTTAAATTTAAGTGAAATATCTTTTACTAAAGGTGATAATGTGATTTTCCAACTAGTTTTAACTAAAAAAAGAGACTCATTTCCTTTGGTAAGAAAAAAAATTAGTTAAATATCTCTGTTTTTGAATTCATATTCAATTATATTTACTTAATGTCATATGAGCAAAAAATTATTAATTATTTTGAAAAAAATTATAAGAAAATAGGTGATGATTGTGCTTATATAAACACAACAAAACAATTAATCTCTTCTGATACTTTAGTTGAAAATAAGCATTTTGATCTAAAGCATTTTACTCCTCAAAACATAGCACACAGACTTTTTCTTTCAAATTATAGTGATATTCAATCCTCAGGTGGCGTACCTAAATATGTTCTACTAAATATTAGTTTCCCAAATAAAAACTATAAGTTTGTGCAACAAATAATAACTAATTTTCATAGAATATGCCTAAGAAATAAGATTGAGATAATAGGCGGGGATACTACTTCTTCTGAAAAAATATTTTTATCTTTAACAATTATTAGCGATAAAATTAATAATACTAAAATAACAAAGAGATCAAATGCTAAGGTTGATGATAAAGTTTATACATTTTCAGGTATTGGATATTCAAAACTAGGATACCTAAGTTTATATAGTAAGTTTAAATTACCTAATAATTTAAAAAATTTATCAGTAAAACAATTTTTAAAACCTAAAATGTATATTTATCAAGATATATTTAGGTATCTAAATATTACAAGTTGTATGGATTTATCAGATAGTCTTTTATCAACTTTAGAAACTATCTCGTTCAAATCCAAAAAAAAAATTAAATTAAATAATCTCACCTCTGTTAATTCTAAGCTCTATAAGTTTTTTGAAGAAGAAAAATATATTTCTCTCATTTTATCCAGTGGGGAGGAGTATGTTCCAGTTTTTACCTCACCTAAAAACTTATTATATTTAAATAAAAAAAAACTTTTAATTAAAAGGGGTATTAGAATTATATGTATTGGAAGTGTAGAAAAAGGAAAGGGTGTAAATCTAAAAAATTTTAATCTTGGCAAAGTAAAAAAATTTGACCATTTTAAAAATAATTACTCTCTTTAATAACTCTTTTAATATTTATTAAGTTGATTTTATTTAAATATATCTCTTTATAAATATTACTATCATTTTCAGCTCGAGTCTTTTTATAAGCTCTATCGTAATGATATTCAATTAATGATTTCACAAACTGAAAATATTCCTTTTTTTTTAAATTTATTTCAATAAGTTTAAATTCTTCTTTTGGAATAATTTTTTTTAATACAATAAGTGCATTTATCATTAAATCTGGTGAATTTGTAAAATATTTATAATCTTTTAAAATGAATTTTATTCTCTCAGTTAAATTACTCTTTATTTTTACATTTTTACCCAAAGGCATATTTTTCCAGATTTTACTTGGAATACTTAACTTTCCTACTTTGATACTTTCCGCTTCAACCCATATATTTTTTCTTGAATTGAAAGAGTGAAGTTTTTCATAAATTAATGTTTCAAATAATTTTTGTGATGGTTGAACAGTATTGGGTATATTTCCTAAAATAGATCCTTTATGTTTTGCCAAACCTTCAAAATCGATCACTTGATATTTTTTCGATAATTCTTTGATAAAAAGTGTTTTTCCTACACCTGTTACACCCATAATTTGGTTAAATTTAAATTTATCAGTATTATTTTCAAAAAAATCTACTACATAACCTCTATACGTCTTATATCCACCCTCTAATAATGTTACGTCGTAGCCGATTTGTTTAAGAACTAAATATAAACTAAGTGATCTTAGACCACCTCTCCAACAATAAATTAATGTTTTATTTTTTTTATCAAATTTTATTTTATTAATAATTTTGGAAATATTTGCACTAATAATACTTGCTCCCTCTTTTTTGGCTAAAAAAGAATTCTCTTTATATTTCAATCCTATTTCATGACGTTGTTTATTTGTTAATACAGGATAATTTACTGATCTTGGGATATGGTCTTCATCAAACTCTAATGGGGTTCTTACATCAATTATAGTATTATAATCATCGATAGTAGTACTTTTATACGATGTTTTATTGATGCGCATATTTTTCATAATTTTTTTATTAATATATCCATATTACCTCAACTCTAAAGTAATAAATCTAAAATATGAAATTGATTGGAAATCAATTCACCTAGCTGACTTATTCTGGAAAATTAAAATTGAAGATAATTTATATGAAATTGATTTCACAATTAAAAGTTATGGTGTGACTGACAAAATTTATGGGTATGAGTCTATTACAAAAGTTAGTGGAGAAATTAAAGATGATAGCTTCAATCCCATGATTTACAAAAGTAAAACAAAAAGCTCTAAACAGGACAGATTTGAAAATATTATTTTTAACAAGAATGGCACTATATCAAATATTGAAATTTCAAAAGAACTCTCCAGTGATCAGATTAATTTGCAAAATACTTTAATTAATGATTATCAATTTTTCACTGATCCGATATCACAATTAGTTCAATATTTTATTTTCCAAACTGATTCAAAAAGGTTAATTATTGATGGAATTAACATTTATGAATTATCATCAACTACAAAAAATATAGAAAACTTAAAATCTAATAATCCTTCAATATACAAAGGAAACGTTGAAGTTATAGATTTAGTATTTCCTTTTTTTAAAGGTCTTTATAAAGAGAATAAAAAAAATAATTTGGAAGTTATAACGGTTTATTCATTTGAAAAAGAAATAATTAAAATTCCTGCTAAATTTAGAATTAATTCAAAAAAATTTAAAGCTAATCTTCATTTGAAAGAATATGAAATTCTTCAATAATGAAAGTAACAAAAAATAGATCAATCTTAAAAACTATAAGTTATAGAATAGTTGGTCTTATAAATACTTTTCTAATAATTTTTTTTGTTATTTCTTATGGTTTGGAAAACTTTGATGCAACTTCTCCTTTCTATGTAGCTTTAATTGTTTTCATTTTAAAAATGATTCCATACTATTTTCATGAAAGAGTATGGAATTTATACAAATATGGCAGATTTAATAAAAAAGTAATTAGACTCAGATCATTTCCAAGGCATTCACATGGAGATTAGCCGCATCTACAATAACATTTATTTCTGCTATATTTATTAAATCAAACTTAGATTGGACAAAATCCATTGTCATTTATGAAATAATGAACGGTATATTAATTTATTATATTCATGAAAGAGTCTGGAATAAAATTCAATGGGGAAGAATTAAAATATGAATTTCATATTTAAAATTGAAAATAACCTTATGGAGCTTTTTAAAGGTAATTTACCTCTATACAAAAGTTATTGGATTTATTACGTTCTTGTTAATTTCCTTATTTCGGCACCTCTTTTGCTCGTCACAAAAATACATATACAAAATTTTATTTATACTTTTTCATTATATCTTGTACTAAATTTAATTTATTACTTTACATCTTGCATTGGTGTTTGGAGAAGTTCTCAAAAATATAAAGGCAATAAAATACTATCTTTTTTAGCTAGATTAATCGTAGTAATAGGCATATCTACAACTATCTTAGAATTGAAAACTATCCTAACTATCATTTATAGTTTTTGATTATTTAAAAGCCTTCAAATATTAAAAAAAATCCATATTATCAATTTCATGGATGATGAAACACAACTAAAAGTTAGAAAATTTCTCAAAAGGTTAGGGATTAGCTCACAACAAGAACTTAATCAATTCATTGAAAATAACCCTGATGTAAAGGATCTATCGATAAAAGTATCTTTTGAAATTAATAATAAAAATGTTTTTGAGTTTGAAGATAAAATAAATAATTAATATAAATGAAAAAAATTCAAAATCATTTTATTAGCGGCATATTAATTGTTGCACCATTAGCTTTATCTATTTACGTTGCATGGGTAGTAGTTGGTATTGCAGATAAAATATTTAGACCTTTTATACCTCTAAATAAATTTGGTATTCCATCAGAAATACCTGGTGTTGGTTTAATAGTTGCTTTTTTATTTTTTACAATTTTAGGAGCCATAGCTGGAAGTTTTTTTGGAAAACTTTATCATCGAGTAGTTGATGCTGTTTTATCCAAAATACCTGGCTTAAACTCAATCTATAATACAGTAAAACAGATTATTGATACATTTGCTACGACACAGTCTAATGCTTTTAAAGAGGTTGTTCTCATTGAATATCCTCAAAAAGATATTTTTGCTCTTGCATTTTTAACAAGTGAAACAAAAGGGGAAATAGCAAAAAGAAAAAATCAAAAGATGATAAATGTTTTCATGCCATCTACACCTAATCCAACTACAGGTTTCTTGATGTTTGTTCCATTATCAAAATGTACCAAACTTAATATGTCTGTCGATCAAGCAATCAAATACATCATTTCTGCAGGACTAGTTACACCCAAAGCACCAGAAATTAAAAAAGCTCTTCCTAAAAAGAAAAAAATTAAAAAATTAACTAAATAATAGTTTTATTGCTTCTTGCTGCTTAAAAAACATAAGTAACTTATATATATCTTTTTTAAATTTTTCATTTTCATACTCTTTTTTTTCAATCAATTTTTTTACATATTGAAGTGCATCAATTATTAGTTCTTGATCATGATAAACATTTACAAACTTGAATAATGAGTCACCACTTTGTCGATATCCTAATATGTCACCAGTGCCTCTAATTTCGAGATCTTTTTCGGATAATTTAAAACCATCTAAATTTTCTTTGAATATTTTTAGTCGATTTATCGTATTGTCAGGTAAATCCTTACCATATAATGCAAAACAATAGCCTTGATTGTTACCTCTTCCTACTCTTCCTCTTAACTGATGTAATTGAGATAAGCCAAATTTTTCTGCATTTTCAATTACAATATAATCTGCATTTTTATTATCTATACCTACCTCTACTACAGTAGTAGCAACTAATATTTTTATATTTCCTTTTTGAAAATTTTTAATAATTCTTTCTTTTTGATCACTCTTAATTTTACCATGTAACATTTCAACCTCTGAACCAAATATATTCTTCAAAGACTTAAATCGTGTTTCTACATCTTTATACTTTTGAGTCTCTGATGCTTCAACTAAAGGACAAATCCAGTAAACTTGAGACACATTTGAAATTTTTTTCTTTAACAAAATTTCTATATCTTTAATTTTGTCAATGTTCGATACTTTAGTTATTATAGGTTTTTGAAAAGCTGGCTTTTCTTTTAGTATTACCTGTTCTATTTCACCATATTGAGCTAATGCAAGTGTTCTTGGAATAGGTGTGGCAGACATTAATAGAATATTTGTATTTACTCCTTTTTCAGCTAAATACAGTCTTTGTTGAACACCAAAACGATGTTGTTCATCGATTATTACATATGCCAAGGATGAGAAATTTAAATTTTCTTGAAAAATTGCATGAGTACCAATAATAAAATTAAAAATACCTTTTTCTATTTTTTCATAAATTTTACTTTTATTTTTACTACTACCAGTGAGCAATACAGGTTTAACTTCTTCACTATCTAAATAATTTAATACATTAGTGTAAATTTGATTAGCTAATATTTCTGTAGGAGCCATGTAGGCAACTTGTTTATGTTTTTGAATAAAAGGGATTGCTGTTAATAAGGATACAATAGTTTTGCCTGAACCTACATCACCTTGTAATAGTACTGTTTCTCGATATTGAGTATTATTATAATTATTTATATCGTTTATGATTTTATATTGATTTTTTGTTAACTCAAAAGAGAGCTTATTTATCAATTTTCCTTGTAAATCGAATTTAAGATTTAAACTTTTATTTTTCTTTTTTGTTTTTTCTTTTAAGTATCTAATTGCAAAATAATTTGATACTAATTCATCAACTGCCAACCTTTTTCTAAAATTCTCTCTATTTTCAATATCTCCTTTCACAGTGGGAAAATGCATTTTTATTAATGATTCATTGAAACTTGAAAAATTATATTTTTTAACAATATTTTCGTTTAACCATTCATCAAATTTATTTAAATGATTTTTTGCGTCATTTAAAACTATTCTGATATCTTTTAATGTGATACCCCTTGTTAAAGGATAAATATTTTCAAAAGTTCTTAACTTATCCTCATTTTCTATCTCTTCTATGTAATCAGGATGTGCTACACTAAGATTGCTTTTATAAAATGATACTTTTCCACTAATAATTAATTCTTTTTTTTCAGGATATTTTTTTCTAAGAAAATTCCCTCTTATTGAAAAATAAATTATGTTTATAATTAAAGATCCTTTTTCACATTCAATCACGTAGGGTAGTTTAGGATTGAAAGGAAAATGATGTTTTTTTACCTTAACAAGAGTGGTAATAGTTTGTCCTTTTTCAAGATTTTTAAAGTCAATATCCTGAGTACGATCTATTGATCTAGTCGGTAAATTATAAAATATATCAATAACTGTGTTTATATTTAGATTTTTAAAATAGGACGCTTTCTTTGGACCTATTCCTTTAAGTTTTTCTACATTCTGATATAAAAAATCGAAACTATTGTCGTTCATGAATAATTACTACAAAGATAAATTAAAAAAAATAAAATATCGATGCCAAACATTAGGTATAAAAGAATTAGATGTAATTTTTGAGAGAATTTATTCAAAACTTGAAAACACTAATGATGAGGCTCTAATTGATCAATTAGATGATTTATTAAAAAATGAAACACAATACATATTTGACGTATTTTTTAATGAGTCTTTCAAAGAAGATAGAATTAAGTACCTTAAAATTGTAAATTTATCAAAATAATATTGGAAAATCCTATTTCTAAATTTGGCAATAAATCAATTTTATTATGTGAAGATGATAAGATAGCTCTAGACTATGAAAATATTCTAAATATACATTATCCCCATAAGAAAATATGTTATTTCCCAGCACATGACTCTTTACCATTCAGTTCTGAAAGTTCATCATCTGATATCTTACTTGATAGGTCAGAAAAATTACATACATTAACTCATAATGATATAATAATAATAACTTGCAATAATCTTTTAAAAAAATTTCAAATAAATAAAGATGCTAATCATTTTTTAACATTAACTAAAAATCAAACTATTGAAGCTAATACAATTTTAGAAAAATTAGTTGAATTTAATCATTCAAGCCAAGCAAATGCTTATAATAAACTCGAATTTTCACTAAGAGGGGATATTTTAGATATTTATAACAGTAATAATAATCCTTATAGAATTTCATTCTTTGATAATGTGATTGAAACAATAAAAGAATTCAATCCTCAAACACAACTTACTTTTAAAGATGAGATAGAGAGGATTGATATATTTAACCCTAATATTGAGTTATTAGAGCCAAGTAATAAAGATAGTTATTTTGAGGATATCGTTATGGGATATTCCATTTATACAATTAATAGAAGTGACATAATATTAAAAGAAAAGCTAAATTTTCTTAAAACAATTTTTGATCAAGTCCAACCTGAGATCCCTTTTTCAAATTATTATTTAGAAGATAACAAAATAAAAAATTTTAAATTTACAAATATATTATCGAGCTCACCTAAATCATTAAAAATTACATCAAATACCTCTTTAGATGAATTTTCTAAAATGAGTAATAAAATATATTTTCATAGTGGAAAAAATTCCTCATTGATAGAAAACGAATTTCTTCAAAAGAAAAATATTGAACCAAATTATGGTAATAATTTATATTTCTATAAATCTTTAATCTCAAAAGACTATCTATTTGATGGGATCGTACACCTCAATAAAAACACTCATACTACAAAAAAAACGAATTTAGACACTATAATCAATTTTAATGATCTTTCATTAGGAGATGCAGTTGTTCATCAAAAGCATGGTATTGGTAGATTTATATCCATTGATAATATTGAAATTAATAATCGAATTAGGGAGTTTATTAGATTAATTTACCGCGGCAACGACAAGCTTTTACTACCAATTGAAAATTTAAACTATATTTCAAGATATGGATTTGATGATAATAATCTACTTCTTGATAAATTAGGCACAAATGATTGGATTTTAAGAAAATCTTCAGTTAAGAAGAAAATTCGTTTTCTAGCTAATAAACTTTTAAAAAATGCAGCAAAGAGATCCACTATAACCATCAAAGAGTTTCAATATAATAATTCTGATCTTGAGAAATTTAATCAACAATTTCCATTTGTTGAAACTGAGGACCAATTAAACTCAATTGAACAATCTTTAAATGATTTAAAACAAGATAAACCATCTAATCGCCTTATATGCGGCGATGTAGGATTTGGCAAAACTGAAGTGGCTTTAAGAATTGCATGTGCAACATATTTATCAGGTTTTCAATTTGTAATAGTCGTTCCCACCACATTATTAGCAATGCAACACACTAATACATTTAGTGAGAGATTTTCAGTTTTTAACATTAAGGTTGCATGTCTATCTAGATTTACTTCGTCAAAAGAAAAAAAAGAAATTTTAATTTCATTAAAGTCTGGTGATATTCAAATTCTTATTGCAACACATAGTCTTTTTAAAAAAGACATAGAATTTAATAATTTAGGCACACTGGTAATTGATGAAGAACAAAAATTTGGTGTCGATCAAAAGGAATATTTAATCAACAAATACCCAAATATTCATTTATTTTCATTGTCTGCCACACCTATTCCTAGAACACTTCAGATGTCTTTATTGGGCTTAAAAGATTTAAGTATTATTGGAACACCTCCATCAAATAGAATTAGTATAAGAACTTATGTTCAAAAATATGAGTCTGTTGCTCTTATTTCAGCAATAAAGAATGAATTAGAGAGGAATGGACAAATTTTTATTGTTGTACCAAGAATAAGCCATATTCCTTTTGTCGAAAATGAAATTAAAAAATTAAATATAGATCTTTCTTACGGAGTAGGTCACAGTAAAATGAAAGAAAAAGATATTGAGGATGTGTTCATATCTTTTACAAAAGGTGAGATACAGTGCCTTATTTCTACAAATATTATTGAGTCTGGAATAGATATAAAAAATGCAAACACACTAATAATATTTAATTCTAATTTATTTGGTTTATCTCAATTATATCAATTGCGAGGTAGGGTAGGTCGTTCAAATAAAAGAGCATATGCCTATTTATTTCATGACAGTGAAAAATTAATCAATAAAACAGCTCTAAAGAAACTTCAAGTTTTAGCTAACTATGAAAATCTAGGATCAAATTTTCAGTTAGCAAATGAGGATTTAGAAATAAGAGGCGCAGGTAATTTACTTGGTGATGAGCAAAGTGGCCATGTGAAAGATATTGGAATAGAGCTTTACCAAAGTATGTTAAAAAATGAGGTGGAAAGACAAAAAAATAATAATGCAGAAATT
Source organism: uncultured Alphaproteobacteria bacterium (assembly GCA_902617355.1). Lineage (GTDB taxonomy): Bacteria > Pseudomonadota > Alphaproteobacteria > HIMB59 > HIMB59 > HIMB59. The sequence goes on along the minus strand of CACMWK010000003.1, from coordinate 119,030 downwards.
GAAGATGATTATGATGAATTTGAATTCGATGCATTTTTTGAGTATTACATTCCAAAGAATTACATATCTGATGATATTTCTAGGTTGATTATTTATCGTAAATTTACTAATTCAAAGAATATTCAAGAGCTTAAGAATGTTTTAAATGAGATATATGATCGATATGGTAATTACCCAGTTGAAGTAACTAATTTATTTAATTTACTAACTATTAAAATTAAATCTCTTGCCCTTGGTATTTCAAAAATAAATATAAAGAGAAATTTTATTGATATTACTTTTAAAAAAGCAAGTCAAAAAATACTAGATGATTTAATTCAAATGGCACAAGAAAATATTATAAAAATGCAAAGTTCTAGTTCTATTCAGATCAAGAATAATGACAGTAAGGACTTATTTTACACTATAAATCTATTCTATAAAAAGTTAGGATTAAAATGATGGAAGATCAACAACTCCCAAAAACTAATGCAGAGTGGGCAAACTATTATGAATCTATAATAGCCGAACTTACTGAAAATCAAAAAAAAATAGGTGAACCTATTTCAATAGATGAATTTTATGAACTTCCTATAAAAAGGAAACAGAAATATATCAAAAAACTTTATTTTAAAATCGGCGATGCAGAGTAATTATATTCCAAATATAGATTTAGAGGATATTATTAATAAAGATCTTAATAGTGATGCCGCTGTACAAGTATCAAATAATATTAAAAAAGCATCTGAAGAAATTGGTTTTTTTACAGTTACAAATCATGGTATTCCAATTTCAAAAATTGATAATCTTTTAAAGACTTGTAAAAAATTTTTTTACTTAAATGATGAAGAGAAACTTAAAATAGCTCCAAAAAAATGGAATCCCAATACAAACACAGTTTACAGGGGTTATTTTCCTAGTTCTGTAAATGGTAAAGAGGGTTTAGACATAGGAGATCCACTTTTAAAGCAAGATATGGTTGATTTGTTAAAAAAGGAAAAATTTGAAGTTAATCATGATATGTCTTTTCTAGATCCAGACTGGCAAATTACAATAAATAATTATTTTGATGATCTTCATAACTTAGGAATTACCATATTTAAATCTATCATATCTTCATTTTCTTCAGATTTATCTTTAGCTGAAAAGGCTTTTCAAAGACCCAAAACACTCTCTACTTTGAGATTTAATTACTATCCCAAACAAGATAAACCTGTTGAAGTCTCTTCACAAGACGGTGTTGCTTTAGGTTGTGAAACCCATGTAGATAGTGGGATAATGACTATCTTATATCAGGACAAAAAAGGTGGTTTGCAAGTTCAAAATAGACATTCTTTAGAGTGGTATGATGTTCCTCATGACCCAAATGCTTTCGTTATTAATACAGGTTTAGCTTTAGAGTGTTTAACAAATGGTAAAATGAAAGCAACTAATCACAGAGTATTATTTAATCAAGAGGAGCGAGTATCAATACCTTTCTTTTTTGAGCCATCATTTGATTTCATATTAGATCCAAAATATTTGGATATTAATGAAAATATCAATTATAATATTGATAATTATGAAAATTTTCTCACCAATTCACTTAAAAAATTTGTTGAATATGACAGACCTGCCTAAATTACCTTTTTTATTATTATTCGCATTTATAACAGCGTGTGGTGGTTTTAATACTGGGGTAAAAAAATCAGATACTCAAAAAGTTAACACAGTTAAATATGGAACACTCGTTGCAGCTGAACCAGTCAAAATTACTGGTGAAAGTTCTGGTATTGGTGCTCTTACAGGAGGTTTAGTAGGTTTTGTTGTAGGATGTGGAGAAGGTATTTTTGACGATGAATGCAGAGATGCTGCAGCTGTAGTGGGAACTATAGGTGGTGCTATAGTAGGTTATGTTGCTGGCTCGTCATTAGGGGATCATACAGGATTTCAATATGTTGTAGATGTTGATGACACAGATGATGATATTTCAATAGTTCAATCAGGTGCAGAACAAATACCCATTGGTTCTAGAGTTACTATTGCAATAGGAACCAACACAAGAATTATAATTTCAGAATAGCTCATAGGAGATAATAAATGTTTATTGCAATGAATAGATTCAAAGTAAAATTAGGAGAAGAGAAACATTTTGAAGATATTTGGAGGAATAGGGATACTCATTTAAACCAAGTCCCTGGTTTTAAGAAATTTAATTTAATTAAAAGTGAGTCTAATGAAGAATATACACTGTATGCATCGCATAGTGAGTGGGGGTCAAAACAAGATTTTATAAATTGGACTAAATCAGAAGCTTTTAGAATGGCTCATAAAAATGCTGGTGAACATAAAACAGTATATTTGGATCACCCACAGTTTGAAGGTTTTGAGGTAGTAATTTAAGTAAATATCACCTATTTTTTATCAATGGACATAGTAAATCACGAGATATTATTAAGTAGTAACATGTTAGGGACAATGTTCTTTGCCTGCACTATTTATATAACATTGGTTATAGCGAGGTATGCAACTCTTGCAAAATTAATCAGAGACTCTCGATCTAATATTGAAACAAATAAATTAAGATTTAAAAGCCAAAGTGAATATTCTTTTCATATCTTGCATTATGAAAAAAGACTTAAATTATTACGTTACACACTTTACTTATCTCTTTTTGGAGGGATAGCATTGTGCACAAGCTTATTATTTTTGTTATTAAATTACAGCTTCATCTCTGCTATAAGTTTTGGTATTCATCTTTGTTTAGTGTTATTGGCATTAGTCACACTTGTATATGAACTAGCTGTATCTTTCGAGGCGTTAACTGAGCATTTAGACATAATGAGAACTTTAAAAGATAAATTTTAACATATAAATAATATTCAAACTGTTCGACTATTTAATTTCTGTCTTTTTTTTCTTCCCTTTTTATCTTATAGAAACATATACACTACCACCCATACTTAAAACTTTTCCGTAGTCCTCTAATAACTTTGCAAAATCTGGGAAATAATCATTTTTACTGGCATTTTCGACATGTCTTTGAACACTCTCCATAGATGCAAATTGTTCATTTATTGTAAATAATGTGTTTCCAGTTTCGCCCTTACTAGGATCGGTAGGGTCTTTAAACTCTGGTGCTTTAGTAAAGTAAGCATTTAATAAATGATCAGTTCCATCAGAATAAAATTCAGTCATCCATTTTCCATGGGTGCTAAAAATATTTTCAACTTCAGCAGCTTTATCATTTGGTACAGCATAGGAAAGATTTATACATACACGATCAGTCATTTTTTCTCCTTTAAAATAAAATTAATAATAATTATACATTTTGAAAATTGAAAATAGATCAAATGGCGGAAGGACTGGGATTCGAACCCAGGAAAGAGTTGCCCCTTTGCCGGTTTTCAAGACCGGTGCTTTCAACCGCTCAGCCATCCTTCCGCATTGGTTTTTAACACATTCCCAATAAAATTAACGTAATTCTATCGGAATGATTTAAACTTTATAGAGATTATCATATTTAAAACAAGTTGAATCTAAAAAAAATAATTAATAATTTATATTTTTTTGGGATATCGTTAATTGTGATTAAAGTATTAAAATTTGTTCTTATTGCATTAGTATTAATTCACAATTCTATAAGAGCTGAGGTAATACCATTTCAAGCAGGTCAAGGATTTGACGAAAAATATTTGTGGGAAGACGCTAATACTAATAAAAAAAAATGGCTTCTTCCAAAAAAAATCATAAAAGACCAATTTCTTGCTAATTTATTAGCATATGATAAGGCACAACCGTGGTTTACCCTTCATGATTTTATAGCCACTGGTGATTTTAATAGAGATGGTGTACAAGATTATGTTGTTACAGTTCTTAACCTTGACAAAAATTTCAAAAAAAAATTAGATAAAAACTTAGGTATTTATGTATGCAAAGCTGATAAAAACGCTGGTGCATGTTTAGCAGAGACTGGTGTAACTCAACACAACTACCAAATTATTCTTGGTCAAAAAAAAACTGGCAGAGCTAAAGGGGATGGATCTTTTTGGGGCACAGGTCTTATACAAGATAATTTACCTTTTATCCAAAGTGGAACAGCACAACCTCTTGTTGCAGACTTTAATGGTGATAGTTGGGATGATATATATTTGGCAGCTGCGGTAAATGATTTTGGGACAGGTTGTGGAGGTTATCATTCTTACTTTTTATCTCAACCTGAGGGTTTTCTACAAGAGTCAAGTAAAACACATATAAGTGGAGCTGACTTCAATCAAAAATTCAATAGATTTTGTAATTTTTCGCATCGAGGAGATGCGGGTGACTTTGATAAAGATGGTGACATTGATATCATTCTTGCCAGTGTTGATTGGAAAGGAAGCAATGGAGAGATGCTTTGTCTTATTAACGGTGGTAAAGGCACAATGAAAAGTACTGTTTGTGCAAACCAGTTTGGTTTTTTAGCTAGACATGCAGATTTTAATGGAGATGGCTATATAGATATACTGTCTGGAGGTCATAGTTCTGATTGCTTTAATTATCACAACAATTGGGCAGGTCATAATACTAAAAATAAAGAAAGACATAATATTAGAATTCTATGGGGTGATGGATCTAACAAATGGAACACTAAAAATTCAAAAGAAATAAAAAACGTAGGATATCACACAAAAACTAAAGAAAAAATTCCATTATGTAATCCAGTAGGAACTATGGTTGCTGATGTAGATAGTGATGGAGATATGGACATTGTTGGTTCTACCATTGGTCTTAATTATGTTGGTGGCTATTTAATTACATATCTTAATGATGGTGAGGGTAATTTTTCTATTTCTTGGCAACATTCAATCCATAGTGTAACAAAATTTAACAAAGAAAATTGGCCAAAATCTGAAGTAGGGCATGATGAAAATGGTTGGTACCTCTCATTACATCCATTAGATGTTAATTTTGATGGGCATGTTGATTTTATGGTAAATGGTCATCACTTTGTTAAAGGTAATAATGATGTTTATATTAATAACGGTGAAGGTTCATTTAAAAAAATAGATAATAAAGAACTTAAAGAATATGCAAAAATATTTTAATTTTATGAAGAAAATAATATTGCTTTAATTTTACCTTTAATAAATACATTACTTAGTATCTCATGTTATAGTTTTGTAAGTGATTTATACAAATTTACCATTATTAACAGTTGCTTATATTTTATTCGCTTATTTCTTAGGTGGAATAACTCAAGGAGTATTAGGAGTTGGTCTTATAACAGTGGTTATATCCTTACTCTCATTCGTTATTGATGTAAAAGAGACTATTGCACTTGTTATAATTCCAACAATTATTACAAGTTTTTTTCAAATGATAAATGGCAGTAATTTAAAAGAAATAATAAAAGATACTAAATATTTTCTTGTTTTTTCAACATTAATAATAGTACCTGGTGTCTTTTTACTAAATGTTCTTGAGTCTGATCTAATCTTGATATTTATAGCGATTTTACTTTTTATGAATTCCTCATTATCTCTATCAAATAGAGTAGTAGCTATACCTAATCACCAAAATTCAATTATACAACTTTTAACCGGATCTCTTAATGGATTTATCATAGGCCTAACTAGTATTTATACAATGCCTTTTGTTTTCTTATTACAATCACTTAAATATAATAAAGAAAAAACAGTGCAATTTATGGGATTAGCTTTTTTACTATATGGCAGTATGCAATTTATATCATTTTCTTATATTAAGCTGATTAGTATAAATACAATCGTTCCCTCATTAATTGTTACTCTACCAGTAACTATTGGATTCCTTTTAGGTAAAAAAATAAGAAGTTTTATCTCAGAAAAATTATTTAAAAAATTATTTTACTTAATGTTATTACTGATGAGCGGAATAATATTGATAAATGCTTTTTATAAATTTAATTAATTATTAGTTGTACCATCAACTCGATTAACACTGTAAATAGCGCCTAACATAAAAACAATTACAGATGATGGAAATAAAAAATAACCAATAGTGTAGGTATCTGGATAATATTGCATTCCCATGTACAAGACGATAGCGTTCATTAAACAAAGTAGTAAAAAAACAATATTTGTGCCAATTTTAGATAGTAATAAAGCTAATGGCTTTAAAACAACAATAGCCACAGCGCATATAAATATAACAGCAGGAATAACATTCATGAGCAAACCCATTGACTCAGAATAAGTATAATCTTCTAGTGAGTCCCAAGGAAGGACCATTGAAAGTAGCATCATTATAACAGAGGCATATACAAATTTTTTTCCTGTATTTGTTAAAATCATTGAATATTTATAGCAAATATCATCTTTTTTAACAGTAACTAATATAATTTGGTAAATTTTAAGAAATAACTATTAGATTATTATGGTTATATAATAGGGCAGGAATCAGAATATGATTAAAATTTTTCTCTATGTAATATTTAATTTTTTTTTCATAAATAACATTATTGCCCATGATCCCAAAAACTGTGATGTGCTTCAAAATTATGATTTTTCAGGATTTAATGATTGGAAAGAAGAAATAGTAAATAGCTCTGGTGAATATGGCCTAGATAAAAACTTTGTTTCTGAATTAATAGCACCATATGAGGTCAATAAAAGAGTTATTGAAAATGATAAATGCCAGCCTGAATTTACATTAACTTTTTCTGAGTACATTGAAAAAACAATTTCAAATTTAAGGATAAATAATGGATTAAATAATTACAGTAAATACAATAATTTATTAAAAAAAATAGATAATCATTATAATGTGCAATCCAGATTTGTTCTCTCTATTTGGGGTCTAGAAACAGCTTATGGCGAAATAACAGGCAACTATCCTGTGCTAGAGAGTCTTTTAACCATGTCATATGATGATAGAAGAAGGCGATATTTCACCAAAGAGCTTTATAATGCCTTAGAAATACTTAAACAAGGCCACATTAATGTTGTTGATTTCAAAGGTTCATGGGCAGGCGCTATGGGTCAAAATCAATTTATGCCCTCTAGTTTTTTGAATTACGCTCAAGACTTCAATAATGATGGTAAAAAAAATATATGGACAGACACTGAAGACTCATTAGCCTCAATTGCAAGATACCTTCAGGGCGTAGGATCTAATAAATGGAATCCAAATTATACATGGGGTAGGGAAGTAATACCCCCAGCAAATATAAAATCTTTAGAACCGGAATTATTCATTAAAAGAGAAAAAGGTTGTTTAGCAGTAAAAAAATTGTCTAAACAATTACCTTTAAGTAAATTTAGACTTATGAATTTTAAAAAAATTAATGGAAATTCATTGGATAACTTAGATATTAATAGTTATTTGTTAAGGATGGGTAGGGAAGAGGGTGATTTCAGGTATTTCATCGTCTATGATAATTATTTAAATATTCTTTCTTATAACTGCTCAAACTATTATGGTCTTTCAGTTGGATTATTAAGTGATAAATTTAAATAATTACTATAAAATACTGTTTTTACTGATTTTATCATCTTGTACAGTAACATCTATTGATACTGTAGACGATATAAAAAAAGAAGAAGAAGTCACAACTCAAGATTACTTTAAAAAATCGGATGTTATTATATCTCCACTAGATGATTATAACATTGAGTTAAGTGTTTTAGAAAAGTATGTCACAGATGCAAGAATAGAGGGTAATAATATTCATCATTCTAATTTGCCTATACCCAGCGTTGTAAGATTATCAGATCCCAATAACTTAGATAATAGTATTATTGTCAGAAATATTAAGCTAGATACTGAAAATAGGCTTTCATTAAGTCAAGAGATAATTGATAAAATATCACTAAATACAAAAGTATATTTAGAATATTTAAAAGATGAATCAATAATCCTGAGAAATGTTGTCGACTCAAAAGAAGAGAGTAAGATAAAGATGGATGATACAGAAATTTCATTTGAACAGTTAGATCAAGATCAAACTGAAATCAGTGAAAAACTTGATTATGAGAAAATTAAAACTCTAGATATTAAAAATTCTAAAAAACAAAACACTATATTAGTTGAAGTTTATAAAGATATAAATCTAGCAAAGCTTAAAACTAATAAAATCAAGAATTTAGGATTGTTTTATGAAGAAAATGAAGAGGGAATTAAGGTTTTTGCTGGCCCATTTCTAAAGAGTGATATAAATCTTAAGTTAGATTTTTTGATTAAAAACGGATATTTGAATGCTAAAAAAACCCCTTAATTTATTATTTATAGCAATAATTATTCTATTTCCTAAACAATCTCTTACTATTGAAAGTTTGGCAAAAACGGCGCTTGTAATCGATTTATCAACAAACGAAGTTCTTTTAGAAAAAAACTCTAAAGCCAAAACATATCCATCAAGTATGACCAAGATGATGACTGCTCTTGTAGCCTTTGAAAAAATCAAAAATGGTACTTTATCATTAGATCAAGAGTTTTTAGTAAGTAAAAAGGCATGGAAAATGGGCGGATCTAAGATGTTTATAGAGGTAGACAAAAGAGTAAAAGTTTATGATTTGTTACTAGGAATTATTGTTCAGAGCGGAAATGATGCCTCGATTGCTTTAGCAGAGGGTATATCTGGCTCTGAGGAAATTTTTGCTATTGAAATGAATAATTTAGGCAAAAAAATAGGACTCACAGAGACTAATTTTACAAATAGCAGTGGCTGGCCTGATGATAATCATTACACAACAGCTGAAGATCTTGCTAAAATAGCTCAGTACACGATTGAAAATCATTATGAATTATATCAAATGTACAAATTAAGTGATTTTACATACAGCGGGATCAAACAAGATAACAGAAATCCACTCCTATATACATTTGAGGGGTCTGATGGCTTTAAAACAGGTTATACAGAAGCAGCTGGCTACGGTTTGGTTGGATCTGCTGAAAGAGGGGATAGGCGCCTGATTATTGTTTTAAATGGGCTAGACTCTTCCAAATCAAGAGCCCAGGAGTCACTAAGATTAATGGATTGGGGTTTCAACAATTTTCAATTAGTAGATTTTTTTAAAAAAAATGAGGTTATTCAAGAAGTTGATACTTGGCTAGGTAAAGACAACAAAGTAGACCTAGTTGCTTTAAACAATATAAGCGTAAGTATTCCAAAAGCACAATTATCTTCTGCTAAAGTTAATGTGATAGTAGAGGAGCCTATTGCAACTCCAATTCAAAAAGGAGATCAAATAGCCAAACTTCAAATATCGTTTGCTGATAAGAATACTGAATTTCCATTATTTTCAGGTGAGGACATTGAGCAAAAGAATTTCTTTTCAAGAATATTTTCAGCTATTTATTATATCATTCTTGGATCTAACTAAATAATATCATATAGAATGAAAGTAATCAGTTTTGAAGGTTTCGAATATTCTGGAAAATCGACACAAATAAAACTTTTAAAAAAATATTTTTTAAAAAATAATATTAAATCTACTTTTACTAGAGAGCCTGGAGGTAATAAAGATCTAGAAAAGATAAGAAATGTGATTTTAAAGTCTAATTTCGATAATTTAAGTTTGATAATGTTTTTCTTCGCATCTAGATTAGCATTATTATCTTCAATTAAAAAGAATGATTTCATTGTATTTGATAGATTTTTTGACTCTACTTATGCTTATCAAAAATATAATTCTAAAGAAAAAAAACTTATTATAAGTTTAATTAAATTAATTGATAAGAAATTTATCCCAAAGATAACTTTTTATTTGAAGTTAGATAAAAAAAATTTAATAAGAAGGAAAAATAAAAGATTATATTCGAATAAATTTGATAAAAAATATTTTGGACAATTCTCAAGAATTCAAAAAAATTATGAAGAAATATCTAAAATTAAATTAGGTGAACGTAAGTTTGTTTCTATTGATGCATCACTATCTGCTAATGAAGTACATGACAAAATCATATTAAATCTAAAAAAATGCAAATTGATAAAGTAGTAAATACTATAAAATCTGAGAGTAGTGGCTTTTACTTATTAGAGAATACTAATAGTGAGAGTATTTCATATTTAGAGGAACGGATTTTAAATAGTTTCTATGAGAAACAATATGAAATAGATACAAGTTTTATTATTTTAGAGCCCGAAGAAAAATCAAAATTTATAACAATTGACCAAGTAAGAAAAATGAAAAAAGAGTTTCTACATACAAATGTATTAAACCTTAGCAAAGTAATATTTGTCAGAGAGGTAAATTATTTAAATATTAATGCTTTAAATGGACTTTTAAAAATCATCGAAGAAATACCATCAAAAACCTATTTTATTTTTTGTTCTAAAAACCTAATAAGTTTACCTGAAACAATAATTTCAAGGGCTAGAGTTATCAGAGATTTGAATTCAAAGATAAATTTTAGTGATTTCAATTCAATGAAAGAAGACATAGTAAGACAAAATCAAAATATTTCAGAGGAATTAATACACTCTCTTATTAACCCCTTTATTGATTTAAAAAGTACTGATTTTTTTGAAAAGATTAAACTATTTAATAAAGATCAAATAGGCGTATGTTCATTAATATTTTTAAAAATACTCAATTACTATTTAAGAACTAATTTAAATAATAAAAAACTTTACAAGTATCTATTAAAACTTCATTCAGATTATTTAACTGATGTAGATGAAAGTTTAAAATTCAATACATTAACAAATGACCTAATTTCAATCTATTTTACAAGATTAAATTCTAATCTTATTAAGTATGTCTAATAATTATTTTACAACTCCGATATATTATGTGAACGATAAACCTCATATTGGACATGCTTATACCTCAATTGCTGTTGATATATTAAAAAGATTTTATAATTGTAGAGGTCTCAATTCTTATTTTCTAACAGGAACAGACGAGCATGGACAAAAGGTTGAAAGAGCTGCTCAAGAAAAAAATATAGATCCTCAAAAATTTACAGATATGGTTTCAGAAAATTTTAAAGATTTAAGTAATTTATTAAATTTATCTAATGATGATTTTATAAGAACAACAGAAGAAAGACATAAGAAGTCTGTTCAAAATCTATGGAGAGTTCTGTTGGAAAAAGATGAAATTTATTTGTCCAAATATAGCGGATGGTACTCTGTAAGAGATGAAGCTTTTGTAGCTGATAATGAGATAGTTGAAAAAAATGGTAAAAAATATAACAGTTTTGGATCTGAATTATCTTGGGTTGAAGAAGAGTCATACTTTTTTAGACTTTCTAAATGGCAAGACAAACTGTTAGATTTTTATAAAAATAATCCAAATTTTATAGTCCCAAAATCTAGATCTAATGAAGTTATTAAATTTGTTGAGTCAGGGTTGAAAGATCTATCCGTTTCTAGAACAACATTTAAATGGGGAATTGATGTCCCTACAGATGAAAAACATATTGTTTATGTTTGGTTAGATGCACTAACTAACTATATTTCAGCTTTAGATTATCCAAATAAAAATTCTGATTTATATAAAAAATATTGGCCTGGGATACATGTAGTAGGGAAGGATATAATCAGATTTCATGCTATTTTCTGGCCTGCTTTTTTAATGGCTGCAGAGTTAGATCCACCAAAGCAGATCGTAGCGCATGGTTGGTGGACAAATGAGGGTCAAAAAATTAGTAAAAGTCTTGGTAATGTAATTGACCCTAAAGAATTGATTAATGAATACGGTCTAGACTCAGTAAGATATTTTCTTTTTAGAGAGGTTCCATTTGGCAATGACGGTGATTTTTCAAAGGTGGCTATCAAAAATAGAATTAATGGTGAATTGGCAAATAACTATGGAAATTTAATACAAAGAATACTTAGTTTTATTTGTAAAAATTTAGAACAAAATATTAATTTAACTGTAGATAATTTTAATTTTGAAATTTTAAAACAAATTAATGACTCTGAAAAAGAGTTGTTTGAGTATATGGAAAATTACAAATATGACGAATACCTTAAAAAATTATTCTTATTTATGAATGATTTAAATAATTATGTCGATAAATCTGCTCCTTGGGTATTAAAAAAAACAGATCCTGAACAAATGAAAAAAGTTTTGGCTAATATTTGCCTATGCATTATCAGGGTTAGTCAATATTTAGTTCCTTTTATGCCTTCAAAAACCTCAGAAGTATTCAATTTATTTGAAAATACAAATAATATTAAATTAGATATTTTTGATAATTTTAAGGAGGTAATTAACTTAAAATTTCTAAAAATACGACAACCTGAACCTTTATTTACTAAAATTGAATAATTTAATAGACAGTCATGTAAATTTTGGTCATGAATTACTTAAAAATTCAGTATCAGATATCTGTAAAGATGCTCTAGAAAATAACATAGAGCGAATTTTAAGTATAAATTCTAATATATACGAGTTTCAGAGAGATATTAATTTAATTAAAGGTTTTAATTTTGTAGATATCACTTTAGGTCATCACCCAAATAATACTCTTGATATCAAACCCGAGGAAATAAAGACTCTTTTAAATGAAAATATTAAAAAATTTAAAGATAGAATTGTTGGAATAGGGGAAACAGGCCTGGATTATCATTATGATATTCCTAAAAATAAGCAAATAGAAAGCTTAGAGATACATTTAGATGCAGCTAGTGTTAATAATTTACCGTGTATAATTCATATGAGAGATGCTGAAGAAGATATGATTAAAATTTTAACTAAATACTCAAAAAAAATAGGTGATATTCTTATACATTGTTTCACAGGAAGTGAAGAATTTGCAAAAAAATGTATTGATTTAGGTTGTTTTTTTTCTTTGTCGGGCATTATTACGTTCAAAAATGCAAATAAATTAAGAGATACAATTAAAATACTACCAATTAAAAAAATTATTTTTGAAACTGATAGCCCTTATCTCACGCCAGACCCTTTAAGAGGTAAAATTAATAAACCAAGCTATTTAAAAATTATAGTTGAAAAATATTGTGAAATTACTGGAAACGACTACATTAATACATGTGAAATTAGTACTTATAATTACAAAAAACTTTTTAAAATAAATGACTGAAAAAACTGAAATAAATGTATTAGGATGTGGCTCAAGTTTTGGAGTCCCTTTATCTCATAACATATGGGGTAATTGTGATAAATCAAATCCTAAAAACCAAAGAACACGACCTTCAATACTTTTAAAAAAAGCAGGAAAATCAATACTAATTGATACTAGCCCTGATTTAAGGAAACAGTTAATCGACAATAAAATTGATAATGTCGGCTCAGTTATTTACACACATTCTCATGCTGATCACATACATGGAATTAATGATTTAAGGACTATTTCAATGATAAATAGAAAAAAAATACCAATTTATGCTGATAAAATAACTTTAGAGACTCTTCAAAATAGCTTTTCTTATTTGTTTTTAAAGTCATCCACCCATGGTTATGAACCCATTTTAAATGCTAACGTTCTTAATGGGAATAATATTGAGATTGAGGGTTTTAAAATTGAGATTATTCGACAAAATCATGGAAATATTGACTCCTATGGTTTCATTTTTGATAGTAAAATAGCTTATAATTTAGACATTAAGTATTTTTATGATGAGGATTATTTAGCTAGAATCAAAGGCATTCAATGCTGGTTTCTTGGTTGTTTGAGATATGATGAACACCCATCTCATGCCAGTTATTCTGAGGTAATTGATTGGGCAAAAAAAGTTAACGCAAAACAAACTTTTCTTAGTCATATGACTGCCCATATTGATTATAAAACTGAATATAAAAAACTGTGTAATAATAATATATATCCAGCTTACGATGGACTTAAAATAACTATCTAGATTCTTATAATATATATTATGCAACAAATAAATGTGTAAATGTCTATAAAATCAGTCAAAGAACATCTTAGTATTATAGCCCCTGACCTAGAGATATTAGAATTTAAAGAGTCTACAGCAACTGTTGAACAAGCTGCAAATGCTCATAATGTTGAGAAAGGACAAATAGTCAAAACAATTGCTTTAATTGTAGAAAAACCAATTTTGTTAATGACATCTGGAAATGTAAAAATCGATAATAAAAAATATAAAAATTTCTTCAAAAAAAAGGCAAAAATGTTGACTGCTGATGAGACATTGCAAATCACCTCTCACCCTATTGGAGGGGTTTGTCCCTTTGGATTACCAAATAAATTAGATATATATTACGATAAGTCCTTAAATAACTTTGAAATCGTTATACCAGCAGCAGGATCTACAAATAGTTCTGTAAAAGTTCAAACAAAAAGGCTTATAGAATTAACTAGTGCTTTTGAAGTTGATATAAGTAAAAAGTAAGTAAAAACAGTATATTATTTACTGTTATTATACTTAGATTTTACAATTTTTGGAGCAGTTGCAAAAGTAGCCGCTGTCATAAAAGTTCCAAAAATAAGTAGAAAATGAGCGCTAGCTGTGATGCCAAAAATCAAAAAAGAGCCAAAATATAGTGAAAAAATGATACACCACATCCATGCTAAAAGTTGCATAATGAGGTGTCTCAGGGCAACACTAGGTATTTTTCTTAGAGGATTCCAATCAGCGTCCATGACTCCACTGTAAATTTGCATAAACATGTTTTTCATGGCCTTTTATACATGCGACAGATGTGACCAGATCACTTATTTTTAATAATAATTTCAATTATTTCAGTTAAGGTAGAACTTATGAGAAAAATAGAATTCTGGTACTCAATTGGAAGTACATATACTTACCTCTCTACTCAAAGATTAGCGCAGATAGAGACTGAAAATGAAGTTATATTTGAATGGTCGCCTTTCAGTGTAAGATCAAGAATGATTGAAATGGAGAATGTCCCTTTTATGGCTGAAAAAAAAAGAGATAAGATTGATTACATGTGGCGGGATGTTCAAAGAAGAGCTAACTTCTATGGATTTAATGCAAAAGTTCCTGCTCCCTACCCACTTAAAGAGTTTGATTTAGCTAACAAAGTTGCAATTTTGGGAAAAGATCAAGGGTGGATCAAAGAATATACTATTTTAACATATAAAAAGTGGTTTTTAGAGCATTTGGAGCCTGGATCAGAACCAAATCTGAGTTCTACTCTCAAAGAAATTGGACTTGACTCAGATAATGTAATAAAACAAGCTCAAACAGACGAAATTGAACAAAAATATTTAAAAAACACAGAAATGGCTAAAAATAAAGGTATTTTTGGAAGTCCCACATTTTTCGTTGAAAATGAGGTTTTTTGGGGTGATGACAGATGTGAAGATGCCATAAAATGGCTTTCAAAATAATGTCTATTTTCAATTTTTTTGCGTTTTTAGGTATATTGAAATTTTACAAAGTATAAATCCTTAGGTAATTTTATGAATTTGACTATTGATTTACTAAAAAAAATATTGATAATCTTTCAACTCAAAATCCAAATATTTCCTAAATTTTGCTAGTGTCGCAATTTACATAAGGTTTTTAAGCTAAAAATGTACGATTTTAATGTTTTTTAATAGTTTTTTTGAAATCATAGATTTGAATAACTGTCTTGATAGTTTTATTAGCAAGTAATAATAACTATCACTTAATTTAGCGCTCTAATTTCTATTTAATCAGATAAAAATGTGTGAATACTAGTTTAATTCCTCCAAAATTTAATTAATTCTAAATATTTATGCTTAATATCTGATTTTATGTTTATTTTATTTTTGATTTAGTCAGATATTTTGTTTTTTTCTTTTTAAATAGAATAAATAAATTAAAATATAGATAGTAAATACAATATTTTATTATAAATATTTAATGTAAATTATAATACAGTTTATAAATTTCCAACTTTAGAAAATTTTTTTCTCTCGTTTGGATCCAGATACCTTTTTCTTAATCTTAAATTTTTAGGAGTAACCTCCAATAATTCATCAGAATTGATATAAGTCATCATTTCCTCAAGTGACATCATCCTAGGAGCGGTTAAATTTACGGCCTCATCAGACCCAGATGCTCTGACGTTTGTTAATTGTTTACCTTTTAGAACATTTATCTCTAAATCGTTATCTCTGGTATGCTCACCGACTACCATACCTTGATAAACAGGTGTTTGGTGTTTAACAAACATTACACCTCTATCTTGAAGCTTCCAAATGGCATAAGCTATTGCTTTACCGTTTCCTGTTGAAATTAACGCTCCTGCCCTTCTTTCTGTAATCTCCCCTTTAAATGGTTTATACGAGTGAAACACTCTGTTTAATACACCAGTTCCTCTTGTATCCGTTAAAAACTTGCTTTGATAACCAATTAGTCCCCTAGAAGGCGCAATAAATAATAGCCTAGTTTTATCAATTCCAGATTTTCTCATGTCTAACATATCAGCTTTTCTTTGATTCATGTTATCAATAACAATACTAGAAAACTCTTCATCTACATCTATTGTTACTTCTTCATAAGGTTCACATTTTGTCCCCTCTATATCTTTGTAAACTACTTTAGGTCTAGAAAGAGATAATTCAAAACCCTCTCGTCTCATCGTTTCTATTAAAACACCTAATTGCAATTCACCTCTCCCTCCAATTTCAAATGAATCTTTATTCTGATTTTCTGAGAAGGTAATAGCAACGTTTGTCTCAGCCTCAGCTATTAATCTATTTCTTATTAAAGTTGATGTTACTTTTTTCCCTTCAGTCCCAGCTAATGGAGAGTCATTAACCATAATGTTTATTGACATAGTAGGAGGATCTATTGGTGTTGATTTTATTGGTGTTTCTATATCAGTTGAACAAATGGTGTCTGATACTGATGTGATTGACAAACCTGCTATGCAAACTATATCTCCAGTGTTAACTGAGTTAACGGTTATTTTTTTAGTTCCCTCAAATTTTAAAAGTTTAGTAAGTCTTCCAGTTTCAATGATTTTACCTGATAAGTTTAAAGCATGAACGCTGTCGTTTATTTTTGCAGATCCCTGCTCTACTCTTCCAATTAGACATCTTCCTAAGTATGGATCATAGTCTAAAAGTGTTGATAACATTGCAAAAGGTCTAGTATTATCAACATCTGGTGATGGTACATGACTAATAATTTTATTTAACAGAGGTGTTAGGCTGGATCTATCATCTGACAAATCATTAACACACCATCCACTTCTACCTGATGCGTATAAAACTGGAAAGTCTAATTGTTGAGTATTTGCATCAAGAGAGACAAATAAATCAAAAACTTCGTTTAACACATCGTCTGGTCTTGAGTCAGATTTATCGATTTTGTTGATTACTACTATAGGCTTAAGTCCTTGTTTTAAAGCCTTTCCTAAAACAAATTTAGTCTGAGGCATCGGACCTTCTGAAGAGTCAATAAGTAAGATAACACCATCAACCATTGATAAGACACGTTCTACTTCTCCACCAAAATCTGCATGTCCAGGTGTATCGATTATATTTATTCGAGTATCTTGAAAAATTATAGAGGTAGGCTTTGCTAAAATAGTTATGCCTCTCTCTTTTTCTAAATCATTAGAGTCCATAATTCTTTCTGATATTTCTTGATTATCTCTAAAAATTCCACATTGCTTCAATAAATTGTCAATAAGAGTGGTTTTCCCATGATCCACATGAGCAATAATTGCAAGATTCTTAATATCGTTCATTGAGATAGGTGTCTTATAGATTAAAATTAACTATTTAAAAGCTTATTTTTTGCTTCAGTTATTAAATTAGATAAATAGTTATTACCATCTTTATCAGGATGGAACTTCTTCATTAAGTCATAATATGATTTTTTAATATCATCATTAGAAGCACCTTTTTTAAGACCTAAAACTGATAGTGCTTCCTCCTCTGTCATTTGTGACTTGTCTGAGGAAGATGTAGATTGTTTATTTTGACTAATAATTACATTTAAAATATTAAATCCACGAGGATCATTTATTTTTAGTTCCTCTAAGAGCTTCGATACCTCATTTTGAGATAGGGAGGAAAAAGAACGACCTTTAAAGACTCCCTCTTTAATATTAATTGTAGCTTGACGTGATTGTAAAACAATTTCAATTTGTAAATACTTCGTATTAATTTTTGGTTTGAACTTACTGCCAAAAGAAGATCGCGAAAACAAGTTTAATATAGTTAATAATGATGAGATCCTTCGAAAAAAAAGCAAAGCAGGAGCTAAGGCAACAGGTAGAAAATTTAATTTTCCTGAAAAAATTAAAAAACATCCTAGAATTATTATTAATGAAATAATTAAATATTTTTTATAACGAGATGGTAATTGATTACCAAAGAAAACAAAGATACATATAGCTACAATTGAAAATAATAATAAGAGTTTAATCATCCCAAATTAATTTTTAATTGTTTAATCCTCTGCTCTCTTCCGCAATTGTACTTGTAATATGTATATCTTATTGGATTTTTTTTGTAATAATCCTGATGATACTCTTCTGCAACATAAAAATTTTTAAAAGGTAAGATCATTGTTTCAACCTTCTGTTTGTGATTTTCCTGAATTTTATCTATGTAAAAGTTAAATCTATCTATAACAATTTGGTCATTGCTGAAAAGAGCACTTTTATATGAATAACCTTTATCACAAAATTGACCAACACTATCAAAAGGATCAATATTGACAAAAAAAACCCTAATGATCTTATCTAAACTAACAATATCTGAGTCAAAAATAATTTCAGCCACTTCTATATGGCCTGTATCACCCTTGACAACTTCTTGATAAGTTGGATTTTCAACATGACCTCCTGAATAACCAGATCGAACATCAATTACACCATTTAATTTTTCATAAACCTCTTCAACACACCAGAAACACCCACCAGCTAGGTAAATTGTATTAATTTTTGCGTAAGCTGTTATAGGTAACAAAAATAAGAAAAGAAAAAGCCTAAAGATCATATTGCGTTGATAAATAAATTACGAAACTTCAATGTATTTAGACCGGGCTTACCATTTGAAATAATAAATTTATCAACTTTAACTATGGGCATTACAAAATTAGTAGCACTTGTCATGAATGCTTCATCTGCATCAAGAAGAGATTTAATAGAAAATTTTTTTTCCTCAAATTTAAATTTATTTTTTTTTAAAATTGATATTAATTTATGCCTTGTACATCCCTTTAGAATTCTAAAGTTAAGTGGGTGCGTAATACATTTATTTTTTTTTATAATCCAAATACTTGAGGAATTACCCTCAGTTATCATATTTCTATTATCAAATAATACAGCTTCATGTGATTTATTCACTTTTGCATGATTTGCAGCTAGAACATTACCTAATAGAGAAATACTTTTAATATCAGACCTATGCCACCTTATATCTGGATAAAGAGATGTTTTTACACCTTTTAGTGCTAACTTATTTAAATATTCAAAGTTTTTATTAATTGAGTATATAATAATATTAGGCTTAAGTTTATCAGGGTATTTATGTTCCCTTGGGTTTTGATCCCCTCTTGTAATTTGAATATAAATTATACCCATTTTTAAATTATTTAATTTTTTGATTTTATCGGTGATACTAATTATTTGATTTTTATTGAATTTAATTTTCATGTTCATTTTTTTTAATGAAACAAACAATCTGTTTAAATGAAGATTTAAATCTACTAATTCACCTTTGAATACAGCAATGACCTCATAAACCCCATCAGAGAATTGAAAACCTCTATCTGTTACACTGACATACGATTGATTTAGAGGTTTATATTTTCCATTAATATAACAGGTTGTCATAAGAATATCTTTTTGATTATATTAATACCATGAATCTTAAAAGACGAGATTTTATTAAAAAATTATCATGTGCGTGTTGTGCGCCCTTATTTTTACCTTCTTGTACTGAGGTAGCTATTACAAATCGTAAACAACTCTCTATTATTTCAGATGAAAGTATCAACAAACAAGCTCTTCAAGCATACGAACAAGTCAAAAAACAAGAAAATTTAATAGAGTCTGGGCAAAATTTTAGAGCAGTAAGAGAGGTAGGTCTCAGAGTTACAGAGTCAGTAGAAGAGTATTTTTTAAAAATGGGTCAATCAGAGTCTATAAAAAATTATTATTGGGAATTTATCTTAATTGATGACAAGGACACACTTAATGCTTGGTGTATGCCTGGTGGTAAAATAGCTTTTTACACAGGGATCTTAGATGTTGCTGCAAATAATGATGGTTTGGCCTCAATAATGGGACATGAAATTGCTCATGCGGTTGCTCGCCATAGTGTTGAAAGGGCCAGTCAAGCATTAGCAATAAATGTTGGCACTACTATCTTGGATATTGCCTTAGAGGGCGCCCTTTCGAGTACCTCAGCTGATGATTATTTAGTAAATTTAGGTCTATCTTTACCTTTTAACAGATTACAAGAATCGGAGGCTGACTATTTAGGCTTGGCCTTTATGACTATGGCCAAATACGACAATCATGAGTCATATAAAGTCTGGCAGCGAATGGCTGAGGCTCAAAAAGGAAACGTACCACCAGAGTTTCTATCTACGCACCCTTCCCCCAAAAATCGTATTGAAAAGCTTAAAAACTGGATACCTGAAGTTGACTTAAGATTTACCTAAAGCGTTGTTTTGTCATACTTTAAACAAATCAGAAATTTAATATATTTTGAATATGAACAAAGTTATTAAGTTAAAAAAGCAGTCAAAAACAAGCGACTCTGATAGCATAAAACAGCTAAACAGTAAGCTAAACAAACTTGATAAGAAAATCGATAACCTCTATGAGAGATTAGACGGTCATATCAACAAAATAGATAAAGTTTATTCTAGACTAGAGGAACATTTTTCTGGTATCGAAAAGCTTTTATCCTTCTTTAAATTTAGAAAATAACTATTTCGATAACTCATAATTTATGACATCTGAAGATCTTAGTAGTTCTTCATAACTGTCCGAAAACCATTTTCTTACATTACTTTTATTAATAATGACTGGATTTCTATTGTGAATAAATTCTATATTTTCCAAAGAGGATTTAGTTAAAATTGAATAATAAACAGTATCTTCTATTAATTTATATACACCTGCAAAAAAACTGACAGGAGTTTTGGTAAATAGTTTATATTTTTCTTTCAATTCTTGGGTTTTCAACCATTCAAAATAACTACTAAAAGGTACCAAACAGCGATTATTTGCAATGAGGCTATTACTAAAAGATTTCTCGTGTACTGTCTCTGATCGAATATTGAAAAGTGTTTTTCCTTTCGGAAGCCAATCAAATGACAAACCCCAACTTGATTGTTTAAATACAAATTTAGAGTTTAGATTAAAGACAATAGGTGCTTTATTGGTAGGGCAAATATCTTCATTTTTATAATCAAATATTGATTTGAAGTTATTTATAGTTTCCTTCTTAAAAGAGGTGTGATTATCTTTAAGATTTAGCGAATATCTTCCACACACTATTAAATTTTTCTAAAATTCAAGTAGTTAGAAATATCAAAGTCCTTATATGAAGTTCTTAAACCTAAAAATTGAAAATAATCATCTCTAATTTTTTTCCCAAGAGAGGTATCAGTATAATTATCTAAAACACCATTGATATTTTTTTTGGCTTCAATGACAATATCGTTAGGTAGTTGCCTGAATTCTACACCAAGTGACCTCAATTTTTCTATAGCCACAACCTCTTTATACATAAAATCAGACAACATTTCTTGATTTTCTGACTGACAAGCATACTCGATGATGCTCTTAGCTTCATTATCAAAAGAGTTCCATTTATCTAAATTCATTCCTAATGAAATAGAAACTGTAGGTTTTTTAAAATCTGGATAATAACAGTAATTTGTTACTTTATAAAAACCAAAAGCTAAATCCATAACTGGATTAGACCAATCTGCAGCGTCTATAGCCCCACTTGCTAAAGACTGAAGAATTTCACCTCCTGGTATATTTATAGAAGTTGCCCCCATAGTCTTTAATAGATCTCCTCCCATACCTGGACTTCTTATTTTAAGTTTAGAAACATCCTCAAGACTATTTAATTCGTTTTTGAACCAACCAAATAATGTAGATCCAGTATTGCCGACTAAAAAATGTTTTATGTTAAAATTCGAACCCAACTCATCCCATAGTACTTGACCATTGCCTGAATATATCCATGAGTTAAATTCCTCGGCAGTCATTCCAAAAGGAACAGCAGCAAAAAAAGGATAGGCTTTGTTCTTTCCTCCCCAATAAAACTCTGCTGAGTGATATAAATCAGCTGTTCCAGATGACACGGCATCAAACACTCCAAACGGTGGGACTAGTTCACCAGCTGAGTAAACATTAACTTTTATTCTTTTATTAGATAAGTTCTCAATTCGCTGAGCCAACCTGTTTGCACCTAAGCCTATTCCAGGAAAATTTTCTGGCCATGATGTGACCATATTCAACTCTGTTATGGTACTTGCGTGTACATTAAAACTGGAAAGTGCGGCTGCACCCAGTACAGGAATTGAGGCTTTTTTAATAAAATTTCTTCTGTTAATTTTTTTTTTCATATTTTTATATAAATAAGATAACACTTTATAAATAAAAATGAAATTAGAAGCAAAAAGTTTATTAGCCGCACTTAATGAACAAAAAGTTGAATATAAACTTTTTGAACACGAGGCTTTTTTTACTGTCGAGGAGTCTAGCAGATTAAAATCAGATTTGAATATGCAAGGTGCGCATACAAAAAATCTTTTTTTAAGGGACAAAAAGAGAAATTTTTTCTTACTCTCATGCTTAGATAGCACTGAAGTAGACCTAAAAATTATTAAAAACACTATACAGTGCCAAGGAAATCTCTCTTTTGGAAGTGCAGAATATTTATATGATAAACTTGGAGTCAAACCAGGCTCTGTTAGTCCCTACTCTTTAATCAATAATGTAGATAAGGATGTAAGTTTTTACTTAGATAAAAAAATCAATGACTATGAATTATGCAATTTTCACCCATTAGACAACACTAAAACTATTCAAGTAAAAACAGAGGATTGTGTTAAATTTCTAAAAACAATTACGACTGTGCGATTAATTGATTTTACGACTATGGAAGTAATTAATCTCTGAAATTTTGAAACTGTAAAGGAATTTTAATATCACTTGATTTTAATAATTCGATCATTGATTGTAGATCGTCTCTTTTCTTTCCGGTTATTCTTACTTCATCTCCATTAATTGAAGCTTGAACCTTTGCTTTCGATGATTTAACAAGATTTGTTATTTTTTTTGAGTCCTCTTTTGATATTCCATTCAAAATATCAATAAATTGTCTTACTCTATTTCCGGAAGCTGTTTCAGTTGATTTTAGGTGAATAAATTTTGGATCTATTTTTCTTCTTACAATATTATTTTTTAAAATATCATTAAATTGAGTTAATTTAGTATTGTCGGTTGTCTCTATTGTAATAGAAAAATCGTTTCGTTCGATTGTTGAATTAGTGTTCTTAAAGTCAAATCTATTATCAACTTCTCTTTTTGTATTATTGATGGCATTATCAATTTCTTGAATATCTGGTGACGAGACAACATCAAAAGAAGGCATAATTGAACAATACAATATTTTTATTTATTTCAACACTAATAGTTTGGGGACCAACCTGGTATATAATTAAATTTCAACTAGGCATTGTCGATCCAATGACATCGGTTTTTTATCGCTTTTTCTTATCTTCGATCATTATTTTAGTATTTTGTGTATTAAAAAAAATAAATCTGAGATTTTCATTAAAAGAGCATTTCTTTATAGCTGCTCTAGGAGTCTCTTTATTCAATATAAATTATGTACTGTTTTATCTATCTACAGTTCATTTAATAAGTGGATTTGTTGCTTTATGTTTTTCTTCAATATTATTTTTAAATGTAATTAATAATATTATTTTTAAAGGTAAATTTCCAAAAATTATGACTTTGGTTGGAGGTTTTATTGGAACGTTAGGATTACTTTTCATATTTTATGATGAAATAATCAATTTTGAATTTTCAAAAGGAACTAGTATTGGAATTTTACTTGGTGTATTGGCGACATATTTTGCATCTATTGGTAACTTAATTTCAGAGTATACCTCTAAAATTAAATTGAATGTTATTGCTGTTACAGGATATGGGATGTTGTATGGCTCAATAACACTGTTAATTTATCTTTTAGTAACTGGTATTGAACTTAATTTTGATTTCAGTTACAGATACGTCTCTTCATTATTGTATTTGGCTATTTTTGGGAGTGTATTTGGTTTCATTCTTTATTTATCAGTAATTAAAAATATTGGCGCAAATGATGCCGCATACATTGCTATAATTATGCCTCTTATTGCTCTAATTATTTCTACGATATTTGAAGGTTTGGAGTGGGACTTAAATTTGTATGTCGGTGCAATTCTTGTATTGTTTGGAAATATATTAATATTAAAAAGAAATTAATTCTTAAACAACTTTTGTTGAGAAGTTACTATTATGCTCGATATTATAAAAAGTATTAACATCGGAATATAGACGAATTCAATACCGAAGATATCAGCAACATAACCTAAAGCTGGTGGTGCAATCATAAAGACCCCATAAACACCTATTGTAATTATAGTTATCCCTACCGTAGCATTAACATTTTTAATAGAAGACCCAAAGGTATAACAAATAGGAATAATTGAAGAAACACTAAAACCAGCAATAATAAAACCAATTATTGCTAATGATAGAGAACTACTTAAAACTATAATTAATGAACCCAGTAATGAACCTAACACTGAGTAAACAAGAAAATTATAAATACCAAATATTTCTTTTAACTTATCTCCAATTAATCTACCAATAACCATACTCCCATTAAATGCTATAGCAGCAAGTCCAATATTAAAACCATCTGCATTAATGTAATCTCTCATATATAAAGAACCCCAAGAGTCAGTACCACCCTCCAAAAATACTGCTGTAATTGATAAAATAAATAAGATTACAAGAAATAAGGGCCAATTGAAAAATATAGACAAAATAGATAAAGAGTCTGATTTATTTTGTTTTATAGTTAAACTACCTAGAAATATTAATGGTGATAAGATTATTACAAATATAATTGAATTTATTATAAAGCTTAT
Source organism: uncultured Alphaproteobacteria bacterium (assembly GCA_902617355.1). Classification (GTDB taxonomy): domain Bacteria; phylum Pseudomonadota; class Alphaproteobacteria; order HIMB59; family HIMB59; genus HIMB59. The sequence continues at coordinate 94,051 of CACMWK010000003.1, read as the reverse complement.
TTTAAATTCCAGAAATAAACTAGTTAACAAAGATCCAGATAATAATCCAATACTCCAAAAGGCATGAAATCCTGACATCATAGGTTTTTTAAATCTTTTTTCTAAAGAAGTAGCTTGAACATTAAGAATTACCTCAAATAGTCCGTAACAAATACCGAAAATAAAACTCAATATTGCCATAATTATAAAAGATTGAGCAAATGGAATTAAAAGCCAAAGAGTGCTTATAGCAAGACCTGATAACAGTGAGATTTGTTTTGAGGGATATATTTGTGTTATTTTTGGTGTAACTATCATAGTTAAAACAGAGCCAATTGAAAAAATTACAAACAAATATCCCATACCTGTATAATCGATATTAATTTGATCTTTTATATCTGGTATTCTTACTGCCCAAAGTCCAACAAAAAAAGAAATTGAGAAAAATAATGCTTTGCACGCATTGGCCTCTGAAAAATTACTCTTTAATTTCAAAATAGATTAATTAAATAGCTACCAACCACCATCATCATCTGCTTTTTTGTCTTTAACAGATTTAATAGATGAAGTTTTAACTAATTTCCATATACCACTTCCAGAAACAATAATTTCATTTTTTGATAAGACTTTACAATTAACAAAACATAGTGTTTTAGTCATTCTCTCTATAGTTGGTAAGCCTATTAGTTCATCTCCTTTTTGAGCTGAAAATGTAAAGTGAGTGTTCATGGATATAGTAACACAAGGTTTATTCCCAAAAGACTTATAAGCAGCATTGCCCATAACATTATCTAAAAAAGACATTAAGAAACCTCCATGTGCAAATTTTCCTGAGTTAAGATGTTTTTCAGTAACAAACATTCGATATTTATCCTGATTATTTTCTGATTTTGTCTCTAATTCACCAAGTAATTGTGTATATGAAGATTTTGATATTAACTTCCAGGTCATATATAACTTTATAATGCAATCTTTAAAAAAAGAAATATTTTATGAAATTTCATAAACTATTTAACTTAATTATTAATACTAAACTTTATGCGTAATGAATAGATCTTATAGAATTGAAGATAATAACTCTAATAGTTTTATACCTAGTTACTCTGGTACTAATGGTGCAGTAGCAACACATTCAAATTTATCCTCAATGACAGCCTATAATATTTTAAATCATGACAGAGGTAATGCATTTGATGCTGCTGCTGGAGCAATGTTAGTTGAAGGTCTTGTAAATCCTCAAATGTTTGGAATGGGTGGTGAAGGTGTGATGATATTAAAACCCAAAAACCAAAACCCTGTTGTGTTAAATGGAAATACTTTATCACCAAGAAAATTTAATTTTTTAAATTTAGTTACCAGGGGTTTTACAGAAGTTCCAGATGAAGGAGTATTATGTGCTGGAGTTCCAGCAGCATTTTCTAGTATTTTTAGAATGTTACAATTATATGGAACATTAGATTTTAGGACTATTTCTAAATATGCAAAAGAATACGCAAAAGAAGGATATCCTTTACACACAGGAATAATAAACCAAAATAAATTTGGATTAAAAAGTCTAAAAGGTAAATTTATAAGAGAGTGGAAAAATTCTGCTAAATTATATTTAAAAAATAATAAAATTCCAAAAGTAGGAAGTTTATTCAGAAATTCGGCTTACGCAAACTTAATTGATTATCTTGGTAATTACGAGAAAAAGATTACAGGATCTCGAAATAATAAATTTAATAAATTGCATGATGCTTTTTATAAAGGTGATGTTGCAAATTCAATTTTAAAATATTCACAAAAAAGTGAAGGGCTACTTTCAAAAGAAGATTTTGAAAATTTTAATGTGAAATTTGAAAAAACAATTTCAGAAAAATATGGTGATTACCAAGTTCATAAAACTAATTTCTGGGGACAAGGATTGACTAGTTTAATGATGTTGAAAATGCTTAACAAACAAAAAATTAAATCACTTAATTCAGCTGGTGATATTCATAAATTTACAGAAATTTTAAAATTAACTTTTGCTGACAGAGAGATGTATTTTACTGGGAAGTACAATTCAAAAGTCAAAGCAAATCACCTATTAGATGACTCTTACCTAAATAAAAGAATGCAATTAATTAAAGATAAGGCAATTGACTCTATAATTCCAGGGAACCCCCTATCCAAGAAATCATTACTCCCAATTGAAAATGATATTAAACCATGGGGCGCTGGCACAGTTCATATAAGTATTATAGATAAAGATAATAATGCTATTTCGTGCACACCAAGTGGTGGATGGATCAGATCTAATGAAGTAATCAATGAATTAGGATTTCCCCTAGGTAATAGATTAATGACGTTTTATTTATCAAAACCAGGTCACGTAAATTTTATAGCACCTTTACAACAACCAAGGACAACATTGAGCCCTACTTTGATTATCAATCAAAAAAAGAGAGAAATTTTAAGTTGTGGGACTATGGGCGGTGACGCTCAAGATCAATGGCAAGCACAATTTTTAATGAATTATATATTTTCAAATATGCCTATTGACCAAGCTTTAAATGAACCCAGAGTTTCATCAGAGCATTTACCTGCTTTTTTTCACCCTCATGATCCAAATTTGAAACAATTATTATTAGAAGAGCGACTTTCGCCCTTTATTTCTCAATTAAATAAAAAAGGACATAATTGCCTTAAAACTACAGACTGGAGCGAAGGTTTTATTTTATGCGCTAGAAAACAAGATAAAATTTATGATGCATATGCAGATATTAGAAGTTATAAGAGTCAAATATTTCAAGCACAGGCATTAGCATGGTAAAAAAAAAGAACAAATTAAATGATTTAATTGATGTAGTTAAGAGATTAAGAAATCCAAAAAATGGATGTCCATGGGATATACAACAAACTTCCAAATCATTAGCAAAGTATACTTTAGAGGAAGCTTATGAGGTTATCGAAGCAATTGAGTCAAATAATAACAAAGAGCTAGAAGGAGAACTTGGCGATTTATTACTACAAGTTATTTATCACTCAGTTATTGCTGCTGAAAAAAAGAAATTTTCTATTGATGATGTCATTGATACAAGTGTAAAAAAAATGAAATCTCGTCATCCTCATATTTTTATGCGTGATGAGTCAATCAAAACTGTTCAAGATGTTAATGATTTTTGGGAAACACAAAAAAAATTTGAAAGAAAAAAGAAAGGTGCTAAGTCTGTTTTAGATGGTGTAAGTGTAAACCTGCCTGCTGTTACTCGTTCACTTAAACTTCAAAAAAGAGCCGCAAAAGAGGGATTTGATTGGAAAAATGCAAATGGAACGTTAAATAAGGTGAAAGAGGAATTAAATGAACTTTCAAATGAAATGAAAATTAATAATAAGAGAAAAATTAAAGAGGAATTAGGAGATTTATTATTTTCATGTATTAATTTATCAAGAAAATTAGGCCTAGATACTGAAACAGTAATTAGGGACTCTAATAGAAAATTTGAGAAAAGATTTAAAAAAATGGAAAAAACAATGAATAAAAAAAAATTGAAATGGAATTTGAATAATTTGGAGAAAGAATGGCAAAAATCAAAATAATTTTTTTAAGTACATTCTTTTTATTTTTTTCAAAAGGTATCTTATCCTATGAAATCACTGATTTAATAAAAATTCTCGTCGAAAAAAATGAAACAAATTCTAAATTTAAGTATGATAATCTAATTGATGAAAAAAATTTAGAATTAGCTGATACACTCTACGTACCAGAAATTGATTATTCATTTAATGTTTCAAACAGTACTACTAGTACTAATTCTACTTCTACACTTAACTCAAATACTCATACATTAAGCGCCACAGTCAACCTCTATAACGGAGGGTTTAGCCAATTAAATTTAATTACTACGCAAACTAGAAATCAAGCGTTTGACTATCTTAGAGAGTATCAAAAAGAGTTATTAATCAAAGAACTCCTAAATGGTTATAGTAATTTACAGACATTGATCTTTAAAAAGAAAAATCAACAACTGAATTTAGAATTTTATAGAAAAAAAGTCTTAGAAGCTGAAATATTATTTAAGGCAAACAGAGTTACAAAAACAGAAGTATTAGATTTAGAAAATGAGCTATTAGAGGCACAATCTGTGTCTTTAGATTATGATAGAAAAATAGATAATTTAATGCTTCAAGTTAGTAAGTTACTTGATCTAGAAATTTATGATGAAGATGTAAATTTTGATTATGTGATAGACGTATCTAATTCACAAATTACTAAGAAATTATTTTCAGAATTGATGAATTCCTCTTATGGCCAATATCTCTCTTTTATTGAAAACACATATTTACCTGAACTAGAAATGAGCAAAAAAGATTTGAGACCTTCTGTTGATCTTACCTATTCCCTAAGTGAGAGTGATAATTATTCTGCAGCAATTGATCATAGAAGATCCTCATCTTTGTCACTATCTCTTAGCGTTCCTATTTATGACGGCTATAAAGATGAAAATAATTTTAATATTGAGGAATATAATTATCAAAAAAAATTATTAGAACATAAAGACTTAAAGAGAGACTTACTTAATACTTACTTAGAGTCTTGGAACAATTATGATTTTTATTTAAATAAAATAAACAACCAAGAAAAAATAATTAATAGCCTAGAATTAAAATTACAAGGAAATGAAATTTTATATAAAGCCCAAAAAATAGATATTACACAACTTATTGAAAGTAAGAATGAATTAAATGATGCACACAACATTTTATTGGATTTGAAATCCTCAAAAAAATATTATTTAATAGACATTCTGATATTAAACGGGGATTTGAATACAATTATTAATGGATTGGGATAGACTTAAAACATTTTATCACGTAGCTACAGCAGGTAGCATCTCTAGAGCTATGGATACTATTCACCTCAGTCAGTCTGCTATTACTAGACAAATTCAATCTCTTGAGCATAGTTTAAAAACCAAACTATTTAAAAGACACACAAAAGGTATAACTCTCACAGAGCAAGGTTCTTATCTTTTTGAAGAAACTGAAAAAATTTTTGCCGATTTAAATTCTATTGAAAAAAAGATAGTTGAATATAAGTCAGTTCCCACTGGTAACCTCTCCATTAATACTACAGTTGCTTTTGGATCGATGTGGCTTAGCCCAAGAATCAATGAATTTATTCATGAATACCCTGAAATTAATCTTAAACTAAACTATTCTGAGGATGAGCAAGATATGCTTCGCCAAGATTATGATATCGGTTTATGGATGAGAAAACCAAGACATTTAGATTTAGTGTCAAAGCACATAGCAACAATCAAATACCATATTTATGGATCAGCGAATTACATAAATGAAATGGGTATGCCTTTGAGAAGATCAGAGCTTAATAGCCATAGATTAATTACATATGGAATAGGAAAACCATCCCCACTTTCTGACACCAATTGGATACTGAAAACTGGTGTTAAAAAAAACCAAAAAAATAGAAGACCTCATATTACAATCAATAATCTATATGGTTTATTAGTAGCTGTTGAAACTGGTGCAGGATTAGCTGCATTACCTGACTATATGGCTCAACATAAAGCCCATCTTGTTAAAGTATTACCAGATATAGAAGGACCAAGTTACGATGTTCATATGGTTTATCATGAAAATCTAAAAGGGAGTTTAAAACTTATAGCTTTTAGAGATTTTCTTATGAATAAAATAAGCCAATGGAGATTTTGATTATCAAAATTTTCTTTTTTTATTAAAAATATACATAAAAAAAACATGAATAATTTATTAAAAACATACAAATTTAGTAATTTTAGAGTGGTAAAGGGTAATGGATGTTATTTATACACCTCTGATAAAAGAAAATTATTAGATTTCTCAGCAGGGGTTGCTGTAAATTCTCTTGGATATAATCATCCAGTAATTAAAGATAGCCTTAAAGCTCAACTTAAAACAGGAATTACTCATCTGTCAGGATCACAAATACATGAATTTAAAACTAAATTATCTAAGTTACTATCTGATAATTCCAATAAAGGGGATGTATTCTTTTCTAACTCTGGTGCCGAGAGTATTGAGGCTGCTCTAAAAATTGCGAGAAATTACGGTAGTAAAAATGGTAAAGATGAGATTATAGCAATGACCTCCTCTTTTCATGGGAGAACAATTGGGGCTTTATCCGTCGGTAGTAATAAAAAATATAAATCGAATATTGGTCCTATTCCTGGGAAAGTAAAATTTTGCAAGTTTAATGATGTCTCTCATCTCAAAAAATTAGTAAATAAAAAAACGGTAGCAATCATAATTGAATTTGTTCAGGGAGACGGAGGTATAAATATTTGCAGTAAGAATTTTGCAAAAGCTATAAAAGAGATATGTAAAAATAAGAAAATTTTACTTATTGGGGATGAAATACAAGGTGGCATAGGTCGTACTGGAAAAATATTTGCTTACAAACATTACGGTGTCAATCCAGATATTATAACCTCTGCAAAAGGCCTTGGTTCAGGCATTCCCATAGGTGCTACAATAGTAAAAAAATATATATCCAAAATTATTTCTACTGGTTTTCATGGCTCAACATTTGGAGGTGGTATGCTTCAAACAAGAGTTTCATATAATGTATTTAAAACTATAAATACTAAAAGATTTTTAAATAAAGTACTGATTAATGGTAATTTACTATCTAGTCTAATTAAGAAAATGCACCACCTACATAAAGATAAAATAGTTGATACAAGATGTTTGGGTCTTATGGCTGGTGTAGAATTTAAAAATAATTACTCGATCTTTGAAATTTTAGTAATCTAAAGATTGTTTTTGAAATACAGTACCAATACCCTCTTCTGTCTCTAACTCATTTATAAGAGCATTTTTTATTTCACCACTTATAATATGAATTTTTTGAACACCTTGATTTAAAGCTTTTAATGAATTTTCGACTTTTACAATCATTCCATTAGAAATGATTTTCTCGTCAAATAGTTTTCTTGCCACATTTTCATCAACTGCAGAAATTCTTTCGCCTTGTGTATCTTTAATAAAAGGTACATCGGAGATAAAAATTAGCTTACTAGCTGAGAGATTTATTGCTAATTCAGTAGCAATTGTGTCAGCATTAACATTTAATACTTCAGAGGTATTTTTATCTAAAACTAAACTTGGCATGATTATCATATCATGCTCTTTAAATAAGTTTTTAATTTGTAAGGCATCAACTGAAACAACGTCCCCTACTTGACCATAATCAATATCATCGACTACATCTCTTCTTTTTGCTGCTATAAAGTCCTTCTTTGAAATAGGAATTGGAAAATTTCTAATATTATATCGTGAACTCAAGCTAAAAATATCTATTAAAATTTGACCAGATATTTTTTTGGCTGCCTCTATGTCTGTAGGAGATGTCACTCTCCTACCATTTATTTTTTTTGGCTCAATACCGTGTACATTGATCATATAGTTATCTAGCTGGCGTCCAAATCCAAAAACTAAAACAACTTTTAACTTCGAAATAGAATTCAATAATTCTTTTATGTCGCTTATAACATTATCTATACTACCTTCATTATCACAAATTTTGCCACTAACTTTTATGACAAGAATGGAATTTTGTAATATCGATTGGTAAAAACTTTGATTTTTCATTATAGATATAAAGGTATCATTTGTTTCAATCCCAAAGTTTGATCAAGATCAAAGATTATATTCATACACTCAATTGCATTACCTGAGGCACCCTTTACTAAGTTATCTAAGCAAGCCTCTATTACAAAGTGTCTCTCATCTTTGTAAGACATTGAAATATCACAATAATTTGATCCTACTACGTTAGAAAGCTTAGTATTATCTTGTACTCTAATGAAAGGAGATGATTTAAAACAATGAATTAAAGTGGAATTTAAGGACTCATAAGTTGAATCTTCATATGTTTCAATGTGACTTGTTAGATATATACCTCGAGAGAAAGGTCCCGACAAAGGCACAAATGATAGAGTCTCCTTTAAATTCGGAAAAGATTGATAAATTTCTGCTAAATGTCGATGTGAATTTATGTTGTATGAAAAAATATCTTTAGATCTTGTCGAATGATGATTTTTATTTGAGGGATTTTTACCTCCACCACTTGATCCAGTAATAGCAGTAATAGATGCTTTCTTAATTATATATTGAAATGGTAATAAAGATAGTTGAGCCGTTAGTGCAAAACAACCAGGATTGGAGATGTTAGAAGATTTTTTTATATCATCAATTGAATTTTCAATAAATCCATATTGAAATTTGCTTTGAATGTCAGCATAAAAATTTGTTTTGTAATATTTGTTATAATCCTCTTGATTAGAAATCCTAAAATCAGAACTTAAGTCTATGATTTTAACTTTTGATAATAATTCTTTGACATATTCATGGGCTGAACCATGAGGTAATGATAAAAAAACACAATCGAGATTTTTAAATTCATCAAGATCAGATGTCTGTAAATCTTTTAAATCCAATGACTGTAAATGAGGAAATTCCTCATCTATATCCATTTCTCTTTGAAAAATTTTTGATAATTTAACTTCAGGATGCAAAGAGAGAATTCTTATTAACTCAACACCTAAATAACCATTTGCTCCAATTATTCCCACTTTAATCATTATTAATCCTATTAATTATCTTAGCGAAAACATTGACATGGTTAGTTGAATTATAAATATTTAAAAAATCTGAATTAGGTATAGAAAACTTATCAATTGATTGCTTATAAGCAGATACATTATTAGTTACAGGGCCACTTATTATCAGTAACTTGTTATCTAGATTATTTGATTTTAAATTTTCAATAATATTTACTGCTCCGGATACGTCATAAGCGCAAATTACAATAACTTCAATTGGCTCTGTAATATCAGTATTTTGGATTATTTCTTTAGTTCCATAATCGCCATGATAACCATCACCTAATTCCATTAGAATTATTTCAGCGTCCTCAGACATTTTACTAATTATTGATGTTGAACAACTTTGTATAGTTTTTTTATCGTTCATACAGGTACTAGGCAGGCCGTAATCTACAAAATCTGATGTTTTATAAGCACCATTATCCTCATAAGAATATAAATCTTTTTGTGAAGCGGTGCCTGCTAATTTACATGCATTAATTTTCTTAAAATAATTACTTAGAGTTTTGATTATAAAGGATGTGACAGTAGTTTTACCAGAGTCAATACCTGTTCCGATGACTGCAATAGATGGCACTTTATTGTTAATTTTCATTTCTTTTATTTTTGAATAATTAACTAGATTCAATTGTTTGTTACTATTATCTACAATAGATCCAAGGACTTCACATTCTGTAGCTGGTCCTAGAAGAATATTAAAATCTTTACAATTACCAATAACTCCTCCTAAATTTAAAATATGAATTTTGTCGTGTTTATTTAATTCAGTAGGAACAGAACCTGTCATTCCTGAGGAAGCAATTCTATTACCCAAGGCACCAACGATAATATCTCCCTCAGTTAATTCAGTAATTCTTCCAGAGACTAACTCCAATTTATTATAGTTTGGATTGACTGAAATTACTTTAACAGCAATTAATTGACCTTGATTACAATCAATTACATCTGAAATACTCAATTCATCAATATTATTTATGTTTTTGAGAACAGAGCCTATTTTTTTTGTATTAATCATCTTAAGGTTGGTTTTATATAATTATCAAGAATATAAGCAATATTTTATTTAATTTGAAATACGAGTAATTATTAAACTAAAGGCTAAGATTACGTACATTTTTAGCTGCTTGTCGTATTCTTTGCTCATTTTCAACCAGTCCTATCCGAACAAAACCTTCACCATATTCGCCAAAAGCAATGCCAGGAGAAACAGCTACATTTGCTTTAACCATTAAATCTTTTGCAAATTTTAAAGATCCTTTATTTTGATACTTTTTAGGGATTGGTGCCCATGCAAACATACTAGCCGAAGGACTAGGTATATCCCATCCAGACCTTGACATAGACTCAACTAAAACATCTCGTCTACTCTCGTAAGTTGCACGAATACTTGATACACAGGTTTGAGGACCATTTAGTGCAGTTGCTGCTGCAACTTGTACTGGTGTATAAGCACCATAGTCTAAGTAAGATTTAATTTTTGTTAAGGCTTCAATTAGTTTTTTATTTCCAACTGCAAAACCTATTCTCCAACCAGCCATAGCATAAGTTTTTGACATAGAAGTAAATTCAACAGCAATTTCTTTGGCTCTATTTACTTGGAGAATTGATGGAGGTGGTTTCTTATCAAAATATATCTCTGCATAAGCAAGGTCTGATAAAACATAAACATTATACTTCAAGGCCATCTTAACTATTTCTTTATAAAAATGTAAATCAACTACTTGAGCTGTTGGATTAGATGGAAATGATACAATTAGAGCTACTGGAGATGGAGTGCTATTTCTTATAGATCGATCTAATCTTTCAAGATAAGTTTCTGGATCAAAAACTCCATCTTTCATTGTCTGTAAATGTCTTAATGATGCACCTGCAATAATAAATCCATAAGGGTGTATAGGGTATGAGGGGTTAGGAGAAATAATAATGTCTCCTGGTGTTGAAATTGCTTGAGCTAAGTTAGCTAAGCCCTCTTTTGAACCCAAAGTTACTATAACTTCACTATCAGGATTTAATTTTACACCAAATCTTTTCTGGTAATATTTCGCTTGAGCTTTTCTTAGTCCAGGTATTCCTTTACTTACAGAATATCTTCCAGTTCCAGGTTTATCTGTTACTTCTTTTAATTTATCTCTAATGTGTTTTGGTGTAGGCATATCTGGGTTGCCCATACCAAAATCAATTATATCTTTTCCATTCTTTCTAAGTTTTGCTTTAAGTTTATTTATCTCTCCAAATATATAGGGAGGTAAACGATCAATTCTGTTAAAATCATGCTTCACAATAATTAAAATAGATTTTTTTAAAAATATCTAAAGTATTAAATTTTTACAATTACCATTTATTTAAAAAAAATTAGTTAGGATATTATTTTATTTTTTTCGTTATCCACTATTACTGGGCTCTCATAATATGTAATTTCTGGTTTAGAGTAGCGTTCTGTAATCCACTTAATTCTATCTTCACTAAACCATGTTTTTGCATTTTCTATTGTTAAAAAAGTGTAGACTCCCCCAGCAAATCCATTTTCAATATCTGCAATATAATTTTTTCTCAGAAGTCCCTCTACATCTATATACATTTCAGAAGTTTCAATAAATTTTTCTTTAAGAGTTTTTAAATTAAGATCATCAGATATTTTAAATTTAACTAGAACTGTAATCATAGGTTTCTAATAATACACAAAAAATATAATATTTAATTACAATATTTCTTTTTTTTATTCCCACTCAATAGTAGATGGGGGCTTACTGGTTATGTCATAAAGGACTTTGTTCACTCTAGGAACTTTATTAATTATATGAGTTGCTACTTCAGATAAAGTTTCAATATCAATTTGTGTAACATCTGCTGTCATTCCATCAACTGAATTAATACATCTTAAAACACAAGTCTCTTCGTAAGTTCTCTCATCGCCCATCACGCCTACAGATTTAACAGGAAGTAAAACAGCAAACGCTTGCCATGATTTGTTGTATAAATTCTTTTCGATTAAAAAATTAATAAAAATTTCATCTATTTCTCTTAAAGTATCTAGTCTTTGTCTGTTTACCTTTCCAATACAGCGAATACCCAGTCCTGGTCCAGGAAAAGGATGTCGATTAACAAATCTCTGATCTAATTTGTAGAATAGACCTAATCGTCTTACTTCGTCCTTAAAAAGCTCTTTAAAAGGCTCTATAACATCAAATTTAAGGTCTTTTGGTAAACCCCCAACATTATGATGTGATTTTATAGTCACACTCTTTCCACCATGGTAAGAGTGGCTTTCTATAATATCTGTATATAAAGTTCCTTGTGCGAGATAGAAATCTTTTTGTGATAATTTTCTAATATATTTTGAGAATACCTCTATAAATAACCCCCCAATTATCTTTCTTTTAAGTTCTGGATCAGTAACATTTTTTAGTTTTTTCAAAAAGATATGTTCTGCATTGATTATATTTAATTTTAAATTGAAGGATTTAAATACAGATTTTATATTTTTAATATCATACTTTCTAAGTAATCCATTATTTACAAATATAAAATGAACGTTATCTAATTTCAGATATTTTGATATAGCAAATGCCAAAACTGTAGAGTCAACCCCACCTGATACTGCACACACTATATTGGGTTTTTTTTCTTTTACATTAATTCTTAAATATCTACCAATAGTTTGGTGTAAATCATTATTTTTCCAATTTTCTTTTAAGTTACAAATATTAAATAAAAAATTTTTTAAAATTTGATTGCCAAATTCAGAGTGTGTAACCTCACAGTGAAATTGTATTGCATAAATATTATTTTTATAAATAGCTGCTGGTATTTTATTTTTAGTTTTAGCAAGAATTTTAAAACCTTTTGGAATTTTTGTTAAACTATCTCCATGAGACATCCATACTTGTTGCTCGGGGTTAGTGTTCTTAAATAAATCACACTTTGATATCTTTATAATTGTTTTTCCATATTCTCTTTGGTTACTTTTTTCTATAACACCATCAAATTCTTTTGAGATATATTGAAAGCCATAACAAATACCTAAAATTGGAATAGGTATTTGATCTAAAGGAATGTCAATTTTAGGTGCATTTTTATTTAAAACAGAGTCTGGTCCCCCTGATAATATTAAAACTGAATGGTTTAAAATATTAGTTACATTGTTGAGATACTTTGGAGGATAAATTTCTGCATAAACTCCCAACTCACGAATTTTCCTTCCAATTAAGTGTGTATATTGAGATCCAAAATCTATAATTAATACTGATTTACTCAATTGGAGCGGTAATTTGGAGCTTCTTTTGTTACTTGGACACCGTGAACGTGACTTTCATTAATACCAGAATTGGTCAAACGGACAAATTTTGCATTTTTTTTGAGTATAGTAAGGTTCTTAGAACCCGTATATCCCATTCCAGACCTCAAACCTCCTGTCAATTGAAATAAAACGTTAGATACTTGACCTTTATATGGAATTCTTCCTTCAATACCTTCAGGAACTAATTTAATGGCTTCATTAATTTCGTCTTGAAAATATCGATCTGCTGAACCTCTGGCCATAGCTCCCAGAGAGCCCATTCCACGATAGGACTTATAAGATCTTCCTTGAAATAGAAATACTTCTCCAGGTGACTCATCTGTTCCAGCAAATAAAGAGCCTGCCATGATACAGTTGGCTCCAGCTGCAAGAGCTTTTACAATGTCACCAGAATAACGTATTCCTCCATCAGAGATCATTGGAATTTTATTTTTATTAGTTATTGTAGCAATATCTTGAATGGCAGTAAATTGAGGTACTCCAACACCTGCAACAATTCTAGTAGTACAGATAGAACCTGGACCAATACCAACCTTGATTGCATCTGCACCTAATTTAATTAAATCTTTAGCAGCTTCAGGTGTAGCAATATTACCTACAACTATAGGTAATTTTATTTTTTTTCTTATTTTTTTAAAAGACTCTAATACTACTGATGAATGACCATGAGCTGTGTCTATGAATAAAATATCAACACCAGCTTTATCTAATTCTATAGCTCTTTGTAAGTCATTAGGCTTACTTCCTATTGCAGCACCAACTAATAATTGTCCATTTTTATCTTTAACAGAATAGGGAAACTTCTCTCCTCTTTGAATATCCTTAACAGTAATTAAACCAATACATTTATTGTTATTATCAGTTACAACTAGTTTCTCTATTCTATTTTCTTGTAGTAATTTTTTTGCCAGTCCAAAAGAGGACATTCCTTTTGATTGAGTTTGAGTAATAGAGATTACTTTTTTAGTCATTAAATCTCTAACTTTTGTTTTTTTATTAATTACAAATCGAACATCTCTATTAGTAATAATTCCCTGAAGTTTATTAGCTTTATCCACCACTGGAAAACCAGATATATTTTGTTTTTCCATTACATTTAAAACATCTTCAATTGTATTATTAGGACTCATTGTTATTGGATTATAGACAATCCCTGCTTCGTATCTTTTTACTTTTTTAACTTCATAACTTTGCGTTTCTATATCATAATTTTTGTGAATTACTCCTAAACCGCCATTTTGAGACATTGATATTGCCATTTTGGACTCTGTTACAGTGTCCATTGCTGCTGATATGATAGGTATATTTAGTTTTATATCTTTTGTTAGATTTGTTGAAATATCGACGTTATTCGGGAGGATAGTTGATGCTTGGGGTTTTAATAAAACGTCATCAAACGTTAAATATTCTTTAACTTGGGCCATGGCCAATATTAGTTTTTTTTATATTAAAATCAAGATCTGACTAGGATAGTTTTCTTCCGTCATTGAGACCAGCATCATAGTCTAATGGATCTACATCATCTAAGCACCCTAGATTAATACCCATACCATTTGGATCAGTTCTTCTATTGTGGTGAGTGTATATCCCGCAATGCTTGCAAAAAAAATGTTCAGCTAAGTTTAGATTAAATTGATAAAGAGATAGATCTTCTTTTCCCTTTAAAAGTTTAAAATTAGATTTAGGAACCATTATCATTTTTGCATTTTTTCTAATACAAATGGAGCAATTGCATTGCATTATTTTTTCAAGATCAGAATCAATCTCAAACTCAATAGCTTTACAGTGACACGATCCTTTATGAAGCACGGCTATTTTCTTTAAAGAAATTTTTTAAAATATTTTTAGTTTCACTTGCCGTTTCTAAAATTGACATATGACCAGACTCTTCTAAAACGACTGTTTTTGATCCCTCTATATTTGAAGCTAATTCTAGACCTACTTTTTTAGGAGTCATTTTATCATGTTTGCCTACGATACATAAAGTTGGGTGTTTAATACTTTTAGCAGCAGTTTCACCATTTGTGTATTTATCACAAGCATTGAAGTCTGCACCAAGAGTGCCGTCATTATTTGAAGATACCAACTGACCACCCATACCTAAATGACTTAATCCTGGAACAGGATGGCCACCTTTATGACCTAAAGGTCCATGAACCCAATCCATCATAAGATCAACTGCTTTTTGATCTTTATTTAATGCTAAGTCTAAAAGTTCAGTGTTCATCTTCATAGACATAGATCCATTGATTAATGCAAGTAAGTCTAATTTTTCAGGATGTCTTTGTGCAAATTCTAATCCCACCAAACATCCTTGTGAATGACCAACGTACGAGGCTTTATAAATACCCAAAGATGTTAATAGGTCTGCAACCCAATCAGCCATCTCCTCTATAGTTTTTAATGGTGGTCCTTCAGAGTCACCATGGCCGGGTAAATCTACTGCAATTGTATTGTAACCGTGAAATGCAAAGTATCTTGTTTGAAGCACCCATGTTACATGACTCAAACCACTACCATGAACAAATACAATCGAAGGTTGATTTTTATCTATTTCTCTTCCACTAGACGTGTAATATGCCTCTTTTCCATTAACTTTGAGCTTCATTTAGAAGCTACAAGTCTTGGCTTTTGAGATGCTCTGAAACCATTTTCAAAGTCATTAATAATGTCATCCATATCTTCCAAGCCAACAGAAAAGCGTATCATATCTTCAGTTAAGCCTGCCAACTCTAATGATTTTTTATCCATCTGAGAGTGAGTCGCGGATGCTGGATGTATGACTAGTGATTTTGCGTCACCAACGTTAGCTAAATGTGAAGTTAGTTTTAAAGAGTTTATAAATGCGTGGCCAGCCTCTTTGCCACCCTTAATTCCAAACGCTATCATTGAGCCAGCGCCCTTGGGCATTAATTTTTCAGCCACTTTATGATCTGGATGATCCGGCAAGCTTGGATGATTTACCCAAGAAACACTTGGGTTGTTACTTAAGTAATCAACCATTATTTTAGTATTGGATAGATGCTTTTCCATTCTCACTGAAAGAGTTTCTATTCCTATTAAAATATTAAAAGCATTTGTTGGACTCATACATGGACCAAAGTCTCTCATGCCCTCTGCCCTTGCTCTCATAGTAAATGCTGCTGGACCAAATTCTTCTGCAAAAGAAAGACCATGATAACCATCATATGGCTCAGTCATTGTTGGGAACTTATCTCCCTTAGTCCAATCAAAGTCACCCTTTTCAACAATTATACCACCCATAGAAGTGCCATGACCTGCCATCCATTTTGTTAGAGAGTGTGTGATTATATCTGCACCTAATTCAAAAAGATTACACAAATATGGTGTGTTAAATGTTCCATCAACCATTAAAGGAATACCTGCGTCTTTTGCTATTTTGGAAATTTCTGGTAAATCCATAATTTCTATTCCAGGATTACCAATCAACTCACCCCAGATACATTTTGTATTTGGTTGAATTGCTTTTTTAAAACCCTCTGTGTCTCTAGGCTTAACAAAAGTTGTTTCAATACCAAATCTTTTTAAAGTTAGTCTCAGTAAGTTAAAAGAGCCACCATACAATTGCGATGAGGAAACAATATGATCACCTGCACTACAAATATTTAGAAGAGCTAACATCATTGCACTCATGCCAGAGGCAGTAGCTAAAGCTGCAGAGCCGCCTTCTAAAGCTGCAACTCTCTCTTCAAGAACAGATATTGTTGGATTGGATATTCTGCTGTAGATATGCCCACCCTCCTCTAAATTAAATAAGGCAGCTGCATGATCTGCATCTTGGAATAAGTATGAAGTTGTTTGATAAATTGGAACGGCACGGGAGCCAAAATTTTTATCTGGCTGATGCCCACTATGTAAGGTTTTAGTGTTAAATTTGTATGTTTTAGGATCGGTCATATCAAAATATAACACAAATTTTTTAATGAAAGTAATAGAAAAAAAGTCTCACTTTTAGGGCTTATGTCGAAAAGACATAATCTTTAATTAATAATTTGTAATCCACATAGTTTGATAGGCCTTTAAAGTAATTGTTGATTTGATATCAATAATTATCTCATTAGAGATTAAATCCCACCATTCATTTGATGCTATTAGATTTAATTCTGACAAATCTAAATATTGGAACACATTAGTTACATTGCTTACACAAAATATTGATTGCCTTTTGTCATGACTTTGTCTCCAAAAGCCAAAAAAATTTTTACCCAAATTAAATGTAAATTGTGTAGCATTTGGATGAAATGCAGATTGGTTTTTTCTAATTTCAATTAATTTTGATAATTGATTATATATTTTTGAATTAAAACTATCAGTGTTTGTAAGCAATCCATCAATTTCATCATACTTCCAAGATCTTCTATTTATAGATCGATTATTTTTCGTTTGCTCTAACTTTTCATAGTCATTTGTTGAGCCCAAAATACTATGTATGTAAAATGCTGGTATTCCCTCGAGTCCTAGCATTATTGCATGGCAACAAATAAATCTTTCAATTTGCAAATGATCACTTCCTTGAAATGTTCCTTTCATAGCATCTATGAGTGAGATATTTATTTCATAAACAGTCTCGGTGTTATCTGTTTTTTTTCTTTTAGTAGTTTTTGCTCCAAAATCGGTCATGATATCGACTAAGTTATTTCTTTCTTTTTCTGTTAAAATTCCCTCTGTCGGTCTCAGGCCAATACCATCATGAGAGGCTATGAAATTGAAATAAGATGTATGATCTTTCGCAGGAGGCATGCCCATAGACCATTTACGAAGAGCTGTGCTATCTCCCATCACAAGAGTCCATAGTAGCAAGGGAGGTAAGGCAAAGTTGTATACAGCATTTGCTTCATCGTTTTCACCGAAATAACTAAGATTTTCTAAATTAGGTAAATTTGTTTCAGTTATAAGTAAAGTATTTTTACTAAAAGCATTGAGAAGTGTTCTCATTAATTTCACAACTTCATGAGTCTGCGGTAAATTTAGACAGTTGGTGTCATGTTCTTTCCAAAGGAATGCAATGGCATCTAACCTAAATACTCTAACACCATTTTTAAGATATAAATGAATTAACTTAATGAAGAAAAATAAAACCTCAGGATTTTTAAAATTAAAGTCGACTTGATCGTGGCTGAAAGTACACCATAAATAATAAATTTCTTTGTTAATTTCAAATTCTCTAAAAAGATCTGAGCTTCTAGGGCGAACAACTTGGTCATAACCTTGTTTATTTTTAAGTTTTATAAAAAAATTTTGTGTTTCAGTTTTATTCTCTATAAACGATTTAAAATATTTACTTTCAATAGATGCATGATTAATTACAATATCACTCATTATTCTATAGTTTTTTGATAGTGATTTAATATCTTTCCAATCACCTAAATCAGACCTTACTTCTTCATAATCAGTTATAGAAAATCCATCATCTGAACTGTAAGGAAAAAAAGGTAGAATGTGTAAATTGTTGAATTGTTTTTTACAATACTTATCTAAGAACTTGCTTAAAGTTATTAATTTATTATTTTTTTCTTCATATATTGAGTCACCATACGTAATTAAGAAAACATCTTTTTGAGACCAATTAGGTTCAGAAATACCTAGGTCTTTATTTTGAAATAAATCAAGAACTCTATTAATTAGTTTCAAAATTTCGTTTTGATCTAATATATCCTTGTAAATTATTTGAAAATGTATGTTTAGATTATTTTTTAATTCTTCTTGCACTTTAGGAATTATCTTCCATGACGGCATCATTAAAAGATTTTAAAATAGTTGGGTCAGCACTATCAACTCTTCTCCAAGTTGGTATATTGGGATTTTCACTTGGTGAGTCTATGAATATTTTTCCTGCTTCGATAATATTTTGTGCAAAGAGTTCAACCATTTCCTCTTCTTTGTGGACATCGAAGTTTAATCCATTCATCTCTGCATCTGTTTTATAAATCTGAACCATATCAAGGGCTAATCTATAATATGTTGCTTTAAGTGTTCTAAACTTCTCATTAGAAAATACATGACCTTGTGTAGCTAATTTTCTAAATAAAGCTTTAGAGATATCTATAGTCATTTTAGATAAACCCTTTTGCCGATTATTTTTAGAGACCTCTTGGTGTTTGTGTTCATAGGTATCTGCTATATCTACTTGGCAAATTTTATTATTAGCAAAGTTCCTATACATTTCAGAGAGTATTCCTATCTCAAGGCCCCAATCATGTGGAATTCTTATGTCATTTAATAGATTATATTTAAATGAAAATTCACCAGCCAGAGGATATTTAAATATATCTAAGAAATTTAAATATTCATTAAATCCAACCATTTTCTGTAAGGATTTAACTAAAGGCGTAACTAATAACCTTGTCACTCTTCCATTCATAGACTTTTGGGCAACCCTAGGATAAAAGCCCTTACAAAAATCAAATGAAAATTTTGGATTAGCAACGGGGTAAAATAGTTTTGCTACTAAATTTTTATCATAGGTGACTATATCACAATCGTGCATAGCAACAGATCCCGACTCTTTCAAAGAAATTACAAATCCCATACAGTACCAAATATTTCTTCCTTTCCCCTTTTCTGCAGGAGCAAGATCCATTTTAGATAGATGTTGATCTATTTTTTTTAATTTAGGTCCATCGTTCCAAAGAATATATTTTTTTTGAGGTAGTATTGAAAAAAATTTTTTAGCTTTTATAAATTCTTGTTTGTTGGCTTGATCTAAACCAATAACAATATTTTTAATGTATTTAACTTTTTTTAAAGTATTCACAATATATGTTAATGCTGGCTTTTCTAATTCTGAATACAAAGAAGGAAGAATTAAAGTCATGGGCGAGACTTTTGAAAAATCTAAAAGTTCTTTTTCTATTTCCTCAATGGGTTTCGAATTAAAATTATGAAGAGTAGCTATTACGCCGTTTTGATGAAAGTCAGGCATGGTTAAAAAATTTTATTATCTAATGTTTTATTCAACTTATACAGGACTTGACTCCAACCGTCAGGTGCTAACTTTGATGATTTAAAAATATTTTTTTTATTAGAACGCAATATTGGATATGCACCAGAAGAATTTTTAATCAGGCAGGAGTATTTACAAGAATTTAACATGTCAATATCATTTCTACTATCACCTAAAGCAATAGTATTACTTGAGTATTTATCACGAAATTGAATATCATAAACATGAGATATTAGCTTTTTAGCTATTCTTTTGTTGCATATAGAAGAAATTTGCATAAACCTACTCCCTTTAATCAAAATTCCGTCTTTTTCAGATTTAAGATCTTTTTTAAATAGTTTTAATTTTGTTAGATTATCTTCCCAAAGTATGATTTGACTTGCCTCACGATCCAGCATCATATTAGTGTTATCCAAATTCGTGTATTCTTTTAAAATCTTTGGTGAGAGATCTTGGGCAATTAAAAAATTATATTTTTTTTGTTTCAGTTTTAAAAATTGATACCAATTCTTTGAAGATAATTTAGCAATTCTAACCATCCAATATCTCTCAAATAAAGATGAGTTTTTAATTTTATTAAATCTTATTTTAGGGAAATATATAACAGCACCATTTTCAGTACTGAAAGGCATGTTTGATAATTTTAATTCTTTAAGTAATTTTTTACATTCACTAAATGTTTTACTAGTATTAAAAATAATTTCATTTTTATTATTGATAATTGTAGATATCATTTTCTTATTAGTTCCAAAAGAATAGTTTTCATGATCAAGTAATGTTCCATCAAGATCAGTAAAAATAAGGTATCTTTTCATTTGTATGTGATTTTTTTAATTGATTGATTTCTATCTAAAGTGATTAAAACATTACAATAACTTGGTGTGGTTAATGACATCCATTTAGATAATTTTTGATAATATTTGATAAATTGGTGGAGCTTTTTTTTTAGACGAATATTACTCTTTAATGATCGAAGACTTAATTCTTGTTTATATTTCCAATCAATTACAAATTCCCAATTTGGAAATTTTATAAATATATAATAATCAAATTTTTTAAAAATAATTTGGTAATCAATCAAGGCACTATTATATGCAGTTCTCCAAATTAAATTAGAGTCATTCTTCTTTTCTAAGTCATTAATATTCATTTTTAAATATTTTATGTCGATTGGTTTTGAGCCAACACACCAACCCTCTAAAATTAGCAAATCTACTTTACTAATTTTTCTTTTATAATTTTTTTTGTTGTCAGTAACTTTATCAAAGACAGGAATATAGACTGGAAATTTCTTTTTCATTAAATTATTTATTACTTCATCAAGTAATTTTAAATTGTGAGTACCAGGTACACCTCTAGTTTCAAATAAATCTGTGTTGAATTTTCTTGCCAATTGTTTTCTTTGGAAAGATGATAGATAAAAATCGTCAATACTTAATATAACAACATTCTTTGAGTAAAATTTTAGAAAAAATTTTTTAATTAGAACTGATAAAGTAGATTTGCCTGAACCCTGGGAACCTGCTATCATAAGTGTTTTCTTATATTTTAGGTTAGATAATAATTTAAGATAATTATCTTTTATTTCATTATGACTAATATTCTTGCCAGTTAATCTTTTCAGTGTATCTTGTATAAATTTTAGTTTAGCTGTAATTTCTGACATTAATAATAAATATTATTTTAGAGGATTTTTTACTAAAATTACATGTATCAGTTAAAGTAAAAATACTTTGATATTTAGTTTTGAAAAAATTTAAATAACTTAAATTAACCTTTTACGGCTCCAGCTGTTAGACCACTTATTAATTGTCTTTGAAAAAACCATATAATCATAAATAAAGGAGCTGTCGCAGAAACAACACTTGATACAGCCCACATATAATTTCCGCCGTACTCTACTGTGCCGAGATAAGCATTAATTTTAGGAACCATTGTATAATTATGTTGATTAAGTAACAACGCGGTGACTGTAAAATCGTTATACGCCAACATCATACTAAATAAACCTGCGGTAACCACTCCAGGCCACATTACTGGCATAATAATATATCTAAATGCTTGAAAATATGAGCAACCATCAATCAAAGCACTTTCATCTAATTCTTTTGGTACAGTTTTAAAAAAAGAGTACAGCAACCAAAGAGTAAATGGTTGGTTTATAGCTACCAAAACAATTATTGTAGTAGGAAGTATTCCCCATATATTTAATTGGAAAAAAGGAAATAAGTAGCCCGATACTAAAGTAATGTGTGGCATAGCTCTGAAAACTAAAGCTATAATTAGAATATAAAAAGTATATTTAAATGTTGATCTAGACAAAGCATAAGCACCTAAAGTTCCAAGAAACAATGAAATTGATACTACTGATACAGTTACAATCATTGTATTTATAGTGGCTCTTCCAAATTCGCCTTCTGTCCATGACTCTAAATATGCTTTTATTGTTGTGGTGGCGCCTGTTTCAATCAAAGTATTAAAACCACTTAAAGCATATGTCCAATCAGCTCTCGAGAAAAAATCTGCTTTTACTTTAAAAGAACCCCAAAGTGTCCAAATAAAGGGAAAAATTGATATAGTAAGCCAAAACAATATAAAGATACTATTTACAATTATTATCTGTTTTGAATATTTATTAATTGTTTGATTCATTTATCTTTCAGTTTTGAATTCTTTCCAAGTTCTAATTAGTACTGGAGTTAGTAAAAAAGCTATCCCTAATATAGTTAACATTGACGTAGCACCAGCAGAACCAAAAAGCATTTTATTTTCATTTCTTAAGTCTTGATAAATCATCCATGATAATGATTGAGCTACACCCTCAGCAGAAAAACCAATTATTGGTTCAAAAACTCTAAAATTATCCATCAAGCAAATCAACATTATGAACGTAGCTACAGGGTATAAATGTGGTATAACAATAAAGCGAACACGTTCAAACCTCGACGCCCCATCTATGAAAGCAGCCTCTAGTGGATCTTGTGGAACTGTCTGTAAAGCTGCATAAAAAACAACAAATGCAAAGGGTGTATTATGCCATATTCCATAAATGATCAGAGTTATCCAAGTTAAATTACTCGAGGCCTTTAGAGAAAGATTTGGGTCATCAAAAAGAATTTGAATGCTTGCTCCAATTATTCCTTGGGAGTCAATCATCCAGAATAGTACTAAAGAACCAATTAAAGGCGTAACTATCATTGGTAAAATTGTACCAAAAACAATAAATCCTTTTAATTTCTTTGCTAAAGTATTAACACTTAAAGCTACTATGAAACCTAAAACTATCACTGGTGGAGTTACAGCAAAACAAAATGTTAATGTAAACAATAATGCTTTATAAAAAGGGAGGTTTAAAACAGTATCTTTGAATTCACCTATTGATGTCTTGTTATCCCATGCCTCTCTTATTTCATCAAAAGCTAAGTGATTTCTATCAGTATAAGTGCCAAAGCCATTAAATCTTCCTAATGGATTTTCAGCCTCTATTTTTTCTGTAGCCTCTACATCTACTCTAACATTTGTAGTGCACCCAAATGGATCACAATTTTCCACCTCCATAAGAACCTGTTCATTTTCAATATGAAGGGATTGAAAGAAACTAGAAACAATTGGTAAACCTATAAACAAAATCATTGCCAGAGCTGTAGGTAAAATAAACCAAATGAAAGTTCTGTGAGGCATTATATTTTTTTTGTAAGAAAGTGTGGAACTTTACGAAGATCCACACTTAATAGAATTTATTAGCTTTGGATTATAAAAAACCCTGCTCAGTAGCCTTAGCTATGTAAGCAGCTTCAACATCAGCTAATGCTTTTTCGGCTGACTCATTACCTTGAAGAAATTCCACAAGTTCTGTGCTTAAAGCGCCGTGCATTAAGCTCATGTGTGGAAAACTAGGGTAAGGTGTTGTGCCTCTACTTGCTGCGTCAACAACAGGCCCTGCTGTATCACCAGGTGTATAACCTTTAATCAACCAAACAGTTGCATTTGGGTTGTTATTGGCTAAATCAGTTGATGAAGCGGCTCCAACTAAAGCTCTAAATGAGGCCTCTGCATTTTCATCAGATGTATTTGTAGCAATTGCAATTCCATCCCACCAAAGAGTGGTTGCAGGTTTACTACCACCGCCTACAGTTGGTGATGGGGCTAATCTTGTGTCAGCTTTGATATTTTGATCACCTTCGTCATCAAGTAAAGAAGCTGCACCTGAGTTCCAAATATGCATTAATGCAACATTACCAGACTCCCATTCTTCTTTAACAGCATTTGTATCTTGTGTTAAAAAGTCAGGATTACTTAACTCAGTTAATTTTTTAATCATATTCAGTGCTGCAACACCTTTTTCATTATTCACATTAGGTTGTGCGGAACCTGATTTAAAAAACTCACCACCATGACCAAGATACATATTTACAAACTCTTGACCAAGATTCCATCCTGATTTGAAAGCTCCTGCATATGGATTTTCCATTACTCCAGCTGCTTTAATTTTTTCAGCAGCAGCAATTACTTCTTCATATGTAGAGGGAACATCTATGCCTAAATCATTAAGAATACTCTCTCTATACCAAAGATGTTGTGCGTTAGCCATAAAAGCTACAGCATAAATCTTACCATCAATTGTAATCTTTTGGTTATCATTTAAGTTTGACCCATATTTTGCAACTAAGTCATCTAGTGGACGAATTAAACCATCATTCATTAAAGGTGTAATTGAACCATTAGTAACTAATTTTGCTGAAAATTCAGCAGGGTTTGCTGATAAAGCAGCTACTTGTAATTTATTATGGTCAACAGAGTGCGTGACATTAAAATCCGCATCTGGTCCAGCACAACTTTTTACTTCATCCATAAAAATTCTGTATGTAGTAAATTCGTTAGCTAAAATATTTATTGAACCGCTTGTTACACCACAAGGTGAATGGCTGCCTGCAAAAACACTAGTAGATGCAAACGAAATCAATAAAGCTAATATTAGTTTTTTCATTTATTTCCTCTTCTGTTAATTAATAAAAAATATAATTATATTTATACCTAATAAACTAAAATTAAAATGTAAGAGAAATGGTCGCGGAAATTATGAGAATATTCTTTTTATTTAAAACTAAGACCCATTTGTTCAAAAACACCATGGTTATCGACCATTACATAATTATCCATAAATTTACCATTTTTAATTGTCCAAAAGTCAGAAAACTGCATTTTAATTGCCTTTCCAGTTGGTTTTACTCCCAGATAAGTACCGCTATGAGTTCCAGTTAAATAACCTGTCGCACTTATCCATTCACCTTCAGCGACAACAATATCATTTTTTACATTATAGTCTGGAAATGCCTCATAAAAAGGTTTGAGAACCTTATATTTAAAATTTTCAATTCCGTGTATATCACCAAAACCCGGAGGTCCATGCCAAATCATATCATCGTTCCAATATTTATGCTGTGCCTCTAAATCTTGTGCATTCAAAGCATCGTACATATTTTGCAACAGTAATTTATTTTCATTTATATTCATTTTTTTCCCCTAAAATTTGTATTAAGATTGCCAATTCATTGAAACCAGTCCATTCTTTTATGATTTTATTATTTTTAATTTCCCATTGTGTAATACCCCAAAGATAGCATTCTTTATTAGATGGTTTACCATAAATTCCATTTCCTTTGTGAGTACCCACAGCGCCCCAACGAATTGATACTAAATAACCGTCTTTACTATTTCCCATCCAATATAGATCTTCAACACTCAGTGCAAGATCAGGAAATGATGCAATTAATGAGATTATAAAATGTTTAAGCTTAGGTATTCCAATAAATTTTCGACTAGTTGATCCTTCAAATTTTATATTTTTTGTATAAACGCTATCAATAGCAGAAAAATTTCTTCTATTCCAAATAGTATCAAAAACAGCATGAACAAATTCTCTAATGTTTGTAATTTTATCAGGTATAGCGAAACTTATAGGCTTTAACTTTTTAATATTTCTTTTGGGTTTTGAATTTCTGAAATCAGGAGCAAATGGACCAATATTTCCTTTATTAGCAATTTGTTTTGCTACTTCATTTAAGTCTAATCCTAATTGTTTAATTAAACCTGCAGTATCATAAACAACATTTTCGTAATATATTTCATTATTTTTTGCTACACAGTTTGCAATACAGAACAGCCTAACTGACTTACCTGTTGGTTTAGCAAAATTACTATAACCAGTGTTAGTGCCTGTAATTATAGTTCTGTGTGAAGTATGAAAACTAGTTTTGTCATCTCCTGCCCATATAACCTCATCAGCATATAACCGAATATTCGGGAAGGCGTTATTAGTATGAACTGTATCAGAGACTATTTTTTCAGATCCAAATTGTAATCCAAGTTCATCCCAAACACGACATTTTGGGCTATATGTATCATATATATAACCAATATTTTTTTCTTCCCATATGCTGTGGGTAATTCTGACAATATAATCAATTATATTTTTATATTGTTTTTCAAATCCTTGCATTGATTGAAATGGTAAATTTTTAGGGTTTGGATTTAAAGATTTAGCATTACCACCACCGCCATAAGATTTAAGAGAGATATCAAAATTTTTAGGCATATGATGATCTTGTAAAGGAAATGGTTTTAAATCTTTAATTAAAGTTTTTTTCATAAATAAATTTACTAATACTATTAAATAAAATTCAAAGCAATAATTTTATATAAAATGAATATTATTATTTTTTCTTTTGTATTATAAATAAACTGATGTCTGATTTTCAGAAAGAAAAATCATTAGTATTAAACTTTATAAATGAAGTTGATAATGCTGGTGAAGATAACTTAATTGAAATAATTTATAAGTACACATCTAATAATTTTAATATGAAATGTACACATCCTTTTAACGAGATAATAGGCATTGAAGAATTTGCAACGAAATTTTGGTTTCCTATAAAAAAATCATTTAAGCCTATCCAAAGAAGAATGGATATCTTTTATGCAGGCACAAATTTAGTTGACAATCATTCTTCAAAATGGGTTGTGAATATGGGACATTTGCTTGGAAGTTTTAATTTTCCTTTTTTTGACATTCAACCAAATTTTAAGACTGTAATGTTGTGGTATTGCGAGTTTTATAAAGTCGAGGATAACAAAATACAAGAAGGTGCTATATTTTTAGACATTTTAAAATTTATGCAACATTTAAATTTATCAGTTGTCCCAGAGTCAACGGGGATGATTGGCTTTAATCCGGGACCTAAAACACATCAGGGTTTATGCTTTGAAAAACAAAGTGAAATAGAGGGAAAGAAAACTCTTGAACTTATAATGAGAATGGCAAATCGATTAATTGGTGAGGGGATGAGGACAACAATTCCTGATTTACAAAAAGACTGGCATGAGGACATGATATGGTGGGGACCAGGGGGTATTGGTGCATCATATACCTATGATGGTTATTTAAAAGGTCACACGGGCCCCTTTGAGGATAATTTAGAATTTATTGATTTCTCCGGGCATATACTTGAAAACTCAGAGGGAAATTATGGTGGATGGTTTGGTTGGCCGAATTTAAAAATGAAACCAAAAGGTAATTACATGGGATTCAAACAAGACACAAATCTTATTGGAGAGATGAGAGTTGTTGACCTTTATAGAAGAGATGGAGATAAAATAGCAGAAAATTGGATATTAATTGATCATCTTCATTTTTTAAAATGTGTGGGTATTGATTTACTTGAGAGAAATAAAAATGAAAATTCTAGATAAATTTTGAAGCGAGTTTAGTACCCTCTACTAATGCATTAAGTTTTTCATAACAAATATTTTCATCAATTTTTCCAAAGCCTGCAAAAGTACTAAAGCCACAATCAGTTCCAGCCATTAATTGTTCTTTAGGCACTACTGTTGAATACTTTATTAATCTTTCAGCTACTACTTCTGGGTGTTCTACAAAGTTAGATGTAGAGTCAATTACACCAGGTACTAACACTTTATCTTTTGGTAATTTTATTTCTTCAAAGACTTTCCACTCATGTGCGTGACGAGGATTGGATGACTCAATTAGAAAATATTTAATTTTTGATTTTAAAATTATAGGTAATATTTTTTTTAGAGCTATATCATGAGTATGTGGCCCCTCATAATTACCCCAACAAATATGCATTCTAGTTTTTTCAATATCAACGTTTATTAAAGCATGATTTAAACACTCAATTTGCATTTCAGCTTTTTTTAAAAAATCCTCCTCAGATAGATCTTTAAAATTCATATGCCTAGCTAGTGCTAAATCTGGACAATCTAATTGAACATGAATATTTGCATTAGTAATTTGTTCATACTCATTTGCCATAATACTAGAGAGTTTATTTAAATATTCATCATCGCTAGCATAAAATTTATTTGGCATAAAAACATTGATAACACCCGGTGATGCTGCATTCATAAATGCTTTTGCATGACCATACTTTTTTAAGGCGTTGCTAAAATTTTCAATATCATTTAACAGAGAAAAATTATCTTTTATTTTTAATTCATTGGTGCAACATGGTCTTGAATAGGTAGGTGTTCCACCACTAATAGCTAACTTTTCCTTATAATCTGGAAAATCATCTAAATCGGCAGGCGCTCTTCGTTCACTTTCTCCTGAAAAACCATCAATTCTATCCTTAATATATGTAGCATAACTAATCTTGCTCATCTCACCGTCACTTATGAAATCTAACCCAACTTCAAGTTGTCTTTTTACAATTTGTTCAACATTTGAGCTTAAAATATTTCCAAATAATTTTTTGTTGTATTCTTCACCCTTATCCTTGGCAAAGAGATATTCTGATAGTTCTTTGGATCTTGGTAAGCTACCAACGTGTGTTGTCAAAATTTTAGATGCCATAATAATTATGAATTGATAAAATTTTTATACTTATCTAAAAATTGTTTTTTCGAAAATTTTTTATTTTTTCTAAAGAAATCAAAAATTATTTTTTCTTTTTTTATCATTTTTTTAATAGCCAATGGTAATTCAATTAAAAAGTCTCTTTTTATTATAACAGCACCGTGTAAGTCTGCGTGAATAAGGTCGTCAGGTTTTACTTTCATATTAAAAATATCAACATTGCAATTGATTTTATGAATTTGATTGTATCCATGCCCTACTCTTATTTCACCACTTAATATTTGAAACTTTCTATTTATCTCCTGTAAGTCTCTCATTGCTCCGTTTGTTATAGCTCCAACAAATCCAAAATTTAAATGTATAGATGCATTAAGTTCACCCCACCATGCACCAATTGTATTAGTCTTATCCTTGTCCTCGATAACACAAATCTTTGGGTAGTTTCCTTCGAACATATACTCGTAATATTTATCTCTATTATTAATTATATTTGTATTTTTCTTTTTTCTGGATGTAATAATCGCAGTTTTGGCAAAACCAATGATTGGTTTTAAACTTGGATTTATACAATGCATTGTTTTTTGTGTGTGTCCTTTTGATCGTAGAGTTGGATCTAATAATTCTAGTGAATTTGAGATAGTTGGAGTGTCATAATTTCTTATGTATTCAATAATTTTCTTTTCTCTT
This sequence comes from uncultured Alphaproteobacteria bacterium, assembly GCA_902617355.1. Lineage (GTDB taxonomy): Bacteria > Pseudomonadota > Alphaproteobacteria > HIMB59 > HIMB59 > HIMB59. The sequence continues at coordinate 64,616 of CACMWK010000003.1, read as the reverse complement.
TTTGTTAGTAGTTTCAATTGTTATCCAGTTTTTAATAAAATTTGTTTCCAAATTGTTGTTTCATCAAATAGAACCCATTCATTTTTGATCCCTCTTGGACCAAATTCAGCCTGAGATATTCCCATTATATGAACATTTGCATTACTAGGATTAGAAAATAAACCAGGTCCCGAATGAATTCCCTCTAGTGACCATCTGATGGATGCCTTTTTATACTCATTTTTTTCCTCTAAATAGCATACATGTTCAACTTTAAAAATTGAATCCGGAAACATAGATCTTAGTGAAGACCAAAAACTCTTTACCTCATCTAACCCTAACGCTTTCTTGCCTCCAGGCTGTTCTTGATTGACTGATCGATCATAAACTTTATCTATTATGTTAAAATTATTATTAAATATTTCCTTTAAAATGTTAGCATAATCTATTCCAGTATTATTTGTTGAGATCGGTATTTGTATATATTTTACTTCATGTGAGGTATCGTTATTAAAGGGAGCTGGGCATTTATCTTTACCGCCTTGATTTTCAATTACTTTTGCTGCATGTTTTTTAGGATCAATATTTAACTGCCGAACAATAGCACCCTGGTCTCTTACAAGCCATTCATCATAAACCTGGTTATTTTTGCAAGCACAATCAGCTATTACTCGATACTTGAGAGTTTTACCAGTAGCTTTTCCATAAATACCATCATTTAAATGCGTCGCCTTAGATAAAATTCTATGTGATGATAAATATCCATGTTCTTCATTACCAATCCAAATAACATCTTCGCCTAATAACTGTCGATCTGGAAATTCATTCAAAGTGGCATAAGTAGCCTTCACTACAGCATCAGGGCCATATATTACACCGTCTGGAGATCTAACTGGAATACCCTCAGCATAATAGTCTCTAATTGACTCAACATCTTTATTTTCCCAAATTTGATATGTTATTTTAAATATATAATCTGGTAGATCTAAAAATTTATTATCAAAACCTTTCATTATTAGAGGTTTTTTTGTCGTATAATAAAGATACTTCCTTCTTGATTGCTAATATTTTTTAAACTTCTATTTGATCCTCTTGGAGACGAGAAAGAGTCGTTTGGTCCAATTGTAGTTTTTTGATCATTGCAAGTTACTTCCCATTCACCATCTAAACATAAATAAACTTCAGACTCTTTTAATGTGTACGGGTGAATGTGAGCATTTTTACCTTTTAACATCGTCAAACCAAAACCTGTATTATGGTCTATATTTGGCTCAAAATCTTTGTTATGAACATTAAAATGGTCAAGGTAATTTAAAATTGAATTAGAGTCATAATGCTCATCATCTTTTAAATATTTATCCTTATTTTCATAACGTATTACATATTTTTCAATTTCTTCAGAAGTGTAATGATCGAAAGACTCTAGATCTTTTTCTTTAATAGGTTCAAGGGCAACTTTTCCATCTGGAATTTTATTCTTATCAAGATCAACTAAGGTATTATCATTTAATAAAACCATTCCAGACTCTTTTGCTTTTTCTAAAACTTTTGGTGTCCACGTTATAACACCCGGATCATTTTCTCCTAGAACAACAAATATTAATGCATTTTCATCACTAACATTTTGAAATCCTCGAAACATATTAGTGGGAAATGAAGCAACATCTCCTTTGTTTAAAACTACCTCGCCCTCTTTACCATCTGTGCCCCAATAAAAGCGCCAAGAGCCTGAAAATATCAAAAATACTTCTGCAGTAGTGTGGCTATGGAGTCCTGATCCGTTCATTGGAGCGGCACTTACTGCACCGATATTGAAGCCATGTTCTTCAGCTATCTTAACGTTTTGCTTAGTATCCTCGCTCACTCCAGGACCAACTATAGAATAATTCAGTCTATCTTGATGCCCTTTAAGTTTCCCTTCTACAAACGGAACTTTACTAGGAACAAGCTCATTAAACTTTACCAAACGACTATTAATATCCTGCGTCATTAATTAGATTTTAAATTTCCTAAATTTGTTAAATATTATTTATATTATAGAGTTAATCAAAGTAATATTTATTTATATTAGATAGGTGAGGCAATATAACTTGAGCGAAATTAAAAATTTTGATACCGGTATTCCAATTAAAAGTGGGGCAAAAATTATAAATTTGGACCCTAAAGAAAATATATTAAATAAAAAAAAAATTAGAAATCTTCTCAAAAAAATTTCTGAGTCCGAAGATAGTGATTTAAGTCAAAATATAAAGAATGCATATCATGAAAATGCTGAAATCTATGCATTCCACCCTGTAAATCATATAAAAGGCATTGATGAAATAATTAATACCCTTTGGAAACCATTACTGAATTCTTTTCCAGATTTAGAGAGAAGAGATAATTTAATAATTGGAGGAAGTTTTCAAGATAGGGTTTATGTCTCAACTGTTGGTCATTTGACTGGCACTTTTGTCAATCCATGGTTAGGAGTTCCCTCCAATGGTAAAACAATTCATTTACGAATTTGTGAAGTTCATCAAATAGAAAATGAAAAAATAATCAATTCTCATGTGTTAATTGATATAATGGATTTCATAAGGCAAGCAGGTTTTTGGCCTATTAATTCATCTTTGGGTATAGAAGAAATGTGGCCAGGACCTATTACCGGAGACGGAACAACTTTTGAAAACCTAGACTCTGATTTATCAGCTAGAACTCTTGATCAGGGTCTTACGATGCAAAGAAGTTTAGATATAAAACCAGAAACTGAGACTGGAGCTACTAAAGATAGTGTTAGACAGAAATTAATTAATCATCCTCAAAAAGATTATTGGCATCCGAAAATGATGTGGTACGGACCCTGTGGTATAGGCACTGCTAGAGGTTTAAAAGGTTTTATTGAGCATCATCAGCTACCATTTAGATTAACATTTAAAGAAAGAAATTATTGGAAAATTGGTCATTACATTGAAATAGGTGATGGTAATTATTCAATGACAGGTGGTTGGCACAGTATTCAAGCAACACACGGTTCAAGTGATTGGCTAGGATATGAACCTACTAATAAATTAGTTACTATGAGAGTAATGGATTTTTATTTACATAATGAGGGTCTTATTAGGGAAAATTGGGTACCAATAGATATTGTCCATATTTTATTTCAATTAGGAATAGATGTTCTCAAATTAGTTCATAAGAAATAAAAATGACAGTTGAATTTATAAAAAAAAGCTTAAATGAAAAACAAAGAGCTGAAGAAAACAATAAAGTTAAAGCAGTAGTTGAGAACACTTTAAAGGAAATAGAATTAAAGGGAGATAGTTATGTAAGAGAATTATCAGAGAAATTTGATGAATACTCACCTAGTTCATTTAGATTATCTGAAGATGAAATAAGTAAATTAGTGGATGAAGTTTCTGATAATGACAAAGAGGATATTAGATTTGCACAAAAACAAGTTCGATCGTTTGCTGAGGCACAATTAAAAAGTTTAAGTGAAATTGAAGTGGAAACTCAACCAGGTGTAATTCTTGGACATAAAAATATACCTGTTCAATCTGTTGGCTGTTATGTTCCTGCTGGAAAATTTCCAATGGTGGCATCAGCACATATGTCTGTAGTCACCGCTTCAGTTGCTGGAGTTCCTAGAATAATAGCAACAACACCACCCTATCAAGGAAAAGCAAATGCTGCTGTAGTTACAGCTATGAAAATGGGAGGAGCTCATGAAATATACGTTTTAGGTGGAATGCAAGGTGTTGGAGCTATGGCTATTGGAACTGAGACCATAGAACCAGTAGATATGATTGTTGGTCCTGGAAACGCATATGTTGCAGAAGCAAAAAGGCAATTATTCGGTAAGGTTGGGATTGATTTATTTGCCGGTCCTACCGAAACAATGATTATTTGCGATGATACTGTAGACGCAGAAATATGTGCTACTGATCTTCTTGGTCAAGCAGAGCACGGTTATAATTCCCCTGCAATAATGATTACTAATTCAAGAGATTTAGCAACAGAAACAATAAAAGAAATAGATAGACTGCTCAAAATTTTACCAACAAGAGATACTGCTGGTGTTAGCTGGAAAGATTATGGTGAAATAATTTTATGTGAAAGTTATGATGAAATGTTAATGAAAGCTAATGAGATAGCTTCAGAGCATGTTCAAGTAATGACAGATAGAGATGAGTGGTTTTTAAAAAATATGACATCTTATGGAGCACTTTTTTTGGGTGCAAGAACAAATGTTGCGAATGGAGATAAAGTAATAGGAACAAACCATACATTACCAACAAAAAAAGCTGGAAGATACACTGGTGGTTTATGGGTTGGTAAATTCATAAAGACTCATACCTATCAAAAAATTACAACCGATGAAGCAGCTACAAAAATTGCAGAATATGGATCAAGATTATCATATTTAGAGGGTTTTATTGGTCACGCAGAACAATGTAATGTTCGTGCAAGAAGATTTGGTGGTGTAAATGTAGAGTATGGAAAACCAATATCTAAGTTAAAAGATCAATAACATGTTTTAGAGTTTATTTGGATTAACAAAATGGCTGAAATAGAATTACAATCAATAAATAAATATTATGGTAAAACTCATGTTATCAAAGATTTTTCTCTAAAAATTAAAGATCAGTCTTTTACAACACTCGTTGGTCCATCTGGTTGTGGAAAATCAACACTCTTAAGAATGATAGCTGGTCTAGAGGAAATTAATTCAGGAAGCATTCTTATAAATAATAAATCTGTTAATGACTTACCACCAAGAGACAGAGGAATAGCTATGGTTTTCCAATCTTACGCTCTGTATCCACATATGACTGTATTTGAAAATATGGCTTTTGGATTAAAGATAGAAAAGAAATCAAAGGATGAGATAAATAGCAGAGTTAAAGAGGCAGCTAAAATATTACAAATCGAAGAATTGTTAGATAGAAAACCAAAACAATTATCAGGTGGGCAACGTCAACGTGTTGCAATAGGAAGAGCTATAACAAGAAAACCGAAAGTTTTTTTATTCGATGAACCTCTTTCGAACTTAGATGCTGCTTTAAGAGTTCAAATGAGGGTTGAGTTGGCAAAATTACATGAACAACTTGATGCAACAATGATATATGTAACTCATGATCAAACTGAGGCTATGACACTATCAGACGAGATAGTCGTACTGGATGAGGGCAAGATTTCTCAATTAGGCAAACCTTTAGAATTATATAATAAACCAAATAACTTATTTGTTGCTGGTTTCATAGGTTCACCCAAAATGAATTTTATTCCAGCTAAATTTATTTCAAAAAACAAAAATGATATTGAAATAGAATTTTTAAATTCCAAATTTATATTTAATTATGAAAATGATATAAATTTTAAAAAACAAGAACTCATTGTTGGTATAAGGCCTGAAAATATCCACGTAAGTTTTGACAATGATTACAACTGGCGTAGCAAAGCTTTTGTTGTTGAAAAACTTGGCTCAAGTACTTTTATCTACTTAGATAGTCATGTTGAACCTGTGGTGGTTGAATGCGACGGTGATATTTCAGTTAAAACTGGTGATATTATAAATGTTAAATTTAACTTTGAAAAAATTATTCTTTTTAATAAATAAAAATTATAATTGTAAATGTATATATGTATTTGAAAAATTTTAATTTAAAAAATAAAACAGCACTTGTAACTGGAGCTGGTAAAGGTATCGGAAAAGCATGTGCTATTGCTTTGGCACAAGCAGGTGCAGATTTAATAATCATAAGTAGAACTAAAAAAGATTTATTGGGCGTGCAAAAAAAAATTATTTCATATAAAAGAAAATGTACATTTTTTGAATGTGATTTATTTAATATAGAGGAATTAAATACTGTTTTTAAAAAAATTAGAAAAATTGATATTCTTGTCAACAATGCAGGAACAAATCGTCCAGCGCATTTTACTAAAATTAAAAGAGAAGATATGGATTACATGATAGATCTTAATTTAAAAATAGCTTTTCATGTTGCCCAATTATCAATCAAGAAAATGTTGACTAACAAAAATAGAAAATCTATTGGGGGAAGCATAATTAATATGTCTTCTCAATTGGGGAAAGTTGGCGCGCCTAAAAGAAGCATCTATAATATGTCAAAATTTGGAATAGAAGGTTTAACAAAAGGTATGGCTTTAGATTTAGCTACAAAAAATATTCGTGTAAACTCTATTTGCCCAACCTTTGTAGAAACACCTATGGTTAAAAAATTTTTTAAAGATAAAAAATTCAAAGATATGGTATTAAAAAATATACCTCTTGGTCGACTAGCTAAAGAAAGTGATATTGCTACTGCAACAGTTTATTTAGCTTCTAATGCATCTTCAATGATTACAGGGACATCTTTAGTGATTGACGGTGGTTGGACAGCACAATAAGAATTATTTTAAATAAATTTTTTTAGTAATTTGATGAAAGCAGTCATATTTGGTTCAATTGGGACCTTAGTTGAAACATCAGATATTCAAAGGCAATCTTTTAATAAAGCTTTCAAAACATTAGGTTTAGATTGGTATTGGAGTAAAGACAATTATAAGAATTTACTAAAAAAATCAGGTGGAGCTAACAGAGTCAATTACTTTTCTAATTTAAAGAAAAAATTTGTTGACTCAAAAAAAGTAAGAGAAATTAAAACTCTTTTTTTTAATAATTATTTAAAAAATAATTATATTAATCCTCGTGATGGAGTTTTAGAGGTAATTGAATACGCTAAGTTACAAAATATTAAAATTGGTCTAGCGTCAACAACTTCTATTGAAAATATTGATGCTATTTTTAAGACTCTTAATAAAAAAATAGAAAAGAAAGATTTTGATTTTATTGGAAACAATGAATTAATAAAAAAAGTAAAACCTGAACCAGATATTTATATTAAGGCTCTTAATGATTTAGGCGTAAACCGAGATGAATGTATCGCAATCGAAGATTCACTTGATAGTGCATTATCAGCTCTTAGGGCTAAAGTTGAATGTATTGCATTTCCAGGACTATTTCATGTGGACGATGATTTCAGTTATTGTAAAAAATGTTTGAATAAATTAGATATTTCAATTTTTGAAAATTGATAAATATCATTAGTCATGTGTTTATTATTCACAATGACTTAGGTCTCAAACCCCCCTATTTTGAGGTAATTAAGATTTGTCTTTTCTTATTGCAAGTAGCCTCTACGTTCCATAGCAAAGAGATATCCTTCAGCACATAAAACAGGTCCTTGATCTAATTTCTCTACTAAATTCATCTTAAAATCCCTCCAAATTTCTCAAAACTCTAATATGGAAATCTTCGAAATTCTAGTTTAAAAGTAAAAAAAAGGAGTTAGGAATATGAGTTTATTTAAAGCTCAAGTTAATTTCATTAACGAATGGGTCTTATCTATTCGTCCTTTTTTTTCAATAAATCAAAAATCTATATGCCTGATATGAGGGGGAAGTTAAAATGACAAATTCGAAAGTCATAGGAGTAATCGGCTTAGGGAATGCCGGATTACCAATCTTAAATAATTTAAATAAAACAAAAAAATATCAATTGATTGCTTATGATATTGATGAACATAAACTAAATCTTCTTCCTGAAAATATTTCAATAGCATCTTCTATTAAAGAGTTAGCTCAAAAATGTCATGCCACCATAACTTGTTTGCCAAAACCTGAACACGTCTTGCAAGCTGTTGAAGGAAAAGAAGGGTTATTGGAAAATGCCTCGCCAGGAATGGTTTGGATTGATACTTCTACTACTGACTTTAAGCAATCTCAAGAATTAGAAAAAAAAGCATTAACCAATAATGTATCCATGTTAGAGGCTACTTTGACAGGAGGGGTTCATGCATTGCAAAATAATAATATGGTTAGTTTAGCAGGAGGCAATAAAGAGATTTTTAATAAGTGGAAAGAATTAATACAAGATGCAATTGGTGAGGTTGTTGTGCTTTGTGGAGATATCGGAGCAGGTGCGATTGCGAAGGTAGTTTCTAACATGCTTGCTTTCACTAATATGGTGGCAGCTTCGGAATGTATAATGATTGCAAAAAAAGCAGGCTTAGACTTAGAAAACTTTTTTGATGCCATCAGAGTTTCTGCTGGTAATTCATTTGCATGGGAAACAGTTGTGCCACATATTTTTAATCAAAAATATGAAGCGGGTTTCACAATGGACTTAGCATGTAAGGATATGAACTTATGTTATTTATTAGGTGAGCATTTAAAAATTCCATTAGATTTACATATGGAAGTGAAAAAAAAGATGGAGAAAGCCAAATCTCAATATGGAGATAATGAAGGATGTTATGTATATCCACGAACTCTTGAAGATGAATTAAATGAGCCTTTATCTCTAAATGGATGGGATAATTGGGGTTATGACATAGAGGTAGTAGATGGTTCAATAGTTGTTAAACACAAAAATCGGCCTGATTCTAAACACCCTCAATACAACACACAGTCACAAAAGTTAGACAGAGGCGTCTAATCCCACTGTGTACTTTTAGGGGATAAGATCTCAATATTGTTTATAAAATCTTTATTATGTTCTTGCCTAGAGTGGCGCGCTCTGCAGGATTCGAACCTGCGACCCTCTGCTTAGAAGGCAGATGCTCTATCCAGCTGAGCTAAGAGCGCATTTATTAGAATATTTACCACTTCAACTTTATATTTTCTACTTTAATATGCATTAATTTTTAAATGAACAATATTTTAATAAAAGTTGAAAATTTGGTAAAAACATTTGGTGGTTTAGTTGCACTAAATGATTGCTCCTTAGAAATTAAGGATAAAGCTATAACAGGAATTATTGGACCCAATGGTTCTGGTAAAACTACGTTATTTAATGTAATTACTGGTAATCTGAAGCCAGATAAAGGTAAAGTTTTCTATAATGGTGTTGAAATAACTAATGAAGAGTCGCACGACTTATTTCATTTAGGAGTATTAAGAACATTTCAAATAGCACACGAATTTTCAAATATGACAGTTATTGAAAATTTAATGGTAGTGCCGGGTAATCAAAAAGGTGAAAAGCTTCTATATTCTTTGATGAATAGTCAAAAAATTAAAAAAGAGGATGAATTAATTAAAGATAAAGCTATGGAAGTTTTAAAATTTTTAAAAATTGAACACCTTAAAAATGAGAGAGCTGGAAACTTATCTGGAGGTCAAAAAAAACTTTTAGAATTGGCAAGAACAATGATGGTAGATGCTAAAATAGTTTTTTTAGATGAAGTTGGTGCAGGAGTTAATAAAACACTCCTTAGAGACATCAGTGACTCAATTTTAAAACTTAATCAAGATAAAGGTTACACTTTTTGTATGATTGAACATGATTTTAACTTTATAAGTGAGTTGTGTGACCCCGTAATAGTTTTAGCTGAGGGATCAGTTCTTTTTAAAGGTTCTGCTGAAGATGTTAAGTCAAATGAACAGGTTATCGAGTCTTATTTAGGTAAGGGATTAAAAAAATAATGTTTTTTTCTGCTTCAAATTTAACAGGTGGTTATGGAGGTGTAAACATTATCGAAGAGTGTTCTTTTAGTGTTAATAGAGGTGAAATTGTATCCATTCTAGGACCTAATGGTGCTGGTAAATCGACAGCAATGAAAGCAATGCTTGGTATACTTGACTTAAAAAATGGAAATGTCGTACTTGATGGGCAAGATATCACAAAACTTAAAACACAAGATAGAATAAAGCTTGGTATTTCCTTTGTACCGCAAATTAAGAATATATTCACAGAATTAACAGTAAAAGAGAACTTAGAGATGGGTGCCTTTTTAAATGATGCAAATATATCAACGAGATTAGAGGAGATGTATGATTTATTTCCTATAATTAAAGAGAAAAAAGATCAATTTGCAGGCGAATTATCAGGTGGTCAACGACAACAGGTTGCAATCGCCAGAGCTTTAATGACTGAGCCAAATGTTTTAATGCTAGACGAACCAACTGCAGGAGTTTCACCTGTAATTATGACAGAATTATTTGAGCACATACTAAATATAAAAAAACAAAACATAGCTATACTAATGGTTGAGCAAAATGCCCGACAAGCTTTAGAAATATCTGACCGAGGTTATATTTTAGTGACAGGGAAAAATGCTTACGAAGGTAAAGGTGATTATCTTCTAAATGATAAAGAGATAAGGAAGGCTTTTTTAGGTGGATAAATGGATTTTTTAAACTCAATCATACTTCTTACAAACTTTATTATTGTGCCTGGAATAACATATGGATCTCAGCTGGCTTTGGGTGCGATTGGAGTAACTCTTATTTACGGTGTTTTAAGATTTGCTAACTTTGCATATGGAGACTTAATGGCTTTTGGAACAATGGTAGTAATTCTTGTTACTTGGTTTTTACAATCAAAAGGAATTACATTTGGCTTACTTCCAACTGCTTTACTAGCGTTACCAATTGGTATCCTATTGACAATAGCAGTGAGTTTATTTTTTGACAAAACGGTATTTGAATATTACAGAAATAAAAAAAGTGACCCTGTAACTTTTATAGTTGTTAGCCTTGGTATTATGTTTGTTTTAAATGCAGTTGTTAGAATTATTATTGGACCAAACGATATTAACTTTATGGATGGTCACAAGTTTATCATGAAAGCCAGGGAATTTAAAAAAATGACAGGGTTAAATGAGGGACTAGCATTAAAATCAACTCAAGTAATAACATTAATTACAACAATAATTACTTGCTCAATACTATTTTATTTTTTAAATAAAACAAAAACAGGAAAATCTATGAGAGCTTATTCAAATAATGAGGATTTAGCTTTGCTATCAGGAATTGATCCAAAAAAAATTGTTTTACTGACCTGGATAATCGTTTCAATTTTAGCAACTGTCGCTGGAACTTTGTATGGATTGGATAAAAGTTTTAAGCCATTTACTTATTTTAATAACCTTCTTCCTATTTTTGCAGCAACAATTGTTGGCGGTATTGGAAATCCTTTAGGTGCATTTTATGGAGGCTTTCTAATTGCTTTCTCTGAAATAGGCCTTACCTATGCGTATAAAAAATTTTTTAAGTACATAATGCCTGAAAGTTTAGAACCGAGCACACTAATACAATTTATCTCTACTGATTATAAATTCGCGATCTCTTTTGCGATATTGATAGTGGTTCTTATTTTTAGGCCAAATGGTATCTTTAAAGGAAAAGTCATATGATCAATAATTCTGACTTTAAAATTTGTTTCTCAGTAATGACAGTTTTAACCATTTTAGTAGGTTTATTTCAATCATGGGGTATTGCATTATCAATGTTAAATCTATGTCTAATCTCTGCTGTTATGGCGATGGGAGTAAATATTCAATGGGGTTTTGCAGGATTAATTAATTTTGGTGTAATGGGCTTTTTGGCCATAGGTGGTCTAGCTACTATTTTAGTTTCAGTTCCACCTGTTCCTGAAGCATGGAGTGCTGGTGGGTTAGGAATTTTAATTTCTGGTTTATTTTTAGTTGCAGTTGTTTTTAGTGTTTTAATTATTAATAAAAAAATTCCAAATCATAAATATAAAAATTATTTTATATTCTTTATAATAATTTTATCTATACCCTTACTTAAATTTATAGCTGGTCCATCAATTAATAAAATTGAGTCAATAAATGCCGCTACATCAGGTTTCTTAGGTGGAGCCAATTTGCCAATTATATTTTCATGGTTTGTTGGTGCAATTTTGTGCGCACTCGTAGCCTTTGTCGTAGGAAAAGTTTGTTTAGGATTAAGGTCTGACTATTTAGCAATATCAACTTTATTGGTCTCGGGAATAATAATAACAATTGTAAAACATGAGGAGTGGCTATCAAGGGGAGTCAAGAATGTTATTGGTTTAAAAAGACCAGTTCCATATGAAGTGGATTTACAAAACTCTGAGTGGTTTATTAAGCTTGTTGAGTTTTTTAACTCTTCCAAACTATTAAATATATTAGATCCTGATGAAAAGGTTTCTCTGCTTAATCAATTAGTTATCACCTCGTCTGGTGTTTTTGTAAAGCTTTGCTTTAGTCTTATATTTTTATTAGTTGTAATTACAATACTTTACTTTTCAGAAAAAGCCTTGAATTCTCCTTGGGGTAGAATGATGAGGGCAATAAGAGACAACGAAGAGGCAGCTAAAGCTATGGGTAAAAATGTTGTCAAGCAACACCTATTTATTTTTATGTTAGGTTCAGCAATTATTGGATTTGCGGGTGCCATGCTTGTAACATATGACGGTCTATTTACGCCATCCAGCTATCAACCATTAAGATATACCTTTCTCATATGGGTAATGGTCCTATTAGGAGGAACAGGTAATAATTATGGTGCAATACTAGGTGGATTTGTTGTTTGGTTTATTTGGATACAATCTGCTCCATTTGCATTATTAGTTATCAATATTTTCACAAACCATTTAGATGAAACAAACTATATAAAAGAACATCTATTGAATAGTGTTCCCTACTTTCGATATTTAATGATGGGTCTAGGACTTTTATTAGTTATGAGGTACAGACCAAGGGGGTTACTTCCAGAAAAAATTATTAAGAATTAATATTATTAGCCCCACCAAAATGATGGGGCTACAAATTAGTAATTATCTTTGTGCTACGTCAGTAAATTTACCGCCTTCAATTCCTTTCTCAAGGAATGCACCAAATGCTTCTCCTACATCAGTAAAATTAACATCTGTCGCTCCGTCATAGTCAACTGCGAAGCCTGCACAGGCAAGATCAAGACCTTTGCCAATTTCACCGGCATAAATCTTTGTACCCGGGCCATTAGCTACACTCATAATATTTGCAGCTACAGTTGCACTATCATCAGAACCGCCTTTACACATTGCTAACATAATTAGTGCGGCAGCGTCATATGACTCACCAACATAAACTGATGGGTCAACTCCATTAGCCTCAGCGTATGCTTTAAACTTCATTGCACCAGCACCTAAAGAACCAGGCATTGAACCAAATGAACCATCAAGATCTGAACCAAACGTATCTGTTAATGAGTCACCTATCATACCATCAGATAAAACAAATGTATCAAAAGCGCCACTATCTAAGGAACCTTGAATAATTTGATTTCCACCTTGGTCTAGGTAGCCTATAACAACTAAAGCATCACCACCAGCAGATGAAAGAACACCTACTTCAGCGCTATAGTCAGCTTTGTCACCTTCGTGTGCAGTTTTAGCTGTCACATCAATACCTCTTGCTATTGCTGCTGCTTCGTATACATCGGCTAAACCAACACCATAGTCAGTATTGACGTAAGTAATTGCAACACTTGAAATACCTCTGTCACTTGTAATGTCTGCTAATACCTCTCCACCTCTTGCGTCAGAAGGAGCAGTTCTGAAAAATAAACCATTATCCTCTGCAGTAGTTAAAGCAGGTGAAGTCGCAGATGGTGAAATCATTGGTACACCGTTAGGAACAGCTACATTTGAAAGTACTGCACCAGTAACACCAGAACAGTCTGCTCCCATGATTGCTGTAACACCTTGTGAAATTAAAAATTCGGCTGCAGATGCTGCTGCTGCTGAATCAATACATGTTGAGTCAGCTCTTATAGAGCTAACAGTTGAACCACCTAACAGTTTACCAGAGTCTGAAGCTTCTTTAAAAGCTAACTCAGCTCCTGCAGCCATACCTGGTGTTAATGATTCAATAGGTCCAGTAAAACCTAAAATAATGCCAACTTTAACTTCTTTAGCGTATGACGTGCTAAACATAAATAAAGCAAGCAGAGTAGTAATGAACTTAATCATTTCTTTCCCCCTTATTAATTAATAATTATGAAGTGATAATAGTATTATATTTAAAAAAATGAATATTTAATTACTAATGTGTCCAGGAAGTTTTTCTATTATTTGAGAAATTACTGGCATAACTCTTTGGTTTTACTGGTTTATAGGTTTGATCAACAACCCTATACTGATATGAGTTCTTTTGACACCATAAGATAGCATCATCTAAATTATCAAAATTTAGTTTTAATTGTTTTGTCGTGTTTTTTGAGCTATTCCAGCCCATTAACACATCCTTTTGAAGACTAGGATCAAACTCAAACTCGATAATCCACATCTTAGTTTTCTTGAAGCCTGATTGCATGTTAGTTTTTGAAGGACGCTTAATTGTGACTTTTTTCATTTTTTTTGGTCGGGGAGACAGGATTCGAACCTGCGACTTTCTGCTCCCAAAGCAGACACTCTACCAGACTGAGCTACTCCCCGAGTATTGAATATATATACTTTTGTCTTATAAATAGTCAAACAGTTAAATCTCATGCAAAAAGTAACTAAAATAAAAAAATATCTTCTGTCAAACGGTTTCTTTAAGTTTTGGAATTATCAATTTTTAGTTCGTAGCTATAATAGGAAACTAAAACCTTATAAGATTTTTAGAGAAATTTTAAATATTGGAGAAGTTGTTTTTGCACTTTGTTTTAGCCCAGAAGAGAAAAAGTTTTATTTGATCAAGCAATTCAGACCATTTTACTTTGTAAGAGATAAAACATTAAAATATGAAATTGTAGGAGGATTAGTTGACAAAGGTGAGTCTTTGATTAATGCCTTAAAAAGAGAAATCAAAGAAGAAATTGGAGTTAATACAAAAAAAATTATCAAATTAACAACTTATTGCCCCGTACCAGGATACTCTGATGAAATAGTTCATGTTTATTATGCAGAGGTTGAAAAAATTAAGCTAAAAACTCTTTATAATAGAAATGAAAATGAAGAAATTAAAATTTTTAAATTAAGTCTTGCTGAGTTAAAAAAAATTAATGAGAGTAAATCTATACAAAACGTCCTAACGAAAATTTCAATTTATGAATATCTTAAAAAATTTAAAAAGAGTTGACGTTATTTACAATCTTGTTGTCTTTTAAGAAATCAGCAACTTGATTTGCTACATCAATTGCTACATTTGATTGAGCTTCTTTTGAAGAAGCTCCTAAGTGAGGAGTGAGAAGTAAATTTTTAGTTCCAAACATTACATTGTCTGTTGCAGGTTCATTTTCATAAACATCAATTGCAGCACCTGCGATAATTTCATTATTGAGTGCATCTTTTAAATCAGTTTCATTAATCAGACCGCCTCTAGCACAATTTATAATCACTGATGAGGGTTTCATTGCTGATAAGGTTTCTTTATTAATCATATATTTTGTTTCATCATTCAATTTTGTATGAAGAGAAATAATATCAGCTCCCTTAATTAAATCTTCAGTAGAGACCTTTTTAACATCAAATTTTGATAAATCGTCATCGCTTGCTGATTTAGAATTAGTAATAATTTTCATTCCAATTGTTGAGCATATTTCTGCAACTCTTTGACCTATGTTGCCATAGCCCACTATTCCAAGTACTTTTCCTTTAAGCTCAGTACCAAGAAACTTAGGTTTTTCCCATTTACCTTGATGAGTTGAGTCGTTAGCAAGATGAATATTTCTCATAATTGAAAACATTAAACCGACACTTAACTCAGCAGTTGCCTCTAAGTTTCCTAGAGGCGTGTTCATTACTAGAATTCGATTTTTTGTTGCTTGATCTAGGTCAACATTATCAACTCCAACTCCTGCCCTACCAATAACTTTAAGGTTGTTACAATCAGCAAGGATATCTGATGTTAGTTTAGTTGCAGATCTTATTAAAATTCCATCATACCGATCAATTACACTTTTTAGCTCCTCAGGAGACATTCCAGTTTTGATATCATAATCAATTTGTTTTAATTTTAAGACATCTTCTACCTTATCGCTCATCTTATCAGAAATTAATATCTTCATTATTTATACCTTCCCATTGTTTCAAAAAAAGACCATTCAATCCATGGTAAAACTTTTTCAATGTCAGAGGCTTCAACAGTTGCACCTCCCCAAATTCTTATGCCTGCTGGTGCATCTTTATAAGCATTAATATCGTACCCAGCGTCCTCTTTCTCTAATGTAGAACATATTTCTTTCACAAGTTTTTTTTGATTATCACTGTCTAAAGCTACAAAGTCAGGATGTGTAAACTTAAAACATATACTTGTTGAGGAATATGTATTTGGATCAACAGCTAAAAACTCAACCCAATCTCTCTGATCAATCCAGTCCTTAATGACTTCAAGATTTTTTTTTGATCTAGATATTAATTCTTTTTGCCCACCTATTTCAATACACCAATTCAATGCATCCAATGCATCTTCTGCAGCGAGCAAGGAAGGAGTGTTAATAGTAGCTCCTTCAAAAATTTCTTTGGAAAACTTCTTATTTTTAGCTAATTGAAAAATTTTAGGCATTGGCCAAGATGGCTCATAAGTTTCAAGTCTTTCAACTGCTCTTGGTGATAGAGCAATCATACCATGTGCAGCTTCTCCACCCAAAACTTTTTGCCATGACCAGGTCACGACATCTAATTTTTTAAAGTCCATATTCATGGCAAAAACTGCTGAAGTAGCATCACAAATAGATAAACCTAATCTATTGTCAGGTATCCAATCTGCATTGGGAATGCATACACCTGAAGTGGTGCCATTCCATGTAAATACAACATCATTATCAAAATTTACTTTTGACAAATCAGGGAGTTCTCCATAATTATCAGTTTTATGAACTGTCACATTCTCTAATTTTAATTGTTTTGTAATATCCTTTACCCAAGTTAATCCAAAAGTTTCCCAACCACATACCTCTACGTCTTTTAAACCTAGAAGGCTCCACATAGCCATTTCTATTGCACCAGTGTCAGAGGCAGGAACGATACCTACTAAATAATCATCTGGTAGCTCTAAAACTTGCTTTGATTTTACAATTACTTCATTGAGTTTTGCCTTACCGCTTTTTGCTCTATGCGATCTACCTAAAACGGCATCATTTAAAGCCTCTAATTTCCATCCAGGTCTTTTAGAACATGGTCCCGATGAAAAGAATGGATGATTTGGTTTAATAGTAGGTTTTTGCATAATTAATATTTCTCCTCTAAGTTTATGAACTATTCAATAATTTTGTAAAAAAATAAACCATCTAATGGTTTAGGTTCGAACCAAGTAGCTTTAGGTGGCATAAATTTTAGATTTTTAGAGTATTCTATTACTAAATCCATACTAACTGGTCTCATTAATGTCGATAAATCTGTTATACCCGTATCAACTTGATTAATCAAATAATCAGTACCTAATGAGGGTGGGACGAATTCGACCCTTTGATCAGCAGTCTCATCTTGAATATTTAATATTTCTTTCAAGATAAACTCACCAAAATCAATACAATCTGCGCCATTTGTGGAGTAATCGTTTTTCAAATCTATTTTAAAATACTTACCCTGATAGTAGATAACAAAAAAACGATCTATCTTCTCATGATATTTTAGCTCTTCAACATGGAAATATGTTTTTAAGTCAGATATGAACGAATCTTTATTGTAGGAATCTGGAAATTTAACACTTCTGTTGTATGCTAGGTTTAGGCATTTAGATTTTGGAAAAACAATAGATAGAAATTTAGTATCTTTATTAACGTCTAATTGAGCAAAGCCCTCTATTCTATGATGGCCATCTGCAACAAAAAGTTCCTTAAAATTAATACCAGTGAAATCTGTGTTGGTTTTATATATTGAATGAGTGTACTTACCAGATTTAAACTTTATTAGTGGTTTTTTATCGTGATGAATATCAAGGTTTAAATCTATATTTTCATCATCGTAAAAAAGATAAATAGGACACAATTGAAATTTTACTTTAGATAATTGATCAGCTCTTTCTTTGCCTTTACTCACTAAAATTTTTTCGTGGGGCTTTATATTTCTATTTATGTAGTCTTGTATATTTAATAGAGAAATTAACCCTGTTTGTGAATGACCGTCAGAGTCTATTCTATATAAAAAATATTCATTTTCAGATTTATATATAATTTTTTCATCTATAAGTCTTTGGTAATATCTCTTTGATAAATCAAAAAATTCATTATCAGAGAGTTTTTTATTAAAATAAATATCTGGCCTCAGAATTTGTAAAAGATTGAGCTTGTGGATCTGATCAGAACTAAAATTATAGTCAATGATATCTGTGCTCGGTGAAATTATTGATTGTAGATATTTATTGTTAAGTACATAAGTATTTGGTAATAATGGCTTCATTTATGAATAGAAACAAAGCACCGTATTATTTTGCTTTAGTAGTAGCTTTGATCTTCTTTTTTTATGGAATATTTTCAGTTTTAATTCACTAATCTTCTTTGTTTGTTGAATTTGGAAGACTCTTTTCTTCATACCAAATAGATTTATCTGGAATGTTGCCATCCCATAAATAACTCTCATAATCAAATTTTGGCATACCTTTGTCTGATCTTTCGTAATATAGTCCGAACTCTCTGCAATATTCTGATAATTGATCAGCCTCAATCTCTAATATATTTAGTTTTTCCCATTTTTTTGAAGATGCAACCCATTTAAAACCTTTAGATTTTAACCAATCCTTGTGATAGTAAGTTTCAGAACCTGATACTGCAAATGTAATATTTTCACTCATAAAGAACCTCTTGAAATAATTTGTACGGATAATATGTAAAAATAGATAAATTTTCAAAAGAATTTTTTGAATTTACAAAAGAATTTAGATCTTTGAGGTTATATATTAGCTTATTGGGCGTTAATTCCTTTTCTTTATCAAAGTTATTATCTGCATTACTTGTTAATGTGACGTTAATTCTTAAATTATCATTAATTTTAATACAGCACTTAAAGTTAGTTAATTTGTTAGTAATCTTATCAAGAATTTTATCATTTTTAAAAATTGATATTTTTTTTTCACGATATTGATAAATTAAGTAAAAAAGCTCTGGGCATAGTTCAAATAAAACATCTTTAGTAAATAAACTATTCTTAAATTTATGAAGATCTTGAAAAGATTTTGAGTAATTAATAATGTTTTGTTTTAATGTATCCTCGTATAATTTTTTTATATTTGTTTCGTCAATTAAAAAAAGGTTATCAATTAATTTTGAGTTGATTAGTTTATTATAATATTTTAAGTCATATGAATTACTTATAATTGGATAATCAGTTATAACTTTAATATTATTTTTTAGACAAAGATAAATATATTCAAACTTTATGCCAGATGGTAAAAAATTTAAAACGAAATCTACGCCTTTATCTCTAATAAGATCTTCATAAGCACCATAATATTTTTTAAAATTATGCGTCTCAGCAAATATCTGTGCTACTTCAATATTCCTTGAACTATTAGCGTATAGATTTAGTGTGCTTGATAGTTTATTTTTTTTTATAAAGTCAATTGATTTTTGGTCTGAGCTCAATATAGCTAAATTGCTTTTCATTTTAATTTTATTATAATCCTTGAATGAAACAGGTTTTTTTAAGCTATCACGATATACATACTGATTGTATAAAATTAGCAAAATTAATAAAAAAAAAATATAAACCTAAAAAACTAATTCTCATATCTAGGGGTGGCCTAATACCAGGATCTATTATTGCTAATTATTTAAAAATTCAGGATATTGATGTTATTGCTCTTAAAACTTACTCAGATAGGAGAAAAAATAACGATATTAAGATTTTTAAAAGAATTAAGTCTGAGAAAAAACTGGTTGTAATTGATGATTTAGTTGACAGCGGTGACACGGCAAAAATAGTTAAAGATATGATGCCAAATTCAAAGTTTGTTGTTTTATATGCTAAGACTTCAGGAAAAAAACAAGCCGATCTTCATTTATATGATTTTAAAGATAAAGACTGGCTTGTCTTTCCTTGGGAACAGGATTAAATATTTATTTTATTCTATTGAGGTACCTCTCCGTCTATACCTTGAACATAGAACATCATTGAGGCCAACATACCATCGTCAGCAACTTCGCCCTCTTTAACAACTAGCTCTCCAGCTTGATTGTAAATAGGTCCCTCAAATGAGTGAATAGTTCCATTTTCAATTCCCTCTTCTATCGCTTTTGCTTCAGCTATTAAATCTGATGATAGTAGTTTTTCATTATATGGTGACATTTCTACCATACCATCCTTAAACCCTTGCCATGTATCTTTGGAAGACCATGTACCGTCGACAACCGCTTGTGCTTTAGCTGCATAGTATGGGCCCCATATGTCCTCTATTGCTGTCATGTGGGCATTTGGGCAAAATGCCTCTTGATTTGAAGCTTGTCCAAAAGCTAGAACACCAGCTTTTTCAGCTGCCTGACATGGTGCATAAGAGTCTGTGTGTTGCACTATTATGTCAGCTCCTTGATTGATAAGAGTATTTGCTGCATCAGCCTCTTTACCAGGATCGTACCAAGAATATACCCAAATTATTTTAATCTTAACATCTGGGTTAACTTTTGAGGCTGCTAGATAAAACGCATTTATTCCTCTGATAACCTCAGGTATAGGGAAAGATACTATATAGCCGATAGTATTTGTTTCTGTCATTTTACCCGCAATATGACCTATAACTGTCCTACCTTCATAAAACCTAGCTGAATATGTAGAGACATTATCAGCCCTTTTAAAACCAGTTGCGTGTTCAAATTTTACGTCAGGAAATTCACTTGCAACCTCTAAAGTTTGGTCCATATAGTTGAAAGAAGTAGTAAATATTAAATCATGTCCAGACTCTGCAAGCTTTCTAATAGATCTAACAGCATCAGCATTTTCTGGTACATTTTCTATATAAGTAGTTGAAACGGAGTCACCAAGTTCTTTCTCTAAGTATTGTCTTCCAACATCATGCATATAAGTCCAGCCATGATCCCCAGGGGGTCCGATATAGATAAAACCTATCTTTTTTTGGTCATCTGAAACGTCTTTTTGTATATTTTGATTAGTAATAAAAAAAATGCCTGCGATTACTACAATGGCTGCAATTACTACTAATACCAATGATTGTTTTTTCATTTTAATTTCCCTAATAAATAAATCTGTTAATAGATTTATATAATAAAAATAAAGATTCGTTATATATTAGAAAAAATTACAGTGGATAACCTTATGAATTTTTTTCATAAGGTATATTCAGACAAGATGGAGCGCTAAGTTTTAATCTTACCTTATTTGATGAAATAAATACTAAGACAATTAAAGTAGCAATATAGGGCATCATATTAAAAAATTGGCCAGGAAGTTCTACACCAAATGCTTGAAGGTTCATTTGCATTATAGCAACCCCTCCAAAAATATATGCACCTACTAATAATCTCCAAGGTTTCCAAGTTGCAAAAACAACTAAAGCTAGGGCTATCCAACCCCTACCGGCAGTCATTCCCTCCTGCCACATTGGTGCATAACAAATAGAAATGTAGTAACCTGCTAGAGAGCTCATAACACCACCAAATATAATTGTTAAATATCTTGTTTTTATGACGTTATATCCCAACGCATATGCTGAGTTATGATTTTCGCCAACTGCTCTTACGATAAGTCCAGATTTTGTCTTTGATAAGAAATAACCTACTAAAAACACTAACAAAAAAGAAATCACTATGAAATAGTAAGGATTTAATCCATTTATGGGTGTTCCAGCAAATTTTTTACCAAGCATTGCACTTAAGCCAATACCAAAAATAGTTAATGCTAATCCAGTTGCTATTTGGTTAGTCATAAGGTTTAAAACTAGAAAAGCAAATATTCCTGATAAAATTACTCCAGATATTATTGAAAAAAATAAGGAATAAAAATAATTACCAGTTATAACTAAAGTAATAAATCCTGTTACTGCTCCAACTAGCATCAATCCCTCTAATCCTAGATTAAGTACTCCACTTTTTTCAGTGACTAACTCACCAATACCAGCAAAAACAAGAGGCGTTGTAGAGATTAAAACTATATTTAAAATACCTATAATTAATTCAATACTCATTTAATAAACACCCTATATTTATTTAAAAAATCTGTGCCTAACAAAAAGAATAGAACTAAACCCTGGAATACAAAACCTACTGCAGAGGGTATCTTAAGAAATAATTGTGCATCCTCAGCACCTAAATATGTTAATGCAATTAGCAAAGAAGATAAAATAATTCCAATAGGATTCAATCTACCCAAAAATGCTACAATGATCGCAGTAAAACCATAATTAGGAGAAATATCTCTGTATAACAAACCTATAGGCCCAGAAACCTCAAATAGTCCAGCTAGTCCTGCACATGCACCACTAATAATAAAAGTATAAAAAATTAAATTTTTATATTTAAAACCTGCATATTGTGATGCTTTTGAACTTAAGCCAGAGACTTTAAGTTTAAATCCAAATAATGTTTTGTTGTAAACAATATAAGTTATAAAACATATTATTATTGCAAAATAGACACCAATGTGAACACGAAGGCCATCAAATAATACAGGAAGTCTTCCTGCATCAGGAAAAGGCATCGATTTAGGTAAACCATATCCTGCAGGATCTTTCCAAGGACCAACAACAAAATAATCTAATATAAAAAGAGCCACATAGGTTAACATCAAACTAGTTAAAATTTCATTTGTATTAAATTTTGTTTTGAGAATTGCAGGTATAGTTGCCCAAAATGCCCCTCCTATTGCACCGAATAAAATCATTAACGGAAGTAAAAAAACACTTGTCGAGTCGTTAAATAGAAGTCCAATACCGCCACCAAATATAGCTCCCATTGTTAGCTGTCCTTCAGCTCCAATATTGTAAATATTGTTTTTAAAACAATAAGATAATCCTAAAGCTATAATTGCAAGTGGTGTGGCTTTTACAAATAGTTCAGAAATACCATAAGAATTTGAAATAGGACTGATAAAAAAAATTTTAAAAGACTCGATAGGACTTAAATCTAAAATTAAAAAAATAAAAGAACCAAAAAATAAAGTTAAAGCAACGGCAACTAATGGTGACAAATAAAATATTAAATTTGAGTAATCCTCCCTTAATTGAACTCTAATCAAATAGACCACCCATATACTTACCTAATTTAGTAATATTTATATTTTCTACATTTAAGGGATTTGATAAAGACCCCTCATATAAAACAGATATTTCGTGACATACTTCAAGTAATTCATCTAAATCGTGTGAAATAATAATTATAGATACTCCTTTTTGTGATAACTCTAAAATTGTTTTCTTAATAAAAGCTTCAGAACCTGCATCTATGCCCCATGTAGGTTGAGATAAAATTAATAGCTCAGGATTTGACATAATTTCTCTTCCAATAATAAATTTTTGAAGATTTCCTCCTGAGAGTTTACCAGCTTTGACGTTATAAGAGGGAGTATCAACATTAAAACTTTTTATAACATCACTTGCAAATGAGTTAATCTTTTCAAAATTTATAAAATCACCTTTTTTAAATTCACTTTTATGGTTCATGCTTAAAAATATATTTTCAGATAAAGACATCTCAGGTACTGCACTGTGACCTAACCTCTCTTCAGTAACATATGAAATAGATAGAGATTTTCTTTGAAAAGTAGATAAATTATTAATGTTTAAATCTTTGAAAAAAATATCTCCACTAAATTCATAATCATTTTCATTTAGTAAAATTTCCATTAATTCTTTCTGGCCATTTCCAGCCACTCCAGCTATTCCAAAAATTTGTCCCTTTTTTAAATTTAAATCAATTTTATTTAAATTAATTGTAAATGGATCTTTAGATTGAGTTGATAAATTTTTAATATTGAAAATTTCCTGAGAAAAATTAATGTTGTTGAATTGTTTTACTTTAGACACTTTATAACCTAACATTTTATATCCCAGAGTTTCAGGATTTTCATTTTGTGTCGAAATTGTGCTTACTACTTTTCCATTCCTCATAATTGTTACATAATCAGACAGATTTATGATTTCTTCTAATTTATGGGATATAAAAATTACTGTTAATCCGTCTTTAACTAAATTTTTTATAATTTTAAATAATTTACTAATTTCATCTGGTGTAAGAACAGAAGTTGGTTCGTCCATGATTAGAATTTTTGGATTATTCAGTAATGATCTAACAATTTCTACGGATTGCCTCTGACCAACAGATAGAGAACTTATAGGAGAATTTAAATTTAAGTTAAATCCATACTTATCACAAATTGTCTTAGACTTGTCTTTTAATTTCGTTAAAGATATATTTTCGTTCATACCCAGAATTAAATTTTCAGCAACAGTAAGTGACTCAAATAAACTGAAATGTTGAAAAACCATATTTATCCCTAGGTTCTTTGCAGTAGATGGTGAATTAATTATTGCTAAATCAGAATTTATTAAAATTTCTCCACTATCAGGTTTTACGTGACCATATAAAATTTTTACTAATGTTGACTTTCCAGCACCATTTTCACCTAATATAGCATGAATAGATTGCTCTTTGATATTAAACGATACATCGTCATTCGCTATAACTCCGGGATAGGATTTAAAGATATTTTTAAATTCAACTATTGATTGCATAAATATTAATAGATTCCTTTTTTTAAAGATTAAATTGTTTTTTTTAATTTAGGATAAAATTATAAATATAAGGGTTCTGAGTCGTAAGATGACCAAAGATACCATGTTACAATAGTTGAATAATTTCGCCATTTGTTAGAATGATAAGAAAATTTTGATAAATTTTTATCTTTATAATATTTCTTATAGGCATTAATAAATCCAAGGTCTCCTAATGGCATTATGTTTGGCAAACCTAAATAAAATATAGAGAACATTTCAGCAGTCCATTTACCAATGCCAAAAATTTGAATTAAATTTTTGTTTACTTTTTCAAAGTTGCTGTTGCTTAACTTTATATCAGTTACTAAATGATAATTATTTAGAAGTGAATTTAAACATTTTTTCTTATTTTTACTTAAAGGTAAATTTTTTATTTTACTTTTATTAGTTTTAAAATTTTTAAAATTTATTGGACCAATTATACTTTTAGAGTTTTTATAAATTGACATAGCAGCAGAAACAGATATCTGCTGAGAACAGATAGATTTAAATAAAACATCAAATTTATTTTTATTTGTTTTTAATTGATGATTTGGATTATAGTAATGTTTAAAAACAGGATCATTCTTTAATAAATAAGTACAACCTTTTTTCCAATAATTCATCGATCATTAAATGACTTAACTAGACTTGAAGTATCATATTTTTTATAAATAGTATTTTGTAAACTTTTATACTTTTTAAAGACACTTTTTGTAAGATTTAAGTTTAATTTAGTTTTTTTTGCTTGTTGTAAAACATATTTTAAATCTTTAGTCATTAATTCTGTAGAAAAACCAAAATTAAATTTATTTTTGGTAAGTGTTGGATACCTGTTAGTAAATTGCCAAGAATTAGCTGCACCGTTTTTTATAGCATTAAAAATTTTTTTTTGATTAAGTTTATTTTTTTTACTAAATAAATATGCCTCTGACATTGAGTATAAAATACCACAAATTAAAATTTGATTAGTAAATTTAGTTAATTGACCTGAGCCTAATTTTCCCATGTATGTTGTACTTTTAGAATAAGAGGAAATTATTCTTTTTGATTTATTAAAATTTGGTTCTGTTCCTCCAACCATTATTGATAATGAACCCTTTTTTGCACCCTCTTCCCCACCTGTAATAGGTGCATCTAAAAATTTTACTTTTCTTTGTTTAAATAGCTTAGAAAGTGAATCGATTTGCTTTAGTGATATGGTTGAGTGGTCAATAATAATTGAGTTTTTGTGAAAATTTGAAGTTTTTACAAACTTATAAAAAAAAGAATTAACTGCATTATCATCTTTCAAGCAGGAAATAATAAAATCAAATTTAATATCATTTTTAAAATTATAACTTTCAGCTATAAATTTCTTTTTCCATTTAATTTCAACTGATTTAGTTCTATTAAATACAAATAGTTTTATATTTTTATTTTTGGATAAATATCCAGCCATGTGGAAGCCCATTTTCCCAAGTCCAACAAATAGAATATTATAAGTTGGCATAAAAAATTATTTTTTTTTCTAATTTTGAATAATCAAATTCCATATTTGGAAGATTTGTTTCAAATTTTAATAGCTTTAAAAAACTCATAGCAGGAAATAAATCCCAGATTTTTGATCCGTAGACGGTTAAAAAAGATCTTTCACCCTCTATAGCTTCAATTACATCGTAGCCAATTGATCTTGATCTTATTTTTTCTGTGTAAGAAGTAATAATATCTTTAAAATAAATTTTGGCATGTTCACCTAAAAATCCAACTTGATTGTTATAATTTTGAGGCTTTATTTGCTTATGGTTTTTAAATATTGAATTGTTATGAGTGTGGTAAAAAGTATCACCAATAGGATCATATATTATAGCAAATTCACATTTAGTAGATTTTATAAATGATATCATTATTGCAACTTTATTAATACCATTGATAAAATTTCTTGTTCCATCAATTGGATCTACTGTTAAATATTCATTTTCTTTTATTAATTCTGATTTACCTTCTTCAGAGATAATATTGGAAAATCCAATATTTTTAAAATATTCAATCAGTTCATTCTCTATAATTACATCATAGCTAGTAACTTTAGAATTATCTTCTTTAGTTGAAACTTCATTTTCACTAAGTTTTCCAATATTTGGAATAATAATGTCTGTAGCAATTTTCTTAAAGTAATTATGAGTGTCGAAAAAAAAATTATTATCAATCATCATTTATTATTTTTTCTAAAACATGGGAGTCTTTTCGCGATACACATAAGATTAATATATCGTTATTCAAAGGGATATGATCATCATTTTTTAATTCTAATGTTTCACTAGTTAGGGTACATATGTGATTTATTACTTTATTTTTTTTAATATTTTCATATATCTCATTTTTATATTTAATTTCATAAATTACATACTCATCTTTAAAAATTGAATGATAAGATAAAAGAGATCCTATAGATATTCTTTCAATAATTCTAGATGTTGTTAACTCTCTTGGATTAATTATAACATCTATACCCAAATCATTTGCAAAAGATGAGTATGACTCATTATTAATCACCGATATGACTGATTTAGATCCTCTTTTTTTAGCAATAATTGACAATATTGTATTAATTTGATCATTATCTGTGACGGTGATTACCAAATCAGAATTATTTAATTTAATTTCTTCATACAAAGTTTGATCGAGAGCATCGCCATGAAAGATTGTAGTATTTTTAAGTAAACCTGCCAAAAAATTACACCTTTCTTTATCTAACTCTAAAATTTTTAAGTTTATTTCTTGATCATCTTGTTCGATTAAAGTGGATAAATTTTGACCAATATTTCCTCCGCCAACAATAAGAACATCCAATACATAGTCTTTAAAGCCAAAGAACTTTATAAGTTTATTCAAATATTTTTTCTTGATTAACAGGTAAAGTTGATCTGAGATTGATATATTTTTAAATTCAAAATTTATTTTATCCTCTTTACTATGACCTAAATAACAAAGGTTATTGGTTTTAAAAAAACTTTTATTTCTTCAAATGTATGATTTTTAAATAAGTTAGAAGACTGCATTCCAATTAATAAATAATCTTGAGTTATTAAAGACTCACTAAAAAAAGCACCAGGTAAATGAATTTTTTCAAAAATATTATTTGAGACCTCCCATTCAGGAGAAATAATGTGATCAAGAAAGCTGTTTGACTCTATCAATAGCGTTTTATTTTCATCTAAAATTAAATTTTGATTTCTAACCCTTGCAATAGATTTGTCGACTTTTAAAAATTCTTTTGCAAACTTACTTGTTATAATATTTTTTTCATCACTTCGTGTAACTGCTATAAAACAATCAATTTTAGAGTCTAAATTTTTATAGAATGATGGATTTAGAGGATCATCATATATTGTTTTAATATCAAATCTTTCAGAAAGATTTTTTAATTCATTAGGGTCATCGTCTAATAGAAAAACGTTTTTTCCTTGTTCAGATAATTTTTTTGCAAGATTTGCACCAACTATTCCTGAACCAAGTATAAGAATATTCATTAATCTATTTTTATTTTTAGTGATTTCACTTTTCGATACAATGATACTCTATCAAGTTTAAGCATTTTAGCAGTTAAAGTCATATTAAAATTATTGATTTTTAATTTTTGAAGAAGATAATCTTTTTCAAATTTATCCTTAGCTTCTTTAAAATTTAAATCGTAAAGATCAGTACTATCTATAGAATTATTCATCATATCCTCAATTAAATTTTTTGATACAAATAAACTATTGTCTGTTAATAGCCCAGTTATGTTTTCAGAAAGATTCATTATTTCGAATATGTTTCCAGGCCAAGTATGGTTTAACAATAATTTTTGCACTTCATCGTCAATACTAATTCTATTATCAAATTTCTTTTGTGCAAAAATATTTAAATAATGTTCAAAAAGTGGGAAAATTTCATCTTTTCTTGTAGTCAATGGACTCAATATAACTCTATGATCTATATTATTAACAAATGGATCTTTCATATCTATTTTTTTACTATCAAATATAATAGAAGCATTTATTTTTTTACTTTTTACCAAATTTAAATAAGTTAATAGTTCAATTTGATTAAAATTTTCATAGTCGTTTAAATAAATAGTAAAATAATTGTGTAATGAACTTAATTTAAATAAATCTGACTCATTCATTAAATTTTCATTTAAGTTAATAAAAGTATCAGGATTATTTGATGATAAATTCATGTGAATAGTATTTGCAAGAAAGTTTTTTCCTATCCCATTAGGTCCAATTATTAAAATAGAAGAATTATTTTTTATCTTTGAAAGTGTTTTAAAAATGTTATCAATATATTTACCATAACCAATAGTATCAATCTTAGAATGAAATGAAATTTTGTTTCGATAATTATTAATTGTAACTCGTTGTTTTAGCTCGAGTAAATTTTTTTGGATTATATGAATAAGTTTTTTAGTTTCAAATGGCTTTTCAATAAAGTCGTTTGCTCCTGCTTTAACAGACTCGATTGCGTTATCTATATTTGCATGGCCACTAAAGGAAACAATAACTAAATTTTCATATTTATTTTTTAAATATTCAATTATATCAATCCCCTGTTTTGTGCTATTTTTAAGCCATAAATCAACTAAAACAACGTCATAATCAAAATATTTTAGTTCAAGATCAGCAAATTCTTTATATGAATTAGCATAAGTGACCTCATAACCTTGTTTAGAAAGTATAAGTGAAATTTGTTTACAAATTTCTAATTCATCATCAATTACTAATATTTTAGTCATAAAAAATTATTTCAATTTTAAACCCTGAATAACTGTTCGTTGTTATATTCATCTTATAGGAGTTGTCAGTAATTATTTTATTTATTAAAGATAATCCTAATCCAGATGAATTTTTTGTTGAAAAATATGGTTTAATAAGGTCATCAATATTACCATCATAACCAGGACCATTATCAAAAAAAGTTAAAATTAACTTTTTGTTTATTTTTTTTAAAGTTATATCAATTAAAGGATTATTGGTTGATATTAAAGCTTCAATAGAATTTTTAAAAAGATTATTAAAAATTATATCCAAATATGAATGATCAAAATTAACAAATAGATTACCCTCAATATTATGTTTGATTTCAATCTTATCATAATTTCTTTTATATTCCTCAATATAAACTAAACAAATTTCTGATAAATTTAGTTTAGTAATATTTGCTTTGGGCAACCTTGCATAAGTTGAAAATTCATTCACAAGATTTTGAATTAAAAAAATTTGCCTCTTAATAGATTTGATTGAATTAATTAATTCTTCATCTTCAAGTTGACTTTCAATAAATTCTGTTGATAAAAGCATAGGTGTTAGTGGATTTTTAATCTCATGAGAAATTTTTCTAGCAAGATCTGCAATGGCATTATTTTTTTCAGCAAATATTAGGTCAGTGTAATCATTAAAAATTATAATTTGATCAAATAAAGAATTATTATCGATAAAAATAGATTTTACAAAAAAATATTTTTGAATATTTTCTAATTTCACTTCTAAGTTTATTTCGTATGATTTTCTATATAAATTTTGACTATTATTAAAATGGTTTGAAAGCAATTCAGTAAACTTTTTAAATGATGTAATATTTTCACTACGAAATATAGTAGATGCAGAATTTTCAAAAATCATTGATTTATTATTTAAAACAAAAATTCCATAAGGTGAATTTTCTATAATATTGTTTATAAAACTTAGTTGATCATTAATAGTTGCGTTGACCTTTTGTAAATTATTTTTTTGATTAATTATTGTTTTACTCATCTCATGAAAAGAGTTTGTTAACACAGAAATATCATCCTTATTGTTGTTTTTTTCAAATTCTGTTTGTCTATATTTTCCTTTTCTGAGATCTATAATTGAGTTATTCAAATCTCTTATTGGTTTAGCCAATCTAAAACTAAAATTTGTCCCTATTATGATGAATATAAAAATTAAACTCGTAGAAAGGATTATATAGATAGTAAAAAAAGTTATTTGAATATTTCTTTTATTATTATCAATAGAATTTATAGCTTCGTATGATTGTATAATATTCTGATAATAATTTAATGTTTCTAAATCAATATTCTTAAGTAGCAACAAATAATTTGAGTTATTTAAATTTACTTTTGAGAAAAGCTGATCATTTGAAAAAAAAATAGTGATATCGTTTTGACTTTTAGCACTTGCATCCTTTAAATTTTGGTCTGATAAAAATATTTTTTCGTCTGAAATATGCTCTATAAATTGATTACCATTATTATAATTGTATACGGTTGTAATATTAAATCTTTGTATAATATCTCTATCTATTAATCTTTCAGCAAGAACATAATTTCTAATAAACTTTGAGTCTGTTATGAGATCTCTTTCGGTTTGATTAATATATTTCTGCGCCAATTGATAAGAGTTATTTACTGTAGATTTAAATGCAGGACCTAGCCAAGTGCTTACTTCAATGTTAAAAAAAATAGCAGACGCTAGCAGTATTATTCCACTAGGAATAATCGAAAAAAGACCAAAAAAAAGAAAAAATTTATTGAAAAGTCTTAGACCTACTACCTCTCGATTTTTATACTTTAAGTAATTAATAAGAAAAATTGATAAGTACAAAAGAAGTATCAATAGAAATACAAAATCAGCAATTAAAATATATTGAATAAGCTCAGCATTACGAACTATCTCATTTGATGAAATAAGTGAATATACAGTTAAAGAAAAAAGCGTTATAAAAATAGAAATTAATATAAATGCAGAAAATTTATTAAAATAATTTGACATTAAATAACTCTAAAATTCATTTTATACTTTTAGCAGGTGGTAATAGTTTACGATTTTCATCTAATACTAATAAGCTTTTAGCAAAATTTAAAAATAAAAATTTACTAGTACATAATATTGAATTTATTAAAGAACTTAAATTTAAAAAGATAACACTTGTAATTAATAATCTAAAAAACAAAAATATTGACATTTTTGATGATTTAGAAGTAATAAAAGGAGGGAAAACAAGATCACAAAGTGTAAAAAACGCTTTAAACAAATCCAAATTTAAATCAAAATATTTAATCATACATGATGCGGCTAGACCATTAAATTCTCAAAAATTGATCAAAAACATAATAATGAATTTATTAGAAAAAAATTATGATTGTGTAATTCCTTATACTAAGTGTTCTGATACTGCTATTGTTGGTCATGATAATATCGACAGAGAAAAACTTAAACTTATTAAAACGCCACAAGGATTTATTAAAAATAAGATTACTTTTTTACATAATAAAAATAAAAGAAAATTATTAACTGACGATAGTCAACTTTTTAGGAATGAAAAAAATAAATTTAAAATTAAATATTTATTACAAAATGAAATAAATTTAAAAATTACATACAAAGATGAATTAGTTTCATTAAATAAATTAGTTGAAAAGAATATCTTAGTAGGAATTGGCTATGATATTCACAGAACCATAAAAACTAATAAAAATAATTTATTAAAACTTGGTGGTGCAGAAATAAAATCAAAAGTAAAAGTTATTTCTCACTCAGATGGGGATGTGATACTACATGCTATCACAGACTCTATTCTAGG
The DNA here is from genome assembly GCA_902617355.1 of uncultured Alphaproteobacteria bacterium. Classification (GTDB taxonomy): domain Bacteria; phylum Pseudomonadota; class Alphaproteobacteria; order HIMB59; family HIMB59; genus HIMB59. The sequence goes on along the minus strand of CACMWK010000003.1, from coordinate 32,631 downwards.
AGCACTATCTCAAAGAGATATAGGTACATATTTTCCAAATAACAAAAAAAACTTAAATAGAAATTCAATAGACTTTTTGAATTATGCTTTAAACAAAATGAATTTAAAGAAAAAGATGGTCAATAATATTGATCTAATGATAGTTTCAGAAGAACCCAAAATAAATCCTCATTTTAGAAAGATTTTAGATAGTATTTCAAAGAACCTTAATATTAGTAAAAATAGTATTTCTATCAAAGCTACTACAAATGAAAAATCTGGATTAATAGGTAGTGGAAATTTTATAGCCTGTTGGTCAAATGTTTCTCTGAGAGAAAACTAAACTACTTTTTTTAGTTTTTCAAAGTCCTCATCTGCGTGATAACTTGATCTTGTCATCGGTGAGGAGGAAATCATTTTAAATCCCAATTTTAAGCAAACATTATAAAGACTTTTAAACTCGTCGGGAGAGTAGAACTTATGAACCTTTTCATGATGAATAGAAGGCTGGAGGTATTGACCTATAGTAACAAAATCAATACTAGAATCTTTCATATCTTTTAGTACTGCTATTATTTCTGAATAATCCTCACCTAACCCAACCATAATACCGGACTTTGTAAATATTGATCTATCGAATTCTTTAACTTCTCTTAAAAGCTTTAAACTTTCAATATAATCAGAACCAGGTCTGATTTGTTTATAGATTCTTGGAACTGTCTCTAAGTTGTGATTAAAAACATCGGGCTTCACCTTTGCGATATCGATGTAGTTTCTATTTTTTCTTAAAAAATCGGGTGTTAAAATTTCTATTGTTGTATTATTAGATAGCTCTCTTATGTATTTAATAGTATCAATAAAATGCTGAGCACCACCATCAGGTAAGTCATCCCTGTCTACACTTGTTACCACAACATGTTTAAGTCCTAATTTTAAAACAGATTTGGCTACATTAAGAGGTTCCAATGGATCTGGTGGCTCAGAGGGTTTACCTGTTTTTACATTACAAAATGCACATGCTCTAGTGCAAGTATCTCCTAATATCATAAAAGTTGCATGTTTTTTTTCCCAACACTCTCCAATATTTGGACATGCAGCTTCTTGACATACAGTAACTAAATTATGTGATTTAACTATGTCTAGTGTTTCAAAATATTTTTTTGATGTTGGTGCTTTTACTTTTAGCCAATTAGGTTTTTTAATTGTAGTAGGATTAAATTTTTTAATTTTTTCTGGATGTCTAATCATGTTTAAAAATGTAAAGGTTTTTCAAAAGCTGATAGGACGCTTTCATGAATAGACTCTGATAAAGTTGGATGTGCAAAGACAGTATTAATAAATTCATCTTCCGTTGACTCAGATGAAATAGCTAATCCAAATGTGGCTATCATTTCTGTAACATCAGGTCCGATAAGATGCGCTCCTAATACCTCTCCTGTCTCAGAATTAAAGAGTGTTTTAACAAAACCATATGAGTTAGACATAGTTTGTGACTTACCATTTGCTAAAAATGGAAAATTACCCGTCTTATAGGGAGTGTTATTGTCTTTAAGTTGTTGTTCAGTGAAACCAACAGTTGCTATTTGTGGTAAGCTATAAATACAACCAGGGATATGATTTTCTTTTGGTTTATGAGTATCATTACCTGTTGAAATATGAGTCACACAATTTATAGCGTCGTGCATGGCTTTATGAGCTAACCATGGAGCACCAATAATATCACCTATGGCATATAAACCCTTAATATTTGTCTCATAATTATGATTTGTATTTATATAACCGGTATCAGATAGATTTAAGCTAAGAGAACTTATAAAGTCTTTATCTATATTAGGTGTAACACCTACAGATAGTATTAATGCATCACATTCAACCTTTTGGTCAATATTGTAAAAGCTTACATTCTTTTTATCTTCAACAATTTTCTCAATTTTTGCGCTTACCTGAAATTTAATACCTTTTTTTTCAAATATTTTTTTTGCTTCATTTGAAATATCTTTATCAAACTGAGGTAAAATCTTATTTTGAGACTCAAACACTGTAACATCCGAACCTAGAGCATTATAAATACTTGCAAACTCTATTCCAATAGCTCCAGATCCGATAATACATAATTTTTTTGGAAGAAATTTAGGTATCATTGCTTCTTTGGAACTCCAAATTAAGTTAGAAAAACTAATGTCACTAATTGTTCTAGGTTTGCAGCCCGTGGCAATAATCATATTTTTGGAGGAAATTTCATCTGTTGTGGTATTTACAAAAAATTCATTATCTATTTTTTTGGGATATGCTCGATGTTTATAAATGTCAATTTTATTTTTTTTCATTAGTGAATTAACACCTTTTGATAAATTATCAGATGCTGTTCTTGACATCTTTACAACTTTATCTAGAGCTATTTTTGTAAGATCTTTCTTATCAAGCCCAAAATGATTAGCCTCTTCCATGAATTCAGCTGAATGAAGTAATGATTTTGTTGGAATACATCCCCAATTAAGACATACACCTCCTAGTTTATCCTCTTCAAATAAAGCAACCTTCATTCCAAGCTGAGCAGCTTTAATAGCAGCAACATAACCACCAGGTCCACCGCCAACTATTGTCAAATCATACTTAATTGTCATCTGAAATATTTTCTAAATTTTGTACAATACTAGAAAAAAATTGTGATGCTAAAACTCCATCAACAGCTCTATGATCACATGATAATGTCAAATTTATAAAACTCCCTATTTTAATCTTACCTTTGTCCACAAAAACATCCTCAAAAATCTGTCCTACTGCTAATATGTATGTTTGTCCTGGTAAAATAATAGCATCAAAACTACGGATATTAAATGAACCCAGATTAGATATACTTAAAACACCATCTGACAGATCAGAGGGAGAAAGTTTATTATCTCTTGTTAAATTTATCTTTTCATTAAGATTCGTGTTGATTTCATTTAAACTAAAATTATTTATCTTTTTGATTACAGGCATTTTTAAGCCAAACTTAGAGTCAACGGCAATGCCAATATTATGATCTTTATTAATAATAAATTCACCATTATCTTTATATGTACAATTTGAGTCTGGAAACGCTTTGAATGCATTTGATATAGATTGCATTAATATCGCATTTAAAGAGTACTTATTACCTTTTAATTTTTGATCTTTTCTAAATTTTAATAGGGTAGCCATATTCACTCTAGTATTTAAATAAAAATGTGGAATGTTATTTTTAGAATGGGTTGTTGCTTTTGCAATAGCTTGTCGTAATCTATTAACATTAGGGCTTTCAGACAAATGGTTTGAGTCTGATACATCTCTTAAAATAATCCTATTATCAGGACCAGTACCTTTTAATTTTGATAAATCTATAGATTTTTCATTTGAGATTTTTTTGGCAATTGGGGATATAAATACTCTTATAGCCCCGTTATCAAAATTTTCATTTATATCAAGATCATCAGTATGTATTCTTCTTGAAATCGTTTTTATTTTTGAAATATCTATATTTTTTTTTTGAGCTATTTTTTTAGCTAAGGGTGTAATTAATATTTTATCTGAAACAAAATCTTTATCATTTTTAGAAGGATTTATTTCTAAAGTTTGTATTTTATTATCTGAATTATTATTTTTTAGAAAATTATTTATATCCTCTTGTGTAAAAGTCAAATCGTCTGAAATTATTGCAACTAATTGATTAACGTTTGCTGTTTCACCTTCATTGGATATTATTTTAGCAATATACCCATCTTCTGGTGACTCGTACTCCATTGTAGCTTTATCTGTTTCAACTTCGAATAAAACCTCACCACTTAATATTGGATCTTTTTCTTTTTTTATCCACTTAACAATTTTACCCTCCTCCATTGTGGGAGATAAAGAAGGTAAATTAACTTCATATAACATTAATTTATATATGACACTTTTTTGACAGCAGATACAATTTCATCAGTGTTGGGTAATGCTAATTTTTCTAAATTTTCTGCATATGGCATTGGGACATCTTTTCCACTAACTTTAATTATTTCTGAGTCAAGGAAATCAAAGCAATTTGATTGGATTAAATAAGATAAGTGTGATCCAAAACTTGTACTACCGAAGCCATCCTCAACAATTACAACCCTATTGGTTTTCTTAACTGAATTATATATCAATTCTTCATCTAGAGGTTTAATTGATCTTAGATCAATAATATCAGGACTAATCCCCAGTTTATCAATTGATGGGAGGGCGTTTAATATTCTTTGAACAGTCATTGAAAAACCAATAATAGTGACATCTTTACCTTCTTTAATAAGATTGCCTTTACCAATAGGAATTAAAAAATCGTTCTCTTCAGGAACGTTAGTTTTTTCTTTATAGAGTAATTCATGTTCTAAAAAAACAACAGGATTGGGATTTCGAATAGATGATTTTAATAAACCTTTTGCATCTCTTGCATTTGAAGGAGCAATTACTATCAAGCCTGGAATATGAGAGAACCAAGATATAAAACATTGGCTATGTTGAGCTCCAACTCTAGCCGCAGCACCATTTGGGCCTCGAAAAACTATTGGAACATTTATTTCTCCGCCTGACATATATAAAGATTTAGCAGCAGAATTAACTATTTGATCAATCGCTTGCATAGAAAAATTAAAAGTCATAAATTCACATATAGGCTTAAGTCCTGTCATGGCTGCACCAATAGCTAAACCTGTAAAACCATGTTCAGAAATAGGAGTATCTAAAACCCTTTTTGATCCAAATTTATCAAGAAGCCCTTGTGTTACTTTATATGCACCATCGTATTCAGCTACCTCTTCTCCTAAGAGAAAAACATCTTTGTCTAATTTCATTTCTTCTTCAATAGCTTGATTCAATGCCTCTCTCATAGATATTTCTTTTTCAGACCAATTCTTTCCACCTGAATTTTCTTTTGTTTGATTTAAAAGAGAATTCATTGAAATATTTACTTCTGATGAAAGAGGTTCAGATTCGTTAGAGGAGACTTGCGGAGATTTTTCAATAAGTTTTTCTGGTATCTCCTCTATTTCCTCACCATCAACTTTAAGAAGAGCTATCTCAGTATTAACACTTATATTTTCAGTGCCTTCTTTAACTAGTATTTTCTCAACTTTACCATCATCGGGTGACTCTAGCTCCATAGTAGCTTTATCAGTCTCAATTTCTGCTAAAATATCTCCTGAAACTACACTATCTCCCTCTTTAACTAACCATTTTACTAAGTTACCTGTTTCCATTGTTGGAGATAAAGCTGGTAGAAGTATTTTCATAAATATACCTCGGTGTATAATTCTTTTAAATCTGGAAGTGGCGACTCAAGTGAAAATTTTTCTACATCTTTAATTTGTTTCTTAATTTCACTTTCAATATCTTTAATCGTGTCCTCTTGAATTTTATAATCATTTAATAAAGCTTCTTTCATCATTAACACAGGGTCTATCTCTTTCATTTTATTCACTTCATCTTTAGTCCTGTATAGACCCGGATCAGACATTGAATGGCCTCTAAATCTATATGTATCCATTTCAATAATGTAGGGCTTAGAATTTTTTTCGATATATTCTCTTGCCCTTATAGCTGACTCACTTACATTAAAAAAATTCATTCCGTCTACTTTTTCACCTTTAATACCAAATACAGTTGCTCGTTCGTACAACTCACCTCCTGCTGCAGACCTTCCAATAGATGTACCCATTCCATATTTATTATTTTCGATAATAAATAATACTGGTAACTCCCAAAGTGATGCTAAATTAAATGCCTCAAAAACTTGGCCATTACTCATAGCTCCATCCCCTAAATAGACTCTTGAAATCTTTTTTTCGTTTCTATATTTATGTGCGAAACCTATACCAACGCCTAAAGGTACTTGTGCTCCAACTATACCGTGTCCACCATAAAATCTATTAGCTTTGGAGAACATGTGCATTGATCCGCCCTTGCCTTTTGAAATTCCATCTTTCCTTCCAGTTAATTCAGCCATTACTAGTTTAGGATCTACTCCACGAGCTAATATATGTCCATGATCTCTATAAGCAGTGATAACGGTATCCTCTGAATTAATAGAAGAAAGAATACCTATGACAACAGCCTCTTGGCCAATGTATAAATGACAGAAACCACCAATTTTTCCAGCTCCATATAATTGAGCAGCTTTCTCTTCGAATTTTCTAATTAAAAACATTTTTTCGTAAAACTTCAGTAACTGGTCGTTTGTAAAATTATTTTTGTTTTTTTTATTCATCTTAATCTAATTTTAATATGGTCTCTCCATCTTGAATATTAGGATTATTCTGCTTTGTAATTTCATCAATATAATCCTCTTTGTTAGAATAGAAAGAATGTAAATCAATATTAATATCTAACATTTTTTGATCGAGATTGGATTGCAATTTTTTATACATTTTTTCCTCAAATTGATAAATTAAGTAATTTCCAATATTGAACTTTCCATAAACTGTGTGATATATCAGGTAAATCAATACAAATATAAAAACGAAATTTATTAAACTACTAGCTTTTAAAAACTTCACTTAATTCACCAGCATACCCTTTAATATTGTCATTTTCTGATATTCTAAGTAACTGATTGTATTTTGCAACTCTATCAGATCTAGCTAATGAACCAGTTTTAATTAAAGGACAGCGTGAAGCAACAGCTAAATCTGAGATAAAAGAATCTTCAGTTTCTCCTGACCTATGAGACATAATAGATGCAAAACTATTATCTGCCGCTAGGTTGATAGCTTCTAATGTTTCTTTAACTGTGCCTATTTGATTCAATTTAATTAAAATACTGTTAGCTTGTTTTTCATCTATACCAGTTTGCAACTTTTGTATATTTGTAACAAAAAGATCATCACCAACTAATCGTATCTTTGAACCAAGTTTATTTGTAATTTTTACCCAACCTTCATAATCCTCCTCATTAAGTGCATCTTCAATTGAAAAAATAGGATAGTTTTTACAGATATTTTCATAAACACTAATCATTTCTTCAGTTGAATATGAGTTACCTTCGAAATTATATTTTCCTTCAGAGTAAAATTCACTAGAAGCTGCATCTAATGAAATTTTAAAGTGATCATTTAATTTAAAGCCTGCTTTTGAAATTGAATTACATATTAAATCTAAAACATCTAAATGAGATTTTAAATTAGGAGCAAAACCGCCTTCATCACCAAGATTAGTATTTAAGGATCTAGATTTTAATTCTTTTTTTATATTGGCTATTACAGAATGTGTTGAAGATAAAGCTTCAGTTAAAGATTTAAATCCTATTGGTAAAATCATAAACTCTTGAAAATCAACATCATTATCAGCATGTTGTCCGCCATTTATTACATTCAACATTGGAACAGGAATAATTAAATTATCTAAACCCTGGGAAAGAAATATTGCACCAAAGTTTGCATAAGACCAAGCCTTATAGTAAGCAAGACTAAGAGATAAAATAGCGTTTGCTCCATAATTTGATTTATTTTCTGTGCCATCTAAATCTATTAGGAATTGATCAAATTCTCTAAAATCACCAAAACTTTTATCTAAAATTTTTGGTTTTATGAGTTTATTAACATTAGATAGAGCATTTAAGACACCTTTGCCACTCATTCTATTTGTATCTAAATCTCTTAATTCTAATGCTTCAAATTTTCCTGTGGATGCACCTGATGGAACCATTCCACGAAATGGATATGGTATATTTTCAAATATCATTTCACATTCTACAGTTGGGTTACCCCTACTATCAAAAATTTCTCTTGCTGTTATATTTTTAATTTTCATTTATTTTGCCGCCTTATTTATTTTGTTTATAGAATTTAAGAGTTCTGGCATTTTATGCAAATATACCATATTAGGACCGTCACTTAATGCCGTTTCTGGGTTAGGGTGAGTTTCAATGAAGAAACCTGCAATCCTTAAAGATGAAGCAGCTTTCGATAATGGTGTAACATACTCTCTAGCACCTCCACTTTTTTTACCCAATCCACCAGGTAGTTGCACACTGTGAGTTGAGTCAAAAATAATTGGGTATCCAAATGTTTTCATTAAATGAATACCTTTAAAGTCATTTATTAAATAATTATATCCAAATGAATTTCCCCTTTCAGTTATTAATATTTTTTTGTTATTTTCATTTTCAATTTTATTGATGATATTTGAAACTTCTTTATGTGATAAAAACTGTCCTTTTTTAACATTGACAATCTTTTTTGTTTGTGCAGCAGCTTTTATTAAATCTGTTTGCCTACATAAAAAAGCTGGAATTTGTATTACATCAAGAAATTCAGCCAACTTATCAACTTGAAAAGTCTCATGAACGTCAGAAGTGATAGATACTTTTAAATCTTTTTTGAGATTTTTTAATATATCTATGGATTTATCAAAGGAAATTTTATGACGTATTGTTTTATGAGAGCTTCTATTAGCTTTGTCAAAACTACATTTGAATACTAAATTAAACATTTCTTTTTTTGTATATTTAATAAGAGATTGCGCAACTTTTCTAACTAATTTTTCATTTTCTAACAAGCATGGGCCAGATATTAAAGTCAGTCTATCAGTATCATTTTTAATAAAATTTTTAGATAATTGGACAGATCTAGGCATTTTTATTCATTAAACTATTTTTTATAAATGAGAAAAATATAGGGTGAGGCTTAAACGGTTTAGATTTCAACTCAGGATGAAATTGAACACCGAGGAACCATTTGTGATATTTATTTTCAATGATTTCTAATAATTTTTTATCTTTTGAAAATCCAGAAAAGACAAGACCTTTTTTTTCTATTGAAGATCTATATTTAGGATTGACTTCATACCTATGTCTATGTCTTTCATGAATTAATTTTTTTTTATAAATTTTTGCGGCTAAAGATTTATGTTTTATATAACAAGGATAAGAGCCCAATCTCATAGTAGCACCTAAGTCATTTTCTTTTGTTCTTGTAACCTTATGATTTTTTTTACTCCATTCGGTCATTAACGATATGACATTATTAGTGTGCTTGCCAAATTCAGAGCTACCTGAGTTTTTCATTTTCAAAACATTTTTAGTAAATTCAATAATTGATAATTGCATGCCCAAACATATTCCTAAGAATGGGATTTGATTTTCTCTAGCATACCTAATAGCTTCTATTTTTCCACTTATACCTCTATTACCAAAACCACCAGGTATAAGAATACCTGCGGCCTTAATTAATAACTCATCAACATTTTTTTTGTTTATTGTCTCAGAGTCAATCCATTTGATTTTAACATTTACTTTATTGTGAACACCTGCATGATAAATAGCTTCATAGAGAGATTTATAACTATCTTTTAAATGAACATATTTTCCAATTATAAATATATTTAGTTCCTCTTTTGCTCTTGACTCTAATACTTCAAAGTTTGTCCATTTTGAAAGATCTTTTTTCTTTGTAGATTTTATATTTAAATTTTTTATTACTAAGTCATCTAATTTGGATTTTGATAATAAAGAAGGTACTTGGTAAATGCTCCCTACATCATAGGACGGAATAACAGCATTAGTTGGTACGTTACAAAACAAACTAATTTTTTGAATTTCTTCATACTTTATTTTTTTATTACTTCTACAAACAATTATATCAGGCTGAATTCCAGCATTTAAAAGCTCTTTAACAGAGTGCTGAGTGGGCTTTGTTTTAATTTCACCAGATGTTTCTATATATGGAAGTAAAGTTAAATGTATGAGGAGTGTGTCTAGCTGTCTTTCATTTTTAAATTGTCTTATGGCCTCCAAGAAAGGAAGACTTTCGATATCACCAACAGTGCCCCCTATCTCACAAATAATAACATCATCCTTATTAGTTGATTTTTTTATCGAATTTTTAATTTCTTCAGTAACGTGAGGTATTACTTGTACTGTAGATCCTAAATATTCACCTTTTCTTTCCTTTGATAGTATAGTCGAGTAAATTTTACCGGATGAAATAGAGTCATTTTTAGAACATTTTATATCTGTAAACCTCTCATAATGGCCTAAGTCTAAATCAGTCTCATAGCCGTCATCAGTGACATAAACTTCACCGTGTTGGTATGGACTCATTGTTCCAGGATCAACGTTTAAATACGGATCTAATTTTCTAATTTTTAGTTTAATGCCTCTAGATCTAAGAAGAGAGGCTAATGATGCAGTGACTATTCCCTTACCTAGCGATGAAACAACACCTCCGGTAACGAAAATTAATTTCACTGATTAGGCACTTCTGGAATCATTTCCTCTATTGAATCGTCTAAAATAATTTCTTCTTGAATAGTTTCTAAATCAGTTGAAGATGAATATTGTTTTGTAATAATTGCGCCCATAAACAAACACCAAAATAAAAAACCAAAACCTAAAACATAAGTAATTTTAGTCATTCCTGAAAAAGAGGATTTATTTGCTGTCATTCCACCTGTAAGAGATGTTTGAGTGCCTAGACCAAGACTTCCACCTTCAGTTTTTTGAAAAAGTATAATTAAAATGAGAACCACTCCAATAATTGCACTAATAATTAAAAAAAGGTTTATCATTATGTTATTTAAAGTATTTAATAAATGAAGGCTTTGTTGAAGCTGAGCCTACCAAAACCCCATCTAATTTTTGTAAACTTAAAATTTCTTTTATATTTGATAAATTTACGGAACCACCATATAAAATTTTTATTTTTTTAAAAGAATAATTTTTTAATATTTTGGTCAAAAATTGCAAAATATCATTAATTTCTGACATTTTTGGTGTTAATCCAGTACCAATTGACCATAAAGGTTCATAAGCTAATATAACTTCATTATAAATGTTCGATTTTTTGAATATTTTATTTATTTGTTTTTTTAAAAAATTTTTAGTTTTTTTTGATTTATAAATATCTACAGGCTCTCCAATACAAACAATGGGTGTAATTTTGTTATGCAGACAAAGATCAGTTTTTTTTTGTATAATCAAATCTGTTTCACCAAAATTAGACCTAACTTCTGAGTGACCAAGAATACAAAATTTTATCTTATTGCTAACTAAATCTTGAATATCTATAGACCCTGTAGAAGCACCTTTTCCATGTAAATCTACATTTTGTGCTGCATAGATATTTTTTGGATATCTAGATTTGAGAGTGAGGTTATAAAAGTTATTAGGACTAGAAATAAGTTTGTATTTCTTTGTACTTGGTAGCTTAGACACTACCTTTGATAAATTCAAACTTTCAGATATATTTAAATATGATTTCCAATTAAATATTATATATTTCATTAGGTTAACTGATATCAAAATACTTATAAAAATGAAAACTAAAAAACTAATTGTTATAATATTTAGTGCTGCACTAGGCATAAGTTTCCTATTTATCGGATTTGGATCCTATGTTGGTAAAAATTATGTTTTAAAAGTAGGAGGCCAGAAAATATCAACATCTGAATTTTCTAGAGCATATGAAAACTATAAATCAGAAAATGGCCTTTCTAATTTATCAGAACAAGAGGCGTTATTTTCAAAAATTCAATTTACAAATGAATATATAAATGAACTAGTTTTTCTTAATTATTTAGATGAAAAAATTAGTATAAGTGATAAGTCCAAAAAAGTAGTTTTAAAAAAATCCTTAAATAATGATGAAATGTTTAGAAATCTTGATGAAGCATCACTTCAAAATTACTTAAAGGAAATTGAGGGTAATATTTATATTGATTTATTCAATGATAGCCTTGATGCGCAGAAGATAGTTAGTCACGAAATTAATCCAGATCTTCTGGTTGAAAAAGAATTAAATATATATGAGATTAAGAATGACGATAATCTCCTAAATTATCAATTAGAGGAGGATTTTTACTCAAATAACGAATTATATGAAATTTCAATAAATGAAATAAATCTCAAAAATTATATTCAAGAAGAACTAATAACTGATGACATTATAAATGAATATTATGAGGCAAATATAAATAAATTTATTGAGCCCAAAAATTATAGCTATGAACAAATTATTTTAGATAGTAATTCAAATAAAAATTTTAATGAACTGAAACAGAGTGATGACTCTCAATTCAAATTATTCGAGAGCGTTGATGAAAAATTAATTTTACCTCAAATTCTAGAAGTATTAGAAAAACTTAGCACAGGAGATGAGGGTAATAATATTAAAATTGGAGAAAAATACTTTTTTGTAAAACTTTTATCTTTTGAAAAAGAATATCAAAAGAAGTTAGAGAATGTTTATGAGGAGATAGAAGCAACTTTAACTAAATTAGAAATAGAAAATTTTACAATAACAAATGATGTTAAAAGTTTAGATAGCTATAGTACAAATCAAATCTTCTATAGTAATTCATTTAGTTTTTTGGAAAATATTCCTGATCAATACAGTTTTATTGACTTTAATCAATCATCAGGAGAAATAAAAAAAGATAATTTCTTATTTCAATTTAATGTTCAAAATATATTGCAAGAAGATCTACCATTGGATTTAAAAGAAAAATTTCTAAATTCTTTTAGCAATTATAAAAAAAATATAGATATTTCGCATGATGATGAATTGTTAAAAAAAGCAGGAACAGTAAAGGTCAACTATTTTACTGACTCTCTAACTATTAAAAATAATTTTATTGAGCCAGAGATTTTAGAAAAAATAATTATTATTAAAAAAGATCAAAAATTAAAAGTAGTGTTGCCAAATGAAGTTATTTATTTAGATATAAATTCTATTGGATCTATAGACTCATTAAATATAAAACAAAATATAGTGAATTTAATATATTCAAAAATTATTAAAGAAATAAAAGATACTCTAGATATAGAAGTTGATAACGAACAACTTTTACAACTTTAGTATGTATGTTCACGGTAAAAAAGTTTTTCTAGATACTGAAAATACTATTACAATTTATAATAAACTTGCAAATAAATTTAATGATGTTTCCATTTTAGAGTCAGTCATTGGGGGTGATAATAAAGGAAGATACTCAATTATACTTTTTAATGTATTACAAAATGTTGAAATTTTTCATAATTATGCGCTTGTTAATAATCAAAAGAAAAAAATAAAATCACCAGACTCTTTTATTAGGGACATTTATAAAAATTTAAAAATTAAAACTATATATGATCAGAATATACCTCTACCCATATTTATTGGTAATGTATCATTTGATTTATGTAAATTTACTCTTCCGAAATTAAGTTATAAGCCTGATAAAAATGAAATTGGAATACCACTGGCACATTTTGTAAAACCAAGAAATCTAATAATAATAGATAATGTCCTTAATGAGACACATCTAATTGAAGTTTCAAATATTAAGAAAAATCCAGTAAAATCACTTAAAAAATTAGAAAAAATACTTAAAGAGCCTTTTTCAAAAAATAAAAAATTAAATATCATTAAACCTAAAAAATTTAAAAACCATATCAAGAAAGAGGAATTTATTAAAAGAGTTAGGGAAATAAAAAGAGATATTAAAGTTGGTGAAATATTTCAAGCTGTTCTTTCTCAAAGATTTTCTAATGACTATTTAATTGAACCATTTAATTTTTATAGAGCATTAAGATCAATTAATCCCTCACCTTATCTTGTTTTTTTAAACCTAAAAAATTATCAAATTATCTGCTCTAGTCCTGAGACTATGATTAAGGTGAAAAATAAAGAAATTACACTTAGACCTATTGCCGGAACTAGAAGAAGGGGTAAAAATAAGATTGAAGATAATAATTTAAAAAATGAATTACTTAAGGATAAAAAGGAACTAGCTGAACATTTAATGCTAGTTGATTTAGGTAGAAATGATGTTGGTCAAATTTCAAAAAATAATACTGTAAAAGTAACTGAACAAAATATAATAGAGTATTATTCTCATGTAATGCATATAGTCAGTAATGTTACTGGAGAATTAAAAAATAATTTAACACCTATAGATGTTCTTTTTGCTGGCTTGCCAGCAGGGACTGTTTCTGGAGCACCTAAAATTAGAGCACTAGAAATATTAGAAAAACATGAAGATACTAATAGGGAATTTTATTCAGGTTCAGTTTTTTATTTAGATGCAAATGGAGATATGGATAGTTGTATTAATCTCAGAACTGCAATGATTAAAAATAGAAAAATATATGCGCAAAGTGGAGCGGGTATTGTTTTTGACAGCATACCTGAAAATGAACATAGCGAGTGTATCAATAAGGCTAGTGCTTTATTTGAAGCTTACAATTTAGCTCATAACATATAATGATTACTCTCATAGATAATTACGATAGCTTCACATATAATTTGTATCATTGTTTAAGTAAAAGAGATCAAGTATTAGTTATTAAAAATGACATGATCTTAAAAAATATTGATAAAATTATTAATAGCAAAGGTGTTGTAATATCACCTGGACCAAGTAATCCATTTAATGCAGGAGAATGTCTTGATTTAGTCCATCAAATATACTCATTTATACCAATATTAGGTGTATGTTTAGGTCATCAAATTTTAGGAGTCTATTTTGGAGCTAAAATAGACACATTAAGTACACCAATGCATGGAAAAGTATCAAATTTAAAAAAAATAAGTGAATGTAAGATATATAAAAATATTGATAAAAAGTTCCGTGCAACTAGGTATCACTCTTTATACCTAAATAAAAATAATTTTCCTCAAAATTTAAAAATAACAAGCATTTCAGAAGATGATAAAATTATAATGAGTTTTAAACATGAATTATTTTCTATTTATGGTGTGCAATATCATCCTGAGAGTATTGAAACTCTTGTGGGTTCAAAGATTTTAGAAAATTTTATGGATTGTATATGAAATTTAAGATAGATGATACAATAACTAATAGAAATGTTGAATATGCTCTTAAGTATTTATTTGACTCAGATAATATTTCACATCAAGCGATAATTATTCATCAACTAAATAAATTAATAAATAATATCGATATACTTTTATCTCTAAGAAAATTTATTTTTAAAAATTCAAATAAAATAAAACAATATTCTAATTCTTTGGATACATGCGGGACAGGTGGTGATGGGTTAAAGACACTAAATATATCAACAACAGTAGCTATATTATTATCATCTGTTGAAATTCCAGTTGCAAAACATGGTAATCGTGCTGCTAGCTCGTTAAGTGGCTCCTCTGATATTATTTCTGAATTGAATATATCTAGTGAAAAAGACTCGAAGAAAATAATTAATAAAATAACAAATGATAAATTTGTCTATTTAAATGCACCTTTTTTTTATTCAAATCTTAGTAAAGTTGGAGAAGTAAGAAAAAAATTAGGAATAAAAACGATATTTAATTATATGGGCCCTACATTAAATCCATTAGGCGCAAAATATCAAATATTAGGTACAGTGAATAAAAACTCAGCAGAAATTATGTTAAAAATACTATCTAAAATTGATAATAAAAATTCTACAATTTTTTTCTCAGATGATGGATTAGACGAAATAAGTATATTTGCTCCAACAAATTTTTATTTTAAAAGAGGAAAAAATATCACTAAAAAGAGGATATCCCATACAAAATATAAAAAATACCTTTCATCAAAATTAAATTTTAAGGATATTAAAGGAGGTATTCCCTCTTATAATGCAAGCAGGCTGATTGAATTATTTCAGGGAAAAAAAGATAGTTACAGAGATATAACTATTATTAATTCAATTTACGCAATGCAAACCATAAAACCGACTTATAAATTTGATGAATGCTTTGATATATTAAGTAATTCTCTTGATACGTCTAAGGCTCTAAATCATTTAAACAAAATTAAAAAGCAATGAATATTTTAGATAAAATAGTTTTAGAGAAAACTAATCATGCAAATTATTTAAAACAAAAAACTAATAAAAAGAAGAATTTTAAATACAGTAAGTCAAAATACTTTCTTAGTGCAATAGAAAGTAATCTACATATTAATAAAAATGCCCTTATCGCTGAATTTAAAAGATATAGCCCTTCGATTAAAAATTTTAATAAAATAAAGTATATTCAGGATATTCTCGAACAATATCATAAATCAAATTGTTGTTGTATATCCATCTTAACTGACAAAAATTTTGGTGGAAGTTTAAACGATATAACAATTGCAAAAAAAATTACTAATAAGCCAATTATTAGAAAAGATTTTATAATTAATGAAACACAAGTATTTGAAACTAAAGAATTTGGTGCAGATGCTTTATTGTTAATTGCAAAAATTTTATCTAAATCAAATATAAAAAAATTACATAATTTGGCAATTGATATTGGTCTAGATGTATTAATAGAGATTGAAAATGTTACTGAAGCAAGGAAAATTGAGGGTATAGATGCAAAATTGATTGGAATCAATAATAGAAATCTAAAAGAACAAAAGATTGATATAAATAAATCAATAAAACTATCTAAAATATTAAAAAATAAAATAATAATTAGCGAAAGTGGAGTTACAGTTTCAAATATAAAAAAAATTAAAAAAGAAAGTGGAATATCTTCTTTTTTAATAGGTGGTAGTATTTTAAAAAATGATAATAAAATTAAATATATTAATAGATTGTATGAGGCTTAATGAGTTTATCACACTTCAATAAAAAAAATAAAAATATTGAAATGGTTGATATATCAAAAAAAAATAAAACAAAAAGATTTGCTGAGGCAAGATCTTTAATTGAAATTGATAAAAAACTCTATTCAGTAATCAAAGATGATAAAGAACTAAAAAATAATTTATTTAATACAGCCAAGATTGCAGGTATATATGCTGCCAAAAATACCTCACACCAGATACCTTTAACACACAATATACCAATAGATTATGTTTCTTTGTCCCTTAATTTAAGAGATGAGGAATATATAGAAATAAAAAGTGTTGTGAAATCAAACTACTCAACAGGATTAGAGATAGAAGCCTTAAATTCTGTTTCGTGTGCCTCTATTACAACTTTTGATATGCTTAAGTCTTTTAAAAAAAAGATAACTATTAAGAAAATTGAAATAATAAAAAAAAGAGGAGGTAAAAACAATATTGGATGATATTTTTAAGACAATTAAATTAATTTCAAGCTATCTTCCAAAAAATAAATTTTCATCAATTTTAAGTCAAAATCTAAATAGTAATCATTTAATCAAATCTAATATAGTGATTAAGAAAAATATACCTCCTCAAAATCAATCATCAATGGATGGTATAGCAATTACAAATGTTGGAAAGAAATTTAAAATTATTGGAAAATCGAAATTAAATATTTTTAATAAAATAAAGGTAAATTTAAATGAGTGTTTAATTGTAAAAACTGGGTCACTAATTCCTGATAATATAAAATATATAGTTCCCCAAGAACAAATTTTTATAAATAAAGGAAATGCTCATGTGATTAATTTATATAAAAATAATAAATTCATAAGAAAAAAGGGACATATCTTCAAAAAAGGTAGTAAAATAGACTTTCAAAATAAATATCTATCTTTTTATGAATTAAGCAGTATAAAAAGCCTCAAAGATATAAAAGTCAAAATACTACAACCATTAAAGTTTAAAATTATTTCGACAGGTAGCGAATTTACCACAAGTCACTTTATTCTCCCTACAAATGGTTATTATTTAAATAATTTTATAAAAAAGAATAATCATATTGTTGAAAAGAATATTCATATAAAAGATGATCAAAAATTATTACTAAAAGAAATAAACAATTCAAAATCAGATATTACAGTTATTATTGGGGGCACAGGTAAAAGTAAAGATGATATCAATTTTGAAAATTTTAATTTAATTATTGATGGTCTTGATTTAAAACCAGGTAGACCTTTTAAATTATTTATAAAGAAAAATAAAATTTATATGTTTTTTCCTGGCAATCCATGCTCTTCCTTTGTATTGACTAATATAATTATTAAATCATTAATCGAGATTTATAATAATAGAAAATCGCGGATTAAATATGATTTAATTGATATCAATAAAGTAAAATTTAATTTTAAAATTTTGAAAAGAAAATCTTTTTTATTTGGTTTAAGAGATCAGAAAAGTATTAAAGTATTTAATAATCAAGAAAGTTCTAATTTAAAAAATATATTATATGCAAACTGTCTGATTTATTATGATAGAACTAATAAACTAAGGTTATATCAAATAAATGACTAAAAACGCCAAAAAGCTTTTAGATTTTTTGAGAAAATATATTGAGAAAAATAAAATATCTCCTAATTATGAGGAAATGAGAGAACACATGGGTTTAAAATCTAAATCCTCCATATTTCAATATTTAGAATATTTAGAAGAACAAGGTCACATTAAAAAAGATAAATTAAAATCTAGATCTATTGAATTAAATTATTTAATTCCCTTTTATAATGCGATATCTGCCGGTAAACCTATAGATAGTTTGAGTCAACAAATAGAATATATTGATGTAAATACTTTTATAAAATCAAATAAAAGTAACTGTGTCGCTTGTAAAGTAAGTGGTAATTCAATGGAGTCATATGGTATTTTTGAAGATGATATAATTATATTAGAAAAAGTTACAAATTATAATTCAAATGATATTCATGCTATTCAGATAGATGATAGTGAGATAACGCTAAAAAAAATTAAATTAATCAAAGATGAAATTGAAATATTTGGTGATCGCAAAAATTTTTCATCAATCAAGTATAAAAAAGATAGGATCAAAATATTAGGTAAGATGATTAATTTAGTCAGAAAATATTAATGATCATCACTAGATTCGCACCCTCTCCTACTGGAAATTTTCATATGGGAAGTTTAAGGACTGCAATTTACAATTTTTTATTTGCAAGAAAAAATAAAGGAAAATTTCTTTTAAGAATAGAAGACACAGATAAGGAAAGATCAAAAAAAATATATGAGGAAGAAATATTAAAAATATTTAATACATTTAAACTTCAATATGACAATCTTAGTTATCAATCTAAAAATTTAAGTACTCATCAAGAATATTTAGAAAAACTGATGTCAAGTGATATGGCGTATCGTTCAAAGGATGGTCCTTATAAGTTCAGAGTGAACAGAGATAAAGAATTTTTTGAGTATGATGATTTAATTTTAGGTAAAATTAAAGTGCCATCTAATATTATAGAAGATTTTTCAATTGCAAGATCTGACAAAAGCCCAACTTTTATATTATCAAACATAGTTGATGATAATTTAGAGAATGTGACTAATGTCATTCGTGGCAACGATCATACTACTAATTCAATTAAACAAATTATGATATCCAATGCTTTAAATTTTAAAGATATAAAATATGCACATATACCCCTAATACATGACATCAATGGCAAAAAATTATCAAAAAGAAATAATATAACCAACGTAAACGATTATTTGAGTGAAGGTTACCTCTCAGATTCAATATTTAATTTTATCATTAAATTAGGTAATAATTTCAATGATATTGAATATTTAGATATTGAAGATGCAATTGAAAATTTCAATTTATCTAAAGTAGTTTTATCACCAGCTAAATTCGATATTGAAAAGTTAGATTTCATTAATCGTCATTATTTAAATAAATTATCTTTTATGAAATTTAAAAATTTTTTAGAGAAGGATATAGAAAAGCAAGTATCTAATTCTAAGTTGGAGCTTATTTTCCGGGACATATTAGAAAGATGTAACAAATATACAGATATCAATATAGAAGTATCAAAACTTTTAAACTTTTGTGAAAAAAATATTGTCCTTGAAATTGATGAAAATGAAAAAGATTTAATTAAAAAAATTTATTCAATTATTAAAGGTTTGCATGATACTGATAATGCTTTATTAATGCTTGAACAAAATGACTTACCTTTAAAGAAAATAGGTAAAATAATAAGAAAAATTATAGTAAATTTTGAGTCAAAAATACCAATTGAGAAAATTATTTTATTCTTTGGTATTGAAAAAGTGAAAGAAAAGTTATTATTATATTTAAATGATTGATGAAAAACGATTTAAATTAGTCGATACTAAAACTGGTAAAGAGTATGAATTCGATGGGATCAAGGGATCTATTGGACCAGATGTAATTAACATATCATCACTTTATAAGAAGACAGGTTTATTTACTTATGACCCAGGTTTTACATCAACTGCAGCTTGTAATTCTAAAATAACATATATTGATGGCGAAAAAGGTATTCTTCAATATAGAGGTTATCCTATTGAAGAACTTGCTAATAGTAGTTCTCATCTTGAAGTCTGTTATTTACTCATGCATGGTGAGTTACCATCAGAAAGTGATAAAAATGAGTTTGAAGAAATAATTAAAAACCACACATTACTAAATGAACAAATAATTCAGTTTTATAGAGGTTTTAGAAGAGATGCACACCCAATGGCGATGATGATTGGAATAGTTGGTGCTTTATCATCATTTTATCATGACTCTTTAAATATTGAAGATCCTGAGCATAGAATGATTGCGTCACATAGAATTTTAGCAAAGATGCCAACCATTGCTGCAATGGCTTATAAATACTCAGTAGGTCAACCCTTTGTTTATCCTGTCAATAAACTTAATTATGCAGATAATTTTTTACATATGTGCTTTGCAACACCAACAAAGGAATATGAAATAAATCCACTCTTTTCAAAAATAATGGATCAAATCTTTATTCTTCATGCTGATCATGAACAAAATGCTTCAACATCAACTGTAAGAACTGCTGGCTCATCTCTGGCGAACCCATATGCTTGTTTATCAGCTGGTATCTCATCACTTTGGGGGAAATCTCACGGTGGTGCGAATGAAGCTGTTATAGATATGATTGATGAAATTGTATTAAATGATTTAAAACCCAAAGACTTTATAGAAGAAGTTAAAAATAAAAAAAATAAAATTAGATTGATGGGCTTCGGACATAGAGTCTATAAAAGCTACGACCCAAGAGCCAAAGTTTTAAAGAAAAGCACAGAAGATTTATTCAAGGATCTTAAAATTAAATCAAAAGAACTCGAAATAGCTAAAGAGATTGAAGAATTGGCTTTAAATGACACTTTTTTTAAAGAAAAAAATCTATACCCAAATGTTGATTTTTACTCTGGAATTCTTTTAAAAGCACTTAATATACCTACCACAATGTTTACACCAATTTTTGCAGTTGGCAGGACAGTAGGATGGTTATCACAATGGAAAGAAATGATAGAAGATGAGGAGTTTAAAATAACAAGACCCAGACAATTATTTACAGGAAATAAAGATAAGTCCTATAAAAAAGTGCCTGATAGAGAGAAAAAATCAATATTTAATTTATTATGGCTTAAGAAGACTTTTCTAAATAATCAGTAATTATACTTGAACGAAAGTTTTCAAAATTGCTACTTTTAATTCCATCAAACATATTTTTTCGATATTTATAAAGCTTATCTTTATTAAATTTTAAAATTGTGAAAAAATTTGATAAGTTAGTAGCTGTAAAATCATTTTGAATAAACTCTTTTACTATTTCTTTTTTATTAAAGATATTAACTAATGATAAGTATTTAGCTCCTACGAACAATTTAAAAATAGTATAATTTATAATGTTCGCTTTATAAAATATTAAGTGTGGTATATTTGAAAAACATAATTCTAAATGGACAGTCCCTGAACAAGCAAAAGCAAAATCTAGTTTAGATATTTTTTTATAGTAGGAATTATCATTCAAATGAATTTGTATATTAGAATTATCTTTAAAAAATTTTTTTATAAATTCATGATATTCATTTGTAACAAAAAAATTAAAAACAAGTTCTTTATATTTTTTAAGATTTAGAACTAATTTCTTAATAATAAGTATATTTTTATAAATTTCTTGTTGTCTACTACCCAAAAAAATACCTATATTATTGATTTCATTATAATCATTTGAAAAGTACGTTTTGTTTTTTAAAGGATGACCAATATAATCATAGACATCTGGGTTGTAATATTTTTTTTCAATACTAAATATTGAAAAAATTTTATCAAAATTTCTATTAATAAATTTTGCTTTACTTGATTTCCAAATAAAAACTGATGGGCCTACTATTTGACAATATCTTATTTTATTTGATTTAAATTTTTGAATATAAAATTTTGAAAAATCAAATGAATCTACAAAAAAAATATGAGTAAATAAATGCAAATCAATAATTTCTTTGATTTTAAGTCTGAGATTAAAAAGATATTTTAAATTACGAATAATATCAACAAATCCCATCATTGGAGTAATCTTAATATTAGTTAAATCGTTAAATTCTTTATAGCCATCATCCATACCAAAAGTGAATATTTGATTTTTATTAGTTTTAAAAAAATTATCATCAAGTATTGTTTTAACGATTTGTCTTCCAGATTGTTCGAGAGTAATGAATAAAATCTTCATTTTATAATATAATTAGGGAAATATTATTAGCTTTTATGTTTTTTAAAAAATTATCTTTTTCTGAAATTAAAATATTATTATTAAATAAACAGATTACACGAAATTTATATTTTATAAGTAACCTAAGTGTTTCCATACCTATAATAGGAAAATCAATTTCATCAATTTGATTTGATTTTTTTGATTTTACAAAAATTAAATTATTAAATTTAGTATTAATCTTACCAATTCTATTAATCATATCATTTGTACCTAATATATCTTCTATAGCTATAACCCTATCACCATTTAAAATTAATGATTGTGCTATATTCATTGAGAATATTTTTTTTAGAAAGCTTTTTTTAATTTTTAATTTACTAATAATTTTTTTATTTTTATTGAGAAGGTGTTCATCTTGATAAGAAACTAGCATTTTATTTAATATTTTTTTTTGAGAAAGAAGTGTTAGTTTATTATTAGATAAATATCTTTTTAAAATTTTAGATTGATCATTAATATTATTAAGGAATATATCCTTTGAGATTAATAGCTTTGATTTTATTGATAAATTTATCTTTTCAAAAGAAGGAAGTTCTACATAACCAATAATCATAATTTTTCTTAAATTTTTAGACTTAATAAATGATGTAATTTTTTCTATATCTTTAATTCTAAAAGACTTGTAATTATGCTTAAATTTTTTTTTTATATGATTGTTTTCATTAATTAAAATAATTTGATTTAGTAAATTTTTATTATTTAAATAATTTGCAACCTCATAAACAAATAAACCTGATCCAGCTATAAGGCAGATATCATTTTTGAATGTGGCCAAGTTTTTCATTTAAAATTGATTTATATTGATGAAATATTCCCTCTACTTTATCATAAGTAGAGAGATTGATTTTTTTATTAATAAAACTCTCATGAATTGAGCTAATTTTATTTATCTCATCTTTATTAAAATTATTTCTTCTTATTCCAACTAAATTTAAACCTCGTAATTTTGCACGATTACCAATAGCAAGACTAAACGGTAATACATTTTTGTCTATTCCACTCATTCCCCCAATCATAGAATAAGAACCAATAGTCACAAATTGTATTACTGCAGATAAACCACCTATAACAACATTATCAAGAATATTTACATGCCCACCTAATGTTACTTGATTTACAAATATGTTATTATTATTTATTTTGCAATCATGGGCTATATGTACACCAGTCATAAAAAGGTTATGGTCTTTAATACTAGTTACCATGCCTCCGTCTTCAGTTCCCTTACTAATTGTGACGTTTTCTCGAAATGTATTTGAGTCACCTATTTTCAGAAAGCTATCCTCTCCAGAAAATTTAAGATCTTGTGGATTACAACCAATGTTAGAGAATGGATAAAAAATATTATTCTTACCAATTGTAGTATTGCCAGTTATAGAAACATGTGATTTTAATTCAGTTCCATCACCAATTAAAATATCACCATCAATATTACAAAATGGTCCTATCTTCACATTATTACCTAATTGAACCGATTTACCTATTGAGCTACTTGGATGTATCAGGGATGTCATGTATCATTGCTGAAAATATGCATTGAGCATGTATAACATCATTTACTAAACATTTACCTTCAAATTTGTAAACATTCTTAACTTTATTTAAACGATTAACTTTAAGATCTAATACATCTCCAGGGATAATGGGTTTTCTAAACTTACATTTATCTATTGTCATAAAAGAAACACCAGGATTTTTCATAGAGTCTTTTAACTTCATAGCTACTGTAAAACATGCAGCTTGAACTATAGCCTCAATTACTAGAACACCTGGCATCAATGGTCTACCAGGAAAATGGCCTTGAAAGAAAGGTTCATTTATAGTTACACACTTTACGGCGTGAGCTGAAATATCTGGCTCAAAATTTATTATTTTATCAATTAATAAAAAAGGATACCTATGTGGTAATATCTTTTGTATATCGTTAATGTCCATTATTTCTTTGTTTAATAATATTTTTTTTCCACTCTTTAATATCAGTTGCAGGGAAACCTGCAACAACAGAATTATCTTTGATATTTTTAGTAACACCACTTCTAGCAGCAATTACAACATTCTCACCTATACTTATATGTCCGGCAAAACCAGCTTGACCACCGATTGTTACATTTTTTCCAATAACAACACTCCCGGAAATTCCAGTTTGAGCAGCTATACAAGCATTATCACCCAAGATTACATTGTGTGCGATATGAACCTGATTATCAATCATTGAATTTTTTCCAATATAAGTAAAATCTAATTTTCCTCTATCTATTGTACAAGATGCTCCTATGGAAACATTTTCATCAATAAAAACTATACCGATTTGTGGATTTAGATATGATGCACCTCTTTGATTTAAACCAAATCCAAAACCACTAGTACCGATAGATGAGTTATCAGAGACAACAACATCATTAGAAATTATAGTATTTTTTATAACAACATTATTTTTTATAATAGAATTCTTTCCAATTTTAACACCACGAGAGATTACACAATTTTTTCCAATTTTAGTAGATACATGAATATCAGAAAATTTAGAAATGTATGAACCATTTATATAATCAAAATCATCAGTAAAATCATTTTGATCCTCATGGAAAAAAAGTTTATTTAAAAATTTGTTATAAATAGTATTTAAATTTTTAACCACAGTAATATTTTTAAAATAATTTTTATTTGTTTCATTTTCAGTGTATATGTGGATATTTTTACAATTTGATATGTCAATATTTGTATTTTTATCTAAAAATAAAATAGAATTCTCTCTTAAATTTTTTAAAGAGGATATATCTTCTATATAAAAATCATTTTTACACTTTGTAAAAATGATATCTTCCTTAATTAGTAAATTTAATTCTTTTGTTAAATAATTTTTTTTTAAAGGAAAAAAATTATTTCTCTCAAATGATATCATTTAATTAAAAAGAAGTGCCTATTGAAAAATTAAAAGGTCTAGTTTTGTCTGAATTATTTTTTTCAATAGGTGAGGCGTAAGATAAAGATATGGGGCCAATTGGAGTAATAAAATCAAAAGAAGTTCCAACAGATGTTCTTAAATCAATATCTGATGTAGCATAATCACTATTCCATATAGAACCAGTAGTTAAGAAAAATTTAATATTAATATTATCTTTTTCATCAAATATAAACGAACTACCGTATCCAATAGTAGATGTAAAAAACTCATTTCCTCCTAAATATACTTTTCCATCGTATGGTCCTATTCCTTTATAATCAAAACCTTTAAAATTTAAACCACCCAAACCAAAAGCATCAATTGTTTTTAATTTTCCATTTAAAGATTTCGCATATCCATAATTATTATTCAAAAAAATAAAATTCTTTGATTTATTAAGAGTTCTATAATTTTTATTGGATACTTGAAATTTATAATATGCGTTGTCAGAAATATTATTTGGTGAAATAGTTAAGTTAAAACTATTTATAGTTCCATCACTAGGGTTATAAAAATCATTACTAGTGTCGTATTTTATGGAAAACTTTAGTCTGTAATTTTGAAAATTGCCAATATTATCGTTTATTGATGATGAAGTGTTATTTATAGCTGAGTGTCCCTTGAAACTTTCGTAATCTATTCCTGAACCATAACTGATTTCTTCACTTTGTTTAAAATTAATAAAATAGCCGACTCCTCTATTTGAAGCTTTATATCCAAAAGAATTAGTATAATCATACTCCTGATTAAAAATTGTATAAGTATTTGTTAAATTTGGGTTTAACAAAGGATACTGAACATAATTTATGTCAAATTTCAAATCCTCTGAATTTGCAGAAAAATTAGAACTTAAACTATTTCCAGATCCAAATATATTTTTATCTTCAATACCAAGAGTAAGTCCAGCCCCGGTATCAGCATTAAATGTACCAGCTAATAATATATTACCTGTTTTAGTTTCTTCATCAATATTAATATTAATGTCTGCAATCTGATCATTAACACTTGTTTCAATCAAAACATCTTTAATATAAGGATATCTTTTTAGATTTTTAGATAGATTTTTTAACTTGTAATCATTTAAATACTCACCTGGTTCAAAAGTTATTTTAGATCTAATAGTATTATTTTTTGTTATTGAATTGCCGGTTATATCAATTTTATTTATTATCACAGGTGTACTTTTTTTATCAAAAAATACAATATCTATACCCTCATTATTATTAGATACATTTACATCAATAACTTTATTATAAATATTATTTGATTGTAATTTTAAATTATAAATTTCTAAATATTCATCGATTAAGTAACTATTGTAGTAAGAATTATTTTTGTTAAGTTCTTTTTCTAATTGTAAAGATAATTCTTTAATAGATTTATTTAAACTATTATCCTCAAAGTCATATAAAAGATTATTAATTTTTAATCTTTCACCCTCTTCTATATAAAAATATAAAATATTATTATTTAAATTGCTTTTTTCTAAAGAGTAAGAAACTTTAATATCAGCATAACCATCGTTACGATATTTAGATATAATGAGATTTTTATCAAATTCGAAAGTTGAATAATTTAAATTACTTCCAGATTTAAAGATATTATAGAATTTTATACTTTGTGATTTGATGATAGAATTAAGATAATTATTTGAAAAAAAAGTGTTTCCAACAAACTTTATTACATTAATCTTTTGTTGTTTTCCTTCTTGAATATCATAAATAAGATTGACTCTATCTTGAGAAAATCGTTCTACTTTTGCTGTAACTAAAATATTTTGAAAACCTTTTGATTTATAAATATTTTTTATTATTTTAATATCACTCTCAACATTGTCTTTTGTCAATATATATTGATTTTTAGAGATTAAATTTTCTAGAATTAAATTTTCTTTTATCCAAACATTATTATTAATAAAAATATTTTCTATTAAATCTGCTTCTTTAATTATAATGGAAAAATAATCTGAAGTTTCTTTATAACTTACCTCATATATAAGATCAGAAAGTATTAATTCTTTAATAAGATTATTTACTTCATAAATTTCCAAATCTTTTTTTGATATATCTACAGAAGTAATAGACTGCAAATCATTCAAATTAAGTTTTGATAAGCCATCAAAGTTAATTGGCTTTGAAATAACATATTTTGAAAATAGAAAAAAAATAAAAATATAAAAGTTAATTTTAAACATTTGTTTTATAATAATCATTGTATTTTGTTATAAATTTTAAAATAGAAGTGAAAGAATTTAATTTTAAATTTTTTTTATCTCTAGACATTTCATTCATAATATAATTAGTAATATTATTATATTTAAGTTTATTAGATAAATAAAGTTTATGAGCTGAATTATTAATTATCATTAACCTAATTTGATCAGAATGAGATAAATTCATGAGTTTTTTTTTATAATTTAGCACTTTAAATCTTTTATCTTTTGGTATTTCAATCTTGAGATTATGTATTTTTAGATAATTTTGATTAATCTTAAATGAATTAATTTTATATAAATAAGTTAAAGGTTTAATTAAAGTTATTAACATATCATTATTAAAACAATTTATAGATAATGAGCTATCTGAATAATGAACAATACTATGAACAAATGCCTCTTTAGAGATTAAAAAATCTATTTTATCTAAAGGTATATTAAAAATAATAGATAATTCATATATTTCTAAAATTTTATTAATTAAATTTGATGAGTCTATCAAATTATTAAAACCCATTTTCCATTTAGGGTGAGATAAAACTTTTGAAAGTGCTACCTTAGAAAAATTTATTTTTTTATTAAAATAAAAAGGTCCACCAGAAGCAGTTATAAAAATTTTAGATATTGCTTGGTTTTTTATATTTGAATTCAAGATAGAAAAATGTTCAGAGTCTAAAGGTATAAATTTATTATTTGTTTTTTTAATTTTATTTTGCAATAAAGAACCACCTGCTATGATCATCTCTTTATTTGCTACCGCAATAATTGAATTACTATTATATCTTAAAAAATAGGTTAAATATTTTAAAGATAAGCTTCCGTAGTCTAAAAAATAAATAATCTGGATATTATTTTTTAAAAACTTAAAAAAATTTATTTGATCATTTGCATCACTAAGAACAAAAGAATTTTTAATATTATATATGTTTTTTTGGTATGATAATTTTTTAAGGTTTTTATAACAAGATATACCATAAACTGATATTGAATTTTTATTAAGATAATTTAAAAGTTTTGTTCCAAGTTTACCTGTAGAACCAACAATTAAAATTTTTTTTTTCATTTTATAAAGTAATGTAAATTTGGAATATTATTGTAATAAAAAACATACTATCTAATCGATCAAGTATTCCACCATGACTCCTCAATAGCAATGAAAAATCATTTAAATTTAGATATCTTTTAATATAAGAAAAAAATATATCTCCAAAAAACAAAAAAATTGAAATTAAAGATGAAAATAAAATATTAAAATTAAATAAGACCAATACATATGTGGATAATAAAAATGATATTGAAGTTCCTGACCAAGTTTTTTTTGGACTAATTTTAGGGACAATTACTGGTCCACCAATATATTTACCAGCAATATAAGCTACTGTGTCATTAAAAAAAGAAATTAGGATAATAATATAAAAAATATTCCTATCTTGATATGCTAAATTAAATAATAATATACAAAATAAATATACAGATAATAAGAATAACTCCTTTTTAAATCTTTTATTATATAAAACTAAAAAAATTATTAAGCATATCAATATTGTAAAAGCATTTATTATCTTAGTTGAAAGAAAAAATAGTGATGCAAAAGGTAATAAAGTAAAAAAAATTAAATATGATAGTTTATAGATCTTAAGATTATAAAAATCATAACTAATTAAAATTATCAAAATTGTAATTAGAAATAATTCGAGATTAAATAAATATGATGAAAAAGTAGTTAGTAATAAAATAAGACCAACTAAAATTCTACTTACAGAATTAGAGTCCAAACTTTCTCTCAATTGAATGGTATTTATTTAAAATTTTAGATAAATCTCTCTTAGTTATATCAGGCCATAATTTATTAATAAAAATTAATTCAGTAAATGTAATTTGGTAAATTATAAAATCACTTAGTCTTGAAAACCCACCTGATCTAATTAATAAATCAGGATCTGGTATGTTTTTAGTTAAAAGATAATCTTTTAAACTAGATTTACTATTATTTCTTTTATTCCTAAACATATTAAAAGCTGCTTGCTCTAAGTCTTCTCTTCCACTGTAATTAATAAATATAAACAAACTCTTCTTTGAGTGTGTTTTTAATTTTTCAATTTTTTCAATTTTATTATTAATCTCTTTACTTAAAAATTTTCTATCTCCAATAAACTTAATCTTAAAGTTATTATTATCTTCACTTATAGATTTATCAAGAAACTCTAAAAGTATCTTCTTTAAAATACTAATTAAATTTTTTGACCTATTGAGGTTATGTTTAGATAAAGCAAAAGCTGATATAAATTTTACGTTTGTATTATCAAAGATGGAATTAGCTAAATTGATTAATGTACTTGCTCCTTTTTTATAAGCAAAGTATTTATTTTTATTATTTTTCTTAGACCACCTATTATTGCCATCCATTATAAAAGCAATATGATTAAGTTGATTTTTCAAAATTAGACTTTTAAGATTTCAGACTCTTTTTGATTTGTTAAATTTTCAATTTCTTTAATTGAATTATCAGTAAATTTTTGTATTTCATCCTGATATTTTTTACTTTCATCTATCGACAGAGACTTATCCTTTTCAAGTAATTTTACTTCGTCAAGATATTTTCTTCTAATGCCCCTTATTGAAATCTTAAACTTTTCTGATATTTCAGATATAATTTTTACAAGTTCTTTTCTTCTCTCAGCCGTTAGTTCTGGAAACTTTAATAAAATATTAGAACCATCTGTTTGTGGTGTTACACCTAAATTTGAGTCTAAAATGTTCTTTTCGATAGTCTTAACTAGAGATGTGTCCCATATATTTACACTTAAAGTCATATTATCTACATTATTAATGTTGGAAAGTTGTGTTAGAGGTGATTTAGATCCATAACTATCGACAATTACACTTTTAAGAATATCTGGTGAGACTCTCCCAGTTCTAATGTTTTTCAATTCAATGGAAAAAGCACTAATACTAGTGTTCATTTCTGATAAACAATTATCTTTGTTGTACATATATCATCCTAATTTATAATTGAATAAGAACCCTTACCTTCTATTATATCAATTATATTTGAGCTCTTTAGAATTGAAAAAATAATTATTGGTAATGATCTATCTTTAGCAAGACTGATGGCAGTTGCATCCATAACTTTAATGTCTTTATTTAAATAATCTGAGTATGAAATATTTTGAATTTTTTTTGCATCTTTATTGCTAACTGGATCTTTATCATATATGCCATCTACCTTTGTTCCTTTTAAAATAACATCAGATTTCATTTCTGATGCTCTTAGTACAGCGGCAGTGTCAGTAGAAAAAAAAGGATTTCCAGTACCTGAGGCAAAAATCACTACTCTATTTTTATTTAAATGACTTGTGGCTTTATTTTTAATGTAGGGTTCCGCAACTCTATTAATACTTATTGCTGTCATCACCCTAGAGTCAACACCTAAGTTTTTAAGATTTGACTGTAAAGCTAAAGAGTTAATTACTGTACCTAACATTCCCATATAATCAGAAGTTACTCTATCAACAACACCATTAGAAAATGAAGATCCTCTAATAAAATTACCCCCACCTAATACAATGGAAATTTTTAAATCTTTTGAAGTTAAGTATTTAATACTAATAGCTAAATCATTTAAATTATCAAAATCGAAACCCTGTTCATTAGATCCTGCTAAAGACTCACCTGAAATCTTAAGCATGATGTTTTTGTACATATTACTAAATAGTATATAAATCCATGTTAATAATGTTAAGACTTATCTTATTTTTTAGTGATAAGTCACTCAAAAATGAACTTACACTTTTTTTGGGATCAGTAATCAGTGCTTGTCCTAAAAGAGTATTTTCTTTCAAAAATTTATTTAACTTTCCCTCGATAATCTGATCTTTTTTATCATCAGGTACATTATTCATTTGTTTTAAAATTATATCTTTTTCATCTTCAAGGATTTTTAAATCTATTGAATTTTTATCAATACCCATTGGTTTCATAGCTGATATTTGCATTGCAATAACTTTTAATTCATCAACTAATTTTAATGCTGATTGTTGGTCATCAGTTGAAATTTCAACAACTGAAGCAATTTTAGAACAATTAGTATTGTACTTATTGTGAAGGTAACTAATGAAAATGGAATTTTCAGAATAGTATTTTTTGAAAGAAACTATTTGAATATTTTCTCCTATTTTTGAAATTAGATCTGTAAGACAATCACTAAATGATTTATTATCAATTAATATGTTAGATAAGTCTTGATCAGTACCCTCCTCTTTTAAATTTTTATTTTCATGTATAGCTTTTGAAAGAGTCTCAGCAAAATTAAGAAAATCATCATTTTTAGCAACAAAGTCAGTTTCACATTTTATTTTGCAAACAGTAAAGTCTGTATTGGAAGAATTATTAAAAAAAGAGACTACACCTTCATTTGTTTCTCTATTTTGTTTTTTTTGAGCTTTAAGTATTCCTTTTTCTCGCAACCATTTAACAGAAGCTTCAATATCATTGTTATTTTCAGCTAGAGCTTTTTTGCAGTCTACAATACCACTTCCTGTACTATCTCTGAGTTTTTTAATTAACTCCATACTACTCATTTTTAATTTCGCTTTCATTAGATACTTCAACATCTTTTGTTATTAAAACTTTCTTAAAGTTATCAAGAATAAATTGAACAGATTTAACACCATCATCGTTAGCTGGAATTGGAAAATCAATTATGTCAGGATCACAATTTGTATCTACAATACCAATAATTGGTATCCCCAATTTTTTTGCCTCTAAGACAGCGATATGTTCTCTATTTGTATCAATTATAAAAATGACATCAGGTGTAGATTTCATATCTACAATACCTCCTAAAGTTTTATCTAATCTTATTTTTTTCTTCTCTATGTCAGATAATTCCTTTTTAGTAAAAACAGTTTCTTCAGAATTTAAAATATTTTCATAATTATTTAAGGTATTAATTGAGTTCTTGACAGTATTCCAATTAGTTATCATTCCACCTAACCATCTAAAATTAACGTAGTAATTATTGGTTTCTTTAGCAATATTCTCAACAATTTCACTGTGTTGCTTTTTTGTCGAAACAAATAAAAACTTCTTTTTATTTTTAGATGACTCATATGCAAATTTTAAAGCGT
>CACMWK010000002.1:0-218548 GCA_902617355.1 uncultured Alphaproteobacteria bacterium | reverse complement strand
CGTTTGATCGATAAACTAAATGTTCTGGTATATCTGAACCTAATCTAACAACTGATTTAGAACCAGAGTCTGATACCAAGAAATTAAGATTTGTAATTCCTCCCTCTAAAGGTTCAATATTTTCAATATTTTTCCATATTGGAAGACTCTTGATTTTATTTTCAAATTCCATTTGATTAAAACATACTGATCTTTGAATTATTTTCTACGGATAAAATCCAAAAACATTTTGAAGTTTTTTATAGAATTTTTTTTAAAAGCTATAATAATCTAGATATTTATTTAGGAGGTAATATGGATCTAATACAGAGACTCAATGAAGGACCTATTTTGTGTGCAGAAGGCTATCTTTTTGCAATGGAGAGAAGAGGATATTTACAGGCAGGAACTTACGTTCCTGAGGTTGTTCTTGATAATCCTGAAGTAGTAACTCAACTTCATAGAGAGTTTATTAGAGCTGGTAGTGATGTTGTTCAAGCATTTACTTATTACGGTCACAGAGAAAAGTTGCGTTTGATTGGAAAGGAAGAATTATTAGAACCTCTTCAAAAAAATGCATTAGAAATTGCAAAAAATGCTGCAGCTGAGTTTCCCCAGTTAGATTTAATGATAGCTGGTAATGTAGCTAATACTAATATTTATGACCCTGATGACAAACAATCTCACATTGATTGTCAAAAAATGTTTGAAGAACAAATAGCTTGGGCAAAAGAAGCTAATGTTGATTTTGTTATTGCTGAAACAATTAATTGGACTGAAGAAGCTAAATTAGCATTAAAGGAAATTAAAAATGCAGGTTTAATAGCTGTCGTAAATCTTGCTATACCTAAAGGTGACAAAACAAGAGAAGGTCATAGTGCTGCAGAGGCCTGTAAAATTTTGGAAGACCATGGTGCTGATGTAGTTGGTCTTAATTGTTATCGTGGTCCTGAAATGACAATGAAACTGCTGCCAAGCATTAGAGAAAAAGTCTCATGCCATGTGGCTGCATTACCTGTTCCATATAGAACAACTGAAGAATTCCCAACACACATGTATATAGAGGATCCAAATTGTAATTGTTTAGATGGTAATGTTTCTCATATTGCTCTTGATGGATTAACATGTAACAGGTTTGAAATGGCTGAATTCACCAAACAATGTATGGACATCAATGTAAATTTTATTGGTATTTGTTGCGGTGCCGACCCTCATCATGTAAGAGAAATGGCAGTTGCTATGGGTAGAAAACCAATTTCTTATAAATATTACCCTGATATGAGCAAACATTTTTCTCATGGCACAGAAAGCAGTCTTAAGGACATTAACAAAACTAACGAATGGCTTAAATAATTAATTAGGCTTTTAAAAAATAAATTTTATATGAGTATATGGGGAAAACTTTTAGCTGGGACTTTTGGTTTTGCTCTTGGGGGGCCAATCGGAGCTATGTTAGGTGTAATAGCGGGTCACAGTGTTGATCGTATTCGAAACCAAAAATCTGACTCTAATATAGCCTCTAATTCACCACAAGAAATTATAACGATAGGTATAATTATTTTAGCAGCTAAACTGGCTAAAGCAGATGGTCAAGTTACAACTGATGAAATAAGCGCCTTTAAAGAAAAATTTAAAATACCTCCTGATTTTCAAAACGATGTTAGCAAAATATTTAATGAAGCTAAAAAAAGCTCTGATGACTATCATCAATATGCTCAACAAATAGGAATGCTATTTCGTGGACAGCCTCAAGTTTTGGAGCAGATTTTAAACTTACTTTTTTATATCGCAGAGGCTGATGGTGAAATCAGTGACTCAGAGATAGTATTTATTCAAAATTGTTCTGATTATTTTGGACTAAATAAAGTTCAATATGAAAGCATAAAAACTATGTGGCTGGATAAACAAATTGATCCATACAAAATTTTAGGAGTTGAGAAAAGTTCTTCTGATGGTGAAATTAGAAAAAGATGGATACAGCTAAGTAAAGAGCTACACCCTGACCAATTAAGAGCACAGGGTGTTCCTCAAGAATTAATCATTAAATCTGAAGACAGACTATCCGAGATAAATCAAGCCTACGATAAAATAAAAAGTATTCGCAAAATCAATTAAACTTTTTTTAACTGATCTGCTTTGGATTTGCCTTTGTCTTCAACAACTTCAAATTCGACTTTGTCGCCTTCATCAAGGCGGTCTAAACCTGCTTGTTGAACAGCTGTGATGTGGACAAAGATATCTTTATCTTCTCCATCAGGGGCAATAAACCCATATCCTTTTTTTGGGTTAAACCATTTCACTGTTCCTGTAGTCATTTATAGTCCTTTCTTAATCTTAAGTAGTAAATATTTAGCGTATCCAAACATAGTTAAAAATTTTATGAGATTTTTTTAATTAGTATTCAAATAGTAAGCCTAAATATTGATAAACTTTTTATAGCAATTTTTCTAAATTTAAAGTTAAAAATGGTAAATCGGACCACTACCTTTACCAATTTTATACAAACTTCCTTTAATTATGGCTCTTTTTATATAATTTCTTGATTTTTTGACAGAATTTAAAATATCTTCACCTAAAGCTAAATTCGAAGCAATTGCTGACGATAAAGTACACCCAGTTCCATGTGTGTTTTTACTTTTAATGATTCTAGACTCAAAAAAGTGAATTTTTTTATTTTTTTTTAAAAATAGACAGTCGAATATTTTTCCATTTTTGATTAGACCTTTGATCAGTATATTCTTAGCGCCAATTTTTTCTAAAATTTGAATTGCATTAATCATATCATCTTTACTATTAATCTTGGTATTTGTAAGAATTTCTGCCTCCTCCAAATTAGGAGTAATTATCATAGATTTTGTTATAAGGTTTTTAGTTAAACTTGATATAGCGCTTTTCTTTAAGAGTAAATAACCAGATGTTGACACCATAACAGGGTCTAAAACAACTTTAGATATTTTATAGTTGTCAATAAATTTTGAAATTTCTTGAATAATTTTTTTATCACTTAACATACCAATCTTTATTGAGTCTGGTTTAATATCACTACACGTTGTATTAAGTTGTTCTCTTATAAACTTTGGGGTTGTATTAAAAATACTTTTTACCTCTTGAGTATTTTGTGCAGTTAAAGCAGTAATTACAGACATCGCATAACATTTAAAGTATGTTATAGTTTTAATATCAGCTTGGATACCTGCCCCTCCTGATGAGTCAGAACCTGCAATTGTTAATACAGTTTTATATCTTTTCATAACTTGAAATAATTTTACTTACATCCATACAATTCTTTTTAATATTACCTTTTAATAAAGAGGATATCATAGCAACTCCATGGATTTTTAGTTTAAGTATACTATTTACATCACTAATATTGATTCCTCCTATTGCTATTAAAGGAATTTTTGTAGCTTTAGCACAAATTTTAAGCCCGCTTAAACCAAAATAATTTTTCATTTCTTTTTTTGTATTTGACGAGAAGGCTGAAACACCTATGTAGTCAACTCCCTTTAACTTTTTTACCTTTATGAATTCATTTTTATTACTTGCTGAAACTCCTATTATTGCTTTTCTTCCCAATAATTTTCTAACTTGATTATAGGGTAAATCATCCATACCAACATGTGCACCATGAGCATTTATAGATTTTGCAATATCCACACGATCATTGACAATGAGGGTTTTTTTAAATTTAACACAATCTTTTTTTAAATCTTTTCCTAAGTTGTATAAATCAATTGTTTTTAAATTTTTAAACCTTAATTGAATACAATCGACCTTACTCTCAAATATTATTTTCAAATAATTATCCAACTTACTTAATGGTGTAAGTTTATCGTCAGTAACAAAACAAAATTTAAACACTAGTAATTTTTAAATTATCTAAAATTTCTTTTTCTGTAATATTATTTAATTTGTTCAAGAAATTTACTTGAAAATCTCCTGGCCCCTCTGATTTTGATGCTGCGAGTTCTCCTGCGATTGAAAAAATAGCCGCTGAGCTTATCGCAGATTTGTATAAACTTTCACCTACTGCAGCAAATGCTCCTACTATGCACGATAAAGAGCAACCGATAGCTGTAACCTTTGTCATTACACTTGATCCATTTGAAATTTTAGTGACATTATCTTCATAAATAATGAAGTCGTCTCTACCGCTTATAAATACGACACAATTATTCTCTTTAGATAAAATTTTTCCAGACTCAATAGCTGCGTGACTTTCAATTGATGAGTCAACTCCCTTTGAAGATATTTTATTTTGATCTACTAGTGATTGAATTTCAGATGCGTTTCCTCTGATAATTAATTTTTTAGAGCTTTTAATAATGTCTAGAGAAGTTTGAGTTCTTAACTTACTCGCACCTGAACCCACAGGGTCTAATATGATTGGTTTTTCTTGTTCAACATAATATTTAGAAGCCTCTAAAAAGCTAGGCCTCCAATTATCGTCTAACGTTCCAATATTATTAACAAGACATGACGATATAGCAGTTATTTCTTTAAGTTCATTTGTTGCATGAGACATCAAAGGAGATGCTCCGATAGAGAGAAGAATATTAGCGTTTATATTCATTGCCACGTAATTTGTAATACAATGTACAAGCGCTCCTTTATCTCTTAAGTTTTTTAAATCATTATAAATATGTTCCATTATATACCTTTCCTTTTCATCAAAAGTGTCAATATTGTTGAAAATAGAATTGGCACTATAAATGATGAGAATAATTTATAGTTATTAATAAATGTGAAATTAATATTTAGAAAATCGCTCATTATATTTTTGCTGAATGATGGATCAGGAAATATTAATACTCCCAGTAGTAAGCTCAAAAAAGATATTATATATATTTGTTTTGTAGAGATATTAAAACCAAATAATCCCAACAGAAAAGGTAAAACTAAGCAACAACAAATTAAATCAGCAATTAAGAAGACGTATAAGACATTGTAGCCTTGCGAGGATAGTATGAAAACTGCCACCAAGAAAACAATAATAAAGTATAAGTTTGAAGAGGATTTTAAGGAGTAACTTGTGCTTAGGGAGACAATCTGAGAATTTATAGCATTTATTAATGTATCAATACTACTCAATACAAGAGAAGCAGCTAATATTACAAAAATGTATTTTATAAATGAAGTCTCGAGTAAACCGAAAAGTTTCACAAATGTTAAATCAGGATCATCCATTGCGTAAAGTGAGATTGAAACTAGTCCAGAGTATCCAATGAAATAAACAATTATAAATATAATTAAAGCAGATATAACTAAGCCAATACTAAGCGTTTTATTATCTTTAGCAGCATAAATTCTTTGCCAATTACCATGGTGAAAAAGATTGGTAAATGTAACTGCTACTAAAAAAGTCAAACCTGTTATCCATAGGAATTGATTATTAAAATCAAATAAATGTGCATTTTCGATCATAAATGAAGAGTTATCTGAAAAGTCTTGGAATGGAATTTTAAAAACTAAAAACAAACAAATTCCTATAATGAATATGAATTGAATTAAATCGGTAAATATTGTTGCCGACAATCCTCCAATTAGAACGTAGGATAAAGCAATTAATATAATTATTATTGAAGAAATCCAATAAGGTGTATCATTTAAAAAATTAAAGAACTTTGAGATAGCTGTAATTTCAGCTATTAAGAAAACTGTCATATAAACTAACGAAACTATTATAACAAAGTGGGATAAGTTCTTACCAAACCGATTTTCGATACAATCGTGAAAGCCTGTTGAGTTTGGAAAAACCTTTCTTACATATTTTCCTATAAAGATGAATAAAACTAAAGGCATCGCAGCTCCAAGAGCATAACCAATCACATTACCCATTCCACCCCAAGTAGCTGCTGCGGCAGGCGAAAATATTATCCAAAAACCCAATGCAGAGGATACAAAAGAAGATATTGAAAAAAATAAGTTATATTTATTTTTAATAACAAATTTATCATCTGATAATTCATTTTTTTTCAAAAAAAAGAATGACGCAGTAAAAATTAATCCAAATAAAATTAAAAAAAGAATTTCCATCTAATTTGCTCTTGTTTTAAAAGTATTTAAGGGAAACTTCCTACGCCAGAATTACCTGGATCAGGTTCGAGGGTTAAGTATTACCTTTCTCAGCCTTTCAGCACCCCTTAAAGGTCCATATTATCAAACTAACTAAAATAAATCAATTATCTTTACTAAAAACAAATTTAATATTAAAAACATCACATGAAAATAATTGAAAACTTCTCTGACTCTAAAGGAATATCTAGTAATTCAAAAGACTTCATAAAATTATATAAACCTAGTACGGGTGAGGAATATGCGCATGTTCCAAAAACAACAAGAGATGAGTTTGAAAAAATTATCAATAAAATGAAATTAGCACAACCTTTATGGGCTAATACACCCATTACGAAAAGAAGTGAAATTTTATTTAAATTTAAAAATTTAATTGAAAAAAATTTTGATTTAATAGCAAAAATAATATCTGAAGAACATGGCAAGGTTTTTTCTGATGCTAAAGGATCTTTACAGAGAGGTCTTGAAGTAGTTGACTTTGCATGCGGTATTCCTCATTTATTGAAAGGAAATCACTCAATTAACGTTGGAACAAACGTAGATTTGTTTGATATTAAGCAGCCTTTGGGAATTTGTGCTGGTATTACACCATTTAATTTCCCAGCTATGGTTCCAATGTGGATGTTTCCATTATCTATAGCATGTGGAAATGCCTTTATGCTAAAACCTTCTGAGAAAGTTCCTCAATGCTCTTTAAAACTTGCAGAGTTAATGAGTGAAGCTGGTCTACCTGATAACGTCCTGACGGTCGTAAATGGCGATAAAAATGTTGTAGATCTAATACTTCAGTGTGAAGATATTTCTTCAGTAAGTTTTGTTGGCTCAACACCTGTTGCAAAGTACATTTACACCGAATGTTCAAAAACAAATAAAAGAGTTCAAGCTCTTGGTGGTGCTAAAAACCATATGCTTATAATGGAAGACGCAAATTTAGAGGATGCAGTAAATGGACTAATTGGAGCAGCTTTTGGATCTGCTGGTGAACGTTGTATGGCAACATCAGTTGCTATGCCTGTTGGAAATATTCAAAAACCATTTATGGATTTGCTAAAGGAGAAGGCAAGTAAAATCAAAGTTGGGGAGTCTTTAGATCCACAAAGCGAAATGGGACCTCTCATTACAAAGGAACATAAACAAAAAGTTTTATCATATATTGAAAAAGGTGTTCAAGAGGGTGCTAAATTAGAGTTAGATGGAAGAGAAATTAGTCTTCAAGGTTATGAAAATGGTAATTTTGTTGGTCCTACAATATTTAATAATGTTACTGATGGTATGACTATATACAAAGAAGAGATTTTCGGCCCTGTTTTATCTGTCCTCAATATGAATAACTTTGAAGAGGCTATAAAACTTATTAATAAACATCAGTTTGGCAATGGCACTTCCATTTATACATCAAGTGGTTCATTAGCGAGAAACTTTATGAAAAATGTCCAAATAGGAATGGTTGGGATAAATATTCCTATTCCAGTTCCAATGTCTTTTTATACTTTTGGTGGCTGGAA
This sequence comes from uncultured Alphaproteobacteria bacterium, assembly GCA_902617355.1. Classification (GTDB taxonomy): domain Bacteria; phylum Pseudomonadota; class Alphaproteobacteria; order HIMB59; family HIMB59; genus HIMB59. The sequence continues at coordinate 210,989 of CACMWK010000002.1, read as the reverse complement.
AGGCTCAATTTTTGGTGGTCATGGAATGCATGGAGAAGAAGGGATTAATTTTTATACCAAACGTAAGACAATAACATCGAGATGGCCAGATGATGTCGCAGGGGCTTCACTCAACATGCCAACTATGAAATAATGAATTATGGACAAATTTAAAGACAGACAAAAAGCCTTTGAAGCAGAGCAAAGCCAAAAAGAGCAAACAGAATTTGAAAAAAGAAATTCAAGAAACAAAATCTTTGCTCAATACATTTTAGATGATATTGGACAATCCGATAATTCAGAATTACTCAGAGAAATAATATTATCTGATCTTGAGGAACCAGGAGATGAGGATATAATACGCAAAGCCTTAGATGTATTAGCTCAAAATAATGGTAGTCTGACTAGAGAAGATTTAGAAAAAAAACTCTCAGAAATATAATCTACCAAGACCCATTATTTTGCATACTAGCCCAAGGCTCTTTTATTTCAAGGCTCTCACCTTTTTGAAGTAACTCTATTGATATGCCGTCTGGTGATTTTATGAATGCCATATATCCATCTCTAGGAGGCCTGTTTATCACAACATCCTTTTTAATCAAATTTTCACAAACTTGATAAATATTATCTACTCTAAAAGCTAGATGACCAAAATTTCTGCCACCTTTGTATTCTTCTTTGTCCCAATTGTAAGTTAACTCTAAGAGAGGTTTCTTTTTACTATCAGCAGTGTCTTTATCATCAGGAGCACAAAGAAAAATTAGAGTAAATCGACCCTTTTCACTCTCTTTCCTCGAGTATTCAATTAGTCCTAATTTATTACAATAAAAGTCAAGTGATTGCTCAATATCACTTACTCGAACCATTGTGTGTAAATATTCCATTAAGATTAAATATCAAAAAATTTTAAATCTGTCTAAAAATTTCTAAAATTGCTTGTTGCTTCCAAGTACTATTTTTTTTCGAAGGACAGTTTCACGATAAAAAATATATCCGACTGAAAGTAAAATTAATGGACCTCCTAGTAAGACCTCTTTCGAGAGAAACTCACCAAAAAAAATATAACCTATGGCAAATGCCCAAACAACAGAAGTGAAGTCTAAAGGAGCAAGAACAGATGCATCTGCTAATTGAAAAGATTTTGTAAGACAAAATTGAGCAGTAAATCCTAAAAAACCCGAAGCAATTAAAAAAACTAAGTCTAAATTATTTGGCCATATCCAATCATCATTATAGAAAAACAAACTTGAAACTGTTCCAAATAGAGTAAAGGCCCATACTGTTAAAATATTGTTATTAGTTATTAATATTTTTTTTAAAATTATCACTGCCATTGACAAAAATATACTAGCTAAAAGTGGCAAAACAGAATAGTTGTTTAATAAATTTACGTCCGGTTTCAAAATAATTACTACTCCTATAAAACCTATAATGATTGCAATTACCCTCCTATATCCAATTTTTTCACCCAGAAAAAAAATTGATAATATAGATATAAAAAAAACAGATGAAAAACTGATTGTTTGCATTTCGATCAGTGGAACATATCTAAGAGATATGAAGAAAAGACTCATTGCTGAAATTCCTACTAAACCTCTTAAAAAATGAAGTTTATAATTGTTGATGGAGGATATTTTTAGATTTAAATAATAAATGACAACTATCAATGGAATAAGTGCAAATAGATTTCTGAAAAAGACTACCTCAAATAATGGTAAGTTGTCTCCTGTTGCCTTTATACATACACTCATTAAAACAAAAAAAAGGACAGATAAAGACTTGTAGATAAATGCTGACATGTGGTTAATCTAAATATATTAAATATGAATGAATTTACTAATAGTTAATGGATATGACAAAAATGGATGGAGTAAACTAGCTAGATATGGATTACAACCAATATGTGAGTTTTATAGAGACCAACTAAAAATAATTAATTCAAAAATAAAAACTAAATTCATTTATCCTTCTATGAACTTAGATGAAAATTATGATGAAAGTTTCATCAAATCATTTACTGGCATTGTATGGACAGGTTCAAGTCTTAATATTTATGATAATACAAGAGAAATTAAAAACCAAATTTCTCTCATGAAAAAGTTATCAAAGTTAAAGGTAAATATGTTTGGTAGTTGTTGGGGTATGCAACTTTTTACTGTTGCAAATGGTGGCACAGTTAAAAAAAATCCTAAAGGTAGAGAAATTGGTATAGCCTATAATATAAGTATTAATAAATATGGTGCGCATCATCCGATGTATAAAGATAAGCCTATGATATTTGATGCTTTTGCCTCTCATATTGACCATATATCCCAAAAGCCAAATAGCTCTCATGTTCTGTCAGACAATCATTACTCAATTCAGTCTCTTGTAAGCAATAAATTTTGGGGTACCCAATATCATCCTGAATTTAATTTTAAGTATACAGGACAAATTTTAAATGCAAGAAAAGATATTTTACTCAAAGAAAAACTATTTAGTAAAAATCAAATACAAAGCTTAATTAAAGACTTTAAAAGACCCAATATAAAGAGCTATAGTCAATCTTTGTTAAAAGATACGTTAAGACACAAAGAATTAAAAAATTGGCTAAGTTATCTAAGAAAAAATTAATATAATTCTTTAAATTCTTTTAGATTATTACAAACTAAAAATAAATCTTTAAAGTTCTTATAAGCAAATTTGGAGTTCATTACTTTCTTATATTGATTAATTATATCAGACCAATAATTATTATAATTAAACAAAATACATTTTTTACCTTTTATAACACCCAATTGAAGAGCGCTGATTACTAAACTAATTTCTTCTATTGTGCCCCCGCCTCCGGGTAAAGCGACAAAACTATCTGACAATTGTAGAAACTTTTTTTTTCTTTGCTCCATTGTTTTCGTAACATGAATTTTGTTTATTTTTGAGTGAATTTTCTCACGCTTATCTAGAAAAGATGGGATGATACCAGTTACATGGGCGTTATATTTTAATGCTGTCTTAGCAACAATACCCATTAATCCATTTTCGCCCCCTCCATAAACAATGTCATAATCATTTTGTGCTAGATATTTTGTAACTGTTACAGCTAAATCTTTAAAATTTTTGTTTGATCCAAACATAGATCCACAAAATACGGCAACTTTATGTTTAGAATTTTTTAATTTCATATAAATTTACTGTACAGCAATATAGAAAAAAATGACTAAAAAAAATAACATTGAAGAGCTTAAAAAAGTAAGAAAGAAAATTGATAATATTGATAACAAGATTATTGAGCTGATTGGTGATAGATTTAAAGAAATACACAAAGTCACTAAATTAAAGGAAAATAGAGAAGAAATAATTGATCACGAAAGAATTACTCATATTTTAAAGTCAGTTCAATCAAAAGCAAAAAAAAATAAAATTGACGCTGAAATAATTGTTAGAATTTGGCAAATTTTTATACAAGAAGCTATTAAACTAGAGTCTGCAAAAATAAAAAAATAATCACACCAAAACGATTACTAACATTATAAATAAAATTGATATTAGAATTGTGCCTGCAAAACTTGGTGTTGTAACTTTAATGTAGGATAAATTACTAAATTTATAAGATTTACTTAATACCTGTTTAAAAGATAAACCTAAATTTTTATATAAACTATCTGTTAATAAACCTATTTTTTTAAATAAGGGTTTACCAATACCAGGTAACATTTTTCTGTAAAACCAATCAGAATTTAAAACAGTTGATCTAATCTCGGAGGGATAAAGTTTAAATTTAACTAAAAATAAAAATGCAATAATTGCAAAAACTAAAAGTTGTAGCTGACTTATTACATGGTCTAAAGTATAGGGCTGATACTCAACTGCGTATGGAAGTATTTGATACAAATATTTTGGGAATACACCTATAGCAATACATAAAAAAGCAGCGATGCCCATTGCAATGAGCATATTAATTGGAGCCTCTTTAACTTTATTCTTCCTCTCGTGCGCAAAAAAAGCAAAGTAAGGTATCTTTATCCCTGAGTGCTCCAAAACACCTGCGGAAGCAAAGAATAAAATAAAGTAAATTAAAACCATTCCCATACCTCCAAGCGAGGACATTATTAAAGATTTGGCGACAAATCCGCTGAACAACGGAAATGCAGAAATAGACATGGCCCCTATAATGCAAAATATTGTTGTGAATGGCATGTATTTGTAAAGGCCCCCTAATTCAGAAGCTTTTGTTGTTCCAGCTCTGTATAAAACAGCACCCATACTCATAAACAAAAGAGCTTTATAAATTATATGAACGAACGCATGCGCTACCGTTCCATTAAGAGAAAGTTCTGTCCCAATACCAATACCAACAACCATAAAGCCTAACTGGTTATTAAGACTAAATGACAAAACTCTTCTTAAATCATTTTCTATGACTGCAAAAAATACAGGAAAAGCTGTCATTATTGCACCTATCCAAATCAGTGTGTCAGTGCCTGGAAAAGTTCTAGCTAAAGCATAAATTGCCAATTTTGTTGTAAAAGCAGAAAGTGCCACTGTGCCAGTAACTGAAGACTCAGGGTAAGAGTCTTGTAGCCAACCATTTAATAGAGGAAATGCAGCCTTAATTCCAAAAGCAATAAATATAAAAATTCCAAAATTTGTTTTTAAATCTAGAACAGCTAAATTATGGTTTCCTGTTTGATATAGCATTAAACATGCGCCAATTAAAAGTAATACACCTGAAGAAACTTGAATGATCAAATATCTCATAGCTGCATCTTTTGCTGCATTTGTATTTCCAGCAAAAACTATAAAGACTGAAGTAAGAGCTGTTGCTTCCCACCAAATAAATAAACTAAAAAAATCTCCTGCGTGGAGAGCACCAATAGCAGAGCCTGCATAAGCTAGTGTCGCCATGTGCTCCATTAAATTTTTACTGTGCCAGCTAAAAATTATTACAAGTATAGCTGCAATATGAAAAATAATAGCAAATGGAAGAGTTAAACTATCTGATTGATATAATATTAAATTTAAACCAAGTATGTCCCACTCTAAAAAAGTTCCATAACCATTAAATAAAGATAAAGCTGATAAACCCACCGATAATAACATCGCAGGATGTCTAAAGTATTGAGGAATGGTTGGCAATAAGAATGAAGTAATTATCATAATTAAACCGGGAATAAAATTACTGATCATAATAATCCTCCTTCCTCATTAAGAATTTCCTCAACCACTTTCCTAACATGACTATAAAAACAAAACTTACAAAACCGAAAAATGCTGGGAAGCCATATATCTCGGCAAAGGAAAAGTATTCATGTCTGTGAAAAGTAAAGTCTAAAAGAATTAAAAGTGCTCCGATTATAAGTATGTACTTTGTAAAGCTTTTACCCATACTCTTTAAATCATTTTTTTTCATTTAATTCACTATTACTCCACTAATATTATTCAAAAAATAGTTTGCATAAAAAAAGAAAACTAAACAGCCTAAACCTGTAATTAATGGTGGCCAAACAGTTAAAGGGGCTTTAATTAATTTTATTTCTTTCTTAGAGTTTTGGGTGAAGCCTATTACTACAGGCTGTAATAGATAATAAATATTTAGCAATGAGGAAATACCTAAGATTATTGCAACGATTATAAATTCTCTCTCAATAGAGCCCATGATTAAATAAAATTTACTCCAAGAACCAATAAAGGGAGGAACCCCAATGATAGATAGAGCCCCTAAAGTGTAAGCAAAAAATATTAAGGGTAATTTGTAGCCCATACCTTTTAGGTCACTTACCTTTTTAATATGGGCAGTTACATAAATAGCACCTGCACAGAAGAATAGAGTTATCTTACCTAAAGCATGAGTTATAATATGAAAAGATGCCCCTTTTAGAGCTAAAGATGAAGCCAAAGCTGCTCCCAAAATAATATAGGAAAGTTGACTTATAGTAGAATAAGCTAATCTCGCTTTTAAGTCATCTTTTGTTATCGCTATGATACTAGAAGCCATTATAGTGAAACATGCTAACCAGACTAACCAGTCAGAGCTTTTTGTTTGAAGTAAAAAGTCTGGACCAACAATATAAACAACAACCACGAGAAAGCTAAATACACCAGCTTTTACTACAGCAACGGCGTGGAGTAATGCAGAAACTGGAGTTGGCGCCACCATTGCAGCAGGCAACCAACGATGAATAGGCATAATTGCTGCTTTACCTATGCCAAACACAAGCATAGCTATTAGAAAAGATAGGTACTCTGCTGGGAATTTATTCATAAGTATTCCCCCATCTTGAAAATCTAAAGTGCCTGTTTTAAGCCAAATCCAAAATATAGCTGGTAAGAAAAATATTAAAGAGGTACCCACTAAAATCGACAAATAGAGCCTTCCTGCAGATTGCGATTCAGCGTTTTGCTTATGTCCAACTAAAGGGAAAGTTGAAAAAGTTAATATTTCATAAAAAATAAATAAGACTAGAAGATTTCCAGACCAAGCTATTGCCAATGCAGCATGGATTGCGATTGAATAAAAAATTACAAATCTTGTTTGATTTTTTTCACCAGCACCCCTCATATAACCAATAGTGTAGATAGATGCCAGTATCCATAATGAAGATGCCACTAAACTAAAAATAGATCCAAGAGCTGATACTTTAAAAGCAAAATCTACCCCATCAAAAAGTGTAAAAAAAGTTATTTGATATACCTCATTATTTTGTATTCCATGAAAAATTTTTAAACTGATTACAAAGGTTATGAGACCTCCAATTATACCAAAAGAGTCTCTTAAGTTATTATTATATCTACAGACATAAGAAAATAACGCTGCAAAAAGTGGGGTGATAATACCCAGTATAATTAAAAACGAATTACTCAATTTTGATAACCTGATATTAAATAGTCTGCGGACAAGTTAGAAAATTCAATTATTGGTGTTGAATATATCCCAAAAACAATGATTGAAATTGTAACTATCCATATTGGTAAATAAATATAAGCATCTTCTTTTTCAGATTTAAATTTAATTTCTGAAAACCACATCTGTTCCACTATTTTCCAGAAATATACAACAGCTAATGCAGAGCTTACCGCAACTAAAGCGATTGAAAAATACATCTGGTTTGTATAAAGAGCTTGAAATAAATATAATTTTGAAATGAAGCCATTTGTTAGAGGTAATCCAATTAAAGATAATCCACAAATTAATAAAGCAAATGAAGTTATGGGGTATTTATAGCCAAAACCTTTTAAACTGTTTAGAGTTACTCGATCCTTATAAAGAATAGCGAAGTAACCAACAGCCATAAATAATCCTCCTTTAATCAAAGCATGATTAAATATATGCACAAAGCCCGAAGATACTCCACTGTGGTCTTTAAGGCTAAAAGCCAGTGTGATGTAACCAATTTGGGCAATTGAGGAAAATGCCAAAAGTTTTTTGATATCATCTTGATAGATGGCTATTACAGTCCCAATGAATATAGCGAGTAAAGATAGAGGATATAAAACAAAATCTAAAAACAAACTTAAATAGTTCGGATAAATTATGAATACTTCGTACAAAAGTCTCACAAAAAAATAAAGAATTGTTTTTGTCGCTAAAGCAGCCAAAAGTGTTGAGACAGCTGATGGAGCATAACTATATGCAGGTGGTAACCAAATATGGACAGGAAAAATTGCAGCCTTTACCATAAGACCTATAAGCATGAATGACATACCTGCAAAGATAGCTAACTGACCATCGGAATATTGGGCCAGTTGAATTACAAGATCATTCATGTTCAATGTACCTGTCATAGCGTAGGCAAAGCCAACCCCGATTACATAAAATGTAGCCCCGATTGCCCCGATAATTAGATAATTAAAAGCTGCGAGTAATGCTTTTCTATTTTGTCCTGCACCTAAGGCAATTAAAGAAATAGAAGCTAATGCAGATATTTCTAAAAAGACAAATAAATTGAAAATATCATTAGTTAAAATAATTCCGTTCAGGCTTCCAACTGCCAATAACCACAAAGAATACGCCTTTCCAGAATCCCTATAGTCAATTTCATTCAAGAAGATTTTTCTTGAGTAAAATGTTGATACCAAAACAAAAATTGAAAATAACAATTGAAGTCCAATATTCACCCCATCTATTTTAAAAGAAATACCCCATGGTGGTTCCCAATTTCCAAACTCATATATAATTAAACCAGAAACAGAAATTTCTTTAAGAAGATGTAATGATAAAAATAAATGTAACAACAAAGTGATGATTGAAATTATCCAAGGCCATATTTTTGACGGCATAAATGCAATAATTGCAGAAATAAGTAGAGGTAAAACTACTACCAATGCAGGAGCATCGTCTAAAAATATATCAAACATTTATTTATCTGACTTTAGCTCCAAAGACTCTATTTCTTTTTCTTCAATTGTTTCGTAGTTCTTGTAAATTTGTAATACTAAAGCTAATCCAAGCGCTGAAGTAGCCACTCCAACGACGATAGCGGTCAGTATTAAGACGTGTGGCAATGGATTTGAATAGGCATTTGCCATTTTTGTTAATATAGGGGCGGTTCCATCTAAAACTTTTGCGAGTGATACAAAAAATACAAAAACTGCAGTTTGAAAAATTGCTAAGCCAACTACTTTTTTTAAATAGTTTTGACTAGTGATGATTATAAATAATCCGCCAACCATAAGTAAAATAAAGGCAAAATGGTTCCAAAAATAAATAAAATTACTCATTAATTTCCCCGAAGGAAGCAAAAGAGTGATACAAAGCAATCATTACAGTTGCAACTGTAATGCCTACTCCTAGCTCAACTAATATAATACCAATATGTTGACCAGTTGATGGGTCTGATGACAAAACATTGTAATCTAAATACATCCCATCAAGAAATATTGAAACTATTCCGACACCTGCATATAACAAAACACCTATGCACATTAAATATCGATTGATCATTATTGGAACTAAAGTTTCTCCTTTTGAAAGCCCAAATATCATTGAATACAATATAAATGCTGCTGCTACTATTACCCCAGCCTGAAATCCACCGCCTGGTCCATAGTCACCATGAAATTGAACGTAAAGCCCAAATATAATAATCGGTGCAAAAAGAATTTTGCTAACAACGCTTAATACTGGACTAGATGAAATTTTATCTCTCATTTTTTTTATTTTTTTTAAAATTAGTTTTACGATTAAGAGTGTTGCTAGTTAATAAAGCAATGACACCTAAGCCTGCGGTAAATATTACTATTGTTTCTCCCAAAGTATCAAAACCTCTATAACTTGCTAAAATATTAGTAACAACATTAGGTATATGAAAAAAATCTTTACTTTCCTTTAAGTACTCTGGAACTACATGAAGATGTATTGGTGCATTAGGATCTCCTAATAAAGGGAGGTTTGCAATTATAATAATCAATATAAGTGATATCGCTACTGCAAGAATAATGCTCGGAAATAAGTTTATTAATTTATTTTTTTTTCCTTCTGGTAATTTCGCAGCAGCCATTACCATTAAAATTGTTGATATACCAGAACCAACTGCAGCTTCAGTAAATGCTACATCAACCGCATCTAAATTCACATAGATAGCTGAGCATAACAAAGTAAAAGCGCCTGTGAGTGCAACAACACTTATTAATGATGTGGTTTTAAAAATAAAAAAGGTTGTTACCAATAGAAGCGAAATTAAGAAAAAATTAATTAATAAAAAGTTCATTTTTTATTTTTTCCCTTTGGCTTATACCCCGACTCATGTGCAAATAGAGCTATTGCATGGCCTGTTACAGGGCTAGTAAATATTAAAAATAACGGTATTAATAAAAGTTTAAGACTTAATAAACTAAAACCAGAATAAACTATCAAAGCTAAGACTATAAAACCTGATCCTAGAGTATCAATTAAACCAGCAGCATGAATTCGACTAAATACATCGGGTAACTTTATAAGGCCTAGACTTCCAGATAAAATGAAGAAGCAGCCAATAGCTAATAAGACTAAAGAAATTAACTCGATATAATTATACGACATTACTTTTTTTTCTTTTTATTTTGTAATACCTAAGTATTGCAATGGTGCCTAAAAAATTCAAAAGTATATACATCAAAGAAATATCGACAAAATCAGGTCTATCAAATGCAAAACCATGAACACTGATACCTATGGCTATAATAGTTCCAATGCTTGATATAGATAATATTCTATCAAAAGGAGTTGGTCCTTTGATTGCTCGAACTAAACATAATGCTACAGAGACGCCCAGAACAATTAAAGTTGCAAAAAAAATCATTTATCTAAATCCGTAATTACTTTGTTCATATCATCTGTTTGCAAGTCTTCTGATAGCTTCTTACTTAATGCGTGAACTAGAAATGTTTTTTTATCTACTTCTATTGTTACTGTACCCGGAGTAAGAGTTATAGCGTTTGCATAGTTTGCAATACCTGTTCTATTCTTCTGGGATGCTTTGACACTTATTAGTTGTGGAGAGTATTTACCATTCCATATTAAAGCTGTTGTCGTAATTCCAGATTTAAAAATTTCTTTAAATAACCAAATCCAATAAAATGGTAATCTAAGAATAATTTTTAAAGGAAGAGAGTCTTCCTCGAGAGCTTTAGCTCTATAAGACATCCAAAAAACAAAAAGAACACTGACTAGACCAAAAAAAAGTAAAAGCGATTTAAGGTAACCAGATAAAATAAACCAGAATACAAAAAGTATTATGAAATAAGTTATAAATGATAAGGTCTTAAGTGAATCTTTATTAAGTTTAGCCACTAAAAGCTATTATGAGAATAAATCACCCTCTGTAAATACTGCAGTATTCATGTCTTTAACAAATAATTTACCTTGGTCTGATTTAAATCTTGATACCTCAATAAATCCACCTTTAACAGCGATTCTGACGTTTTCAGCATTAATTGATATGATTTGACCTGGAAAATGCTCAGCACTTTGCTCGTCAATAAACTTAGTGTCATAAAAGACATACTCATCACCCATGAATTCAGCCCATGCACCAGGCTGAGGGTTGCAACCCCTTATTAAATTATAAATTTCGTTTCCGGGTTTTTTCCAATCAATTCTTGCATCACTTTTTTTACACCAAGACTCATATGTTGCTTTAGAGTCATCTTGAGGTGTCTTTGGTGCATTACCAGCTTCAATTAAATTTGCAGCTTCAACACAGGCTTCAAGACCTAATGGAAATATCTTTTTAAAGTAAACATCTCCTAAAGTATCATCAGGACCAATATCAACTTCTTTTTGAAGTAATATTTCACCCTCATCTAGCCCATCATTTGGATAAAAAATTGAAAGACCTGTTTTTGTGGAGCCACCAATTATAGGCCAGTTTATTGAACTTGGTCCTCTATGGAGTGGAAGTAGTGAGGGGTGAAAACAAATAGATCCATGAGTGGGAATATCTCTAGCTCCTTCAGGCACAAAAATTATTACATAAGCCATGACACATAAATCCGCACCATGAGACTTAATTTGGTCTAGTACCTCTTGGTCTTTAAAATTTGAGGGTTGGTAAACAGGCAAACTAACACTTTGAGCGTATTCTTTAACAGGATCGACTGGTTTACCCTCTTTGTCAGGTGCACAATATACCGCTACTACTTCATGGTCTGTTTCTGTATGAAATTTTTCTAATGCACTTTTTCCAAATGCCTGTTGCCCCATTAAAATTATTTTCATTATTGCTCCTTAAATTAAAATATATCTTATACTGCTCCGGCCTCTCTTACAGCTTTAATTTCATCGTCACTCATCTGACAAAATTCTTTTAATATCTCATCAGTATGCTCTCCGAGAAGTGGAGATCTTTCAACTTTTGCTGGGGAGTCAGATAACTTAATTGGATTACCAACAGTCAAATATTTCCCTCGTTCAGGGTGATCGACTTCGACTATAGTATTAGTGTCTCTCAGGCCTTGATCTTCAGCTAATTCTTTTAGAGATAATATTGGACCAACTGGTATATCTAAAGGGTTACATATATCCATAACCTCAAATTTAGTCTTGGTCATTGTCCATGACTCAATTGTATCAAATATTTCGTTTAACCTTGGTAGTCTTTTAGCAGGAGTTGAGTAATTTTCATCCTCTTTCCATTCGGGTTTACCAATAACATCACATACTTTTTCCCAAACAGCCGCCTGGGTAATAAAATATGTATATGCATTAGGATCCTTTTCCCAACCTTTACATTTTAGAATTCTTCCTGGCTGACCACCACCTGAGTCGTTACCTGCGCGAGGCGTAGAGTCACCAAAAGGAATGTCTTCTCCAAATTGAGAGTATTCTTTTAAAGGTCCTCTTGAAAGTCTCTGTTGGTCACGAAGTTTAACTCTGCAAAGATTTAAAACTCCATCTTGCATTGCGGCAGATACTCTTTGTCCCTTTCCTGACTTTTCTCTATGGAATAAAGCAGTAACAATACCCAATGCTAAGTGTAGTCCTGTTCCACTATCTCCTATTTGTGCACCAGTGACTAAAGGAACTTCTCCAAGCATACCTGTAGTTGAAGCAGATCCACCTGCGCACTGAGCAACATTCTCATAAACTTTACAGTCTTCATATTTGCCAGGACCAAAACCTTTAACAGACGCATAAATCATTCTTGGATTTATTTCTTGAATTTTTTCCCATGAAAAGCCCATTCTATCTAAAGCACCAGGAGCAAAATTTTCTACCATGACATCACACTCTTGGATTAACTTAGTAAATATTTTTGAACCCTCTGGTTTCTTTGGGTTTAATGTTATGCTTCTTTTATTTGAGTTTAGCATTGTAAAGTACAAACTGTCTGCATCAGGAACGTCTCTTAGCTGACCTCTTGTAGCATCACCCACTCCTGGTCTTTCAACTTTTACGACATCTGCACCAAACCAAGCTAGTAATTGTGTGCAAGTTGGTCCGGACTGGACGTGTGTCATGTCTAATATTTTGACACCTTTTAAAGCTTCCATAGTTTCCTCCTAAAGTTTATTTGTACATAGTCTGGTTTTTTGTACCAGGAGCAAATTCTTCTTTATCCACCCAAATATTTACGATTGCAGGTATACCTGACTTTACGGCTTCTCTAGCTCTTTGAAGGGCAGGTTGGATTTCTTTTGCTTCTCTAACAGCTTCGCCATGACCACCAAAGATTTTTGCAAACTCATCAAAGTTAACATCACCCAAGATGTTTCCAACATTTCCTTTATCTTCACCATACTTCATAATTTGACCAAATCTGATCTGGTTTTGAGCAGAGTTATTACCAATAACTGTTAAAACAGGTGCTTTGTGTCTGACAAAAGCCTCGAAGTCCATTCCGGTCATCGAAAAAGCACCATCACCACAATATAAAAGGATTTCTTTTTCAGGTGCAGCTAATTTGGCTGCAAGCGCGTATGGTACTCCGACACCTAAAGTTCCAAGGGGCCCTGGGTCCATCCAAGCACCAGGCATTCTAGGTTGAACTGCTTGAGCACTTATGGTTACAACGTCTCCTCCATCACCTATGTATATAGTATCATCATTTAAAAACTGGTTGAGTTCCCAAGCTACTCTATAAGGACTAATAGGAGATTTATCTGTTGTAAATGTAGGCATCAATTTTTCTAAAGCTGCCTCTTCTCCAGATCGAAGTTCATTAAACCAATCTGATCGATCTTTTTTTGTTCCTGCTTCAGAGATAGCCTTTAGAGTTGTTCCTATATGTCCAACTAAACCAAGTGATATATCTCTATTTTTTCCAACAGTTCTATAGTCCATATCAATTTGAATAACAGTTGCGTTAGGATTTAATCTTTTACCGTAACCCATTCTAAAATCAAAAGGTGTTCCAACAATTATAATACAATCTGACTTGGTAAAGGCATTTCTTCTTGTTCTGTGAAAGTGATGTGGGTCTCCAGGAGGCATTGAACCTCTTGCAGCACCATTTAAATAAGCAGGGATATTCATATTTTTAACAAAATCGATTGCATCTTTCGTAGATTGGCAAGTCCAAACCTGTTGACCTAAAAGTATGCATGGTCTCTCTGCATTTGAAATTATGTCTGCAGCTTTTTGTACATCTACTGGGTCTGCTAATGTTTTTGATGAAGCACTATATTTTCCAGCTTCTGGTAAGACGGCTTTGCTCATTGGAATTGAAGAGTCAAGTATGTCTCTTGGAATTTCTAAAAATGATGGACCAAAAGATCCATTTCTAGTTTCCCTAAAAGCCATTGATACCATGTCTGCACATCTTTCGGTTGACATTACAGTTGCTGCAAATTTTGTAATTGGTTGCATCATGTCTACGTGAGGTAAATCTTGTAAAGATCCCATTTTATGTTGTGTGAGTGAACTTTGTCCTCCTATTAAAAGCATTGGGATTTCAGCTCTAAAAGCATTTGCTACTCCTGTTAATGCATGTGTCGTGCCTGGTCCAGCAGTAACAACTGCACACCCAGGTTTACCTGTCATTCTTGCATAACCATCAGCTGCATGAGAGGCAACTTCTTCATGACGTACGTCAATAATTTTAATTCCTTCGTTTAGACATCCATTGTAAATATCAATAATGTGTCCCCCACATAAAGTGTAAATAACCTCAACTCCCTCTGCTTTAAGGGCTTTAGCAACCAGCTCCCCGCCAGTTATCATTTGTTCGTTAGATCCTGTAGACATTTTTAACCTCTCCCTGGTGGTATAATGTATACCAGATTTAGAGGTCTTGCAAAGAATTTTGCCTTATGAATTAATGCTTTCTTGTATCTTATCAACTAAAGTAAGTGCGTGATTTTTAAGAAGTTTTTCTGCTTTTGATCCCTGGCCTGCGACAAGAGATCTAACAATGTCATTGTGTTCATCAATTGATTTCACAGCTCTATGTGACTCTATTACAAATTTTTTCCTCAAGTATTGTAAATGAATTAACTGTGACTCTAAAATTTCTCCCATTAATTTTACTTTAGTTAATTTCATAATTTGATTATGAAATTTAATATTATCATTTGAGTAGTTATCAAGTTCAGACAAAACGTTCTCTTTTGAGTAATGACAATACTTATTTAAACTTTCAATCTCATCTTTAGTTGAATTAGCAATAATTAAATGAGCTGCATAACCCTCTAGACCTGCCCATACAGTTACAATATCAATCAATTCTTTTTTTGATTTTCTGTGCACAAATACGCCTCTTCTTGGAACTGTTTTAACAATTCCCTCTTGCTCTAATTTAGCAACAGCTTCTCGAATAGGTGTCCTACTAACTCCTAGCTTTTCAGATAATTGCCTCTCATCTAGATGAAAATCACTTTGTTTTAAATATATATTAAGTGACAAAATATATTTTTTTAGTGAATCGTATACCTTACCTTTTAGGTTTACCGGTCCTATTTTTTGGATCATTTATGTAGTCTGTGCTTTTTTAAAAAATTTTTTGTAGAGAGGGCCAAATGCTGGCATAATTAAAAGTACAATTGCAATATACATTATGATTGCAGCAATAGGTTTTTCTGCCATATCAAAAAATATTCCCATACTACCATCAGATAAAATTAGAGACTGTCTTAAAGCTTTTTCAGCTAATGGACCAAGAACAATAGATAAAACAGCTGGTGCCACAGGGTAATCTAATTTTCTCAAAATATATCCAGCAAAACCGAATAGCAACATTAACCATACGTCGTGAAGACTTTGTGTAGGTGCATAACCGCCTGTTACACAAAGAACAAAAATAACCGGGGCCAAGATGGCAAATGGTATCCTTAATACCATTAAAAAAGCTGGAATTAACGCAATATTTAAAACCAGTGTAAAGAAGTTAGCGATGTAAAGACTACCAATTAAGCCCCAAACAAACTCGGGTTCTTGAGTAAATAAAAGAGGACCTGGTGTAAGTCCCCATAAAATCATACCACCAAGTAAAATAGCAGTTGTAGGTGATCCTGGAATACCTAATGTTAACATAGGGAGCATACTTCCAGTACTGGCAGAATTATTTGCACATTCCGGAGCAACAACTCCAGCAGGAACACCTGAACCAAATTCTTTTGAATTTTTTGATAATTGTTTTGTAATTCCATATGACATAAGTGATGCCGGTGTGGCACCTGCCGCAGGGAGAATTCCCACAAAGAAACCTAGAAATGAACCAATGTTCATTGCCATTATAGTTTTTTTAAGAGCACCAAATGCTCTTCCAACTTCCTTCATGTTGACTGATAATTTTGACATTTGAACTTTACCTTTTGTTTCTTCAAGGGTCCAAAGCATCTCGCCAATTCCGTAAATACCGATAGCAAGTACAAGGAAATTTATTCCATGAAGAAATCCAGGGATATTAAAGAAAATTAATCTTGGCTTTCCTGTAATTAGATCTAAGCCTATAGTTGATAAAGCTAATCCAATTAATATAGAAAAAATAGTTTTTGGAACGTCATCTCCACCTAAGCCTACAAATGTTGCAAAGGCCATTACCATTAATGCAAAGGTTTCAGGCGCATTAAATCTTAGTGCTACCTCAGCCAGAGGTGGTGCAAATAAAGTAAATAAAATAACGGATACAGTTCCACCAACGAAGGAACCTACTGCTGCTGCAGTTAAAGCTGTCATAGCTTCTCCCTTAACAGCTAAGGGTCTTCCATCAAAAACTGTAGCTACTGCAGTAGAAGCTCCAGGTATACCTAGCATAACGGAACTTATGGCACCTCCATACATAGCGCCGTAATAGACAGCTGCTAAAAATATTATTGCTGCAGTGGGTGGTATAATAAATGTAATTGGAATAAGTATTGCAACACCATTAACTGAACCAAGACCAGGCATTGCACCCACAAATAAACCAATTAGACAGCCAAATACTAAAAGACCAAGGTTTAAGGGTTCAAAGGATACAAAAATTCCCTCTAGAAGAAGTATAAATACATCCATCTTTTATGTCTTTACTTTACCAATCTCATTAAGAATACATAAAATCGTATACTGGATAAAATAAGGGCTCTGAAATACCTTGGGGTAAAGGTATTTTTAAAAGCCATTCAAAAAATAAAAAGGTTAAAACTGGTGTGATTAAAGAGAATACAGATATAAATAGGACACTTTTAGAACTAAAATATCTAAGATAAAAAGCTAAAAAAAAGATAAGTGAAAAGTAAATTCCCAAATAGCCTATTGCTAAAACTAAAATAACTAATGAAATAATTGTTACTGCAATATATTTGAATGCTTCAGCCTCAATAAAAGGAGAGTCATCTTTAGATTGTGGTGACCTTTTTAGAACGAATTTAATTATGGTAAGGACAGTGCAAATAAGCATGCCAAGAGAAAGGTAAAAAGGAAGAAATCCCGCACCCATGTTTTCTTCTGCGTTCCATGTAATTCTATTCTCAGCACTTTTAATCATCAGAGCGATTGAGCATAACGCTAAAATAACGGCCACCGCAATTTCTGCTCTTTTGACAGTTATTTTGTTTGTTACGCTCATATCACTCTTAATTTAAATATTAGTCAAAGTTTTTAATGATCTCACCGTGCTTAGCATATTCGATTGCTAAGAAATCTTTAAGACCAAAACCCTCTAACCAGCTCATTAACTTTCCATCGTCGATGTTGAAAGTTTGGAACTCGTCATCATGATAAACAGTGTGAAGAAGTCCTGTGTAGTACTTCTCTACCTCTGCATCAACACCAGCTGGAGCCATGAATGCTCTCATCATATAGTATTCAAGATCAGGATAACCTAATTCATATGAAGATGGTACTTCTGGGAATGCAGGATTTCTCTCAGGAGTCATCATAACTAACGCTTTTGAATCACCTGATTGATAGAATCCCATCTGCTCAGAAGGGTTGTTTAATGTAAAATCTGACTCGCCGCCAACTAGACCTTTTGCAACAGCACCACCACCGTCATATGGTACGTACTTTGCATCAAATCCAAACTGACCTCTCATCATACCAAGAAGTAATTCGTCCTCAGACATACTTCCTGTACCACCCATTACTAGACCATTGCCTTTAGCAAGTGCGATGAAGTCATCAAATGTTTCTACACCTTGAGTATTTTTACCTTCAGTTGCAATCCATACTAAGAATGTATCTGTAATAAGTCTTGCTAATGGTGTGAAGTCATTAAAGAAGTCAATTCCTAACTCAGGCTGGTTAACAGGTGTAGTTAGAACATTGTTAAGAGTAATGATAAGTGTGTGCTCATCACCAGCTTTTTTCTTAACATAAGTCATAGCTTCACCACCAGAACCACCTTTTTTATTAATCGGAATCACTGGCTTAGATGCGTAGTCGTTTTTCTCGATAACACCTTGAACTAATCTAGCAATTTCGTCAGCTCCACCACCTTGACCAGCTGGGATAATAAGTTCAATAGGCTTCTTTGGACTAAAAGGCTTCGCAGAAGACACTGAACTAACAGCGACAAGTGAAAGTGAAACAATAACTAATGCTAATTTTTTGATTATTGACATATTGTTTCCTCCTATAGGTTAAGCAGTACAATAAACTATTTAAGAGAATATTAAAAATATATTCTTAATTTAGGATTTAGTTTAAAATTAGAAAAAAACCTTGTTTTAGCATTGATTTTCCTAACTTTTACAACAGTGATTGTGTTATTTAATTGTATAATGTATACAAAATACCACAGGCAGTTAAATTGAAGTTTATAAATTATAAAAATGGAAGTTTGTTTCTAGACGAAAAAGAGATCGCTGATCCTCTTGATGAACAAATCCAAATTGAAATTCATTTCGCTGGAATAAATAGAGCAGATATTCTCCAAAAAAATGGACATTATCCACCACCCTCAGGTGAGAGTGAAATTATTGGATTAGAGTGTTCAGGAATAGTTACCAAATTAGGAAAGTCAGTAAAAAACTTTAGTTTAGGAGACCAAGTTTGTGCAATTCTTGGAGGCGGTGGATATGCGGAGTACGTAAATGTTAATGAAAAACAAGTAATGCCATTACCAAAAAATTTAAATTTACATGAAGCTGGCTGCTTACCGGAAACCACACTCACTGTTTTTGAGAATATTTTCAATGTATCTAAATTTCAAAGAGATGAGGCGATTTTGATACATGGTGGAAGTAGTGGTATCGGCACAACAGCTATTTCAATTCTTAAAAATTATACAAAAAATATTTTTGTAACCGCTGGTACGAGTGGGAAATGTAAGAGTTGTATCGAATTAGGAGCCACTGATGCTATTAACTACAAAGATACAGATTTTGAAGAATATTTTAATGAGAAAAAATTAAAGGTTGATGTAGTATTAGATATGGTTGGAGGAGATTACTTAAAAAAAAATTTAAAAATATTAAATTTTAAAGGAAGACTTACTTATATTGCTGCTCTTGGTGGGATTAAAGCAGAAACTAATCTATTACATATAATGAATAAACAATTAAAAATATCTGGATCAACTTTAAGATCGAGATCTCCTTCTGAAAAGGGAAATATTGTTGATCAGGTTGTCAAAGAAATATGGCCATTGATAGAGAAAGATAAATATAAACCAACGATTTTTGAAACTTTTAATATGAGTGATGTAAATAAAGCACATGAGGTTATGGAAAAATCTGACCATATAGGAAAAATAGTTTTAAGCATAAAAGGAGAAAAAAAATGAATCTGCACGAATACCAAGCGAAAATATTATTAAAAAATAATAACGTTAGAGTTTTAAATGGCTACCCAGTATTAGATGATAGCGATATAGAAGCTGCTGTAGATTCTATTCAAACGCCCGTTATGGTTGTGAAGTCTCAAATTCATGCAGGTGGAAGAGGCGCGGGAAAATTTACAGATAGTGGTGATGACAAAGGCGGTGTGAGAGTTTGCTTCACAAAAGATGAAGCCAAGGACAATGCAAAAAAAATGTTTGGTAAAACTTTAGTTACAAAACAAACTGGTCCAAGTGGAAAACAGGTAAATAGACTTTATATTGAGGAAGGGTGTGATATCAAAAAAGAATACTATCTAAGTATGCTCGTGGACAGAGCCTCATCTTCAATTTCAATTATAGCCTCTACTGAGGGTGGCATGGAAATTGAGGAGGTAGCAGAAAAGCAACCTGAAAAAATTATTACTGTCAATGTCCCTGGGGACAGTATTATTGACCAAAATAGTCTAAATAAATTAACTGAAGGTCTTAATATAGATCAAAACATATCAAATGATTTTTGTGATCAAATTCAAAAAATTTACAATAGCTTTTTGTCTTCAGATGCCTCTTTAGTAGAGGTTAATCCTTTTGTATTGACTGGTGAGGGTAATTTTTTGGCTTTAGATGCGAAGGTATCTATAGACGATAATGCGCTTTATAAACATAAAGATGTAGCTTCAATGAGAGACGAAACTGAAGAGGACCCTGCAGAGATTGAGGCTTCAAAACATGAGCTTAACTACGTCAAATTAGATGGTCAAATTGGATGCATGGTAAATGGAGCTGGTCTTGCAATGGGGACAATGGATATAATTAAATTACATGGTGGAAGTCCTGCAAATTTTCTAGATGTAGGAGGAGGAGCTACAAAAGAGAGAGTGGCAAAAGCTTTTTCTATAATTCTGCAAGATCCAAATGTAAAAGCTATTTTGGTAAATATTTTTGGTGGCATTATGAAATGTGACATTATCGCTGAGGGTGTGGTAGCTGCAGCTAAAGAGCTATCTATTCAAGTTCCATTGGTAGTAAGATTAGAAGGGACCAATGTTGACCTAGGAAAAGAAATTTTAAATAAATCTGGGCTGTCAATTATTTCGGCAGATAATTTAGAAGATGCAGCTCAAAAGGCAGTTAGGGCTTTAAACTAAAGGAGAAATTATGTCAGTATTAATTAATAAAAACACAAAAGTTATTTGCCAGGGTTTTACTGGTTCTCAAGGTACATTTCACTCAGAACAAGCTATAAAATATGGAACTCAAATGGTTGGTGGTGTGACACCAAAGAAAGGTGGTCAAGAGCATTTAGGACTTCCTGTGTTTAATAGTGTTAAAGAGGCAAAAGACAACACAGATGCAAATGCAACTGTAATATACGTTCCACCTCCTTTTGCAGCTGGTGCTATAACTGAAGCGATTGATGCAGACATGGAAATAATTGTTTGTATAACTGAAGGAGTTCCAGTTCTTGATATGATGCAAGTAAAAAGAAAATTGGAAAAATCAAAATCGCGTTTAATTGGACCCAACTGCCCTGGAATAATTACTCCTGATGAATGCAAAATAGGCATTATGCCAGGTCATATTCACCAAAAAGGAAAAATAGGAGTTGTTAGTAGATCTGGCACATTGACATATGAAGCAGTAGCACAAACTTCTGCTGTAGGTCTAGGTCAATCGACTTGTATTGGTATTGGGGGAGATCCTATTAACGGAACAAACTTTATAGATTGCCTTGATCTTTTTTTAAAAGATCCGGAAACCGAAGGAATCATAATGATCGGAGAGATTGGTGGAACTGCTGAAGAGGAAGCTGCGGAATTTATTAAAAAATCTGAAATAAAAAAACCAGTTGCTTCTTTCATAGCCGGTGCTAGTGCTCCTGCTGGAAAAAGAATGGGTCATGCAGGTGCAATTATTTCTGGTGGAAAAGGCACCGCAGAGTCAAAGTTTAGTGCTTTAGAAGAAGCAGGAGTTCATATATCCAAATCACCAGCAAAGCTAGGTGAGACAATCAAAGAAGCTTTAAACTAATATAATTTAGCCTCTTTAGCTCTAAGTTTGGTTAAAGCAAGAACTGTATCAATTGTAGGTGTTGGAACATTTGTAATTTTTCCAAGCTCTTGAACAGAAGTGATTAAAGCATCAATCTCCATAGGTCGATCGCGTTCTAAATCTTGGAGCATAGATGTTTTATGTTCGCCAACTGCTTTAGCTGCATCAATTCTTCTCTCAACATCGAAAGGCTTGTCTATTCCTAAATTTTGAGAAATTGCATGAGCTTCATTCATCATATTTTTTATCACAGCTCTGACTTCGTCGTTGCTGCAAATATTGACAAGTGTAGATGTTGTAAGTGCACTAATAGGATTAAGAGAAAGATTACCAAAAAGTTTTAACCAGATATCACCTTTTATATTAGGTCTAACAGGTGCTTGAAAGCCTGCTTTCTCTAAAGTTTCAGAAAGATTTTTAATTCTATCTGTTTCCTCTCCATTTATTTCTCCTAGTTGAAACTTATCTCCCTCTAAGTGCTGAATAACGCCTGGTTTGATAACTTCTGATGCGGGATTAACTATACAGCCAATTATTTTTTCAGGGCCAATTCGATCCCATTGACTTCCATCAGGATCAACTGAAGTAACTTTTTTATCTTTGAAATCAGGATTAGTGTGATTGTAGAAATACCACCATGGGATACCATTCACACCCCAAACAAATGAAGTATCATCTTTCATAAGAACTTCAAATGCATCAAGGCAACCCGGAACTGAATGAGCTTTTAGAGTTACAAAAATATAATCTTGCTTTCCAGCTTTTTCTGCTGTGTCTACACATTTTGGATATACAACTAGTTCTTTGCCATCTTTTCTTAATCTCAGACCATCTTGCTTGATAGCCTGATAATGAGGCCCTCTAGCAATTAAAGTTACATCTGCACCTATCTCAGTAAGTTTTGCTCCAAGATAACCACCAATAGCTCCTGCACCGTAAATACAAATTTTCATTTAAACCTTTAAATGTTTGATGGCAGCAGCAACACCACTTCCAAGTTCAAATTTTATTCCAACATCGTACATGGCTAATTCTGCAGTAGAAATTGCACCTAAAATCATAGTGCTATTTAAATCTCCAAGATGGCCAATTCTAAACAACTTTCCAGCTACTTTATTAAGCCCTCCTCCAAATGAGGTGTTATACTTGTTGTATGCTGTTTTAACTACATCAGTAGAGTCAATTCCCTCTGGTACCATTATTGCAGTAACAGTATTTGAATAAAGTGAGGGATCCTTTGCACAAAGTTTAAGACCCCATGCACTAGATGCTTTTTGAACAGCTTGTGCTAAAAATTTATGACGTGCATAAATATTATCAATTCCCTCCTCCATCATCATATTAAGTGCCTCTCTAAGTCCTCTTAGAAGTGGCATTGGATTAGTATAAGGCCAATAACCTGTTTCATTTATTTTAAGCATATCATGATAATCATAGTAAGCTCTGGGTAAATTCGATGTTTTTGCAATTTCTAAAGCCTTTTGGCTTACACAGGATATAGCCAAACCAGCAGGTAACATAAATCCTTTTTGAGAGCCTGAAACTGCAACATCAACCCCCCATGCGTCCATTTCAAATTTGATTGAGCCTATTGAACTTACGCCATCAACAAATAGTAAGGCAGGATGATTAAGATTATTTAAAAGGTCTCTTGTTGCTTTAACATCATTTGTAACCCCAGTGGAGGTTTCATTGTGAGTTACAAGAACTGCTTTAATTTTATGATCCTTATCTTCTGATAATATTTTTTCAAATTCGTCATGAGGTGTCCCAGAACCCCACTCTAGATCAACTTCCTCAACTTCAATGTGTAGTTTTTTACACATTTCTATCCAAAGGTGTGAAAAATGTCCAAATCTAGCTGATAAAACTTTATCTCCCTTACTTAATAAATTTGTAAGTGCTGCTTCCCATCCACTTGAGCCTGTACCAGGAAATATAATTGGTTGTGCAGATGTCGTCTCAAAAACTTTTTTTAAATCGTTTATTAGTGGGTGCCAAAATTTATCCATACCGGGTGCACGATGGTCCTCGTTTGAAATATCCATCGCCTGTCTTACCCTATCTGGCATGTTTGTAGGTCCTGGTACGAAAAGTGAAATTTTACCTGGCATAATTTATTCTATATCCTTTCTATACAAATAATGACCTTATGGATTGCTTTAATACAATATTTATTAAAATTTCACAAAGTGAAATAAAAAAGTCAATATTTTGGCATCTCCTACGGGAATCGAACCCGTGTCTTCACCGTGAAAGGGTGATGTCCTAACCGCTAGACGAAGGAGACATCGGTGTTTAAAACAAACAAAATAGCTAGATTTACTAAAAAATCAATCAATGAATATCTTCAAGATGAATTATAGTTTTTTCACTATAAGTATCTTTTTTTACCTTAAAATAGCAATTAAACTCAGGTTTGTTTGATAAATAATTTTTTAATTCTTTCGATGAAATATCGAAGAACATGCCCTCACATGAAAAGCCAAGATTATCAGATAATTTTAATTTGGCATGCTTATCTTTAAAAATTTGTAATATTTCAATTTTAGCATTTTCAATTTTAAATATTGGCTCAGCATTTTGTTGGCCAAAAGGACTTAAAGCCTCAAGGTCACTCAAAAGATTATTATTGATCACATTAACATCAATTAAAGAGTCATAAGACTTTTCATTTAAGATTTCCAGGTTATTTGTCTCTTCAATTAAAAAGTTTTTGAAGTCATCAACATTTTCTTTTTTTAAAGTAAAACCACAGGCTTTATGGTGACCACCACCTTTAATCAAAATACCTTTTTCTGTAGCTTGCATCATCAATAATCCAATATTTTTTTCACCCTGCGATCTACCTGATCCAACAACCAAATCATTTGATTGAGTCATTACAAATGATGGACGATTATTAATACGCATTAATCTTCCAGCTATAATTCCTACAACGCCAATATGCCATTTTTCATCATAGAAAAAATTTATATTTAAATTGTTATTGATGTTGATGTCTATTTCTTTAACAATTTTCGATTGAATTTTTTGTCTGTTTTGATTGTGTAGCTCAATAATTTGTGCAAACTGAACAGCTTGGTGTATATTTTCTGAAGATAAAAGATTATAAGCAAGTAAAGACTCTCCCATTCTTCCTCCAGCATTAATTCTAGGGCCTATAATATATCCGAGATGATATTCTGATATTTTTTGTTTTATCTTCGAAAGATTAATAAGAGTTTTTATGCCTTTATTAATGTTATCAGAATTAATTATTCTCAGTCCTTGTTTTACAAGTGTTCGATTTATATTGTTTAAAGGAACTAAATCACAAATAGTAGCAAGAGAAACAAGATCTAAATATTGTAATACATCTTTTTTTTCAAATATTTCCTCATTGTTTAAAAAAACGATAACTAAAAATGATAGAGCTGTAGCACATAAATCATCAAGATTAGATTTATCCTCCGGTGTTTTAGGATTTATAACAATCGACTCATTAAAATAATGATCACATTCATGATGATCAATTACAAGAAGTTCTGCGCCTTGGGCGTTAATATACTTCTGTTCATCAAGATTATTGCTACCACAATCTAAAACCAAAATGTTCGAGCTAAATTCTAGTAATTTGTTACATGCGGGTGTGCTTAATCCATACCCTTCATTTAATCTATTTGGAATATAAACAAAAACCTCAATGTCAAATTGAGTTAGATATTTTTTGAAAATTGATGCAGCGCAGGCTCCGTCTACATCATAATCTGAGAATATAGAAATTTTTTTGTCATTTTTTATTTTTTTAAAAAATGAAGTAATTTTTTTTAAATTATTTAATTTTAAAATTTCATTAAAGGATATGTTATCTTTTAATTTTGAATTTAAAAAATTTGGTATTTTACTAATTTTACGATTTATTAATAATTTTGAAAGATTAATAGATATATTATTCTTTTGAGCTACTTCAAAAACTAATTCATCATCTAAATCTGAATTTAATGGTCTCCATATAGTACCGTTAAAACTCTTATCAGTAGTCAAGTTGTTTGATGTCAAAGTTGTGTTTTCCATCAATCTCTCTAATAGTTCCTGTTTTTGAACGCATCACAATAGAGTGTGTTGTGGCAAAATTCTTGTTTATGTTAATTCCACGAAGCATTGTACCATCAGTTACACCTGTAGCTGAAAACATAACATCTCCTTTAGCTAGATCGTTGAGCTTATAAATTCTATCTAAATTTGTTATGCCCGTTTTTTTCGCTCTATCAGTTTCTTGGTCATTATAAAATATAAGCTGTCCCTCTAAATATCCTCCAACACATTGTAAAGCAGCAGCAGCTAGTACACCTTCTGGAGCGCCACCGATACCGTAATACATATCAATGTTACTACTATCTATGACAGAGGAAATGACAGCACTGACATCTCCATCACCAATAATTTTTATTCTAGCACCTGCAGATCTTATTATTTCAATATCCTCTTGGTGTCTTTCTCGATCTAAAACACATATTACTAGATCCTCAGTATTAATTTTTTTATATTCTGCAAGTGCTTTTATATTTGATCTAAGATCTTGTTTGAGAGATACAACATTTTCATTTTCAACCTTAGCTGAAATTTTTCTCATATAGACATCTGGTGCATTTAAAAAACCACCCTCTTGAGCCAACGCAATAACAGCCATAGCGTTCTCTCCACCTTTTGCTGTTATTGTAGTGCCCTCTAAAGGATCAAGGGCTATATCCACATTAGGGCCGCCCTGACCCACTTTCTCACCTATGTAGAGCATGGGTGCTTCATCTCTCTCACCCTCACCTATAACTACTGTCCCAGATATTGTAAGAGAATTTAGACATTTTCTCATTGCGTCAACTGCAGCCTGATCAGCTGCCTTTTCATTTCCTCTTCCAATATGTTTAGAAGCAGCTAATGCTGCAAATTCAGAAACTCGAACTAACTCTATAGCAAGATTTCTATCCAATATTTTCCTCTATCCTGATAACTGATATCTCGTTTTTAATAAAACTTGTCTTCTTTAAATTATTTACAACTTGAGTGATATTTTTAATACCAACAGGATCAGATATAATAATTATAGGAACAACTTTTTCATTATTAGTATTCAATTGAATTATAGATTTTATGGAAATTGATTTTTGAGAAAATAATTGGGCAATCGATTTAAGAACACCAACTTTATTGAACACAGACATTCTTAAGTAATATGGTCTAATTCTTTGAGATTGATTGACAAACTTTGCATTCAACATATGTGAGTATTTTTTTATAAAAATACCTTTAATAGAAGAATAATTAATAAATCTTTTTAAATCTGAGATAATAGAAGTAGCTGTTGGGTAACCTCCAGCTCCTTTGCCAACTAAGCTAGTTTTTAAAAAATTCTCACCTTCTAAAGTAATAACGTTTTCTTCAAAATTAGTTTTTGCAATCAAACTTGACTCTGGCACAAAACAAGGTGCCACAGATGAAAAAAACTTATCTTTATATCTCTCTGTTAAAGAGACAAGTTTTAATTTATAACCAAGGTTAAGACCTTGTTCTAAATCTATTAGCTTAATATTTTCAATTCCATCGTAGTGCATATCAGAAAATTTAAACTTTTTTCCAAAAGATATATTTGAGAGTAAAACAAGTTTGTGCATAGCATCTTTTCCAGATAAATCAGCACTAGAGTCTTGTTCAGCAAATCCATTTTTAATAGCTAGTTCTAATGTTTCTTTGAAACTGATCTTATTTTCATACATTTTTGAAATGATATAGTTAGTTGTGCCATTAAAAATTCCATAAATTGAATTAACCTTTGAGGGGTGAATACTATTCTCTATCGTTCTTATTACTGGCACGGCACCTAATACAGCAGCCTCAAAACCTAAAAATAAATTCGACTTATCAAAGCCCTCAAAAAACAAATTAGACTTCTCTGCTAATTGAGCCTTATTAGCAGTAATAAGAGATATTTTATTTTTTAAACAAAATTTATATAGATCATTTATGTACTTCCCTGTACCTCCAATAGTTTCAATGATTAAGTCAGGTTTAAATTGGATTAAGCTCTTATAATCGCCTACCCATTTGTATTTATTAATATTGATTATTCTTTTCTTTTTCTTATTTTTTGCTCCAATAGAAACTATTTCACATTTAGTATCATCTAAAATGTATGAATTTTTTTCTAATAGCTTTACAACATGAGAGCCTACGACTCCTAAACCTAAAACTGCTATTTTAATCTTTTTCATTTTGAGATTTTAAAATTTGTTCTTTTCTAATACTACTCTTTTCGTTGAATTCCTCTAATTCTTTTTTCTTTTCCATCAAATTTTTATCGAAATTTTGGAATGATCTTTCGCAAGAAATAGTAATTATTGATAGTGAAATGACAGAAAAAATAAATAAAAAATTATCTTTTAGAGAACTGAAAACTTCGTCTAGCTTTTTGCCTACCATACTTTTTTCGTTCTACTGTTCTAGAGTCTCTTGTTAAAAACCCATTTTTCTTTAAAACATCTTTGGTGTTTGGATCTATTTTTGTCAGAGCTCTGCTAAGTCCATGTTTGATAGCTCCAGCTTGACCAGATAAACCTCCACCTAATACTGTAATTCTAAGATCCACAGAATCTGATTTTTTTGCAACCTCTAATGGTTGATTAATTATCATTCTTAGTGCTTTGTCAGGAAAATAATCATCAATATTTTTTTTATTAATTGTTATATTTCCTGTTCCATTAGAAATCCAAACTCTTGCAATAGACTCTTTACGTCTTCCGGTACTATAGACTTGATCAGACATTTACTTTATTCTTCCTATTAATAGACTTAAAATCTAAGTTTTTTGGATTTTGAGACTCATGTGGATGATTAGCATCTCTATAAAGTTTTATATTATTTTTCATAAGGTCTCTAAATAAAGGGGAGTTTGGAAGCATTCCTTTTATTGCTTTTTTAATAATATCGTCAGATTTATTATTTTCTCTCAGTTTGTCAGGTGTAGTTTCTTTAATTCCACCAGGGTGACCAGTGTGTTTGTAATATTTTTTGTCAGTGTTTTTATTGCCTGAAAACTTTACTTTATCTGTGTTAACAATAATCACACCATCTCCGACTGGTAAATTAGGTGAATATTGTGGTTTGTTTTTACCTTTAAGAATTAAACTTACCCTTGAAGCAAGCCTTCCTACAGATATATCGGTAGCATCTAGCAAATGCCATTCTTTTTGAAATTGAGATTTTTTTAAAGTTGTAGTTTTCACGATAGAGGGAATATAAGTAAAATCATTAAAAAAGCAAGGATTATAGATAAAATTTTCCTCATTAATTGATAATAAACTTAATTTTTAAACATTATTCTCATTTTTTTGGTCGGGGGTACTGGACTTGAACCAGCGACCTCACGCCCCCCAGACGCGCACTCTACCAGGCTGAGCTAACCCCCGATTATCTTGACTTTTTTAATAGTCCCAATAAATCCTTTAACTCTGAGAGGATATTATCATCTAGCGATTTCTTTTTAAGCTTTGATTTTGATAAATAATCGTTGACCCCATCAAGTGTCAATTTTTGAACATCAAGTAAGTATTTTATTTTTTTTAGAAGAAGTAAATTTTCATAATCATATAATCTATGTCCAGATTGAGTTCTGATAATTTTAAGTTTTTTTATTCTACTCTCCCAAAACCTGATTGTATGTTTCTGCTCTCCCACTAAATGAGATACATCATCAATATTGTAAAAATTTTTGTTCATAAGACTAATTTATTTGATTTTTTAAAACTTATAACTTTTCTAGATTTTATTAAATGCTCCTCTTTAGTTTTTGGATTTCTACCTATTCTCTCGTTTTTTTTTTTAATTTTAAACGAACCAATATTACTTATTGATAAATCAGAAATAATCATTTCATTACTCCAAATTTCAAGAATTTTATCAATTTTTTTGTAAATCGTGGAGTATGCTATACCAAATTCAATAGATATTTGTTTAGCAATACTCTCTCTGGTTGCTTTATTTTGAGACATTTTTCTTAATCTCATTTAATAAATCATTGTCAATACATTTTATACCAAACTCTATAGCATTCGCGAATGCATGTGAGTCAGCATTCCCATGACTTTTAATTACGATGCCATTTACACCTATAAACATACCACCGTTGTAATTTCTAGGATCAATTAAATTTTTAAAGTCTTTAAAATTTTTTTTTAAGAGTAAAGATAGTATTTTTGAGAAAGAGTTAGAGTTTAGAGTTTTTTTTAGAGAGTCAGTTATGAATTTAGATACACCCTCGGCCGTTTTCAACGCAATATTTCCAGAAAATCCATCTGTGACAATGACATGATTATTTGTTGAGGTAATCTCATCAGCTTCTACAAATCCTTGATAATTTATTCTTTTATCACTCTTCATTAATTCATGTGTCTCTTGAATCAAATTATTGCCTTTGAGCTCTTCTGATCCAATATTTAAAAGTGCCACTTTGGTATCAATTTGTGGATAGAGAACTTTGTAATAAGTACTTCCCATAACAGCAAAATCTAAAAGATTTTCTGAGTTACACTCAGCATTTGCACCTAAATCTAAAAAACATACCGGATGTTTCTCTGAGGGAAAAAATGAGGCAATTGCAGGTCTTGTGATATTTTCAATGGTCCTGAGATATACAGTTGAGTAAGCCATCATTGCGCCAGTGTTTCCTGCAGAAATAGTAATTTGATTTTTATTTTCTTTTAAATTTAAAATGGCATTTGACATAGAACTATTTCGATTATCCTTTTTTAAAGCGTCGCTTGGTTTCATATCCGGAGAAATAAAATTTTCAGATTGTATCCATTTAGAGTTATTAAATAGCTTTGAAAATGGCGATTTAAATTTCTCGTAAATATGTCTATCGGAATGTAAATTGAATTTAATAGAAGAATTTTTGGTTTGGGCTATTAATGCCCCTTCTAGAACTGATTGTGGGGCAAAGTCTCCTCCGTGTAGGTCAAGATTAATTATATATTTACTCATTAATGTTTATTATTGCTTTAAAGAAACTTATACCTTATTTGTTTTTATTGTGAATATTTTAAAAATACCTCTTATTTTTATGGTCTTATTAAGCTCAATAATTTTATTTTCCTGTTCTAAAGAGGTATATTTTTCTGGTATTTCAGAAACTAGTTTTAATGAAATAGAAGAAAATTATCAAAATATTAATTTCTCAAAAGAAGATGTGATAGCAATTATTGGACCTCCTTTAATAAAGGAAAACTCAGATAATTTATGGATTTATAGAACAGATAAAAAAACAGGAATTGCTGCATTCAAACAAACAGCCTACAACAAGACCCTAAAACTTAAATTTGAAGATAATGTTTTAAGGTCTGTTGAAGAAATTGAATTAAATTAAATAATATTTAAATGAACAACTATTGATAGCAGTAGAATTGATACAATATTTGTTATTTTAATCATCGGGTTAACAGCTGGTCCGGCTGTATCTTTATAAGGATCACCAACAGTATCTCCTGTAACAGAGGCTTTATGAGTTTCACTGCCTTTCCCTCCTAAATTACCATCTTCAATATATTTTTTTGCATTATCCCATGCACCACCACCTGCAGTCATCGAAATAGCTACAAAGAAACCAGTGATTATAACTCCTATTAAAAGAGCCCCTAGTGCTTGAAAGGCTGTATTGACACTACCTGTAAGGGAATAAACGCCAAAGAAAATAATAACTGGTGAAAGTACGGGCAATAAAGATGGAATAATCATCTCTTTAATGGCTGCTTTTGTAAGTATATCAACACACTTGCCATAGTCAGGTTTTTCTTTTCCAGACATTATGCCTTTTTTTTCTTTAAACTGTTGTCTAACCTCTAAAACAACTGAACCGGCTGCTCTTCCTACTGCAGTCATGCTTAAAGCACTAAATAAAAAAGGTAATAGTCCACCTAATAGTAGACCAATTATCACATAAGGTTCTGATAAATCAAAAGATACATTGAAAGCATTGTTACCTGTTTCTTGATTAAAGAATTTTAGGTCTTCAGTGTAAGCAGCAAATAAAACTAATGCACCCAATCCAGCCGATCCAATAGCGTAGCCTTTAGTAACAGCTTTTGTAGTATTTCCTACTGCATCTAAAGCATCTGTTCTTTCTCTAACTCTCTTATTCAGACCTGACATTTCGGCAATACCTCCTGCATTATCTGTAACGGGTCCGTATGCGTCTAAAGCAACTACCATTCCGGCAAGAGCCAACATTGATGTCACTGCGATTGCGATACCAAAGAGTCCAGCAGTTGAAAAAGTTAGGCCTATCCCAGCACAAATGATTAGAACAGGTATTGCTGTAGACTCCATACCCATAGCAAGACCTTGAATAATATTTGTTGCATGACCAGTTTGAGAGGCCTCAGCAACACTTTTAACAGGTCTATACTCAGTACTAGTGTAATATTCTGTAATAAAAACAAGTGCCAAAGTAATTACTAGTCCGTAAACCGCACAAAGAAATAAATCCATTCCGTTGTACCATTTATCTCCTAATTGGAAAAATTGATCAAAGCCAATTGAATACTGAGTTATAAGTGCAAATAAAATTACAGAAATAAATAATGTCATGAAAAAGCCTTTATACAATGCTCCCATAATTGAAGATTTAGGAGTGGAAATTGATACAAACTTTGAACCAATAATTGATGCTAATATACTAGAGCCCGCGATTAATAACGGATAAATGGTTAGTTCGGTAACAGCTCCTTGAAAGATAATAGCTAGAACCATTGTTGCTACAATTGAAACAACATAAGTTTCGAATAAGTCTGCTGCCATACCTGCACAGTCTCCAACATTATCTCCAACATTATCTGCTATCACAGCTGGATTTCTTGGATCATCTTCAGGAATATTTTTTTCTACTTTTCCAACCAGATCAGCTCCAACGTCTGCACCTTTTGTAAAAATTCCCCCACCAAGTCTTGCAAATATAGAAATTAATGAAGATCCAAAACCAAGAGCGACTAACGGTTCTATAAGCTCTCTTCCTGTTCTTTCAAATCCAAAATATAGTATCATAAAATACCCAGCTATACCTGCTAAAGCCAGACCAACAACCAACAATCCTGTTACTGCTCCGGCGTTGAAAGCAACATAAAGACCTTTTTTTAAAGAGGAACTAGCAGCTTGAGCTGTTATAACATTTGCTCTTACTGAGACGTTCATACCAATATAACCAGCAAGGCCTGATAAAACTGCACCAATCAGGAAACCTACAGGAACATCATAGATGTGTTTAAACGGTATTAAAAAAAATGCAAAGAATATTACAATACCAACAATTGCTATGGTTGTGTATTGACGGTTAAGGTAAGCTTTAGCTCCTTCTTGAATTGCACTAGAAATTGTTACCATTCTTTTAGTGCCTTTAGGTAAACTTAGAATTTTATTAGTTGTAAATATTCCGAAAGCAATAGCTGCTATTGCAGCAAATATTACTATTTGCAAGAACTGTATTTGAGACATGGTAAGTTGTTAATCTATTTTAATTTTATTTTCAAGGTGCTTTTTTAGAGGCATCATCTAATAAATAATTGAAGTATTTTACCTCTTCTTGGGTAAGAAAATCCTTGGAAAGCTTGATATATTCGCTCATTAATATCTTTTTTTTATTTTTATTTAAAAGATACTCAGAGCAAAAGGCGTAAAGAAGGAAAACAGTAATTTTGTTAGTTTTTTCAATAATTTTAGAATCTATTAATCCTTTGATTTTTTCTAAATTAGAATTAAAGCTATCATTTAAAGAGATTAATTTTTTTTTATTGTAAGGCCTTTTTTTTATGTTTTGTTTTATGAATTCATCTAACTCAAAGTCAGTTGAATAATTTCTTTGAAATATAAATTGAAAGAAAAATAATCTAGTGTTTTTATTTAAATTAAGCATTCAATCATTTTGACCATAGCATTAGCAGCTTCAACTCCTTTATTTTTTGATTTAGATCTTTTTGTTGCTTGAGACTTGCTATAGGCATTTATTATACCATTTGATATTAGGGTATTTTTATTTTGATTTACGATATCTAAAAGTGCTTTTCCAACAGAGTCAGATATAACTTCAAAATGATATGTTTCACCCTTAATAACACAACCTAGGGCAATAAATAAATTGTAATTATTTGTTTTAATTTTCCATTTTATCATTTGGGGAATCTCATAAACACCAGGAACAGTTAAAATTTCATATTTAAGTTTATTATGATCTAAAATCTCAATACAGGATTGTGTTAATGAATCAGTTATTTCTTGGTAATAATTAGCAACAACTATTTTTATTTTAAATTTTTTCATAGGCTCTCTATTTTATTTACGATTAATCCATAAATGCCAAGGTCTAAATCCTCACCAAGTGAATTAGATAATACAGAGATATTATTAATAGAGAAGTTTTTAAGAATTTGGGCTCCTAGACCATAATATTTTACCTTTTCATCATTTGATAACTTTCCCAGATCGCCCAATATAGGATTGTTAATTAGTACTATAATTCCAGATCCATGAGATTTTATTTTTTCGATTGAAGCATGTAAGTCTTTTGTTTTGGGATTATTAAAATTCATAATTATGTCATCAAAACCCTGAACAGGATGAACTCTTGTCATTACGCTTTCTTGTTTGGATAAATCTCCTAAGTGTAATGTTGCATGATGTAATCCATCAATAGTGTTTTCAAAAACATTAAATTCAAAGATATCAGAATAAATATTTTTAATCTGGTGCTGCTTTTCAGGAATTTTTTTTATGAGTAAATCATTTTTAATTCTATATGCGATAAGGTCTTGAATTGTACCTATATTTAAAGAATGTTTTTTTGCAAAGGGTATCAGATCTGGAACCCTAGCCATAGTACCGTCATCATTCATAATTTCGCAAATTACTGCAGAGTCATTTAATCCAGCTAATCTAGATATATCGACAGCAGCCTCTGTATGCCCTGCTCTGGTTAAAACTCCACCATCCCAGGCAATTAATGGAAATACGTGACCAGGGCTGACTATATCACCTGATTTGAAATTTGGATTTATAGCTGCTTTTACTGTTTCTGCTCTATCAAATGCAGAAATACCAGTAGATATGTTAGTGCTAGACTCTATTGAGACAGTAAAAGCTGTGGTCTTTTTTTTCCAATTATCAGGATTCATCAATGGGAGCTCTAATTCCTCTGCTCTCGTCTCAGATATAGATAAACAAATTAAACCTCTTCCATAAGTCGCCATAAAATTGATATGTTCTGGCTTACAAAGAGATGCAGGTATAATTAAATCTCCCTCATTCTCTCTATCCTCGCTATCAACCAAAATATACATTTTACCACTACGAGCATCACTAATTATATTTTCAATATTTGTAAAATCTGACATTAATTTAATAACCTATGATTTCGAGGAGTGAGCGTATCTTGCTAGCATATCTACTTCAAGATTTAAAATTTCATTTTTTTTATATGTATGAATATCAGTATATTTGTAGGTATGGGGTATGATCATACAATGACATTTATTTGACTTAACTTCATTTATTGTAAGTGAAATACCATTTAAAGAAATAGAACCTTTTTGGACAATAAATTTTTTAAGATTTTTTGGAAATTTAAAGGATAAAAACCAACTACTTCCAACTTTATATAAATCTTCAACAGAACAAGTAGTATCAATATGACCAAAAACAAAATGACCAGAAATTTCATTACCGACTTTTAAAGATTTTTCTAAGTTTATTTTTTTTCCAATTTTCCAATATTTAGCATTAGTTTTATTCATAGTTTCATATGAAATATCAGCTTTAAAGGTATTTTTATTTTTTGATGTAACTGTTAAACAAATACCTGAACAGCATATTGAAGAACCTAACTGATATCCTTTTAGAGAAGTTTGAATTTCAACTACCAAAGATTTTTCTTCTCTAGATAGTTTTTTAATTTTACCTTGAGATTGAATTATTCCACTAAACATTAATTTACAAATTTATAAATTGTATCCAGTCCATATTGATAAGAGGATTTTAATTTAAGATTATTTTTTAATGATTTCATTGATAAAAAGTATTTTTTAGTGGAATTTTTTATAATCATATTTGATTGGCAGACTATAATCTCATCAAACAAATTACAATTAAGAAAATATTTAAAAGTGCTAATTCCGCCTTCTATTAGAATAGATTGAACTTGTAAATTATTAAATAAAGAAAAATCCTCATTTAATAATTTTTTGTAATCAACATTAAGTGACAAGTAATTTTTAATTTTATTTTTTTTATTTGAGATAATGATTTTTTTTAAATTTTTTTTAACACCCTGTAATCTACAAGTTAATTTTGGTTTATCATCCAATAATGTGTTCATACCAACAGCTATAGCATCGTGTGATAGTCTCATCCGATGCATAAAATATTGAGTTTGTTCAGAGGTAATATTATTAATTGTTGGGCTTTTACTTAAACCGTTTTTGGAGATAGCAATTTTGAGAGTAATAAAAGGCCTACTTAATGTTTGGTGAGTATAAAAATATTTATTAATTTTTTGAAATTTATCTAAAGATTTTGATGAATGAATTACTTTGATATTTTGCTGCTTTAAAAATTTGATCCCCTTTCCTTTTATATTTGGGTTTGGATCTAATGAACTTATAAAAACTTTTTTTATTCCAGCATTGGCAATTGCTTTTGCGCAACAGTTATTATTTTTAAAACAAGGTTCTAAACTAATATACATAACGGTTTTATTATTTATTTTATTTTGAGATAATTTATTTAAGGCGTTAATTTCTGCATGAGGTCTGCCATTTTTTGATGTTAAACCATAACTTAGGACAATTCCTTTTGGAGATTTAGAGTAGTCAACAATCAGACATGCTACTGAAGGGTTTTTCCCAGTTAATCCAATATTTTTTATTGATAAATTATTTACACTTTGTAAATAATTTTGATGAATTGCACTTAACAAATCTTATTTTTTATCTATTTTTTCTAAGAATTGCTCAAAATCTTTAGTTTCTCTAAAATCTCTATAAACAGAAGCAAATCTCACATAACCAACTTTATCTAATGAATATAAACCTTGCATAACCATTTCGCCAATTGTGTTAGTGCTGACTTCATTTTCACCCATACCTTCAAGGTCTCTGACTATCTTTGAAATTAATTTTTCTTTTGTATCGATATCTACAGGTCTTTTTCTTAATGCCAATTCAACAGATTTGGCAATTTTATCTCTATCAAACATGGATTTTTCACCATTTTTTTTGACTACTAAGAATTCTCTAAATTGTACTCTTTCAAATGTAGTGAACCTCTCTTTTCTATCACATCCACAAAGACGTCTTCTTCTAATAACACCACCGTCTTCTGTAGGTCTAGAGTCTAAGACAGATGTTTCCTTCTCCTTACAAAAGGGACACTTCATATTTATTTATAGATTGGAAAATTAGAGCAGAGCTCGGTAACATCTTTGAGAATAGAGCTTTCGGTCATCGAGATATCTGCATTAGATGAAGATAGTGCATTTATAATTGTTGAGATTTTTTCACCAATAAATTTAAACTCTTCCTCTTTGAAGCCCCTTGTAGTAGCAGCTGGTGATCCTAATCTTATACCTGAAGTAATTGTTGGAGGGTTTGGATCATTTGCTACACCATTTTTATTACAAGTCATTCCAGCTCTCTCTAAACTCTCTTCTGCATCTTTACCCGTTACATTTTTTGATCTTAAATCTACTAGAACCATATGAGAGTCTGTTCCACCGGTGACAATATCTATTCCGTTTGACATGAGAACTTCTCCAAGAATTGATGCATTCTTTTTTACTTGTTGAATGTATGTTTTAAACTCTGGTTGAAGGGCTTCACCAAAAGCAACAGCTTTAGCAGCAATCACATGCATAAGTGGTCCACCTTGCAAACCAGGAAAAACAGAACTATTGAATTTCTTTCCAAGGTCTAAATCATTTGAAAGTATCATACCCCCTCTTGGACCTCTAATAGTCTTGTGAGTTGTAGATGTAACCACATGTGCGTGTGGTAACGGATCCGGGTATTCTTTGGCAGCAACTAAACCTGAATAGTGTGCCATATCGACTAGTAAATAAGCCTCGATCTTATCTGCTATCTCTCTAAATTTTTTAAAATCAATATTTCTTGGATAAGCTGAACCACCAGCAATAATCAAGGTCGGTTTATGATCAATAGCTAATCTTTCAACTTCGTCATAATCTATTAAAGAAGTTTCTGGATTTATCCCATACTGAACAGCGTTAAAATATTTTCCAGATTGATTTGGTCTCGAACCATGTGTTAAGTGACCACCAGCATCTAAAGACATTCCTAAAATAGTGTCACCTGGTTTAATCAGTGCTAAGAATACAGCTTGATTAGCTTGTGCGCCTGAGTGAGGTTGAACATTAGCATAACTGCATCCATACAATTGTTTCAAACGGTCAATTGCTAAATTTTCCGCTATATCTACGAATTCACAACCACCATAGTATCTTTTAGCACTATAACCCTCAGCATATTTATTAGTCATAATGGAGCCTTGTGCTTCAAGCACAGCTTTAGAGACGATATTTTCAGAAGCAATTAATTCGATTTGGTTCTGTTGCCTTGAAAGTTCTTGTGAAATACTTTGGTATAAATCTTTATCTGCATGTTCTAGATTACTAGAAAAAAAATTCTCACTAAGTGTCATAGTTGCGATATTCTCCTTAAATGTCTCCCTTTGTCAAATTCTGTTTTAAAATAGGCGTTGAGCATAGCAAAAATATTTTTTTTTACAAAAGGTCTTCCTTTTAAACATATAACATTGCTATTGTTGTGTTTTCTGGTCATTTTTGCTGTTTGTGCGTTATGACAAAGCGATGCCCTTATGTGCTTATGTCTATTAGCACTAATACTTACTCCTATTCCCGATCCACAGATCAAGATACCCATGCTGTATTTATTGATATTTTTACATAATTTTTTTGCAAATTTTGGATAATCTACAGATTTATCTGAATTAGTGCCTAAATCGAAGAAATTAAATTTTTTTTTGGCCAAATATTCCTCAATAATAAAGGATTTTAATCTAAAACCTGCATGATCAGAGGCTATATAAATAGTTTTATATTTTCCTGGTAATTTCATCTCTAGAAAAAGGTAAATTAATATTCAAATTAATCAATACTCTGTTAACTATTCTGCTCATAAAATCAAAAAAAACCAACTGATGATCTTTATTATCTTTCAAATGTTCATAAATAAGCTCATAAGTTTTCAAATTACATTTTTCATGGAAATTGAAAATCTTTTTTAAAACACTCTCATTTAAATCAGGTTGATAACCTGAGGCTTTTAAAATTTCAAGCTCTAGCAATAGTAGCTCTGGTATGTAATTAGATCTTTCATTCATTTTAGAAATCAATAGCAAATAATAACTCACAACATAAGAATTTTTGTCAGCTAAAAGTAATAATTTATTTATTAAAAAACAAAAATAATCAATTGTCTTCAACTCATATTTTGAAAACAAAAACCATTTAAATTTATTTATAGATGTTGAGGAAAGGCAAACATTATTATTGTCAAATTCAATAAAATTAAGTGTCCCCTTAACATACGTAGAATTTTTTTTTTTTGATTTTCCTCCAAAAACTACAAGAGATTTTTGTCCATACTCAGAAGAGTAAACTGAAATACTTAAATGATTTTCTTTAAAATTTTCTACTTTCGTTATTATGGCCTCAGTTTTGTACAATAGATTATTTACTAAATTTATTGATGATCTTAATCATTTTTTTTGCTGCTAAAATTTCGGCTTTTTGTTTTGAAACTCCCTCTGCTTCTACTTCATTATCCTTAATTTTCAATGATACTAAAAATTTAGGTTTATGTTTTGTACCAGCTTCCTCAATTAATTTGTAAAGAGGAATTGTCTTATATTTCTTTTGACAAAATTCTTGTATAAATGTTTTAGGATCTTTTTGTGGAAGTATGTCTAATTCATTTTGCCATAATTCCATAATTAATTTTTTTGAAAATACTAAACCTTTTCTTGTGTAAACAAATCCGATTAGAGACTCTAATGCATCAGCGTATATAGAATTTTTACTTGAGTTGGGATCAAGTTGATGTTTAAAAATTTCACCTAAACTATTTTTTCTGAATATTTTGGCTAAGGTGTTTGTATTAACAAGATGAATAAATCTTCTTGAAATCTCATCTAAAGTATTGTGTGAGAAAGTAGTTATTAAATATTCTGAAATTACTAAGCCTAAAACTCTATCTCCCAGAAACTCATATTTTTGAAAAGGTTTATCAGAATTTTTTTTGGATTTTTCAAAACTATCGTGTTCTATGCTTTTATTAAAGCCTTCAAGCTTTTTAATTGTTTTGAAAATTTGTGTCTTATTCAAAATATTTATTTGATAACATTAAAGAGCCTATCATATCTAATATGAAAGGGTAAATTCCAAAATTTTGATAGAGAAAAATCTGTATCAACTGAGAACCAAATAAACCAAACTTTGCCAACTATATTAACTTTTGGCACAAATCCAACTCCACTTAAAATTCTACTATCTGATGAGTTATCTCTGTTATCTCCCATAAAAAAGAATTTATCTTTTGGTATTTCGTACTCAGGAGTATAATCAAGTGGTCCATCATTCGTGATATTTAATATCCTATATTCATTTTCAATTAACTGCTGAATTTCCTTACCGTATTGATCATCATAAAAAAATCCGTCCTTAACCTGATCTAGCACCTCAAAATCAGTAGAATTTAGAGTCTTTAAATAGATTTTGCCATTTACAACTTTAATTGTTTCTCCTGGTAGCCCAACCAATCTTTTCACATAATTGATATTTTCCTGTCCTGGGAGTTTAAAAACAATTATATCGCCTCTTTCAGGTTTATTTTCAAAGATTTTTCCTTTGAACGGAGGAAGACCAAAAGGAAATGAGTATCTTGAGTATCCATAATCCCACTTAGAAACAAATAGAAAGTCCCCAACCAATAAATTTGGCTTCATTGATCCAGAAGGAATTTTAAAAGGCTCAATTGCAAAAGTTCTAATTACCCCTGCAATTATTAAAGCCCAAAAAAGTGCCTTAAAATTATTAATTAAAGATGATTTAATTTTGCTCAATAATTACCGACGCAATCGAATATAATTTTGTATCTGTTAGGCTAACATGAATAACATATTTGCCAAAAGTATCACTCAAATAGCTTTCGAGTTTGTTCTTAAGAGAAATCTCCGGTTTTCCTAATTTATTTCGACTAACCACAATATTATTTGGATAACAAGGAAATCTAAAACCCATACCTATACTTTTAGAAAAAGCCTCTTTTATTGCAAAATTATTTGCTAATAAGTTTGTATTAACTGTATTGAATTGATCATTTAAAAAATATTTGGATATAAAACTTTTTTTATATTTGGCATAGATATTATTTACTCTATCTATCTCAACTAAATCTATTCCATGGCCAATTATCATTTTTTTATTAAATTTCTAAAAGCATTTATAGTCTTGATTAATGAAATAAATATAGCTTCAGATATTATAAAGTGCCCAACGTGTACTGTATCAACATATTTTCTTTTTTTTATAAAATTTATATTTTTAAAGTTTAAACCATGCCCTACATTTACAATTAATTTCTTAGAATGTGAGTACTCAATCATTTCATTAATTTGATTGATTGTGGTTTTTCTTATAATTTTTTTATCTAAATTACCTGTGTGTAGTTCTACTGTGTCAAAACCTAAATTTTTAGCTAAGTTAATCATTTTTTTTGTTGGGTTTATAAAGGCACTTAACTGTATATTTTTTTTTTTTGAAATTTTTAATAATTTTTTTAATTTTGCCTTTGATATTTTGTTTAGATTAAGGCCGCCTTCTGTTGTAATTTCATTTCTTTTTTCAGGAACAATACAAATAAATTTTGGATTAATCTTACTAGCTATTTTTATCATCTCTTCTGTGAGTGCCATTTCAAGATTGATAGGTATTTTAGAATATTTTTTTAATTCAAAGAGATCTTTATCTTTTATGTGTCTCCTATCTTCCCTTAAATGAACAGTTAATGTATCAATTTTTGCTTTTTGACAAACTTTCAATGCTCTAATTAAATTAGGATTATCCTGACCCCTGGCATTACGAAGAGTCGCTATATGATCTATATTAACGCCTAGTTTCATTTATAATTTATTGACTGTCTTTTAACTTTATCAACTTGGCTTAAAGTTTTCATTTCGGCAAGAACAAATTTTAGTTTATCTGAACTTTCAATGCTTATATCAATAATAAATGTATAAACTTTTTTAGTTCTATTAGCGATACGAATATTTTCGATATTAATTTCATGCTTGTCAAAGATTGATGTAATACTAAATAATGCTCCTGGTTGGTTTTTGATAACTATCTCTATTCTTGAGTTAAATTCAGATTGACTCTCTCCTTCTCCCCATTCAGATTTATAAAAATTATCTTTATGATAATAACCTAAGCTTTCACAAATTGTATTGTGTACTACTAAACCTCGCCCATATGACATTATTGAGATAATGCTATCACCCTTAATAGGAGAGCAACAAGTTGCATAATTAACAGCAATACCATTTTCATATTTCAATACATCTACTCTTTCTTCGTCATCATTAGATTGAAAAATTTTTTTTACAATATTATTTTCCATTTCTTTAAACAATTTATCTAGTTCAGCTCTAGATAAAAAACCTCTTCCAACATTTTCAAAAAGTTTATTTTTAAATTTAAAATCAGTTTTAGTTAAAATTTTGTTGAAAGTGCTTTCATCAGCAGCGATTTTTTTAGACTTTGCAATGTAATTTAGAATATCTTTGCCAAGTATTTCAAACTCTCTTCTTCTTTTTGATCTAAAAAAATACCTTATTTTTTCTTTTACTTTTTCTTTCTTTACAAATCTAATCCATAAGGGTGAAATTGTGGTGTTTTCATCAAGAATAATCTCGACTTGATCTCCATTATTGAGTTTTGTACTTAATGGTGACTCTTGTCCATTAACTATTGCTCCAGAGCATCTATCACCAATATCTGTATGAATGGTATATGCATAATCTACTGGGGTGGAGTCAAGTGGAAGTGTAAATAATTCTCCTTTAGGTGAGAAAACATAGATTTGTTCATCAAAAAATTGCTGAGAAGTTTTATTTAGGATGAGATGTTGTTCATTTTTTTCCTCAACATAATTTACAGCATCTCTTAACCAAGCATAAACACCCTCGCTTTGACTATCTTTATTTAAATATTTATATCTCCAATGAGCAGCAATACCATTTTCAGCTATCATGTGCATAGCTCTTGATCTTATTTGTACTTCAAATATTTTTTTTTGAAAAATAAGATCAGAATGTATTGATCTATACCCATTAGGTTTTGGGCTTGATATATAATCTTTTGTTCTTCCAACTTTAGCAGAAAAATTTCGGTGAATAATACCCAGAACCCTGTAACAATCTCTTGTTGATTTAGTAATGATCCTGACAGCAGCTATATCAGATATAGAATTTAAATCTGTATTTTTCTTATTTATTTTTTTCCAAATAGAGTAAGGATTTTTTTTTCGGTAGTGAATCTCAGCATCAATATCAGACTTGGAAAGTTGCTCTCTCATTAAATTTTCAAGATCAATAAATGAACCTTCTAAGTTTTTGAAGGTATTATCTATTTTGTCATTTATTCTGTTAAAAATATCTGGATGTAAATTTTTAAAAGATATATTTTCTAAAATTGATTTCCAATTCTCAAATCCTAATCTTTGAGCAAGCGGGGCATAAATTAATAAAGTTTCATTGCTAACTCTTTTTCTTTTTTCAACATCTTTAAAATAATGAATAGTTTTAATATTATGAAGCCTGTCAGCTAATTTTATTATTAAAACTCTTATATCTTTAGCAGTAGAAATTAATAATTTTCTGAAATTTTCGGCCTCTTTTTCTGATCTTGTTGTTTTTTTTTCTTCCAAAAAATCTATTTTGGTCAAACCATCAACGAGGCCAGATATTGCATCACCAAAATTTTTTTTTAATTCATCTTTTGAAAATTCTGTATCTTCAATGACATCGTGTAGTAAACCAGTAATTACAGTTTCAGTGTCTAATTTTAATTCAATTAGTGATTTACATACTTCATATGGATGAATTATGTATGGATCACCAGAGGCACGAAATTGATCCTTATGAGAGTTTTCAGCAACCTCAATAGCTTTTACAAATAGATCCTCTCTAAAATTTTTGTCATATGATTCTAATGCGGATTTAAACTCGCTGTAACTCCTGTTGAAGTAGCTGGTTTGAAACATCAGCTAAAATAATAAACTAAATATAACTTTTAATCTTCAAGAAGATGATCTTCGTTTTCTTCTTCTTTCTCTTGAACTAATTGATAACTCTTAATAATGTCTTCTTTGACATCTCCGACACTGATTTTTTCATCAGCAATTTCTCTAAGAGCTATGACCGTGCTTTTATCATTATCTAGTGGAACTTGGGCTTCGTTACCTGCATTTAGAACCTTTGCTCTATGAGATGCCAATAAGACTAAATCAAAGAGACTATCAACATTTTTAGTACAATCTTCTACTGTAACTCTTGCCATGAAAGGTTTATATGAAAAAGTAAGTGAAAATACAAGAAAATTATTATTTTTTTAAAATTCTTTGTCTTTTACGATCCCACTCTCTTTGCTTAATTGTCTCCCTTTTATCAAATTTCTTCTTACCGACGCCAACTCCAAATTTTACTTTTGCTAAACCTTTTTCATTAAAGAAAATCTCCATAGGAACTGCTGTAAAACCTTTTGTGGTCAACATTCCTAATATCTTTTTTATCTCTCTTTTATTAAGTAAAAGTTTTTTAACAGATCTCGTCTTCTTTTTGAGGTCAAAATTCTTACCTCTTGAAATAATTTCAAAATTATTGATGAAAATTTCACCTTTTTGTTCATTAATAAAACTTGACTGAATAGAGGCCTTCCCACTTCGAAGTGGTTTAACTTCATTACTTTCAAGCACTATTCCAGCAACATAAGTTTCTTTGATTTCATAATCAAATTTTGCTCTACGATTTTGAATAGACAATTAAATAAAATTTAAATCTTTTATTATTTTTCTTACTTGTTTTTTTGTATCAGAGCTTAATTCATACAAAGGTTCTCTTATATTAGCTTTACATTTGCCCA
This sequence comes from uncultured Alphaproteobacteria bacterium, assembly GCA_902617355.1. GTDB lineage: Bacteria > Pseudomonadota > Alphaproteobacteria > HIMB59 > HIMB59 > HIMB59. Next base: position 166,073 of record CACMWK010000002.1, on the reverse strand, counting down.
TTAAAGAGAGGGCATACTTAGCTGGTGTAGGGTTAGGTTCAGCAAACAATATTTTTGATAATGGAGCTAATTTTAAATTTACTTTATCAAATTCCTTATAATTCTTTTTTTTCCAATAATAGTGGAGCATTGATGTAAGTTTAGGAGCAACATTAGCTGTAACTGATATACAGCCATGCCCGCCTTGAGCTAAAAAACCAGCAATAGTTCCATCTTCACCTGACAAATAATTAAAATCTTTTTTCATAAAAGTTCTCATAATTAAAGGTCTTGACATATCATTGGAGGCGTCTTTTATACCGACAATGTTTGATACTTTATTTAGTTCTTTAAAGCTATCAAAAGACAAGTCTACAATTGATCTTCCTGGTATATTGTAAATAAGTTGTTTTAAAGGCGAAACTTTTGCAATTTTTTTGAAATGGTTAATCAAACCTAATTGATTAGGTTTATTATAATATGGTGTAACGACTAATCCGTAGTTTGCTCCTGCTTTATAGGCGTGTTTGGTAAATTCAATTGCCTCTTTAGTGGAATTAGATCCGGTACCGGCAATTACAGGTATTTTTTTTGAAGCGACTTTTATTGCGAATTCAACTAATTTCATATGCTCATCATGTGATAAAGTTGGGGACTCCCCTGTGGTACCGCAAACTGTTACCCCAGATATTCCACTTTTGATTTGCCAATTTAATAGTTTTTCAAAACTATCATAGTCAACATCACCGTTTGAAAAGGGAGTTATTATTGCTGGTATAGATCCTGTGAGCATTATTATTTTTTACTATTTTTATATCAAATATATATGTTTTTTTTTATGGCGGAGAGAGAGGGATTCGAACCCTCGGTACAACTTGCGTCGTACGGCGGTTTAGCAAACCGCTGGTTTCAGCCACTCACCCACCTCTCCATAGGCTTATTTATAGCCGAAATATAGTCGAATAAAAAGAATTGTCATTCTTATTATTCATAAAACGTCTATGCAATTACTTTTTAAGTCTTTCGAGAAGGATTTTATTTATTAATTTAGGATTACCTTTACCTTTTGTAGCTTTTAGACATTTACCGACAAAATATCCTAAAACTCTATCAGAACCACCTTGAAATTTTAAAATGTTCTCCTCTTCTCCAACTAAAGCTTCATCAATTATTTTTTCCAATTCTCCAGAGTCAGACACTTGTTCAAGTCCTAATTCCTTAACAAGATCAGATGGCTTACCTTCACCATTTAAAACTTTTGGTAAAATTTCTTTACCAGCTTTATTTGAAATTACATCATCATAAATTAATCTCAAAAGATCAGTAATATCTTTTGTTTTATTATTTAGACTATTTACTTCTAAATTATTTTCTTTGATAAATGCGAATATATCTCCAACTAGCCAAGCAGCAATAAATTTTGGTTTTACAGTTGACTCATAAATCATTTTTTCAAATAAATTTGCTTTTTGTTTTTCAGCAATTATAATTTTACCAATGTCTTTATCTAAACTATAATTATCTAAATATTTATTTAACTTATCTTGGGGAAGCTCTCCTACTAAGGGTTTTATTTTATCAATTTGCTCTTGGCTCAAATTTACAGGTAATAAATCGGGATCAGGAAAATAACGATAATCATGTGAGAATTCCTTACTTCTCATTGCTCTTGTTTCCCCGGTGCTTGTATCAAACAGCATGGTATTTTGTTCAATTTTTCCACCACCATCAATTATATTAATTTGTCTTTGAAATTCATATTCAATAGCTTGTTTTATGAATTTAAATGAATTTAAATTTTTAATTTCACATCTAGTGCCAAGTTCTTGGCCTTTTTTGCGAACAGATAAATTTACATCAGCTCTTAAAGAACCTTCTTGCATATTTCCATCACACACATCTATATACATAAGTAATTGTCTTAAAGAAGACATGTAGTTTATTACTTCATCTGCAGATGATAAATCAGGATACGAAACTATTTCTAATAACGGTGTGCCTACTCTATTGAGATCAATAAAGCTATAATTCGGATCAATATCATGAATACTCTTGCCAGCATCTTGTTCTAAATGGGCTCTCTCAATTCTAATTTTTTTTTGATTATCACCACTTTCAATATTTATATAACCCTCGCTAAGAATAGGGAATTCAAATTGACTTATTTGGTAACCTTGAGGTAAATCAGGATAAAAGTAATTTTTTCTTTCGAAAACAGAATGCTTATTAATCTTAAAATTTAATGCGTATCCTGTTTTTATTGCCATTTCAATACAACCAAAGTTCATAACTGGAAGCATTCCAGGCATTCCTGAGTCAATAAAATTTACATTCTCATTTGGCTCAGATCCAAATTGATTTGGTGAGGAGGAAAATAATTTAGATGAAGTTTTAAGTTGGGCGTGTACTTCAAGACCTATGACCATTTCCCAATTATTACTCATTGAAACTTAACTCCTTTTCTGCAAGCGCTGCTAACTGTAAAAGTTTTTTTTCTTCAAAATAATTTCCAATAAATTGAACTCCCAAAGGAAGACCATTTTTACTTAAACCAGATGGAATAGATATGCCAGGAAGGCCAGCAAGACTTGTGGGAACAGTATAAATATCATTTTTATACATAGATATAGGATCAAGTTTATCACCAATTTTAAAAGCCTCATTTGGTGTTGTGGGTGTTAGTATAAAGTCAACTTCGTTTAAAATTCTTTGAAAATCATTTTTAATCAATCTTCTAACTTTTTGAGCTTGTCTGTAGTAAGCATCGTAATAACCAGCTGACAATACATAAGCTCCTATAAGTATTCTTCTGGTCACTTCATCACCAAATCCCTTTGTTCTGGAATTTAGATAAATATCATCAAGACTTTCGCCGTCTTCTCTAACTCCGTAGCGTATTCCATCATATCTTGCTAAATTTGACGAAGCTTCAGCTGGTGCTAAAATATAATAAGTTGAAAGTGCGTATTCAGTAGTCTTAAATTTTACGTCAACAAATTCTATGCCATGTTTGGAGAGTGCTTTTTTTGTATTATCTATTTGGTTTAAAATGTCGTAACTGACATCTTCAAGATAATCAGAGGGAATTCCAATTTTAATTTTTTTTTCAAAGCTGTTGTTGATATCAATTAAATAGTCTTCTCTTTGATGATTTGAGCTGGTAGAGTCATTAAAATCATGTTTGTTTATTGAATTTAAAATACAAGCCGCATCCTCTACACAGTTTGTTAAAGGTCCAGCTTGATCTAAACTAGAGGCAAAAGCTACAATTCCCCATCTTGAACATGAGCCAAATGTAGGTTTTAAACCAACTATTCCACATAAGCTAGCTGGCTGTCTAATTGAGCCACCAGTATCTGTACCCATTGACGCTACACATGAGCCCTCTGCCACAGCTGCTGCTGATCCCCCTGAGGAGCCGCCTGGAACAAGATTATCTTTTTGAGAATTTTTATTCTTCCAAGGATTAATTACAGGACCAAAATGACTAGTTTCATTTGATGAGCCCATCGCAAATTCATCACAATTATTTTTGCCAATAAAAATTGAACCATCATTTAAAAGTTGCTGAGTCACAAAAGACTCATAGTTAGGAATAAAATTACTCAGAATTTTAGATGATGCTGTTGTTCTTATTCCTTTAGTACAGAATAAATCTTTAATACCTAAAGGAATACCATCTAAAGGTAAATGATTGCCATTGTCATATCTGTTTTGAGAGTCGTTAATTGATGAAATATTGTTTTCCCTATCAATCACTAAGTTAAAGCTGTTGTTATTACAAGATTTAGCTTTTGCTAAATATTCGTCATAAAGTTCACTTACACTTATTTTTTTTTCAATAAGAGCTTTTTTAATTTGGCTAATTGAACTCTTCACTTACTCAACCACTTTAGGCACTTTGAAAAAATTTTGTGCTCTCTCTGGAGCATTACTTAATACGTCATCAACAGAATTACTTTTACTTATCTCATCATTTCTAATTGATACGGTTTTTTCAGTTACATTATGCAAAGGTTCTGTTTTACTTGTGTCAACCTTTTTAAGATTATCTACCCATTTAATTATATCTTTTAAGGAATTAGAGTAAAATTCCTCTTTTTCTGAGGGTAATTTTAGCTTTGCTAAATAAGAAATTCTTTTAATATCAATGTCACTCATAATGGTCGTCGATACTATATCAGATTTTCTTGTAAGCAATAATTATACCAAGAAATTTATTGCTATAGATTATGGTCTAAAACACATTGGAATGGCTATCAGCGATACATCAAATATCATTTCTGTTCCTTATGGAACTTTTACAGAAACACTATTATTCGAAAAAATTATAGAAATAATAACAACTGAAAATGTTCATGGAGTCGTGATTGGTAAACCTTACCATCTTGATGGTTCTGTATCTGAAATGGTAAATAAAGTTGAAATATTTGCCGTAAAATTAGAGAAAATTATCTCTTGTCCAATTTTGTTTATCGATGAGAGATTGTCTAGTAAGCCCTATAAATCAAGGAAAAATTCAGAAAACACTAATATTCATGAAAAGAGCGCATGTTTAATACTTGATGATTTTCTAAGTTTGTATAGAAACTCCACTAGTGAAAAATAGAAAGATCACTTCTATAGACGATCTATCAGCTAAGGATATTCACTCTATTGCTGAGTTAGCTATAAAATTTAAATCAAAAAAAAGAATTAAAGGAAAAAAAACAAAAAATATTTTTAACTTATTTTTAGAGCCCTCTACAAGAACCACAATAAGTTTTGAGCTTGCGGCAAAAAATTTAGGATACAATTCAATTAATATAAACTTTGAAAAAAGTTCTTTGTCTAAAGGTGAAACGTTTAATGACACAATGGATACTTTGATGAGTATGAAACCGGATGCTTTAGTCATCAGAGATAAAAATAATTTTTCACCAATAAACATAGCAAAGAAAAGTGATGTTCCTGTAATAAATGCAGGAGATGGAACTAACGAACATCCCACACAGGCGCTACTTGATTATTGTGTAATAAAAGAAATTTTTAAAAAGAAAAAAATAAAAATTGGTATTTGTGGAGATATTAAACATAGCAGAGTAGCTCACTCAAATATCAAACTTCTTTCAAAAATGGGCTATCAAATTCACATAATTGCACCTACATATTTTTTAAACAGAAATGAATTGATTAAAATAAATGATAAAATTAAATTTCATAAAAATCTAAATTATCTTGAAAAACTAGACGTCTTAATGATGTTGAGAGTTCAAAAAGAGAGAATCCCAAAAGGAGCAAAGAATATGATGAAATCTTTTAAAAAAGAATTTTGTTTACAAAATAACCATCTATTAAATAAGCCCTATTTGATGCACCCTGGCCCTGTTAATAGAAACATTGAGATTAGTGATGAAGTTTTAGATAATTATCCGAAATCACTTATTTTAAAACAAGTTGAAATGGGTGTTTACCTTAGGATGGCTTGTTTGCATTATATCTTAAAGTGATTTTAATAATATTAACGTTTGCATATTTGATGGGGTCTATACCTTTTGGGAAACTAATAACCAAATTTTTAACAAACAAAGACATAACCAAGACAGGATCAGGAAATATAGGTGCAACAAATGTATACAGAAGTGTATCAAAAAAAGCTGGTATTGCTGTCCTGTTATTAGATGGAATAAAACCAATTTGTGCATTTTTAATAATTTATTATTTATTTCCAGAGCACTACCTGAAATATAAATATTTAATTTTTCTTTTCTCTATAATTGGACATATTTTTCCAATTTGGCTTTATTTTAAAGGTGGAAAAGGCGTAGCATGCTTTTTTGGTGCAAATTTATTTTTAACTCCTATTGCAACGATTTTAGCAATGATCCTGTGGTTTTTTACAGTCAAAATTACTAAACTTTCTTCTTTAGGAGCCCTTTTATCAATATTTCTTTTGACAATTTATCAATTAATTTTTATTTATGGCAACTTAGAAAAGGGAATAGTTATTATTATTTTGCTTTTAATATTTTTTAAACACAGTTCAAATATTAAAAGATTAATTAAAGGCGAAGAAAATAAAATAAACTTATAGATATGAACTTACTTGTTGTAGAGTCACCCGCAAAAGCTAAGACTATTAATAAATATCTTGGAAATGATTTTGAAGTCATAGCTACGGTTGGTCATTTTAGAGATTTAGCAAAAAAAGATGGTGTAAAAGTGACTGAAGACTACAGTGATGTTGAGTTGAATTGGGAAACAACAACTGCAGGAATGAAAATGTTGGACAGTATAGAGAAAAAAGCAGAAGGTTATGAAAAAATTTATCTTGCAACTGATCCAGACAGAGAAGGTGAAGCGATTACATGGCATTTAGTGAAATCTTTAGAAAAAAAAATAGATAAAAATAAATTTGAGAGAATTACATTTAATGAAATTACTAAAAATGCAGTAATAAATAGTTTTAAAGAGTCTAGGAAAGTTGATGATAATCTAGTTTCTGCATATTTAGCCCGAAGAAGTTTAGATTATTTAGCGGGATATAGTTTATCTCCTGTTCTCTGGAGGAAAATGCCTGGCAGTAGATCTGCAGGAAGAGTGCAATCTGTAGCAGTAAGACTCATTTATGAAAAAGAGATTGAGATAGAACAATTTGAGCCAGAGAAATTCTATAAAATAAATGTACATGGGGAAATTAACGGTGCAAAACTTGATACATCCATAACAAGTCTAGATGGGCAAAAAGTAGACAAGCTCTTCTTTAAAAACCAGGCTTTAGCTGAAAAGGCTAAAAATTACCTAAATACTAACAGATTTTTCATTAGCAAAATTGATGAAAAGATAATATCTCGAAAACCAAAGGCACCATTTAACACTTCAACCTTGCAACAAACAGCAAATAGTCAACTTAATTTTAGTGCCAGTCAAACCATGACTGTCGCTCAAGGTTTATATATGGGCATAGATATAAATAAAGAAACTATAGCTTTAATCACTTATATGAGAACAGATAGCATAACACTTTCTAAAGACTCAATTGATACAATTAGAAAAAATATAAGTGATGAATATGGTGATAAATATTTACCAGATAAACCTATTGAGTATAAGTCTAGAAAAAAGAATGCACAGGAAGCACACGAGGCAATTAGACCAACAGATGTTTCAATAAAACCAGAAAGTATAAAAGATTATCTAAGTGAAGAACAATTTAAACTTTATGATTTAATTTGGAAAAGAACATTAGCCTCTCAAATGACAAGTGCTCAAACGAATCAAAATACTCTTCAAATAGATTGTGAAGAAAAAAATATAACTTTAAAAGCAACACTTGGTAAATTAATTTTTGATGGATATAAAAAAGTATATAATTTACAAGAAGATGACGAAGATCAGATTATTTCACTATTAGAAAATATAAAAGAAAATGATAGTTACATAGTAAGTGAAGTTGAAACACTTGAGTCATATACTTCTCCCCCATCTAGATATACTGATGCCAGTTTAGTAAAAAAATTAGAAGAGTTAGAAATTGGAAGACCTTCAACATATGCCTCTATAATTCAAACAATTGTTAATAGAGGTTATGTTTTAAAAAGTGGAAAATCATTTATACTTAATGATCGTGGTAGAGTAGTAAATGTATTTTTGTGTAATTATTTTAAAAAATTTCTTGAATATAAATTTACAGCTGATTTAGAAAATCAGCTTGATGATGTAGCTGCTGATAAAGCAGAATGGAAAAATATTGTTTTAAATTTTTGGAAAGATTTTGAGTTTTTCATAAATGAGGTTATGGGTAAGCCTAATAGAGAAGTTATTGATGTAATAAATGAAGAATTGTCACCAGTTATTTTTAAAAAAATTGGAGGAGACATAGATATCAAATGTTCCTCTTGGGCCAACACAGAAAATTGTGAGGGCAATTTGGGTGTGAAAGTTGGAAAAATGGGAGGATTTATTGGCTGTTCAAATTACCCTGAATGTAAATTTACAATTTCTATAGGTGCATTCATTAAAGAGGTAAATCCTAAAAATCGTGAGGGAGATGAGATCATCACTTTTCCAAGAACCCTAGGGATAGATGCTGACTCTAAAAAAGAAATAGCAGTTCACTTGGGTCCTTATGGCTATTATCTACAATTAGGAAAAGAGACAGATGAAGATAAGCCTAAAAGAGTAACTCTTCCTAAAAGTTATGATCAAAATACAATTGGTATGAATATTGCTAGTCAGTTAATTAAGCTACCAATAACACTTGGAAATTTTCCAAATAGTGAAGATCCAGTAATAGCAAACATAGGAGCTTACGGACCATATGTTAAATACCAAGATATTTTTGCCTCTTTGGGAAGAAAATATGATGTCTTGGAAATTAGTTTAGATCAAGCAGTGGAATTGATAACAATTAAAAAAAATAAACCTACAAATAAAGTAAGAGAAATAGGAGTCCTAAAGAGAAGAAAGCAAAGAGCAAATCTCTATAAAGGGAAGTCAGGAAAATTTTATTTTAAGATAGGGATAATGAATTACAAAATTCCTCCAGAATATGATGGAGAAAATTTAACAATTGAGGATGTAGAAAAAATACTCAAAGCTAGTCGCTAACTTTTTTTAAATTTAACTCTTTTAATTGTTTATCCTCTATTTTAACTGGTGCATTCATCATTAAGTCTTGAGCTCTTTGGTTAAACGGGAAAGCTATTACTTCTCTAATATTTTGATTTTCACTGAGTAACATAATTATTCTGTCTAGACCCGGTGCACATCCTCCGTGAGGGGGAACTCCATAATGAAAAGCATCAAATAAAGCACTAAATTTTGATTTAATCTCACTTTCGCCATATCCTGCAATTTCAAAAGCTTTTTTCATGATATCTGGTCTATGGTTTCTTATGGCTCCAGATGACAATTCTATTCCATTACATACGATGTCATATTGATATGCTAAAACATTCAAGGGTTCATCTTTCGTCAATGCATCCATTCCTCCTTGAGGCATAGAAAAAGGATTGTGACTAAAGTCAATCTTGCCAGTTAAAACATCTTTTTCATACATAGGGTAGTCAATAATCCAGCAAAATTCATATTTATTTTTATCAATTAAATTTAAATCCTCTCCTACTTTTGAAATAACCTTTGATGAAAACTCATATGACTCATCTGGTAAATCACACACAAAAAGTAATCCATCATTTAGATTAAAATTATTATCTTTAATCATTTGGTTTAACTTTTCTTGATTAAAATTTTTAGCTAATGGGCCTTTAGGTAGTGTGTTTTCAAAGTTTATATATCCAAGACCTTTTTTTCCTTGTTCTTGAGCCCATTTATTAAGGTTATCATAAAAACTTCTTGGTTTACCCTCAGAATTGAGGGCTTGAATACAATTAACAATAGCGCCCTTTTTTATTAAATTTTCAAAAATTTGAAGACCTGAACCCTCAAAATAATTTGTTACATTAGCTAATCTCAGTGGGTTTCTTAAATCTGGTTTATCGCATCCAAAACTCTCAACACTATCTTTGTAAGTAAAAGTTGGGAATGGAAGTTTATTTACTGATTTGCCTATAGGTTTAAATTTATCAAAAGTATTAAATAGTAAGCGACTGATGACGTCTAAAACATCCTCTTGTGTGGCAAAACTCATTTCCATATCAATTTGATAAAATTCACCAGGGGATCTATCAGCCCTACTATCTTCATCTCTGAAACATGGAGCTATTTGAAAATATTTATCAACACCAGAAGCCATATAAAGTTGCTTAAATTGTTGAGGTGCTTGAGGCAAAGCATAAAAAGATCCTTTATGTAATCTGGAAGGTACCAGGTAATCTCTAGCACCTTCTGGAGAGGGAGCTGTTAGAATTGGAGTTGCTAATTCCATGAAACCCTCATTATTCATAAAATCTCTTACATAATTTATAATTTGATTTCTTAGCTTAATGTTACGTTGCATTTTGGATCTTCTAAGGTCTAAATATCTGTATTTTAATCTTACCTCTTCACCATAATCACTATCTGAATTTACCTCAAGTGGGAGAGCTCTAGAGCATCGGCTTAATATTTCAAAACTTTCTATTTTCAATTCAACTTCGCCAGACTCCAAATTTTTATTAATAGTTTCCTCGCTTCTTTTGGTTATTAGACCAGAAATTTTAATTACATCCTCGTTTTTTATTTTTGATAAGTGAGAAAAATTAACAGATGTATTATCTACTACACATTGTAAAAGTGAAGTTGAGTCTCTTAAATCTATAAATAATAAGTTTCCATGGTCTCTTGATCTATTAACCCATCCGGAGACCGTAATTTTTTTATCTACTAGTTTATTATCAATATCTTTTAAATAATAATCTCTATAACTGTTCATAATACTTTCTAATTAGTGACAAATTAATATTATGGTTATTCTCATAAAGCAAATGATTAATGGTTTTTGCTGCCTCAAATGCTGCTAGATATGTTCTTTCAATATGGTTCATTACTTCAATAATAATCTGTTCTGGAACAGTAATAGATTTTAAAAACAAATATTTTTTTATTAATTTTAAAAGAAGGTCTTTATTAGGGTTTTGTATATTGCATAAGTTAAATTGTCTTAACCTTGACTCAATATCTGGTAAATAAATTTTGTCAGATAGACTCTCAATAGAACTATCAGAAGTAAATATAGTTAATGGAATATTATTTGATATAAAGTACTGTAAGAAGTGAAAAAAATTTTCATCTTTTGCAGGTAAATTATTTAAGTCTAAATAAGTTTCTTTCTTTATATGTAAATCTTTAGGTAATTTATTAATCAAATTATTTTCAAAAACCTTAGAAAAATTATTTGCAATTGAGGTTTTACCAGATTTTCTAGGTCCATAAATGATTAGGTATTTTACTCTTTTCTTGAGTGATTGAATTACTGAATCATTTTCTGAAGAAAGTATAATTTCGCCATCAGAGCTGTCTAAATTTAAAAATGTCTGCACTAAAAAAAGTTTACCAAGAAATTAATTTGTTTATCATCATAGATATTTTCGAAATCTAATAGTAATTTGTCTTGTTCATAAGATAATATCTTGGGCTCTAAACCAGTAAAGTATTTTAATTTTTTATAATTTGATGGATCGATAGATAATTGATAAGAGCTTTTATTTTTATCCAATAGATTAAACCATAGTGATTTTAAATTTATATTTTTTGAAAACTTGTGTAATCGAAAATAATTTTCATTAAAATTTAAATATATATAAGAGTCTTTTTCAAAGTTTTGAATAATAAAATTTGGACAATTTTCAAATTTATTATTGAATTTAAAAAAATTTTCTAGTAGTGAACAATTTAAAAAAAATAAATTATGATTGATATTTTTTTCATATAAATCTTTAGATAAATTATCTATATCAACATTAAGAGATATTTGAGTATTACTAAAATTAATATTATAAATATTTTTTTCAATTGAAGGTATAATGTTTTCCTCGGTAATTGAATTATTTATTCTGAAAAGTAATTCTTGATAATTTTGAAGATTGCTGTCTTTTTGAATAGTAATTTCTTGATAAGCTGATAAATTTTTTAAATTAAATGCAAGGAATATACTAATTAGATATAAATATTTCATTGAGCAAACTATACAAAAAATCGGGTGTTGATGTAATAAAAACTGACAAACTCATTAGTCAGGCACTAAAATTCATCAAAAGCTCTCACAATGATAAAGTTTTAGGAAATAAACTAGGTTTTAGTGCGGAATATAAAGTTAGTAAGGATGTTACGCTTTGTGCCGCTACGGATGGAGTTGGAACCAAGGCTATATTGGCTGCTGAGCTTAATGATTATAAAGGAATTGGACAAGATTTAGTTGCAATGTGCTCAAATGATTTGCTTTGCAACAAGGCAAAACCGCTATTTTTTTTAGACTATTTTGCCTGCAGTTCGGTCAAGTCAAAACAATACACTGAAATATTGAGAAGTATCACAGGTGCTTGCAAAAAAATTAATTGCTCACTTATTGGAGGTGAAACTGCTGAAATGCCATCTTTATATAAGGGTAATCATTTTGATATTGCCGGTTTTTTAATAGGAATAAAAGAGAGATATAAAACTTTAAATGTTACAAGAGGAGATCTTATATTTGGAATAAAATCAAATGGATTTCACTCAAATGGATTTTCTCTTATAAGAAAAATTATTAGTAAAAATAAAATTAATATTAAAAGGACAAAATTCAATAACCAAAAGCTTTCTAATCTTATAATGAGACCTACACGTCTTTATCATAGGTATATTAATTATTATGATTTAAAGTATATAAAGACACTCTCCCATATTACTGGAGGTGGTATTTATTCAAATTTTAAACGTAGTATACCTAAGGGTACAAAATTTGATTTAAATTTAATTAAGCTACCTAAAGAGTATGATTTTATTAGAGATAACATAAATATTTCTAACCTTGAATTAATGGAAATATTTAATTGTGGAATAGGTATGATATTTGTAATTAACAAAAAGCATTATTTGAGATTTGTTAAAAGGAACTTGTTTAGTCTAATTGGTGAAATTAAATAATCATAAAAAAGTATCCTTTTTAATATCAGGTAGTGGTTCTAATCTTCTAAAAATATTAAAAAAAAATCATATAAATAAAGATTTTAAAGTCATAGCTATTGTAAGTAATAATAGCATCTCAACAAAAATTAAATCTTATGTGGGTAAATTTTATAAAGATGTTTTAATTAAAGATTACCAAAGAACATTACAAAAAGAAAATTTCAATAATACAGAAATTATTTTTTCAGTTGGTTATATGAAAGTTATTCAAAAGGTAATTATAAATAACTTTGATGTTATAAATTTACATCCCTCCATCCTTCCAAATTATAAAGGACTCATGACACAAAAAAGAATGTTAATAAATAATGAAAAATACTATGGTTTTACCATTCATAAGGTTTTTCCTGAATTAGACGATGGTAAAATAATCTCAAATAAAACCGAAAAAATTAATACTAAGAATGAGTCAGAGCTTATGAAAAAACATAAAAGTTTAGAGCATCAATTTGTATACAAACAACTTGTTAATTATTTACTAAATTAGTTCGGATCCTGAAAAAAAGAAACTGATTTCAATTTTTGCATTTTCCTCAGAGTCGCTTCCATGAACTGAGTTTGCTTCAATAGACTCGGCGTATTGTTTTCTTATAGTTCCTTCTTCAGCTTCATCTGGGTTAGTAGCGCCCATAATTTTACGATATTTTAATACAGCGTCCTCTCCCTCTAAAACTTGTACTTGTACAGGGCCAGATGTCATGTACTCAACTAAACTATTAAAAAAAGGTCTCTCTTTATGAACTTCATAAAAAATTTGTGCTTGATTTTTAGTCAAATATATTTTCTTTGAAGCTAAAATTTTCAAATCAGCACTTTCAATCATTTGATTGATATGACCAATTAAATTTCTTTTTACAGCATCTGGTTTAATTATAGAAAATGTTTTTTGCATATTGGCACCTAATTTTTGAAATACTTACTTATAAAATCTGCAATCAATGTCAAGCCGAAACCAGTAGAACCTTTATTATTCATAATATCTCCAGAATTTTTCCATGTGGTTCCAGCAATATCAAGATGCGCCCATTTAGTGTTTTCAGGAACAAATCTCTGTAAAAATTGAGCTGCTGTTACTGATCCTCCATATCTGCCTGCTCCAATATTTTTCAAATCTACAAATGGTGAGTTTAGTTCTTTGTCAAAATCATCGTGCAAAGGCATCCTCCAAACTTTTTCATTAGTGTCTTGTCCGGATTGATAGAGTGTATTAGCTAATTTATCGTCATTACAAAATAATCCAGCATAATGCTGTCCTAAAGCAACCATGATTGCACCAGTTAGAGTTGCAAAATCAATTACAACTTTTGGTTTATATTTTTCACAACCATAGGTAATTATATCAGCTAGAACTAGTCTGCCTTCAGCATCAGTATTCAAAACTTCAACATTTATTCCTTTATAAGATTTAATAATATCTCCAGGTTTATAAGCACTACCACTTGGCATATTTTCAACAAGTCCTACAATACCAGCGTAAGAAAAATTTGTATTAATTTCACTTAAATATTTAATTATAGATACTGTTACAGCTGCACCAGCCATATCCCATTTCATATCCTCCATTCCACCACTTGGTTTAATTGATATACCCCCACTATCAAAGCATACGCCTTTGCCTACAAACAAAATATCAACATTTTTTTTTGACTTTTTCTTTTTAAATTCCATCACAGCAGGCTCTCTTTTACTGCCTTGACTAACTGCTAGCAAGCAGTTCATGCCAATTTTTGTAATCTTTTTTTTATCTAGAGTTAATACGCTTACTGATTTACTTTTAATTTGAGACTTTGTTCTTTTTGCAAATGAAGTTGGGTAAATTACATTACTTGGTTCAGTGACTAATTCTTTAAGATATTTTATGGAATTAATTAAGCTTAAATTATTTTTAGAAAGTTTAAAACTAGATTTATATTTTGATTTTTTTGAATTTTTTTTATAGATAGAATATATAAAATCTTTTTGTAAAAAACCGAAAACAACAGAGTCTAAAATTGATTTGGTATCGGCAAAGATATCAATCTCGGAAATAGAGTATTTAATAGAATTATCATAGATAAAGGATCCTAAAATAGTTTTAGTAAAATGATTATTGTTATTTTGTGGATAAATATTTAATTGATAAATAGAGTTTTTAATTTCAATTATATATTTAAAAATAGTTTCATTATTATATTTGTATTCATTTAAACCTTTTTTCTTTACGGTTTCATTATTTATAGATACAGATAATTTTATACTTTGCTTAGGTAAATTTATTGAGTTAAATTGAGCTTTCATGTTTGGAGGTGCTCGATCATACATAATTTTAAATTATTTAAAATATATTTTAATCAATGTCCTAACTTTTATTGGCTTAATTTGGCTTTCTCAAATTTTAAGAATTTTAGAATTACAACATTCTATTACTACACAATTAATAGATGTTATCAGTTCAACTCTTTTGGTTTTACCTAGTTTTATAGGTCCATTAATGCCATTTTTATTAATTCTAGCCAGTTTTTTTTTAAATTATAAATTTAATTCTAGTAATGAGGTAATTATCATAAAACAATATTTTTCTTTAAAAAATAATTTTATTTTATTCGTAATTATATTTTTAGGTATATTTTTCTTCTATATTATTAATATCGAGTTATTCTCAGTTAAGCTCTATCAAAAATATAAGGTACAAGAATTAGAAATAAGAAATAACTTAAAATTAGGAGTACCATCGTCGAAAGAATTCCATATTGAAGATGAAGTAAGTATTTTTTTTGAGAGACAAAATAATAGTAAATTTTATAATGTTGAAGCTATAATCTATAGCGACGGTCAATTTATTAAATCAGATGAAGCAAAAATAGAGATTGAAAAAAAAAATTACAATATCATTTTTGATAAAGGCGAACGAGTTATATTAAATAGTTCAGAAAAAAGTACAACAATATTTGATAAATTTATTTACAGTATTGAAAACAAAGAGATAGAGCTTCTAATGTTTGACAAAGAGCACTTTAATACATTTGAATTATTAAATGAGGAGGATAAAGAATTTTATAATCATGGACATAATAGAATATATCAATATTTTTTACTATTCGTGATTTTAATCATTTCATTTAAAGTTTTTTTTATATATTTATCAAAAAAAGATAATTTTAAATATTACTTAATTTTATTTATAGGGGTTTTATTTCTTCAATTAATTAACTCATATTTGATTTTTTTATTAAATAATAGTGATAAATTTAATTTATATTTTTATTATTCTATTAATATTTTTATAGCCTCACTATTTTGTTACAAAGTATTAAAATTTAATGAAAATAATTAAACTACTTTATTTTAAATATGCATTAGCTTTTTCGATATGCTTAATTTCTAGTTTTGTAATATTTTTTATTTTTTCTTTAATTGGTAATTTAAATGAGGATTATTTTTTTAGTACTATAATTAACTTAAGTCTGATTAACTCTTTTCAAATATTGTTGTATGTTCCATCATTTATTTTTTTATTATCAATTATTTTATTATCTATTTTTTTAAAATCTAAAAATGAAATTATTATTATTAAAAGTTTTTTGAGTACGAATAAATTAATTTTATTTTTTTTACCAATAATTATTACTTTTACTTTAATCGAAATAAATAAAAAGGAAATAGGGGAAATATTAGAAGAAAGCAAAACAGTATTAACTAAGAATATTAATCAACCACCATCTAAAATAGTTATTAGTAAGAACAAAAATTCCAAAATAATATCTGTGTTTAAAAATTTAAAAATAAATAGCCTAGATGATTCTGAATATAGAATATATAAAATAGTAGATGCTAAAATTAATTTAGCAGAATTTAGTAATAATTTAATTGTTTTTAACAATACTCTTATTGCCGAAAATTATACAAAATATAGCAATAGCATTATTAAAGATTTCGATACTCAAAAAAAAATAAATATAAATTTAACAGATCTAATTAATCAAAAAACAATAGTAAGGGAAATATCAGATGAAAATCATATTGAAATTAATTTAAACTTTTTAAATATACTAGTTTTTTTTATAATATTTTTTAATTATATTTTTTTAGTTTTTTTTAATAAAAATTATATAGGAACTAAACAAAGTTTGTTTTTTCCAATCTTAACTTGTTTACTAATTTTAATATATTCTTTTTTAATTTTTAATACGTCTCTTAATTTTTATAAAAATGAATTTGAAATACTAGCTAGCTTGGTTGTGGCTATGTTTTTTTTAAAAGTATATTTAAATGAATAAATTTTTCATTTTAATAATAACATTTATTTTTTTTATCAGGCAGATTCTAATTTTATATGCTGATAGTGATACATATATAAATACTTCTAACATTACATATAATGAAGAAACAAACGTTGTAGAGTTCGCAGAAGGGTCAAAAATAAATGTAAATGATACAAATATATTAGTCGATAGAGGGATTATAGATTATGATAAAAATACTATTGAAATATTTGGTAATTTTTATCTTTATCAAGAATTGAATATTTTAAGTGGTAGGGATTTAGTTGGTAATACTGGATTAACTAACTTTAAAGCAAATGAAGTAAGTTACATATATAATAATGATTTAAAAATTGACTCTGATTTTGTTGAAAGATCTGATGACGTGATTTATTTCTACAACAATTTCTTAACACCATGCAAGCTTGATGGTTATTTTAATTGTCCTACATGGTCTTTGAGAATAGATGAGACCAGATATAATCTTAATCAAGATAAATTTAACCACTATGATACTTTTATTCAAATTGCCGACACTAAAGTTTTTTATTTGCCATATTTTTCGCACTATGGTGCTAAAGCTCCGAGGCAAAAGGGTTTTTTAACTCCAACATTGGAATATAGCATTGGTGGTGATTTAGGTATTATTACACCTTACTATCTCCCACTAAATATAGATAGTGATATAATTTTTAAACCAACAATATTCTTTGATAATAATATTGGTAATTTCAATAGTTATAAACTTAATACGCTAATAAATCATAAAAATTCTGGTGGTGATATAACTATTGATATTTATAATGAAAAATTAAAAACAAAATCAGACATATATAGCTCTGTAAAATTTAATTCTAAGCAAGTTATTGATAAAAACAATATTTTAACATACCAAGCACTTATCACGAATAGTGTCTCTGCTACTAGATCGAATAATGATGTTCCAACGACATTTGAGGACATTTTTATAAAAGTTGATAGTTATGATGTATTTTATAATTCTGATTATCTTAGAAGTGAAATATCTACTGTTGAGGCATTAGACTCTACTAATGACGGTCTGATACCACTCACTCCATCGTTAAAATATGTAAGCCAGAAATTAATTAAAAATAATTATGTCATAACTAATAGGATAGACTTTACTCGTTTAAATAGAAACGTTTCTGCTGTAAATAAACCTTCAGAAAACACGTCAATTAAAACAAATAATTCGTTTATATCGAATAATAATTTAGGAAAAGCAAATATTTATAACAAAATTACTATAAAAAATAATTTTGGAAATTATAATTATAAAAACAATGATAATCTTAATGATGATGTCTTTGAAAGTAACTTAATATTTTCATCTGATATATTTTATAATTTTAATACCAATATAAATCCAAGATTTAAAATAATTCAGAGTCTAAATTTAATTTCTGATAACATAATAAATGAAGATAGTAATTCCATAACATTTAATTATCAAAACCAATTTTCTGACAGTAGATTTTATGGGAGTGATTTAGCTGATAATTCTGGAAGAATTATCTATGGCCTAGAAAATAACTTAAATACATTTAAAAAAAATATTAATATTAATTTAAATCAATCTTATGATTTTAATAAAAATACAAATTATACAAATCAAATAAATCAAACATCTAATTTCTCAGATATTGCTTTAGAAGCAAAAACTAATTTTGATAATATTTCTTTTAAAATAGACTCTCGTCTTAGCAATAGAGAGTTAGAAAAAAAAGAAATGAATTACTCTTTGGATTACTCAAAATTATTTGATTTAAATTTAAATTATAATGAGACAAATTCTGGTGCCTTTAAAGGTTTATCTTCTGATACTAAGTCATTGGATACAAGTATATCAAAAAATATTAATCAAAATGTTATAATTTCTCTAAATTCTAATCTCGATCTAAAAGATAATTACAGCCCTCTTAAACAATCGCTTAAAATCAGTTTGTTTGATGAATGTTCTAAGTTAGACATTACGTTTATTGACGAGAGATTTAATGATAACTATAACACACAACCAAGCGAAACTATAAATATTAGCTTTTATATGGATTATTTAGGTTTTTTTGGATACGAGCAAAAGAGTAATGTATTTTTTGAAGAGACAGGAAGTTTTAATTATGGTCGCTAAAAAATTTTTAATAATAATATTAATATTTTTTTTTTCACTTAAATCATATTCTAACGTTTTGTATAAAAATAAAAACTTAGTGATCACAGATATAGACTTAAAAGACTACAAAAAATTATATTTTGAAAATTATAATCTTATTATAAATAATAATAACGCTCTTAAGGATTTAATTTTAATAAAAAATTTATTAAAAAATCTTGAGAAGAACAATATAGAATTTATAGATAAAATTGACAATGAAATTTTATTAGAGTTTGGTAATAATTCTTTAAAAAATGAAAATATAAGAGATTTTTTGAGATTCACTAAGATAAGAAATGAGTTTATAATTAACTATTTTAAAAATAATTTAAATAGTAATGAGCTTGCAAATATTTTTAAGAATATTGAAAAT
Organism: uncultured Alphaproteobacteria bacterium; assembly: GCA_902617355.1. Classification (GTDB taxonomy): domain Bacteria; phylum Pseudomonadota; class Alphaproteobacteria; order HIMB59; family HIMB59; genus HIMB59. Next base: position 146,719 of record CACMWK010000002.1, on the reverse strand, counting down.
CTAAATCTTCCTGTTAGTAATAACGACTGTCTCATTATAAATGAAGTTTTAAATTTGAAACACAATAGTGATTTCATAGACGGTTTTTATAATATTTTAAAAAATAATTCAAAGAAAATAATCATTATAGTTGATGAAAAAAAATATCAAGTTTGTCTTGACCAAAATAAATTTAAATATATTGAAAATCATATAATTGATTATATACGGACTCAAACTGAAGAAGAGTTCATTAAATTTGTATATGACAAAACAAGTAATTAAAAAAAAATATATATTTTTAGGAGATGTAAATTCAATTAATGTAGAATTAATTCTCAAATCATTTGAGTTTTTAAAAAATAAAGTAAAGTATATATTAATTTGTGATAAGATCGACTTAACTAAAAATAAATATTTTAAAAGAAAAAAAATATTAATAAATGAAATTTTAGATCCAATTAATTTTCTTAATTACAATAAAAATAATTTAAATATATATAATGTTGCAAGTAAAAGTAAAAAAAAACATCAAAATTTACTTTATCAAATCGAAGTAGCTAATAAATTAGCAAACATAACTAAATATGATCTTATAACTATGCCTATAAATAAAGCTATTTTTAAAAAAGAGTTGAATTTTACAGGGATGACAGAATATCTAGGCAAAATTAACAAAAAATTTACAATTATGTTAATGAATGGAGATACCTTTTCTGTTATTCCAATTACAACTCATATTAACATTAAAAATGTTAACAAATATATATCATCAAAAAATATCCATATCTTTTTAAACAAAATTTTTAATTGCCTAGATAATAAAATCTATAATCTTGAATTTAATGAAATTAAGTTTTTATGTTATAACCCCCATTGTGGTGAGGAGGGAACACTTGGAAATGAAGATATTCTTTTAAAAAAAATTCTTAAAAAATATAAAAAAATTAAAGGAATTTTTCCAGCAGATAGTGTTTTTAATAATATTAAATCAAAGTCACTATTTATTTCTACTTATCACGACCAAGTTTTAATTCCATTTAAAATATTAAATAAAAAAAGTGTGAACTTAACACTTGGTTTAAATTTTAGAAGATTAAGTCCTGCTCACGGTACTGCAGAGGATATCAAAAATAAATATATAGCTGATAATACTTCCTATCTTAAATGTCTTTTATTTTAAAAAAAAAATTTGGTCAAAATTTTCTTATTGACAAAAATATATTGAATAAAATAAGTCTTTTAATCCATTCAGAAAATTTGAATATTTTAGAGATAGGACCAGGTGACGGGAAATTAACAGATAAAATAATTCTTAGAAAACCATCTCATTTAACTCTTATTGAGATAGATAAAGATTTAATTGAAGGCCTTAAAAATAAATACAAAAATATTCATAAAATAGAGATCATTAATAAAAATATACTAGACTTTGAATTTAAAAAAAAATATGAAATTGTTATTTCTAATCTCCCTTATAATATTTCATCACAAATACTAGTTAAATTATCTACTACAAGTTACAATCCAGATAGTTTAATCTTAATGTTTCAAAAAGAATTTGCTAATAGACTTTTAGAAAAAAAATTGAATTCACTTAATTCATTAATTAGATGTTTTTATAATATTAAATCTAACTTTAATGTAAGTAGAAATTGTTTTCGACCTATCCCAAAAATAGACTCTACAGTTCTTACTTTTGAAAAAAAAATTAAAAGTCTTATTAGTAAAAAAGAGATAGAAAATTTTATAATTTTTAAAAGAAAATTGTTTTCTTACAAGAGAAAGTCTTTAAAAAACCTCCTCAAAAATTATTCTTTAGGTGATAAATTTGATTTAAGACTAAGAGTTGAAAATCTAGAATTGGCTGATTTAATTAAATTATTTAAACATACTAATTCCTAAATTTATTGACAAAACTTGTTAAATTAACAAGTCTAGATCTTCTTAATCTCTCTGAATGAATGATGTTCTTTATCTGATCAACACATAATTTTAAATCTTTATTAATAACTACATAATCATACTCAGGAAAATGAGAAATTTCATTTTGAACCATACTCATTCTTTTCTTCATTTCATTTTTTGTGTCTCTACCTCTGATCTTTAATCTTTTAATTAATTCTTTTTTACTTGGAGGCAAAATAAAAATCCCAACAACTTCCATATTACTTTGTTTCAATTGCTGAAAACCTTGCCAATCTATATCAAACAATACATCTTTCTTTTTTTCAAAAAAATTAAGGACTGTACTTTTTAGTGTTCCGTATTTAAAACCAAAAACCTCTGCAAATTCTAAGAAACTGTTTTTTTTTACTAATTCAGAAAATTGGTTATCTTTTAAAAATAAATAATCTTTTTTGTGTATTTCTCCTTTTCTCTTAGGCCTTGTTGTACAAGAAATTGATAATGATATTGATTTATCAATTTTTAATAGCATTTTTGAGATAGATGTTTTTCCCGCACCTGAGGGTGAAGACAAAACGATACAAAAATTATTACTTTTAATTACCAAATATCAAGCTAGCGTTTGTGCCCCCAAAACCAAAAGAGTTAGAAATTATATTACTAATATTTTCAGATATAGAATCATGAGGTACAAGATTTATAGAAGTATTAGTGCTAGGATTATCTAAATTCAAAGTTGGAGGAAGTGTGTTAGTTTCAAGAGATTTAAATGAAAATACTGCCTCTACAGCGCCTGCAGCTCCCAATAAATGACCAATTGCAGATTTATTTGAACTCATAAATAAATTTTTATTAGATCCAAATAGTTTCTCAACTGCGGACAGTTCAATCATATCTCCAACTGGTGTTGATGTTCCGTGAGCGTTAACATAACCAATGTCTTCAGCGTTAAGTAAAGACTCCTGCAAAGCCATTTCCATGGCTCTAAAACCACCATTACCATCTTCAGAGGGCTTAGTAATATGATAGGCATCGCCTGACATTCCATATCCCTTAACTTCTCCGTAAATTTTTGCATTCCTTTTTTTTGCATGCTCATATTCCTCAAGCACTAAGACTCCAGCACCCTCTCCCATAACAAATCCTGATCTATCCCTGTCCCATGGTCTGGAACCTTTCTCTGGATTTTCATTAAATGTATCACAGAGAGCTCTAGCTGCAGAAAAGCCTGAAATGCCCAAAGGACATATTGCTGCTTCAGCACCTCCACAAACCATTAAGTCAGCTTTATTATTTTTAATTAATGTAAATGAGTCCCCTATTGCATGAGTCCCAGTAGCACATGCAGTTACAGGAGAGCTATTTGGGCCTTTAAGATTATACTTAATAGAAATATGACCTGATAATAAATTTATAAGTGATGATGGAATAAAAAAAGGTGAGATTTTTCTTATACCTTGATTATCTAAAATTGAAGAATTCTTGTAAATGGTATCCAGTCCACCTATTCCAGATCCAACCATAACTCCAAATCTGTAAGAACTTTCATTTTCAGATACAAAACCAGAGTCTTTAATAGCTTCATCTGCTGCAATTAAACCTAGAGTAATAAATCTATCTATTTTTCTTTGGTCTCTTGTGCTAACAATTTCCTCATTTATTTCTGTGTCCTTTATTGAACCAGCTATCTTGCAAGGATAGTTATCAACGTTAAACTTGGTAATTTTTGATATTCCACTATGAGACTCAATAAGGGAATGCCATGACGCGTTTACATTATTTCCTAAAGGATTAATGGTTCCAAGTCCGGTAACTACTACTCGCCTCAATTGATATGTATTTTCTAAAATTAATTTGAATTAGCTGTAAGATAAGTAACTGCGTCTTTGAGTGTAACTATTTTTTCTGCAGCATCATCTGGTATTTCACAACCAAATTCTTCTTCAAATGCCATTACAAGTTCAACTGTGTCTAAGCTGTCTGCACCTAAATCATCAATAAATTTTGAGTCACTCTGAATTTTAGACTCTTCGACACCTAAATGTTCAACTACAATTTTCTTAACTCTTTCTTCAATATCGCTCATTTTATAAACCTCTTAGTAATAAATTTAAAAGTTCGTACCACATTATGCTTAATATTCAAATAATTAAATTAACGCTAAACCTCCATTTACATGCAATGTTTGTCCTGTAATATAATCAGCGTTTTGAGAGCATAAAAAACCTACTGCTTTTGCTATATCATTTGCATTACCTAGTTTTTTCATGGGGATGCGTTCTAAAATGGCTTTTTTTTGGCCATCATCTAGCTTGTCAGTCATATTAGACTGGATAAAACCTGGTGCCACGCTGTTAACTGTGATGTTTCTGGTTGATAGTTCCAAAGCAAGACTTTTAACCATTCCTGAGATAGCTGCTTTGGATGCTGTGTAGTTTACTTGACCTGGATTACCTGTATGAGCTACGACAGATGATATAAATACAATCCTCCCAAACCTTTTCTTTACCATTTTTTTAATAAAATGTTTGAGTAAATGAAATGATGAATTTAAATTTACATTTATTACATTATTCCAATCGTCAGAGGACATTCTTAAAAAAATATTATCTCTATTTAGGCCTGCATTTAGAACAAGATAATCTATATCAAAGTCAAAGATTTCATCTATATTAGATTTTTCAATGTTATTAAGATTTAACTCTCTAAATTTAATATAATCTTGATCTGGTCTCACTTTATTTATATCAGTAGTTGTTGAGAAAATTTCTTCACAACCATTTTTATTAAAGTATTGGCATATTGTGCCTCCAATAGAACCAGTTCCACCAGTTACTAATAATTTTTTATTATTAAACATGTTGTATGTCCTCAGCATTACAAAAAGATCTTTTTTCACCTAGAAAATCTTTTGGTAGGAAGTTTAATAATGTTTTTTTTGGTCCAATTTCAATAAATGTATCAATCTCATTTTGCATAATGGACTCTATAGTATTTGACCACATTACTGGGGAGTGTATCTGTTTAGATAGCTGATTAATATAATCTTTCTCTGATATATTTTTATAATTGATTAATTTATGATTAGAAATTAAATCTAAATTAATTTTTTTGAATAAACTGTCTTTAATTTTTTCATTAAATATTTTTGCACTATCTTTCATTAAATCAGAGTGAAATGGAGCTGAAACATTCAATTGTATAAATTTACCAATAGGGTTTTGCTCTTTAAATTGATTAACTTTATCTTTTAAACCACATATAACAATTTGCTTATCAGAATTCAAATTGGCTATATAAACACCCTCTCCAAATATAGCTTCATCGATTTCCAAATCTTCTTTTTTCAAAATTGCATACATTGAATATTTATTAGGGTCCGATACTATCGCCATTGAGTCTCCTCTAGATTTAACTACTTCTAGCATTTCCTCAAAATTTAATGACTCTGCAAAATATAAAGCGCAATATTCACCTAAGGAGTGGCCTGCTAAAATTATTTTTGAAAAATTTTTATGAAGATAATCTCTACAAAGATCAATTATTATTGAACTATACACAAATATCATTGGTTGGCTGTACTGAGTTAAGTTCAATAAACTGGGGTCACTTTGGGTCTTAAATAAATCATAACCAAGTATTTTAGAGCTAATTGAATATCTTTCTTTGACCCAATTATATTTTTTAGAAAAATCAGCACCCATTTCAGCAAATTGTGAGCCTTGTCCTGTAAAAAGCAAAGAAAGAATTTTATTTGACATAGTTAAATTATATCTGTAGACACTCTTTTTACATGAGTAACATATATGAGACAACAATTATAGTAAAACCTGATTTAGCCAATGATCAGCTAAAAAATCTAAATATATCAATTGATCAGTTTTTTTCAGATAATAACGTATTAATTGGATATAAAGAGGATTGGGGAATTAAAAATTTAAGAACTGTAATAAAGAAGTATTCAAAGGGTTCATTTAAGTTTATGAGATTTAATGCATCAGGAGATTTTCCAAAAAAGTTAGACAATTTTTTAAAGTTTAATTCAGAGTGCCTTCGATTTTTAATAACAAAATCATTAAATGAATTAGAAGAAGCTAGTCCACAAATAAATAAAGATAATTAATGAAAAAGAACTTAAACATTTCGAATGAAGAATTAATGAAACTTGACTATAAACATACTCATATTTTAAAAAAATTTACTAATGAGAATGGAAAAATTATACCTCAAAGAGTTACTAATATGTCAAGGTCTATACACTCCAAAATTACTAAGGCAATTAAACAGGCAAGATTCTTGTCTCTGATATAATTCATGACAAAAGTCGTTGTTTTAGAAAAATTTAAAAAAAATTGGGAAATAGGATCCGTTGTCTCTGTAAAAGATGGGTATGCAAGAAATTACCTAATTCCAAATGGTAAAGCTAAGTTTGCTACTAAACAAAATATTAAAGAAATCAAAAATTTAGAGGAAAGTCTTTTGAGAAAAGATGATGAAAATAAATCTATAGCTAATGATACTGCCTTAAAAATAAACGAGTTGAAATTTTCTAAGGAGATTGCATCTAAAGAAAATGGAGAACTTTACGGATCTTTGAATGTTTCAGACATTGTATCATTTTTAGCTGATAATGGCATAAATATTCAAAAGAAATTTGTCAAACTAGGCAATAAAATTAAAACTATTGGTGAATACTCTGTAGACATAGACTTACATCCAGAGGTAAATTGTTCACTTGATATTGAGATCTTATCCCCTAAAACTTCTGCCTAAGACTATCTTTTTATAAATTTATAAATAACTTACCATTATATGCAAAAGACTTTTGAGAGTTTAAAAGATAACGATATTGAAATAATTGTTATTGCTTATCTACTTAAACATCCAGATTTAATTGATAGTCATTTTGAATACTTAGATAATTTTCTTTTTGCTAATGCAGAAAATTTAAAAATTTTTAATGTATTAGAGGAATTTCATAAATCTCAAAAAAATATTTCCATTGATACCATAAAAAATTACATTCCAGATATTCAGTCAAAAACACATAAAGAACTTTCTTCGCAGATAGATCAAATTGTTTTTTCAAAAGACATTTTTTCTAGTTATTTAGATACTCTTCAGGAATTATATTTACGAAGAGAACTATTCAAAATTACTCAAAATAAAAATAATGAATCAACAACTTTCGAAACATCTAATAACATTAAAGATATAGTTATCGATCTAGAAAAAAAATTATTTGATTTATCTAATTTCAAAAAAGATAATTACGAATTTAGAAACTTTGCCACAGTTACAAAAGCATCTCTTCAACTAGTTGAAAAAGCTTTCAAAAAAAAAGGGAAATACTCTGGTATTGTTTCTGGTTTTGAAGATTTAGATAATATGCTTGGAGGCTTACAAAATTCTGACTTAATTATTCTTGCAGGTAGACCCTCCATGGGTAAAACTGCACTTGCAACTAACATTGCCTTTAATGCTGCAAAATATTTTTCTCAAGAAGATGATAAAGGTTCTGTTGTAATGTTTTCTTTAGAAATGTCTGCTGAACAAATAGGTTTGAGAATCTTGGCTGAACAATCAAGAATACCAAGTGATAAACTTCGCAAAGGAGAACTCAATGAAAATGACTCTCTTAAATTACAAAATTCATATCAAAATATAAATAATTTAAATTTTTATTTTGATGATAGCCCTAATTTGACAGTCTCAGAATTAAGGTCTAAGCTTCGAAGATATAAAAAAAATTATAATATTAAATTAGTTTTAATTGATTACCTACAATTAATAAAACCAGAAGGCAATAGAGACAATCGAGTAAATGAATTATCTGAAATAACAAGAAATTTAAAACAGCTAGCTAAAGAATTTGACTTACCAGTAATTTCACTTTCTCAACTCTCACGTCAAGTTGAAAATAGAGATGATAAAAGACCTCTACTCTCAGATTTAAGAGAGTCAGGAAGCATCGAACAAGACGCTGACGTTGTAATGTTTATATACAGAGAAAGTTACTACTTGCAAAGGAACGAACCAATAAGGGGTACTGATGAAACACAAGAATCATATCAAAAAAAACATGACTCTTGGAAAGATAGAAACGAGGAAGTATTTAATAAAGCTGAATTAATTGTTGCAAAACAAAGAAATGGTCCTACAGGTAAGATTGAGTTATACTTTGACGATAAATATACCAAATTCTTGGGAATTGAAAAAAATGCATCAAATTAAGATTTTAAATGAAATTTATTGAAAATATTGGTGAACTAATAATAAAACTATTCTCTAATTTTGGAAAATTCATTTTATTCATACTTTTCTTTTTTAGTTATTTATTTAAACCAAAATTCTATTTTAAAAATAATTTAAATTATTTTACTAACATATTTATTTCAACTATACCCATTATAGCACTAACTGGAATTTTTTCAGGAATGGTACTTGCTTTACAATCTTATACTGGATTTTCAAGATTTTCAGCAGAGTCTGCTATACCTAACATAGTTGTTTTGACTTTAACAAGAGAATTAGGGCCTGTATTAACAGGCCTTATGGTTTCTGCAAGAGTTGGTTCTTCTATTGCTGCAGAAATAGCTACTATGAGAGTCACAGAACAAATCGATGCCCTTAAGACTCTTAACACAAATTATTATAATTACCTTGTAACACCAAGAGTTTTGTCATTAACATTTGCTTTACCAATATTTGTAACAATAGTGGATTTCATAGGGGTGATGGGTGGTTATATAGTATCAGTATATAGACTTGGATTTAATGATAACTTATACCTATTAAACACAATTAATTTTTTGAGTTTAGGTGATTATTTATCAGGAATTATTAAAGCATTTGCATTTGGTTTTATTATATCTATTGTTAGTTGTTATTGTGGACTATTTTCTGATAAGGGTGCATTTGGTGTTGGTTCAGCTACAACAAATGCAGTTGTAATCTCTTCAATTCTGATTTTGTCATCAAATTATTTTCTAACAGAATTATTCTTTTAATGAAAATAGAGGTCAAAAATTTAAAAAAAAAATTTAGTGAAGAATTTGTTTTAAAAGATATAAGTCTTACTATAGAGAAAAATAAATCTACTGTAATTCTGGGTCAATCTGGTTGTGGAAAATCTGTATTAATAAAAACTATTTATAAATTGATTAATTTTGATAGTGGATCCATTTTATATGATGGAAAATTAGAAGTTGATATTGATAAGTTTAGTATGCTATTTCAATACGGTGCTCTGTTTGATAGTCTAAAAATATCTGAAAATATTGCATTTACAGATTTTATTAACAATAAAACGAATTTTGAAAAGAAGGTGATCTCTCTTATGAACGATGTAGGTTTAGACAAATCTATATTTCATAAATACCCCTCAGAGATATCCGGTGGTATGAAAAAAAGAGCAGCATTGGCTAGAGCACTTTATAAAAAACCAAAAGTAATTTTTCTTGATGAACCTACGACAGGTCTTGACCCAGTAAACAGTGATAAAATTAACGAATTAATATTAAATGTCATAACAAAGAGGAGGATAACAGCTGTAACGATAACTCATGACATTAAAAGTGCAATTAAAACAGGTGATCGTTATTATTTTATTGATAAGGGGATTATTCAAGACAAGGGTGATTGTAAAAAAATTTTAAAGACAAAAAATAAAGTATTTAAGTCATTTATTACAGGAGCAGATATTAAGCAATAATGAATTTTTCAGGTTTAAATTACTTTGATTATATATATCTAATATTACTTATTATCTTCAGTGTTTTTTTTGGTATCAAAGGAGCCACTAAATCTATCAGCTACAGTCTTAAAATCATCTTATCTATATCCTTGCCTTTTATATTTTATAAGAGAGTACTAAATTTTTCTTTAGAAAAATTAAATATTGAATATTTATTTTCATTACAAAGTAAAAATGCAATTTTTTTAGAGATTATATTTTTTATCATTCTTTTTTTACTAACATATATTATTTATTCAATACTAGAAAAGGCTTTAAATTTAAAATCGCCTTCTCAACTTGAATTCAAAATTTTAGATACAATTATAGGTTCGATTTATGGCATAATTTTATTTTCAGTACTATTTTATTTTTCTTATATTGCTTTATTTAAAAATTATATTGACGATAAGAATAAAATTATGAAATTAAACATTTCAATATATGAAAACCTTATGTATAAAGACCAAAAGGTTGATAAAAAAAATAAAAAAGACTCATCTAGTAAAGAAAAAAATAATGATAAAAAAGAACTTTACTAAAGTTAGAGAAGAATGTGGTGTCTTTGGTATTTCTAATATAAATGATGCTTCAGCTTTAGCAGCCCTAGGGTTGCACGCACTTCAACATAGAGGGCAAGAGGGTTGTGGGATAGTTTCGTATGATGGTAAAAATTATTATTCTGAAAAAAGATTTGGCCTTGTAGGAGATAATTTTAATAATGAGGATACAATTAAGAAATTACCAGGTAATTATGCTATTGGGCATAACAGATATAGTACAACTGGGGGCAAAATATTAAGAAATGTCCAGCCCTTTTTCGCTGACACTAATGCTGGTGGTATAGGGGTCTCTCATAATGGTAATTTTACAAATGCTATCACTTTAAGAAAAGAACTAGTCAAAGATGGAGCAATTTTTTATACAACTTCAGACTCTGAAACAATAGTTCAGCTTATAGCAAGATCAAAAAAAGAGAAAAATATTGATAAAATTATCGAGGCAATTTCTCAAATACAGGGTGGCTACGCATTGGTGATGCTTACTAAAGATGTTCTTATAGGCGCAAGAGATATATATGGGATCAGACCGTTGATAATAGGTAAATTAAATAATTCATATGTTTTAGCATCTGAAACATGTGCCCTTGATATTATAGGTGCAGAATTCGTTAGGGAAGTTGAAAACGGTGAAATTATTTATATTGAAAATGATGAATTACATAGCCTAAAACCATTTGGTTATCACAACCCTCGTCCTTGCGTGTTTGAATATATATATTTTGCTAGACCAGATAGTGTTTTAAGAGGAAAAACAGCCTATGAGTATAGAAAAAATTTGGGAAGAGAGTTAGCAAAAGAGGATAATGTCGACGCAGAGTTAGTTGTGCCAGTACCAGACTCAGGAAATGCAGCTGCAATAGGGTATAGTCAACAAAGAAAAATTAATTTTGATTTGGGTTTAATAAGGAATCATTATGTTGGAAGAACTTTTATAGAACCTGGGCAACAAATAAGAAGTTTGGGAGTTAAACTAAAATTAAATGCTAATAGAAGTTCTATTGAAAATAAAAAAATTATATTGGTAGACGATTCTTTAGTCCGCGGTACAACTTCGTATAAAATTGTGAAAATGTTATATGATGCAGGAGCAAAAGAAGTTCATTTAAGAATAGCCTGTCCTGAAATCAAATTTCCTGATTTTTATGGAGTTGATATGCCCACAAAAAAAGAATTATTGGCAGCAAATAAAAGTATTGAAGAAATATGTGATTATGTAAAAGCAAAAAGTCTAAAGTTTTTATCATTAGATGGTTTATACATAGCTCTAGGTTATCTAAAAAGGGATAATAATAAACCTCAATTGACAGATCACTACTTTACAGGCGATTATCCAATCAAATTAATTGATCAATTAGGTGATAATAAAATTACTCAACTATCTCTACTAAGCTCTGGATCAAATATTTAATTGTCTAGTAATCAAGTCTTAATTATTTTAAATGGTGAAGATAAAAAAGTCTTATCGGAAAGCTCAAATAAAATAATCTTAGCGAAAAAAAAGCAAGAAAATATCACTCATGACCATACCCTACTTCAGACGAATTTTGAAACTTTAGAGGATTTAATTAAAGCAAATTCAATAATAAAGAGTCAATTTTTGAAAATTGACGAGTTGATCATTGTTTATAAAAATATTGATTTAAATATGATCTCTTATCAATACGACTACAATCACATTAAACAAAATTACCAAGAGTTAATGAATATTATCTATTTTATAAATTTAATGTTACCATTACTTAAAGATGAAGTGAGATTTATTTTATCTTTCGAAAAAGATAACCATTATAAGGTTCATTTTAATAATTTTAAGATGTCATTAATAAAATATCTAGAGACATTAAAAAAAGACCTAGTAAAATCAATTAAAATAAATATTAAAATATTAAATTAAAATTTACTCCTTTAAGATTTAATTCTCTAATTAATATTTTTGATAAATAACTCTTAACATGAGGTTTGATATTATTTTTTTTAAAATTACATGAAATTTTGAAATAATTTTTTTGATTAACTGTAAAAGCAGTAATAAAGTAAATTTTAAATTCCTTAGAATTTTTCTGTATTTTTCCTAACTCTCCGTTAATTGATTTGATTACTTTATTCAAATAAGAAGTTTTAAAAAAAAACTTGTTGTGTAATTGATCATTTACTATTTGAAGTATTTTTGATTTAGAGGATTTTAATGCTGAAATAAAATATATATTCAAAGAGGAATAGTAATTATGATTTGATGAGAGGTAATTAAGAAATTTATATTTATATAAAGTTTTATTATCTATTAAGTCAATCTTATTAACTAGTACTAAAAAAGGTTTATTTCTTTTAGACAAAGACCCAATTAATGATAGATCTAATCTTGACTCAGAATTAGCGTCTAGTAGCAGTATAATTAGTGAGGATTTTTTAATAAAATACTCAGATTGCTCAAGAGAGAGTTTTTCAAAATCTAGATTTTTTCTCTTGGATCTACTTCTAATAAAGCCAGCAGTATCAATAAATTCCAATGTTTGATTTTTATACTGAATATCCCAATTTACTGAGTCACGAGTTGTGTGAAGATGAGGTGAGGTCTTAGATAAGGATATATTCATTATTTTATTAAAAAGTGTTGATTTGCCTGTATTTTCTTTGCCAAATATAGCTATTATTTTTTTATTTACATTTTTGATATTTAAATACTGTTTTCTATTTTTGTTCGATAGATACTTTTTTAATAATGAAAAGTTATCAGAATAATTTGTAAAATTTTCATCAAAAAGGTTTGATATGTAGTCTTTTTCATCAATTTTTTTAAATGAGAAAAGCAAAATGTTATAATTTTTAGAGTGTAATTTTTTACATATTTTTAAATCCTCATTAGTAAAAAATGAGGTTAAATAAATAAATTTAATATTATCTAATTTTAATAATGAAATTTTATTTAGAAGGTTTGTAAAATCACTAAATTTAAAAAAACCTGGCGTATCGTAAATATTATATTCAAAGTTTTCTGATAATATATTTTTCCTAATAACATCAATTGTAGTATTAGCTTTTGGGTTAGATATAGTCTTATGAGTTTTAGAAAAAAGATTAAAGAGGTAAGACTTACCCTCATTTACTTTGCCAATTATAAAGTAATTATTCACTAAATTTAAAAAGACTTTTATTGTCTTTTAGATATATAATTTGATCCTGAAAGAAAATTTCTAAATTATTGGTAAATTTATTTTTGTAAAAAATATCATCTCTTTTATTTTTCAAATTTAATTTGCTGATACCCTCTTCTGAAATTAAATAAATATTTTCTTGTATACTGAAGATGGATATTGGTGCCTCTTTATTATGAGAGTATGAATATATTATATTTCCTTTATCAGATATAATAAGGATTTTATTAAAAGTCATCAAAATTAAATACCCATCATTTGAAAAAAGGTAACTTAATATTGTATCATTTGTATCAAGTTCCCAAAAAATATCCGATGAAATTGGATTATATACTGCAATTTTTCCAGATCGATCTAAAAAATATAAATATTCATTATAAGTAAATGGGCTATCTACTAATTCACTAAATTCATCTAATGATGTGAGAATATTTAGATCCTCTACTATATAGTTGTTATAATATTCGAAATTATTTTTATCAAAAGTTAATAGAGTTCCTGAATTAAAGAGAATATATAAATTTGTATTGTCTTCGAATATGTTTGATTTTATTGATATACCGGGTTTAAAAACGAAACTATCTTTTTTAGTTATTGAGTAGTCATCCAATTTTACATCATAAATATCGCCAAAAACACTAAGTAATATTAAATTTTTTGGTAAAACTATTGGAGTTGTATTTATAAAAATATCAAAATCTGCTGACTCATAAATATTTTTACCATCAATAACAAATATTCGAGATCTATTTGTTATAAGATGAATATCTTCGACAAATTCAAAAATGCTAATAATCTCTTCATCACTCTTTAGGTTTAATTCATATTCAAATTTATTTTGATTATTTTTGTCAATTAAATAAACGGCTTTATCTTGGCTAACAATAATCTTTTCATTTAAAAAATTAACAACTGAGTTTTTATTTATATTGATAATTTTTTCTATTTCATAATTATCAATATTTAAAGAGTTGTTAATAGCTTTGGGAAAAATTATATCACCAAACTCAACCTCTGATCTTAAGTTATTTTTATCAAGACCTGAGAAAATCTCAATTACCTCGTTTGTTGGTGTATAGTCAGGGTCTACATTGCCTAAATATTGATTGCAAGAGGATAAAGCCAAAAGAAAAAATATAAATTTAATTTTTTTCATTAGACAATCTATCAACAGCTTTGATAAAAAAATTATTTAAATTATCTCTATCTGACTCAATAAATTCGATGTTATTAATGTCTAAATTATAAAAGTATATTTTAGCAATTTCGTTAAAAGTAAAATTATTATCTAATGATAAAGATTTTATCAATTCTTTATCTAAGTCAATTAATGCTTTTTTTAATAATATTATATCCTTATCAATTTTGTTATATCGATCTAAATTTTCAATTGAAGTTAATTTCAAATCACTAAAAAATGAAACTTTGGGATTATCTAAACTTGATAAATAATTGAGTTTTTTATCTAAATTTGAATTTTGCTCATTATAAAGCTCTGCCAAAAAAATATCGAATAATTTTTCATCATCTTTAGAGTTATTATGTAAAATGAAATAAAGACCAATAACCAATAAAAAAGATACAATTCCAAGTAAAGATAAATTTCTTTTAGTAATTAATTTTTCCATTTTATTGAGCAACCCATACTTGGATATTGTTGGCTTGAACAATATCCTTTAGCAATAATTTCTTCAACAGCAGAATAGAGCTCTGGTTTACCCATAGAAGGATCTTTGCCGTTGGAGTCTAACCTACCCCTATACTTAAGTTTTTTATCATTACTGAAATAATAGAACTCAGGAGTGCATTGAGCTTCAAATGTTTTAGCTATTGATTGCGTAGCATCTACAATATATTCGAATTCAAATTTAGCTCTGGATATTTGTTCTAAAAGAAATTTGTTATGGTCGTCTTCATATGAATTTTGATCGTTTGACATAAAAGCAATAGAATTAACATTTAAAACCTTGAGTCTTTGGGTTTCAGTGGCAATCTTAGTTTCTATGGATCTGACAAAAGGGCAGTGATTACAAATAAACATTACTAAAAGACCATTGGTGTCAAAAGAATCATAAAAGGACCCTTTTTCACCTTTTAAGTTAATAAATTGAAAATTAGTAGGTTGCCAATCAAAATTACAGCTTGAAGAATTTAAAAGTACCATTTAACATAATATATATTGAAAATTTTAAACATAAATAAAAATCATATCGACACAATCCCAAAGAAAACATTCCAATATATTCTTAATACCTACTCTTATGGTTTATCAAAAAATATATGGAGAAATTATTCAATCCAAACTCAGGACCTAATTAACACAAAGACAAAAATTACTTTTTACAAATCAAATTTTTCTTTTCCAATTATTAAAATTATTTACTCTAAAAAATTCGATAAAGAAATTTTCGAAATTACATATAGAGATAAAAAGAAAAATTTTTCTACTCTTAATTCATTAAATGCATGGTTAAAAAATTATTTTTTTAACAAACCTAAGATGTAAATTTCTTTAGATTTTTTATCTGATGCAGCTGGTTTAATATATTGTGTTTTGTCAAAAAAATTTTTTATAAACTTAAATAACTTTTCTGTATCCTCACCTTGAAAGTTTTTTACTAAAAAATTACCTCCTTTATTTAAATATTTTTCAATAAATTTTGCTGAAAGCATACTCAAATCATAGCTATTGGTTTGATCTATAAATTGGTTTCCACTTGTATTTGGGGCAATATCTGAAATTATCGAATCAAAAGTATATTTATTTGATGAGAATAATTCATCAATTAATTGATACTGATTTAAGTCCATCATATAAAATTTTATTTTACCCTCAATCTGCTCAGCAGTTGGTAATATATCAATACCTACTATTTTGTTTTTTGGGTTTTTTTTTAAAATATATTGTGTCCAACCACCTGGTGAACATCCAACATCTAATATATTTTTATCGTTTTTGAATAAATTATGTTTTTTATCTATTTCTTCTAATTTGTAATAAGCTCTAGAAATAATGTCATTTTTCTTTGCTTTTATATAAAAAGGGTCTTTTTTTCTAGTTTTATACCACTGTTTCATTTAATTTTACTCATAATCTGATATGTATTCGTTTACATATATTCTAGTAGGCTTAAACACATCCATGTTACCCACCATAAAAAAAATAATCATTTTATCAATCATATCACTCATAAGTTCTTTATGTTACTCATCAGAATGGGGAAGCAAAGAAGAAACAGATGAAAAATTATTTTCTGTTGAGGTTATGAACTCATCTGCACAAACTATAAAAGATAGTATTGTTTTTAGCTCAACTACTGAAGCTTTTAGGAGAATTGAGGTTAAGAGTGAAGTGATGACTACAATAAAGAAAGTGCTGGTCAAAGCAGGCACTAAAATAAAAAAAGGTCAGCATGTAGTTGAATTAGATGATTACAAAACGAACGCTGATTTATATAAATTAAATTTATTGTCTCAAAGTGAATTTGATAAATATGCTCTTTTTGCACCTTTTGGTGGAATGCTTTTAGATGGTCATAAGATTGCTGGAGAGCTTGTTATGCCTGGTGAAAAAGTCTATGAAATTATCGATTTAAGCTCATTAAAAATATTTGGTTACATTAATGAAAATGAAATTCTAGATATATCCTTAGAAAATAAAGTTGAGGTGACAATACTCGATGAAAAAGTTAATGGCAAAATTGATTACATTTCTCCTATTTCGGATCCGGAGACTAAAACTTTTGAAATTGTTGTTAAAGTTGAAAATAAAGATCTTAGGTATAAAGATGGACTATCATCAATAATTTCTATAGTTAAGGGAAATGTTCTTGCACATAAAATTTCTCCCTCAATTCTAGCTTTGGGAGACTCAGGAGAGTTAGGTGTAAAAGTTATAGGATCTGATAATACCGTACAATTTAAAAAAATTAACGTTATAGAAGATACCTCTGATTACATGTTAGTCTCTGGCTTGAGTCAAAAAGAAAAAATTATAATTGTTGGACAGCAATACGTCTCTGCGGGAGAAAAAGTTAATTATAATTAATCATGAGCTTAGTTAACTTAGCAAGTCGATACTACAGAACTACGATTTCCATTTTCCTATTTGTTATTGTTAGTGGATCACTTGTGTTTAATAATATTCCTAAAGAGTCATCGCCAGATGTAAGTTTGCCTTATATATATGTATCTCTTGGTTTAACAGGAATATCCCCAGAGGACTCTGAAAAACTTTTAATAAAACCTGTTGAAGATGAGGTTTCAAATATCGAAGGAAAAAAAGAAATGACTAGCACTTCTTATCAAGGTGGTGGAAATGTCTTATTAGAGTTTGATGCTGGGTTTGATCCTGATCAAGCACTTTTAGACACTAGAGAACAAGTTGACAGAGCAAAATCAGATTTACCTGATGATGCAGATGAACCCAAGGTAAGTGAGGTAAATATAAGTTTATTTCCTATTTTAGTCGTATCTATAAGTGGCGATATATCTGAGTTTTTACTGAAGAAGATTTCAAATGACCTTAAAGATAAAATACAATCTTTACCAAATGTTTTAGAAGTAAATATTGGTGGTGAAAGAGAAGAGCAATTAGACATTGTCATTGACCAGAATAAAATTGAAGCTTATGGATTAAATTTAAATGAAATATTAAACTTTGTAAGATCTAATAACCAAATAGTTTCTGCTGGAAATCTTGACACAGGAGATGGAAGGTTTGTAATTAAAATACCTGGTTTATATGAAAGCCTAAATGATGTTTTTAACACACCAATAAAGGTAAATGATAAAAAAACAATTAAATTTAAAGATATTGCTCAACTTAAAAGAACTTTTAAAGATCCAGAAAAATTTGCTCGATTAAATAATAAATCTGCATTCACATTAGAAATATCTAAAAGAATTGGAGCAAACATTGTAGAGACTGTTGATCAAGTAAAACAGTTAGTAGAGGAAGAGCAAAAAATTCTTCCATCAAAGGTAAACATAACTTTTTCTGGTGATGAGTCTGTAAATATAAAAAGCATGTTAGGAGATCTTCAAAACAATGTAATTTTTTCAATAATTCTTGTTATGAGTGTCGTTGTTATCTTTCTTGGTATAAGGTCTAGTTTACTGGTAGGTTTAGCTGTACCGGGTTCTTTTTTATCATCTATTTTAATACTCTATTCACTTGGCTTTACAATCAATATGGTTGTTTTATTTGGATTAATTCTTTCAGTTGGGCTACTTGTTGATGGGGCTGTGGTTGTAGTTGAATATGCCCAAAGAAAAATACAAGAAGGTATGGGACTAGCAGAGTCATACATAAAGGCTGCATCAAGAATGTCCCTTCCAATCATGGCTTCAACCTTTACTACTATAGCAGCGTTTATTCCTCTGTTATTTTGGCCAGGTACAACTGGTGGTTTTATGAAATATATACCAATAACAGTAATATCTGTTTTAGGTTCAAGTTTAGCTATGGCATTAATAGTTATTCCTATAATTGGAACTCAGGCCTATAAAATTAAAAGTCTTTTTTTCTTCTTTATTATACCTTTAATTTTATTTGGTATTATTAATTTTGTTGCATTTAATTTTTTATCCCAGCTAGAATTTGATAGCTACATAAATATGGGCGCAAAAGCCATAACAACAATTTCAATTGGGGTCATTTTGTTTTTTGTTTTTAGATATATTAAAAATAAAGGTTTTTTTCAGAAAATGATTATTCCTAGAATAAATGCTGATGATGACGAAGACTTAACTGATTTAGAAAAAGTAGGTTTTTTTACTAAAATTTACCTTTTTATTTTAAGGCTCTGTATTAATAATCCTATAAAAATAGTTTTTCTATCTCTTATATTGTTAGTTGGTATCTATGGTGCATATGGAAAGTTTGGTAAGGGAGTTACTTTTTTTCCTTCAGTTGAAGCAGAGAATACCAAAGTAATTATTTATGCTACAGGCAATCTCTCAGTTTTAGAAAAAGATAGACTTGTTGCAAAAGTAGAGTCACAGGTATTAAACTTACAAAAAAAGAATAATGAATTTGAGTCTGTCTATACAACATCAGGGAATGTAGAAAATAGACAAGAAAGCTCGCCTGATATTATAGGATTTATAGATATAGAATTCAAAGATTGGGATAAAAGAAGAAAAGCAGAAACAATAATTTCTGAAATAAGACAAGAAACTTCATATATTCCTGGGATTAAAGTTGAAACAAGAACTTTAAGAGCAGGCCCTCCTAGAGGGAAGCCCATTGAAATCAATTTAACTTCTTCTGATCCTAAAATCACAGTTCAAGAACTCAAAAGAATTGAAAAATATTTATCTAGCATATCTGGTTTAAAGGATTTAGAAACTTCTCTACCCTCTCCTAGTATTGAATATGAGCTTTATGTTGATAGAGAAGAGGCTGCAAAATATGGTGCTAGCATTTCAATAATAGGTAACACCATAAAACTTCTTACAAGTGGGCTAAAATTGAGTGAATTTAGACCTGATGATAGTGATGAATCTATACCCATTTACCTTCGATTGCCAAAAGAACAGAGAACGATCGATCAATTAGACAGTATTAAGATACCAACATCTGCAGGCTATGTACCAATTTCAAATTTTACTAAAATTGAAACCAATCAGGAGACAGGAAATTTGACCAGAGTAGAACAGAATAGAATTGAAACAATTAAATCAGATGTAACTAGATTTTATCAAACTGATGCTTATGTCAGACTTATAAAACATTGGCTTGGAATTGAAAAATTCAATATTCCAAATAACTTTGGTTTAGATATACCTGAATTTAATTCAGCAAAAATTGACCCTAGAGTAAAAATAGAATTTAAGGGAGAGGATGAAAGTCAGCAGAAGTCTAAAGCTTTTCTACAAAAAGCTTTTTTGATAGCTGTATTTTTAATGGGTTTAATTCTTTTGACCCAATTTAATAGTTTTAGTAGCACCTTATTAATTTTATTTGCTGTAATTATGTCAACGGTGGGTGTTGTTTTAGGGCTCTTAATTACAAAACAACCATTTGGAATAGTCATGAGCGGGATAGGTGTTATCTCGTTAGCAGGCATAGTTGTAAACAACAATATAGTCTTAATTGATACCTTCGATAGATTAATAAAAAAGACAAATGATGCTAGAGATGCCATTTTAATGACAGGTGCACAAAGACTAAGACCTGTTTTATTGACTACAACTACTACGGTGCTTGGTTTGCTTCCCATGGCTTTAAAATTAAATATTGATTTTGTAAACTTTGAATATAGTTATAACTCCCCTGACACACAGTGGTGGGTAGATTTATCGAGGGCAATTGTTTTTGGACTTCTTTTTTCTACTTTATTGACTTTACTTGTAACTCCATCAGCTTTGATGCTTAAATCAAAATACTTAACTAACTCCTCTAAAATATTTGGTAAAATAGGTAAACAAACTCAATAAAGAGAATAATAAATAACTAAGAGCAACTAAAAGAGTTGTTTGCCAAAAATAGCTTATTAAAAATATTAATATAATAACTGTAAAAATAATCATAAGTCTAAAATATAGAGTTTTTACTTTTAGATTTTTCACAGAGGGTGTCGGAATTCTACTAATCATCATAGTACCCGCAAATATAATTAAAATGGCACTAATAATAGGATAATTGATAGTAAATTTTATTTGTTCAATAAAATTTAGATAAAGCGGAATCATTACAATACCTGCGGCAGCTGGTGAGGGAATGCCATAAAAGAATTTGCTTTGCTCTCTCATATTTTCAATATTGAAACGAGCAAGTCTAAGAGCTGCACAAATAATGTAAAAAAGACTTATAACCCAGCCAATTCTACCAAGCTCATTAGTGAAACTTAGATTTATAAGTAAAGATGGAGCTAATCCAAAACTAATAAAATCTGATAAAGAGTCTAATTCAGCTCCAAATTGGGATGATTTTTTTAATTTTCTAGCCATCCATCCATCAAAGAAATCGAAGAAGGCTGCTAGCATTATCATAAGCACAGCAATTTTAAAATTACTTTGAATAGAGAACTTTATTGAGGAAATACCTGCAATAAGTGACATTAGTGTAATTAAATTAGGTATAAATTTGGTGAGCGGATGTTCGGTCATCTAAATGTCTAAATCTTTTTATATTCTCTAGATTGTATATTTTTGTTGTTTTTAAAATCTCTTGCAATGATAGTTTCACCACCGATACATTGCTGACCAATACTCACCATTAAATTGTATGAACTGGGAAATTCAATATCTACTCTGCTTCCAAACTTGATAATTCCATATCTTTCACCTTGGTTTGCTCTCTCATTAGTTTTAAGATAACAAATTATTCTTCTGGCAATTAAACCAGCAATTTGTGTTATGTATATAAAGTTAGATCCAGATTTAAGAGTTAATCTTAATCTTTCATTTTCTTCACTAGCTTTATCTAAAGTTGCATTGATAAATTTACCCTCAATATAATCAATTTTTGTAATTTGACCTGAAAGAGGCAATCTTTGGATATGTACATTAAACACACTCAAAAAAATTGAAACTTTGGTATAACTTTTTTTTCCCTCTTTATATTCACTAATATTTGTAATTAATCCATCTGCTGGGCTAACTAAAATATCATCACCTAATGGAACGACTCTTTCAGGATCTCTGAAAAAATAGAATGTAAAAATTAGTAATATTAAAAAAATAAAAAATAAAGGTTTATATACAAAATAAAAAAAAATTACTAATAAAAATAGTATTATCAGCGCAGCTGAAATTTCTTTATGAAACCTGAAGTACATAAGATGGAATTAATATCTGAATTGTATAATTTGATCAATAAAATAGATTTTTTTTATTAATTTAATCTGTTATACAATCAATATCTCTATATAAATGGTAAAAGTTTCAGTAAAAAATCCTGTGGTCGAATTAGATGGCGATGAAATGACAAGGATTATATGGGATTTTATTAAACAAAAGCTCATTCTTCCATATCTTGATATAGATCTAAAATATTACGACTTATCTGTACAAAATAGAGATCAAACAAATGATGAAATTACAGTTGAGGCTGCAAAAGCAATAAAAAAATTTGGTGTTGGTATAAAATGTGCAACGATCACTCCTGACGATAATAGAGTATCAGAATTTAAGCTAAAAAAAATGTGGCGTTCTCCAAATGGAACTATAAGAAATATTTTAGATGGAACTGTTTTTAGACAACCAATTATATGTAAAAATATTCCAAGAATTGTAAGGACATGGGATGCCCCTATTGTTGTTGGTAGGCATGCGTTTGGTGATCAATATAAAGCTACAGAAATGAAGATCGACAAACCAGGGAAACTCTTTATGAAATATGTTGATGAAGAGGGAAAAGTAGAGGAAAAAGAGGTTTTTCAATTTCAAAATCAGGGTGTTGCCCTCTCTATGTATAATGTAGACGAGTCAATTAGAGGTTTTGCAAGAGCTTGTTTTAATTATGGATTAAAATTAAAATGGCCTGTATACCTCTCAACAAAAGATACTATTTTAAAAAAATACGATGGAAGATTTAAAGAGATATTTAATGAAATTTTTCACAAAGAATTTAAAACTGATTTTGAAAATAACCAAATAGTTTACGAACACCGTCTTATTGATGATTTAGTTGCGTCTTCAATGAAATGGTCAGGTAACTTTATTTGGGCTTGTAAGAATTATGACGGAGACGTTCAGTCAGATGCAGTTGCACAGGGGTTTGGTTCTTTGGGTATGATGTCTAGTGTTTTAATGACACCCGATGGCAAAACAATTGAAGCTGAGGCTGCTCATGGAACGGTAACTAGACATTACAGGCTACATCAAAAAGGAGAAAAAACTTCAACAAATCCTATAGCATCAATATTTGCTTGGACAAAAGGTTTAAATTTTAGGGGTGAGTTCGATGGCAACGATGAACTTATTAAGTTTTCAAAGGCACTTGAAGAAACCTGTATTGAAACTGTGGAGTCTGGTCAAATGACTAAGGACTTAGCAATACTTGTAGACAAAAATTCGCCGTGGATGAACACTGAAGATTTTTTAAATTGTCTTGATAAAAATCTACAAACTAAATTAAATTAAATCTGATTTTTAATACTTAAAAAAGCTTGATTTAATTGATCTTTTTTGTTGCCACCAGCTTGAGCGAAGTCAATTCTTCCCCCACCACCTTTTGAACCGAGTATATCAAAAGTACTTTTTATTAGTACTCTGGCATCATAAACATCTATTAAATCGTTAGTTAACCCAACTATGATAGATACCTTATCCTCATTTGTAGTAATGCAAACCAAAATAGATTTAGATTTTTCTAATTTAAATTTATCAAAAATTGATCTAAGTTCTTTGGGAGGCAAGTTTTCTATTAATTGAGACACAAAATTAATTCCATTTATATTTGTTTCTTCTATTTTATTATTCTCCTCATTTGAGAGTATTGATTTATTTTTTAAATTATCTAAATAATTTTCTAACTTTTTTATATAAAGGTTTTTATTTTCCTCGCTAAAACTTATTTTTCCATTTAATTTGTTTATTTGCGAGATTAAGTTAATGATTTTATCATCAAGTTTTTTTTCAAGTAATTGATCCTCTTTTAGTTTATTACTAATAAATTCATCTACCTTATTGCCAGTGCAAGCCTCTATTCTCCTTACTCCTGATGAAACAGATTCTTCACTTACAATATAAAATTTCTCTATATCTTTAACATTTGATACATGCGTTCCCCCACATAGCTCAATTGAATAAGGTTTATTATTATGTTCTCCCAGTGTAACTACTCTTACCTCTTCACCATATTTTTCTCCAAACAAAGCCATAGCCCCTTGTTTAATTGCTTCTTCTTGAGATTTAATTTCAATTTGTGTCTCACGATCATTAGAAATTATATTTGTTACCTCTTTTTGAATAGTATCTATTTGCTTTGATGATATTTGTTTATTATGACTGAAGTCAAAACGTAATTTATTCTCATTAACTAAAGATCCGCGCTGAGCTACATGAGGTCCTAAATTATTTCTCAAAGCGGCATGAAGCAAATGCGTAGCAGAATGATTTTTTTTAATTAATTCCCTTAAACTACTGTCTATTTTAAGTTTAACTTCATTTCCTATTTTAAAATTGCCTGAAATTACATTACCAAGATGGATAAAAATGCCTTGAGGAGTTTTTCTAGTATCTGTCACTTTAAATTCTGCATTTTCTGTGGAAATTATGCCTTTATCTCCAACTTGCCCACCAGACTCTGCATAAAAACATGACTCATCTGTGATAATTGCTGATTTTTTTATTTTATTACTTAATTCATCAACTACTTCTGAGTCTAAGACTAAAGCAGTTACATTTGCCTTTAAAGTATATTCATCATATCCTTTAAATACTGTTGGTTTCGTTTTTCTTGCAATATCAAACCATAGCTTTTCAGTATTTCCATCACCGCTACCCTTCCATGAAGATCTAGCTTCCTCTTTTTGTAGCTTCATTAATGCATCAAAAGACTCTACATCAACATCGATTTTCTTTGATTTAAGATAATCTTGTGTTAAATCAAGGGGAAATCCAAAGGTGTCATATAATTTAAATGCGATTTTACCGTCTAATCTACTATTTTTAATATTAGGTATTTCTTGTCCGAGTATCTCTAAGCCTTTACTTAAAGTTTCTCTAAATTTTATTTCCTCATTGTAGAGAGTTTCCCTAATAGCCTCAGCTCCAGTGTTAAGTTCTCCGAAGAAATCGCCCATTAAGTTTTGCAATTCATCAAAAATTTTGTGAAATAATGGTTCTGAGGAGCCTAATGTATAAGCATGTCTTATTCCCCTTCTTAATATTCGCCTTAATACATACCCTCTCCCCTCATTTGAAGGTAAAACCCCATCAGCTATTAAAAAAGAGGAAGCACGTAAGTGATCTGCTATGACTCTAAAACTAGATTTATTTTGTTCAGATATTTTTTTTTGTATAAACTCTTGAGTTACATCAATAATATTTGAAAATAAATCAGAACTATAATTGTCATTACTACCATTTAATAACGCTGTTATTCTTTCTAGACCCATCCCAGTGTCTACACATGGTTTAGGTAAATCAAGTCTAGTATTTTTGTCTACCTGCTCATACTGCATAAAAACTAAATTCCATATTTCAATGAAACGATCACCATCTTCGTCAACTGAACCTGGGGGGCCACCAAAATATTTATTGCCATGATCATAAAATATCTCCGAACATGGTCCGCAAGGTCCTGTGTCACCCATTGACCAAAAATTATCAGAACTTGAAATTTTAATTATTTTACTATCGGGTAAATTAGCTATCTTTTTCCAAAATTTTTCTGCAACTTCATCATCATGATATATAGTAACTAATAATTTATCTTTATTTATTTTAAATTCTTTAGTGATTAAGTTCCAAGCATATAGAATTGCTTGCTCTTTGAAATAATCACCAAAAGAAAAATTTCCTAACATCTCGAAGAAAGTATGATGTCGAGTTGTAAATCCAACATTCTCTAAATCATTATGTTTTCCTCCTGCCCGAACACATTTTTGAGAGGTCGTAGCTCTTTTAAAGTCTAACTGTTCCATACCTGTAAAAACATTTTTAAATTGAACCATTCCTGAATTAGCGAACATTAGAGAGGGGTCATTTTCTGGAACTAAAGATCCAGATTTGACATGCCTATGATCATTATTTTTAAAATAATCAATAAACGTATTTCGGACTTCATTAGAGTTCATATTCATGGAATATAGATTAATTTAACTGAAATTTAATATTATTCTTTAGAGTTTTTTTCGACGGCTTCTTCTGTTGTGGAAGGGGGTGGATCAATCATAAGCTCTTCAACAGTGTCAGAATTTGATCTTATTCTGCTTTCTATTTCATTCAATAACTCTGGATTATCCTTTAAAAACTGTTTTGTATTTTCTCTACCTTGACCAATTTTTTCGTCTTTGTAAGAATACCAAGCTCCAGACTTATCTATAATATCAGCTTGAACACCTAAATCTATAATTTCGCCAATTTTAGAAATTCCTTCACCATACATGATGTCAAATTCAACCATTTTAAAAGGAGGGGCCATTTTATTTTTAACGACTTTCACTCTCGTTTGGTTACCAATAATATTATCTTTATCTTTTATTGCTCCAATCCTTCTAATATCTAGTCTTACGGAAGAGTAAAACTTTAAAGCATTACCTCCAGTAGTGACCTCAGGACTCCCAAACATTACTCCAATTTTCATTCTAAGTTGATTGATAAAAACAACCATAGTATTTGTCTTTGAGATCGAGCTAGTTAGTTTTCTAAGCGCCTGACTCATTAACCTTGCCTGAAGTCCAGGTAAAGAGTCGCCCATTTCACCCTCCAACTCTGCTCTGGGAACTAAAGCTGCCACTGAATCTATGACTAATAAATCTATACCTTCAGATTTTACAAGAGTATCTGAGATCTCTAAAGCCTGTTCACCAGTATCAGGTTGAGATATCAATAACTCATCAATATTCACTCCAAGTTTTTTTGCATAACCTGGGTCTAAAGCATGTTCAGCATCAATAAAAGCGCAGGTTCCTCCAACTTTTTGAGCTTCCGCAATTATATGTAATGTTAGAGTTGTTTTACCTGAGCTTTCTGGGCCATAAACTTCTATGACTCTTCCTTTCGGTAAACCGCCTATTCCTAGAGCTATATCTAGTCCAAGAGAGCCTGTTGAATATACATCGATATTTGCATCGATATCTTTCTTTCCGAGCATCATTATAGAACCTTTTCCATATGATTTTTCAATATTACTGATGACAGATTTAAGTTTGTTTAAATTTTCTTTTTTATCCATTTGATTCTATAGTAAATAGTAAATATTTGTTTCTACTTAACAAGAATAATAATGGAAAATAACTACAATTTTAGCGATTTTATACCAGGTACAATTGTGGAGTGCCCATCTCAACCAGATTGGGGCCTAGGGCAAGTTCAATCTTGTATAAATAGTAAAATCACTATTAACTTTGAGAATGTAGGAAAAAAAGTTATAGATTTAAATATCATTGATTTAAAGATACACGAAAATGCTGACTGATAACTTTAAAAGAAAAATTGATTACTTGAGAATATCTGTCACTGATAGATGTGATTTAAGATGCACTTATTGTATGGCTGAGGATGTAACCTTCCTGCCAAGGCAAGAAGTTTTATCAATTGAAGAAATTATTAAACTTACAAATATTTTTAATGAGTTAGGTGTAAAAAAATTTCGATTAACTGGGGGTGAGCCTCTTGTAAGAAAAAACATAGTTTCAATTATAGAACATTTAAATAACCTAAAAAATCAGGGAAAAATTTCAGAGCATACTTTAACGACAAATGGTACAAATTTATCAAAATATGCATCTATTCTTAAAAATAATGGTGTTCAAAGAATAAATGTTTCTCTTGATAGCTTAAATAGTGAAAGTTTTAAGAAAATAACAAAATGGGGAGACCTTAGTAAGGTATTAAATGGAATTGAGGCAGCTAAACAAGAGGGTATTAAGATAAAGATAAATACTGTTTTGACTCACAATTATAATGATAAAGAAATTTTTGAAATTTTAGATTGGTGTAAAAATGAACAATTTGATATTTCATTAATAGAAATTATGCCAATAGGTGATATTGGGGAGAAAAGATTTAATCAATATTTATCAATGAAAAAATTTGAAGAAAATTTAGTAAAAAAACTAAACTTAACTCCCTCTAAACACAGAACTAATGGTCCATCTAGATACTATGAGTACCCTAATGATAGCTCAAAAATTGGTATCATATCTGCAATTTCTCATAATTTTTGTGACACTTGCAACAGGGTAAGATTAACTTGCACTGGTAAGCTATATATGTGTTTAGGTCAAAATGATTTTGTAGATTTAAAATTTGCCCTAAGAAATCAAACAAAAAATGATATCATTGCGTTAATAGAATATGCTATGTCGATTAAACCAAAAGCTCATAATTTTGAAATTCAAAAAGATAATTTTGAAGGATATGTTAATCGGTACATGAATGAGACTGGTGGTTAATAAATGAAAATATGTTTTGTTTCTTTCCCACTTGAGAAAAATATTGAAGCTCAGGAGAAACTTATAAAAAAATACGGAAATTATGAGCCTGAAGACGCAGATTATATTGTAGCTCTGGGCGGAGATGGTTTTATATTAAAGTCACTTCACAATTACATGAAACTTAACAAGCCAATTTATGGTATGAATTTTGGATCTGTTGGATTTTTGATGAATGATTACAAACTTAATGGTTTGGAAGAACGGCTTGAAAGTGCTCAGTTAACAAAGTTAAGACCTTTAGTTATGAAAACCTTAAATCCAACAGGTCAAGAGATTAAGGCAATAGCTATAAATGAGATTAGTATCCGAAGAGAGAAATATCAAGCTGCGAAAATTCAAATTATGATAGATAACGAAGTGAGAATTGAAGAGCTTGTTTGTGATGGTGTAATATTGTCAACTGCAGCGGGTAGTACTGGGTATAATTACTCAGCTTCTGGGCCAATTATTCCGCTTGGAAGTAATGTCGTAGCTTTAACAGCTGTAAGTGCTTACAGTCCAAGGCATTGGCGTGGTGGTTTATTGAAGGACAATGCAAAGATTAAAATTATCAATAATAATCCGTCAAAAAGACCAATAGTAGTACATGCAGATCATATTGAAGCTAAAGATGTAATATCTGTTGAAATAGAAATGTCTGAGGGTATGGAAATACCATTATTATTTGATAATGATCATAAGATTGAGGAACGAGTATATAAAGAAATGTTTAAATCAAATTAATTGAGCAAAATTAATTTTAAAACAAAATTTATCTTCATAAGCTTTATTATAATTTTAATAAGCAAAGCTGGTTTTACAAGTAACTGTCAAGTTGAGAGAAACCTTAAAGTCGGTATGATACCAAATAATTTTATAGACTATCAACATTATCTTTACTATACACTCGGGAATTATGCATTAATTAATGGAATAGATTTTGAATTAAGTTTTGTTAATTTTGACATTGACGAATATGATATTATTTTTGGCGAATATAAAGACTTAAACAAGCTCAATAAAAGACCCATAGATATCCCAATTAGCTTAAATAAATTTTATGAAGATAATCAAATTATCATAACTGACAATATTTATCCATTGGATTTAGATACTTTGATATTGTTGAGTCATACCAATGAGAAAATATTTAATTTAGAAGAACTTACGCAACAGTATGATTCAACAAAATATACAACTGCTATACCAATTTTAAACGATGAAATTTTATTAAAACTTCTAAGTAATGGATTAAAAAAAGAAAATATAATGATTGATGAGATAAATAGTGAGTATTTATTGAATTTATTAAAAAGATTACAAGTAAATTCAAACAAGTATATATACAATGCAAACTATCAAGAAATCTATAATTCATTTGAAGATAATGAAAATATTTTTACATTATTTAGTGACGGAATACTTCTTTATAAAAATGCTAATTACAAAACATTTGCTTTGTTTCCTGAAACTAATTTCCTATGGAATGAAGAGTTAGGAATTTTTAGTAATAACTCATCTACACCAGCATCTTTTTTTGGGTTTAGTGCTTACGTATTAAACAAGGATAAAATTGGTTTCTTATGCTATTTAACTGAAGAGAATGTAAGATTAAATACTTTTAAGAACTTTAACTTAGGCATAAGTCCCTTGTCTATATATGAATTAAAAAATATAAAAGAAAAATTATCTATTGATCATATCGAACTATTGAAAAATAAAAATTTGAATATATTTGATCCTTTTGAAAAAAAAAATTATTCAAACATTGAAAATTTTGAAAAAATTATTTTAGGTAATATCAAATATAATGATTTTATTTTTAAAGAAGATTATTTGAATTAGAAATTAGTAAATTGATATTAATTTAGTGCCAATAATATTTTCAATTCTTTTCTTTAATTTCATATTATTGTAAGGAAATATAATATTAATTTTTTTATTAATGTTGTGTATTTGAAAGATATTTAAATTTCTAAACTTTTTATTAGTTGAATTCTCATCGATAAAACCAAGATTAATTTTATTATCTTCAGAAATAAAATCATGAATAACAGAAGCCTCTAAAGTTGTACCAAATATATAAAATTTTTTAAATTTAGATATTTTTTTCTTAAAATTTAACAAACATTGCTTGTTATTATTTATAATACTACTTAAAGATGGCTTTTTTTTTAAGTGAGTTTTTTTTTCAAATTTTTTATTAAAAATTAATATATTTTCATTTTTAAAATACTCAGAAGTTATCGACTGAGAGTAAAGACCTATTTTTTCAAATATATAATTTAGTGAAAACTCTGATGGAAAAATATATTGGTCTGCTAATAATAAATTCATAGGTCTTCTCTCAAGATTAGAAAATTGTATTATTAAAGTACCGTTAGTTTTTAAATTATTTTTAATTAGTAAAATAATTTTTTTTATACAATCAATATACATAATTGAATGTGATGAAATGATTAAGTCATACTTATAATCAAATAATTTTTTTATATTTGTAATGAAATTAATATTTTTTTTATATGATAATTTTAATGATTTATTAATATCGTAACCAAAAAGTTTATAATTATTTTTATTTTTTAATCTTTTTTCAAACTCTTTAAGTAATAAACCATCAAAAGATCCAATATCCAATATAGAAGGTTCTTTTTTATTTAATATATATTTTTCAAACTTTTTAGATTGTAATTCAGCTCTACTTAAACTCTTTTTATTAAAAATAATTTTTTTTTGTCTAGTTTGATTCGAAAAAACATAACTTTTGCTCTTAAATATTTTACTTAAAAAAAATTTTTTATTGTAAATTAATTTGCAATTATCACATTGATAATAATATACCTTCTTTTTTTTATGAATTCTTTTGAATGCTAGATGACTATAGACATTTAGATCTAAATTTGTTCTTAGTAATCTAACATTACAAATATCACAATATGGCATAATGAAAAAAGGATAGCATATATGCTCTATTAAAATAATATAATTAGTAACTATTAAAATAAATATTATCTAACTAACTTTTAAAACTTTATGTATATTTTTATTTTAATAAATGATATTAACAGTTTGTGGCCTCGTGCTGGAATTGGTAGACAGTCTGGACTTAAAATCCAAAATAAAGTTTAGAAATATTTTCTAAATAGCTATAATTTTCAACAATATTCATACTTTTAATAAAGATTTAAAATAAAATATCGTAACTATATCGCAATAATAATTTTTTTATATTTATCATTATCTGAAAAAGATAAATGATAAAATTGAATTAGAGATATTTTAATTTGATTTTTTTAAAAAATTTATAGCTTCATCTTCATTTTTATTGATAGCTAAATCTATTGAGTCTCTAATTTTTTTTAACAATAAGTCTGATTGATTTTTTTTTATGGTAATATTAAAAAATTCATTTGAAATAAATTCTTGTTTTTTTTTATCAATAAAAGGAATAATAAACTCATCAATATCATGTGGGTATATTTCCTCTTGCCCTGTGCCAGAATTATATTTTTGTACCTGACTCCTACCAATAATTGAATTTAAAACAAAACTAACATAAATAGGGTTTTCATTTTTTAATCTGATAATATTTACATGATTACTAGCTAAAGATTTAGAGTCTTTTAAAAAAATATTTGTTCTTCCTATATTTGCTCCAGTCGTGTACATCAAAATATCATATTTATTAATTTGTGACTTATTGTTTTTATGCCAATGATTTAAGGTCGTTTTTTCAAGATTGTTATCTAAAAATTTTTCTAATATGTTACTACTTACTATAACTTCTATTTCTCCGTCTTTCGTATAAATAGGCTGTGTGCCCCTATTATTTATTTTTCTGATATCACTAATTTTTTTTGAATAAAGTGAATTTTTAAGACTCCTTGTTAGAAGCTCATTAAATTTTGGATTGTAAAACTTCGTGTCAATTCTTAACGATTGGTCTAATTGATTATTTTTAACAGTCGAGTGTAAAATTTCAGTTGACTGATAGTCAATAAGTCCTAATTCCAAATATAAAAGATTGAGAATTTTTTCATATTGAAAATTAATATCGTTTAAAGTGTTTTGAAATTCTTTGTATTTTTTTACAATTAAATCATCTAATTTTGTAAAAATTGGAATGAGTAAATTATCAAGGATAAATGAGGGAAATCTTGGGTGCTCTGTTCCCTCTTGACTCCACTTGAATACAGTCTGTAAATAATTAGATGAGAGAAATGCGTATAAATACTCTTTAGAAAATTCTTGTTTTAAACCCTCTTTTTTTCTTAATATATAAAGTTCAGTTGTAGTTAAAATATCTCCATTAATATCAACTATACCTACTTGATTAAGATACGGCCGTAATCTTGAAATTACAACATCGTCCAATTTAGCAATATATTTAGTGCTTTTTATTAAAGATTCCTCTTTGTTCTGGAAAGAATGAATATTGAACTTTGAGATATTCTCTAACTCTATTAATTTAATTTTCTTCGATGTGTACTTTGGTTTATAGGTATCTTTTTTAATTTCAAAAAAATCAATTAGTTTTTTTTTTCCTAAGTTATTTAGCTTGCTTAGTATGTCTAGTTTTTCGCTGTGGTATGTCTCAGGATTTAACCTTATATCTTCAAATAAATTGTCGGTACTAATAATTGAAAAACTACTCATTAAAGAAACTAAATTTTTCTTTTTTAGCATATTTAATAAATTCACCAGAAATTTGTTCTAAATCATGGTCAATCTTTCGATTTCCATCAGAGTCCAAAATTTCTACTCCATTTTCGTCTTTTTTATATATATAGTTTCCAGAACTATCCTTTCCAGATTTGACTGAAGTTGCCATAAAAATGTTATATTCATTAACTTTAGGGCATTTTTTTTCATGCCATTTTTGTAAAAAAATAACACTAGTTTTGGGGTCAGTATGAGGTTTAAACATAGTTTGAGGTATGCCAACTACTGCAATTATCCTTGCTCTCTCCATTATAAATTCTCTGATATGTTTTTGCGATGGATTATTAAAGATACCTTGGGGTAATACTATTGCAAGTCTTCCACCGTCCTTGACGAAGTTTAGGTTTCTTTCAATGTATAAAACATGTCTGGATATAGAGTCCAAATTTTTTCCATTTTTTTTTCCTAATAGATATTTATTAATTGTTTTAGTTTCTTTTACCTCACCTGCGAATGGAGGATTAGCGAGCAATATATCAAAATTAAAAAATAAATTATCTTTCTGGTTTCTTTTATTCTCATCAAAGTCATCAAATTCTTTGAAGAGGTTAATATTCTTAAACTCATTTGAGATTTCAGTCCATTCACTATCTGTACCTTCTAGAGAATTAGCTTTATAAATATGGGATTTGCCGTCTCCGGCAATAAGCATCATTGCCTTTGCTATTTTTGATAATTTTTCATCGAAATCTATTCCGTAGAGGTAATCTTTTGCATAATTAGATAACTGCTGATTATTAAAGTTGTATTTAGATTTCATGTGATTCATACTATGAATTAAAAACCCACCTGAACCACATGCTGTATCAATTATATTTTCATTTTTAGTTGGATTGAGAATCTTTATACACATATCTATTAAATTTCTTGGGGTAAAATACTGACCTTTTTTCTTTTTAGCTACTGAAGGAATTAGATATTCAAAAGCATCATCAATTATTTGTAAATTAGCACCAAGTAACCTAAAATTTTCTAAGGCACCTACGCAAACAGACAAATGTTCAGATTTAAGTTTAATTAAATCTTTTTTATCAAAAACACCAGGCCACCTTATCTTTGAATTTTCAAAAAGTTTATCAATATTATCTTTAGTTTTTTCACTATCTTTAGATGGATGTTTTCTAAAACTTAATTCATATTTTTCTGGATTAGAAATACCTTCGCTCTCATCAAATAATTTAGCAAAAATTAATTTAAATATTTCTTCAAAACTATCATAACCTGAGTTTGCTAATACTAATTCTTCTATATCAATTATTAAATCTGTTAGCTGTCCTGGAAAAGATAAGTTAGTTATTGTAAGTTTTTTGTTTAAGACATCCTCAACTGTCTCTCCATATTTTGGAATATCGTATAATGTATCATCAAATTCTTTTGGATAAGGTCTAAACAAAATAATTTGTGTTTGGCCATTCAGGCCAACTGCAAGAGGTGCTCCCTCAGCATTCATGTAACTTTTTAACTGTTTAATATCATTACTTTCACCTGGGGCTTTGGTCTCGATGATTATTAAAGGTGTAACATTATCGTCATTAAATATTACAATATCGGCCCTATTTGAGTTATTTCTACCAAAATTAACTCTTTTTTCTATATCTATAAGATTTTTAGGGTATCTATATTTTTTTATTAATCTATTGATAAATAATTGTCTGACTATTTCCTCGGGATATTTCTTATTATTAGTAGTATTTAAAATTAATTTTTCTTCATGGCCTCTAGAAAAAGATTTTACATACCATTTCCCACTATCTTTTATTTTTTCATAGAAATCTAGTTTAGTTATTTCGCTATTATCGAAAGTAGATAAGCTATTCAAATAATTAGGAAAAATTTTTGATAAAATAATTTCACTCACAAACATAATTTATAACTAATTTTTCTCCTATCAAGATATATAAATTTGTACTGGATTTTGTTGCGATAAAAAAATGTCGTAATCTGGTCGCAATAAAAATCTATATTTATCGTAAGGGAATATTTTTATAAAATTATGTAGTTGCAAGATTCTAGAAATGCTATACTAAATATGACTGAGTTTACTGACCTTTTGGACGAAAAAAGGGTGAACACGAACATGGCCTCGTGCTGGAATTGGTAGACAGTCTGGACTTAAAATCCAGTGGGATTTATTCCCGTGGCGGTTCGAGTCCGCCCGAGGCTACCACTCAACTAATTTCAGAAAAATTTTTTTTAAACACAGTGTAAAAATAAAATATTAATGGCATGTATGTAACAACTCCTATCCAATTATTATAAAAGCTAGTTGTTGGTATTAACGGCCATAAATTAATAATAAAACAAAGTAATAATGATATTTTAGCAATAAATTGAAGTTCTTTAGAATTATTATTTCTTATTTCATAAAACAATTTTTTTAGAAAATATAGAAAGAAAAATAATATTGTTGTAAAACCAATAATTCCATTTTCAGCCAAGAGTTGAAAATAATAATTGTGAGGATGGGTATTACAACCATGATTATTTATTTCATTGTAATTTTTACACTCTATCCGATACATTCTTGGACCATAGCCAAATAGCGGCTTTTCTTTAAACATCTGAAAAGAATTGTAATAGTAAGTTAAGTATATATTTTTATTTCTATCAAAAGATGTATGAAGGTTAATATCTTCAACTATTCTATTAAAAGATTTATCAAAGGATAGAGGTAAACTCATAACTATTAATAGCAAAGGAAATAATAATATTTTTTTAAAAGTGAAAAATTTAAATATATAGATTATCAAAATAGAAAATGAATAAAGCAAAAGAAGTAATATAGCGGCTCTTTCTCCAGATAAGAGAATTGTACATATAGAGAAAATTGATGTCATAGTAAATAGAATTGAATAATTTTTATTTTTATAAAATCTGAAATGAAAAAATAAAAAAATATGTAATGGCAAAAGTCTAATTAAGTAACTACCAATTATCCATTCCTCACCAAAGAAACCTGCTATTCTTCCTGGAAATGCTGAATTACCTAAAATATTTGATCCATTAAAATGCTCAAATATCGCATCAATTGATACTATTAATATACTGAGAGACATTATTAAAAATAAAATATTTAATTTTCTCTTATAAAGAGTAATTAAGATTAAAGATCCAAGAGAAAAAAAAAAGAATCTGATATAAAATAAAGATGACTCAAATGAAAACAGAGTATTATCTGATAATATAGATGATATTAAAGCAGTTAAGTAAAAGATAAAAATAAAAATTGAGTATTTATTAATAATTAAAAACTTATAATTTCCTTGAAATATTTTTATTAAAAAAAAAATTGCAATTAAAGATACAACTAAATCTGGTAAAAATGGACCTGTTACAAGAAATATTGGTAATAATGTTAATAAAATAAAAAAACAAAAATTTGTATTAATTTTCATTTTTGTAACCAATTATATCGTCACTCAATATTTCCTTGATTTTTTTTATATCTTTTTCTTTAGAGTGCCTAATTAAATTTGAAAGTAATTCTTCAAAATAGATACGACTTGGTTTTTTTTCAACGGACTCAAATATCAAATTATGAGAGGTCTTTATTGAGTTTTTTTCGATTAATAATTCTTCAAATAGTTTCTCACCTGGTCTGAGACCTATTATTTTTATCTCTATATCCCCAAATGGATTATTAATATTTTTTATTGATTTTCCGTAGAGTCTAACCATTTTTTTTGCGAGATCTATTATCTTTACTGGTTTACCCATATCTAATAAGAATATTTCTCCTCCTTTAGAGATTTGAGATGATTTCAATACTAAAATAACTGCCTCTTCGATAGACATAAAATACCTAGTTATTTTCTCATGTGTTACATTTATAGGCCCACCTTTTAAGATTTGTTGTTTAAATTCTGGTATTACAGAGCCTGAAGACTCTAAAACATTACCAAATCTTACAATCGAAAATTTTGTTTTTAATTTTTTTTCATTAAAATAAAGCACTGATAGTTCTGCTAGCCTCTTAGTAGCACCCATAATATTCGTAGGTCTAACAGCTTTATCACTTGATACTAAAGTAAAATTTTTAATATTCAGTTTAGAAATAAATTCTGCGAGCTTATATGTATTAAAAAAATTATTATTAAGTGCAGCAAATATATTATCTTCAACTATTGGTACATGCTTATATGCTGCAGTGTGAAAAACATAATCTATAATTGAATTTCCAATTATATATTTTAAATCGCTAATGTTTGATACATCACACAATTTAGTAACTATATCAGTGCTTAAAGAATAGTCATTTTTAATTAAATTTAACTCCTTTGTAAGTAAAAATAAATTATACTCAGACGTATCAACGATTAGTAGCTTTTTAGGATTCAATTTTAAAATTTGCCGTGAAAGTTCAGAGCCTATGCTACCAGCACCACCAGTAATTAAAATAGAGTAACCTTCAAAATCTAGATTTATTTCATTTATAGCTTCTTCTCTAAAAAGTAAAGATCCGATATCTATTTCTTGTGATAAGTTAACTAAATTGTTATTACGATCAAAATTTAATAAGCTAATATTTTTATCATAAAGTATCTTAATATATTTTTTCCTATCAAATTCATCAATATTGTTTAAAGACAAAATAACTGTATTTATTTTTTTAGAATTGAGTTCATCAATGAAGGAAAACTCATTATAAGTTGGAATACCATTAATAGTCTTCAAATTATCAAATGACTCTTTTAGTACAATGGATTTTACTCTGTATGTAAAAGGTAAATTACTAATAAGTTTAATAACTTTTTTTTGGACACCAAAAATAAGTATATTTTTAATCTCTAAATTTTGATTTTTATCTTTAATTATTAAAGTAATTAAAAATCTATTTAATATTATTAATAAAAAAAAGATGAAAGTATTTAATATTCCAAAAGACCTAGGTATTATTATATAAAAATTAATTAATAAAACTGATAAGGATAATAATAAACAATAATATAAAAAGATTTTTACATAAAATCTAACAGTATTAAAATTAAAATATCTTTGAAGTTGATAATAGATTTTAAAAAATATAATTAATGGGAAATAACTAAGGAATGCCAATAATGTGGCAAGTAAATACTGATCAAATTGTATTATTATTTTTTCGTATCTTAAAACTAACGTTAAGTACGATGAAAAAAAAATTATAAATAAATCGTTTATAAAAAAAAGTAAAAATTTTAATTTCTTATTTTTCTGAATTTTTTTTATTACATTTTGCATTTTATAGATCTTGTATTTTTAAGAAAATATTTTTCAATTCCTTGGAAATTTTCACCATATTTTTCTTACTTATTGTATTATCAACAATAAAAGAGATAGTTTTATTTCTTAAAAAATTTGTATTTATTAGTTTTTTTTTTGGTAAATTTTTTTTAAATGATTTTTCCTTATATATTTCTGGGCAACCGCCTACATTGCAGTTTATATTTTTTTTATTAATTATTTCGATTAATTCATTTGTAGAAATTTTTTTTTTTAAATAATTAAAATTTATAGAAATAGTATATCTATAAAAAGCATGGATTGAATTATTCTCTACTTTTGGAAGATTTAGAAACCTGAAACAAGATAAATATTTATATAATATTTCTGCATTTCTATTTCTTATTAATATATATTTATTTAATTCTTTAAGTTGTTCAATACCAATAACAGCTTGCATCTCTGTGATTCTAGCGTTGGTTCCAATAAGATCGTGCATAAAAGGGTAATCATTTTTTTTTTTATTATCGTAATATTTTTTTTTATTCTTTCCAATATCCTTCAAACTCCATATATAATTATATAAAGACTTAGACTTACACGCGATCATACCCCCCTCTCCTCCAGTGCTTATAATCTTATCGTTACAAAAACTCCATACAGATATATCCCCATAACTTCCTACAAATTTGTTTTTATACATAGCTCCATGAGCTTGTGAACAATCCTCTATAACTTTTATTTTATGTTTTTTAGCAAGTCTCATTATTTCAACCATATTGCATGGGTGACCATAAAGATGGACACAAATAATAACTTTGGTATTGTTTGTTATCATTTTCTTTATTGTTTCAGGTGTTAAATTAAAGCTCTCTCTATCTATATCGGCAAATATAGGTTTCGCATTCACTCTCAAGACTGATGATGCTGAAGAATTATAAGATCTTGGTGTTACAATTACTTCATCAGATTTTTTCAATTTAAGACTTAATAAAGCGATCTCTAAAGCTAAGGTTCCATTCGCAACTGCACAAGTATAATTTAAATTAAATTTTCGGCGAAAGGCATATTCAAACTTCTTACCATAGTAACCATTCAAATAATTAACTTTACCGCTCTTTAGAATATTACTTACAGCGTCAATAATTTTACGATTATAATTTGGCCAGGTTGAATATTTAATCTTATACATTCTTTCTTTTATGACTTTCTGTAATTTTAGAATTTAGGAAAATTATTTTTAAAAGAAGACTAAATGTCTTTATCAAAATATATAAATCTAAACAAAAATTACGATTATTAACATAAAAAATATCGTATTTTATTTTTTTTTTCCATTCTTCAGAATTTTTAACTTTTATTTGAGCTAAACCAGTTATTCCAGGTATCACAGATAGTCTTTTTATTTCATAGGAGTTATAGATTTTATTATACTCTAATAATAGTGGTCTTGGTCCAACTAAGCTCATATTACCAATAATTACATTGATTAGTTGAGGAAACTCATCAATTTTATATCTTCTTAAAATTTTTGCATATCTATAAATTCTTTTCTCATAATCTGGATTATCATTATCTAACATTGTCTTGACCTTAAATAATTTAAAAGGCTCACCTTTAAAACCAGCACGGTTTTGAATAAAAAAAGGATTGGATCTTAAAATAATTAAGTTTATTAAAATAAACACACTTAATATAGGAGAAGATAAAACTATTAGAAGTAAACTAATCACGATATCAAAAGATCTTTTATTAAAACTATAAAACTTAGAGATCATATGAGATATTTATTAATTTCTTCATACAAATAGTTGATCACATCAGATTTTTCAAAATACTTTTTTACAAATTTTCTTCCAGCATTTCCAAATCTAGATCTTAGATATCTACTTTTTGATAATTTTAATAATCTTGTAGAGTCTTTTTTTCTATAGATATTGTCAATTAAAATACCTGTTTTATTATCTAATATAGAGTCTTTCAAACCAACTACATTATAACCAATTATGGGTAGACTGCATGAACTAGCCTGAATAACGGACACACCAAAACCCTCTCTTTGACTTAACATAACGAATAAATCAGCACATGGTAAAAAATTACTTGGTATGGACTGATGTCCTATGTATATAAAATTATTGTTTCCATCTTTTTTTAATCTTAAGGTCAAATTATCTTCATCTTCACCAATTAAAATAAAGTAAGAACTTACATTATTTTTTTTTAAAAGTTGATGTAGGTGAATTAAATCAAAGAAACCTTTTTCTCTATTAATTCTTCCAAGGAACATAAATACTATTTCATTTTTTTTTATATTATATTTCTTTCTAAAGTTTTTTTTATATAGACTATTTTTTTTAAAAATATTTGTATCAACTCCACATATAGATCCATTATTGATAAGATCTAATTTAGATTTACTAAAACCCTCTCTAACTAGAAAGTCTATTTGTGATTTGCTATCAACAAAGCACATATTCGATGTTTTAAAAATAATTTTATCTAGCTGTTTAAAAAAGTATCTATTAAGATTTTTTTTATTGTACCAAATTTGACCTGTAAAAAAATGTATCTTATTTACTGGAAAAAAAATAATTGCAATGGAGACTATAAAACTAATTTTAGGAGTAATTGTTAAAACTAAATTTGGTCTTATTAAGATTAAGTGTTTTAAAATTATCAATAAATAAATTATATCAAGAAAAATTTTTGGTTTTCTTGTAATATTTAAATTGATTATATTAATATTTTTTTTCTTTTTTATTTTTATATCTTTATTTGTAATAATAAATAATTCATAATTTTCACTCAAGACATTCAAAGTATCTAATAAAAAATATTTAACATTAGAGAGCCGACTTGAAAATATAATGATTTTTTTCAATTTATTATGAAATAACTTCAATATGGATTATATATTTTTTTTTATTTAAATAAAGTTGTTCTAAAAAGTATATGTTTTGCTTAATATAAATTTGTTTTTTTTAGATATGTTATTGTTAAATAATAACTTCATTTTGATTATGAAATTAATATTTAAAATTTTTAATATTTTATCAAACAGGGAAATGTTAATTTTTATAAATAAAATAATTTTAAATATATTCTTTATATTTTTGGATATATCTATTTCTTCAAAATAGGTTGTAATTCTACTTTTGTCTTTATATTTCTCTAAATCAGAGTTAATAATCTTAAAAATGTTATCTAAAAAACTTATTTTTAATTTCATTTTATTATCAAAAAAATTAATAAATATTCCAAAATAGACAAACCTTTTAAATATACTTTTTATTTTTTCATTAATATTGTCTCTTTCAATGATAATTCCAAATCGATATATATTTACTTTAAAGTTTCGTGATATTGCATACTTTATTAGAATGTTTTCTCCATTTAATTTATCTATACCATATTGAGAAAATTGACTTTTATTTATAATTTTATTTTTTTCAAAAATTTCTAATTTTTTATTTTCCATAATTCCATATACACTTACAGTGCTGATCTCTAGCCATCTAAATTTATTTGATCTAAAAATATTTTTGCTATAAAAATTATATATTCTCTTTATATCATTTGAATTTTTGTAAATTTCTGGTCCAAGACAATTAATTACTAAGTCAAATCTTTTATTTATTCTTTTTTTTATATTTTTCCTATCCACTAAAAATATTTTGTGTTTAGTTTCAAGCATTTTACTTAGTTGAGATCCAATTTTTCCAGAACTACCTAATATTAATATATTCATTAATTAATTATATATTTTCTTATATAGCCATTGTGAATAAGAACTATCGGGTTCTTTACAATATATAAAAAAATATAGAAAATATTTTTAAATGTTTTATTTTCTAAAAAATTAAAAATTAATATTTTTAATTCATTTACTTTTATACTATTTAGATTCATTCTTTTTAAAAAAAAATTATTTTTTGGTATATAAAATCTTACATATCTCAGTAAAAGTTTGTAATCTTTTAATTGTTTACCGTAAGTTTTAGAGTTTTTTATACTATTATCATCATGATCTCTCTTAGCGCCCATAAATTTATGAATATTTACTATTTTATAATTTAAAGATATTTTAATTATTAATTGATAATCTTGAAAATTTGTAATTTTTAATGAATACCAATTAAGTTTTTCTGCAAAAGATTTTCTATACATAATTGATGAATGAATTAGAGGATTAGACCAAAAAATATGATCATTTAAAGTG
The DNA here is from genome assembly GCA_902617355.1 of uncultured Alphaproteobacteria bacterium. Lineage (GTDB taxonomy): Bacteria > Pseudomonadota > Alphaproteobacteria > HIMB59 > HIMB59 > HIMB59. The sequence goes on along the minus strand of CACMWK010000002.1, from coordinate 104,144 downwards.
TATTTATTAAATTTAGGTCTGTAAGCACTAACAATATTGGATTTATTATCAATTAAATTCATCCATCCTCCAACAAGCCCAATCTTACTATCGTTCAAAAATACATTTACTTGATCTAAAATTCTATTCTCGTATGCCAAATCATCTGAGTCTAATATTGCGATTAAATCCCCACTTAAATGCCTTGTTGCCTGAATTCTTGCCACACCTAAAGAAACAAACGAGTTATTTTTAAAATACTTTATTCTTTTGTCATTAATGCTGTTGACTATGTTTTGAGTATTATCTGTTGAAGAGTTATCCCAAATAATTATTTCTATATTTTTATATGTCTGGTTTAAAGCAGATGTTAAACATTCTTTAATATATTTTTGTGAATTAAAACAATTAATTAAGATTGATACGAGTGGTGTTTTAGACAATTATTTAATCACAATTAAACTTTATTATTTAAAGCTACAAGAAAGATTTTATTTATCTCTTCATAAAAACTTTTATATCTAATTTTTATTTCTTTATTTATCCTACACCTAAGCAAATATTGATAATTAGTTTCATTATTATTTGACTGATATTTTAAATTAAATTTTTGACTCAGATATTTAAGCACATTAATAAGTTCAATTGGCTTATTAACAGATAAATTATATATAGAATTTTTCATTTTCTTTTTAAGAACTATATTTATAATTTTACAAATATCCTCTACATGCACAAAGCTCTTTTTTGCTTTAGTATTAACTTTAGCAATCTCATTGTGTTTAATACACTTTATCAAATATGGAAATAATCTTGGTTCTCTTTGATCAATTCCATAAGTATGAAATACTCTTAGAATTACAAATGGTATTCTCTTTTCTTGACAAAAATCTTTAATTAAATTTGAAGTCATTAATTTTACCTTACCATAAAAGTCATTTGGTTTTTCAGGAATAATTTCTTTATCATATCCTTTGAAACATGATTTATATTCATTTGCTGTACCTATATGAATAAATTTTTTTAACATTTTTAGGTTTATATTTTTTATTAAATATTTGTTGAATATGTAGTGGTCTGAATAAATTTTCTTAAAATTATTAAATTTAATTGATCCATGTAAATTAATTATATAATCAAAATTATATTTGGAAATTTTATGGAAGTCGCTCTTACTTTTAATTGTAATATAAGTATGGTTTTTATCTTCAATATTTTTTGATGTTGTCAGATAAAGTGCGTATTTTTTTTTATCTAGGAATTTAATAAGATTTGATGCTATAAAGCCCCTGGAACCAGTTATTAAGATTTTTTTCTTTGCCATTTACTTTTTAAAATTTCATTAACTATTTCAATATCTCTTATTGTATCCATGCAATGCCAAAAACCATCATATTTATAAACAATAAGTTCTTTCATTTTAGATAACTTTTGAAGAGGATATTTTTCAAGAATTTCATTATCATTTCTTAGGTAATTAAAAATTTTAGTCTCAAAAACAAAAAAACCTCCATTTATCCAATCATTTTTTACCTGTGGTTTTTCATTAAAACTCTTAACTAAATTACTTTTATCTATGACTATTTCTCCAAATCTAGCAATTGGATGAACACCAGTAATTGTTGCAATTTTATTATGTTTTTTATGAAATTTATAAAGTTTGTTTATATTTATATCTGACAACCCATCTCCATAGGTTAAAAAGAAGGTTCTATTTATATATTTTTCTAATCTTCTTAAACGGCCACCAGTGAGAGTTTTAGATCCCGTGTTAATAACTGATATATCCTTTTTATTTTTAAAATAATTTTCAATCACTCTAGATTTAAAACCCGATGCTATTATGAATTTTTTTAAACCAAACTTTCTATAATGATTAATTATGTGCACTAAGATTGGTTTTCTATGAACCTTAACCATAGGTTTAGGTATTAATTTAGTCTGTTCTCTTAATCTTGTGCCTTTTCCTCCAGCTAGTATTACAACGGTAATATCTTTCATGTTAACAAAAATAAATTACCACCTGTAATCATATTGCCCCAATGGATAGTTAATTACTTCATTTTTTTTATGATATATATCAGACACTACTAAGATATTTGATTTATACTTCGACAAACCTTTGAAGCCAAAAACAGTATTTTTCTCAATTTTTATTAAATTAAGGTAGTTTTTTTTTATAATTTTAGAAATAAATTTATTTCTTACTCTTGTAACTAACTTAATTCTGCCATCTAATACTATAAAATATAAAGTAGCTTTTGTGTGTTTTTTCCAAGCTTTGATGTCATCTAAATTGATTGATGTAATATAAAATTCTTGAAAAGATCTATTAAAATTTTTTTTATCAATAATTTTAATTAAATCACCTTTACTATTTTTTATTTTATAATTATTTAAAATTATCATTAAAGAATTTTTTTTCGTAAATGGTTATTTGCTGATATATTAATTTTAGCATCTTTTTTTTATTAAATTTGTTTAATAAATAATTACTATACCAATCATGGATAAATTCACATATCTCTTCATAAGATAAAATAGTCTTCCAATTTAAATTTTTTAGTGCTTTTTTAGAATTTAGACTTAATAAATTATGCTCTTTATAAAATTTATTTTTTCTTAATATAATTAAATTTTTATTTGACCATTTCATATTAAGTTTTTTTACAATATCAATTACTTTCATTTTACTAGAATTCTTAGGACCAAAATTTAAAGTCTCACCATTTAATTCTTTTTTTTTACTTAAATAAAAAGAAAAAAGTATATATCCATATAATGGCTCCAAAACATGTTGCCATGGTCTTGTGGCTTTGGGGTTCCTAATAACTATTTTTTTTTTGTTATTCCAAGCTTTGTATGCATCAGGAATAATTCTGTCATTTGACCAATCACCTCCTCCAATAACATTGCCTGCTCTTGCAACACCAAAATTTATTAATTTATTTTTTTTTAAAATAGAAGAATAAGCATGAATTGCCATCTCAATAGATACTTTTGATGCTGAATAAGGATCATCTCCTTTTAAAATATCTGTTTCTTTATAATCAATTTTTTTATCATTATTCTGATATACTTTATCGCTTGTAATAAATATACAAATTAACTTTCTATTATAATTTTTTAATGTCTCTAAAATAGATAATGTTGAATTGAAATTATTAATCATTGTAAAGTATGGACTTTTATATGATGTAAAGACCAATGATTGTGCAGCTAAATGAAAAATAATATCTGGTTTTAAATATGAAATCGTATCAGAAGTTCTTTTAATATTACAGATATCAAAAAAAAATTCCTTAGATATTTTATTTTTTATGAAATTATAATTTAATTTATTATCAAAATTTCTTGATGATATACCATAAATCTTGCAATCATATTTACTCAGTATAGAAACTAGCCAGGATCCTTTAAAACCAGTATGACCTGTTATTAAAACTTTTTTTTTTGATAAAAAGGAATTTAAATTTTTTTTACTAAGCATTTATAAAAGATTTACATAATAAACATTTTAATAGATTATTTATATATTAAATAATTTAAATAGAAAAATTTTATTTTGAACATAATATATATGAGAGTTTTTAAAACTTTGAGCTTTTAATAAAATGATCAAATTAAAAATAATTATAAACAAATTGCTTATAGTTAATTCAAAATTAATTTTATCAGAAATTTTTTTTTTTTTTAGGTTCTATCCTAACTCATTAGTCGAATTCAAATTAGATAGATTAATCACTCTTTATTTATACAGACAAATAGAAACTAAAAATTTTAATAGGTTAGAATTTGAAAACACTTGTATAAGGATTGATAATTTTATTAATAAAATAAAAAACAAAAAAAAACTTTGGGCAAAAATTTATTATATAATGTCAAGCTATTACGCATACAAATGTGATTTTAATAATTGGATTGAGTGCAATAACAAAATTATTGAATTATCAAATCAAGAAAATGTAAAAATAGGTGTGATTGAATTAGGTTATTTTTCAAAAACTATTGGGAGTTCATATACAATTGATGCTTTTATAAAATCAATGAAATTACACTTTACAAAAATACAAAAAATTGAGTTTTATTTGAAAGATAGAAATGAATTTGTAAACCCCAAAATGTTAGAATATTGGGAAAAATACATTGATTTAAAAATTGGAAAAAAAAATTTTAAATTTTATAAAAAAAACTTATCAAAAAATAATATTTGGCATGATGTCTTTATCCCATGTGATTTAAACGTAAAAAAAAAATACGCTCACTCAAGTGGTGTTTACATTCAAAAAAAATGGGATGAAAAAAATTTAAAGCCTCTATTTAGTATTAATGATCATGATAAAAAAAAATCTCATGCTTTATTATCAAAGATTGGAATAAAAGAGAATGATTGGTATGTAACTCTCCATGTTCGAGAGTCAAAGTATAAAGGTGAAGAGTCTTATAGAGACTCAAATATAAATAATTTTCAAGAAGCTATCAATTATATAACCTCTATGGGCGGATGGGTTATTAGAATGGGAGATAAATCAATGTCTTCAATAAAAATAAAAGATGAAAAATTTTTTGATTATGCAAATAGTGATTTTAAATCTGATTTGTTGGACGTTTTTTTTTGTGCAACAGCAAAATTTATGATTGGTACTTCCTCTGGTTTAAGTGCTTTAAGTTATATATTTGGTGTTCCATTAGCTCTTACAAATCTTTTGCCTACAGCTACAGTTTATTTAAGTAAAAGGGATATGTTTATTCCTAGAATATTAAAATCAAAAAAAAATGATAAATTACTAAAATTTTCAGAGATTTTCTCTCCACCCATAAACATTGCTATGATTGATGGATCTTATAGAAATTTATTAGAATTAGATTTTGTGGAAAATACTAGTGATGAGATATTTAATTTAATCAAGGAAATGTTTGAAAATATATCAAATAATAAAAAAAATTTAATTAATGATGAATTACAAGAAAGATTTCATAAAAATTTAGAAAATATTGAACCACTTATAGGCTTTCCAGGAATGCGCTTTCAATGTAATGTTTCATCATATTTTTTAAAAAAATACATTAATTTGTTATAATGGTAGAATTTAATTTATTAAGTACAACTCCAAAATCAATAAGAAATATTAGACAAAGAAAAGTTAGTAAATCTAATAGAACAATTGAAATATCAAGGAAATACGGAAGAGATTATTTTGATGGTGATAGGAAATATGGCTATGGAGGTTATTATTATGATGGAAGATGGAAAAAAATAGCAAAAAAAATTAAATCTTATTATAAATTAAAAAAAGGAAGCAAAGTTTTAGATATTGGTTGTGCTAAAGGTTTTCTTATTAAAGATTTAGTTGATATAGGGATAGATGCCTATGGTGTTGAAATATCTCAATATGCTATAGATAATTGTCCTAAAGATATTATTGGAAGAATACATAAACAAAACGCTATAAAACTTCCATTTAACAATAATTCTTTTGATTTAGTTTTATGTATTAACACTTTACACAATTTTAACAAGCTAGATTGTTCGAAGGCTTTAAATGAAATTAATAGAGTATCTAATAAAAATTCTTTTATTCAGGTAGATGCGTACAGGAATAAAAAGGAAAAGAAAATATTTCTAGATTGGGTACTAACTGCAAGATATCATGATTATACATATAAATGGGTAGAATTTTTTCACAAAAATAAATATAAAGGTGATTGGTATTGGACAATAATTGAAGAATAAATATAACATAGTATCATCTAAAAAAAGATGTAAAAGTCTCAGACTGAAGCTCTTGGAAATATCACAAAACGTAACTGCACTTCATTTAGGGGGCTCCTTTTCGTCAATTGAAATTTTAGATTTCATATATTATGGGCTACTGTCTAGAAAAGACATCATTAGTGAAAAATTCATTTTATCAAAGGGACATAGCGCTGTTGCGAATTATGTAATTTTAAATCAGTTGAAAATATTATCAGATAAAGAATTAGAAAAATATTGCACTAATAAAGGCATACTTGGATGTCACCCCGATTTAACAACTCCTGGTATTTCTGCTTCAACAGGTTCTCTTGGTCATGGTTTATCATTGGCTTGTGGTGTAGCGCATTATGAAAAATTAGTTTCTAAAAGAAAAGTTAATGAGATCAATGTTATAATAAGTGATGGTGAGCTCCAAGAGGGCTCTACATGGGAAGCACTGATGATGGCAGCAAATTTAGAGTTAAATAATTTAAATGTATTTCTTGATCATAACGGTTCACAATCATTTGGCAAAACAAAGATTACTCACCCAAAATTTTATCCAATCGATAAAAAAATATCCTCATTTAATTGGCATTGTCAAAGCTTGAATGGACATAATGTAAGTGAGTTAATTAGTGCTTATAAAAAAAGATCTCTAAAAAAGCCAAATTTTTTTATATGTAATACTGTAAAAGGAAAAGGTGTTAAACTTATGGAAAATGACCCAATTTGGCATTACAGATCACCCAGTAAGGATGAATACAAAATAGCGATTAAAGAAATTAAAAACTCATGAGAAATAAATTTGCTGATGTAATATATGAAATTGGTCAAAAAGATAAAAGAATTTGCGCCTTAGTTGCGGATATTTCACCTGCAGGTTCGATGATTAAATTTAGAGAGAAATTTCCAAATAGATTTATTAATTGTGGTGTAGCAGAACAAGTTATGATTGGTATAGCTGCAGGTTTAGCATTGAAGGGTATGAAACCGTTCTGCTATACAATTGCTACTTTTGCTCTTTATAGGCCCTTTGAAATGGTTAGAGTAGATTTAGCTTATCAAAACTTACCTGTAACTGTAATAGGTATGGGAGCAGGTTTGGTATATTCAACTCTTGGTGGCACTCATCAATCTTTTGAAGATATTTCAATTGCATCTAGCATTCCGAATATGAGAGTTTTAGCTCCATGCGATCCAATTGAGATGAAAGAAACAATAGAGTGGTGTGCCAAATATAGCAATGGTCCAACGTATGTAAGATTAGGAAAAGTAGGTGAACCGAATTTATCTTTGAATGCTTATGAAAAATTCAAGATTGATAAATTAAGATATTTAAAAAAAGGAAAAGATATATGTTTATTAACTTATGGGACAGTTACAAGATTATCTTTTGAAATTTCAGAATATCTAATAAAAAAAAATTATAATCCCTCAATAGTTTCTTGTCATAGTCTAAAACCTTTGGATAAAAATGGTTTAACAAACATACTCAGAAAATATAAAAAAATTATAATCATTGAAGAAAATATTTATAATGGTGGATTATGCATGCAAGTTGAGTCACTTGCTAAAAGACTAAAGATTAATGCAGACATAAATAGTTTTTTTCTTAAAGATAAGTTTTTTCATTTTTATGGAACATATGATCAGCTTCTAAAAAAACATGGCATATCGGTAGATCATATAATAAAAAAATTAAAATTTTAATAAAACATGGAACATGAAGAGGCAGAATTTAATGATAAAGATTTTAAAAGTATAGGTTCAGAAGATATTGATTACTTAAAACAAAAAGCATCTAAGTCAAAAAGAGGGAGGTACAGGTTATGTCTTCACAAAAACACAGATCATAAAACTCAAGAAATGTTTATATGTCTTAAAAGAAAATCTTATTTTCAACCACACAAGCACCCTGTTGATTACAGTGAGTCTTACTACATGATCGAAGGAATGATCGATGTATATTTAATGGATAACGATGGTTTAATTTTTGAGAAGATAAGATTGAATGATAATAAAAATTTCAAATCTAAAAATTTTTATTATAGATTATCATCATCAATTTATCATTTTGTAGTTCCAAGATCAGAATGGGCAATTTACCACGAAGTATCTTCAGGGCCATTTATTAAATCTAAAAATGTTTTATATGGTAACTTTGCTCCATCTGAAAATACTAGTTTTGAGTCAATAAAAACTTATGTAAACAATATTTTAGGAGATGAATCACCATATAGAAGCAATAATGAATAGATTTATCGTTAATTATAAAAATTTGAAAGTATTTAAGAAAGAAGAGAAAATACTCAAAAAAAGTTTTAAAAGTTTTCTTAAATCAGGTATTTACTTAATAGGTTCTAAAACTAATGATTGTGAAAAAATATTAGCAAAAAAGGTTGGAAGGAAATATTGTGCTTTAGTTAGTTCAGGAACAAATGCAATTTATTTGTCATTGAAATCATTAGGTATAAAAAAAGGTGATGAGGTTATTTGCCCATCTATATCTTGGGTTGCAACTGCAGCTGCCATATCATTTTTAGGTGCTAAACCGATCTTTGTTGATGTAAATTTAGATCAAAATATAAATTCATTAAAAATTGAAAAAAAAATAACGAAAAAAACAAAAGCTATAGTTTTTGTCAATTTTACTGGTCAATTAGCTGACTTTAAAAATATAAAAAGAATAGCTAAAAAATATTCAATAAAAACAATTGAAGATGGAGCACAATCGTTTGGGGCTAAAAAAGATAATTCATACTCTGGTAAATTAGCAGATATATCAACTTTTAGTTTTAACCCTATGAAAGTATTAAAAGGTTTTGGTGAACTAGGTTGTGTATTAACAGATAACAAATCTACTTATATTAAAATTCAACAACTTAGACATATAGGACTAAATGAAAAAAATAGTGAGGTACTTGAAGATATAGACCTAAACCACAAACCTGACGAGCTACAAGCATATTTACTAATAGAGAGCTTAAAATTTTATAAAAGTGAGATAAGTAAAAGAAAAAAATTGATATCTTATTATAAAAAAAAGTTAACTAATGAAGTTATTTGGTGCAATCATGATACCGCTAAATCATCTTGTTATGATTTTCAAATATTGGTTAAGGATAGAGATAACCTTTATAAATATTTAATTAATAAAAAAATAGAGGTTAGGATAAAACATCCACTATTAATGTCTGACCAAAAAGTTTTTAAGTCGAAAGATTATGATCTTAGTAATTCAAAATTTATTGTTAAGCATAAAATAAGTTTACCATTACACAAAAGAATGACTTTTAAAGATATCGATTATATTGCTGAGAATATTAGAAAATTTTATAGAAACTAATTTATTAGATACAATTTTTTTATATTTCTATTTAGTTTAGTAAATTTTTTATTAATCAAAAAAGTATTTTTTTTGAAAATTATATTCGTAGTTTTATTTATTATCTTATTTTTTTTTATTTTTAGTTTTTTGATGTATAATTTTTCAATCAAATTGATCAATTTGTTAATTGATATAATTTCTCCTGAACATATGTTTAAAATATTGTTATCAATATTTAGTCGTTTTGAATTAATTATCTTAAGCAATATTTCTGATAAATCACCGACATAAACATAATCTCTTAAATCCTTACCATTTGATGTTAAATTAAAGTATTCATCATTTGAAATATTTTTAACGATTTTGGATATAATACTTGTATTATTATCTTCTGGGCCATAAATACCAGGTAATCTTAATATAATTAATTTTTTTAATTCATTTTTAAAAAATTTTTTTAGAATTAATTCTTGAGCAAATTTACTTAAACTATAATTATTTTCAGGATTGACACTTGTACTTTCAGAAATTTTTATTTTTTTAAATATTTTTCCATATACTTCAGCAGAACTTAAAAAAATAAATTTATTGATATTTTCTGGATTTAAAACCTCTAAAAAATTTTTCATACCTAATATATTATTGATCATGTTATCAACTGTGTCTCCATATTGTTTATGCTTGCCAGCACAGTATATGACTGTAGAGTTTACAAATTTTTTTGAAAATTTCCTTAGATGCTTTGTATTTAAAAGGTTCATTTGTTTTGAATTTGGATCAAATACTTCAAATTTATTAGTCAAAAGATTTTTTTTTAAATCATTACCTATGAAACCCGATGAACCTATTAATGTTATTTTTTTAGTCAAGTTGTATCCTAATTTTATATTTTTTACTTTTATACTTTAATAAAGCTGAAGATTTATCAGAAAAATCATGAGCTAGAATTTTATAAATCAACTCTGATGCTTTATAATTTTTATTCCAATATATAATTCTATCTTTATTAGTATCATTTCTAGATTTTGAAAAACTTTTACAAGTGTTTTTAATTAACTTAATATTTTTGTTATAAATTTTTAACCATTTAGATTTAAAAAGCATGATAATTTCTAATATCATTTGGTCATATAATTCAATGCCTTTTGTCATATTTTTATATCTTATTTTTTTTCTAGCCCAGATATCTCCACAATCTAATTTTTGATGAAGTCTATTAATTGAAACACCAGCTATTTCTCTTTTAATAAGTGTCCATGCGGCAGTGTCATTTCCTCTGACATATGGAAGGTAAGATGGATGAAGATTTACAGTATCATAGGCTTTTTTGATAAGTTTATGACTTAAAATATATGGATTCCATAATGATATAAGCCAAAATTTATTTGGAGGATTTTTTTCAAAAATTTGTAAAATCTTGTGTTCTTTATAATTTGAATATTTAATTTTATATTTTAAACATAAACTTTTGATACATAAGTCATGCTTTTTACCAGTTGAAAAAACATGAAAAATTTTTGAATTTTTTTTAATTAGCCATTCAAGTAATTCATATCCGACATTTCCACTTGTTATTATGACTAGTTGTTTTCTCATTTATAATATAAATCTAACATATAAGAATGTACTTGGTAATTTAAATTGTTTAGAAAGATTATACTCTTTTTTGTAAAACCTTTATTTAAAATTACCTATTATATATTAAAATTTTTAAATCTAAAAATTGGTTATATAAATATCTCAAGATTTGGTGAAGCTATATATGAATACTATTTATTAAAAAATATAATAGATAAGAAAAATTCTATTATTTTTTACCAAGAACCCATTTCAAGTAAATTTCTTTTAGATATTATATTTCAAGAAAAAAAAATCTTTAAATTAAATATTATTGTAAGAGAATTTATAAATTATTTAGTTATTCATAAGTACTTTTCATGTTTAATCGAAAATCATTTTTTAAATAAGGATATTTACTATAATGATGTTAATAAATATCCATTAATTTATAGTTTTACGAATTCTGAAAAGTATCATATAAAAAAATTTTTTTTTAAAAATAAACTTGATATTAAAAAAGAATTTATATGTATACATAATAGAGATAATCGATATTTAGAAAATTTAGACAGGAGGTTAAATTTTGATTATCATAATTATAGAAATTTTTCAATAAATGACTTCGTAAAATCTCTTGATTACTTAACTAATAAATATTTAGTAATAAGAACTGGTATAATTAGCAATGAAAAATTGAATTATAATAAAAACTTAATTTTAGATATGCCCTTTATTAAACACTCTTCCTTAGTTAGCTTTTATATACTATCTAATTGTAAATTCTATATTGGTAGTGACTCTGGGGCATGGACAGTTGCTTATTTATTTAAAAAACCTATTTTCTTTATAAATTTTTCTTTAACTATTTCACAACAACAACTTACTAACTGTGTTAATACAAGTATGATATTTAAAAAAATATTTAGTAAAGATCTAAATAGATATTTGAAACTTAGTGAGATAATTGATTTTAATTTATTTGGTTTATCTAGTATAGATGATCTTAATAAACTTAACCTAGAAGTTCATAATAATACTGAGGAAGAGATACTGACCTATATTAAAGAAATAAGATTAGTTGACTCTCAAATATCATTTCTGAATGATGAACATAGGGAACTAAGTAATAATTTCTGGTATTTAATTATTAAAAAATTAAAATTAAATCTTCCAAGAAAAAAATTTCCTATAATTGGTTATAATTTCTTAAAAACTAATCCAAATCTATTAAGATAGTTCAATCTTTTTTGATAAGATAATCACCTATGTATAAATAATCTAATCCGCAACCAAAGAATGTTGATAATGCATCATTAGTTGTTTCAACAATTGGTTGTCCCATAATATTAAAACTAGTATTCATCAAAACAGGATGTCCAGATAAAGCACCAAACTTAAGAAGTAAGTTATGAATTTTAGGATTATCACTCGCAGTGACTGTTTGAACTCTTGCAGAGTTATCTACATGTACAACAGATGGAATTTCATGAATCATTTCTTTTTTTACATCACATGCAACAGTCATGTGTTTATAATCTGTTTTTAAATTAAAATATTTGTGTGCATCTTCTTCTGTTACAATAGGTGCAAATGGTCTAAATTCCTCTCTAAACTTTATTTTTTTATTAACTAAGTTTTTCATATCTTTAAGTAATGGATTAGCAAGAATAGATCTATTACCTAAGGCCCTAGGTCCAAATTCTGATCTACCCTGAAACCAACCAATAATTTTTCCAGAATTAAGAAGTTCCGCAATAAATTCGTAATCTCTAGTTTTTTCATATTTAATATTATTCAGATCTAGACAATCTTTGATTTCATTTGAAGATGATCGTGGTCCATAGAAATTATTTTTTAAAGGTTCAAATCTAATTCCCTTTGAGACTGTAGCATATATAGCTGCTCCTAAAGGAAGACCTCTATCTGATGCTGATGGTTGAATATATAATTTCTCAATAAAATTTAATTTTGATATTTTATTATTAACTGTACAATTTAAAGCAACGCCTCCAGCTAAACACAGATTTTCAAAGTCATATTTTTTTTTGTAATTATCCAATAGACTTAATATTGCTTTTTCTAGATAAAATTGTGTTGATGATGCAAGGTTCTTATGATCTTGAGAGATTTTTTCAAATTTATTTCTAGGGGGTATTTTTAGTTTTTTAACTAGATGTTCAGAATAATGTGGTTGATATTGTGTTGGTGATTTTCTATCAGTAAAGTATTTACTATTGCATAAAAATCCATCGTTATTTGCATCACAGAAGAATGATAGATCATAAGTTGGTTCACCGTAAGAAGATAGACCCATAACTTTAAATTCATCTTCACCTGGTTTAAATCCCAAATATGATGTCATAGTACCATAAAAAATTCCTAAAGAGTTCGTGAATGGAAATTCCTCTATTAATTCAATGCCATCTTTTTTTGAAGCTAAGGCAACAGCACCACTTAATTTATCTCCATATGCGTCATAAGAAATACACAAAGATTTTTCAAAATTTGATGGATAAAAAGCAGAAGCTATATGTGCAATTTGATGATTAACAACAAATATTTTTGGACAATGGCCAAAATGATGCTCCATCCAACTTTTAGTAATTTCTTCAATATCTAAATATGTATCCCCACAAATAGCTAAGAGATCAATTTGTCTAATATCAAGTGAAGTATCGCGCAAACATTCGAGAATGCTGAAAATAGGTAGTATTCCCCTACTGCCTTTAATTCGATTTAAGCGTTCTTCCTCAATGAATACTCTCAGTAACCCTTTTTCAATAATAGCACAACCTGGATCGTGCTGATTAATCGAAACACCACCATGTATACCCATTATAATCATATTTGAAACTTAATATATATAGATTAAATTGTTTAAAATAAATCATTAATGTTGATATTTAAAATACATGCTATTTATAAAAAAAATTATAAAAATTGTACTCTCTAAGATAATAAATATTTTAAGCTCATTTTTATACAAATTAGAAATTTTAAATTTTTTTTTAAATAATCTTTATGTTAATAAAATAAAATTAATAGAAAAAGTTAATCAAAGTCACTACATTAAAAATATTTTAAAAAAAAAAATTATCTGCTTGGATGTAGGTAGTAAAGGCGGAATTCAAAAAGAGCTTTTAAAATACAAGAAATTTTTAAATTTTATTTGTATTGAGCCAAATGATTTTCGTGAATATAAAAATAAAAAATTTATTGACAAACCATTATGGAATAAAGAGATAAATAGAAAATTTTATATTACAAAAAACCCATATGGTTCCTCTTTATATCCGCCAGATTTAGTAAATTTTAAATTCTACTATAATAATAAGAAATATATTTCTATGTACGAAATCGATGAAATAAAAAATTTAAAATGTGGCACACTAGAAAAAGAATTAAATAAACTAAATGTTAAAGAAATAGATTATTTAAAGATTGACACTCAAGGATCAGAATTAAATATTTTAAAAGGTTTGGGTAAATTCAAGCCACTTGCCATAAATTTGGAGTTACAAACCATTAGCATTTATAAAGGAGCGCCTAATTGGATTAAGGTAATGAAAAAACTTGATGAATTAGGTTATATCTGTACGGAACTCAAACCAATAGGAAGCCATGAAACTCATATACCTATTATGCAAGAAGGTTTGTTTTTATTAGATTATCAGTTTAAAACTAATGCTAAGATTATAAGTAACAGATTAAGAGAGTATGTAAGTTTACTTATTATTCACAACCAAATTAAATATTTAAATCTTATTAAATCTGATCTAAATATTAATTTTGAAACTCCTTTAAAAGATCCCTTTTTCAAATAATCAAATGAAGAATTTATGTGTCATACCAGCAAGAAAAGGAAGTAAGAGAATTAAGAATAAAAATATTTTAAATTTCTTTGGAAAACCAATAATTAATTATGCTATACAAAATGCAATAAAATCTAAATTGTTTGATAAAGTAATAGTTTCTACTGACTCAGAAAAAATTGCTAAAATATCAAAGAATGCAGGAGCAAGTATTCCATATATAAGAAATAAAAAATTATCTTACGGATCAGTTGGTATATATGATGTAGTTAAGGATGTAATAGAATATGAGTGCAAAAATGGTCTAATTTATGATTATGTTTGTTGTGTTTTACCAGCATCGCCAATGCTGAATTATAAATTAATAAAAAAAACTTACGAAAAAGCAAAAAAAAATAAAAAAAATTATCTAGTTACATGTGTTAAATATCCATCACCTTTACTGAAATCTTTTAAAATAATTAAAAATAAAATTAAATTGAATTTCCCAAGTTATATAAATAAACAAAGTCAAAATTTAGATGAGAATTACCATGATGCAGGTCAATTATATTGGGCAAGTAATGAAACTTGGAATAAAAAAAAAAATATAATAAATAATGGAGCGTTTGTTTATCAATTAAAATTAGGAGAAACTTGGGATATTGATGATAAGGATGATTTGGAAATAGCGAAAATATTATTTAGACAATTTTTGCGATAAAATATTTATTTTTTTATCAGAAGAATTTATTTTTTTAAAAATTTTTTTCGATTGTTCCAAGTCTGATTTGAATGATAACCTCAGAATATCCATCCAATTTAAATTATTACCTTTTCTCACTTTTTCTATTTCATTTATAATTTCTAGCGATTTTAATAGTGAAGTGCTGAATTTATATATTTTGCAAAAATATAATATTTTATTATCAGTAAATATTTGAGAATATCCAGACCTCTTAAATAACGTGATAGATGATATATTGCTTGATTTAACTTTTGATATAACAAGACGAGTAGTTTTAAATTTTTTTTCTAATTCTAACATAGATTTTCCAGCAATTCCTTTTGATTGGAATTTCTCATCTAATGCTAAGGATAAAAAATAACAAAAATCAATCCAATCAAGTCTAATATAACCAATTTTCATGGATGATAGATAAATAACATAGATTTTATTTTTTTTGTTTTTTTTGAATTTTTTTAACCAATTTAAATGATCCTTTTTTAATATAATTGACTTATTTAATGAATTTAATCTTGTAGTTTTTTGATTTCTTATTTTTAATAAATAATTTTCATCATTTAAAGTAAAAGGTTTAATTGATATATTCATAGTAACTAAGTAACATTATATGTACAAAAAACCTTTTTTAGTAGCTGAAATATCCTCAAATCATTGTGGTGATTATAAACTTTGTAAAAATTTAATTTTAAAGGCAAAAGAAAGTGGTGCTGATGCTGTAAAAATACAAACGTACACCCCAAAATGTATGACACTTAATTCAAAAAAAAGACACTTCGTAATCAAAAATGGATTATGGAAAGGTTATAATTACTGGGAATTATATAAAAAAGCACATACACCAATTGAATGGCATAAAAGTTTATTTCAAATAGCAAAAAGAAATAAAATAAAATTATTTAGTTCTCCATTTAGTACTTATGCAATTGAAGTTTTAGAAGAATTGGGATGCCAAATTTACAAAGTAGCTTCATTTGAAATTACAGAC
The DNA here is from genome assembly GCA_902617355.1 of uncultured Alphaproteobacteria bacterium. Taxonomy (GTDB): domain Bacteria; phylum Pseudomonadota; class Alphaproteobacteria; order HIMB59; family HIMB59; genus HIMB59. The sequence goes on along the minus strand of CACMWK010000002.1, from coordinate 88,013 downwards.
CTTAATCTTATAAAAGAAATTGCTAAAACAGGTAAAGAAATAATTATTTCAACAGGATGTTCTAATATCAATGAAATACGTGAGGCTTATGAAACTGCATACAAATATGGAGCTAAAAAAATAACGTTACTATATTGTGTAAGTCTTTATCCTGCAAAAAAAAGTGACTTTAACCTATATAATTTGTATTTCTTAAAGCAAGAATTTAATTGTGATGTGGGATTATCAGATCACTCAAAAGATAATGAAATAGCTAAAGCTGCGTATCTAATTGGCGCAACTTTATTTGAAAAACATTTCGCATTAGACGGGCAACCAGAAAGTCCTGACATTAAGTTTTCTCTAAATCAAAAAGAATTCAAGAATTTTAAAGATTCTATTTTAGAAACTAAATCTCTAATGGGGAAAAAAAATTTTAATAAAAATTTAAAAGATAGAAAAAATCTAAAATTTAGAAGGTCAATATTTGCTGTAAAAAGAATTAAAATTGGTGATAAATTTACTAAATCTAATACTAAAGTTTTAAGACCAAATATAGGCCTTGAACCTAAATTCCATAATTTTATTTTAGATAAAAATAGTCCATTTCATTTTGAAAAGGGTGATTTTATTCCAAAGAAAATTATTAAATTGATAAAATAGATTTTTTTTTTAACATATTAATTATTTTTAAAATTTCTTTGGTGTTTAAATTAATTTTTTTTGAAATCATTTTAACATTATTTTTACCATTACAACAGCTAAGAACATTTAGTATCTTTCTACCGTCAAATAAATATAAGTCTTTTGCGTTAATATTTAATTGATTTCTTGAATATAAATTATGCCTTTCAAGAAAAGGTTCACAATTTATTTTTGATTTTGGAAAAATACTATTTTCAAAATCTATAACTAAATTTTTTAATAATTTTAAACTTTGATTTAATCCTTTTTTTGTAACGACACTATCAAGCCTATCTAAAGAAGTATGATATTCATGATAATTACCAAATTTTGTTCTCATTATGGTTGAAAAGGGCAAATCTACATTTGGAGCACAAAATTGTCGTTCATCACTTCCCCGATATTTATACCATGAAAATTTCTTTGCTTTGATTTTCATTTTTTTATAAGTATTACTTAGCATTTCAGAACTAATATTATTCTCAGATGGACCAGGTATGTAAGAATAAGATCTTTCATCTCCAACACAACTGACAACATATCCTGCTAATATGTTTTTTTTCAAATTTGAATAATTTTGAGATATGTATGCTATTGACCCAATTGTTTCTGGTATAAACAAAAATCTATAACTATATTTTGTATTCTTATTTTGTATCCAATTTGCAAGTGATGTTAAAACACAAGGCCCAGACAGCTCATTATTTGCCATAGATGGATGGCATATATATGTTGTGAAAATAATTTCTTTTTTTGATAATCCTTTTTTTATATATTCAGCATAATACATCTTTCCGTTTTTTTTATTACTATCTATAAATACATGATAATTTGAATTTTTATTTAAAGATTTAAATTGGTTGTAAGTCATACTAAACCCCCAACTGTTTTTGTAATAAGTTGTAATATATGGTATTGCATTGGGTTTGCTTTTTAAAAAATAAATTTTCTTAGTAAGATCTTTATAATTCATTACTAAATTTGCAGGATCAGAATAACTTATTAAATGTAAGTTGTTATTTTTAAAATCTAAAATCTTATTACCTGATTGATCTTTAATCCAAGCTTCATTAACGTTCCACTCTTTAGGAACTATCCAGTCATATGCTTTAAGCCCTGATTTATAGAATTTTATTTTAATATTTTTAATATTTTTTTTTAAAATATTTAGTGTCTTTAGATTTCCTTTACCAGTTAAAGATCTGTTTATTGGGAAAAGAGTCTTAGCGAGATTGTATGGGGATATCAAAGAGTTAAATAAGAAATATTAGGTTCAAAAGGAAAAGTTTTTAAATCATAATTATTTAGATTTAAAGAGGATAATAATGCTTGGGTCTCACCGGGCCAATCGGGATTATTTACTTGGTCAAAAGCTATAATTGAATTTTTACTCATAATATTAATGAAATATTTGAGGGCTTTTTTTGTTGGCTGATAAATATCAAAATCTAGATAAAGTAAGCTTATAATAATATGCTTATTTGTATTTATAAATTTAGGAATAGTTTTATTCGCATCACCTTTTATCAATTCAATTTTTGGAATCTGATTTAGAAATCTATTGTTATCAAAAATTTTAATACAATCATTGATTTCTTTAAAAGTATTATAATTTTCTCGAAAATATTTTTTTTTTTGTGATAAGTTAGTTGACTTATCCTTTTGTTCATCAATTGATGGGAAACCCTTAAAAGTATCAAAGCCAAATATTTTTCTATTGTAATTGTAAGGCTCTAAAATTGCTGACATTTGAGCAAAGCTAAATAAACCTGCTCCTTCATGAACTCCGCATTCAACTATAGAGCCTTTTTTTTCTAAAATCTTTTTAAATAATTCATACCTTACTAAAAAACGAGATATGTCTTGCCTTCTTACATATTTTGAAAAGTTTTTAAATTTTCTATCTGTTTTAATCATTTTTTTGCAATTCTAAGTTATAAAACTCATGGTTTGTAATAGTTTTTTTATCTTTAATAATTTTTGTACAGTGTTTTTCAATTTTATTTATAGTAAATTTTTTAAACAAATTAGATATTCTTTTTTTATTAAAGTAAGTCGTTTTGACTTCATAATTTGCCTTTGAAATTAAGTGGCTAAAAATCATACCCTTAGGTTTTAGTTTTTTATAGAAAATATCGATAATTTTTCTTATATCATTTATGTTGTTGTGATGTAATGATTGCCTGTCAATTATACAGTCAAAGAAGTTATTATCAAAAATATCATTATCTACAAAATTTCCCAAATATATGTTCTTATAGCCCTTCTTTTTACAATTCAAATAAGCTGTTTTTGATTGCTCAATACCAAAATAATTAAAATTATTCTCTTTAAGGAATCTTAAATTGTTTCCCCAACCAAAACCAAATTCAAATATTTTTATTTTTGAATTATTATTTGCATTACTATAATTATTGGTGATTGATTGAACGATAAGATTGTCTGGCCACAAATTTTTGTGCCTATGAGTTCTTTTTTTATAAAGATTTTCCCATTCCATCTGAAATTTTTTTCTCAAAGTAATTTACTAAATGTTTTACAGACTTTGCTTTTTTTATATCGAAATCAGCTAAATCTAGTTCCATATTATATAGTGTTTCTAACTGATCTACTAACAACAAAATTGAAAATGAGTCTAACTCAATGTTATTAGAATTACTGCTTATTTTTAAAATCTCGATTATTTTATTTTCTAATTTGCTTTTACTCATAATATATAAAATAATTTTTATTATTTAGTAATTTATTAAAATAGGTTTCACAAAAATGTTTTGAGCTAGTAATAAAAATATTTGCATTATTAATTTTAAACTTCGAAAGATTTTTGGAATCAAAGATATTTTCAATTTTATCATAAGAATATTTATAATCGTTTTTTTCATTTCTCATAAAGCAATCCCAATAGTCATAATGTTTTTCATTATACATATCAATATAATAACCTTTAAATCTAAAATTTTTTCTGTAGATAATAGGAGCTACCTCATGATCAAATTTTTGCTCTACAAAATGTATAAAAGTAGGATCAAAATATTTTAGTCCAAAATGAATAATTTTAAAATTGGCGTCAAACATTTGATGATATATTGAGTTCTTACCAAATGAACATTTAGAATCATAATTAAAATTGAATGGACCAGATATTAGTAATGAAAACATTGGATCATTGCTTCTAAATAGTTTTTGTTTTTGTAAAGCATAATTTGAGAATATTCCACATTTTGATAATGTTTTTTTTATATTGAATAACTTATCTTTAGTATTTGAGGCCCAACTATAAGTAAAACTAGGTGTAACAAAAGTACCATTTTCACCAATTAATTCTTCAAAAATATCATAATAAAATTTACAAAAAAAATTCTTATCTTTGAGTAAAGAAATCTCTTTGAAATTAAATAAATCGCATTCTAGATAAATATTATCATTTTTATAAATATAATTAGATAATTTTTCTAAATATTTATCTTTTAAATTAGTTACACTTAAATGCATTGATCAATTTAAATTTAAGTTTAAAAGAAAATCACTTTGATAAATTTTCTCGTTTCTTTGGTTAGTTATATTTATAGTTAAATTTAATAATCTTAGTTTCTTATTCTTTTTTTTCAAAATAATTTTTATATGAAAAGTATCGTTTATGTAAAATGGTTTTATAAAATAAGAATCCGATCTGACACATAACTCAGAACCACCAGGATAGATTTTTCCTAATATGTTGGAAACTAAAATATTAAAAAAAAATGCATATCCAATTATATTTTTAAAGCCATTCTTTTTTGCAAATAATTTATTTGTATGCACAGGACTATTATCACCAGAAAAATTCATAAATTGTTCATGATCTTTTTTTGTATATTTATATTCCAAATACAAAATCTCTTTAGTATTTACTTCATTTATTTTTACAGGTTTTTTTTGGATTGAGTCTTTGATAACTTTTATTTTCATAATTAGATAAAATTTTGTATCTTCCTTCTATCTATTTTGCCATTTGGATTTTTTGGTAAATCTTTAAAAAATAAAAATTTATTTGGTATCATATAACTAGGAATTATTTTCTTTAATGATTTTATAATTATTTTTTCATCAATACTTTGTTTTAAAAAAGAAATTGCACATATTAATCTACTTAAATTATTGTTATTTTTATATATTACAATCGCTTCATTAACATAATTTAAAGAAGTTAAAGCTAGCTCAATTTCATCTAATTCAATTCTGTATCCCATATGTTTTATTTGATTATCTATCCTACCTACAAAAAATAATTTATCTGATTTAGGATTGTATTTCATCAGATCTCCAGTTTTATAATAATATTCATTATCAATAATTTTAAATTTATTTTTAGTTTCCTCTATGTTATTTAAGTAACCTTTACCCACACATGGACCAGATAAGTGTAATTCACCAGCTTCATTAGCCTTACATTTTTTATTTTCTTTATTTAATAAAATATAATTGAAATTTTGATTAAGATTACCAATTGGTGGTAGTTTGGATTTTAATTTGAAATCTCCGTCATTGATTTGATATGAACTACAAATGCATGTACATTCTGTTGGCCCATAGACATTGTAAAATTTCAATTTTTTTTTATGTATTTTATAAATGGATTTTAATTTTGATAATGGCATTCCTTCACCACCAAAAATTATTCTTTTAAGTGAATTAAAAGTTTTTGTATCATCAAAAAACTTAAATTTATTAAGATATAAAATTAATGATGGTACTGAAAACCAAGAAGTGCATTTATTTTTAATTATAATCTCTTTTAATATTTTATGGTTATTTACCTCATTGGTGGAAACAGGTATTAAACATGAGCCCGTAAAAAAAGCAGAGTAAATGTCAAAAACTGAATTATCAAAATATATGGCATTTAAGTTCAATATTTTTTCGTTTTTAGAGAAATTATAAGTATTTATGGACCAACTAATAAAATTAATTAAATTATTATGAGACATAATTGCTGCTTTTGGTTCGCCAGTTGAACCTGAAGTAAACATAATGTAGGCAGTATCGCTAGATTTAATTAATTTTTGTTTAAAATTGTCAATTTTCTTATATTTCTTTTTTGAAAAGTTCTTTTTTAAATAAGTAATATTTTTCTTTTTTAATTCAATTTTATTTAAGTAAAAAAATATAGGTTTATGTTTATTAATAATTTTATTTAATCTTTTTTTTGGAATATTAGGGTCAATTAATGCATATGGTAAACCTACATTTAAACAACTTAAAATTAATGCGTATGTTTCAAAAGATTTATATCCCTCAATAAGAATTAAACTATTATTATTAAATTCAAATTTTAGTAAATACGAACAAATATTATCAATTAATTTTTTTAATTGAGAATATTTAATAAAATTTTTATTATTAAATTGTATAGCTCTTTTACTTTTAAATTCTGTAAGAATTTTTTCTAGGTTAATTGACAGATTGAAATTAATACTATTTTTATGACACATAAATAAATTTCATAATTTATAGTAAAATATAATAATTTAAACTAGGTTAATATGTATGAATAACAAATTAATATTCATAGATGAACTTAATATTATAGGTCTAATATATTCTATTTTTAGTAAACTCATGGGGTATGAGGTTAATTACTTTTATAAAAGCGAATTTATTCAAAATTCATCTCAAATAACTAAAATAATTAAATTTTTCAAAATTGATGAAAATAGTCACCTAAATAAAAGTCCAAAAAAACATATAGAATCATTGGATAAACTATTAAAAACATGCAATGAAATAATAAAATCAAATGAATTTAATGACTTTATAGAATTCAATTGTAAAAAGTTTGAATTAGATTTGTACGGAAAAAAAAAATTCGAAAACTTAATCAAATTTGAATTATATAAAAATAACATAGATAAAAATTTTTCAGCTTATTTTATAATTAAGAATTTAGAGCAACAAAATAATAAAGTTATTTATATGCCATCTAACTTAAACACAATAATTATTATGAAATTTTTAGAGAGAGACATTAAAGTAAAAACTCGATTATTTTTTTTGAATATTTTTTTTAGAGTTTTTAAACTTAATATTAATTTAATAATTAATTTTCCGAAATTAGTTTTAAAAAAAATCAAGAAAATAGGTACTGAAGATACAAATAATAATATTGAAAGTTATGATTTTGGTTTTTTACCACATAAGAGTTTTAAATATGCTAATTTTTTTAAAAAAAATTACTTTTATTCTATAAATTTGAATAAAAAAAGGAAATATAAGTTATTAAATATTTTTTTTAATGATGCTGATAAAATTTCTACTAAATATATTAAAAAATATAATTTAAACGTTTTAAATATTAATAATAAATTATTTAGTTTAAAAAAAATAATAGAGGCGATTTTTGAGTTTAATTCAATTTTAATTTTTCGAAACTTTATTTATAAATTAATATTCATAAAGATTTCTTACTTGATAAAAAGTTATGATTATCAAATTAAATCAATAAATTATTTTCCAAAAAAAGTTTTTATTCATTATGACTCTTTATGTCCAAAGTTTTTATTATTTGCATTTCACATTAATAATATAGAGACATATGCCTCTCAAGAAAGATCAAGACAACATATATATTTACCTTATTTATTTATAGATAACTATTTCGTAGTAAGTAGTTTTTTTAAAAATGAGTTAAATAGATATGGCTATATAATTAAAAATTATATTCCACTTGGATTTAATAGATCTAAATATAATTATAAAAAGATTTTGCCAAATAATTTAACTAAATTAAGTGATAAATATGAAGGTATTGTAAGCTGCTATGGGTTACACACATTTCCTGACAATAAAGTCAGTGGATATTGTGAAGCTGGAGTTTCAAAAAATAGCAATTTAAGTTTTATTAGAGCTATCTTAAATTTATCTAAAAAATACAATAACTATTATTTTATATTAAGATTTAAAGAAACACATTTTTTAATGGATAAAGATTTCAAAATTTTAACTAAAGAAATAAATAAATCCAAAAATATAAGTTGTGATGATAATTATAAGCTAGTTAATAGCTATACTTTGGCGCATAACTCTAAAATAATTATTTCAAAATGGACATCTATTGCTGAAGAAATGTTATCATTGAATAAAAAAGTAATATTTTATGATGATGAAAAATATATATCAAATTATGATTATTTTTTGAAAAATTATAAGTACTTATGCAGTGACTTCGATGAATTAGTTGTAAAATTTGATTATCTTTTAAAAAATGATAATGAAAATATTAATGAGTATGGTGAACAATATGATTATGATAAGTACTATGAGAGTGTTATAAATTACCTTTTAAAGTAGATATGAAATTATTAGTCATTATTGGGAATGGTGGTCATGCAAGTGTTGTAAAAGATATAGCGGAAGAAAATGATTATGATAAAATTTTACAACTTAATCTAAGTCTAAATAAAACAAAAAAAGAGAACTTACTTAAAATAAAAAAAATTTTAAATAATCATTCATCTTCAAAAATATATTTTATAATAGGCATTGGATTTAATTATAAAAGAAAAATACTAAGCAAGTTTATTAATGATAATATTGAAAATGTATTTCAATGGGAAACAATAATATCAAAAAATTCAATAATATCTAAAAGATCAAAAATTGGTAAAGGATCAGTAATTATGCCAGGAGTAGTAATTAATAAAGGAAGTCTTATTGGAAAACACTGTATTATTAATACTTCCTCCTCAATAGATCATGACAATAAAATTTCTAATTTTGTGTCAATAGCACCAGGTGTTAACACATCAGGAAAAGTAAATATTGGTGAGGCATCTCATATTGGAATTAATGCATCAATCAAACAAAATATATCGATTGGAAAAAACGTATTAGTTGGAGCTTCAACTTATATAAATAAAAATTGTAAAAATAATTCAATTGTTTACGGCAATCCAATGAAATTTATAGGTTTGAGAGATATATCCGATAATTATTTGTGATAAGAATTTAATTTTCTAAAGTATGTTATAGACAGGCTTATAAATAAAATTCCAAAAAAACTCTTAAATGTATCAGGATGAATTAAAAAAATAATAGTCATAACCATTGTTATTTCAATTACTGAGTTAATTAAATTTTTTGATGGTAATTTTGTATAATAAAAAAATAGGATTAAAAAGAAACCTAATGGTAATAATAACATAAAATAAAAATTCGAAAAAAATTCAAATATCCATATCAATCTTGAAAAATAACTAGTTATAAACTGGTACTGATCAAAATTTGAAAAGAAAAAAACTTTATTAAAGTAAAATGAAAATATTAATAAAATGCAAAAAATTGCAATAATATAAAATATATTTATGTAAATATTTTTGTTTTTATAAATTAAGTATATAAAAACTAATAATATAGAAGAACTACCTGAAAAAATAAGAGCTGTAAGTTTTATGATAAAAAAAAAATTAACTTTATTATTATATAACAAAAAAGAAAAAATTAATAGTTGAGTAAAATAAACTGGTGAATGATAGATAGAAGTTGGACGATAGAATGGGGCTGGGATATCAAATAAGATATTCCCCCATAATTGTTGAAAATTCTTACAATTATTTAATTCAGAGCAATATTCAAGATATTTAGGACCAAAGAATTCTCCATTTACTAGGCTCATAGATATCTCTTCCTTCGATAAAACATTATCCCATGTAGGAAGACTCATTTGCTGAAAGTAGTAAAAAGAATTAAAAAAATACTCAAAAATTAAAATTAAACAAAGGCAAATTATAAAATATTCATAGTATTTAATTATTGTCTTATTATCATTAAAACCAAATACAAATAAAAAAGCAATTGGAATAAGAAACAAATATTTAATTTGATTATTATCAAAAATAAAGTAATTAAAATAAATAAAAAAAATTATTAAAAATGAATTATAATAAAATAATTTATTATTTTTAATTTTTTTTGTCTTGTAATCTAACATATACTCCAAGTCATTAATAATATTGGAAACAAAAGCCCTAATAACTGTAATAGTTATAAATACTCCAAGAATCAGGTGTGGCAGATACTTGTAGTATGTTTCTTTAAAGAAAAAATTTAATGAGGGTAATATTATTAAGGTAAAAATTATTATTACCGAAATTATTTTTTGTATATTAATTAAATTATTCAAAATAATTCTTTTTTAAAGATGACCCAAAAGATAAATTTTTTTTTAATTTTTTTCCTTTTATTTTAAAATAAAAAATATTAGGCGTTATATCATTCATTGGTCTTAAGAAATTAACATCTTTAATAGAGATTTTAGTACCTTTTTTTAAATCTTTATTCAAATATGTGCCTTTTCTCATTGCATTTCGTTGCAGTTTTTCCTCTTTATTAATTTTCCAGATACCACTTCCATTTGAAATTATTGAGCCCTTTATTTCAGTTACATATCTCTTAAAATCGTTTGGCTCCATTGAAGCCTTATGATCCGGCCCATGGTCATTTTGGTTAAGGGTGAAGTGTTTTTCAATAATTTTAATATTATATTGAAGTGAAGTTATGGCAGCAATGCTCCCAATTGTGTGATCGGAGAAACCAAAACTAATATTTTTATATATTTTTGATAATTGATTTAAACTTTTAAGATTTATGGAATTTAATGATGCTGGATAATTTGAGGTACATTTAAGAACAATTAAATTTTTATTCTTTTTTAGTATGAAATTAATTGCCTCTTTGATTTCAGCTAAATTGCTCATACCTGTTGATAAAATAATTGGAATACTTGACCTTCTAGCCACATCTAAGAGGGGTGTATTAACTAATTCACTACTTGCTATTTTTATATAATCACATTTCAATTTGATTAAAAATTCTAATGATGAAATGTCGTATGGAGTTGATATAAACTTGAGTCCTAATTCCTTAGCTATTTTCTTAAGAACAAGAAAATCATTTTGTTCTAGTTCTAATTTTTTAAGTAAATCAAAATGAGTCGTTTTATATTTTACATTTTTTTTATGATGAGTTGCTAAAGGAGCATTATTTTTGACAAGTTTGTTTGCATAAAAGGTTTGAAACTTAACAGCATTTGCTCCAGAGTCTTTTGCAGCTTTTATAAGTTTTATTGCTTTTTTTAAACTTCCATTGTGATTGACTCCAATTTCTGCGATTATCAAAGGGTATTTTTTATTAATTTTCATATCATCTCAGATACTAACTTTATTTGGTCTTTAATTTCTTTAATTGTACAGTTTTTAATTTCTAAAGATATATATTCTAACTTGTGCCATTTAATTTTTTTCCAAAACCATGTATCAGAATTTAAAGGAAAATTTTGATCTGTGAGACCATTATTTTCACTCATGTGAACAATTTTTATATGATCAAGATATTTATCAATAAAATTATTTTTATCAAAACCTAATACATTTGCTGATATCTTTAAGTGGGCTAAATCTAAAAGAATTTTTATTTTATATTTTGTAATTAATTGTCTTATAAACCTACTATCTGATAAATCTGAAAATAAATATCTATTATGATTTTTTATGTAATTATGTTTCTCAACAACATTATTTTCTATACACAAAATAATATTATTTTCTATATTATACCTATACAGATCTTTAATTGACGTTTCAAAGTTTTTATAGGCTTCATCAAGTTTAACTTCTTGGAATTGATTTTGTAAGCCACCTAAATTCTTAAAATTAGGATTAAATAAAAATCCTGAGTGGAACGAAAAAATATTCCCCCCATACTTACTTGAAAGGCTCATAGCTTTTTTAATATTAGATAAAGATTTAGAGATAGTTTCAGAATGAGCTAAATTAATAACAAAAGGATTTTTTGGTACTGGAAAATAGTTGTGAAATCTAAAATTAAAATGTTTATATTTCTCAAATATTTTAATCAAATTATTACTAGATTGGTATTTTATATTACCACTTATTTCTAGATTTGATATTTTATGGGACTCACATAAACTAATTATTTCTTGTAAATCTCTTGATTTAAAACAAGTTGATGAGACAAAAATATTATTCTTTATTTTCATTTGGCATTTATAGTAGATTAATAATAGATTAATTTTTTATAATGAAAATTCTAATTATAGGTGCAGGATCTACAGCGGTAACAATATCTGAAATTATATATGGAGATAAAAATTTTCAAATAACTGGATACATTGGGATTAATGAAGAGAATAAGAGTAAAATAGGTAAAGATATTTTCAGAACTTTTAAATATCTCGGCGATAAATCGATTTTAAAATTGATTGATAAAGAAAATGCGTCTGGTTTTGTAGTTGGTATAGGGGATAGGTATTTAAGGGAATTATCATATTGCGAAGTCTTAAAATCTGAAAAGATACCTGTTGAAATAATTTCAAAAGACTCAAAGATAAGTGATAATGTTGAAATCAAATCAGGATCAGTGATTTTTCCGAATGCTTTAATTTCTCATAATGTAACAATCGGTGAGAATACTTTTATTGAGAGTGGAGTTATTATTGAACCAAATTGTTATATAGGATCAAACTGCAATATTGAGGCAGGAAGTATTATTTCTGGTAATTCTGTTATTAAAAAAAATACAACTATTGGAAAAAATTCAGTAATTGGCTCAAATTTGATAATTGGAAAAAATCAAATAGTTAATCCAAATAATTTTATAGACTCTGATCTTGTTGATTTAGAAAGGAAACAAGTCTCTGAATAATAAAAAAATTTTAATTACTGGAGGCGCAGGTTACGTGGGATCAACTTTAATTGATGAATGTTTAAAATTAGGAATGAAAGTTAGATGTTTGGACTTACTTTTTTATGGAAATGAGTCCTTAAAAGATTTTGAATACAATAAAAATTTTGAATTAATTAAAGGGGATATTCGTAAAAAAGACGTAGTAGAGAAATCACTAGAAAATATAGATATCGTTGTTCATTTAGCAGCTATTGTTGGAGATCAACCATGTCTTGTAGCTCCCCAACTTGCTTATCAAGTAAACTATTTAGGAACAAAAAATTTAATTGATATTTCAATAAAAAAGAAAATTAAAAAATTTATTTTTGCATCAACATGCTCTAATTATGGCATAAGCTCAAATGAGTCTTTAGCTAGCGAAAATAGTGTATTAAATCCTGTATCTCTGTATGCCGAAACAAAAATTGACTGCGAAAAATTAATTACTGATATAAGTACAAAAGATCTTAACTGTTATATATTAAGATTTGCTACTGCGTTTGGGGTTTCAAAAAGAACAAGATTTGATTTACTGATAAATTCTTTTACATATGAAGCAAAAAAAAAGAAAAGTCTTTTTATTTTTGGAGAAAATACATGGCGGCCATATATACATGTAATCGACATGAGTAAATATATTTTAAGATTTATTTTACTAAATGAAACTGATGAAGTAGAAAATATAAATTCAATATTTAATGCTGGATATACAAATCAAAATTATACTAAGAAAAACCTTACAAAATTTATAATTAAATATCTTCCTGATACAGAGATACACTATTCAAATGATGTTAATGATAAGAGAAACTATAAGGTAAGCTTCAAAAAGATTGAAAAATTTTTAAATCAAGAACTGATTATAGATGTAAATAAAGGCTTTAAGGAAATAATAAATTTTATAGACTCAAATAAAAATATTGATAGGTTATTTAATAATTCAAATTTGAATGCTTTAAGTAGATTTTTTTCAAAAAAGAATTTGTCATAAGAATGAGAATAAAAATACCTTGGGCAAAACCTGAAATAGGTATAGACGAATACAATCAAGTAAAAGATGTATTCAAATCAAATAATTTTACCATGGGAAAAAAAGTAAAATTATTTGAAAAAAATTTTGCTAAAAAATGGGGCTCTAAATATGCGGTTGGTGTTAGTAATGGAACTATTGCATTAGATATAGCACTAAAATCAATTAATATAAAAAATGGAGATGAAATTATTGTTCCTGCAATAAGTTACATTTCAACAGCCTCTTCTGTAAGTTACCAAGGTGCTAAACCTGTATTTGTTGATATAAGTGAAAGCAACTTTGGAATAAATCTTGATAAAATTGAAGCTTCAATAACCAAAAAAACTAAAGCAATAATATACATTGACTATGGTGGCTTTCCTATAGATTTTCAAAAAATTAGGAAAATTGCTAAAAATAATAATTTACACTTAATATTAGATGGAGCACAAACATTAGGCTCAAAATACAAAAATAAATATTTAGGTCATAATGGAATAATCTCAACCATAAGTCTACATATGGCCAAAATTATTACAACTACAGAGGGTGGTATGATTTTTACAAATGATAAAAAAATATATGAAAAGCTAAAAACAATTCGAAACATAGGTGAACCAGAAAATAAAAAATATCAACACACAACTTTGGGGACAAATGCTAGAATGACTGAGATACAAGCTGCTATCGGAATAGAACAATTAAAAAAATTAGATAATTTTATAAAAAAAAGAAATGAAGTCGCTAAGGTATATAAAAAACTATTTAAAATAAATAAACTAAATTTAATACTACCCAAAATTACTAAAAATTACGAGTCTGCATATTTTCTTTTTCCAATAATGATCAAAAATAGAGATTTGGTAAAATATAATTTACTAAAAAAATATGGTATCGATACTAGAATTGCGTATCCTATGCCAATATTTGAACAAAAACTTTATTCAGAGAAAAAATATCCATGTAAATTTAAAAATTGTAATTTTTCAAAAAAATTTTCTAAGCAAATTTTAAATTTGCCAATATTTCCCTCAATGAAAATAAAAGAAATTGAATATATTGTTAATTCACTCAGAAAGTTAATGAATGAATAATTTAAAAATTAATTTAAATATAACAGCTGGTCCAAATAAATTAGAGTATTTAAATGAATTTTTAATAAACTCAAAATTTTCAAACCCATTTTTAATTTTTGATAAAAATTTATATGACAAAAATCAATATTTTAGGAATTTTTTAGATAATAATGATTTTAATTTTCTTGATAAATATGAATATGATTTTGAACCAAGCTATCAATACGTAAAAGAAAAACTAGATCATTTAAAAAAAAATATTGAAATATCTAAAGTTGACTTAATTATTTCAATAGGAGGTGGCTCAACAATTGATTACTCTAAAGCAATAGCATTATTGTTAAAAAATCCAGATAATGATCCAATTGATTTTAAAGGATTCCCAGTCAGTTATAATAACCCTATTCCTTTAGTCGCTGTTCCAACAACATGTGGAACTGGAACAGAAGTTGTTTTTAATGCTAGTCTAATTGACGAAAAAACAAAGCTTAAATTAGGGATAAACGCAACAGGGAACACTCCTGTGCTATCAATATTAGATCCTAAACTAATAATAAATTCTCCAAAAAAAGTTCTATATAGTAGTGCCTCAGATACATTAGTACATACGATAGAGGGGTTCACTAGCAAAAAATCAAATGAATTTTCAAAAGTTTTTTCTAAAAAATCCTTTAGTTTATTTAAAGGCTCTATTATTAAATTACTTGAAGAGTCTAATAATTTAAATGCGATTATGAATCTCCAATGGGCTTCGAGCTTTGCAATGATTGGTATGTCAAATTCCTCCCACGGAGTGTCCGGGGCTCTTTCTTATTTTTTAGGAACACATTATAAAATTAATCATGGTATAGCTGGAGGATTTTTTTTAAGAAAAATTTGTAGATATAATCATAAAAAAGGATATTTTGGCTTGGGTGAATTAGTAGATGACAATTCTGAAAAAGGTAGTGAAAAAGTAATTTTATTTATTGATTCAATTGTTACAAATTTTTTATCTGAATTTGATATGAAAAGTATTTCTAAAGATTTAAAGAAAAATTCAGAATTTAAAAATTTCTTAAAAGATATGCGATCTAATTATGAATTAAATCCGATTGATATTGATCAAGAAAAAATATTGGATATCCTATAATGCCAGGTTTTGAAGTAATTGACAAAAAAGAAAAAGATGCTGTCATTAAAATCTTTGACCAAGGTGGAATACTTATGGCTCATGGATTTGATAATCTGAGAAAAAAATTTCATGTAAGGGGGTTTGAAGAAAATTTTAAAAAAAGAATTAACTCAAAAAACGCACTTGCCATATCATCTGGAACAGCGGGGCTAAAAATAGCTCTTAAATCTCTTAAAATTGGACCAGGAGATGAGGTTATAACACAAGCCTTTAATTTTATAGCAACAGTGGAGGCAATAGTTGATGTAGGAGCAAAACCAATAATTTGTAATGTTGATGAAACGCTAAATATGTGCCCTAAAGATCTGACTAGCTTAATCAATAATAAAACTAAAGCTATAATTCCTGTGCATATGCTTGGTTTTGGCTGTGATATGAAAAAGATCATGAAAATTTCAAAAAAATATAAAATTAGTATCATCGAAGATAATTGTGAAGCACTAGGAGGTAAGCTTTACAATAAAAATCTTGGTGTCTTTGGTGACTTTGGAGTATTCAGTTTTGATTTTGGAAAAAATATAACTACTGGTGAAGGTGGTATGATCATAACTGATAATAAAAATTTAGATAGAATTGCTAGAGAATACCATGATCACGGTCATGAAAATAATCCAAAACTTCCAAGAGGGAGAGATACGAAAAGTAAACCAGGCTTTAATTATAGAATGACTGAATTGCAAGGAGCTATTGGAAAGGTACAGTTATCAAAACTCTCAAAAATTATTTATGGAAACAAGTTAAGATATAAAGCATTTGATTATAAACTTGATAAAAAATTTAAAAGAAGATCCTTAATTGATAAATCGGTTCCATCTTTTGATACTCATATAATTCTGGTTGATGATATTATCTACAGAAAAGAAATTATTTCATTATATAAAGAACAAGGGTTTGGTATTAAAAATTTACCTGATGCTAAAGAGTGGCACTGTGCATATTACTGGGATCATATTTTTACAAATAAAGAAATTAGAAAATTTACTAAAACAAAAAATATTTTGGATAAAGCGATAGCCCTTCCAATATCACTTAGAAAAACAAAAGAGCAATATAAAAATTTAGCCAACCAAGTAAATTCACTTTGAAAAATTTAATTATTATTCCAGCCAGAGCTGGTTCAAAAGAAATTAAAAACAAAAATTTAAAAATTATCAAAAATAAATTATTAGTTGACTATTCGATAGAATTTGCCCAAAAAATAATTAAAGAATTTAAGAGTTTTGATTTAGTGCTATCAACAGACTCCAAAAAAATATTATCGAGAAATAAAAAAAATAAATATAGATACATTAGACCTAAAAAACTAGCGTCAGACAAAAGTTTAGTAACAGATGCATTAATACATTGTATTAATTGGTATGAAAAAGAGATAGACAAAGTAGAAAATGTACTAATGCTTAATCCAACATCACCACTTAGATTAATGACTGATTTTAAGTTAATATTTAAAAAATTTAAAAAGAATACTGAAAGACCAATCGTAAGTGTCATCAAAATGAAGGAACACCCATCTGAATGTATTCAAATAAATAATGGAAGTTGGAACTATTTAAAAAAACCTCCACAAACATATATTGGCAGACAATCTTATTCTGGTGAATATTATTTTATTGATGGAAGTTTTTATATGATCAACAAAAAAACTTTATTTAAAAATAAAAGTTTTTTTATACAAGGAACTGTATTTCATAAACTGAAAAATAATACACTTTTAGATATAGATACTAAAGAAGATATAAAATACTTAAGAAATATTATTTAAATATAAAAATAGTGATAAACAAAATTATATTAATTAGCTCAGTTAGAGTGTTAAGAAATGATTTTAATAGATTTAATATTCAAAAGTTTTCAAATAATATTGACTTCCAATTATGGGATTTATCTTTTTTCACTTATAAAAAAAAAATAATAAATATTAAGAGTAATAAAGATTTTAGGACTAATAAAATTTTAAAGCAAATTACTAATGAAAAAAAATTTTTAGATTATCTGCAAAATTTAGATGAGAACACCATGATAATTGATTTATTTGAAATAATTTTTACGAGAAAATACCAAAAAATAATATTTAAAAATAATGTTAAAACAATGAAATTTAACTTAGGTCCTATACCAGCTGTTAAAAGAAATACTTTTCAGAAATTATATGAATTTATGAATAACTATGATTATTATGTTAAAAATATCTTAAAAAGACATTTATTGAACAAATACTTTGCTCCAAATTATTATGTTTGTGTTTCAAAATTTGATATTCCATCTTACGTTAATTCAGAAACAATAATAATTAAAACTCACTCATTTGATTATGATAAAATTTTAAATAAAGAAAAAAGTAAAATTAATTTTAATACAAAAAATAGAAAATTAGCTATTTATATAGATGAGGGTGTTTATGGGCATCCTGACATTAGCTACAATAATCTAAAAAGTTATTGTGATGAAAAAGTATTCTTTACAGAGATACAAAATTTTTTTGATTATTTAACAAATAATAATTACGAGATAATAATTGCTGGTCATCCAAAAATTAATTATTCAAAAAAATTAAAAAAATTATTTAAATTTAAAATTATAGAGCATTCCACAAGTGAATTAATTAATAAATCAGATTTAGTATTAACACATATGTCTACATCTATAAATTTTGCAGTAATATACAAAAAAAAGATTATACATTTAGACTCGAGTTCATATAATAAAAGACTAAGAAATCATATTATTAGCTTTTCAAATTGTATTGGATCTACATTAATAAATCTAAAAGACTCAAAATATAAATATATTTTAAATGAAATTAATAATAAAAAATATAATGATTATCTAAAAAGATACATTACACCCTTTAAAGAAAATAATAAAAAATTATGGCAAATTGTTGTTGAGAAAATTTAATTAAGTCTTTAATCATAACTTAATTTAACTATATTTAATTTACACTTAATGAAAAATATTAATATTGCAATAAACGGTTTTGGAAGAATTGGAAGATCTATATTTAAAATATTAAGTGATATCAAATCTGTTAATGTAAAATTTATAAATGATATCAATCCATCTTTAGATAATTTAATTTATTTACTAAAATATGACTCAACATATGGAACTTTTAAAAAAGCTATAAATAAACATGAAGGATTTTTTTCAGTTGGTAATTCAAAAACAAAATATTTTAGTGAAAAAAATATCAATAGCTTTTTTAGTAAAGCTGATAAAATAGATATATTAATTGATAGCACTGGAATAAATACTAATAAAAAAATTTATAAAAAAATCATTGAAAAAAAACTTGTAAAAAAAATTATAATTACACAATCTTCTAATCAATCAGATTGTGAAATTATTATGGGTTATAATGAGAATATGCTAGAGCATTCAAATAACATAATTTCAGCAAGCATTTGTGATGCTAACGCCATAATTCACATTTTATCAATATTTGATGATAGTTTTGGAATTGAAACTGGATCAGTCACTACTGTTCATCCCTGGCTTTCTTACCAAAACTTAGTTGATGGATCCTCAATATCTCAATCTAATCCAAATGTTTTCTGGAAAGATTATGCTCTAGGTAGATCTAGCACAAACAATCTAATTCCTAAAGATACAACAGCAGTTAAAGCATGTGAAAAAATTAAACCAAATTTAAAAAATAAATTATTATCATTTTCTTATAGAGTGCCCACTGAAATTGTCTCATCTTCAGATATAACACTTATGTTAAATAGAAATGTAAATGTAGATGATATAAAAAAAATAACTAAAAAAATTAATAAAAATAAATTTATTGAAATTAATTATGAGTCTCTAGTTTCAAGAGATTTTATAAAAAATAAATCAAGTGCAATTATTGACTATAGATGGTTAAAACTAAAAAATAAAATTGCTAAAATAGTACTATGGTATGATAATGAATGGGGCTATTCAAACAGAATTGTAGATCTGATTAAATATATAAATAATAAATTTATTTGATAATAATATCAGATTTTGATGGGGTATTATTTAAATCGTTAGATGAATTAGTACAATTAAATTATACAATTTTTAAAAACACATACAAAGACCATAAAATATCTTTTAAAAATTATCAAAAAATTTTTAAAAGTTATAAATATCTTGTAGGACCCGCCTCAGAGTACTTGATTTTGAATTTAGTCATAAGAGAGTATGGTAATAATAAAAAAATAAACTTTTTAGATGAATTTAAAAAAATAAAGAAAAACATTAGAGTTATAAAAATAAATGATTATGAAAAAATTTTTTTTAAAGAAAGATTTATAAGAATAAAGAAAGATTTCAAAACATGGATATCAAATTTTAAAACTACAAGATTTAGTAGGTATCTAATTAAAAATAATATTAAAATTATAATTCTTAGCACAAAAGATTTATATTCAATTAAAAAAGTAGTAAAATTTTTTAAAATTAATACTATTGAAATTTTCTCTTCAGAAGATTTTAAAAAATTTAAAACAAAAGGAAAAATTATTAATAAAATTGTTAAAACATATAATAAAGAAAAAGAATTTATTTTTATAGATGACTCGGATCATCATTTAAAAACTATAAATAATAAAAAAGTTAAGGTATATTTTGCAAATTGGGGGTATCAAAAAAGTAGTGATTTTAAAACTTTTAGCTTAAAAAAATTGGATGAAAATATACAAGCTAATTAATAAAAAAAATAGTAAAGAAATTTGGGCTCTTCGTAAACAGGATAATTTTTACTACATTCAAAAACCAGGTTTTGAGGACGTATCTGATAATAATAAATTAGATATCAATCATTATAAAATAATTTCACCTTTCTTTGGTTCTAAAGTTCTGGGTTTCTCACTAAATTATAAAAGTTTAATTGGTGACTCTAAAGATGAGCCATTATTTTTTTTAAAAAATCCTGACTCAGTTATTACTCAAAATGACAATATAGAAATTAGTAATTTTAATTTAAAGGTGTGGATTGAAGTTGAGTTAGTAATCGTTGTTAAAAATAAATGTAAAAATATTAGATACCAAGATGCTGAGGATCATATTTTGGGCTATACTATAGGGAACGATGTAACATCTGAAAATTTGTATGGCAGAGACTGGCACTTAGGAAGAGGTAAAGGACAAGATACTTTTTGTCCAATTGCACCATATATAAATAAAAAAATTGATACAAGTAATTTAAATGTTAAATCTTTCATTAATAATAAACTTTATCAAAAAGGTAATACTAATGAGATGTTATATGATGTAAGAAAGTGTTTTGAACTAGCCTCTAGGTATTGCACCCTAATGCCAGGAGATCTAATTTTTACAGGTACACCTGTTGGAGCTATAAATGCCCTAATAAAAAAAGGTGATAAAGTTAGAATAGAAATTGAAAATCTAGGTTTTTTAGAAAACAATGTTATTTGATGGATATTAAAATAGTTATTCCAGCGAGAATGAAGGGAACCCGTTTACCTGGTAAGCCACTTATAAAAGTATACGGAAAAACCATACTAGAGAGAGTATGGGAAAGATGTACAAAAGTTTTGGATAGTGACAATGTTTATGTTGCCACTGAGGATAATGATATTTTAAATTTTTGTAAAAAAAAAAATATTAAATGTGTAAAGACAAAAAAAGCGGCTACGGCTATTGATAGAGTCAAGTTATTTAGCGACATAATAAAATCTGATTTATATATAAATGTTCAAGGTGATGAGCCAGTATTTAATATTAAGGATCTCAAAAAACTAATAAGAAATGCAAAAAAATTCCCAAAAAGAGTTATTTTTGGAAAAACAAATTGCACAAAAAAAGAATTCTATGATTACTCAAAAGCAAAAGTTGTATGCGATATTAATAATAAACTTTTATATTCTTCTAGAGCTGGTTTGCCTATTAACAATAAAGGGCAGTACGAGAAAGCAGAAAGAGCAATTTGGCTTTACAGTTTTTATAAAGAAAGTTTAGATAAATATTACCAATACAAACAAAAAACACATTTAGAAAAAATTGAAGATAATGAAATTATAAGATTTTTAGAAATTGGTATAGATGTTTATTGTATAGATATGATTGGTAATAGTTGGGCAATTGATGAAAAAAAAGATATTGTGATACTTAAAAAGATCCTTAAAAGTGCATAAAATAATAATTACAGATTATATTGACAATCCCTCAATAGAAAAAAGTATTTTGAAAGATTTTGAAATAATTTGTTTAAATGAACTGAAAGAGGAAAATTTTGATCAAATTATATTTGAAGCTTATGCATTATTAGTTTGGCATGCAAAAATAACAGAAAAGACGATATCAAAACTAAAAAAGTGTAAAGCTATAGTCAGATATGGAGTTGGATATGATGATATAGACATTAATGCATGTAAAAAATATGGAATTCCTTTTGCAAATACACCTGACTACGGAACAGATGAAGTTAGTGATACCACAATAGGTTTTATTCTTAACATAACTAGGGGGATTAACCAGTATAATTACATTTCAAAGAAAATTCCAAATACTTGGCAAGAAAATTTAAAAAAAAGCTTGAGGAGAACAGCAAAAATAAAAATTGGAATTATAGGTGCTGGTAGAATTGGAAGTAGTGTAATTAGAAAATTAAATAGTATTGGATTTAGATGTTCTTTCTATGATCCTTATGTAAAGGTAGGGTACGAAAAGGTGTTACAATGTGAGAGAAATGAAGATCTTAATGAGCTTCTAAAACAATCAGACATTATTTCAATTCATACTCCAGCGACAGCTGAGACAATTGGAATGATTGATGAAAAATTCATAGAAAAAATGAAGAAAGGATCATCCTTAGTTAATACCGCAAGAGGAAGTATAATTAAGAATATAGATATAATTTATAAGTCATTAATAAATAATCATTTAGATTGTATAGCATTTGACGTATTACCAGAGGAACCACCCTCTATGAAAAATAATATTATAAAAGATTGGATATCAAATAGTAAAATATCATCTCGAATAATCATAACAAACCATACTTCTTATTACTCAAAAGAGTCATTTAAAGAAATGAGAGAAAAGGTTTCAAAAAATATCTTAAATCTCTATAAGAATAAGAAACTAACTTACAGAATTATTTAATGTATGAATATAATAGAGAGATTAATAAATTAATCTGCGAAAATAAAAATCAATTTAACAAAATTTTTAAATCGTCTGAAAAAAAATTCGATGAAATTATTGATCAAATTTACAAATATAATAACGATATTGAATTAATATTTTCAAATCCTCACTTGAGTAAAAATATATATTTATCTAATATTTATCTCAATTTTTGTAAAATTGAGTTTTTAAAATCTTTAAAAATAAGTTTAAATAAAAAAAGAAAATTAATTAATTTCATATTATATAACAATAAAAAATATATTCTGAAGAAATATATCAAACTAATAAAAATAATAAGCTACTCCATAATTCTAATTATATGTAAATTCATTTTTATAAAAAAAAAAATAAAAGGTAAAAAAATTACTATTGTAGATACTTATATTACTGATGATATGTTTGATGGAAAAAAATTTACAAATAAATATTTTATTAATACAAATTTATATAAAAAAAATAGTAAAGTTTTTTTTTTAGGAACTTTACTCTTAAAAAAAAATATATTCAAACGTATCAAAACTTTAAGATCAAATAAGTATAATTATTTATTTGTTTTTGATATTTTGAGTATTAAGGAAATACTAAGTGTCATATTTTATTCACAACAATTCCTTAAACTAAAATACCCAAAAAAAATACAAGGTTATAAAATTTTTTTTCAAAATAATATCGATAATGATTTATACAATGGTCAAATATATTTTTCTAGAATTCTACATCTGGTAATAAAGAAATTTAAACAAGAAAATATTGATATAATTAAATCAATTAATTGGTATGAAAATCAGCCAAAAGATCGCTCATTTAATTATTCGTTTAAGAAATACTATGAAAATATAAAAAGAATATCCTTTAAATCAATACTATCAGATAATGACTTTGCTATTCACTTAATTCCATCTAATAGAGAATTTAAAAACTATTTTTATGCAGACATTATTAAATCAAATTCATATGGTGATTTTATTCATAAAAGAAAAAAAAGACTATTCATGCCTATTGATAAAGCTCCTTTGGGTAGATTTAAATATCTAGTTAATAAAGCAAAATCAATTGAAAATATTTCTAATTCTATATTGGTTGTTTTACCTTTGGAAACTATTAATTCGATGAATATTATTAACCTCATAATAAATTTTTTAAAAATTAATAATAATTATTTATTTTACGTTAAAATACATCCAGAGACACCTCATTTTGAAAAATTAAAAAAAATTGTAAAAATATATAAAAATATTTTTTTAATTAATGGTGACTTTGGTGAAATTTTAAATAATTTTAGCACATTAATAACAAATGGTAGTAGCATTGCTGTTGAGTCATTATTTAAAAATAAAAATATAATCATTTCTCATTACAAAGAGAATAGGATTAACAATCCATTAAAATATTATAAATACAATAAATCATTTTTAGTAAGTAATGAACATGAACTACAAAATACTTTCAATAATTTAAATAAAAAGAAAAGTTCGAAAACAAATATAAAAGCAGCAAATATTTTTTACAAAAAATGCTTAAGTACAAATTTATAATTTATTTAATGATTTTGTGAATGATGTAAACTTGAAATTTTTAATATTTTTTAAAAGTTTTTTATTATCAAAAGCACGATAACCATTGTGAGGCATAGGTGATTTTCTTTCGAGGTAATTTATTATTATTGAACTTTTGAATTTTTTTATCATTTTCTTAGCTATAAAATCAAACTTAAGTACTTTCCCTGTCACTAAATTAAAATCACCATATAAATTCTTTTTTATTAATTTGGATATTATAGTTGATAGATCATCAATATGAATATGATCTCTTAGTTCCTCCCCTCTTCCAAAAATATTTATATTCTGTTCATTTTTAATTTGTGTATGAAAATAGTTTGGGCCATATCCATTATGTTTATCTCCTACACCATAAACTAATGTAGGTCTCAGAATTAAGAAATTTTTATCAGTGAATTTATTAGTAATAATATTTTCTCTATTAAGATGCATTAAACCATGCAAATTTTCTGGCTCTTTATTTGTTTTTTCATTAATAAGTTTCTTAGAGTCACTAAATACAGCATCAGAACTTATATATACAAAATTTTTAATTTTAATATTACCTATTGATTTTAAGAAATTATTTAACATGTTAATATTATTGTAATATGACTTCCAAGACTTTACAGGTGCTTCTGCAGCAACGAATAAAATAATATCTTTATTTGTTATTTTTTTCTTTAAATCCAATAATGATTGATATTTTAATAAATTATACTTAGGTTTTTTTACTTCTAAAATTTCGAAAGATGCTCTTAGTTTATTAATAACATTTTTAGCAATAAAACTATTTGAACCGATAACGATTATTCTTGAAATATTCTCTACCATAAAGAAAAGTACTTTATATTTTTTTTTAATTTATCTTTATCAATTATTTTATATGGATCTATTATATAATCACCTTTAAAAATTTTATTTATAATTTTATAGTCTATTTTTTTAAAAATTTTCCAATTTGTCATAAAAATAATTATTTTTGACAATTTTATTACCTCATTAGGACTACCTAAACTTTTAAGGTTTTTATATGATTTTACTTTTGGATCATAATAAACAATATTTTTAGACTTTAATCTATCAACTAGATAGCAAGATGGTGAATTCTTTATTGAATTTGTATTTTCTTTGTAAGATAAGCCTAGAATTC
The DNA here is from genome assembly GCA_902617355.1 of uncultured Alphaproteobacteria bacterium. Taxonomy (GTDB): domain Bacteria; phylum Pseudomonadota; class Alphaproteobacteria; order HIMB59; family HIMB59; genus HIMB59. Next base: position 62,554 of record CACMWK010000002.1, on the reverse strand, counting down.
CTAATTTTCCTTTTATATTTTTTTTATTAACTATATTAAAAACCCAATTTCTTTGTTTATTTGATAATTTTCTTAACAAAGCTGGAAAAGTTGTCTCGTGTTTATTTTTTAAAGCTATCATCTCAGTGCTTTTTAAATCTCTCTCGAGATTACCTCCTGAAATTCCTATATTTGGTTGCAAATATGATAACTTTCCAATTCTTTTATCTAATTTTAGTGCCCTTGAAATATAAGCCCAATCAGCGTCTAATTTTTTTGCAAGGCCTGACATATAATTTGCAAAAGTAATTGAAGATATTAAGTACATATTAATTGATATCTTTGCTAACTCGGCACTTTCGTAGTTCATTTCAATTAAAGGACAATTAAATTTTTTTATAAATTGTTTAAATTTAGTATTTATTTTTTGTCCATTATGACACTTACCAATAATTATTCTCTCTGGAAAAGATGCTCTATCAAAAGCTTTACCAAAAATTAAAGTCTCAACATGATAATAAATATTTTTATGCTTGCTATAAATTTTTCTAGTAAAACCAGGTCTTACCTGACTATGAATAACCAAAGTTGTTTCTTTTTTAATGTATTTTAGTGCATAATTTATAGATACGTTGATTGATTTGTAATCACTATTTCCTTTGTCGTCTGTTGGGATATCATCAGCTATATATACAATATGACACTTTTTTAGCTCTTCATAATTTGATGAGAATTTTAAATAACTATTATTTTTTAAATTTTTATCTAATTTTGGCTCTGAGATTGAAATAACTTTATTATCTCTAACAATATTTTTTATATTTTTATCAAATGCTAATACTTTTATTTTTTTTTTGCTAAAAGCTATTGAGCTAACTAAACCCAAATGAGATAAACCAACTACACCAATAATCATGAATTCATTTCGCTAAGAAATTTATATATTTATTAATTTTATAATCTTTATCAAAGTCATTAAACTTTTTTTGTTTAATTAATTTTTTAAAGTGAATATATTCCTTTTTCCAAGTTGGATCTAAACCAGAAATTGTTTTTATAAACTCTCTCGGTTCTCCTGAGGGATATTTTCTAAGCCTCAATGAAAAAATGCTAGGTCTCCATTTTACTAAAGAACTAATATGCGCAGATCCATTTTTTGCAAGCACATCACAAGTAAAATCATTTTTCCACATGCAATAAGTAAGGTTTACTTGAACTAAAAAACCAAATTTATATTCAATAATAAAAGAACAAAAATCATAAGATTTATTTTCAAAAGAATTATTTGTAATTTTTTTTACTCTTTTAATATTTTTACCAAACCAAAAAAAACAAATATCGAAAATATGTGAACCTAAATCGGCTAAAACACCTGACCTATAATCTTTCCATTTACTTTTTTTTACTAAAGCTGAGGTACCGTTACCATAAAATAAATTGCATACATAAAACTTTCCTATTTTTTTTTCATCTATGATCTTTTTTAAATTTTGAAAATGTGGTTCAAATCTATGATTGTATGCTGTGTATGAAACTGTTCTGTATTTCTTTGATAAACGTTTTAATTCATTAAGATTATTACTGTCTATTAATAAAGGTTTCTCAACTAAGTGATGTTTGCCATTTTTAATCAAAAATTTTATATAAGAGATTTTTAGATTGTCCGGAACGCACAAAAAAGCAATGTCAAATTTTTCTAATGGAATATCTTTTATAGATTTGAAATCAGCATCAGGGTTATGTGGATCAAGTGTTATATATTTATCTGTTTTATTTAAATTCCTAATTCTTTTTTTTCCTTGGTTGCCTAATCCAATAATTAAAATATGCATTTTTTATGTAAATTGTGTTTCTTTTTCTAATTCATCAATTTTTTTTAAAACAGTTTCATAAAAGACCGGCTTGTTACCATCTGATTCACATTCAATAGCTGCGGCTAGAGAGCCTAATATTGCAGCAACAGATAATTTTTCTTTGAGCATTAAAGCTAATGTTGCATAAGCCATTAATGCATCACCAGCTCCTACAGGATCAATTAAATTTTCAACGAAAGACTCTAATGCAAAATATGGTTTTTGTTTTTTATTTTTGGTGGAGCAAAAAATTCCTTTATCTCCAAGTTTCATAATTAAGTTTTTAAAATTTGTTTCTTTATGTAAATTACTAGCCAATGCTCCTACTGTTGAGTCTTGATCTGCAAGAGCAAATCTTGCTTCCCTCTCATTAGGAGTTATTAAATCAAATTTTTTAAATTGGGTAATGTTTCCCCATCTACTTGCTACTTGACTATCAGCAGCTTTAAAAGAATTTTTTGGAATTGATGATATGATTTTATCAATTGTTAACTTATTGAATATTCCATGTCTAAAGTCTGTTAATATAAAACCTTGGGCTTTTGAGGATTTAATATAATTAGTAATTTTTTTTAATATTTCTTGACTAATAGAACTATTATCAACTTTATCAATTTTTAAAAGTCTATAACCTGAACTGATAATTGCGTTTTTGTTAACAGTAGGACGTGATTTATCAATAATAGCATTAACACTTACTTTCGAATATTTCAAATCTTTTAAAACAAAATTTTTGAGTTCATCATCTCCTAGGACAGTTGTAAAAAATACTTTTGAACCAGCAGAACTCAAATGTTTTGCTACTATTCCTGCTCCACCAACGTAATCTTTATGATTTTGATATAGTACACTAATCGTTGGTGTTTTTGTTTGGCCGCCAATAAATGACCCTTGTGTATATGTGTCAACAATAGTGTCTCCTAAGACATGAATTTTAATTTTCTTAAAATTTTTTATAACATTTCTTAGATTATTGAATGTAATTTTATCATGTTTCATAAGGTCTAATAATTTTTCAATTTTTAATCTAGGAAGTGAACTACTTAAAAAATTACTTGATGAATATACTACATCACCTGGTGTGTATATTATCTGTCCTCCATATGTATTTAGAGCTTTAATTTCTTCAAGTGTTGCCTTAGCGACATTTTTTCTGTCGTACTCAAAACCTTTTGCAAAAAAATTTGGTTTAATTTTGATAATATTATTGATAGGTGTTGGCTGATTATCAATTAAAACAAAATCGACTATTTCAAAGGCTGCTAAATTAATAGCTCTAATATTTTGAGGAACATGAGGCCTGTAAACATCTTTTGTTATATGCTTGTCAGAGGTTATTGATACAATTAGAAAATCAGCTTTAGATTTAGCGTAAATAAGATGTCTTAAGTGACCTGGATGGACTACATCGAATACTCCATGGCACATAATAAAATTTTTAGATTTATTTTTTTTTTTAATATTTAATAACGTTTTTATATCGATTACTTTATTATTATTTAAAAAGGACAGTTCTTTTTTTTTCATTATTTTAAATATTTAAACCAATCATTTGTAGCTTTTTTAATTGATTGTTGATTCCATAAAGGTGCATCTTTCCAATAGTCAATTTCTCTAAGCATTTTTTTAACACCTTGTTCAAATGATACAGTGGGTTTCCAACCAGTGTCTTTTTCAATTTTTTTTGTATCTGCCCATGTTATGTCTGGTTCTCCTGGACGTTTTGGCAATTTTACTACTTCTCCATCTAATAGTTCAATTAAATATTTAATTGATTTTGGGTTATTTGCTCCACAATTATAAATTTCACCAACATTACCTCGACGTGCTACGCTATAAAAAGCATTTGCAACATCTGTTACATAAATAAAATCTCTTTTCTGAGAACCATCACCAACTAATGTAAAAGGTTTTTTTTCAATTTTTTGTTTCAAAAAAACGCCAAATACAGCACCATATGCTCCAGATGTTTTAACACGCGTACCATAAGCATTAAAAATTCTTACTGAATTTACTGGTAGTTTATAAACATTATTCCAATGTAAAACTAATTGTTCACCTTGATATTTTGATAAAGCATATGGATACAAAGTTTGGATAGTTTCATTTTCTTTAGTTGGAGTTTTTCCAACACCATAACAAGATGAAGATGCAGCATAAACAAATTTTTTTACTTTAGAATTTTTATTTATCTTTTCTAAAATATTTAGTGTGCCAAATACATTTGTCTGAAAATATTTATCTGGATAATTTATTGAAGGGACAATATCACCAATACCTGCGAAATGAAAAACAAAGTCTAGATTTTTAAAAAAACTATCTTTTAAGTTTTTATCGTTAATATCTGCATTATAAAATTTAAATTTTTTATTTTTTTTATGATTACTGAGATTTTCTAGACGTCCACAAACTAGATTATCAATCACTCTAACTTCATGTCCTTTAGAGATCATTAAGTCAACCATATGGCTTCCTATAAACCCGGCTCCTCCAGTAATAAGTGAAATTTTACTCAATCTATTTTATGTTCAAGTGTTTTAATTTTTTTACATTAAAATAATTAATATCATCAAATGAATTTTTAATTTTATTTTCTTTAAATGAATTGCATATATCTACTACAGCATTTTCAATTGTATATTTTGTCTTGAAACCCAAAATATCAAATGCTTTTTCAGAGTTAATATGATACGAACGGTTATCGTTGCTTTCTTCAATAGATATATCTATTTCATTTTGACTATTTTTAAATCTCTCAACGATTTTTTTTACCGCCATGGCAATATCTAAAACACTCATATTTTCACTTCCAACATTAAATACTTGCTTGAATATTTTGTCAGTTTCTGACTCTATTAATATTTCAACAAAATCACAATAATCTTGAATGTGTATGTTAGGTCTAAGTTGAGTACCCCCAAATACTCGAATCTTATTATTATTATATGCATGATTGGTTAATATATTAACTGTCAAATCTAATCTCATTCTTGGGGAGTACCCACAGACTGTTGCAGGTCTGAATATTACAGGGCAAAAATTTTTATCAGCATATTTAAGTAATATTGGTTCACACATACCCTTAAATTTATTATACAAAGTTAATGGTACTAGTGGGTGATCTTCCTTCACATTTTTTTCAGTAGATACACCATAAACTGAACTTGAAGATGCATATATGAACCTCTCGATGTTTTTTTCTTTAGCGATTTTTACCATTGGTTCAAATGCATCTAAATTAATTGAGGTTGATAAGTTTTCATTAAGTTCAAAACTCGCATCATTTGATATGCATGCGAGATTAATAAAAATTTTATGGTTATTTAATGATTTTCCAATTAATTCAAAATCTCTTATATCACCTTTAATTTTTTTTAAGTTATCGTGTTTTTTTAGAGAATCTTTAAAGTAAAAAGTGTCATAGACTGTAACTTCATAGCCTTTGTTTAAAAGTTGAGGAACTAAAACATTTCCGACATATCCAGCACCGCCGGTTACAAAAATTTTTGACATTAAATTTTATATCCTGAGCTTAAAGCATCATTATAAAACATCTTAACAGTTTCAAGAGAGTATTCTTCTAAATCTTTATTTAGTAATTTTAATTTATCGAGAATAGACTTTGTAGCTGTAATTATATCACAATTTATCTGATCGGCTTGAATAATATTAAATAATTCTCTTGGGGAAGCCCACAATATTTTAATAGTTTTTTTTTTAATTGATAAATTTTTGAGCTCTTTAATTATTGGGATAGGATCCACACCTGTATCTGCTATTCTTCCTGCAAAAACAGATAGAATTAATTCTCGTTTATCATCATGCTCAATTATAATTTTTTTGCATTGATCTACTTTAAATATAGCCGTTACATTACATTTAATATTGGACTCATTTAATTCTTTTATTAAATTAGCAGTGCTATCTCCTTTTGTATTTGTAATTGGAATTTTTACAAAAATATTTTCTGCCCATGAATTTATCTCCAGAGCCTGTTTTTTCATGGATGATATTTCGTCATCAAATACCTCAAACGATATAGGTTTATTTTTAATCTTACTCAATAATTCTTTTGCAAATATTCTATAATCTTCAATTCCATTTGATCTCATTAAAGTTGGATTAGTTGTAAAGCCTTTGATATATTCATATTTGTTGAGTTCCAGAAACTCATCTATACTCGCACCATCAGCATATATTTCTGTTTTTATTTCTTGAATTGATTTAACCATTAATTTTCTAAAATAAAATCCAGTGCTTGACTTGAAGTCCTAAAAGTAGAAATTTGTGAACAAGGCTTTGGTTCATTATATTTGCGATCAATAAAAATAGATGGAATTTTAAGATTTAATACAGAATCCATATCAGTTTTTCTATCACCAACCATAAAAGATTTTAATGGATTAATATCATATTTTTTTAATGCTAATTTAAAAAATTTATCATTAGGTTTTCTACATTTACAACCAGATTCTTTTGAGTGAGGACAAATATATATTTCATTTATTGGCAGTGATGCATATAGTTTTTCATTCATTGAATTAATTGTTTTTCTACTTATCAATCCCTTGTGTATATCTGGTTGATTTGAAATTACAATTATGAAAAAATTTTTTTTTTTGATTTCAATTAATTTTTCCTTTACATATGGGAGAATTATAAAATCTTTAATATTTAAGGGTGCCTTAGGTTTTCCATTTTTTATAAATGACCTATTTATAACACCGTCTCTGTCCAAAAAAACAGCCTTCATATGAAAATTAGTTTATATATTTACCATTTTGTAGGATTCGATTTTAATCTTTCATCACTCACTATACAATGCCATACAAGTGCCTGATATGACTCAACAATTGGAGTAATTAATTTGTCATCAATACATGGTATTTTGATAACGTAATTTCCATTTTTGTAAGTATAACCACCGTCTCTACCAACAATACCGGCTATATCAATTTGTTTTTCTAAAGCATAATCAATACATTTAATTAGATTAACACTAACATTTCTCTCTATATTGCCTCCACCGACAGACATAATAAAAATAATATCTTTTTTTGTAATTCTTGAAGTTTTCAAACTCTCTACTAGTGAAGTCTCCCAACCCTCATCATTTATTCTAGCAGATAATTCCGAGACATTATCTAGTGGGCAGATAGAATCAATATTGCATAGCTTTCTGAAATCATTGACAGCATGAGAGCAATTAGCAGCACTTCCACCAATGCCAATAAAAAATATTCTCCCAAAATTATTTTTTAGAAGTAATAGCCGTTCAATTAACAAATCTATCTTTTTAAGGTCTAAAGTTTGGAGTGTTTTAGATACGTTTTTAAAAAAGTGTTCAGTGCTATTAGTAATCATAAATCATCAAGATTTAAAACTTTGTCACAAATTTCTAAATCTTCTTTAAAATGTGTTATCATAATAATCGTACATTTGGTACTGATATTTTTTAAATTATTAATAATTTTAATTTTTGTTTCTTTGTCTATATTTGATAAAGCCTCATCGAGAATTAAAATTTTTTTATTTTGATAAATAGCTCTTGCTATTCCGATCCTTTGTGACTGACCTCCAGAAATATTTTTACCGTTTTCTCCAACAAAAGTATCAACTCCTTTGCTCAATGTATTAATAAAATTATTAAGCTCAGAAACTTCTAAAGAGTACGATAAAAGTTTTTTGTCCTCATCAGACGAAAATAAAATATTTTCTTTTATACTGTCATCAATTAAAAATATTTTTTGACTGACATAAGATATATTTTTCTTCCAATTTTCGTCTAAGTCTTTTAATGATAAATTATCAACATAAATTTTTCCTTCATAATCATTTAACAAACATGAAATATTATTTATAAGCGTGCTTTTACCTGAGCCACTAGAACCTACTACACCAATTATCTTGTTAGCATTTATATCGAAATTAATATTGCTATTAAAAACATATTTATCATTATATTTATAATTAAAATCAATAAGTGATAATTTATTGAAACTGATAAGTTCTTTATCAGAATCGCCATTATTAAAGCTTTTTTTATTTGAAGTAAAAACCTTATAAATTGAGTCAATAGGTTGAGATGTAAAATAAAAGAAATTTATACAACCCATAATTCTTACAAATAAAGGCATGGTTTTGACAAGAGCAGCAACTAATATTGTCATCAGCGGAAGATGATTTATTAATTGAATATCTGAAATCATGAAAATAAATAGTAATAGTAGAAACGCAACTAATACGACAAATTCAATAAAAAGTCTTGGGAGTATTTGAATTAATGAGCCCCAATTATCCATCCTAAATGCTAGATAATCATTATGTGAATATTTTTTCATAAAAAAATTAAATTTGCCAGATATGTAGATCTCTTTAATTAAAGTGAACATTTCATAAAGATGTTTTATTGAGTTTTGTATATAGAACTCTCTTTTTTGACTCCAAAATTTTACTTTAGATTTAGTTAATTTGATTAAAATAAATAAAAAAATAACTGAAATTAATACAGTAAATATTGTGTAAAGAAAGTTATAAAAAACAAATATTGAAGTTATTAATAAAATTAATAATAAATCTGATAAAAAATATATTAAATTTCCAACAGCACTTTGGAACTGAGTTGCGTTATCGTTAACATTTTGGATTATTTTTGAAGAATTAGTATTCAAGTGGTATTTAAAGTCCTTATCAAAATAATATTTCAGTAAATATCTAGATGTTAATACTTTGGACTGCATTATATAAACATTAAAATAGATTTTTACTAAAATTGAAAAAATCAATTTCATAGTGAAAAAAGTTAGACCAGATAAAATAAAAAATAATTTAACTTCAAACTCAGATTTAGTAGATAAGTTAAATATATTATTACTAAAAAATAGATATATTTTTGAGGTTAAAAAAGCATCATAGTTAGTCATCATTGACATTATTGGATAAAGAGATCCAATTCCAATAGTTTCAAATAAACTTTGTAAGAAAATAAGTGTAGAAATTATTAAAGTATTTTGTTGGCCAATATTTTTTAAAATAAATACTAACTTTTTGAAATAATTCATTTTAATTTACTTTACATATGACTCTAAAGAGTCACAAATGTAATTAATGTCATCTTTTTCGAGACTAAAGTAAAGGGGAAGACTAAGTGCACTTTGATAATGTTTTTCACAATTTGGGAATTGATGAAATTTAAATTTTTTTTTATATAAATTTTGTCTATATAAAGGAATATAATGGTACATAAGATTTATTGAAAATTTTCTAGAAATATCTTTGATAAATTTATCTTTAGATAATCTTAGTTTTTTAAAATTCACTTTTACAACGTACAAATGATAAGCACTTTTTTTATTTTTTGGAATTTTTAATGGGATAAAAATTTTACTTTTTTTAAATCTATTATCATATAAAGAAGCTAAAAATCGCCTTTTTTTTATAAATTTATTAAGTTTTTTAAGTTGAGAAATACCTAGAGCTGATTGAATTTCATTTAGTCGGAAGTTAAAACCTAAATTATTAATTTTGTAGTGCCAATATTTATGTTTCGATCTTAATATGTATTGGTTCGATAATAATCTTATATTATCAATTAACTTTTTAGAATTAGATAAAACTGCTCCTCCCTCACCGGTAGTAATATTTTTTACTGGATGATAACTATGTATTACTGCATCAGCGTATTTAATTGCATATTTAATATTATTGTTATATTTAGCACCAATTGAATGACAATTATCATTAATTAAGAAAAAATTATATTTTTTTTTTAAATAATATAAATGATCCCAATCACAAGGAATTCCGGAATAATCAACTGCAATTACAGCGCTGACTTTTTTATTTTTTTTTTTGTTTGTTAAAATTTTTTTTTCTAACTTTAAAACATCTAAATTAGAGTCTTCGTGATTTATGTCAATAAAATCAAATTTTGCACTATTGAAAAGTATGCTATTAACACTCGCAAAAAAATTAATTGGTGAGGTTATTATTAAATCTTTTCTGGTCCAATTTAAAGCTCTTCCGAGCATAAACAGAGCAGCAGTCCCACTAGATAGTGCGACGCAATATCTTGAATTGAAATATTTATTAATTTTTTCCTCAAAATTTTTAATTTCGTTACCTTGTGTTAAATGAGATGACTTTAATACCCTAGTGACTGATAATATATCATCTTTATCAATAAACTGTTTATTATAATTATAAGAAGGTATTTTTTTCAACTTAGATTGATTTAAATAATTTCCTTAATTCATTTTTAGAAATAAAATTTTTTGTTTTATCGCTAGTATAATTAAAGGGTTTTTTAATCTTTAATTTATTTATTTTTGAATTTTTTTGATAAATAGAGTCATACATAACGTAATGATTTTTATACTCATAAATTTGTTCACATTCGTCTTTAGTAAACATACACTCATGTATTTTTTCTCCAATATTTTTACCAATAATTTTTATATTTTTATGGTCAGTAATAGCAGAGGCTAAATCTAACACTCTGTAAGATTTCAATTTAGGTATAAATACCTCTCTGCCCTTCATTGACTTTAAACATTCAATAACGAAATTTACACCATCTATTAATGAAATATTAAATCTTGTCATTTTTCTATCAGTAACTGTTAATTTTTGATTTTTGGATAAGAGATCTTTAAAATAAGGTGCGACTGAACCTCTGCTTCCAAATACATTCCCATACCTAACCACAGAAAAAAATGATTTAGAAAGACCAGAATAATTATTTGCAGATATAAAAAGCTTATCTGAGGTTAATTTAGTTGCACCATATAAATTTATAGGTGCAGATGCTTTATCCGTACTAAGAGCAATAATTTTATTTATTTTATTTTCTATAGCACATTCAACAATATTCTGTGCACCCATAACATTTGTCTTTATAACTTCAAAAGGATTATACTCTGCTGTTGATACTTGTTTTAAAGCTGCAGCGTGTATCAAAATATCGACATTTTCAGTTGCAAATTTTAGCCTGTTTCTGTCTCTAATATCGCCAATGAAAAATCTAAGTTTATTAAAATTATTAAAATTTATTAAAGAATTTTTCATTTCAAATTGTTTTAGCTCATCTCTGCTATATATAATTAATTTATTAAATTGGTGATTTTTTAATAAAACTCTCACAAATTGAGAACCAAAAGAACCTGTACCACCGGTGATGAGTATATTTTTATTTTTGAACATTAGTTTTAATGATTACTCAAAATATCATAAAAGTTATTATATAGTAATTTATTTTTAAATTGATGAATGAATATTAATTAATATTAATAAATTAGGACATTTCAATGTGCATATTATATTTAAAATAAAGAAATAAACTAATCGCATAAAAATCTATAGAAATTATTTTTTTTTTGTATCTAGAAATATCATTAAATTTTACTAACTTAAAACTTTTGCCCTCAATTAATTTAAATTCTGGTGGTAGTTTATCAAGCTCAATGAAGTAAATGTTCTTAAATAAATTATTATTTGATATTTTTATTTCTAAAAATATTTTTATTTTTTTTATTTTTATATTAATTTCCTCAAAAATCTCTCTTATGGCACAGTGTTTAGCATCTTCACCTTGATCCAATGAACCTCCGAATAATCCTAACATGTTCGGATACCAGATATCTTTTTTATTATCTCTTAATTGTAGTAATATTTGATTTTTTATACAAATGATTACAAATGATGAACTAACAAATTTTTTTTTAATTTGATTTAGATTATTCAAATATTTTGAATGTTTTATATAAAATTTATATGTTGTGGGGTACCCGGTTTCTTATCTTCAATACTTTCAAGATCTTTATTGTAATTATCTAAAAACTCATTGAATTTGTGCTGAAGACATAAAGTACCACACATAGTTTGAGCATTAAAGTTAGGTGATGCAAGTCTATTTATTACTTCCCAATAATGATCACTTTTGAGAATATCTTTAAACCTTGTGTCACAAATGTTACCAAAATGATATTTTTTATATTTTTCATTATGCATAATTGAACAGGGTGCAATTAGACCAGTACCAGAAACTTGAATTAGAAAAGGAGGTCCATAACATTTTTGATAGGATCTTTTACCCTCAGCTTTTATCTTGGACCATTTTGCAACAACTTTGTAATCATCAGTTGAATAACTCTCTGCCTCTGTAAATTTATTAAAAAGTCTCTCATAACCTTTATAGTCTACACCTAAATTTCCTTCCTCATCATCGCTGCAGTGTTTTAAAACAAGGTAGTCTGGCGAAAGCTCTTGACCTAATTTTGCTAAAGGAAGTATTTGATCTTCATACTCTGGCATAACAACCATCTGCATACCTATAGTAACCTTTAAATTATTTTTCTTTTTTATATCCATCATATCTCGAATATTTTGACAAACTCTATCAAACCACTTTTCTTTGGCTCCCATGATTTCAGCGTACCTCTTAGCCTCTCCGCCAGAAAAGTTAACTCTTAAGTAGGTCATGTGAGGAAGTATTTCTTCTAACTTAGATCTATTTAATACTAATGCATTTGTCGCACAAGCCATATCAATTCCTAATTCTCCGCCTTTTTTTATTGTCTCAACAAAAATTGGTGATTGACTACTCTCGCCATCTCCAACCAGACTTATGCCCTTTACTCCTACTTCTGCACAATCTTCAAGAAAATTATAAATAACTTCTTTTGTAATTTTTTTTCGATCATTTTCTTGAAGCATTGCATAACAAAAATGGCAACCATAATTACAAGATCTAGTAAGTGCTATATCAACAGTAATTGGTGCAATACGCTCACCTCTTTCCCAAGCCTTGACTCTTTCTTCATGGTACTGAATTTTTGTTCCATCAAGTATTAATTCGTTATGTTCTTCGATAAGATTAGACATCAAACATCCTTCTTAAGACAGATTCATCTTTTTTCAGATTAAATATTACATCAAAATGATAATTATACTTAGTATTTAATTTATCCTCTAGCCTTCTCATTAAAAAAGATCTATCTGTAAGGTTAATAGGGTCTATTGAAAATTCAACGACTATTCTTATTTGGTATCCCCTTAAATTTTTTTTTATATCAATCGCCTCAAAAAGGGTATCTTTATCATAATAATTTTTTAAAATTAAAGAAATTTCATTATTTACAATTTCTATTTTTTTTTCTTTAGAAAGATTAATCCATGCATTGGGGGGTTTTTGAAAATACTCATTTATAATTTCATAGTCTCTTTGAAAGTTTGATTTTGGAGAACAAATTTCTAAAAACAAATCCAAGAACACATTTTGCAAATTCAGAAAAATTTCAGCGCAAGGATTTTTTATTGTAAATACCCCAATTTTATATTTATTTAAATTTTCATCTTTTAAAAAGTAATGCATGGTATTAAGTGCAGAATGCTCTTGAATTTCTCTTAATGGCTTTCCGATAGATAAATCAATGGACTTATTTATTATTTTTCTTATTTTTTCAATTTCGGCGCTATCGAGATTATAGTCTTTTAATAAATAAAATTTACAATCAACTAATTTAATATCATCATCAAGTTCAAAATTAATAGAAAAAGAATAAAATGATCTTTTAATAGATATTTTACCTATATTAGTAACAGGTTTTTCGTAATGTTCATTACTATTATAATTTGAATAATCAAAAATATCATCATGAGTAAAATCTAATAATTTATCAACAATAAAATTATTTGAATTTATAAAGTTTTTTTTTATTTTCAGCTTTTTTTCATTCGAGTCTAAAGTTGAATTTTCCTTTAAAGTAATTTCAACTTCAAAACCTGAATTTAAATTAGATGTATATCTGTAATTAAAATTTGTATTAAATTTTTTTAAAATATTTTCTATGAGTGATTTTTCATATATCTCTGTAAAATTGCAAATAAAAACTAAATTTTTGTTGAATTTATTATTTAATATTTGAGCTTCACAAAATGTTTTAAAACTCTCATATATGTCTTCTGAAGGTACCCAAAAGTCTAAGTTTTCATCAATTGACTCTCTTTCTCTTAGCTTTTGATTCAAAGAATTATTGTAATCATCAATTATTGATGGAAAATTATACGCTTTAATATTCAATGGTTTAATTCTTTAATTTATGAATTATTATATTGTATTTATCACTTAATCAAAATGAATTCGAAATTTAAAACAGATCTTCTTTACAAAATGATGCGCTTAAGAGAAGTGGAGTTAAAAATTTCTGAAAAATATTTTGAAGAAAAAATGAGATGCCCCATTCATTTATCAATAGGGCAAGAAGCAGTATCAATTGGTGTTTGCAATAATTTGAATCTAAAAGATCTTGTATTTAGCACACACAGATCACATTACCATTACCTTGCAAAAGGTGGTGATTTAAAGGCAATGATCTCTGAATTGTATGGAAAAATTACCGGTTGTAACAACGGCTTAGGAGGTTCTATGCATCTAAAAGATCCATCTGTAGGTATGATTGCATCAGTTCCTATAGTAGGAAGTACCATACCAATTAGTGTTGGTGTGTCTTGGGCTCAAAAACTTCAAAAAGAAGAAAATCTTACAGTAGTTTTTTTTGGTGAAGGTGCAACTGAAGAAGGAATATTTCATGAAAGTCTTGATTTTGCTAGCTTACATAATTTGCCTATTTTATTTATATGTGAAAATAATTTTTATTCTGTGTATTCTCATGTATCCAGTAGGCAGAGCAAAAATAGAAAGATATCTAATCTTGCAAAGGCTCATGGAATAAGCTCTAAATCTCTCAATGGTTTTAATGTTGAGACAGTATCTAATAAAGTAAAATCATCATTGAATTATATAAAAAGAAATAAAAAACCATTTTTGTTAGAGTTCAAAACCTATAGGTTTTATGAACATTGTGGTCCGAATAAAGACGACAACCTAAATTACAGGTCAATAGAAGAGCAGCTATTTTGGAAAAAAAGGTGCCCAATTGAATTTTATAAAAAAAAGCTTCTCAATGATAATATTTTAAATATTTCAAAATTAAACAAATATGAAAAAAAAATAAGAAAAGAAATTGATAATGCTTTTAAATTTGCTGATAATGCAAAATACCCAGACATGAATTTTCTAAAGAGAATTATAAATGACAAATAAAATATATACCTTTTCTGAAGCAATTAATTTATCTCTGACTGAAATGATGAAAAAAAATTCAAAGATACTTTTATTAGGTCAGGGAATAGATGATCCAAAAAAAATTTTTGGAACCACACGCGGTCTAGATAAAAAATTTGGTAAAAATAGAGTTTTTGATATGCCAACAGCGGAAAACTCTATGATAGGAATTTCAATAGGGTTATGTTTAAAAAATTATAAGTGCGTAGTAACTTTTCAAAGAGCTGAGTTTGCACTTTTGGCTACTGAACAAATTATTAACCAAGCATCTAAGTGGCATTTCATGAGCTCTGGAAAGACCCATATACCTTTGGTAATGAGAATGTTAGTAGGAAGAGGTTGGGGTCAAGGTCCTCAGCATTCTCAAAGTCTAGAAATGGTTTATACTAATATACCTGGTATCAAGGTGGTATCCCCATCCTCCCCAAATGATGCATATCATTTGATGAAATCCTCCATTAAAGACAATAGTCCAATAATCTTTATGGAGAATAGATGGCTATACGATATCAAAGGCAAAATAAACAAATCAAAAAATTTAAAAATTGGAAAATGTAAAGTTCTTAATAGGGGGAATGATATTACATTAGTAACCTTTTCATATATGGTTATAGAATGTCAAAGATGTGTTTATGAATTAAAAAAATTAGGTATTTCTATTGAATTAATAGATTTAAGAACAATTAAGCCATTAGACTTTAAAACGATAATTAAATCTGTTTCAAAAACAAAAAGACTAATTGTAGTTGATAATGGTTGGAAAGATTTTGGAGTTAGCTCAGAAATATTAGCAAAGGTTATTGAAAATATACCCGATAGAAAAATTAGAGCTAAAAGCATAGGTATTTTTCAGTCCTCTATAGCAAGCAGTTATGGAATTGCAAAACATCAGTACCCGACTCCATATAAAATTTCTAAAGAAATATTAAGACTTTTAAATAAAAAAACTGATATTTTGAATAAAATTTTCATAAATAAACTAGCTCATGATCAGCCTAATGAAAACTTCAAAGGTCCATTTTAAATTTTCCTATTGAATTCTTCTTAGAGTAAAAAAATCATTAATTTTATTTGATTTTTTTGCTATTTTTTTAAAATCTATATCATAATTTGCAAATAAAACTTTGCCAGAAATCTTTTTGTTATGGGATAAAAAATCAATAAGTTTTGTAATTTTTTTAAATTGCAAATCATTATCAATATTTTTAAAATTTTTATGTAATTTTTTAAACTCTTTTCCACAATACTTCTCACCAGAATTTAATATTAACTTAAGACTTTTTGTTTTAAGTTGACCTGGTGCTATTATATTAATATTTATTAAGTAGTTCTTCATATCATTTAGTTGATGTGAAAGGTTTTCAACAAATTTTATTAAACCTATTTTTGATACAGAATAAGCATTTAAATATTTTCTTACACCATACGGAGCACTAGTTGCACCACCTCCAGAAAAAAAAATTATAGAACCACCTAATTTATGATTGTTGATATTTTTAATTATTATTTTAGATAACTCAATTTGTGAGAGTAAATTTACATCAAATACTGATTTAAAGTTACTATAAGAGTCATTAAATATATTTGTAATTTTGCCAATATTACCTGCGCATGATAAATACATGACTATATTTTTATTTTTTAATTTTCTATTTATTAATTTTTTATTTATATCACTATAATTTATTAAAATTTCATTTGAATTAGGTTTAATATTCCTTTTCTCATTAAATCTATTTATTGAAACCACGTCATATTTGAGGCTCTCAAAATATTTTAATAAATATCTTCCTAAGCCACTTGTAGTTCCTGATATAACGATTGTTTTTTGCATTTTTTATATATTTTTCTACATTTAGTATCTAAATTCAATAAATTATAATTTAGACTATGTTTATCAAATTAATAACTAATAGAAATATAAATGATCATATCGGCGATATTAAAAAACTTGGTATCAATAGGCTTTGGATTAAAATATCAAAACTTATATTTCATTTAATAAATTTACTTTACGCAGCTCCTTTTATAATTTTAATATATTTAATCAAAAAAATAGTTTTAGTAAGAATAGGTTTATTAGAAACAAATGCTCTAGGTCATTATACATACGCAACTGAAGTTTATCTTGCAGAAAATCTATATGATGTAAAAAAAATACCAAAAATTGACATTTGGCATACACAAGAAACAATATGTAATACTTTTATTCATAAAGTAAGAAAGAAACAATTTAGAATATTACCAAGATTTTTTATAAGTCCAGTATATTTTTATTTGATAAGGTTTAAATTATTTGAAGATAATATAGTCCCATTTAGAAATAATGAATTCTACAAAATAAGAAACAATCTTCCTAATCAATTTATAGACTATAAAAGAATGCTACATAAATATCAAACTCAATTAATATTTGATAAAAATGAAAAAAATTTTTGTATTAATGAATTAAAAAAATTAGGAATTGATATAAAAAAAAAAATTGCCACTGTTCATAATAGAGATCATTTGTATAACAATGAAAAATTTGAATGTGAAAGAAACTGTTCTATTGAAAACTTTAAATCAGCGATTAACTACCTAATACAAAATGGTTATCAAGTAATAAGAATTGGAAAAGTATCAAAGAGTAATTTAAATATAGATGGATTAATTAATTATTCTGGCTCAAATTTAAGAAGTGATATTTTAGATATATTTTTGTGCAGTATTACAAATCTACACATTGGATGTTCAAGTGGCTTAAGCACCGTGCCTTTTATTTTTAAAAGGAATGTCGTTTGGACAAATATTGTTTATAACGAAGGTACAGAATTATCTGGAAGAGATTTTATATATATACCCAAAAAAACATTTGATAATGATAAAAAGGACGTTCTTTTTAAATCCAAGTTATCTCTTGATCATTTTAATTCAAACTCACATCTGTTTAATTATCAAGAAAATACTGAAGATGAAATTCTTGAATTAGTTATTGAAAAAGTTGCTAAAATCAATGGAAATTGGAAAAAGCCATCAGATTATGACTTTTTACAGGACAAATATAAAAGACAGTACCCTTTAAATATAAGCAAATTTACTAATGGATGCGTAAGTTACTACTATCTTACTAAGCATCTTTAAAATAGAAATTTTTGATGCAATTGGCCATGTAAATAATTTCTTTATTTGTTAAATATTGATGAATAGGTAATGTTAACAAATTTTTAGCTTGAAATTCTGCATTAGGTAAATTTAAAAGTTTATTTTTAGTCTTAGCTGCTTTTTGCAAATGTAAGGGTATAGGATAATGTATCTTCACTTCGACACCTTTTTTTTTCAGATAATCAATTAATCTTTTTCTTTTTTTTACTAACACCATGTATAAACAAAATGTATTAAGTTCATGTTTTGACCTTTTGGGAAGTTTTACATAAGGCTCTAAATTAGTTAATAAACTATCGAGTAGTTTTGCATTTTTATTTCGTTTTTTTATATTTTCGTCAAGTTTTTTCAACCCCTCTAAAATTACAACAGACTGAAGTGGTTGCATTCTAAGATTAACACCCCAAAAATCAATCTTATCTCTATTTATCATTCCGTGATTTCTATATTTTAAGCACCATTTGTAAATTTTATAATTATTAGTAACTAACGCTCCACCATCTCCGATTGCATTTACAGTTTTTAATGGGTGAAAGCTAAACACACCAATATCACCAAAAGTACCTGGTCGTTTATTTTTATATCCCCCCCCTAATCCCATACAAGCATCTTCGATGATATAAATTTTTTGATTTAGTTTTTTAATTTTTTTTTTTAAGATATCTATTTTTGGTGAACCTCCCCCCCAATAAACAGGTATAATTACTTTAGTATTTTTGTTAATCTTTTTTAAAACATCGTTTACTTCAATCTGATAATCTTCAGTTACATCAGCAAAAACAGGTTTTGCTCCCACAGCTACGACTGAACCTGCTGTGGCATAAAAGGTGTTTGTAGGCAAGATTACCTCATCATTCTTCTTAATATCTAAAGATTTAAGTCCTAAAATTAGTCCATCTGTTCCATTGTTTACAGCAATACAGTAATTAATGCCAAGATAAGAGCATAATTTATTCTCAATTTTTTTTATATATTTACCTAATGTATAGTCAGTAGATTTAATAAGTTTTTTCCATTCATTAAAAATATTTTTTGTATTTTTAAACTCCTCTTCTAAATAATTGTATGGAACTATATTCATATATAAAATTTTTTAATTAGAGTTGAGATTTTTTCAATATTATTTTCTGATAATGAGGGGTATAAAGGTAAGCTTAAAATTCTTTTTGAGTATATTTCAGAATATTTTAAATTTTTGTAATTATTATTCTTATAAATTGATTGTTTATGTGTTGGGTAGGGGTAATGAATTAAACACTCTACTCCATGTGATCTCAAATAATTATATAATTTATCTCTATTCTCTGCTTGTATTATGTAAGTTTGATAAACGTGATATTCACCATCATTTTCAAAAGGAACCTCTACATAAGGAGATAGAAGTTTGTTATATAGCATAGCTTTTTTACGTCTTAATATGGTATTTTTCTTAAAATATTTTAATTGAACATTTAAAATGCTTGCATGAATTTCGTCCATCCTACAATTAAAACCTGGTTTTATGCAATCTTCTCTTGTTTTTAATCCGTGATTTTTCAATAAGGATATCTCAGATATAAGTTTCTTACTATTTGAAACGACCATACCTGAGTCCCCAAAAGTGTGGAGATTTTTTAGTGGATGAAAACTAAAACAAGCCAAATCTCCAAAACTTCCGACACTTACATTATTAAGTTTTGCACCAATTGATTGTGCAGCATCTTCTAATAAGAATATTTTGTGTTCTTTTGCAATTTTTTTTATTTTTTCCATTGATGCGGGTCTTCCAGATAAATGAACAGGTATAATTGCTTTAGTTCTGTTTGTAATTACTTTTTCTATTTCATTTGGATTGATATTTAAATCTTGATTTATATCTGCGAATATTACTCTGCCTCTATTTAATTCAATTGCATTTGAGGTGGCAATAAATGAGTTTGGAGGTATGATTACTTCATCATTTTTTTTTAATTTAATAGCTTTGAGAGAAAGGTGGAGTGCACATGTTCCGCTAGCTATTCCTGTAGCAAATTGAGTGCTACAGAGTTTTGAAAAGTTTTTTTCAAATTTTAAATTATTAGGCCCATTAACATACCTTCCTGAGTCAAGACAACTTTCAAATGCTGAAACTAATTCAGATCTATAGTTTTTAATATTTTCTGTGAAAGAAGTATAAGGTATATCAATTTTGGTAACTTTATTTTTTGTGTTAGTCATATGAAATTAAAAATAAATTAATCTATTTTGATAAAAATGTATGCATATAAAATTATATAAAAAATATATAAGCTAAATAAATAGGCGGCGTCCTACTCTCCCAAGCCTTAAGACTAAGTACCATCGGCGCTGGAGGCCTTCACGACCGAGTTCGAAATGGGATCGGGTTTTTTCACTCCGCTATGACCGCCACAAACTTTTTATAACATTACAGTTAAAACTTTTCGCTGTGTATTGTAATTCAAGCATTGGATTATTAGTACTGGTTAGCTTCATGTGTTACCACACTTCCACACCCAGCCTATCAACGTGGTAGTCTTCCACGATCCTATAACGAAGCCTAGTTTTGAGGTTGGCTTCCCGCTTAGATGCTTTCAGCGGTTATCCATTCCGTACATAGCTACCCTACGATGCAGCTGGCGCTACAATAGGTACACCAGAGGTACGTCCACCCCGGTCCTCTCGTACTAAGGGCAGATCCTCTCAAGCTTCCACAACCATGGCAGATAGGGACCGAACTGTCTCACGACGTTCTAAACCCAGCTCGCGTACCGCTTTAATTGGCGAACAGCCAAACCCTTGGGACCTGCTTCAGCCCCAGGATGCGATGAGCCGACATCGAGGTGCCAAACCTCCCCGTCGATATGGACTCTTGGGAGAGATCAGCCTGTTATCCCCGGCGTACCTTTTATCCGTTGAGCGATGGCCCTTCCACGAAGTGCCACCGGATCACTATGACCGACTTTCGTCTCTGCTCGACTTGTGGGTCTCGCAGTCAGGCAGGCTTATGCCATTGCACTCGACGAACGGTTTCCAAGCGTTCTGAGCCTACCATCGCGCGCCTCCGTTACTCTTTGGGAGGCGACCGCCCCAGTCAAACTGCCCACCATGCATGGTCCCAACACCGGATAACGGTGTATGGTTAGGCATCAAGGAACAGAAGAGTGGTATTTCACTAGTGACTCCAGAATGGCTAGCGCCACTCCTTCAAAGTCTCCCACCTATGCTACACATCTGTTCCCTAATACCAATACAAAGCTGCAGTAAAGGTGCACGGGGTCTTTCCGTCTAACCACGGTTACTCGGCATCTTAACCGAGAATTCAATTTCACTGAGTCTATGTTGGAGACAGTGGGGAAATCGTTACGCCATTCGTGCAGGTCGGAACTTACCCGACAAGGAATTTCGCTACCTTAGGACCGTTATAGTTACGGCCGCCGTTCACCGGGGCTTCAATTCAGGGCTTGCACCCCTCCTATTAACCTTCCGGCACCGGGCAGGCGTCACACCATATACGTCGTCTTTCGACTTTGCATAGTGCTATGTTTTTAGTAAACAGTCGCTACCCCCTCTTCTGTGCCACCTCCTACTGGTTGCCCAGTAGTAGGTCACTTTTATCCCGAAGTTACAAGTGTAATTTGCCGAGTTCCTTCAACATAGTTCTCTCAAGCGCCTTGGTATTCTCTACCCTCCTACCTGTGTCGGTTTTGGTACGGTCTAATGCTGGAGCTATTTCCAGGGACAAATTCACTGCAAGCTCAATCCAGTAAGAACTTACAATTTACTTCATCCGTCACTACCAGCTGGTGCAGGAATATTAACCTGCTTCCCATCGACTACGGCTTTCGCCCTCGCCTTAGGGGCCGACTAACCCTGCGCAGATTAGCTTTACGCAGGAAACCTTAGGATTTCGGCGGAAATGTCTTTCACATTTCTTATCGTTACTCATGTCAGCATTCGCACTTCTGATACCTCCAGCAATGCTTACGCATCACCTTTGCAGGCTTACAGAACGCTCCGCTACCCAATTACAAAGTAATTGTCAAAGCTTCGGTAAATGATTTGAGCCCCGTTACATTTTCGGTGCAGGATCTCTTAATTAGACCAGTGAGCTGTTACGCTTTCTTTAAAGGATGGCTGCTTCTAAGCCAACCTCCTGGCTGTCTTGGAGTTCCCACTCCCTTTCACACTTAATCATTATTTGGGGACCTTAGCTGTTGATCTGGGCTGTTTCCCTCTCGTCCAAGGACCTTAGCACCCATGGACTGTCTGCCGTGCAGACTTATCGGTATTCGGAGTTTGATTAGGTTTGGTAGGAATTGCTTCCCCCTAGCCCATTCAGTGCTCTACCCCCGACAAGATTCACACGACGCACTACCTAAATAGTTTTCGCGGAGAACTAGCTATTTCCGAGTTTGGTTGGCCTTTCACCCCTAATCACAAGTCATCCCGTAGCTTTTCAACGCTAGTGGGTTCGGTCCTCCGGTGAATTTTACTTCACTTTCAACCTGCTCATGACTAGATCACTCGGTTTCGAGTCTAATCCCATTAACTAAATCGCCCTATTCAGACTCGCTTTCGCTTCGCCTACACCTATGTGGCTTAAGCTTGCTAATGAGATTAAGTCGCTGACCCATTATACAAAAGGTACGCTGTCACCTCATAAAGAGGCTCCAACTGCTTGTAAGCATCCGGTTTCAGGGTCTATTTCACTCCCCTGCTAGGGGTTCTTTTCGCCTTTCCCTCACGGTACTGGTTCACTATCGGTCATAAAGTAGTATTTAGGCTTAGGAAGTGGTCTTCCTATATTCAGACAGGATTTCACGTGTCCCGCCCTACTCATGTCTATTTTTTACTATCTACCCATACGAGGCTATCACTCACTATGGCCTGCCTTTCCATACAGTTCTGGTTTAGTAAAAAGTAGCACTGGCCTGATCCGCTTTCGCTCGCCACTACTAACGGAATATCTTTTCCTCTAGGTACTTAGATGTTTCAGTTCCCTAGGTTCGCCCTTATAAGCTATGAATTCACTTATAAGTTATTGGGTTTCCCCATTCGGAGATCTCGGATTAAGCTTATTGACAGCAAGTCCGAGCTTATCGCAGTCTGTCACGTCCTTCATCGCCTCTTTATGCCAAGGCATCCACCAAATGCTCTTACGCGCTTGAATTATTAACACACAGTGAAAAGTTTGTAGTTAATAACTTTTTGTAGTTATTTGTTGTTATATTAGTTGTTTAATTGACGAATAACTCGTGCAAGTCATTCGTCTGTGTTATCAGCTTACATATTTACGATTTTAAAAAGTTGGTGGAGGATAGCGGGATCGAACCGCTGACCTCCTGAATGCAAATCAGGCGCTCTCCCAGCTGAGCTAATCCCCCAACATTGTTGGTGGGCGAGGGAGGACTTGAACCTCCGACCTCACGCTTATCAAGCGCGCGCTCTAACCAACTGAGCTACACGCCCAATCAATGCTCTTTATCAAACGTGTTGAAAAAAGCAAAACAAATAGACGGTGGTTACTTCAAACGTACACTTAGTTCAAAGTTTTTTTTCCTTTAGAAAGGAGGTGATCCAGCCGCAGGTTCCCCTACGGCTACCTTGTTACGACTTCACCCCAATCGCTGGCCGTACCGTGGGCAGCTGCCTCCCGAAGGTTAGCACACTGACTTAAGATAAAACCAACTCTCATGGTGTGACGGGCGGTGTGTACAAGACCCGGGAACGTATTCACCGCGGCATGCTGATCCGCGATTACTAGCAATTCCAACTTCATGCACTCGAGTTGCAGAGTGCAATCCGAACTGAGATAACTTTTGGGGATTAGCTCCACCTCGCGGTATTGCGTCCCGTTGTAGTTACCATTGTAGCACGTGTGTAGCCCAGCGTGTAAGGGCCATGAGGACTTGACGTCATCCCCACCTTCCTCCGGCTTATCACCGGCAGTTTCGCTAGAGTCCTCAGCCGAACTGTTAGTAACTAACGATAAGGGTTGCGCTCGTTGCGGGACTTAACCCAACATCTCACGACACGAGCTGACGACAGCCATGCAGCACCTGTGTGAAAGCCAGCCGAACTGAAGGTTACCATTCTGTAACCGGCACTTTCCATGTCAAACGCTGGTAAGGTTCTTCGCGTTGCGTCGAATTAAACCACATGCTCCACTGCTTGTGCGGGTCCCCGTCAATTTATTTGAGTTTTAATCTTGCGACCGTACTCCCCAGGCGGGGTGCTTAACGCGTTAGCTACGACACCGAACAAAAGTCCGACGACTAGCACCCATCGTTTACTGCATGGACTACCGGGGTATCTAATCCCGTTTGCTACCCATGCCTTCGCATCTCAGCGTCAATATCAGTCCAGAAAATCGCCTTCGCCACTGGTGTTCCTTCCAATATCTACGAATTTCACCTCTACACTGGAAATTCCATTTTCCTCTCCTGAATTCCAGAACAGAAGTTTTAAAAGCAATTCCTAGGTTGAGCCCAGGGATTTCACTTCTAACTTTCTGTTCCGCCTACATGCGCTTTACGCCCAGTAATTCCGAACAACGCTAGGACCTTCCGTATTACCGCGGCTGCTGGCACGGAATTAGCCGGTCCTTCTTCTTCGGCTACTGTCATTATCCTCACCGATGAAAGAGTTTTACAACCCTAAGGCCTTCGTCACTCACGCTGCATTGCTGGATCAGGGTTGCCCCCATTGTCCAATATTCCCTACTGCTGCCTCCCGTAGGAGTCTGGGCCGTGTCTCAGTCCCAGTGTGGCTGATCGTCCTCTCAAACCAGCTAAAGATCGAAGCCTTGGTGAGCTTTTACCTCACCAACAAGCTAATCTTGCGCGGGCCAATCTTATAGCGATAAATCTTTCCCATTACTGGAGTATACGGTATTAGCTACAGTTTCCCGCAGTTATTCCGTACTATAAGGTATGTTCCCACGTGTTACTCACCCGTGCGCCACTAAGGACACCTAGCAAGCTAGGGCCTCCGTTCGACTTGCATGTATAAAGCATGCAGCAAGCGTTCGTTCTGAGCCATAATCAAACTCTTAAGTTGAATTACCTACTCATAAAAAACAAAGTTTTAAATTGACGTAGGTTAGACGCCAAAATAACGAGCTGTCATTTTTCTCAAATGAAAGCTTGATCGAAATTTGACGTTATAAACCCACCGTCTATTCATTTCATATTTACAAAAAGTAAAGAGCAAGAATCACTAATGCACAATAAATGGCCTAGTGAATCGAATAAAAAGTAGAATATATCTACACTTTATGGGGACATTGTCAAATGCATTTCATTAAAAAAAATAAAAAAAAACTATTGAAAAGAAAGCGTTTTTTAGGAAGTTGGTTGCGGGGGTAGGATTTGAACCTACGACCTTCAGGTTATGAGCCTGACGAGCTACCAAGCTGCTCTACCCCGCGATCAGAAAACGAAAGATATGTCAAAATATCAACAATTACAATGATTATTCTTGGTAGCGGAGGAGGGATTTGAACCCCCGACACATGGATTATGATTCCACCGCTCTAACCAACTGAGCTACTCCGCCATAAAGAAATATTGTTTTATATTATATTAGCCAAATCTTAAATGATTTTGTTTATTTCTCTTAATATGAATTTTTTCGCATTACTAACACCAAGTTTATTTACTTGAGAGTTTATAACAATCTCTACACCCTTCGGTTTTTCATCAAAAATTGGATAGCTACCTATAGAAATATTTTTATATTTTCTCTCAGCTTGAACAAGTAGATGGGCTATTTTACTCTCAAAAAGTTTTGTAGATATTGTGGTTGAATAAAATTTATTTTTAATTTTTATCATTTTTTTAAATTCTTTCATCATCGCTTGTACTATTGTGGGTATGCCAGCAAAAACATAAATATTTTCAATTTTAAAACCTGGTGCTCCACTAACTTTATTTAAAATTAATTTAGAGCCTTCAGGCATATACGCCATTTTCATTCTAGCATCAGTTAATTCTGATTTAATTTTCCTATAATATTTTTTTAATTCTTTATATGCACCATTATGTAATTTGTATTTTTTTTTAACTGCCAAACTAATTGACTCAGATGTAATGTCATCGTGAGTTGGACCTATACCACCAGTAGTGATGATAAAATCATATTGATTTTTTAATTTCCTTATTTGAGAAATAATAATTTTTTTTTGGTCAGGAATTACAACCACTAACTGCAGAGATATTCCACAAATGAACAAGTCTTTAGCTATATGATTTATATTTTTATCTTGTGTCCTACCTGATAATATCTCATTGCCAATGACCACAAGACAAGCTGAATGAATTTTTTTAGTAGTTACCATAAATGAAGTATAAAGAGCAAATCTTAGAGGGTTTTTTTATAAAACGCTATAAGCGATTTTTTGTCGATTTAAAGATTAATAATGTAGTTGTCACAGCTTACTGCCCAAATACAGGGTCACTTTTAGGTTTATTGAAAGAGGGTTCTAAAGTATTAGTTGCAAAAGTTGAAAACCCAAATGCAAAATTAAAATATAGATTGGAGGCAATTAAAAACCTCAAAACTTTTGTAGGTGTAAACACATCTCTACCAAATGACATAATTTTTAACGCTATGAAGGGGAAAAAAATTTTGCAGGAAATTAAAGGTGATTTCAAAAAAGAGGTAAAATATGGAAAAAATTCTAGAATTGATATCTTTGCTAGCCACCCTAATGGAGATACTTACATTGAAGTCAAATCAGTTACTTTATCTAGGAAAAAGAATTTAGCAGAATTTCCAGATACAGTTACTTCAAGGGGATCTAAACACCTAATTGAGTTAAGTAATATGTCCAAAAAAGGAAGTAAATGTTTTTTAATATATCTAATTCAACGAAATGATGTAGATAGATTTTCTATAGCTAAAGATTTGGATAATGAGTATTATGAAAACTCTCTAATAGCAAAAAAAAGTGGCGTACAATTTAGAGCATTTAAATGCAACGTATCATATAAAGGTATAACTATTACTGGTGAGATAAATATTGATGAAAATTAAATCATACAAAAGTGATGAAGTAGAACCTTGTAGAGAGGCAAGTAAAATTACTGCAACTATTTTAGACGAACTAAATAATATTATAAAAGAAGATGTCTCAACATCTGAGATTGATGATTATTGTTTAACAAGAATTCAAGAGCTAGGAGGCACACCTGCACCGTTGTTTTACAGAGGTTTTCCAAAGTCTACATGTACCTCATTAAATCATGTTATTTGTCATGGGATCCCAAACCATAATCGAAACCTTCAAAATGGGGATATATTAAATGTAGATGTAACGACAATAATTGATGGTTGGCATGGGGACTCATCAAGGATGTTTAAAGTAGGAGACATTTCAATTAAAGCAAGTAATCTATGCAAGGTTACCTACGATTGTTTGATAGAGAGTATTGGCGAGATAAAAGTTGGTGAGCCTATCAGTAGAATAGGAAAAAAAATTGAGAATATAGCAACTTCAAACAACTTTAGTGTTGTTAGAGATTTTTGTGGACATGGAGTTGGATTAAAGTTTCACGAGAATCCTAGTATTTTACACTATTACGATAGTGAGTATGATAAGGTAAAATTTGTAGACGGAATGATTTTTACAATTGAACCCATGATCAATGTTGGTAAATATCAATCTAAATTACTTAACGATGGTTGGACTGCAGTGACTAAAGATAAAACACTTAGCGCTCAGTACGAACATACGATATACATTAATGGTGATATTATTGAGATTCTAACAGAGTCCCCAAGTAAGGCTTTTTATAATTGATACCAAGATACTCTAGAAAAATTCTTAAAGAAATCTGGGAAGATAGTAATAAATTTCAAATATGGCTTGACCTTGAAATTCTCGCTTGCGAGGCAATGGAAAAATTGGGTCAAATACCTAAAGGGACCTCAAACAAAATCAAAAAAAAAGCAAAGTTTAAGGTAAAAGAAATAGAAAAAATTGAAGAAAAAACAAAGCATGATGTAATTGCTTTTTTAACTAATGTAGCAAAGTATGTAGGACCCGAGTCTAGGTATATTCATAAGGGACTAACTTCTAGTGATATTTTAGATACTTCTTTCTCCATACAACTTAACCAATCAAGCAATATAATTCTTGAAGGTTTAAAAACTTTGAGTAAATCTCTTTTAAATATTGCAAAAAAACATAAATACACATTATGTATCGGTAGAAGTCATGGTATTCACGCCGAAACGACTACTTTTGGATTAAAAATATTAGGATATCTAGCCGAAAACAAAAGAAACATAGATCGTCTTAAAAATTCGATAAAACAAATACAAACAATTCAAATGTCTGGTCCTGTAGGGACATATTCAAATATTGACACAAGGGTAGAGCAAATGATTGCTAAAAAATTAAAATTTTCAATCGAACCTGTCTCTACGCAGATAATTCCAAGAGACAGGCATGCGGACCTTTTTTGCTCTTTTGCTATTATTGCAAGTTCCATAGAACGTCTATCAACTGAGATTAGACACCTACAAAGAACAGAAGTTTTAGAAGTTGAAGAAGGTTTTGGAAAAGGCCAAAAGGGTAGTTCGGCAATGCCTCATAAAAAAAATCCAATTTTATCAGAAAATTTAACAGGACTAGCAAGAGTGATTAGATCATTAACCATTCCTGCTTTGGAGAATATAACTTCATGGCATGAAAGAGATATAAGTCACTCCAGTGTTGAGAGAATAAACGCTCCCAATGCCACCATAACGCTCGACTTTGCAGTTCAAAGAATGATCAACGTTTTAAATAATTTAAACATAAATAAAAAAAATATGATGAAAAATTTAAATCTTTTAAAAGGCCTACCCTATTCACAAAATGTCCTGATTTTTCTTATTGAAAATAAAGTATTAAGAGAAGATGCCTATAAGATTGTTCAAGATTGTGCTTTGAAAACTTGGAAAGGTAATATGTCTTTTAAAGATAATCTTTTGAGTCATCCTCGTTTAGCCAAATTAAAAATATCAAGTAAAGTTAATAATATTTTCAATAATAAAAATCTTTTTAAAAATGTTGATAAAATATTTAAAAGGATTAATTAATGGCAGTAAAATTGAAAAAATTATATGAGGGAAAAGCAAAAATTATTTATGCCAAAACTAGCAAGGAAGTCATAGCTACCTATAAAAATGATGCTACAGCTTTTAATAATTTAAAAAAGGGCTCGATAAAGAATAAAGGTGCAATTAATAATGCTATATCGAGTTATTTATTTCAAATATTGAATCATTGTGATATTCCAACACACTTTATAAAGAAAATTGATAAAAAATCTCAGCTTTTAAAAAAAGTAGATATTATTCCAATTGAAGTTTTAGTTAGAAA
Source organism: uncultured Alphaproteobacteria bacterium (assembly GCA_902617355.1). GTDB lineage: Bacteria > Pseudomonadota > Alphaproteobacteria > HIMB59 > HIMB59 > HIMB59. The sequence goes on along the minus strand of CACMWK010000002.1, from coordinate 33,105 downwards.
TTTCTTTGCTGGCTCTTTATCTAAAAAGTTTGGTGTAAAAGAAGGAACACAATTATCTGATACGCTAATTGAGTATTGTTTAAAATCTGATGAACTTGGCGATCCTCATATAAGTTCTGAACATATTCTTAATTTAGGTTTATGTGATTTTGATGAATTAGAGTTAATAGATGAATATTCTTTGAGAATAAATGACATATTAAGGTCTACGTTCTATTCTATAGGAATAAATCTAGTTGACTTTAAATTAGAATTTGGAATTTGTAAAAAAACTGATGAGCTTGTTTTAGCAGATGAAATATCACCTGATACATGTCGTTTGTGGGATTTAAAAACAAATAAAAAACTTGATAAAGATCGATTTCGTAGAGATTTAGGAAATATCGAAGAAGCATATGAAGAGGTGCTTAATAGGTTAAACTTGACAATTTAATGCGAATAAAAATTTTAGTAAGACTTAAAGGCCAAATTTTAGAACCACAGGGAAAAGTAATTGAACAGTCGCTTAATAGTTTAGGATTTACAGAATTTTCAAATATCCGACAGGGAAAACTCATTGAATTAGATTTACCCGATAATATAAGTAAAGAGGAAAAAGCACAAAAAATCGACTCTGCTTGCAAAAAACTTTTGGTCAACGATATTATTGAAGAGTACGAAGTGCTTGGATGAGTTTTAAATCTGCTGTTATAACATTTCCTGGATCTAATTGTGACAGAGACGCATTATGCTACTTAAAAGATTTAACTAAAGGTGAGGTTCATAATATTTGGCATGAGGAGACATCATTGCCAAAAGTTGATTTAGTAATTTTACCTGGGGGTTTTAGCTTTGGTGATTATTTAAGATCAGGAGCAATGGCATCAAAAAGTAAAATTATTGATGAGGTTGTAAAACATGCAAATGATAATAGATATTTATTAGGTATTTGTAATGGCTTTCAAATTTTAACTGAAATTGGACTTCTTGAAGGAGCATTAATTCGAAATAAAAAACTTAAATTTTTAGGAAAAAATTGTTTTATTAAAAAAAAATTTAAAAATAATTTTAATTTATCAATCAAAGATAACCAAATTCTTCAAATACCTGTAGCTCATAACGAGGGAAATTTTTATTGTGATACTGAAACTTTAAATTTATTAAAAAATAATGAACAAATTGCATTTGAATATTGCAAAGGTGAATTCTCAAATACTGAAGAAAATATAAATGGTTCAATAGAGGCTATTGCAGGTATTACAAACAAAAAAAAGAATGTTCTTGGAATGATGCCTCATCCCGAGAGAGCATATTCTGATTTTCATCAATCACAAGATGGAAGACTTATTATAGAGTCTTTAATTTCATGAATGAAGAGTTAATACTTCAACACGGTTTAACTTTAGATGAATTTCAAGTCATTAGGAAATATCTAAACAGAGACTTAAGTATTGAGGAATTGGGTATTTTTTCTGCTATGTGGAATGAACACTGTTGTTATAAAACTTCAAAAAAATGGCTTAAGAAACTCCCTACAGATAATGAAATAGTAATTCAGGGACCAGGAGAAAACGCTGGTGTAATTGATTTGCAAGATAACGATGGTATTGCGTTTAAAATAGAAAGCCACAATCATCCAAGTTACATAGAACCTTTCAACGGTTCAGCAACTGGTGTTGGAGGTATACTACGAGATATATTTACAATGGGAGCAAGACCAATTGCTACTCTTGACTCAATTAGATTTGGTTTAATAGAAACTGAAAAGACAAAATACTTGTTAAATGGTGTAGTTCATGGAATTGGACACTATGGTAACTGTATTGGTATTCCTAATATTGGTGGTGAGTGTGAGTTTGAGACAACATATGATTTTAATAATTTGGTTAATGCTATGGCTGTGGGACATGTTCAAAAAGATAAAATTTTTTACTCTAAACCAAAATCTATTGGTGGCCTTATTGTTTACATTGGATCTAAAACTGGAAAAGATGGAATTCATGGAGCAAGTATGGCCTCTGATGTTTTTTCAGAGGAAGATGAGGATGAAAAAAGACCCTCTGTACAGGTTGGTGATCCCTTCATGGAAAAACTTTTAATGGAAGGTTGCTTAGAATTAATGTCTTCAGGTTTAATAGAGTCTATGCAAGATATGGGAGCTGCGGGTATTACCTCCTCCAGTGTAGAAATGGCTTCAAAAGGAAATGTAGGTGTTTATATAAATCTTGATAAAGTTCCATTGAGGCAACCACTGAGCGCCTATGAGATACTTTTATCTGAAAGCCAAGAAAGAATGCTAGCTGTTATTGATAAAAAAAATAATCATAAAGTTAGAGAAATTCTTCAAAAATGGCAAATTGATTATGAAGTCATTGGAGAAATCACTGATACAAAAAGAGTTGTGTTTGAGTCAAATAATAAAAAAGTTGTCGATCTTCCTGTAGAAATAATTGTTGATGATGCTCCTGAATACGATAGAGAGTTTTACATCCCAAGAAAAAGAAAAACCAAAGATTTTGATTTTTCCAAAATTAAATTGGAAGATATGATAATTAACCTTCTTACAAATCTTAATTATTTAGATAAAAGTTGGGTTTTCGATCAATATGACTCTACTGTGATGGGAGATACTATCAGAGAACCAGGTCAATCATCAGGTATAGTAAAGATTCACGGAACACAAAAAGTTATTGGTGCATCTACCGATTGCAATCCATTATACATAAGAATCAATCCTTATGAAGGAATGAAATATACAGTTGCTGAGTCATATAGAAATCTAATTGCATGCAATATTAATCCTTTAGCGATTACAAATAACCTTAACTTTGCAAGTCCTTTAGATCCAAACATTATGGGAGAGTTGGTTTTATCTATTAATGGATTAAAAACTGCAGCTGTCAAATTCAATACACCTATTGTTTCAGGTAATGTATCTTTATATAACCAGACAAATGAAATACCAATTAAGCCTACACCTGTAATAGGAATGGTAGGTTCCAATATGGATTTAAATAAAATAAACACAAATAAGTTTTGTGAAATTGGTAATAAGATCCTTATTTTAGGAAAACAATTAACAAAAAATTTTAGTCCTTACTTATTACAAGATCAAAAAATTGCTTTTAACATATGTGAATTTAATGACTTAGAGGTATTAGATCTAGATTTTGAAAAAAAAATTGCAAATTGTGTTTTGGAATTATCAGATTTGAAATGCATAATGTCTTGCAATGATATTTCCAGAGGGGGTATCTTTTCGGCATTATTAAAAATGCAATATAAGGATATGGGTTTTAGGGTCAAGGTCCCTGATCCTATTGATTTATTCTGCGAATATAGTGCTGGATATGTGATTGAAATCAGAAGTAAAGATTTTGAAGAAGTAACTTCATTTCTGACAAAAAAAGGTGCTGAATACCATGAAATTGGGGAGATAATCAAAGAAGGTATTGAGATAAACTCTAAAAAATTTGACTATTTTGATATTATGAATAAATATCGTAATGATTTTGAGAAGATAATTAGTTAGATGCCTATTGAACAAAAAAAATTAGAAGGACTCCTTGAGAACAAATTTCCAAATTCTAAAATTGTAATTGAGGATCTTGCCGGTGATAACGATCATTATTCAGTTGAAATTGAAAGTGATATGTTTAACGGATTGTCACGTATACAACAACACCAGTTAGTTTACAAATTACTAGATGGATTAATGGATAAAGAGCTTCATGCTATGCAATTAAAAACGAAAGGAACAAAATAATGGAATTAGAGAGTAGTACAAAAGAACAAATTGAAAAAATGATTGGAGATAATGAAGTTTTCCTATTTATGAAAGGTAACCCTGACTTTCCTATGTGTGGTTTCTCGTCAGTCGCAAGCGCAATTTTAAAAAAAACTGGGGTTGAGTTTGGCCATTGTAATGTGCTTGAAGATAACAACATTAGAGAAGGTATAAAAACATATTCAAATTGGCCTACGATACCTCAACTTTACATAAAAAAAGAATTTGTAGGTGGTTGTGATATTATGAAAGAAATGGCTGAGTCTGGTGAACTTCTAGAATTACTAAACACAAAAGGCATCAAAACAGAAGTAAATTAAAAAAGGGGCATTTATTTTGCCCCTCTCATTAGTTATTTGAAATATAATTATTTAATTCTTTATAATAAGAATTATTTTCTCCAACTAGTTTTTTAAGTAAAGCTAAATTATTTAGGGCATTTTCTTTTTGACCAAGATCTACATACATCTCACCTTGGTATTCGATAGCACCTAAGTGTTCTGGTTCTAATTCAAGAGCTTTTTTGTAATATTTTGCTGCATTATCAAAGTCTTCACTTTTTCTGTAAGCAAAACCTAACTCATTGTAAACATCAGCTTTAGTAAAATCTGTAGAACTAGCGGTTGTAAGAGTCTTCAGCTTTCTTATTGCCTTATCATAATCTTTGCTTCTTATTAGCTTAATTGCTGATTTATAATCTTTTCCGTAATTAGTTTTAGCACTATCATCGGAGCTAGATCCAGCAGCGAAAAGGCTTGTAATAAAAAGAGAAAATATGACTGTTAGTATTTTTATTTTCATAAATATCTTTTCGAAAATTATGCGCTGTTAGATTAATTGAATAGATTATTAACTATTGGTTATCTAGAGTAGAATTCAACGACTAAATTAGGTTCCATCTGAACAGGGTAAGGAACATCTGTCAATTGAGGTCCTCTAACAAATTTACCAAGACATTTTGATATTTCTAGTTGCAAATACTCAGGAACATCTCTTTCATTAGAGCTCAATGTTTGAATTATCATTGGAATATTCTGGCTAGTTTGTTGAAGGGATATTTCATCACCATCATTAACCTGATAAGATTTTTTATTTACTACTTTACCGTTTACCAAAACATGCCCGTGATTTACTAGTTGTCTTGCGGAAAATACAGTTGGAGCAAACTTTAGTCTAAACACAACAGCATCTAATCTTCGTTCTAAAAGTTCAATTAGAATTTGACTAGTATCGCCTTTTTTTCTAGAAGCTGCTTGATAAATTTTTAAAAATTGCTTCTCAGTAATATCGCCATAATATTTTTTGAGCTTTTGTTTAGCTGCTAATTGAACTCCAAAATCAGAAGGTTTTCTTCTTCTTGCTTGACCATGTTGGCCAGGACCATAGGGTCTTCTATTAAAAGGGCTTTTAGGTCTACCCCATAAATTTAGGCCTAGTCTTCTATCAATTTTATGTTTTGACGATAGTCTTTTTGTCATGAATTGGTGATTTATATAGATTTAGCCTTTTAAGTCAATTTATTTTGTAATAAATTTTAAAATTCCATAGGCTGTTTTTATTTGTTTTTGGTCTATTTTTGATGTTTTTAAAAAATTTCTTAAAGATATTTCTAAATTATCTCTTTTGGATGAGATTGATGTAAATTTTCTTTTTTCTAGTATTTTCATCAGAAATGATAAAAATTTTTCAATATCTTTTGAGCTTGCAGGAGAATTTTCAAAAGTTGGATTAATATTAGATAGAGATATTTGACTCAATTCATAAGCAATTAAAGCTACAGTATGAGATAAATTGAGCGAACTCTTGTTGTATGTAGGTAGAGACAATAGAAAATTAGCATGTGATATCTCCTTATTGGATAATCCATTATTTTCTTGACCAAATAAAATTGATATTTTTTTCGATTTTAGTTTAGATATTTCATTAACTTTTATTGGAGGTATGTGAAAGTCTCTTTTCCTAACTGTCGTTGCAATTAAGATATCACTACCTTTCATAGCTTCTGGTATTGATTGATATACCTTAACTTTTTTAACTAAGGATGAAAAATGCTTTGAAGATTTTATTCCCTTATCATTAGGCCAAATTTTTCTTGGACTTACTAAGGATAAGTTCTCAAAACCAAAACATCCTATTGATCTTAGAGACATACCAACATTTTCAGATAACTGGGGTTTGTTTAATATAAATTGAATTGTTTTTTTCAAGAGGACTTAATTAATTTATAAATTAAACTCTCTCTAAGGGCGTTATAAGATGCATCAATTATATTAGTTGAGACACCTACTGTTGTCCAAATGGATCCTTTTTGATCCTTTGTCTCGATTAGAACACGAACTATTGCATCTGTTCCTTTCTCTGAGGATAAAATTCTTACCTTAAAATCAGTTAATTCTAAATCCTCTAAAGCAGGGTAAAAGCCCATTAATGATTTTCTTAAAGCTTTGTCCAAAGCATTTACTGGACCATTTCCTACTTCTACATTCATGTATTCTTTTTTTTCAACTTCTATCCTTACAGTTGCTTCAGACTCAGTTACTAATTCTCCTTTAGCATTCCATCTTCTATCATCAATAACTTTAAATCTTTTTAATTCAAAGTACTCTGGGATACCGAAAAGAGTTTGTCTAGCTAGTATCTCAAAACTCGCAATTGCCTGATCGTAAGCGTAACCCTTGAATTCTCTCTCTTTTACTTTTTGGAGTAAAAAATCTAATTTATCTGAATGATCATCTGGGTTAATACCAACAGTATTTAAAAGAGATATGATATTAGATCGGCCAGATTGATCAGAAATTACAATTTTTCTGGTATTACCTACTATTTCTGGGTCTATATGCTCATATGTTTTAGGGTCTTTGTTAATTGCTGAAACATGCAAACCTCCCTTATGTGAAAAGGCATTTTCACCAACATAGGCTTGTTGAGTATTTGGCATACGATTTAAAATTTCATCTAAAAGCAATGAGGTTTTCTTTAAGGCTGATAATTTTTCTTTAGGAATACTAGTTTCAAATTTTGTTTTCAAAATTATTGAGGGAATAAGAGATACTAAATTAGCATTTCCACACCTTTCTCCTAATCCATTAATTGTGCCTTGAATTTGTCTCACTCCTGCTCGCACAGCAGCCAGTGAGTTGGCAACTGCATTTTCTGTATCATTATGCGCATGAATGCCCAGTTTTTCACCTGGTATATATTTTGTTACTTCTTGAACAATTGTCCCTACTTCATTTGGCAGAGTTCCACCATTAGTATCACACAATACTATCCATCTAGCTCCATTATTTAAAGCCTCAGTTAAACAATCTAATGCAAATTTAGGATCCGATTTATATCCATCAAAAAAATGCTCAGCATCATACATTGCCTCTAAACCTTTTTCATTGATATGAGCGATACTTTCACCAATCATTTTTAGGTTATCAGATTTTGAAATGCCTAAAGCCTTTTCGACCTGATATGAAGATGATTTCCCAACAATGCAAATATGTTTTACATTTGTATTAATTAAAGTATTTAGACCTGGATCGTTTGAAACACTTGTATTAGGTCTTCTGGTCATTCCAAAAGCAACCAAACTAGAATTTTTAAAATTTGTTGTAGAATTAAAAAAACTATCATCAGTTGGATTTGACCCTGGCCAACCGCCCTCGATATAATCTAAACCTAATTCATCGAGAGCATTAGAGAATTTGATTTTATCATCTACACTAAAATCAACACCGGTAGTTTGTTGACCATCTCTTAATGTAGTGTCAAAAAAATAAATTTTATTTTCTAGTTTTTCTTCCATGTTGTGCCATTTTTGGAGTCTTCTAAAACAATCCCTTGTTTAAATAACTCATCTCTAATTTTATCTGCTAGTTCAAAGTCTTTATTTTTTTTAGCCTCTTGTCGGCGAGATATCATATTTTCAATAAATTCTTTATCAAGGTTTAAATCTGTTTTATTAAAACTAGGATTTAATCCTAATAAGCTTAAACCATTATTAAAATGAGCTAATAAATCATCATTATTCTTGTCTTTTTTAATGTTAGCTATTATTTGCTGTAATCTCATCAGTGCTTTTGGGGTATTTAGGTCATCTAAAAGTGCATTAACAAATTCTGAGTCTAATTCTTTGCTATTAACCTCTTTAATATGTTCTCTCCACTTATTAATGATGTTTTCACTATAACTTATAAGATCGTTTGAAAAATCAAGTGGTTGACGATAATGAGTAGTCAGTAGTGAATATTTGAGAACAGCAGGATCATGTTTAGATAATAAATCATTAACAATTGAGGTATTTCCTAAAGATTTTGACATTTTTTCACCCTTAAAATTTATAAATCCATTATGGAGCCAAAAGTTCGACATTTTTTTATCATGACAACATGTTGACTGAGCAATTTCATTCTCGTGATGTGGAAAAATAAGATCAATACCACCCGCATGGATATCAATGGTTTCTCCAAGTAATTCTGAAATCATAGCTGAACACTCTATGTGCCATCCAGGTCTACCATTGCCCCATGGGCTATCCCAATGAGGTTCATTTGTTTTTGACGGTTTCCAAAGGACAAAATCTTCAGGATTTTTTTTGTAATCGGCAACTTCTACTCTTGCACCAGATATTATGTCTTTTAATGAGAACTTAGAAAGAGAACCATAACCCTTAAATTTCTTTGCTTCAAATAAAACATGTCCTTCAGATACATAGGCATATTTTTTTTCAATAAGAGATGTAATCATCTCAATCATTTTTGAAATATAATCTGTGGCTTTTGGTTCATATGTTGGAGATAATATTGATAAAGAACTTAGATTTTGTTGATATATTTTTTGAGTAGAATTAACCAACTCATCTGTTGATATTTTAAGTTCATTGGCTTTATCTATAATTTTATCGTCAATGTCTGTTATATTTCTGACGTAACGTACACTATCCTCTCCGAAAATTAGTCTTAAGACTCTAAATAAGATATCAAAAACTATAATTGGTCTGAAGTTTCCTATATGTGGATTACTGTAAAGGGTAGGCCCACAAGCATACATCTTAACTGCAGATGAGTTAATAGGTATAAGTTTTTCTTTTTTTTTGGTTAAAGTGTTAAAAAGATTAATATTCATTTAAAATTTTTTTTAAACCTTCGTGGCCAAAATAATTATATAGGTCTTTAACAGATGGGCCATTTTGATTACCTGTAAGTATATAACGTGTATTAGTAAATATTTCTTTTTTTGATAGTGATTTATCAATACTCATTAAGTAATTGACATATTCATCAAAACTAAAATTTGAAATACCATTCAAATTTTTAATCAAAAGTTTGATAAAGTCACCTGAGGGTTGAATTTTAATTTCTCTTCTATTAATAATATTCCATAAACTTCTTATATCTTCATACTTTTCAACATTTTCTTTAATAAGTTCCCACTCAGTTTCAGTTAAAGCTAACTCTTCTAGCTCAGGGAATTCATTATTTAAACCTTTTAAATTCATTGACCTTAATGAATTTTTTTGAAAAAAGTCAATTTTATGAATATCAATTTTTGGTAAGTTTTTAGAAATATCCTCTAAATTAAAATCTCTAAAATTATTCTTTAAAATGGTTTCAAAATCATAATCTGAGTTTAAACCAAGTGAATACAAATAAGATAGAATACTGTTAACTGTATATCCACTGTTTCTGAATTGCTTAAGTGAAATTGAGTCCAAATTTCTCTTACTTAGTTTTGTTCCATCCTCATTAAGCATTAATGGATTGTGACCTAATGAAGGTAAATCAGAATTTAAACATTTAAATAATTCTAAATGAATTGCTGAATTAGTTAAGTGGTCCTCGCCTCTTATAATGTGAGATATTTTCATATCTATATCATCGACGACACTTGGAAAATGGTAGAGGTAGCTACCATCAGCCCTCCTTAAAACAGGATCTGATTGAGAAGCTAGATCTACTTCGGTCTCTCCTTTTACTAAATCATTCCATTTAATTTTAGTCTGTGAAAGCTTAAATCTCCAATAGGGCTGATTACCATTAATTATTTTTTTTTCAATTTCTTCTTTAGATAAATTTAATGAGGATCTATCGTAGATTGGAGGTTTTCCTGCTTTTAACTGCAACTTTTTTTTTATATCTAAATCCTCACTTGACTCAAAACATGGGTAAACAAATTTTAAAGAAATTAATTGATCGAAAAGTTCATTATATCTCTCAATTCTTTTGCTTTGATAAAAAGTTTCATCATATTTTATTTTTAACCAATCAAGATCAGATGCTATGGACTTTACATATTCATCTTTGCTTCTCTCTTGGTCAGTGTCGTCATATCTAAGAATAAATTTACCATTATTTTTTTTCGAATATGCCCAATTTAAAAAGCAAGATCTCATATTTCCTAAGTGCAGGTGACCAGTTGGGCTTGGGGCAAAACGTGTAATTATCATTTAACTTTTTTTAAGAGGTATTCTCTTGAAACTTTTACTCTAGAGGAATTACCATATTTTATAATATCAGCAGTTGCATATGTTTCTGACCACTTTTCTGGTAGATAACTTCCAGTTCCTATGACATCTATTGGAGCTTTGGCTAAAGACATTGCCTTGCATTTCTCATTTGTAAATCCGCTAGATGCTATAATTTTTACTTTTTTAAAACCAAAATTATCAAGTTGTGCTCTCAAATACCACAAAGATGCAGCAGAGACTCCAGGCCCAACTAAATGTTTTAACTCTTTGTCAGATCTGTATTCTTTGATTGAACCAGGTGCGTGTTTTTCTAAGACCTCGTATGATTTTGAGGTATCAAGATTTTCAATAAATCTTCCATTTGGAGTATCAAGTCTTATCATTACTTTTCCAGCTTTAGACAACTTATCGAAGTGGCTACAAACTTGAATAGAGTCAGTAATTTCCTTACCGAAATAATCAGGCAATACAACTAAATCATCTTTTGGAAATGTTTCATGAAACATTTTTACTGCCTCAATAGTAGATCCTGCATATCCTATTAATGCATGTGGCATCGTTCCTAATGCTTTATTAGATTGAAAATAATGTGATGTTGCATCTATCGATGTTCCAATAAAGCCTTTAGCTTTCTTTCTTTTTGCTGATTTTGATCCTACTGAAGCCGCATATGACATTAATTCAGACATCTCTGTACCTGCACAATGTCTTGCATCCATAGCTATAAAGGATGTTTTAGGCAGGTCTAAACACATTTGATATGCATTAGCTGCTGCTATACAAGCTGGACCAATTTTTTGTAAGAGTAAAGTTTCCAAATCGACTATATGTTTAAAAGAACCCCTAATATAAAGAATTGGTTCTCCAGCACCGAAATGGTCACCCTCTTTGAATGGACTAGAAGTTGATACTTTAATTCCTCTGTCTTTTGAAATTTGTTTAATCCAATTTATTGCTAGTTTTAATGCTATAACACCTGGTCTACGAATAAAAACAGCATAAGTAACTTTAATATCTCCATACTTTTGGATAATTTTTTTTGTTTTTAAAAAATAATTATCAGTAAAATTATTAATTAAATTTGAATTTGTTTTTTTATTCATTATGAATAAGAAAACTAATTCATTTCGCCATTGGACAATAAGTCAGCCAGTAGAAAAGATAGCTCTAATGATTGATTAACATTTAGTCTTGGGTCACAAAACGTATGGTATCTATCACCTAAATTTTCATCTTTAATATCATCAGGCCCACCGACACATTCAGTTACATCTAAACCTGTTAATTCAAGGTGAACGCCTCCTGCGACTGAACCCTCTGATTTATGAATTTCAAAAAAAGACTGAATTTCTTTAAAAATATTCTCAGTAGCTCTAGTTTTATAGCCAGATTTACTTGTAGATGTATTTCCATGCATAGGATCACATATCCATGTAAGATTAAGACCGAGTTTATTAATTTCTTTCAATAAATCAGGGTATTTTGAGTTAATTTTATCCGCTCCCATTCTAACAATAAGTGTAAGTCTCCCACCTTCATTTTCGGGATTCAGTATCTCAATATTTTTTTTTAAATCATCAATGGTTGTAGATGGACCTACTTTAAGACCTAAAGGGTTTTTTATACCACTTAAATAGTGTATGTGAGCACCATTAGGATCTCTAGTTCTATCACCTACCCACAAAAAATGAGAATTTACATTGTACCACTCACCTGTAGTGCTATCTATTCTTGTAAAAGCTTGTTCATAAGGTAAAAGAAGTGCTTCATGGCTTGTGTAAAAATCTGTCTCTCTTAGTTCTCTTGTATTTTTTTCATTTACACCACATGCATTCATAAATTTTATACTTTCTGCAATTTTTTCAGATAATTCTTTAAATTTTTTTGTTGTATCAAAGTTATCTGCAAAATCTAAATTCCATTTATTTAATTGTGTTAAACTAGCAAAACCTCCTTGAGCAAAAGCTCTTAATAAATTTAAAGTTGAAGCTGAATGGTTATAAGCTCTGATCATTCTTTTAGGGTCTGGTTCTCTAGAGGACTCGTTAAACTCAAATGAATTGATAATATCTCCTCTATAACTAGGTAGCTTTTGACCGTTTTTTTCTTCAAAGTCTGAGCTTCTTGGTTTAGCAAATTGTCCACCCATTCTCCCTAGTTTAACGACCGGTTTATTAGTGGCAAAAGTCAAAACAACAGACATTTGCAATAGTAATTTAAAATTATCTCGAATTGTATTGGGGTTTAATTCCTGAAAGCTCTCAGCACAGTCACCACCTTGTAAATAAAAGGACTCTCCTTTTTGAACTTGATGAATTTGTGATTTTAGAGACCTAGTCTCACCAGCAAATATTAAAGGAGGCATAGAGGATAATTCCTCTATTACAGAGTCTAAATTACCTTGATCAGCGTAAGCAGGCATTTGCTTAGCTTCAAAGTTTTTCCAACTTTCTTTAGTCCATTTCATGAGGCAAGGATTATATTGTTAAATGTATTAAATAAAAGAAATTATTGGGTTTTAGATTTAAAAGGCCAAATTTTGGGTAGCTTTAATTTAGGTAATGATGGCTCATAACCTGTAGCATAAAAATTATCTATGCTGGATTGTTTATTATCTGAATACTTTGAATCAATATCTTCATGATTGATAATTCCGATATTATCAATGATATCTACAGTGGTGATTAGGCCATGATTGTCTGTAATGTAATAGCATTTATCTAAATTTAAATAATCATATGAGCTTTTACCGATTTGATAAGAATTTTTATTAGAACCATCAGATAGAAAAATAAAATTTTTTATGTTTCTTATTTTATATTTGTTTGAAAGTATGTATGTATCGTCATCCTTGAGTATCTCATGAATATACTTTTTATTACTTAATTTTAAATTAGGGAAAAAAGTTCCTTTTGATAAGTAACTAGGATATTGATTGTCATCAATAATATTAGAGAAGAAATTATTTTGTTTGTTAAAATTATTATTAATTTCTAATACTTGATTAGAAAATGTGTAAGATTTATTAAACCTGAGTAAAAATTTAAATATGAATAAAGATATAAACTTAGGGAATAAATTATAAAAATTAAAAAAAAGAATATTAATATAGTAATTGTTATTATTGCTGGAATTATATGTATTCTTAGTGTCTAAAGTATTTAAGCTTAAAAGATTAACTATTTCAAAACATATTCCCAAATAAGATTTATTTTTGATTGTAATCTCTTTGGTATTGTTATTTTTAGAGTAATAAATAGATAAACTAGTTGGGACTTTGATTTTAATAAGATCACTCTCTTGAATTTTTTTACTAGCAATTTTCTTAATATATTTTTTTAAAAGAGATATATTCTCAGAAAAAAAGTGTATTGTGCTGCTATTTGGAAAAACAATATTTATTTTTTTAAATTTTAAATTAGTAAAAATTGATGAGCAGTATTTGTGTTTAATCTCATTAATTTCAAATCTATAAAAAATTTTATAGTCTGTTGTTTCGATTTTAATATCTGGATTATTATCTTTAACAGTGTAGCCATTATCATTAATTAAATAAGATATTTGTTCTCCTGTAATAGGTTCTCTTGTAAATAACTTAGATTTATTGATTATTCCATATGTGTCTAAAGGCACTGAATTAAATGTATTTGATTTCAATTTATCCTCAGGAAAAAAAATAGTTTGTTTGAAATTAGCTTTTTCGATATTTGAAGAAAGCTGTGGTTTGATACCAAACCGAGCGTCAATCACACTGGCTAAAATCTCATTATCAACTTCGATATTCATATTAAATAGTATTCAATTTATTCAACAGTAACTGATTTAGCGAGATTCCTTGGTTGATCAATATCAGTACCTTCATTAAGAGCAAAATAATATGAAATGAGTTGAAGAGGAATAGTATAAATGAAAGGTGTGTCAATAAAGTTTTCTTTGGGTAGGCTTACATTATGTGTGTTTAATGATTTTCTGTGAATTTTAACACTCGATAAAATTATAACCTTACCATTTCTAGCAGCGATTTCCTCAGCATTAGAAATAGATTTCTCATATAGTTCGTTGTTTGGCGATAAGCAAATTGTTAATGATTTTTTATCGATCAATGCAATTGGGCCATGTTTCATCTCTCCTCCAGGAAAGCCTTCGCTATGCATGTAAGATATCTCTTTTAATTTCAAGGATCCCTCTAATGCTATTGGGTATACAATATTCCTTCCAATAAAATAACAAGTATCAGATTGGCTTAATTTTTTTGCAATTTTTTTCGCCTCTGGTGTAAAATCGTTTATTAATTTTTTCAACTTTATTGGTAATAACTTTAGAATTGCTAAATTCTTATTATAATCTTTTTTCGATATGGAATTTGTCATTTTACCAATTTCAATAGAAAGATTGGCTAAGCTCAATATTTGACAGGTAAAAGCTTTAGTTGAGGCTACACCAACTTCTTTATCTGCATAAGTAGGTATAGTTACATCAGCCTCCCTTACCATACTACTCTGTAAAGAATTAGTTATAACTATAGAGGAATGTTTGTTTTTTTTGATATATTTTAAAGCCATCAATGTATCCATGGTTTCACCAGATTGTGAAATAAAAATAAATAATATTTTTTCGTCTTTATTTATTTTTTTATATCTAAGCTCAGAAGCTAATTCTGATGAAGTATCTATTTTTGTATATTTATTAAAATAGTACTCCCCAACTAAACAGGCATGGTATGCAGTACCACATCCAACAAATATTATTTTTTTGTTTAAAATTAAATTTTTAAATTTGCTTTCAAAATCATTAAAAAATTCTTGAAAATAGTTTTTTTGAGTAGCTTTTATAACTTCAGGCTGCTCATGAATCTCTTTCAACATATAATGTTGATATTTTCCTTTATCATATGGGTTTTGTTTAATTTCATTTTTTTCAAAAAGTATTTTAGCTTTATTTAAACTAGATATTTTAGACTGCTGAATTTTAATAATATCACCATCTTTAAGATGATAAATCTTATCACTATAATCAGATAAAATAGATGAATCTGAGCATATGTAAGAGGAATTTTTATTATGTGATAAGGCGATTGGACTGCCATTTTTTAATAAGTAAAAACAATTATTTTTTTTTATAAATATAACAAAGGCGTAGTTTCCTTTAATTACACTTTTAAATACTCTAATAGCTTCATCTGAATTTTTATATTTATTGACTAAATAGGTGAGAAAGTAAAAACTGATTTCAGTATCTGATTGAATATTTTTAGGAATTTCTACAAATCGATTTTGAATTTTTCTATAGTTTTCAATTATACCATTACAAACTAAAGTAAGATCATCATTTGCAAATGGATGAGCATTATTTTTGCTAACAACTCCATGTGTTGCCCATCTTGTATGACCTATCACACCATAAAAATTTTTATCTGATACATTTTGAGCTTTATTTTTTAGTTCTGATATTTTGCCGACACTTTTAATGGTTTTTATTCGTTCTTTTGAAAACAAGGAAATGCCAGCAGAGTCATACCCTCTATATTCCAGCTTTTTTAAAATATCTATAGAGTTATTCTTTAAAGAAGATGAATTTAAGATACCAACTATACCGCACATTATTTTTTATTATTAATTTTATTTTTCTGTTTTGATCTGGCTATTGAAAAATGATTATTTGGTATTGATTTAGTAATTACAGATCCTGCAGCTATGTATGCTTTATTACCTATATTAACAGGTGCAATAATGGAAGAATTTGAGCCAATAAAGGTATTATTACCTATTTTGCATTTCAGCTTATTTTTTCCATCATAATTACAAGTAATAGTTCCGGCCCCAATATTACTATTTGTTCCTATAGATGAGTCTCCGATATAACTTAAATGATTTACTTTTACTCCCTTTGATAATTTTGATTTTTTAATCTCAACAAAATTACCAATTTTTACCTCATCTGCCATAATAACCTCAGGTCTTATTCTTGCATAAGGGCCGATGGAGCAGTTATTACCTATTGTGGAATTTTCAACATAAGAAAAAGACTTAATAATAGAATTACTTTTGATACTTACATTTTTTTTTATAACAACATGTGGCTCAATTACTACTCCCGGAGCGATACTAACATTGCTCTCTATATAAACCGTATCAGGATGAATAATTCTAACACCACTGTCTATTAATTTTTTCTTTATAAAATCTTGAGATAATGTTTCTAATTTATTAAGTTCATTTAAGGTGTTAGCACCTGATATCACTGTGGCTTTATTTAGAAAAGTAGTCATTTTAAGTTTTTTATTTAAACAGACATTTACTAAATCAGTAATGTAAAATTCATTCTTATTTTTATTTTTTTTTATTAATTTTAAATTTAATGCAGCTTTTTTTGAAATTAAAAATATGCCAGTATTTATCTCGTTGATTAATTTCTCTTCGTTTGAACATTCATTTTCTTCAATAATACTTAATAATAAATTATTTTTTTTAATTATTCTTCCATACCCTTTTGGATTTCTTACATTTTGTGTAAGAACTGATAAGTCATCATTATTCTTTACACCTTTTGAAACAAAATCAGAGAGTATTTTATAATCGAAAATAGGTGTATCTGCTAAGGTCAATAAAAAATAATCAAATTTATTATTGTATTTATAAAATTGTTTAAAAGCTCCACCAGTACCGTCTATTGGATTTTGAATAAATACTTTTTCATAAATGAAATATTTTTTATTAGCTTTACTTGAAATAATAAAAGTTTTTTTTACTTGTTTAATTTTATTTAGTGCATCTAAATTATACTGTATTAACTCTTTACCAGATATTTCATGAAGAAATTTTGGTTTAGATGATTTAAATCTTTTGCTCTTTCCAGCAGAAAGAATAATGGCGCATATATTCATAAAGTTGTAAAATAATATTAAATAATCTTAACTGAATACTAAAAATATATCTAATTATGTAAATTATGCCCAATATCGTTAAATCAAATTTATCAAAGCAACTTACACATTTCTTAAAGTCTAAACTATTAAAAGATGAATTAGTAGTCTTGCCAACAGAAACTGTTTATGGGCTAGCTGGTTTAGGAACCAATATTAAAGCAGCAAAAAAAATTTTCTTATTAAAAAAAAGACCGTTGAAAAAAAAATTAATATTTCATTGTTCAAGTTTAAAAATGGTAGATAAATTTTTTAATTTAGATGATGAAAATTTAATTTTAGCTAAAGAATTTTGGCCTGGGCCTCTTACTCTTGTTTTACAAAGGAAGTCTCTCGAAATACCCAAATCTCTTACATTAAATAATGAGTGCGCTGTAAGAGTTCCAAATAATAAATTTACATTAAATTTAATTAATAAAGTAGGTAAGCCCCTTGTAATGCCTTCAGCAAACAAATTTAAACAACTAAGCCCAATCAACAGTGAAATGGTTTTTCAGCAATTTATTGAGACAAATTTATTAATTGTAGATGATGGAAAATGTAAAGTTGGTATCGAGTCAACTTTAATTAAAATATCTGATAACAAATTGAATATAATAAGACCAGGTATGATATCATTAGAAAATGTGAAAAAAATATTACCCTATATGGTTATTAGTAAATATAACAAAAATTTAAGTTTTCCTGGAACTTCAAAAAAACATTATTCTCCGAAGAAGAAATTATTTTTAAATGTCAAAAATGCTAAAAAAAAATCTGCATATATAAACTTTGGAGCAAATAAGAAAGGTCAATTCAAAAATTTAAGTAAGAGTAGAAATTTAATTGAAGCTGCCAAAAATCTTTATCATTTTATTTTTTTAGCAGATAACGACAACCAATATAAAAATATAAGTATCGCACCTATTCCTTATAAGAAAATAGGTATCGCTATAAATGATAGATTACTAAGAGCATCTAAATGAAGTTTCCAATTAAAACTATAAAAAAAAGTGCCCAAATAACTGCTTTCCCTAAAAATTCTTTGGAGGTATCTAAACTGGTTAAATTTTCTAACAAATATAAATTTCATATTTTACCTATTGGTGGAGAGACTAATAGAGTGGATGGCACAAAACCTCAATTTGAAAAAACTATCCTAATAGATTTTAAAAAAATGAATCGTATTGAAGAGGTTGATACTGATAATTTTATAATAACAGCTCAAAGCGGAACATTGTTAAAAACTATTCAAAAAGCAGCAAATAATAAAAAACTTTTATTTCCAGTTAATATTGCGCCAAGTGATAAATGTACAATTGGCGGTAATATATCTACTAATGTTGGGGGTTTGCAAACCTTGAGATATGGTAACATAGAGGATCATATAAATGGCCTTGAAGTAGTGCTTAGTGATGGAACTATTTTAAATTTTTTAAATAAACTTAAAAAAGATAATTTTGGCCCAAAACTGTGGAAGTTATTTTGTGGTTCTGAGGGTGTTTTTGGAATAATTACAAGAGCGAGCTTAAAGTTAATCCCAAAAAAAAAATACAATTCTACATATTTAATACAAACAAATAGTTTAAATAAGTCAATTCGATTACTAAAATTTTTAAGAAACAAGTACTTCGATAATTTAACAAGTTTTGAAATAATATTTCCAATACCTAGCTCTTATTTATTTAATGAAAGTACACATCACTTCAATTTAATCATAGAGATACAATCTAATATTATTGGTAATTACAAAAAAGACTTAAAAAAATACTTTAATTTAAATGAATTTAAAATTAATAAAATAGAACATGATAAATCGAAATCATGGATATGGAGCAAAAGAGAAGAGTTAGTATATAATCAGATAAAATATAATTTTACTGAAAAATTTGATATTTCTTTACCCATTGATAAGTGGTCTGTCTTTATTAAGAAGGTAAATACATTTGTAAAGGATAATAAAATCTTTACTCCTTATTTTTTTGGGCATTTGGGAGATGGTAATTTGCATTGCAATTTTAAAGTACATCCTAATTCAAAAAAGAATTGTGCTTACCTCTCAAACTTTATTTATGATTTGACTATTCAAAGTGAAGGTAGTGTGGCAGCAGAACACGGTCTTGGTTTGAAAAAAAATTATCTATTAAAAAAATATAAACCTAGTGAAAATTACCTTTTTATTAAAAAATTAAAAAAACACTTAGATCCTAACTCTAGATTAGGCAAAAATAAGTTATTTCAGGCTTAATTGATCTTTTAATTTAAAATAACTCATTGCTAAAACTAATAATGGCTTATCAATTACACCAAAACCAGGAAAGTTTTTATGTCTAAACTTTTCAAATAAGCTCAAATTATTGTTCTGATTAGTTATTGTTTCAGCAAGCATTTTTCCAACCATAGTTGTTATTGCTAAACCATGTCCTGAATATCCTTGTGCAAAAAAAATATTATTATCAATACTACCGATATGAGGGAATCTGTTTACAGTTATGGCAACGTGCCCACTCCAAGTACACCAAGCTTTGAACTTTTCTAAACCAGGAAGTATCTTTTTTATACTTTTTTTTAAAGATAATTCCAAATTTATCGGATCTATATTAGAGTAACTTACACCTCCACCAAAAATTAAATTATTATTAGAATCCAGTCTAAAATAATTTAGTACAAATAACATATCTCCCACTGTGATAGGTTTTCGAAAATATTTATTCAATTCTGTATTTGGAATATCAGTAAATGCTGATACATAAGTTTTAACAGGCATTATTTTTTTTCTTAAACTTTTATTCAAATTAGCAATATATGCATTACAGCAGATAATTAATTTATCAGATTTAACAATTATATTTTTTTCAGTTTTTATTGTTACTTTTTTTTGAGATTCATATGATATCACTCCTGTATCTTCAAATATTTTACAATTTTGATTTTTTAATAATTCTCTTGCTAATCCTAGACAATAATTAAGTGGATGAATTTGACCACACTCTGAGTCATACATTGCAGATTTGTAATAAGGGCTATCAAAATACTGGTCCATTCTATTTTTTGGTAGATACGTCACTGATTCATAATCAAATTTTGTTTGAAGCCTGTCTAAGTATTTTTTTAACTCCTCATCATGGGATTTACTTACTGCGGCTAAAACATAACCCTCGATTAAGTCACATTGTATATTTAAGTCTTTGATATTTTTTTTTACTTCTCTAACAGCGTCTAAAGTGAATTGCCATAATATCTTAATTTCCTCTTGAGTGTGTTTTTGGCTAGAGTAATTCTCTGAGGAAAAACCATGTAATAATTGCCCACCATTTCTTCCAGATGCGCCCCAACCTACTTTATTTTTCTCCAATATGACTATGTTTAAATCTGGATTTAATTTAGATAAATATAATGCTGATGAAATACCTGATAAACCTGCACCAATTATACAAACATCACATTGTAAGCTCTCATTTAATTTGTTAGTATTAAGACTGAATGCTTTTGTTCTTACGTAATAATTATCTGAGTAATCCATCAGATACATAAATATCAAATTTTAAAGGTTAGTTATAGCTATGAATGATTATGTCGATTGGTTAAAGAAAAATAAAATAACAGAGGTAGAATGTATGATTCCTGATAATTCAGGTATACCAAGGGGTAAAATACTACCAACAAAAAAATTTTTAAACTCTATTGAGTCAGGTGGATTAAGATTACCTTTAGCACTATTCAAATTAGCAGTATCTAGAGATGTGACTTATTCAATAGATGATCAGATTTTAAACCCTACAGATGGTGATTTTATATTAAAGCCCGATTTTAATACTCTTAGAACTGTTCCATGGTATGAAGAACCAACCGCGCAGGTTATTTGTGATGCTGTTGATAACAATGATAATGTTATAGAGGTCCACTCTAGAGGTATTTTAAAAAAAGTAATTGGTCTTTACGAAAAAATAGGTCTTGAACCAGTAGTTGCTCCAGAAATTGAATTCTATTTAGTTAAGAAAAACAATGATCCAGATAATCCTTTAGAGACACCAAGTGGGCAATCCGGAAGAATTGAAAAAGGAAATCAGTCTTACGGTATTGACGCTGTTAATGAATTTGATCATATTTTTGAGGATCTATATGACTACTGTGAAACTCAAGAATTAGAGGTTGAGAACATTAATCATGAGGATGGACCAGCACAAATGGAAATTAACTTCAAGCATGGTAACCCTCTTGACTTGGCTGATCAGGTTTTTTTATTTAAAAGAACTCTTAGACATACTGCATTGAAGCATAATTTGTATGCAACTTTTATGGCTAAACCGATGGAAGATACTCCAGGAAACTCGATGCATATACATCAATCAATTTTAAAAAAAGGTAAACCAATATTTGTGGACAAAAATCTTAAAACTACAAAACATTTTGATAACTATTTGGGTGGATTACAAAAATATTCAAAAGCTTTTTTACCTCTTTTTGCACCAAATGTTAATTCCTTTAAAAGGCTTAGAGGTTTTTGGGAGGAAGGTACACCTTTTAACCTAAACTGGGGTTTTGAAAACCGTACCTGTGGTTTTAGAGTCCCAAATTTTAACTCTGCTAACCAAGCGAGAATTGAAAATAGACTTTGTGGATCAGACGTAAATCCATACTTAGCTATAGCTGCAACTTTATCTGCGGGATATTTAGGTTTGAAGAAAAAATTAAAAGCAACCCCAGAGACCAAAAAAGCTGCTTATAACGTGAATGTTTCTTTGACAGAAAGCATCTATCAATCAATAGATACTTTTTCTAGATCTAAGGAGGCAAAAGAGATATTTGGTGAAACATTTATAGAATTATTTTGTTCAATCAAAGACTTAGAGGTAAATGCTTATAATAAAATTATTACAGCATGGGAAAGAGAATATTTACTTCTTAATGTTTGATCTATTAATTAAGTAAATACTAATTGCTGCTAATATAACAATTAGCATTATTATTGCGGAAAGAGCATTAACTTCTGGACTCAATCCCAATCTAACTTTAGAAAAAACCACTATTGGCAAAGTGTTAGCTCCCGGACCGGTAGTAAAACTAGCAACCACAAGATCGTCCAAAGAGAGTGTAAATGCAAGTAACCATCCTGATAATATTGCAGGTAATATTACAGGTGCAGTTATTTTCCAAAAAATCATATTTGGAATTGTCCCAAGATCCTGAGCAGCCTCTTCTATATTTTTATCGTAACTACTCAACCTTGATTGGATAATGACTGCAACAAAAGCTACAGAGAAAGTTATATGCGATATTAAGACTGTTAGTTGTCCTTTTGAGGAAGGAAAGCCAATAATATGGTTAGATGATATAAAGAATAACAACAAAGAAAGCCCTAAAATTATCTCAGGCATAACCAAAGGAGAGGAACTCAAGAAAATAAAGAAAGGCCTAGCTGGAATTTTTGATATTCTTGTTAATGAAAAACCGATCATTACACCCATGATTGTTGCTAATGTTGCTGAAAGAGAAGCAATTTTTAGACTAGTATAAAAAGCCTCTAAAATTTGTTCATTTTGAAATAATTCCTTATACCATCTAAAAGAGAAACCCTTCCAAACCATAACTCTTTTATTATCATTAAAAGAATAAGCTATAAGAGTTAAAATAGGAAAATATAAAAATGAAAATCCAATTGTTAAGGTAAAAATTTTTAAAAATAATTTATTCATTCCTAAAATTATATTTTGCATACATCAATTGAAAAATAATTATGGGAAATACAAGAATTACAATACCAGACATCGCAAGCGCGCTAGCAATAGGCCAATCTCTATTTACAAAAAATTCATCCCAAATTATTTTTCCAAAATAAAGCTTATCACTGCCACCTAACATTTCTGGAATTATATATTCTCCAACAACTGGTATAAAAACCAACATACTCCCAGCTACTATTCCTGGTAAAGATAGAGGTAAGATAACTTTTACAAACGTGTTTAAAGGCTTTGCACCTAAATCATCAGATGCGTCAATCATATTTAAATCAAATTTAACCAAATATCCATAAAGCGGTAAAATCATAAATGGAAGGTAAGTATAAACAACACCTAAAATTACAGCATAATGATTGTGTAACATAGATATTGGTTCAGAAATTAGCCCTATATGTATGAGAATTGAATTAATAATACCAGAACCTTGCAGTAAGACTTTCCATGCATATACCCTTAGAAGAAAAGAACTCCAAAAAGGTATGATAAGCATAATCAAAAGTATGTTTCTTATACTTGGTTTGGATTTTGCAACATAAAAAGCTATGGGATAACCGATTAATAAACATAATACCGTGGATGTAAAAGCTAATGATAGTGAATTGAGGTATGATCTGATATAGAAAGGGTCTGAAAAGATGAATAAATAATTTCCAAGAGTTGAATTAATTTTCAATCCATTTTCAGATAAGGAGAAAAGATCACGATAGGGTGGCATACCCCATTCAGACACAGATATAGAAATTTTAAAAATTAAAGCTAATGGAACAAAAAAGAACAAAACTAGCCATAAATATGGGGTAAATACAAACCACACGTTTTGTTTTTTTAAATTTTTAATCATTAAAGAAATATATTGATGTTTCGTTAAAACTTATCTGAACTTTGTCATCCCATCTTATTTGAAGGTTATCTGAAACTAAACTATTTTGCATAAAAGAATAAAATTCAAATCCATTAACCTCAATTAAATACTTAGTATAACTACCTAAGTAAGCTACTTCTTTAACTACACCAATATTTAAATTATCAGATTGATTTTCCAGTTTTTTAACAGAAATTTTTTCAGGCCTAATTAAACATTTAACATAGTTTTCTTTATTATTAATATTTTTAACTTCATAATTTAATTCTTTAATGATGATTTGATTATTTTTATTTAGAACATTAAAGATATTAGCTGTGCCTATAAAATTAGCTATATATTTGTCCTTCGGTTTTTCATATATCTCAACAGGATTACCGACTTGGAGAATTTCTCCATTTTTCATAATTGCCATTCTATCAGATAATGACATTGCTTCCTCTTGATCATGAGTAACAATAATAAAAGTAATACCTAATTTATATTGTAGATTAACTAACTCGAACTGTGTTTGTACTCTTAGCTGTTTATCTAATGCAGCAAGTGGTTCATCCAATAAGAGTAATTTTGGTTTTTTGACTAAACATCTTGCTAAAGCTACACGTTGTTGTTGACCACCAGATATCTCATTGATTTTTCTTTTCTCTAAACCATTCAGCTCTAGTAAATTTAAAATTTCACCAACACGATAATTGATTTCTTCTTTAGAGATTTTTTCCTCTTTTAATCCAAACTGGATATTATTAGTGACATTTAAATGTGGAAATAAAGCGTAATTTTGGAACATAATATTAAGAGGTCTTACATATGGTGGAAGTTTCGTAATATCCTTTCCCTCAAGTAGAATTCTTCCTTCATCAGGCTTCTCGAAACCTGCTATAATTCTCAAAAGTGTTGACTTACCACATCCTGAAGATCCTAGGAGACTGAATATTTCAGATTTTGCGATTTTTAAACTAACTTTGTCTAAAGCAACAACATTATCAAACCTTTTTGATACATCTATGATTTGTAAAAAAGGTTCAGACATAAAAAAGATTGTGAAAAGCGCAACTTAAGTGAAAGTTGCGCTTTAATTAAATTATTGAGAAGCTTTAAAACTATTAAACACTCTAGAAGATATCCTAGACTTTTGAGGTGAGTCAGCTGTGTCTGCAAAAAGTTTAGTTAATGTCTCTTCTGTTGGATAAATAGCTGGGTCAGAAAGAATATCAGGATCTATCAAACCTTCAGTTGTGTTAGCTACTAGATTAGGATTTGAGTACCACACATAGTTAGTAATCTCTGCAACAACTTCTGGTCTCAAAATATAATCTATAAATTTATGAGCATTTTCTACGTTTTTTGCGTCTGCTGGAATTCCCATCATATCAAACCAAATTACTGTTCCTTCATTTGGAATTGAATACCAGACCTCTTCAATTTCTTCGTATGCTGCTATAAATACATCACCTGACCAACCTATTGCTAAGCAAATCTCACCATTTGCTAAATCATCAATGTACTGGGAAGAGTCAAAATACTTTATGTAAGGTCTAATATTATTCAATAATTCTAGTGCCTCTTGATTAGCTTTAGTGTTTTCTGTATTTGGATCATAGCCAAGATAATTTAAGGCAATCTCAACAATTTCACTTGGTGCATCTAAGAAAGCCACACCACAATCTTCGTATTTAGAAATTTGATCTACATCAAATATTATGTCCCATGACTCAACATCTCCACCTCTTTCCTCGACAGCAGCAACATTGTAACCAATTCCAGTTGTGCCATACATGTAATTGACAGAGTACTCGCCACCTGGATCATGAGCATCAGTTTTTTCTAAAACACTTGGATCTAAATTTTTGAGGTTTGGAATCATACTTTTATCAAGTTTTTGAAAAACTCCAGCTTTAATTTGGTTTTCCATAAAGGAGCCTGATGGAACAACTAAGTCATAACCACTTCCTCCAGCTAAAAGCTTAGCCTCTAGAACTTCGTTTGAGTCAAATACATCGTATGTTACATCAATACCAGTTTCTTCCTCAAAATTTGCAATTGTATCTTCAGCTATATAATCGGACCAATTGTATATAAATAACTCTTCTTTAGCGCTCAAACTCATAGGAAGTATTAGTGCTAAAAGAGTTGTTAAAAATTTATTCATATTACCTCTCCTCTTAAATAAGTAGAATTTGAATAATATGATAATTTTTTTTAAAAATCACAAATTTTTTTATATAGATCTGGTCTACGATCTCTAAAATTTCCCCAAGATTGGCGGTATTTTGTTATTTCTGAAAAGTCGAAATTCTGAGATACAAAGCCCTCGTCTTTTTTGTCCATTTCAATTTCAATATTACCCAAATGATTAGCGATAAAGGAACTCCCATAAAATGTAACAGATATTGAACCTTCATTTTCTGTGCCAATTCTATTAGAAGCAATGACTGGAATTTGATTTGCAGCTGCATGACCTTTCATTACGTTTTGCCAGTGATCTTTTGAGTCTAATAAAGGGTCTTGAGGCTCAGAACCAATTGCTGTGGGATATAATAAAATATCTGCACCAGAAAGTGTCATGGATCTCGCACATTCAGGAAACCATTGATCCCAGCATATACCACAACCAAGATTTCCAAACTTTGTATTAAAAACTTTAAAGCCAGTATCACCGGGTTTAAAGTAAAACTTTTCGTTGTAACCAGGACCCTCGGGAATATGGGACTTTCTATATAAATCACTTAATTTACCATCAGCATTAATCACAACTAGAGAATTAAAAAAACTATTTTCTTTTTTTTCAAAAAAACTGATCGGCATGACCATATTATTTTTCTTACAAAAATTAGAAAAAATTTCAAATAGTTTGTCATTAGGAAATTCAATTGCATAATTAAAAAACTTTGTATTTTGAGTTGAGCAAAAGTATTCAGTTTGAAATAACTCTTGTAGGAGTAAGATATTTACATTTTCCTTAGATGCTTGTTCAGCAATATTTATAGCCTTATTTATATTTAAATCTTTTTTTTCTTTTATAGATTTAAATTGTGAAGCAGCTACCTTAATTGACATTTTTTGGCACATTCATAGTAACACAATGGATATTGCCTCCACCATAATTTATATGTGAAGTTTCAATCATCTCAATTTTTTTATCTTTAAAAATATCTTTAAAAATATCATAAACCATTTCATCCTCTTTAACATTAAATTTTGGGACAAATATTTTACGCTTTGAAAAATAAAAATTAATATACGAGGCAATAAGTTTTTTATCATTGACAACTATTTTTGAAGGTAGTGGTATATCAATTAATTCTATATTACTGTCGATACTCGAAAGGTTACTTTGAATAATTGATTTACTCTTAGTTAAATTTTTCATATTCAAATCATCTAAATCAAAACTTTTTGCAATTAAATATTTTCTATTACCAATAGGACATAAAATATTGTCTATGTGCCCATCAGTATCATCATCTTTTAAACCTTCGGGGATCCAAATTATTGAATTTAAATCAAATAAACTAGTCAGTGTTTGCTCTATTTTTGCTTTTTCAGGATTATTTCTATTTGGGTTAAGTAGAACACTTTCAGTGGTAAACAAGTTTCCGTATTCATCGTAAGTAATAGCACCACCTTCTAAAGTAAGATTATTTAAATCTGAGATAATAGAAAATTGATTTGAGATATATTCACCTACTTTATTATCATTAAAATAGTTTGGGTATTTCCCATAACCATTAAAATTAAAGTTAATACATTTAAGTTCGTTGTCCTCTTTGATAAAGATTGGGGCAATATCTCTCATCCAAGAGTCATCTAGTTCTAATTGAATAATATTTATTTTTTGATTATTAATATAATTTTTACACTCATTGTAATCCTCTTTATTACAATACATATAAACTGTTTCTTCATCCGAAATACAATTAGCTAAATGCGCCATTTCTAATCTGGCATCTTTAATTATTTCGTTGTAAAGATTTTTATTACATGGCCAAGCCATTAGACATTTGTCATGTTCTTCCCATTCTGGAATTAACTTCATAAGATTATAGTATATATTTTTTTTTAATTATGAATATTTGTATGCTCTCAGATATGGTCAAAAAAGAAAAAAGAATGCCCCTAATACCAGATGACATTATTGAACTAAAAAATATATCAACCAAATTAAACTTTTATATTGAAAAATTTACTGACAGAATAATTGATGAGAAAGAATATATTTCAGTTGGGTGTAAATACTATACAAATCAAAAAATAGATTTATTCTTATCAATGCAAGGTTTGAAACAAAGTCAAATAAAGTCAAATCAAAATTATTTAGTCTTAATTGATGTTGTAAAGTATGTTGAGCAAAATAGAGCTATTTTGAATAAAATTTTAGAAAATAATTGTTCTCTGTTATTTTATGATTTATTGAGTGGCAAACATTCAATCAAAATTTTAAAATCTGACCATAAAGAGCATTTGCTAAAATCAACTATTTATATAAGTAAAAAATTAAAAGCAAAATTACCAGTATTTTGTAATTCCTTAAAAAGAGATCGTATTGAAAAATTTTATTTATCCAAAAAAGGATATATTAATTTTCGTTATTTGAGTTTACTTGAAAAATTAGTTTAATACTAAATAAATACCCGTAGATACTAATAATAATGCAAAGAAATACTCAAAGCTTCTTTTTAATTTAGGGTTAGATACTAGATTTTTAATTAAACTTCCAAAAAGTGCCCATAAACTTATACATGGAAAGCTTACCAATGATGACATCAACCCTGTGAAAACAACAGCTATCCAAAGCTTTTCTTCTAAAGGCATAAAACCAGACGCGACTGTAATGGCAATTGTCCATGCCTTAGGGTTTACCCATTGAAAAAGAGCAGCTTCGTAAATATTTAAGGGTCTACCTGTATCTTTCTTATAATCCTTTAGAGACCCAATCATTTGATAAGCTAGATAAATGAGATAAAAAAAACAAAGCCATTTTAGTATCATTTGAAATTCTGGTTTATTAATCAAAATTAAACCTAAACCTGTGCAAATTAATGAAACTTGAAGAGCATGACCTAAAGATATACCAGTAATATGTGGTAGAGACCTTTTAAAACCAAATTTTAAGCCTGAGATCGTTAACATAGCATTATTGGGCCCAGGTGTGATAAACATGACGGTGTAATATGATACGATTGCTATAACTAAAGCTATATCTATCAATTAATTAATCTTTAATACTAAACTTATTATCTTTTAAGATAACATGTATTGGAACACCAGTTGAAAGTTCAACAGAATTAATATTATTTGGTTCATAAATATTCATAACAATTAAAAGCGCTCTTAGAGAATTCCCATGTGCTGCTATTAAAATATTATCATTTTCATTACTTTGAATAGCAGGTTTAATTACTTCCTCAAAATATTTTGTAACTCTTTTGACCACATCCTCAAGACTTTCACCGTTAGGTGGTTGATCAGAATAACCTCTCCTCCATTTATGAACTTGTTCTTCTCCAAATTTTTCAGCAGTTTCCTTTTTGTTTAAACCCGTGAGATCACCATAATCTCTCTCATTTAAATTAATGTTTGAGATTATTTTTCCTTCATTATTTAAAGAATCCCACTGATCGAGGTTTTGAAGAATTATTTTAGCGGTTTCTTGAGCTCTTTTTAATTCACTTGTAAATACAATATTGAATTTAATATTTAAATTTTTGAAGTTTTGCCCAGCTTTATTCGCCTCCTCAAAGCCTTGTTCAGATAATTCAATATTTTTAAAGCCGGTAAAAAGATTTAATTTATTCCACTCACTTTGACCATGGCGAATTAATAAAATATTTTTCATTGAATTTGATATATATTATTAATTACTCATGGTCAAATTTCGCATTGAAAAAGATAGCTTAGGTGAAATTAAAGTTGAAAGCACGAAACTTTGGGGAGCACAAACTCAAAGATCAATAGAAAACTTTCAAATAGGTATTGGGAAATTTCATTTTCAAAATATTTTTATAGAGGCACTTGCCTTACAAAAAAAATCATGTGCTTTTGCAAATGCAGAATTAAAATTATTACCGAAAAATCACACAAAAATTATTGGTAAAGTTTGTGATTTAATTATATCTGGAAAATTAAACGGTCACTTTCCACTTGTTGTATGGCAAACAGGATCAGGGACTCAAATCAATATGAATCTTAATGAAGTCATTGCAAATAAAAGTAATCAGTTATTAGGAAGAAAGCTCCCGACAAATACCCCACTTCATCCTAATGATCATATTAATATGTCTCAATCATCAAATGACAGTATTCCTACTGCTATGCACATAGCTACTGTGCTATCAATAAAAAAAAAATTACTTCCTGAAATAGTTTTTTTTAAAAAATCTTTAAAAAAGAAAATTTCTGAGTTCAAAGGAATAATTAAAATTGGAAGAACTCACACTCAAGATGCAATACCAATAAAAATTTCAAATGAATTTTTAGCGTTTTATGATCAAATATCTTATGCAGAAAATGTTATTAAAAAAAGTTTAGATAAACTCTATGAACTAGCTCAGGGAGGAACTGCTGTTGGTTCTGGAGTAAATGCGCCAAAAAATTTTTCTAATATATTTATTAAATACTTAAAAAAGGAAACAGGACTTCCATTTAAATCTGCCCCAAATAAGTATGAGTCTCTTGCTTCCCATGATGTGTTTATTGAAGTCATGTCAGGTGTCGAAATTTTAACTAGTGCTTTATTTAAAATGGCAAATGATATTAGGGTATTAGCTTCTGGGCCCAGAAGTGGAATTTCTGAGTTAATTCTTCCAGCCAATGAACCTGGCTCATCAATCATGCCAGGAAAAATAAATCCCACACAGTGTGAAGCACTATCAATGGTATGCGCACATGTGATTGGTCTGAGAAACTCTATAGCCTTCGCTTGTACACAAGGCCATTTCCAATTAAATGTTTATAATCCATTAATCATACACAATACTCTAGATGCAATTAGTTTAATGAGCGACGCAATGGCTTCATTTAATAAAAACTGTTTGAAAGGATTAAAAGTTAACAATAAAAGAGTAAATGAACTTTTAAACCGCTCTTTAATGCTTGTTACACCATTAACTAAAGTTATTGGTTATGATCTAGCCTCTAAAGTGGCACTAAATGCTTATAATAAAAATATTTCACTAAAAGAATCTTGCATGGAACTAACTGATTTATCTGAGGAGGAATTCAATAAATATACCGACCCAAAGAAAATGGCTTAGTTTATCTGATGTATCTTATAGTTTTCTTTTGATTTAAATAATTCTTTAAGCAAATTATTTGTAATGAAGTGACCTGTTTTAAAACCCTTATAAGTTCCAATAATAGGGTAACCTGATAAATAGAGATCACCAACCACATCCAAAACTTTGTGGCGCATTAATTCGTTATCATATCTTAATCCATCTTTATTAAGTGGTTTTTTGTCTTTGATAACAATAGCATTATCTAGTGAGCCTCCTTTAATAAGGTTTTGCGACTTGAGGTATTCAATTTCCTGAAAAAAACCAAAAGTTCTTGCTTTTGATATGGAGTCAATATAGTTGCCATTTAAATTCTTAATTTTAATATCTTGATCTTCATACTTTCCTCCAAAACTAGACTCTAAATTAATATTTAGACCCTCATCTTTAGGTAAATTAGGTGATAACTCAGCAAATCCATAATCACATGTAAATTTTACAGGCTTAACGATTTCTAAAATCTTTTGTTCTGAGTCTTGCTCTTTAATTCCTTTTTTTAAGATTCTTTCAACAAATACATTAGAACTACCATCTAAAATAGGTACTTCAACATTGTCAATTAAAATTTCACAATTATTAATATGTAGACCTGCAAGGGCACTCAATAAGTGTTCAACAGTTTTAACCTCAACTCCATTTGAAGCTATATTGGTTGAAAATTTTGTTGATATTACATTATCCCATTTAGCAGGAATAATTGTTGATTTATCTGTTCTATTAAAAAAAATGCCAGACTTTACAGGTGTAGGATTAAGAATAATATTGGTTTTAACACCGGTATGTAATCCAATTCCATCTATGTTTATAGGCTCATTGAGAGTAAAGCTTTTCATCTAATGTGATAGTATGAAAATACCTAAAAAGTATTACTTTATATTTGTAAAACTTTGTATTTATTGAAATTACTGATTAGAGCCTTTACGAAGATATGAAGGGGTATCCATATCTTCAATGGTCTCATTTTCATCACTAAATTCTGAAATATCAGAAACTTCTGATATTTCATCACTATCTTTCATTTGTTTAGTTTTTTCGGTATCTTCCTCAACAACATCACTAAATAAAAAAAGATTTGGATCTGTCTTCATTTTTTTCGTTTTTTGCTTTTTTTCAGGAATTTCGACACCTTGCTCTGTTGTTTTTTTATCTGAAGTCATCAAATTGGAAAGCATGCTAAAAAAACCTTTTTTCTTTTTTTCTTCAAAATTGACAGAGTTTTCAGTATTTTTTTCAATTAGGTCCTCTTGATTCTCTTGAGCATTATCTAATTCGTTAGTGAGATTTAATTCCTCTTTTTCAGAGTCAACTTGTTTGGTTTCAACTACACCAGAAATATCTTCTAAATGTTTAGTATCTGAACCTTCATAAGAAAAACTACCATCAATTTTATTTTGTATAGAACTAAATCCTGAGTTATTTTCAGACTCTGGGTAGTACAGAATTTTTTTTCCTGAAGCCTCTATTCCAGTTGCAAAAATACTAATTTTTAATTTACCTTGCAGTGTCTCGTCTATCAAAGATCCAAAAATTATATTTGCCTCTTGATTAACACTTTGCCTTATAATATTTGCTGCGTGATCAACTTCTAATAAAGTCATATCATTGCCTCCAGAAATATTAACAATAACTCCTTTAGCTGTATTCATATCTATATTTTCAATTAGTGGGTTAGTTAATGCCAAATTTGACGCTTCAACAGCTTTATTGTCACCCTCTGCTACGGCAGTGCCCATCATTGCAAATCCCATTTCTTTTATAACCGTTCTCACGTCTGCGAAATCTAAATTAATTAGACCTGGCTGCGTAATTAAATCAGTCAATCCTTTTACTCCATCAAAAAGTACATTATCTGCCTTCTTAAAAGCTTCTGCAAAAGATGTCTGTTCATTGGATACTTTAAACAAATTTTGGTTCGGTATAATCAGTAGCGTATCTACATTATCTTTAACCTCTTCAAGTCCTTGTAATGCTAAGTTCATTCTCTTTGTGCCTTCAAAGTTAAATGGTGTAGAAACTATTGCGACAGTTACGATTCCTAATTTTTTCGCTATACTTGCTATAACAGGTAATGCTCCTGTTCCAGTTCCACCACCTAATCCAGCTG
>CACMWK010000001.1:0-321703 GCA_902617355.1 uncultured Alphaproteobacteria bacterium | reverse complement strand
TCACTAAAATCAAATGTCATTTAAGTTTATCCATTATATAGTCTGGTTTTCCTGTGATTTGAAAATCAGATTTTATATTATCAATTATATCGTTCGTTGGTATATTTTGCATAAATTCTTCATTATGAATTCCAGATGTGATCAATAATGAGTCTATGCCAAAGCTATTGGCGCCAGCAATATCATTAAATAGAGAGTCTCCTATCATCAAAGTTTTTGATTTATTACTATTGGATAACTCTTGAACATAATGAAAGATTTCAATATTTGGTTTACCAATTATAAATGCTTGTCCTCCCATTTTTTTGTACTTAACTGCAAGGTCTCCTGTTGAGGGATGAATATTTTCTCCAGAAACACCTAGAATATCAGGATTTGAGCACACTAGAGGTAACTTCATTTCTATTGCGATTGTATAAATTTCCTCAATTAAATGAGTTTTTCTAAGGCCAGTAGTAGAGGTTAATAAGAGAAAATTAGCATTTTCTAAAGAATTCGTCTTTTCAAATGTTGTGTTTTGCAATAGGGGGTAATCTGTTGCAACCACAAAATATTTATTTCCAATATTTTCAAAGGGACTTTTTTTAGATTTTAGATATTTTAAGCATACATCTCCTGATGTAATTAAATGAGATTTTAAAATATTTTTTGCGCCCATTTTTATCAAACGGTCAGTATTATCTGAAGATTTTTTTCCTGAGTTACTAATTATATAAATTTTTTTATTTTGTGACTGCAAATATGAAAAGACTTGTTCTGCTTCATTAAAAATATTTATTCCATCATGAACAACTCCCCATTGATCAAAATAATAAGTATCGTAATATTCTGAAATTTCTTTAAGGGATAATAATTTTTTTGCCATTTAAAGAATATCCCCCAACGCTAAAAGAGCAGATCCAAAAGAAGCATCATTTGATAAAGGTTTATTTAGTTTCACACCTAGTATTTTTTTTCTGATATCATTCCACTTTAAATTATTTCCTCCACCTCCTATTGTGAAAATAGTTTTAGGATATTTACCGCCTATCTCTAATATCTTTTCGTAACTCAATTTTTCAACATTAGTTATACCTTCAAGCACAGCCTGAAAAAATTTTATCTCAGATCTAGGACGAGGTTCTAAAATTGGTAATTTATTAGGATCATTAAAAGGAAATCTTTCACCTTTTTGTGCTAGAGGATAGTAATTTAAATTCAATAGATTATTTGGGTCTATGTGTTTTGATAATTCCTCTATTCTATCTGAAAATAATTCTTTTAGAATTTTTCCTCCAACATTAGAAGCTCCTCCTGCTAGCCAATTTTCGCCCAACCGATGACTGTAGATCCCAAATTCCTTATTATAAATTGGCTTATTTGAAATAGCTTTTACTACTAGAGTTGTACCAATTGAGGAAACTGCTTCTCCTATATTTTTGGCTCCAGTAGCTAAAAATGCTGCAATGCTATCAGTAGTGCCTGCTATGACCTTGGTTTTGTCACTAAAACCTAAATCAATAAGTTCGGGGTTTCTCAATTCACCTATAGACTGTCCTGGTATTTTTATATTTGGTAAGCTATTCATTTCAATAGGTAACTGATCAAACCATTTTGGCCAAGATCTTTCGATACAATCATAACCTAGTTTAAGAGCATTATTTTCATCTGAATACATATAATCATCAATTATTTTACAAGCTATCCAATCTGCTTGATGAAGTATTCTATATTTTTCTTTTTTAAGTTTGTTGATTAGTGATA
Source organism: uncultured Alphaproteobacteria bacterium (assembly GCA_902617355.1). Lineage (GTDB taxonomy): Bacteria > Pseudomonadota > Alphaproteobacteria > HIMB59 > HIMB59 > HIMB59. The sequence continues at coordinate 319,960 of CACMWK010000001.1, read as the reverse complement.
ATGCCCTTACTAATGCATTAGTAGAAGTGGATACAATTGGATGGTTATCAGATATGTTCTCAACTAACTTAGACTCTTTTACAGCTGAAGCATCATTATACATTAAAGCATTATCTAAAGGGTTACCAGAATGATCGGTTATAAGTATTGTACCAGATGTTCCATCGATTGATAATCTTTCAATTTTGTTTAATTCTATTTTAGTTTTTAAATATGTAAGATTTTTGATTAATGCATTCCACCATAAACATGGATTTTGATAAACTAATGACCCCTTACTTATTGGATGGTTAATAGAAACAGAAAAATTAATTAATTCTTTTTTATTTTTATCAATTATAGAAGTTCTGACACCAGTTGTTCCAAAGTCAATTCCTAGATAAAGTGACATTAGTTTATTGATTGACGATATATTTCAATATCCCAATTCAATAATTCACTCTCTCGTTGACTTGATAAAAATTTTAAAGACTTTGATAAATCAATTCTTAGCAGAACCTCCAAAAAACAGTCGATCATTTCTTTTGCAGCTGGAATAGCTAAAGTGTTTTCAAAAAGACCTTTATATTTTAAAATTAAATAAGGGGGGAGATTGATATTCTTTCTTTTTAAATTTTGAATAAATTCATTTGCTTCTTTCACTTCTAAAAATGTAGGTATGCCAGGGCCTAAAAAAATTACATGATCTGGATAAAATGATTTAGAGAAAAGTGAGAATAATTTCTCATTCTGTGTTGAGAATAATTTATATTTATCAGCATTTTTATGCGTATAACCATCAATATTTGTAATCTCCTCAAAGTGATCTAAGGCTAATTTTTTATTTCTGATTAAGTCTAATTTTTTATGAATTTTTAAGAGCAATTTATAGGTATCCTCAATATCATCACCAGCAACTATCAATCCATGATTTTCGAGAATTAGTATGTTAGTTGATGGTAAAATTAGTTTTTTTATTTCCATTGTTAAAGTAAAACCAGGTCGACAGTAAGGAATAAAGATAAAATCTTCATCGAGATATTTTTTCAAATCAGACTCACTACTTTGTGAAATTGCATTTGCAATTACTGTAGTAGAATGAACATGTAAAACATATTTATGCTTAATTAATGCATGAAATGAAGTTTCAGATGAAGGATGTAAATTATTTTTAGATATTATATCATCTATAAAATTATCTTCTTTACCATTATTTATTTTTTCAGTTATTGAATTTAAATCAACCTCAACAAAAATATCTTTATCTAAAGAATTAATTAACCAAGTTCCAGATGCTTTAATAAGCATTCTTCCATCAGATTTAATTGAAGTATTTCCTCCTGCTGCTTGTACTAAATGGCTATTTGAGCCAAGTTTAAAAGAAATATCTTTAAAAGATTTTAATTCTTCCTGAGAAAATGAGTGATTAGTATTTACCATACATTTTTATAGCCTCAATTATTTTTTTCATATGTTTTTTTTCGACCAATTGGGGTTTACCGTTTATTTTTGCAATAGTAATTTGCTTACATAAAATTTCAAATTCTTCAGTCAGAAACATTGCTTCATCTAAATTTTTACCACAAGTAATTGTACCATGATTTGCTAATAAACATGCTTTCCTCCCTTTAAGAGCTTTTAATGCTGCATCAGATAATTCCTGTGATCCTGGAACTGCAAAAGTAGAACATTTAATTGTGTCGCCACCCAAAAAGGCAATCATATAGTGATAGGCTTTAATATCCTTTCTCAGTACAGACATGCCTGTACCATAAGCAGGATGATTGTGCACGACTGCATCAAATTCTTTTCTTTCTTTTAATATATCAAAATGAAATCTCCACTCACTTGAGGGCTTCCATATTCCATGAGGTTTAGTCTTAGAGTCTACAAAAACTATATCTTTGGCTTTCATGCCCTCATAGGAAATACCAGATGGGGTTATAAGCATCCCATCTTTCCATCGAACGCTGATGTTGCCCGCTTTACCTTGATTCAAACCTTTTTTTTCCATTAAAAGGCAAGCTTCTATTATCTGTTTTCTAATTTTTGTTTCATTTTTAGTCATTTGACAGATCCTATTCACATGTTGCTCAATATACAAGAACCTTAAATGACTACTTAATAAAAGATTGAAATATTGATCGATTTGTCAATAAATTTTTCAACTATTTTGATTAAAATTAACAAAAAAAAATAAAAAATTTAAAAAAAATTATTTTTTTTCCTTTAAGGTTAAGACGCTTTGCAAGATTTATTAATTATTGGTGGTGGGATTAATGGAGTAGGAATCGCAAGAGATGCTGTCGGAAGAGGTTTAAAAGTTACATTAATTGAAAAAGGAGATCTAGCTTCGAAAACTTCATCTTGGTCCACAAAATTAATACATGGTGGAATAAGATACTTAGAAAATTACGAATTTAGATTGGTACGGGAGTCTTTAAAAGAGCGTGAGGTGATTAGAAAAATAGCACCCCATATTACCAAACCGATAAGATTTGTTTTACCCCATGTTCCAAGTTTGCGCCCTACATGGTTGATACGTTTAGGACTAGTGCTATACGATTGGATGGGGGGTTTTACATCATTTCCAAAATCAAAAGTGGTAAACTTAGGTACTGATTATAATGAAAATCCTATTAAACCTAATTTCTTAACTGGCTATGAATACTCAGACTTATTTGTTGATGATGCTAGGTTGGTTCTCTTAAATGCTCAAGATGCCATAAGCAGAGGAGCTAAAATTTGTACTAATTTAAAAGTCCAAAAAGTTGTGAGAAAAAAAAATTATTGGGAAGTTTTTTTAAGTAATGGCGAGATATTGCAATCAAAAGTTATTATAAATGCTTCAGGTCCCTATGTTTTAGATGTACTAAAAAATATTATTGGAATTGAGTCTAAAAAGAAAATACGCCATGTGCAAGGGAGTCATATTATTACAGAGAGACTATATGTTGGTGAACAGGCTTATATACTACAGTTAAGTGATAAACGAATAATATTTTTAATACCCTATCTGGATAAATTTACTTTAATTGGAACAACAGATCATGAAGTTAAAACTTACGACAATCCTGAAATAACTGATATTGAAAAAAATTATCTTATTAAATCAGTTAATAAATTTATTAAAAAAGAAATTACTGAAGATGATATTATTTGGACGTATTCAGGTGTTAGGCCCTTGGTTGAAGACTTAAACGAAAATGCTTCGAAGATTACAAGAGACTATACATTTGAGATAGATGATAACGGTGCTCCAATACTTACAATTTTTGGTGGGAAACTTACTACTTATAGAAAATTATCAGAACATGCGTTAAAGAAAATTTCAAAATTTATTAAAATTACTAATAAATCTTGGACTGGAAATGAGATTTTACCCGGTGCAAAAGAGATTATAGATAAAAATTTTTTAATACCTGAAAAACTCTTAAAAAGGTTGATAAAAACATATGGAGATAAAATAATTAATTTAAACCAATATTATCAGAGTTTTATGAATGGTGGAGAACATATTTTTGAGGATATTTATGAGTTCGAAATCAAATATCTCGTTCAAGAGGAAATGGCTAGAACTACAGAAGATATACTCTTTAGGAGAACTAAATTAGGGATAAAATTTCCAAAGGAAAAATTGGCAATTTTAGAAAATATTTTAAAAAAATATATATAGTATCTTAATGTATAGTACTTCAATTAAATGAGTAAATACATTCTTTCAATTGATCAAGGGACTACCTCAACCAGGTCTATAGTTTTCAATAATAAATTTGAAATAGTTTCATTTGATCAGATAGAGTTAAAACAATATTTTCCAAAAGATGGTTGCGTTGAACATGACCCTAAAGAGATTTTTGAAACAGTCCTAAAAACATCTAAAAATGCTATAAAAAAATCCAACATTAAACCAACAGATATATCTGCAATTGGTATAACAAATCAGAGAGAGACGACAGTGCTTTGGGACAAAGAGACAGGAGAACCTGTTTACAAAGCAATAGTATGGCAAGATCGAAGAACAGTAAATTACTGTAAAGAATTACAAAAAAAAGGTTATACAAAAAAAATACAAAAAATTACTGGATTAGTGATTGACTCATATTTTTCAGCAACCAAAATAAAATGGATTATCGACAATATAGAATCCTCTAAGAAACTTTTAAAAGAAAAAAGGCTTTTATTTGGGACAATTGATACTTGGATTCTTTGGAAGTTAACTGAAGGCAGGTCACACTATACTGAGGCTACTAATGCATCTAGGACAATGCTGTATGATATAACTAAAAATTCATGGTCTAAAAGCTTATTAAAAATATTTAATATACCAGCATCGATTTTACCCGTGGTTAAAGATAGTGTAGATGAATTTGGCTACACTACGATTTTTGGCTCAAAAATTAAAATTGGGGGGATTGCTGGAGATCAACAAGCAGCAACTATAGGACAGGCATGCTTTGAGCCAGGCTCTATAAAGTCAACATATGGTACTGGCTGTTTTATGATTATGAATATTGGAAAAAATATAAAGATATCTAAGAATAATTTGTTAACAACAATTGCCTACCGTATCGAAGGAAAAACTACATACGCTCTTGAGGGTTCAATTTTTATTGCGGGTGCAGCGATACAATGGCTTCGAGATTCATTAAAAGTGATTAGTAGTACAGAAGAAACTGAGGATTTATATAAAAGTAATGACAAATCTCAACAAATTTACTTTGTGCCTGCATTTGTAGGTTTAGGTGCGCCTTATTGGGACGGCGAGGCTAGGGGAGCAATTTTTGGAATGACAAGAAATACTGGTGTTTCAGAACTTGTAAAATCAGCAATAGATAGTGTTGCTTATCAAACAAAAGACTTGATTATTTCTATGGAAAAAGACAGTGGAATAAAAATCAATAAAATTAAGGTTGATGGTGGAATGGTAAAAAATGAACAGTTTCTTCAATTTCTCTCAAATATCTTATTATCAGAGTGTGATCGTCCTAAGATTACAGAAACCACTTCATTAGGTGCAGCGTATTTAGCTGGACTATCTAGTGGGATGCTTGGAAGCACTAAGGAAATTTCCAAAAAATGGCAAAGTCAAAAATTATTCAAACCAAAGTTACACAAAAAAGAAGTAAAATATCTTTACCAAGGTTGGTTAAAGGCAGTTAATAAAATAATTGTAAAAAAGAATAGAAAATAAAAAAAATTTTGATATTTATGTTATATGCGCATAAATATTGAGATTGGTGATATAGAAGCATTTATAGAATTAACCGAAACTAATTCATTTGCCAAAGCTGCAAATAATTTGAATTTGTCTCAACCTGCTCTTTCAAGAAGAATTCAAAAATTAGAACATGAATTAGGCACTACTTTATTTGACAGAACTACAAGAAAAGTTCAATTGTCTTATTCTGGTAGAAACTTTTATGACCGTGCCAGAGGAATTATAGAGGCTGTTAAAACAGCAACAAAAACCCTTAACGAAAAATACAGTTTCCCCTCGATTATTAAAATTGGAGTAGTTCACTCAGCTCTAAGAAATATATTATTTTCGTCTTTAAAAAAATTCAAAGAAATTGAACCAAGATGCAAGGTTCAAATTATTGAAAGGTCATCCAATAATGTTGTTGATAGTGTTTTAGGGGGAGAATGTGACTTTGGTATTAATTTTACTGGCAAACAAGAACCTGGAATAAATTTTGAGAATTTATTTGTAGAAGATTACGTAGTTGTCTTTCCTAAAGGAGATAAATTAGAAAAAAAGAGAAAAATAAAAATATCTGAGATCAAAGGTAGGAACTTTATTTCAATTTGGAAAGGCTCTGGAAGTAGAATTTACATTGAAAATGCGCTTGCCCTGCAAGATGAAGATATAGATTGGGCTTACGAAGTGAGACATATACCAACAGCGTTGAATATGGTTGAACAAGGACTTGGCATAACTTTAGCCCCTAAGTTGGCTATTTCTAAAGATTATTCCTCTTTATCTTACAGACCTTTAATTGATCCGTCTGTAACAAGAACAATAGGTTTGATAAAAAGATCTGGAAGGGATCTTAGTTATGACTCGCAAAAGTTATATGATCTTTTAAAAGAGAGATTTAAAAGATAATTAATTAGCATAATGCATAAATAAATTTACTAATTAATGTTAATAATAAAACTATGTTGTCAGTGGATAGTTTTAATACTCTAGATCAATTTTCAAATAATGGAAAACAATACTATTTCTTTAATTTATCAAAATTAGAAGATAGTTTTCCCAAAATAAAAAATCTACCTAAATCCAAAAAAATACTTATTGAAAATTTGTTGAGATTAGAAGATGGAAAAGATGTCAATAAAGATCTAATTGAAAATGTATTAGAAAATCCTGAAAAAAAACACGAAATATTTTTTCTTCCATCAAGAGTATTAATGCAAGACTTCACTGGAGTTCCTGCAGTTGCAGATTTAGCAGCTATGCGTGATGCTGTTTCAAAAAATGGAGGAGATCCATCAAAAGTTAATCCTATGTCGCAAGTTGATTTAGTTATAGATCATTCTGTAATGGTTGATTATTTTGCAAGCCCAAATGCTTTCCAAAAAAATGTGGATATGGAATTTGGAAGAAATGCAGAGAGGTATGAATTTCTGAAATGGGGGCAACAAGCTTTTAAAAATTTTAGAGTTATTCCTCCTGGCACGGGAATATGTCATCAAGTTAATTTAGAATATTTGGCACAAGTGGTTTGGAGCAGAGAAATTAATGAAAAAAATTTCTTATACCCTGACACTTTAGTTGGAACTGATAGCCATACAACAATGGTAAATGCTCTAGGAGTTCTAGGTTGGGGAGTAGGAGGGATTGAAGCTGAAGCTGCTATGCTTGGTCAATCTGTTTCTATGCTGCTTCCTGAAGTTATTGGTTTTGAAGTATTAGGAAAAATGAAAGAAGGTGTTACAGCAACAGATTTAGTTTTAACAATTGTTCAAATGCTACGAGAAAAAGGAGTTGTTGGAAAATTTGTAGAATTTTATGGCGATGGCTTAAAAAATTTATCACTCGCTGACAGAGCAACTATTGCCAATATGGCTCCAGAATATGGAGCAACTTGTGGTTTTTTTGCAGTTGATGAAGAAACTATCAAATACTTGAAGTTGACATCTAGAGACTCCGATTTGATAAAAGCTGTTGAAAAATATAACAGAATTCAAGGTTTGTGGGCCGATGACACATGTAATTATAATGATACCGTTCATTTACAACTAGAAAATGTTCAAGCATCATTAGCAGGGCCAAAAAGACCTCAAGATAGAATTAATTTAGAAAAAGTGAATTTAAACTTTAAAGAATTTTCAAAAAACAAACCCGATGAAAAAGAAATTAAAAATCACAATTATAAAATGCGAGATGGTAACGTAGTAATTGCTGCTATTACTTCATGTACTAATACCTCTAATCCAGATGTTTTAGTTGCAGCAGGCTTAGTCGCAAAAAAGGCTTGTGAATTAGGTCTACAAGTAAAACCTTGGGTTAAGACTTCTTTAGCACCTGGTTCAAAAGTTGTTACTGATTATTTGGATAAATCGGGTTTGAATAAATATTTAGACCAACTTGGTTTTCATCTAGTTGGTTATGGATGCACTACGTGTATAGGAAACTCAGGGCCACTTGATAAAGATATTGCCGAGTGTATTTCAAAAAATGATTTAACGGTTTCTTCAGTACTTTCAGGTAATAGAAATTTTGAAGGTAGAGTTAATCCACACGTTAAAGCTAATTATCTTGCCTCACCACCTTTAGTTGTAGCATATGCTTTAGCAGGGTCTGTGCTTATTAATTTAACAAGTGATCCCATTGGTATTGACACAGATGGTAATGAAGTATTTTTAAAAGACATTTGGCCAAGCAATAGCGAAATCCGAAATGCTGTTGAAAAAAATGTATCGCCTGAAATGTTTAAAAAACAATACTCTAATGCTTTAGATGGACCAAAAGAATGGCAAAAAATTAATTCCTCTACGGGAGACCTGTATAATTGGAATTCTTCTTCAACTTACGTACAGAAACCTCCGTTTTTTGATAATCAATCAAATGATGATAAAGAGATTAAGCCAATTGAGAATGCAAGACCTTTATTACTTCTAGGCAATAGTGTTACTACAGATCACATTTCACCTGCAGGGGCTATTAAAGTTGATAGTCCTGCTGGCAACTACTTCATGGAACGGCAAATACGTCAAAATGATTTTAATTCATATGGTGCTAGAAGGGGCAATCATGAAGTAATGGTAAGGGGTACTTTTGCCAATATAAGAATTAAAAACCAACTGCTATCAAACGTTGAGGGCGGATACTCAATTTTAGAACCTGATAAGAAAAAAATGAGTGTTTATGATGTTGCTATGGAGTATGCAAAAAGGTCTGAAAATGTTGTAGTTTTTGCAGGAGAAGAATATGGAACTGGATCATCGCGTGATTGGGCTGCAAAAGGTACGAAGTTATTAGGTATTAAGGCAGTTATTGCTGAAAGTTTTGAAAGAATACACCGATCAAATTTGGTTGGAATGGGAGTTCTGCCTATACAACTTAAAAGTCACACAATAAATGATTTAAATATTCATTCGTCAGATTTGATAAATATAAAACTTACTGAAGACCTGAAGCCTTTACAAGAATTAGAAGTCTTTATTCAAAATGATATGAGGAATATAAAAATAGATTGTATTTTAAGAATTGATACTATCAATGAGCTACAATATTATAAAGCGGACGGCATATTAAATTTTGTTTTAAAAAATATTCTAAAAATTAAGTAATTTTTGGATTTTCTAACAGTTCTTTCAGTCTAACTAAAAAAGTTACCGCTTGCTTACCATCTATTAATCTGTGGTCATAACTTAATGCAATATACATCATTGGTTTTATAACAATCTTCTTTTTTACAGCGATAGGTCGATCAATAATTGAGTGCATACCTAATATAGCACTTTGAGGAGGGTTGATAATTGGGGTGCTCATCATAGAGCCATATATTCCTCCATTTGTAATTGAGAATGTTCCTCCTGATAAATCACTCATGGAAAGTTTATTTGAATTTGCTTTCTCAGATAATTCAATAATATACTTTTCAATTTCTGCATTTGATAAATCTCCAGCATTTCTAATTATTGGAACAACAAGCCCCTTTTCAGATCCAATTGCAATACCTATATCAAAGTAGTTTTTATAAATTATTTTATCTTCGTGAATTTCTGAATTAATCTCTGGTATTTCATTTAAAATTTCTGTGCAGGCTTTGACAAAAAAAGACATAATGCCAAGTTTCACACCATGTTTTTTTTGAAAACTTGTTTGTTCTTTTTTTCTAAGAGACATAATTGCTGACATATCGACTTCGTTAAATGTTGTGAGAATGGCGGCTGTATTTTGAGCTTCTTTTAACCTTCTGGCAATTGTTTGCCTTAATTTTGACATTGGGATAGTTTTTTCATCTAACGTAGAGTCATCTTTGTCGAAGTTTGGAAGATCAACTACCTTAACTGAAGTTTTTGTTTGATTTTCGCTAACTTTAGAGACATTAGATGGGTCAATTGTTTGTTTTTCTTCATTTATTTCTTCAATTTGACTTGTTTCTGGTTTGGGCTTTTGTTCAGTAGTCGTATTTTCAGATATTTCTGCAATAGATTGACCAACATTCACAGTAGATCCTTCTGGGGTTATTATCTTAGTTAATTTTCCAGAGGTTTGAGCAGGAATTTCAATTGTGATTTTCTCTGTTTCAATTTCAGCTAAATTATCGCCAGACTCAAAGCTATCTCCTTCTTTGATCAACCAAGATGTAAGCGTGCCTTCAATGATCGACTCTCCAAGCTCAGGTACTGTTATGTTTTTCATTACTCTTTAGGTAAGTTTTTAAATTTCATAAAACTGACACCACTTCTTTCTTTTATAACACGTTTTAGTGATGATTTAAGAGCTAATTCTTTTATTAGTTGCTGATTAGTACTATGTCTTTTTGATATGCCTGTAGCAGGAGCTGCTGCAGGGCGTCTTCCAACATAATGAACTTTTTTGGTTAAATTATTTTTTACTAAAACATGTCTAATACGACTTTTAACAAAACTCCATGCTCCCATATTTTTTGGCTCCTCTTGAACCCATAAAATCTCACTTTCTTTATGTTTTAATATAACATCTCCTATGGCATCAAATGGAAATGGATAAATTTGCTCAATACGAACTATTTTTACATCTTTAACATTATTCTTTGTTCTAAAATCATCTAATTCATAAAATATTTTTCCAGAGCAGAAAATTATCCTTTTTGGGTTTTTAATTTCATCTTCAATAAGGCGATGAAAAGATGAGCGTCCAGTAAATTCACTAATAGATGACACATTATTTGGGTGTCGCAGTGTGGATTTAGGGGTAAATACTATTAGTGGTTTTCTAAAATTTCTATGTATTTGCCTTCTCAAAACATGAAAGTAGCTCGCAGGAGTGGTGCAGTTTACAATTTGAACGTTATCTTCTGCTGCCATTTGAAGAAATCTTTCTATTCTTGCACTGGAGTGTTCAGGGCCCATACCCTCATGACCATGAGGTAATAACATGACTAATCCACTCATTTGCATCCATTTTCTCTCACTTGAAGCAATAAACTGGTCAATAATAATTTGGGCACCGTTGGCAAAATCTCCAAATTGGGCCTCCCATAAAACCAAAGTATTTGGGTCTGCTAACGAGTACCCATATTCAAAACCTAGGACACCTAATTCAGAGAGAAAACTATCAATTACTTCAAACTGTTTTTGATTTTTAGAAATGTGATTGAGAGGAATAAATCTCTCTTCTGATTTTTGATCATAAAAAACTGAGTGTCTCTGACTAAAAGTTCCCCTTCCAGAATCTTGACCTGCAAGCCTCACTCTATATCCTTCCTTTAACAATGCTCCAAATGCTAAAGCCTCAGCAAAAGACCAGTCAATATTCTTTCCTGATTTTATTGAAGTTAATCGAGATTTATTAAACTTTTCTAATTTTGGATGAAGATTAAATCCTTTAGGTATTTGTGAAATTTTTGTGCCAATTTCCTTTAAGGATTTTTCTGACTCAGCTGTTCTACCTCTTCTAAGTGGATCTTTTGGTGCAAGACTTAATCCACTCCATTGTCCACCCATCCAAGATTTTGTTTTTAATTTATAGTTTTTTGCTTTTTCAAATTTCTTCTCGAGATCAGACCATATTCTTTCTTTGATGAAGTCTACCTGTTTTGTATTTACTACTTCTTGGCTTATAAGTTTATCTGCATAAATACTAGCAACTGTTTTTTTCTTTTTTATAGTTTGATACATCAATGGTTGAGTGAAAGAGGGCTCATCACCCTCGTTATGTCCATGTTTTCTGTAACAAAACATATCGACAAGTGTATCTTTTTTGAATGTGTTTCTAAATTCTGTTGCGGCTCTTGAGGCTAAAACAACAGCCTCTGGGTCATCTCCATTTACATGAAATATTGGGGATTGAACAATTTTTCCTATCTCTGAAGAGTAAGGCGCAGATCGGCTATATTGAGGACTAGTTGTAAATCCAATTTGATTATTAATAATAAAGTGAATTAATCCGCCAATTCTGTAGCCATTTAATTGTGACATAGTAAAGGTTTCAGCAACAATACCTTGTCCAGCAATTGCTGCGTCTCCATGAATTAGTAGGCCTGAAACTTTCGTATTATTTTTGTCTTGAATAATTGTTTGTTTAGCTCTTATTTTGCCGGCTACAACTGGATTTACCGCTTCTAAGTGAGAGGGATTAGCTGCCATACTCACATGAATAATCCTACCTCCAAAACTTCTATCAGAGCTTGCACCTAAATGATATTTAACATCACCAGAGCCCTGATCGCTGAGAGCATTCTCGCCTCCATGGATAAATTCTCCAAAAATTTGAACATGAGGTTTTTTTACTATGTTAGCTAATATATTTAGTCTTCCTCTGTGGGCGCATGCAAAGGAAAAATCTTCTACACCATATTCTGAGGATCTTTTTAAAATCTGTTCAAGCGCTGGTATTGTAGACTCAGCTCCTTCAAGTCCAAATCTTTTGGTACCTCTGTACTTTGTATCTAGAAATTTTTCAAAATATTCTGCTGTAATTAATCTCTCCAAGATTGTCCTTTTACCTTTGGAGGTTAATTGCATGTCTTTTTTTTCTTCTATTCTATCCTTCAGCCATTTGTATTCTTCAGCGGACTGAATATGTTTGTATTCAATTGCCAATGTGCCAGAATAGATGCTTTGAAGTTTTTCAAAAACTTCACGAACAGTAGCTTTCTGAAATCCTAAATATCCAAATAGAAATATTTTTCGATCATAATCTTTTTTTTGAAAACCGTAATACTCGGGATCTAAACCTGATGGATTGTTCTTTGCCATTAAACCTAAAGGGTCAAGATCAGCTATAAGGTGCCCTATCTCTCTGTAAGCTCTTATCATCATAACAAGTCGAAGAGAGTCAGTAATTGCCTGATCAAGGGAAATCTGATTAAAATCAATGTCTCTTGAGGTCTCTGACCAATTTATTTTTTGATAGTCAGCTAGTATAGAGATTTCCTCAGGAGCGAGGGCTTTAAAGAATTCATGCCAGCTCTTATCAACAAGACTTGGGTCTTTTATATAATCTCTATATATCGCTATTACTTGAGAGGCATTATTAGTTGTGAGAAATGAATTATAAGATCTCATTAATAGGATTATGTATACGCCTATCTAATAAAGATGTCATTTGATTTTTGATCATAAAAGCTTATCAACAGCTGATACTAAACCCTGCACAGATTTGACAGATTTTTTTAACATTAATTTCTCTTTGGCTGTAAGTTTTACCTCAATAATTTTTTCAATTCCTTTATTTCCAATAATTGTAGGCACTCCCATATACATATTTTTAAGGCCATATTGGCCATTGATATAAGCAGCACATGGTAAAAGTTTTTTTTGATTTAATAAAAAAGCCTCTGCCATCTGAATTGCCGAACTAGCAGGTGCGTAAAAAGCTGATCCATTTTTTAATAACTTCACGATTTCACCACCACCCATTCTTGTTCGATCGACTATTTTTTCAATTTTTGAATAAGGGAATTTTTTGAGCTTTATAAAATCGGTTAAAGGGACACCTCCTATTGTTGTGTAATTAATTAGAGGCACCATGTCATCTCCATGGCCTCCTAATACAAATGTTTCAACATCATTCACTGATACCTTCAAAGCATCTGATAAGAAGTATTTCATTCGGGAGGAGTCCAATACTCCCGCCATGCCCACACACATGTTTTTGGGTAGTTTGGAATATTTCTGGAGAACGTATACCATCGCATCTAGTGGGTTTGTAATACAAATAACAAATGCTTTAGGAGCATATTTTTTTATATCTAGTGCAATTTTTTTTATTATTTTTCCATTGATCTCAAGTAAATCATCTCTACTCATTCCAGGTTTACGGGGTAAGCCAGCAGTTATGATGATAACGTCAGATCCCTTCATTTTTGAAAAATCATTGGTACCCTCTATTGACCCTGTGAAACCTTCGACTGCTGATGATTGACTAAGGTCTAAAGCTTTTCCTTGAGGCATCCCGGTAACAACATCAATAAGTGTTAGATTACCGAGTTTTTTTAAAGCTAATAAATGTGCGAGTGTGCCTCCAATATTTCCAGCACCAATTAATGAGATTTTATTCACTTATTATCCATTTTGGATATTTCATGTTTTATTTCAGCTATCGCTTTAGCTGGATTTAATCCTTTCGGACAAGAGTTCGTGCAATTCATAATCGAATGACATCTATATAGTTTAAAACTATCATCTAATTCATTCAACCTTTCTTTTTTTTCTTCATCTCTACTATCTTGTATCCAGCGATTTGCTTGAAGCAATACAGCTGGTCCCAAATATTTATCCTCGTTCCACCAATAACTAGGACAAGAAGTGCTACATGAGAAACACATAACACATTCCCATTTACCATCTAACTTATCTCTGTCTTCGACTGACTGTAAGTTTTCACGTTTATTATTTGGGGACTTTTTATTTAACCATGGTTTTATAGATTTAAATTGTTCAAATGCTTTTTTTAAATCAACCACTAGATCTTTTAAAACCTTCATATGAGGAAGAGGATAAATATTTATTTCATCCGAACACTCTTCTATATGTTTTTGACATGCAAGTGTATTTACTCCATTTATGTTCATTGCACATGATCCACAAACACCTTCTCTACAAGATTTTCTAAAAGTTAAACTTGGATCAACTTCAGCTTTAATTTTATTTAATATATCTAGAACCATTGTTCCTGCTTTAGCTACATCAATTTCAAATCGATCGATTTGAGGAGGAGTATTTTCATCACCAGACCACCTATAAACATTTATAATTCGGATATCATGATTTTGTTGAGATTGCTCGTCAATGAGATCGACATTGGAATAAGATTTTCCTTTAACTGGAACTGAGTTTTTTGGAAGAGTAAGTTGTACCATTTAATAAACCCTTACTTGTGGTTGGATGACAGAAATTTGATTACTCAGTGTAGTCATTCTCACTGGTCTGTGGGTGACTTTATAATCAGTGACATCACCCCAAAAAAGAGTGTGTTTTAACCAATTTTCATCATCTCTGTCTGGAAAGTCCTCTCTAGCGTGAGCACCTCTACTTTCAGTTCTTTGCTCAGCAGAAACACCAACACTTCCAGCAACTTGCATTAAATTATGTAGTTCTAAAGCTTCAACTAAATCTGTATTGAAAACATCTGACTGATCTTTGACTTTAATATGTTTTAAATCTTGTGACATTGAGGCTAATTCATCATTGCCTAATTTCAAAGTTTCACTTTCTCTGTAAACACCAAATCTTTTTTGAACAGTCTTTTGCATCCTCTCTCTTAGCTCACCGACTGAAACATCACCTTTGTTACTTTTAATGGACTCTAGTCTCTCTATGATAGAATTTGTTTGCGACAGAGATGGGGTTCTCAATGACTCTTTGGTATCAATAACTTGGCCAGCCTGAATTGCTGCGCCCCTTCCAAAAACTACGAGCTCAGCTAAAGCATTTGTTCCAAGTCGATTAGCTCCATGGACTGAAGCGCATGCAGCTTCTCCGATAGCCATTAGTCCCTCACAGACTTCTTCTGTATTAGAGTCATTTGGTTTCAAAACCTCTGCTTTAAAGTTTGTAGGAATTCCGCCCATACAATAATGAACAGTTGGAATTACTGGGATTGGCTCTTTTGAAATATCTCTTCCACAAAAGGCTTTAACTGACTCAGAAATACCAGGTAATCTTTTTGCAAGCATATCTGCATCAAGATGTTCCAAATGGAGATTTATATAATCTTTGTTTGGTCCGCATCCTCTACCTGCGCTAATCTCTTTACTTATGAATCTTGATATAACATCTCTAGCAGCAAGATCTTTTGCATTCGGGGCATATTCTAACATGAACCTTGTGCCTTCGTTGTTCTTAAGAATGCCTCCTTCACCTCTAGCTGCTTCTGAAATTAAAACACCCACACCATATATTCCTGTTGGATGAAATTGAATAAACTCCATATCAGATAGAGGAAGACCGGCTCTCAGCGCTATGCCTGCTCCATCACCAGTGCAAATATGGGCACTTGTTGAGGATTGAAAAATTCTTCCATAACCCCCTGTTGCGAGAATTGTCATTTTTGAAATAAAACGATGCAATGATCCGTCCTCTATACTAATTGCTAAAAGACCACAAATTGTATCATTATCATCTTTTAGTAAGTCTATAGCGAAATATTCGTTATAAAAATCAACATTATTTTTGAGGCTTTGTTGATACAGAGTATGGAGTAATGCATGACCGGTCCTATCAGCTGCAGCGCAAGCTCGGCTTGCTGGCTCGCCTTTACCATTTTTTGTCATATGGCCACCAAAAGGTCTTTGATAAATCTTACCATCATCTGTTCTTGAAAATGGCATACCATAATGTTCAAGCTCAACAATAGAGTCGACTGCATTTGAACATAAATACTCAATACTGTCTTGATCACCCAGCCAGTCTGATCCTTTTACAGTGTCAAACATATGCCACTGCCAGCTATCCTCACCCATATTAGCTAAGGCAGCTCCAATTCCACCTTGGGCCGCAACAGTATGACTTCTTGTAGGGTAAACTTTTGAGACACATGCAGTTTTAAGGCCTTGTTCAGAGCACCCTAAAGCCGCTCTCAAGCCCGCTCCACCAGCACCTAAAACAACTACATCTAATTTATGATCTGTATAATTCATATTAAATAAATAACACCGGTAAAAAGAAGAGAAAGGAAATACCAATAATTCCGTCTGTTATTAAAGAATAAAGTTTCATTTTATTTGATTGAAAATAATCCTCATAAACTTTGCCCAGTTGAATTCTAATATGAAGCATTGATATGATAAAAAAAATTAATAATAAAATCTTATTAGTGTAAGTAGATAATGAGATATTGAGAGAATTTGCATCAGAGTAAGAACTTAAAAAAAATAAAATAAACCAATAACTAATAGGAATTAACGCTAGATATAAAATTCTTTCTATTTTCCATTTTTGAGAAGCTTTCATTAAAATATCATCCAAGTAAAAATCAAAGTCATTATAATATTCGCTACTAGAATAAGATATGTCACTAAGTAGACATTTTTAAGATCCATTCCAATTGAAAATGACCATAAGAAATATTTAAAACCGTTTAACAAATGATGATTAAAGATAAAAAACCAAAAGACAAATATTAGCTTTATAGGTAGCAAGTTTATCAACAATGTTAATACTTGATTAAGTTGAGGGAGAAAATTTAAGCTTCCTAACCAAATTGCAAAAAAAGGTAAAGAAAATGCAAATGCAATTACTCCTATCCTGCTGGAGATAGAAAATACCATTGTCAAAAAAGGCCTATATATTTGCAAATGGGGTGATATCGGAGCCATAGAAAGGCAATATATTTAAAAATGTCTTATAGTAAAAAACTATTATTTTATTAATTCATGCGTTACATGAATAAATAAGGCTGTGGAAAAAATGTTAATCAAATTGCCCATTCATTAAAATAAAGGTTCTGAAAAAGCCCTATATTCAATTAAAATTCAATTAGGTCGTGAACATTTTTGTTTAAATGTGCCGAATCTCACCCCGCATGAGAAAGCTTTATTCATATAAAGTTGGCACCACGACCTATCAATATACTCTCTTTAATATGTTTATTGTCTATATATAATCTGCTGCTATGTCTGCTTTGGCACAATTATCCAAATTTATTGATCGATTTAATACAATCATAGGATACCTATGTGCTTTTTTTGTTTTCTCTATGGTCATAGTTGTATTCACTGTTGTCGTCTTAAGATATGGGTTCAATATTGGATTTATATGGATGCAAGAAGTTTATGTATGGCTTCATAGTTTTGTTTTTATGTTGGGTGCTGGTTTTACTTATTTAGCTAATGAACATGTCAGAATAGATGTCTTTTACCGAGAGGCATCAAAAAAATATAAAGCCACTGTTGATCTATTTGGAAATATTTTTTTACTTTTACCTTTTTTATATATTATTTGGAATTACAGCTATCCCTTTGTATATAGATCTTTTTTAATGGGGGAGGTTTCTAGAGAAGCGGGCGGTATGCCTGCTTTATATATTTTAAAAAGTGCAATACTATGGTTTTGTTTAGTTTTATTTCTTCAATTAGTCTCTAATGTAATTAAATCAATACTAACACTTTCAAACTATCATTTGTCTGATAATAAATCATGATTAGTCCTGAAATTTTAGCAATTGTAATGTTTGTAACAACATTGGGGTTATTGCTTTTCGGTTTTCCCGTTGCTTTTACACTCGCTGGAACAGCTCTTCTGTTTGGATTTTTAGGAGATGCTCTGGAAATATTTAATTTCAGAATGCTAGGATTTTTTCCTCAACGCATTTTTGGAACAATGATTAATGAGCCCCTTGTGGCTGTGCCCCTATTCATTTTTATGGGAATAATGTTAGAAAAAACAAAAATTGCAGCCGGACTATTACATTCAATTGGTGAACTTTTTGGGACCACAAAAGGAGGTCTTGGAATAGGTGTTGTAATAGTGGGTATGTTGTTAGCTGCATCAACAGGCATTGTTGGTGCAACAGTTGTTACAATGGGAATGTTATCTTTACCCTCAATGATGAAAGCTGGCTATGATCAAAAAATAGCCACAGGCACAATTTGTGCCGCTGGTACATTAGGACAAATAATACCCCCCTCAATTGTTTTGGTTTTACTTGCAACAATTTTACAGGGCGCAAATGAAGAAGCAGCGATGTTAGTTGGTAATTTAGCTCCAGATCCGGTTACAGCAATTGATTTATTTGCTGGTGCTATTCTACCTGGATTGATGTTAGTAGTCTTATTTATAATTTTTATTTTCATATACGCTAGAATAAACCCATTAAGTTGTCCACCTGTTGAAACTACCAAGTCAAGAACTGAGATATACATTGAAGCTGCTAAATCAGTTGTGCCTCCCATAACTCTTATTGTGCTAGTTTTAGGCTCAATTTTATTTGGAATAGCTACCCCCACAGAGTCTGCATCAGTAGGGGCTGTTGGAGCTGCGATAATTGCACTGTTAAAGGGTGAATTAAATTTCAAGAACATTAAAGAGACAGCTTTAGGAACTGTAAAACTTAGTTCATTTGTATTTGTAATTTTAATTGGTGCCTCAATGTTTTCTCTTGTGTTTCGTGGTTTTGGTGGTGATGAAATGATAGAGCATTTTCTTGGAACTCTACCTGGTGGGCTTTACGCAGCACTAATTTTAGTAATGATAGTAATTTTTCTATTAGGTTTTTTCCTAGACTATATCGAAATAATTTTTGTCATCGTTCCATTAGTTGGTCCAATATTAATTGCAAACGGAGCAGACCCCTTATGGTTAGGTATTCTTATTTCACTGAATTTACAGACTAGTTTTTTAACACCTCCTTTTGGATTTTCTTTATTTTTTTTAAGAGGAGTGGCCCCAAGTAGTATTAAAACTAGAAACATGTACAGAGGCGTAATTCCCTTCATAGGAATTCAGGTATTAGCTATATTAATTGTTGGTTTTTATCCTGAAATAGCAACCTGGTTGCCAAATAAAATGTTCTGATAGATAGATCATCCCCGAATAGGTATCGGGGATGATTTTAATTTTATATTTATGCTGATGGATAAGTAAATGGGAGACTTCTTACTCTCATGTACTCTTTTTCAGATGTATTTGTCCATCTCAGAATTGATGATCTAAATTCAACAATATGTGAGAAAAGAGCCTGAGAAACAGGGTCTTCCGCTGCTATTGAGCTACAAACCTCTCCTGCTCTTTGACCCAATGCATTCATAACTGGATCTGGTAATTGTCTCATTTGAACACCATGCTCATTAATAAGTTTTTGATACGAACTATCGTTTGCAGCTTGGAACATAGATAGAACTTCCATGTTAACTGCCTTAGTTGCGATTGTGACTAGCTCTTTAGTTGCGTCATCAAGTTTTTCCCACTCAAACATATCTATTGAACAATCTAAGATAGTTGCTGGCTCATGCCATCCTGGGTTATAGTAATACTTAGCTGCTTGGTGTAATCCTTTACCTAAGTCAGCAGCAGGACCAATCCATTCTGTTGCATCAATCGCACCTGAGGCAAGTGATGGAAGCACATCCGCTCCAGCCAAAAGAACTGTATTAGCGCCAAAAGATTTTAATACCTCTCCACCAAGACCAGGCATTCTGATTTTTAGACCTTCAAAGTCTGCAAGTGAATTAATTTCTTTATTAAACCAACCACCCATCTGGTTTCCAGTATTACCCATTGGAAGAAATTTTACACCGATAGCATTATAAGCTTTGTCTGCTGCTTCAATTCCTCCACCATAGTAACACCATGCATTTTGTTCTTGAGCCGTTAAACCAAAAGGTAAAGCTGCAGAAAAAGATGGAGCCATACTAATGTTTGTCCAATAATAACCTGCACCATAAGCCATTTGAGCGGCTCCAGATCTTACTGCGTCCAATGACTCAAGTGGTGGTACTAATTCGCCACCATGATAAACAGTAATTTTTAGTTTATCAGAAGCATTGTTAACGTAACTTGCAAATCTATCTATTGCTTTACCAAGACCTCCTGCTTTACCAAAAGCAGAACATGCAATCCATTCCATGTGTCCACCTGATATTGCTGGTGCTGGAAATGAAGAAACTGCTGCGGCGCCCAGTGCTGCAGCACCTGCACCTTTAAGGAAATTTCTTCTTTTCATGGTCTTATTATTAGTCTTCTTTTTTGCCATAAATATTCCCCTCCTAATATTAGAAATAATTAATTATTTTTTATTAGCTATCATTATACCAACAATCACAGATAAAATTCCAGCGTAATGATAACTCTGTAATGTTTCTTGGAAGACTAAATATGCAAGAATTCCACCAAAAATGGGCATTAAGTGGAGAAAAGGGCCTGATTTATTTGGGCCAATCAAAGCTACACCAGTATTCCAACAAATATATGACAAGATGCTAGGAAAAGTTCCGGTATAGCCAATTACCAATAAGGTTTTGTGGTCAAATACTATGAAATTGTTTTGAATTATAACGTCATATAAATAAACAGGTAAGAGTAAGATTACTGTAAAGACAAATGATAAATATAAAAAACTAAATCCTGAAACACCTGTTTCATTTTTTTTTAGAAATATTGAATACAATGCCCAAGATATAACAGCAAGTAGAATGAATAAATCTCCAGAGTAAAATTTTGAATCAAATATATTTTGATAGTTACCTTTTGTTATAACATAGCTAACACCAATAAGAGATAAAATGACACCTAACATTTGAAACAAGTTTGTTTGATTTTTATAAATCAATTTGTTTAAAAGGATTATCAACATGGGGGTTGTCGAAATAACTAATAAAGAATTAATAACAGTTGTCGCTGTTAGACCAATATAAGTTAATGTGTTAAATAGTGTCGGACCAGTTAAAATAATCAAAAAAACCATTCCTGGTTGTTTTTTTAAAAGGGGTAAGTCAACTAAAGCATTTTTTAGACAAAAGGGAGTTAAAATAATTAAAGCTATTACCCACCTATAAAAAGATAACGATAAGGGTGATACTAAATCCTCGACTGAAGATAATCTTCCTACTATAAAATTGCCTGACCAAAATAAGGAGGCAAAACATAAAAATATCGCTGCTTTAAGAGAAACACTCACTTAGATTTTTTATTTTAAATTTTCAATAGCAATTGCTAGACCTTGACCACCGCCAATACACATACTTGCAACACCAAACTTTTGTTTTGTTCTTCTAAGTTGATGAGACAAGGTTGTAATAATTCTTGCACCTGAACAGCCAATGGGATGTCCTAATGCAATAGCGCCCCCAGCAATATTTAATTTACTTGGGTCAATCTTTAAAGATCTTTGAACAGCAACTGAAGTTGCAGCAAACGCCTCATTGACCTCAACCAAATTAAAATAGTTAATATTTACATTCATTCTCTTCATTAATTTCTGTATAGCTGTAATTGGAGTAACACCCATATAATCAGGATTGCCCGCCGAGGACGCCCAAGATAGTACTTTTGCAATTGGTTTAATTTTGTTTGAAGTTACATATTTTTCAGAAGCTAAAGCCAAAAAACTAGCTCCATCATTTAATGAGGAAGCATTTCCAGCAGTAACTGTTCCAGATTTTTTAAAAACAGCTTTTAATTGGCTTAATCTTGGCAAAGTCGTGTCTTTTCGAACTTCATCTTTAAGAGGTGTTTTCATCAATTCGTTTTTGAAGTAATTGTTTTTAATTGCCTTATAAGTTTTTAGATATGACTGATAAGCAAATTGATCTTGGTCTTGTCTTGTAACATTATATTTTCTTGAAACGTTTTCAGCTGTTATTCCCATATGTTCTTTTGAAAAAGCATCAGTAAGGCCATCATTAACTAAAGTATCTATAAAGATATTATTTCCTAATTTTTTTTCTCCGGTTCTACTCAGATACGCATGGCGTGCCCTTGACATACTTTCTTGACCGCCAACAATTAATAAATTTGACTCGCCGGAATAAATTTTAGATGAACCATCTATTGTAGCTCTCATACCACTTCCACAAACTTGATTTACTACATAAGCAAAGGATGTCTGTTGCATTCCAGAACCTAATGCAACTTGCCTTGCTGTATTCATTCCTAGTCCACTTGTTAATACCTGTCCTAAAATTAATCCTTCAACTTCTTTAGTATTGATTGTTTTATTTCTATCAAATAATTCTTTAAGACAAGAGGTTCCGAGATCTACTGATTCAGTTTTTTTGTAATTACCTAAATAAGCTCCTATTGGTGTTCTAACTGCATCGATTATAAAAACATCACTCATTAATATTTATCTTTCTGTATTCAATCACAGACTCAGGATTTGCCAACGATCCCAAGTTCTGCACTTTATCATTATTGATAATTTTTTTGACAAGTATTTCAGAGTTTTTACCACTTTTTGTTCTTGGAATGTCTTTGACTATAAATATTTTCCAAGGAACATGCCTTGGACTAAGCGATGTCTTGAGGTGTTTTTTCAATATTGTATTAAAATCAACATTAATTTTTGTGTTTAATAATTTCAAAAAAAGGACAATTTTTTCATCATTTTTAGTCAAATAACCTGTTGCCAAACAGTCCTCGATCCAATGAAATTTTT
Source organism: uncultured Alphaproteobacteria bacterium (assembly GCA_902617355.1). GTDB lineage: Bacteria > Pseudomonadota > Alphaproteobacteria > HIMB59 > HIMB59 > HIMB59. The sequence goes on along the minus strand of CACMWK010000001.1, from coordinate 297,225 downwards.
GTAAGCAACTGTATATTTCACCTGTTCCAATTCTAACACCGCCTGGATTTAAAGTAGAATCTGACCTTCCAAAAATTACATAACCTCCATTTTTGGTTTTTTTCACATAATCTCCATGAGACCATATGTTTGGAAATTTTTTAAAATATGCGGATTTATACTTGTCATTCAATCTGTCATTCCAAAAGTAGATAGGCTTAGAGGGGAAAGGGGTCTTGCAAACTAGTTCTCCTGTTTTTTTGGTTGGCTTGCCATTATTATTGAAAACATCAATATCCATGCCCAAGCCCGGTCCTTGAATCTCACCTGAATAGACAGGTAAAGTTGGTATTCCTAACATAAAACACGAAACTATGTCTGTTCCGCCACTCACCGAATGTATAAAAGATTTTGAATTTAAACTTTTATTAATAAACTTAAAAGTGTCTGGGCTTAGAGGAGAACCAGTTGATATAAAACAATTAATTTTTTTTAAAATATCTTTTTTATTTGATTTAAAATTATTCTGGATAGTTTCATAAACTTTTGCTCCCGCACCTAGCATTGTTGAATTAGTATCTTTTGCAATATTGATAACTCGATTTATATTTGGATAAAATGGGGAACCATCATAAAGAACGATTGAGGAACCCAGTAGTAAGTTTGAAACTGTCCAGTTCCACATCATCCACCCACAAGTAGTTAAGAAAAGCATTTTATCTTCAGATTTAACATTTGTATGCAATGCTAATTCTTTTAAATGTTGTAAAAGTGAGCCACCGTGGCCGTGCGTAATACACTTGGGGAGCCCTGTAGTTCCACTAGAAAATAAAACATATAGCGGATGATTAAAGCTCAATGATATATTTTTATTTAGCTTTGAATATTTCCTTTGATTATAAATTTTTTTTAATTCAGAATTGTTATTTTTTGAAGGATAACAAGTTTTTAAAATTAGTGGATTATTTAAATTTGCTTTTAATGTTCTTAGGTTTTTTGAATATTGAAATTTCTTGCCATTATAAAAATAATAATCAGCAACAATTAAAAGCTTAGGCTTAAGCTGGGAAAATCTGTCAATCACTGCTTGTGTTCCAAAGTCAGCAGAGCAAGAGGACCAAACTGCACCAATTTTTGCAGCAGAAAGGAAGCTTATTACTGTGTCAGGTATATTTGGTAAATATCCCACAATTACATCACCTTTTTTAATGCCATTGTCTATGAAGAAATTACTCAAAGCATTAATTCTCTTATTTAAATCGCTATAAATAATTTTTTCACTAAATTTATTTTCTCCAATAAATTCAATGGCCAAATCTGAAGAATTATTTTTAGAAATTAAATTGTAGTAATTAAGATTACTATTATCAAAAAAAATTGAATTCCAAAAAGATTTTTTTTTATAAGCTTTAAAAAATTTTTTTCTCTCAAGTTCGATATTAAAATATTCAACTATAGACTCCCAAAACTCACCAGTGTTTTTATTAGTCCATAACCAAAGCTTGTTATAATTTAAAAATTTTTTGGAAAGTTTTTTTTCTAGATATGTCTGAAATTTAAAAAGATTTGTAGATTTAATAAATTTTTTGCTTGGCTCAAATAACTTATCCATCTTTGTTTTTCAATAATCTTTGAAGATCATCTGGTATTTTACTTGGAGCCCCTTGAGAATTGACGCAAACCATCAAAATCTTTGATTTAAAAATAATATTATTTTGTTTATAAATATTTTGTTCGAGCTCAAATGATGCATTTTTAATAGACAAAATATTGCTTTTAACAGTTAATTGATCCTCTAATTTGCATGACTCAATATAATCGCATTCAATCTTTTTTACTAAAAAAAGTCGATCATGATCTTTCAATAGAGTATTAAGTGTAAATCCCAATTCATTGATGATTTCAGTACGAGCTCTTTCAATAAATTTTAAATAATTTGCATAATATACAACTCCTCCTGAGTCTGTGTCTTCATAATATATTTTTAAGTTGTGTTGGAACATTAAGTTGTCAGACCTAAATACAATATATAAGTTATAATGATTATAACTATTCCAAAAATAAGATACCTATATTCACCCATTTTTAATTTTTTTAATATAATTTAAGATAATTTTATTGATACAAAATATTAGTATAATCAAAGGTAAAAATGCTAATTAATATTGAAAAAAAACAATATCAAATCCATGTAGATGAGAAAATAGACAACTCAATTATTGTTTGTTCACATGAAAGAAGTGGAACACACTTTTTAATGAATTCAATTTCATTAAATTCAGAATATTCTGTTGATCCATATTTAAATTTTGACTTAATGCCCCTCGGTGATACTGTGAATTTTTTTTCTCCTCAAAGTGTAGCTAATTTTGTTAAAAAAATTTGTACTATTGAAAATAAGGACAAAAAATATTGTTTATCAAGTTTAATAAAATCCCATCATCCTCCAAATGTATTTGAAAATTTATTTGATAAACCGAATTTAATTTTTTTATATATCTATAGAGATCCCGTTGAAACTTTGTTGTCATTTTGGAGGTTTATAAATCATTGGAATTGGCATGAAGGACCAAAATTGGACAAGCCACTGGATTTCATTAAAGCAAAACCTGAGGGTCAAATGCAAAGGTATCAAAAAAAATCATATGATAATATATTTTTGAGGTGGGTATATCACTTGTCAGACTGGATAGCAGTGTCTAAAAAATATAATAATATTTTACTTATTAATTACAAAGATCTGAATATTAATTATAACTTGACAATGAAAAATATATTTGAGTTTCTTAAACTTCCAAAAAATGAATTCTCAAGACCAGCAAAAGATAATTACATTAATACAAAAAAATTAGATTTGCAGAATGATGATAAAACAGAAATTATTAGTTTTATATATAAGAACATATCAAAATTTCCAGAGTTAGAAAAAATTTTTAAAGTTAAAACTTAAGACTCAGATTTTAAAATAAAATTATCATTTACTTTTTTAATAAATTTATATTTGTTCAAAATTAGTAAGTCCTTTACAATTGAATTATTTATTACGCTTTCTAAAATTAATAAAGGTTTGAAATGATTTATTATTTTCTTTGCACCTAAAAGTGCATGTGTTTCGTGACCCTCTATATCTAAATGAATAATTGAACATTTATTGATTTTTTCAAATAAATCGTCAATTTTTATTCCATCTGATACTTGATCGTAATTATTTTCCGAAGAAACATGAGATGCTCCACCGAGTAAGATGCCATCTTTTTTTGTTTTGATGAAAAATTTTTCATTAGTGCTACTAATGGTTTTATTAAAAAGTTGTACATTTTTGATATTGTTCAGTTTCAAATTTAATTTTGAACATTTATAATTTTCTAGCACAGGCTCAAAAGCGTATACATTATAGTTTTTACTAATCTTTGATAAGAAAGGAAGGAAATCTCCAAAGAAAGTCCCTGCGTGAATTATGTCTCCACCTTTATACTCACTTTCAATAAATTTAAGAGTGTCTAATTCCCATACACCTCCTTTTAAAATAATTTGTGGACAGGGGCGGTGAATTAAATCATAGGGAATATAGTATTTACCAAAAAAATTTCTAGCGTAGACATATTTTGAATTTTCTATCTCAATTATTTCCATTTTTAGAAAATAAACTTTATGAGATTTTTCTTCTTTTAAAATAATAAATCATTTTATTTTTTGCAGAGGTATCAGATTTATCTTTAATCACATTCACCAACTCCCACCCTTCTTTTCCACCTTTGTTAAGCCAGTCATTTTCCGATTTTAATTCTTCATCATCTAAATATTGAGTGTAAATTCTATACTCCCACTTTAAATGTTCTTTTTTATCAAATGTTGGGTTAATCATTTCTTTATTACTTAGGCATTTAAATTATAGAAAAACCAGACTGCAGATAAACACCAAAGTGTTAAAAAAATCTTCCCTAATTTATCTGCCTTTTTAAAATGTGATTTCATATCATTGAGTTGACTTTCATTTTGTTGATAAATGCTATGAGAAAAATCTCTCAATTTTTTTTGATAAAAAAATTTGTATATATTTATTGCACAAGTCCAACCCGTCAATATATAGAAAATGGAGGATGATAAGGTATTCATGAATTTTAGTTTAAAGAAAATAAAAGTTTATCATATCAATAATAAAAAAACTTAATTATTCTCGATATCAATCATCTCATCCATTTTACTCAGAGTTTCCATGCATGTATTAGTGTATGCTACTAAATTCGACATAATAAACCCCTCATCTTTTGATAATGCGACTCTCTCTGACCAATCACTACAATAATCAATATTTTTCTGCCATACTTCATCAATGCCATACTTTGTTTCTCTAATTTCCTTTAATTGCTTCCAAAAATCATCTACTTCAATTTTTGTAATGACGTTTTCATTACTATAACTAAAAAAGGGCATTAATAACAATAGAGCGAGCTTTATCAATCTCGATACTCGATAAATTTAGGTTTTATTACTTGATTATCTTTGTCTGTTAAAGAGTCACACGAGTACCCTAAGTCAGATAATATTTCGGAGAAAATTTTGTTTGTGATAACCAAAAACTAAGACCTCTTTTCTAAACATTTAATATCGAGTTTAAAGTAATCATTTGCATTTCCGCATGCAATAAGTAAAGCAGCTTGTTTGTCCAAAGAAGAAAGTGCTTTTCTCCAAATAAAAACCCTAGTCGCGTATCCTCTTAGCCAATGTCCATCAAAAACATTATCTAAAGCCAAAACAAATCTCCTAGGATTTTCATTCATTAATTCTATCCAGTTTTTTTTCAGATTGTTATACTCATCAAACATATTTATCCATCCACTCTGAGAATGCCCTTTTTCTTTATTTTTCATTCTCATAAATGTTTCATTATCAGCATGTGATGTAATAAAATGAATATTTTTTGTATGCTTAATGATTAACGCTGCCTCGTCAAATTCAATTTGTGCCATATGCATTAGTAAAAAATTCTCATTAGGATTTCTTTTAGCCAAATCAATTAATTGATTTAATATTTTTTTTGAGTCATCTTCATAATCATTTAATTCGACATGCAAAATTACAGGTTTTTTATCACCAAGAACGATGTCAATTGCACCTGTGATTCTTTTTGATGACAAATCTAAATTTATGCCTTCATATTTTAGTTTTTTATGATTATGAGGTGCATGTTGAACTATAATTTCACCAAAACCTACATAGTCAATTTTACTTTTTTTCATATTAGTAACAAATTTATTTAATTCATTAATCACTAATTTAGGGTCTGAACTTTTTTGTGTGAATTTGAATAATTTTGTAGGAATCAAATATCTTACTTTATCATTAGTTGAATTCTGTATAATTTTTAAATCTTGTTTGATTTTTGATGGCGATTGTCTAAATGATAATAATGTATAGTCAACATCTACTTCATTTATTTTTTTTGATAATAGCTCGGCAGAAATTAAAGAGCCTTTTTGACTATGAGCATCTACGAGTGTTCCTTTAAAAATCTCTGCCATACTTAAACTAGGGATTAACAACAACAGAGCTAGGAGGGTTTTCATATAGTTAAATTATCATAATTGTCGGAAATTAGTCGGATGGTATTTGAAAAATTGTATTAATTGGAAAAAAAGTAAATAATATCAACTAAAGGTTCAGTGGTGTAACGGATAGCACAAATGACTTTGGAAGTTGTAATAAATAAAGTATTTCTCAAAAAACCAAAGAAATAGTGTGTTTTTTTAAATTTTGAGAATTATTTTTTCATAAATTTAATAAATTTTTTTGTGATATTCTTTATTCCTATTAGACTTAATGACTTAATGATAAAATATTTAATTAAATAATTTCTTATAATTTTTTTAGCAATTCTCAATTCTGAAACTTTATCAAACGTAAAATGAGATTTTGTTTCTGTTTTCTCATAAAGGGCAAAAAGGAAATTATTATCTTTAGCATATTCAATTTTAATTAAATTAAATTTATTATTTAAGAAAAAATAATTGAGTGAATTAATACTAAAATAATAATTATGTGCATTTTGGATACTTTGTAATTTATTTACGTTGCCTGGAACTTCAATAAAAAGGTATTTATTTGTAATATTATGTAAATGAACTATGTTTTTTTCTAAATCATTTAAATGCTCAAGAACATGTGATAATATTACAAGATCATATTTTTCTTTGACATCATTGATAAAACCCAATTTAGTATTTAAACCAAGACGCTTGTGTGCATTATGGTATACCTTAGAGGGTTCAATACCATATGTTTTTTTTCCAAGAGAATTAAAGTCAATTAATTTTTTTCCTTTACCACACCCGATATCTAATACGGTTTCAAAATCTTTAATCTCAAAATTAATAAAATCAAAATATAAGTTAGAATAATAACTATCAAAATTAGGTGTTTTAGGATTTGGGGATTTATAATTCTCTAATTCCTTAATTACGTTTTCTAATAATTTTTTTCTATCAATATTTTCATTATTATCATTGTAAATAAGTCTATAGGTGTCGGAGTTATAAAAAATTTCAGCAGATAATTTTGTCATTCTTGGATTAGAAAAAATAAAACCACAATTATTACAAATGGATGTTTTCTGATTTATTCCATAACGATCATTGATAAAAAGAATATTTAGTTTACTCGACCCACAGATTTCACATTTTGATAATTTTTCATATTTGATTTTTTTATTATTATTAAAATTATTTATTTCGTTAATTTGTGTTGTTGATAAATTTTCTATTTTTAAATATTTTTTCAAAACTTTTAAAACTTTATAAATAAAACTTAATTTTTTAGTAATATTAATTTTATTTTATTAGTTTTTTTATAAAAAAATAACTATTTCTAAAAATAGTATTTTCTGTTGTAATAATACGAATGATAAAAAATACAAAGAATTAAAAATTTTTTTCAACACTCATTTGAATCAATGGTTATTATCGTACGATTGTTTTTTTTAGAAAATTAATGTTAAAAAGGTACAATGTTCATTATGGTTCCGTGGTGTAACGGATAGCACAAATGACTTCGGATCATTTAGTCAGGGTTCGAATCCTTGCGGAACCGCCAATCTAATTTATAAAAAACCCCCTAAACCTTGAAGCTTATTAATGAAATTTCTAATTTGCTCGTTAATTTTTTGATTATCAATTTCTATTTGATCATTTTCATCAAAATCTAAATCAAATAAACCCTCTCTATCTTGAAGTATTTCCTCTAATGTGAGATCTGCGCTATTATCAAAATCAAAATTATTTAAAATAACTTTAGTGAGCAACGGGGAAATAGCGTAACTAGAAATTATTCCAAACATTCCTGCATCATCAATTTCTTGACCATTTATTGTAGTAAAAAAAACTAAAAGTTTAGAAGCCCTATTAATCTCAGCATTTGAAAGTGCTTTGTTTCCAGAGACATCTAAAAAACTAAAAACATCCTCAAAGCACTCTCCCTTATTCTCGGAAAAATTTGAGCAAGATAAAGATGCCTTTGAATTCATATACGATAAAACCTCTCCAAATAATAGAGTTAAGCTAGCAGGCGTGTTATCGCATTTAGCATATGTAAAAGTGTTATTTGTATTATTTAAAAAATCATAGGATCCTTCAAGATTATCTTGCTCTTCGAATACAACCTCTAAAATATCATCATTCAGTTTCATAAAAACATTTTTAAATTCAAATATTTCTCCATCCAGATAAATCCAATCTTTATATGTCTTTGAGTCAGAAAACTGAAGATAGAAATACGCATACTCGTCTATTTCATCCTGACTTTCATAGAGATTGAAGTAGCTACTTTCAGTAATAATAAAAACATCTTGTTCTTTTGAACAATCATTGCTCCATGTACCATGGAATTTTTCGGGAATTAAATCCTCTGCGAATAATAAAAATGGGTAAAATAAAATAACTACGAATAGACTAAAAAAATATCTCATAATATAAAATAACATATAAACCTATGGATATAAAATTATTATGAATTTTAATTAGAATTTTTTCGAGATAGCCAAGAGGGTTTTTTTAATCGATTTAAATTTAAATCCTCTGGAAAATTCTTAAAAATATCATTGAGCCCCTTAATTATTACATATGTGATTATAAAACTCATAATCGTATCACTCAAAAAATGATCACCTTCCATAATTCTAAGTAATGAGATTAAAAGAATTGAAGCATATGCAAATGTGTTCCATGAAGTTTTATTGAATATAATTAGTAAAGCCAAAGATAACGTAAAAAAAGACACGTCACCTGAAACGAAACTACAATTGGTGCTACAATAATCAACATTTAGCCATGGAATGGTAAATGGCTCTTCTCCCCCAAATTGAATGGTGTCATTAGGCCTTGCACGGCCCCAAAAATTTTTAAAAATAGAGTTTACAACAATACCTGTTCCAATAATAAGACAAGAAAACAAGTAAACCCACTCTCTGACTGCAATGTTTAAAATTTTTTCTTTGTAATAAATTTGTTTGAAAACAGCAGCTATGGGGACAAAAAAAACTAATAAAGCCATGAGAGGTAAAAGCATTTTACGGACAAAATATATAAACCAGTCAGACTCTGAAGCAATAAATTTACCGTCCTGTCCAAAAAATAGGCCACTAACAGTTATGTCTAATGAGGGAAATATGAAAAATACTATAGAGAGTAGGAGAGTTATGGTAAGAGTTTTAAAGTAAAAATTAAAATTCAAGTAAAGAGAGAAAATATTTTGATAAAAATTGGCAATGTTACTTGAAATTATTTCAAGGTTATTGTTTGGGATTAATTTGTCATTTTCTGATGTAAATAGCTTTTTTTTATCTTCTAGTTTTTTTGAAATAAATATTGTTGAAAGATATGCAACAAGTGTGCCACCAAAGATATCACTAATAAAGTGAGCACCAACTATGACTCTCGTGGAAGCAATAATAATTGCAATGGTTATCAATGCATTTTTAATTTTTGGAAAGAGAAATATCATACAAAAGATAAAAGCAAAAATAGTTGCAGTATGACCTGAAGGGAATGAATGCCATTTGGAGTCAAATTGTATTATATCTAACGATTTTAATTCAAAGCTATTATATAAAATTGGCCGTGGTCTTCCAATTATATGTTTTAATATTTGTGTAACTATGCCACTTAATAAGATATTTAAAAAAATAAATAGACTAATGTCACTTACAGTTTCCATAATCTGATTTTTACTTTTAATAATTTTTATAAACCCCCAGATTAAAATAGTAGGTACAAAAAAATATAAAGAGTCACCAAAGTGAGTAAGTGTTCCAAAAAGAGACTTTGTTTGATGATTAATACTGTAAAAAAATGATGCTACTGAGTAATCAAATAACAAGAAAAAAAAAGCACCAATTAACAAATAAATACTTATTCTTTTTTCTTGTGAGTTTAACTGATTGAGGAAAGTCATAATTTATTAAAATTGATATTAATGAATGATTTTGTTGTCGTATCGAGTATGGTTTTATTTATTGAGTCACTATCTTCTATTGGCATTGTATCAAGGGAACTAAACTTTAATTCTATTTGGCAATCTGAAAAATAGTCTGGTTTCACTTTGTCACTAAAAAACAACATTAAATCTAGTGGATAATTTTCTTCCAATATAAATTCGGATTTTTTTATATCACAATTTAAATCATTTTTTAAAGTATCATAGATAACAGGACTCAATGTTTTATTCTTATATTGTGAATAAAAAAAGACTGAAGTGAAAAATACAACTAAAATCAGAGAAAATGAGATAGTTTTATATACTGTAGTTAAAGATTTTTCTTGGAGAGAAAAAACTGGATTAATTAATGATACTAAAATTATCATTAAATAAAAAATATAATTCATCTGCGGAATCTCTGAAGTACTGTGATAAAGGGAGGTATCAAAATAAATTATGCTTGCTGGTATAAAAAAAAGGGTTACTAAAACTATTTTCGACCATTTTAATTCAACGAATTCTAGTGTTCTAAAAATATAAATAGACATTATTGGTAATAAAAAGATTAAAATTGAGATATTTAATTTATTAGAAAAAATAAATATAAACCAACAAAGAATTATTGAAAAAAGGAATATTATCAATTCCTTATTCCAGTTAATTCTTTTTATGCCATTATAAAAAATAGAAATAATTAGCAAACTTAATAAAGGTAGTAAAAAAATAACACTCTTTGAAATTTTCTTTAATAAAATATTTGGATCGAAATTAAGTATGGAATAGTAATCCGTTTTATTAATACCCTGAGCAATCAGAAAAACTAAAAAAGATATATAAATAAAACTTAGATAAGAAATTAAGTTAAGACGTTTTTTTTTCTCTAGCTTTAAATTAAATAATTTTATGAATATCAAAAAAGTTATTAATATAACAAAATAGAAATTATTGAGAATTAATGCAATTAAACTAAATAATATAAAAAAAAATACATTATAAAAATTTTCATCATCGAAAATTTTTAATAAATAATAGAAAATTAATAAAATCACCAAGCCTGAAATAAGAGAACCATCAATGGTTGTCATTGAAATTAAAATTGTGCCACTTAACATCACTGCTGTAAGAGGCATTAAATAATTGAGGTCATAAAATTTTAATTTAATAATTTTATATGAAACAAAAATTAATAATCCTAAGTATATAAAATTTGGTAGTCTAAATAGAAAGTAATTGTTAAAACCAAAAAAATTTGTGAGCTTTGATGCGATATTTAGAAATATCAAATGTGGATTGAAAAACTCTGAAAAATTTGAAACTAATTCATCATCTTTAATTGTGATAAGAATTTTTATGTCTTCAATAGAAATATATGGTGCACCTAAAGTTATTGCACTGAGTAATCCAATCCAAATAATTGTGAAAAAAACAGTCGGAATATTATCTAGGAATCTAAAGATACTCATTTTCTGATTTAACTAAGTTTAGTAGCATATAGATCTAATTTATTCTATATATTGTGGTTATTTCAATTTTCTTGATGTTATTTTTACCCCTAATTATAATCAAAAATAAGAGATTAATCTCTTTTTACAGCCTTATAGAAGCGGCTTTTTTCTTAGTGGGCCACTTCTTTCTTAAAGGGTTAGGACAAATTGTTCTAACCCTTTTTTGATTTCTATATTATCTTTTTTAAAGATGTTGAAGTTAATTTTCATGATACTCTTCTTTTTTATTGGATATTTTCTTGCTGATACAGGATTAGTGGATATTCCATTTAGAAATATTCCAATTTTAGAAAGTTTATATGAGGTTGTAGATTAAATGATTAATACAGATAAAGTTTTGCATGGTTTTACCGATCTTAAAAATTTAAATGTACTTGGTCCTATTGTTTTAAACCAAGCGAAGGGAATATATGTCTACGATCAAGATGGAAAAAAATATTTAGATGCCAATTCAGGATTATGGAATTCTGTGGTTGGTTTCGATCATCCCAGAATGGTTGAAACAGCAAAAAAACAATATGAAAAATTTTCTGGTTACCACGCTTTTTTTGGAAGAATATCTGAACCAGCTGTAGAACTTGCAGATAAATTAATTGAAATATCTCCTTTCACGGATGGTAAAGTTTTTTTTACAAACTCAGGATCTGAAGCTAATGACACTACTGTAAAATTATTATGGTTTATTAATAAAAGAAAAGGGCATCCCAATCGAAGGAAAATAATTACTCGAATAAATTCATATCATGGTGTAACGGCTGTTTCTGCTTCGATGACAGGAAAACCATACAATAGTGAATTTGGATTACCCTTAGATGGTTTTTTACATTCAGCTTGTCCTCATTATTGGAAATATGGCTTAGAAAAAGAGAATGAGGAAATGTTTACCAAAAGAATGGGTGAGGATTTAGAAAATTTAATTTTAAGAGAGGGGCCTGATACCATTGCAGGTTTTTTTGCAGAACCTGTTATGGGGGCAGGTGGTGTGATACCTCCTTCAAAGGGATATTTTGAGATAGTTCAAAAAATTTTAAAAAAATACAATATTCCATTTATTGCTGATGAGGTAATTTGTGGTTTTGGTAGAACTGGTAACTTATGGGGATCTCAAACATACAATATTGATCCCGATATTATTATTGCCTCTAAATGTATCACATCAGGTTTCTTTCCACTTGGTGCAGTTATTTTGGGAGAAAAAATGACAAAAGAAATGATGGAGGCTTCTTATGAGGCAGAGGAATTTTTTCATGGATTCACAGCCGGTGGACACCCTGTAGGTTGTGCCCTAGCACTAGAAGCAATTGATATTATCATTAATGAGAAAATGATTGAAAATGTTAGACACCTTGAGCCAATTTTTATGGGTGGTTTAAAGAACTTTGAAGATTTAGAGTTTATAGGAGAGTCTCGCGGCATTGGACTTATGGGTGCTTTAGAGATGGTTCAAGATAAAAAAAATAAACTACCCTTCGATGGTTCTATATCCATTGGCGAGCGTGTTGCTAATAAGTGTATTGAAAATGGTTTGATATGTAGACCTCTTGGACCATCAATTGTGTTATGTCCCCCTTTTATTACATCGGAGGAGGAGATGGGTATAATATTTGATACTCTAGAGAAAACTCTTAAAGAAGTATTTAGTGAAGTTAAATCTTTAGGACAATAGATCCCGAAGTCTTTCTATTTTCCATATCTGTGTGAGCGTCAGCAACATTATCAAGATCATATTTTGTAATTTTATCCAATTTAATTTTATCTTTTACAATCATCTCAAATAATTTATGGCTTGCAATTTCAAGCCACTCTCTATTAGCGTAAAAATGGAATAGTGTAGGTCGAGTTAAATAAAAAGAACCAAATGCTAGATCTGTCATTTGAATGTCTTTATATGGTCCAGATGATTGACCAAAGCTAACTAACATCCCATGTTTTTTTAAACATTTAAATGATTGAAACATTGTATCTTTACCAACACTGTCATAAACCACGTCAAGGCCTTTGTTATTTGTGATTTTTAATACTTCATCTAAAAAATTTTTTTCAGAGTAGTTTATAACCTCGTCAAAGCCTCTTTGTTTTGCTAACTCACATTTATCTGAATTACCAGCTGTGCCTATTAATTTTGCACCAATGTCTTTTATCCATTGGCCTGCGATCAATCCTACGCCTCCAGCCGCAGCATGAAATAATACCTCATGATTACTTTGTAAGTTATAACTATCACAAACAAGATACTTTACTGTTAGTCCTTTAAGAATTGATGCGGCTGCTTGATCGAAAGATATGCTATCTGGGATAGAAACTACGAGATCCTCTGATATCATTCTATGTGTTGCGTATGCATTATTAGGTTGCGCATATGCTACGCGATCCCCTATTTTAAACTTTGTAACATTAGGGCCTATAGCTTCAACCTCGCCTGCACCTTCGGAGCCTAAAACAAGATCTTTGTCAACAGGCCAAGGATATAATCCTGCTCTAAAATAAATATCGATAAAATTTACTCCAATTGCTCTATTTTTAATCAAAATTTCATTCGATTTAAGTTCAGTGAGCTCAATACTTTTCCTTTGAAGAACGCTTGTATCACCGGGCTTATTTGCAACAATTGAATACATTAAAGGAACCTATCATCTAAAAAAATGATCCAACAGTCAATTTGAAAGTCTTGAAATTCAAAATTGAAATCCCAAATTAATAGTAAGAGAAATTGCCATATGGAATTTCCTTATTAACGCAGGTTTAAAAACTGCAATTAACAATTAACGCTTAAGGAGGTTAATTATGACTACATTTGACTTATCTCCTCTATGGAGATCATCAGTTGGTTTCGATGAGTTTGATAAACTTTTTGATACCGTCTTTTCTACGAACAATAAAGGTGCTTCTTATCCACCTTATAATATCGTCAAACATGATAAAAATATTTACCAAATTACCATGGCTATCGCCGGTTTTGGTGAGGACCAAATAGATATATCCCAAGAGGGTAATCTTTTGACTGTTAAGGGTGAAATGGGTGAAGATAAAACTATGAATAAATCAGAATATCTTTATCGAGGAATTGCCAACAGAAATTTTGAGAGAAAGTTTGAGTTAGCTGATACTGTAAAAGTTATAGAGGCTGATTTAAAAAATGGTCTGTTAAGTATAAATCTTGAAAGAGAAATACCTGAACACCAAAAACCAAGAAAAATAAAAGTTAATACGAATTCTAAACTTTTATCAGCTTAAATAAAAAAAATGGGCTGCTTTTTATAAGCAGCCCTAATATTTAATCTAATTGAGATGCAACAAATTCCCAGTTTACTAAACTATCTAAAAATGCTTTTAAATAATCAGGTCGTTTGTTTCTATAATCTATATAATAAGAGTGTTCCCATACGTCACAACCTAGTATCGGCTTCATTCCATCAACTAGAGGGTTAGAAGCATTAGGTGACTTAGTGACCACTAGTTTACCATTATCGATGGCAAGCCAAGCCCATCCAGAACCAAATTGAGTTGTTCCTGCCTGAATAAAAGCTTCTTTGAATTGATCAATCCCTCCTAGGTCTGATGTAATTCTACTCTCCAGTTCGGATGGCATAGAGCCTCCACCATTGGGTTTCATACATTGCCAAAATAAAATATGGTTCCAATGTTGACCTGCATTATTAAAAATTCCTGCCATTGATGAGTCTTTACTTGATTTTACAACTATTTCCTCAAGAGAAGAGTCTTGCATATCGGTGTCTTTAACAAGATTATTTAAATTTGTTACATATGTTTGATGATGTTTGCCATGATGGAAATCAAGAGTTTCTGATGACATATATGGAGCTAAAGCATCATTTGCATAAGGTAAGCTTGGTAATTCAAAAGTCATATTTATTTCCTTTAATTAAAATTCTTAATGCGTATTTTTTATATTATTGTGGAAACAATGACAACCTTTGAAGAAATAGATACAAAAATATGAGGAATATAGTTAGTATTCAGTCTACTGTCTTAAATGATAAAGTTGGAAATCATGCCGCTCGATCAATCTTGAGTGACAAAGGGTATAACATTTATGAGATACCGACTGTAATTTTAACATCTCATAAAGCTGTAAAGGGCACCCTTCAAATCAATAACAACAGTTTAAATCCATGGGTAATTTTTAATAAAGTCAGGAAAACATATAAATTAAGCTTAAATGATTTAACAATTATTGGCTACACACCCAACTCAAAGATTTCAAAATCGATTGGTAAAATTATTAATGTGCAAAATAGAATTGTTTTGGACCCTGTAATGGGAGATATAGGAATAGGTCTATATGTAGAAAAAGACGTTGCTAATTTTTTTAAAAAAGTAATAACAAAAGTTAAATATATATCAGCAAATTTTTTTGAGTGGTCATACTTAAATAATAAAGATGTAAAAAACTATAGTATTAGCGAGATCATAACTGACCTCAAATCGTTTACGAGGAAGTTTAATAGTCAAGTATTAATAAGAAGCATTCCAAAAAATAAAAAAATATTAAATATTATTTGTAATAAAAGAGAAATTTTTGTCATAGAAACACCTTACATAAATTTTAAAGAAAGATTTCATGGTGCTGGCGACCAATCTACAGCTTTATATGCTCACTATATCTATAAAAAAAATACAACAAGAGAAATACTAGAAAATGTTACAAATGATATTTATGATATTTTACTAAAAAATAAAATACGTTCTAAAAAAAGAAAAAAAAGATTTAAAGCTAAGAGCTTAAATAATCTTTGATCAAGATTTCTGCTATTTGCACGGTGTTTAAAGCAGCTCCCTTTCTTAAATTGTCAGACACGCACCAAAAATTAAGACCATTTGGAATAGTAGGGTCTCTTCTAATTCTGCTAACGTAAACAGGGTCTAAACCTGCAGATTCAATCGGAGTTACGTACCCCTCATCAGCACGGTAATCAATCATTTTCAGACCAGGGGATTTCTTAAAAATTTCTCTTATTTGGTCCTCATCATAAGGCTTTTCAAACTCGATATTTACAGCTAGTGAATGAGATATAAATACTGGTACTCGAACACAAGTTGCAGTAAGTTCAATGTTTTGATCAAGAATTTTTTTTGTTTCATTGAACATTTTCCACTCTTCTTTAGTTTGACCGTCCTCTAAGAAAACATCTATATGTGGGATAACATTAAAAGCAATTTGTTTAGTAAATTTTTCTTTCACTACTGCTTCATTTGCATAGATTGATTTAGTTTGATTAAATAATTCATCTGCAGCTTCTTTACCTGCACCAGATACTGATTGATAAGTTGAAACAACAATTCTTTTAACTTTGAAATGATCATGCAAAGGTTTAACCGCAACTAGCATCCCCATAGTTGAACAATTAGGATTAGAAATGATATTTTTTTTTCTAAAGTCTTTTAGCGCCTCAGGATTAACCTCAGCGACTACTAATGGGACATCTGGATCTGTTCGAAAATGAGAGGTATTGTCAATTACTATACAACCTTGCTTAGCAGCTTTAGGAGCAAACTCACTTGAAACTTTCGCACCTGGTGAAAAAATAGCTATGTCAGTATCAGAAAAATCATATTCAGCTAAGTCTGCTACTACAACAGACTTGTTTTCTCCGTAATCAATTGTGCTTCCTTTAGAACGAGAAGAAGCTAAAGCGATTAAATCAGAATATTGAATTTCTTTTTCATCAATAATATCTAAAACCTCTCTACCGACATTTCCAGTTGCTCCGACAACAGCAATTTTAGGTTTTTTAGAAGAGGCCAACTTAAATTCTCTCAATTATTAAATCGCCCATTTTAGAACAGGAAACAAGAGTTTGGTCTTCATTTGTGTAAATGTCTCCAGTTCTGTAACCCTCAGAGAGAATTTTTTGGACAGCACTTTCTACTTTGTTAGATAACTCTGGTTTATTGAGATTATATTTTAGCATCATAGACAAACTTAAAATAGTAGCGATTGGATTTGCTTTATCTTGACCTGCAATATCAGGAGCGCTTCCATGAACGGGCTCAAAAAGACCATGTCTTTTGCCATTTTTTTCTTCTCCTAATGATGCCGATGGTAACATTCCAAGCGAACCAGTGAGCATAGCAGCACAATCACTCAGCAGATCTCCAAAGAGGTTATCTGTAACTATTACATCAAATTGTTTTGGGTTTCTGACAAGTTGCATGGCACAATTATCTGCTAACATATTTTCTAGTGTAATATCTGAAAAATCTTTATGAGTTTCTTTCACAATCTCTCTCCAGAGCACACCTGTTTCCATAACATTAGCCTTCTCAACAGATGTTACTTTATTATTTCTTTTTCTGGCTAAATCAAAAGCAACTCTGGCAATTCTATCTATTTCGTAATCGTAATAAATTTGTGTGTCGATCGCTTTCTTACCATTTGGTGTGTCTTCAATTCCTCGAGGTTGACCAAAATATACTCCACCAGTCAATTCTCTTACAATCATAATATCTAAATTGTTTACCACTTCATTTTTTAAAGTTGAAGCTGAAACAAGAGCATCAAAAACTAATGCAGGTCTCAGATTTGCAAAAAGTTCTAATTCTTTCCTCAAACCTAAAAGTCCAGCTTCTGGTCTTTTTGATCTTTCAACGTCATCCCACTTTGATCCACCAACTGCTCCCAATAATACAGCATCTGAATTTTTTGCTTTCTCTAAAACAGAGTTAGTTAAAGGTTCGCCATTAACATCATATGAAGCGCCTCCAACTAAATCTTTTTCATAGCTAGCATTAAGGCCTTGCTCATTTAATTTTTCAATTACTCTAATTGCTTGATCTGCAACTTCCACACCTATGCCGTCTCCTGGCAAAACTAAAATTTTAGAACTCATTTAATTATCTTTAAATAACCAAGGTTTTTTAATTTTTTTATCCTCTTCGTATGCATTAATTTTGTCTTGGTAGCCAAGGGTAATGCCTATATCGTCTAATCCCTGCAAAAGTCTTTCTTTTCTGAATTCTTCAATTTCAAAATTGATTGAATGATTGCCAGCTTTAATGATTTGCTCCGGAAGGTCTATGGTGAACTCAATTTGATTTTTAGCAGCTGTCATTAACTGATCAAGGTTTTCAGGGCTGACAACTATCGGTAAAATTCCATTTTGAAAGCAATTATTATAGAAAATATCTGCAAAACTTGTTGAAATTACGCTTCTTATTCCAAAATCTTTAAGAGACCAAGGGGCGTGTTCTCTACTTGATCCACATCCAAAATTATCACCAGCAACCAAAATTTTTGACTGATCAAAAGGAGATGTATTCAAAACAAAATCTTTGATGAGGTTTCCATCGTTGTCATATCTCATCTCATAAAACAAACTTACACCAAGACCAGTTCTTTTAATTGTTTTGAGAAATTGCTTTGGGATGATCATATCAGTATCGATATTAACAATTGGTAAAGGAGCTGCGATACCTTTTAAAGAATGAAACTTATCCATTTTATGTAAAGTCTCTTATATCTGAAATGTTTCCAGTAATGGCAGATGCCGCAGCAAGCTCAGGACTCATTAAATGAGTTCTACCACCTCGGCCTTGTCTACCTTCAAAATTTCTATTAGAAGTTGATGCGCACCTTTCACCTGGTTTTAATTGATCGGGATTCATACCAAGGCACATTGAACATCCAGCCTCTCTCCATTCGAAGCCAGCATCTTTTAAAATTATATCAATTCCTTCTTCTTCTGCTTGTTTTTTAACTAAGCCTGATCCTGGTACTATCATTGCTTGAACGTGTGAAGCAATCTTTTTGTCCTTAACAATAGATGCAACTTTTCTTAAATCCTCAATTCGACCATTTGTGCAAGAACCAATAAATATTTTATCTAATTTTATGTCTGTAATTTTTGTTCCGGGCTTAAGACCCATATACTCAAGTGATCTTTCAATACTTTTCTTTTTATTTTCTGTTTTAGCACTACTTGGATTTGGCACCGTGCCTTTAACTGACACAACATCCTCAGGGCTAGTTCCCCATGTCACCATTGGGTCAATTTCTGAACTATCTATAACTATTTCATGATCGTAATTTGCATCATTATCTGAGGGAAGGGATGACCAGTATTCTACTGCTTGATCCCAGTGTTCAGTTCCAGGGGCATAAGGTCTACCTTTTATATAATTAAAAGTTGTTTGATCTGGGCTAATTAATCCAGCGCGAGCACCAGCTTCAATGCTCATATTACAAATAGTCATTCTGCCTTCCATAGAAAGGCCCATGATAGATGAACCAGCATACTCAATTACATGACCAGTTCCCCCAGCTGTTCCAATTTTTCCAATTATGTACAAGATTAAATCTTTAGAATTTACTCCAAAGGGAAGTTCACCATTTACCGAAATTCTCATATTTTTTGCAGGATTTTGAACAATTGTTTGCGTAGCCAGAACATGCTCAACTTCACTTGTTCCGATACCAAAAGCGAGAGCTCCGAAAGCTCCATGGGTAGACGTGTGACTGTCGCCACAGACAATTGTCATGCCCGGTTGGGTAATTCCCTGCTCAGGACCAATGATGTGAACAATACCTTGTCTTTGGTCCATTAAATCAAAATATTGAATTCCATGCTCTTTAGTGTTTTTTGCTAAAGTTTCGACTTGAATTTTACTTTGTGGGTCTTCAATATTTTGTCTATTTATAGTAGGAACATTATGGTCTGCGACAGCTATCGTAGCCTCTGGTCTATGAACGGGACGATTGGATAGTTTTAATCCTTCGAAAGCTTGAGGGCTAGTTACTTCATGAACTAAATGACGATCAATATATAAAAGATTAGTCCCATCTTTTCTTTGACCGACAAGATGCTCAGACCAGATTTTATCAAAAAGTGTTTTTGGGCCTTGGTTGCTCAAGATAATACTTTTAGCTTTTAGTTTCTGCCTCTTCTATTTTTTTCTCTACAGGCTTTTCCTCTTTTGGCTCATCTTCAACTTTGGGTTTATCTTGTGGTGATGATTCCTCTGATTTAATTTCTTCTTTAGAGTTGTCTTCAGACTTAGGGGCTTCTTTAGATGAAGTTTCCTCTGTTTTGGTCTCTTTAGCTTCTTCCTTTGGTGTTTCGTCAGTTACAGATGTATCTGATTTATTTTCTTCAGTACTAACCTCTGAAATTTCTTCAGCATCTTCGATTGTGGATACAAATTGGTTATCATCATATGATCGACCGTCAGTTCTTTCAGCAATTCTTGCTTTTTTACCAGACAAACCTCTTAGATAATATAATTTAGCTCTTCTTACATCACCAACTTTTACACGTTCGATTGAGTCGATAACATTACTGTATAATGGAAAAACCCTTTCAACACCTTCACCACTAGAAATTTTTCTAACAGTAAATGAAGAATTTAGACCGTTATTTTTTTTACCAATACAGACACCTTGAAATGCTTGCACTCTCTCTTTATTTCCCTCTTTAATCTTAACGTTAACTTTGACAGTGTCACCTGGCGCGAAGTCTGAAACCTTTGAACTTTTTAAAATCTGCTGAATTTGTGATTGTTCGTAATTTTTAATAATTTCATTCATTGTGTGCTCCATCCAATATTAATATATGGGTGGTATCAGAGCGGCATATTCTACTCATTTTTGTTTTTTTTTAAATAGTTTTTAAATAAATCTGGTCTATTTTTTTCAGTATTTTTCAACGAATTTTGGTGTTTCCAAAGATCTATATCGGCATGTTTACCACTCACGAGTATAGAAGGTACTTCTATTTCTGAATGATCAGGGGTTATCCATGGGTTTGGTCTAGTGAATTGATCATGTTCAACTAGTTCATTTTGAAATGACTCAATAGTGTGGGTATCATTATTTCCAAGAACACCAGGTTGGAGTCTCATTAACGACTCAATAAATAATAATGATGCTATCTCTCCTCCGTTTAATATGACATCACTCACAGAAATTTCTTGAAATTCATAATAATCAATTACCCTTTGGTCAATGCCCTCATATCTACCATTTAGTAAAATAAAATCTTTATTTAAATTATAATTAGTTAATTTTTTTTGAGTGAGTTTTTTACCTTTGGCAGAAAAACATATTTTAACACAGCTATCTAATTCATTTTTATTAAAGTTTGCTTCGATAGATTTTGAAATTATATCAGGTCTTAATACCATACCTGCGCCACCACTAAATGGTTTATCATCAACAGAGTTCGCAGATAAATCACTGTAATCTCTTATGTTGATAGTATTAATTTCGAAATGATTTTTTGACAGAGCTTTACCCAACAAGCCATGTTGTAAAATTCCAGGAAAAACTTCTGGAAATAAAGTAAGGATATTGAATTTAAACATTAATTTTTAATTATAATTTTTTTTTCTTTAATATTTACAAATGGAAAGTTTTGTTCAGTAAATCTGAAAAATTCCTTTTTTTTACTTTTAATAAAATATATTTCCAATAAATCCCCTGCACCGAAATTTACAACTGAAGCAACTTCTCCAACTCTCTGGTC
Source organism: uncultured Alphaproteobacteria bacterium (assembly GCA_902617355.1). Classification (GTDB taxonomy): domain Bacteria; phylum Pseudomonadota; class Alphaproteobacteria; order HIMB59; family HIMB59; genus HIMB59. Next base: position 275,792 of record CACMWK010000001.1, on the reverse strand, counting down.
TTTATTATCAAATACCTCAAGGCCCTCTAAATCGTGGAAATAATATTCATTTCCTTTTACTGGTGATAGTTGTTCTTTTTTTAAAAAAATTTTTTTATTAACAAACTTTTCAATGTCTGTTCTATTATTTATTTCGTCGATTGTTATAAGTGGGCTTTTTTTATCAAAAGATACTAGTTTTAAGTTAACAGTTTTTTCATTATCTAAATAAAATTTTTTAAATTGATTTACATCACGATCATCATTTAAATAACTGTGAAACCTTAGCAGGCCCTTAGTTCCTTTAGGTCTGCCAATTACACCAACTTGTATGAAACGCTTCTCAAAGGGAGTCACAAGTAATTACTCTTTAGTTTCGGGTTTATCCTCTGAAACCTCAGTTGAACCCTCTTCCTCTTTAGGCTCTTCTTTTGCAGGAGCTTCTTCTTTCTTTTCCTCCGGCTCAGAAGTCTCCTCTGTCTTTACCTCTTCAGCTGGTTTTTCAGCTGCTGCTTCTTCAACAGGCGGTTGCTCTTCTGTGGTAGCTACCTCCTCAGTAGGTTTTTCATCCTCTGCTTTAGCTGCTTCTTCAGTAGCTTTTGCATCTTCAGCAGCTTTTGATGCTGCTTCTTCTTTCGCTTTAACTCTTTCTTGAGCCTTTGCCTTTGGTAAATGCTTTTTTGTTTTCTCAGTTATTTTTGGAGCTTCCATCATTCCTAATTCAGAGAGAATTTTTTGAACTCTTTCTGTTGGCAGCGCTCCAACCTTAAGCCAATGTTCAGCTCTTTCTTTGCTAAGCATTACTCTTTCCTTGTGATCCTTGGGAACCATTGGATTGAAGTTGCCAATTTTTTCAATGAAGTTACCGTCTCTTGGTGCTCTCTCATCTGCAACCACAATTCTATAGAAAGGTCTTTTTTTTGAACCTCCTCTTGCTAGTCTTATTTTTGTCGCCATGATTTCTCCCTTCTGTATTTATTCAATCGTTGGCATTTGGTTTCCGCCTAATAAACTTTTAATTTTATTTGCAAAACCTGGTTTTTGAGCTTGTTTCATAAGTTTTTTAGTTTGCTCAAATTGTTTTAAGAGCCTGTTGACCTCGTGAACCTGTCTACCAGACCCTGTTGCTATTCTTCTTTTTCTTGAAGCTTTTAGTAAATCAGGATCAACTCTCTCTTTTTTTGTCATTGAGCAAATAATTGCTATTTGATGATCAATAACTTTTTCGTCAAAATCTCCACTCTCCATCATATTTTTAATTTTACTGACACCTGGCATGTGTGACATTAGTCCAGACATTCCGCCCATTTTTTTCATTTGAGTAAACTGTTTTAAAAGATCATTCATATTGAATTTCCCACTCATCATGTGAGATTGGAGATTTTCCATTTCTTTTTGATCAAAATCTTTTTGTGCTTTTTCAACTAATGAGACAACATCCCCCATACCAAGAATTCTAGAAGCTATTCTCTCTGGGTGAAAAACTTCAAAATCTCCAATATTTTCTCCGGATCCGAAGAAACGAATTGGCAAACCTGTTTGATATTTTGCTGAAAGTGCCACTCCTCCTCTTGGGTCTGCGTCTAATCTTGTTAATATAAATCCAGTAAGTGGTGCTTTGGAGTTAAAAGACTCTACAACGCTTAGAGCTTGTTGACCCATCATTGAGTCTAAAACAAGTAAATTCTCTTGTGGTTTTGCTAGATCATGAATTGTTTTAAGTTCTAAAAGTAATTCCTCATCTGTACTAATTCGACCTGAGGTATCTATAATTAAAACATCCGATAAGAGTTTTTTACTTTGTTCAAGTGCATTATTGACAATATCTTTTATATTTTCATTTATTGGCTCGATAAACTGAATATTATTTTTTTGAGATAAAATACGAAGTTGGTCTATAGCGGCTGGTCTTCTTAAATCTGTTGATACAAGCGCTACAGATTTATTAAGAGAATTTTGACAGTAATGAGCAAGTTTTGCAATTGATGTTGTTTTACCTGCACCCTGCAGACCACACATTAAAAAAGTTGAGGGTTTATTTTTAAAGTTTAGCTCGCTACTTTGAACGCCAAGTATTTCTGTTAATTCATCACTTACTATTTTAATTATTTGTTGTCCTGGCTGGACGTTTTCAATTACTTTTTGACCAAGTGCTTTTTCTTGGATTTTTTTAATAAGATCTTTAGATACTTTAAGAGAGACATCTGCCTCTAACAAAGCAACTCTAACCTCTCGCAGAGTTGTCTCTAAATCTTTTTCAGTGATAGCACCTTTATTTGAGAGACCTTGAAAAATTCCGGTTATCTTATTTGTTATATTTTCTAACATTTAAAAAATAAAAAAAATCGGCGAATGATACTCATCGGCCGACTAATTTTTTCTTTATTTAGTGAAGAATTTATATCACTATAGCTGGTCTATGAAAATACCTTTTATAAAAGCTCAAGGAGCAGGAAATGACTTTATTATTGTGGATAAAAACGTTGATTTTATTAGAAAGTCAAAAAAGGTTATTAAAAGACTTTGCGACAGGCGTTTTGGGGTAGGTTGCGATCAATTAATTCTATTAAAAAAAATCAGCTCATATTATCAAGTTACATTTTATAACTCAGATGGCTCACTTGGGAAAAATTGTGGGAATGGATTGCGATGTGCCTACAAATTTTTAGTTGAAGTAAAAAAAGTTAAAAAGGCAGTCATAAAAACTCATAAATTTTTACATTTTGGTAAGAAAGCTCAAAAGGAATACAAAATCAATGTTGGGGAAGTAACTTTAGATTGGAAAAAAATTCCTTTATCAAAAAAAATGGACTCACAAAGTATTAAAATTAAAAGAATAAAGATACCTGGGTTAATAAAAATAATGGGGGCAAATATTGGAAACCCTCATTGTGTAGTATTAGTAAAGAATTTAAAGCTAATTAAATTAAATATCTTAGGGCCTTCACTTGTAAAAAATAAGTTATTTCCTGATCAAGCTAATATTACTTTTGTAGAGATATTAAAAAAATCTAAAGTAAAAGTATTATTTTGGGAGAGAGGTGGCGGACATACACTAGCATGTGGTTCAGGAACTTGTGCTACTGCTTTTGTTTTAAATCATAATGACTTTGTGTCCTCTAAAATCGAAGTGGTTACTGAACGATCAATATTAAAAACAGAAATCAAGGACAAGATGGTATTCCTTCAAGGCCCTGCAGAGTTAGTTTATCAATCATCAATTAATATTTAAATGTCTAAAGTTGTTAATTTTGGATGTCGACTAAATAACTTTGAAGGAAAAAAAATTGAAGAATTATTAACAAATAATAATGAAAATATAGTTGTTATAAACTCTTGTGCCGTCACAAATGAGACTGAGAGGCAGGTAAGACAAACTATTAGAAGAATTAAAAAAGAATATCCCGATAAAAAAATTGTAATGACAGGTTGTGCTGCACAAATATCTCCAGATAAGTATTCTTCAATGAATGAGGTCGATAAAGTTATTGATAATATAAGTAAACTGAAATCAGAAACTTGGACATCTTTACTTGATGAAGAGCTCGAAGTAAATTTCAAGGAAGACATCTTCGACTCTCCTCAAGATATCCGACCGTCTTTGGATAATAAAAACCTTAACATCAGAGAAAGCCTTGTAATTCAGCAAGGATGTAATCACAGGTGTACGTTTTGTATCATTCCTTTTGGTAGAGGTAATAATAGGAGTTTTGATCCATTTTACTTAATTGATGAGGTGGAAAGAGTTGTAGAAAATGGTGTCAAAGAAATTGTTCTAACAGGTGTTGATATTTCAGATTATGGGAGCGATTTTGATCACAAATATAATATGAGCAATTTAATTTTAGATATTTTAGATAAAACTAAATTACAACGTCTTAGACTCTCGTCGATAGACTGTGTTGAAGTTGATGAAAGTTTTAATGAAGTGCTAGAAGATCAAAGGGTTATGCCACATCTTCATCTTAGTATACAGTCTGGTGATGACATGATACTGAAAAGAATGAAAAGAAGACATAATTCGAAAGATGTATTTCAATTTGTCGAGCGTTGTAAAAAAATTAGAAAAGATATTTCATTTGGTGCAGATATTATTGCAGGATTTCCTACAGAAACGGATACAATGTTTGAAAATACATACAAACTATTAAGAGAAAATGAAATTTCTCACCTTCACATATTCCCTTTTTCTCCAAAAAACAATACTCCTGCTTCAAGGATGCCTCAAATTTCTAAATCAATTATTAAAAAGAGAGCAAAAATTTTAAGAGATCTTGGTGAATTAATTTTAAAAAAAGTAAAATCCAAACTTTCGTTACCAAGGGAGATCCTTATTGAAGAGTTAAATTCAGGATTAGCTATTGGATATGATCAAAATTATATCAAACATAAAGTACCCATAGTAGGTATACCCGTTGGAGAAGTTATCAGGGTTTAATGTTTTTTTTAAAAAAAATCTTTCAAAAGAATTTAAATATAGATGAGATAGAGGATCTTTTGTTTGATAATGGTGTAGAACCAAAATTTGCTGATTTAATTATTTCAAAAATAAAAGAAAATAAATCACAAGAAGAGGATATTAAAAAAGTTATTAAAGATGAACTGCTCACAAAATTCAAAGAAAAAAAATTTGGTGGTTTTTCTACTCAAAATAAAAGCTTATATATTATCGCTGGAAATAACGGCTCGGGAAAAACAACATTCATAGGTAAATTTATAAATCTAATTCAAAAAAATGGCTTAAAGCCTGCTGTAATTGCAGCAGATACATTTAGAGCTGCCGCAATCGATCAACTTGAACACTTCACAAATCAATTTGAAGTGCCCATTCATAAGGGTAATAATATGGAAGATCCATCTGCTGTTATTTTTCAAGGTATTGATAATCTGAAAGAGAGTGATGTTATAATTGTCGATACATCTGGGAGACAACATAACAACAAAAACTTAATGGCTGAGCTAAAAAAAATTTCAGATATAGTTTCAAAAAAATCTGATCAATTTAATTCAATAAGGGCTTTTTTGACATTAGATGCTAATACTGGCCTTGCATCAAAACATATAATTGAAGGTTTTCAAGAATATATCACTTTAGATGGTATTATTTTAAATAAGGTCGACTCTAATGCCAAGTATGGAGCTCTTCTAACAATAATAAATGATTTTGATATTCCTGTAGTATTTGAAGGATATGGCGAGGGCATGAATGACTTAAGAGAGTTTCAATTTGAAGGATATTTAGATAGACTATTATAAAATGAAACAACTCTTTGAATTTTTTCCCTTAATTGTTTTTTTTGCAGTCTATTATAAATCAGATAAAGATCTCTATTTAAGTATAGCTGCTGTAATAGTTGCAACATTTATTTCCCTTATAGCCATCTATTTCAAAGAAAGAAAAATTTCAACAATGATGTTAGTAAGTACAATTATCTTAGTTGTTTTTGGTGGTTTAAGTATTTTTCTAAAAAATGAGATATTTTTTAAAATGAAACCAACAATTATAAATGCTCTTTTTGCTGCAGTTTTGATTGGAAGTACGTTAATTAATAAACCTGTTTTAAAGTTATTATTAAACTCATCATTAAAATTGACTGATGAGGGTTGGGGATTAATGAATAAAATGTGGTCAAGTTTTTTTATTCTTTTAGCTGTTTTAAATGAAATAGTTTGGAGGACTCAAACAACTGATGTTTGGGTAAATTTTAAAGTATTTGGAATAATGGGAATTACTATTGTGTTTACAATAATTCAAATTCCATTGCTAAAAAAACATTTTATTAATCAGCCATAAGGGCTTGAATTCCAGGTAGATCTTTGTTCTCGAGTGCCTCAAGAAAAGCACCGCCAGCTGTTGATACAAAATAAAAATTTTCAAATTTTTCCTCAGCCATGTTGATTGCTAAAATTGTGTCTCCACCACCTATGACGACATCTGCTTGAGATTTTGCAAGTAGATGTGCTAAATTTACTGATCCCTTTGAAAATTTATTGTCTTCGATCATTCCCATTGGTCCATTCCACAAAATGATATCACTGTTACCTATAAGTTTTTTTAAAACTGCGTGTGAAGAAACTGATATATCTAGGATTTTAAAATTGTAACTTGTGGGAAGCTCATCTATTAATTTATTTTCATTTGAGTCAAGTATAACATCTGATGGAAGATGAATTTTACATTTTTTTGATTTTGCAGAATTGTAAATCATTTCAATCATACTTTCTGTCCCCTCTTCAATTAAAGAATTGCTTACATTTATACTATTATATTTAAAAAAATTATTAGCCATTGCGCCTCCAATAAAAATATCTGAGCAAGAGGATGTTAAAGATAGAAGTGTTTTTATTTTAGTTGAAACTTTTGATCCGCCAATGATCGCTAATTTTTTTTTTGGAGATTTTTTTATATTATCTATTGCTAAAATTTCTCTTTCAAAATTAAATCCAGGTGCTGACAATATGTTTTTAGCCATTTGATTAACTGATGAGTGAAATCGGTGAGATGCAGAAAAAGCCTCATTAACATATAAATCTAATTTATCTGTAATAGACTTGCTAAAATTTAAATCATTATTTATTTCTCCCTCAAAAAATCTTATATTCTCTAAAAGGCTTATAGATGGCTTATCAACATCTATTTCATCAAGGCCACTATCTAAAAAACTATCATAATTAATAAAATTTAATTTTAACTCCAATATATCCTCAAACTGATCAATTAATTTTGAGAAAGAATACTTCTCATCAAAATTTTCTTTTGGTCTTCCAAAATGTGAAATAAGAAAAATATTACATTGTTTATTTTTAATAAAATCGATTGTCTCCTTAGATCTATCTAATCTTGTTTTGTCTGTAATTCTAAAATTTTTATCGATAGGAACATTGAAATCGACTCTGATCCCTACATTTTGGATTTTTTCAAAGTTCAAATTTTTAAGAGATTTCATATTTATTCACATTTTTTTAATCATTTTAGGCTAGATTACTACTACTATATATAGTATAAAACTACCCATATAAGGAACTAAATAGAGTAGGTATATAAAAAATGTCTTGGAATAACCAAAAAGTAGAAGATCTTAAAAAACTTTGGAATGAAGGGGTTGCTACTAGCCAGATTGGCGTTCAGCTTGGATTTACTAAAAATGCCGTTATTGGTAAGGCATTTAGACTGGGTCTTGAAAGACGTCAAAACTCCAGAAAAAAATCAACTCAAAATCAACAGTTTTCTTCTGTCACCATGTACAGAGAAACTAATAATTCATCTTCTCAAAATACAATAAGAAAAGAACCTGTTCGAAGAAGAGAAAAATTTAGTTTTAAAAAGAGTATTGTGGGCACAGGTAACTTTAAATCTTGTCAATGGCCTATCGGAGATCCACTTGAAGAGGGATTTCACTATTGTGGTGGTCAAAATATTCCAACAAAACCATATTGCATTGAACATTACAAAAAAGCTTATAATGTTGACGAAAAATATTTGGATAAACTTTTAGACTTTTTGCATGAAAAAAACTAATTGTTTATATAAATAGTTTTTCCAGATCCGTTTATCCAATTCCAAATTAAATTTTGTAATGAGGTGCCTTCAAAATCTTTATAATATAAATCAGTAGCTGTCATAACATGCCCCCACTCAATATTTCCTTTTAACTTTCTTTCTTCAGCGTTAATTGAAAAACCAGCATTATAAAAAGTTGCATCTTCATTTATAGATTGTCTCACTTTATCTAAATTACCTTTCATGTAAGGATCACCTATATTCCAAATAAAAAAAACATTATTCAAATTATTTCTTTCAAATAATGGTCTTGAAGAAAAACAATTTGCCCAATGAGAGTCTTTACAATGCTCGACCCTGTCATTATATAAAAACTTTACAATTTTAGGCCATGGTCCATCATTCCATCCTAAGCGAACATTTAAAGACTCTGCGTCTAACCAAAAACTATCAGCAATAATATATGGATTTTCATATCTTTTAATTAGATCAACGTTTAAACCCAAAGCCAAAGACCCAGCACTATAACCTGCAAAAATTAATTTATCTGCTTTTTTAAACCTTTCATCATACTGATTAAAAATGTCCTCGATAATGTATCGACCATGAAAATAAACTTTTTTTCCATCAATATTGTTTACGTGCGTGCCTTGATGTATGTCATTGCTACAATAAGGAATGTAAATGACGTTATAGTTGTTGTTAATAAAGTCTTCGACCATATAAGTTTTACCTCTTTCATTTGAAACTGCAGGAGATTTTAATCCGTTATTTCTTGATCTGTATTGGTCTTCGTTTGCAGCCACACCCCCTCCTTGAATATATATTAACCAATTATTTGTATTACCCTCAAAAAAGGTAAATGTTGCTTGTTCACCGTTGGAGCATAAAGCTTTATGGTCTTTTGTTTGTATTAGCTTGGCATTTGAGAAAGATGTGAAAAGTAAAAGATTTAATAGAAAAAAAATTTTTACCATAAGTAATTTATAAAAATTTTTTTTAATATGTCAAAGTTATTGGCGCGCTTGGCAGGAATCGAACCTACGACCCCCAGATTAGGAATCTGGTGCTCTATCCTACTGAGCTACAAGCGCAGACATTGATTATAAACAATTATCAAATATATCTAGAAAAATAATTTTATGAAAATACAATATACTTTTAATTTAACATTATTATGAAATGATTATGGTAATTTATTAAAGGTAAATGAAATTATTTTTAACAATTTTCTTATTTTTTACTACATATTCAATTTCTGCAAATGATTTTAAACCATTACAAAAAGGAAAGATTCAATTTGAAACCTTTTACACTTACGATTTCAGTAGATTAAATACAGGTGTCTATAAAGAGGCCTCTTTAAATGGCAAAGGAATTTTATCCTTACCGAAAGACCTAAAGCAAGATGGAAAATCTCCACTAATATTAATTTTACATACATCAGGTGGGATTAAACCAAATAGAGAGAAGAATTATGCAAATTTTTTAAATAAAAATGGATATGCAACTTTTATTATAGATACTTACGGAACAAGAAAATGTAATGCCTCTGGTGCTGGTTGGAAAAACTGTTTGTCTAGAATTCTTACACTTGATTTTGTTACAGACGCATATATGGCATTAAATACTTTAAGCAATCATCCAAATATTGATATAGAGAGAACAGCTCTAATAGGATTCTCATATGGCGCTGATGCTGCAATGTTATCTTTAGATCAGGATATAAAAAATATATTTAGCCCCAATTCAAAGTCTTTTAAATCCGTAATTTCAGTTTACGGGGCCTGTAATAATATTTTTAACATTTCTGAAACTACTGGAAGTAATTTTTTTTATATAGTGGGTTCAAAAGATATCTCCTATGACAAACAATATTGTGAAGAGAGATATGCTGAATTGGAAAAAGCTGGCACAATTTCAAGAGAATACATTATAGAAGGCGCAGTACACGGATACGATGCTGATTTCCCTGTGACTTATATACCTACAGGAGAAATACCTAATTTTTTTAAATGTAAGTTTGATTTTCGCAAAGATGGGTCAGTAGAAGAAAGGATTACTGGTACTAAAATCCAATTTAAAAGTAATGATGAATTGAAAACTAAATATAAAATTACAAGAGATTTTACTTTTAAGGATATCAAAGGTTGTTTTGAAAAAGAGGGCCTACAAATGGGATCACAAGGATTTGCTGTTAAAAAAACAAAAGAGCTATTATTGGAAATTATGAAAGAAAGTTTTTAGAGTTCTTGAAATATAAACTATGAAAAAAAAAGCTGATGAATACCTTTATAACGAAGCATTAAAATATTTGGGTAAATATCCAGCTACTAGAAAAAAAATTTCTGAAATACTAGAAAAAAAACTCAAAAATAAAAAAACATATCAAAAGGTCATTTTTCCAGAAAATATCTCTAAGCAAGAACTTATTGAGAATATTATTCAAAAATTAGATGAGTTGAAGATAATCAACGAGAGGCACTTCATTGAAACAGTATTTCATTATTATGAGCAATCCTTATTTTCTATAAAAAAAATTAAAAATAAACTGTTTCAAAAAGGTTTTGAACAAAGCTTAATTGAGGAATATATCTCTAAAAAAGTATCTGAAAATCCAGATTTAGAGCTGGATATTTTAAAACGATATATTTTAAGAAAAAAACTATCAAAGTTAGAAACTACTGAACTTAAAAAAAAGCTCTATCAGCAAAGCTTTTCAGAAAATTCAATATATAAAGTAATTAGAGATTAATTATTTAGAAGCAGGAGCTTCAATAGTTTTTGTAGATTCCTCGGCATTTACAGGTGCTTGACTTTCAACATCTTTTTCTTTTTTAGTTTTCTTAATAATTATTTGCTTTCCTCTATACATGCCAGTACTGAGATCAATGTGATGAGGCCTTCTTAATTCACCAGATTTTTTGTCTTCTGCAAATAGTTGAGTTCCTGCTCTATGATGAGAGCGTCTCATATTCCTTTTTGAGGGGGTAGTTTTTCTTTTAGGTACTGCCATAATGAAGCGATAACATATTAAAAATTTGTATAAATTACAATAATAATGTATAAATCGGCCCACAATGCAAGAAGAGCAAATTGATTTAGGGCATAAAAGAACATGCCCTCACTGCGGTGCTAAGTATTACGATTTTTACCAAGACGAACTAGATTGTCCACAATGTGGAAAGTCAATAGAGGCAATAAATATTACAAAGCCAAAAAGAGGAAGGAAAGCGGGAATTAGCGTTGCAACACCTACCAAGACTGCCAAAGAAAACGATGAGTTAAAAGACCTTATTGAAGAAACAGATGATGCTGAAACTCAAACTGAAGATACCGATAATTTGGCAGAGGATATAAGTATTGATATTCCGTCTGATAAAAACGAAGAAGAAACTAATTAACTTATCTTTTATTTAAGATTTCTAATATTTTTGTTGAGGCTTCCTCGAACTTTAAACTTGAAGATATTGCAAATTCTCTAGTATATCTCTCAAAAGCTACCTGAAACATTTGACGCTCACTGTAAGACTGCTCAGTTTGATCATCTTTTCGAAATAGATCTCGAACAACCTCCGAAAGGAGTTTTATGTCACCAGAGTTTATCTTTTGGTCATACTCTTGAGCCCTCCTACTCCACATTGCCTTTTTAATTTTAGGCTTTTGCTTTAAAACAGAAAGTGTTCTAGTCATAGATGGTTTACTAGTAATATTTCTTAAACCAATCAATTTTGCTTTAGCAAAGGGGACTCTGATTGTTAACTTGTCTTGAAAAAACTGAATTACATACAGCTGTTCCTCCACTAGATCATATTGAAACTTTTCTATAGTGAGAATTCTTCCTACACCGTGGGTTGGGTAAACAATGTTTTCTCCAGCTTTAAATTCTTGAGGGACTATTACTTTTTTAATCTTAGGAGCTTTTGGTGTAACAATTTTTTTAGCTACTTTTTTTACTACATTTTTTGAAACTTTTTTCTTAGCTATTTTTTTTATGGATTTTTTTTTGACAGGTGACTTTTTTTTAACTTCTGCTTTTTTTTTCGTCTTAACTTTTGTAGTTTTTTTAATTACTTTTTTTGCTGTAGCTTTTTTTTTAACTGGCATTATTCAGCTCCTTTTTCACTGAAATGTTTTTCAAATTTATCCTCTACCCCTTCCCACTGTTTTGCATCAGCAGGGGCATCTTTTTTTGTAGTTATATTAGGCCAAACTTGTGAATATTTTTCATTTACATCTAACCATTTTGTACCATCGTCCAAGTCATCTGGGATAATCGCCTCAACTGGGCATTCCGGTTCACATACTCCGCAGTCAATGCATTCATCTGGGTTGATTACAAGCATGTTTTCACCCTCATAAAAACAATCGACGGGGCATACTTCAACACAATCCATATATTTACATTTGATACATTTATCATTAACTAGGTAAGTCATAGGCTGTCTTTTACTCTATTTCTTATCAATATAAAATCTTTATCTTCTAAGCCGAGTAACGTTGATATTTTTCTCGCTGTAGAAACCTCAAGTTGATCTTCTTTGCCATCAGCCATCAAAACTTGCCAACAAATTAATATTACATCCATTCTCTGTTCATAACTAAGCGATATTTTAAGTCTGTATGAAAACTGAGATAAGTCTGTATTAAAATGTTGTTGATTGGCTAATTTATTAAATTGCTCTTTATTACTCTGAGTTGGTATTTTAAAGTAAAACTCAACTAACTCAGAGGCAAGATTTATTTCTTGTTCCGAAATTTCGTGATCTGCGATAATAATTTCATAAATTAGATTATATAAATCTGATTCAAAAGAATGATCATCATTTTTATCCTTCTTTTCATTAAAGGATTGGAAGAATTTATTTAACATTTATATTTTTTAATTGGTCAAAAGGGTTATTAAATAACTTTTTTGATGAAGGTTTTTTTACTTTTTTTGAAAGATTTTTCAATGCTTTTTTGTTTTTATTTTGTTTTAACTCTGATGTCTTATTGGTATTAATTTTTTTAGAAATAACTAAATCATTTTCTGCTATTTCTTGAATATTAAAAGACCTACTTTTTAAAATACTAATTAATTTATCTTTTTTAATTCCCAAAAGATTAGATAAGTCCATTGGAAGAGAGAAAGGACCTCTATTTTCTCTTTTAAATAGTTGTTTTTCAAACTCATTAAAAATATCAAGCCTGATTAATAACTCATTTTTAGAAATAAATCCTAAGAAAGTTAGTAGTTCTTCATTTAATTTATTTTGAATATTAAGAGTTGCATTGCCATCTTTTGGTATGTATTCATCAATATTTAAAAATTCATTATTATATAGATTCCATAAATAAAACTTTATTTTCATGTATTCAGGTCTGATTAATTCAGAATTAAATATAACATTCTTTCCTAGTCTAAAATTTAGCGAATGAATTTCTTTTCTTTGTGGTTCATCAATTAACTTAAATTCATCTAATATATTTATTTGGTAAAGATTATATTGACTTTCTATGATCTTAAAAATAAAACTTCTTTCCTCAGGTTTTGAGTTAAATTTTTTTAGTTTGTCCGATAAATCTAATTTTGAGAGGTAAGTATCTTCGAACCATTTTTGAATTTTATCCTGAATTTTTTTAATATGATCAGGTGATACTAGCAAGTCATCTAAGATTGGCACTAAAATAGGGTGGGTAATATCACTCCCTTTTTTAAATATTGCTACATTTGCGTCCCCCCATTTAAGGTATAAATTCTGAAAATTTCCATTCTCATCAACTGTTGAGTCAATTAGCAAGCTTTCGTTCGGTGCTTCTATAAAATTATCTACATTAAAAGACATATACGGGAAAATTTGTTCTTTAATTATTTTATGGTAGTTGTTATTAAAAATATCTTTATATTTTTCATCAAAAAAAATCTTAAAACCTCTTATAACTCCTATTTTTTCATCTTTTATCTTAACATATCTATTTTCAGTTAAAGATATGTTTTTTTCACTAATATTTAAATTTTGAATCATCTCGCTTTTATTTTTATCGACAAATTTCTGCATTAAGCTTAGATGGATCTCCTCAGACAGTTTGTTTTCAATATTTTTAACAGTTTCAACCCAAATAGAGTTACTTATCCAATGTTTCTGGTTAGTAATGTATAGCCAGGTTCTTGTTTCATTTAAGTTGTATATAAGATCATCAATACTCCCGTTATAATTTTGTAAGTAAGAAATTTCTTTATCTAAAAATTTATCACTAAATACCCATTGATTTTTTAGGAGTTCATCAAATATCTTTGTTAACAATTCGACATGTTTTTCATCTGATATATTTTGATAATCTGGTATTCGACAGACGTCCCATAATTGTTTCAAAGATTCAGGATTATTAAATTTAAAATTTTTTTTATTATCTTTTAGAAATCTAGATAAAAATTTTTGATCCTCAGCATCTTTTTTTAGAATTAATAAGTGGTTATCAGGTTTTTTTATTAGAGAGTTTACTAATTCATATTCAGACTTAAACGATAAAAGATGATTTCTCCAAAATATTTTTTTAACAGGTTCAAATTTATTTGCTTGAATATTTTCTATTGTCTTTAGGTTTGTAAACTTAGCTCCAAGAGTACTTCCAAAATAACCAGATTTAGTATATCGACCTGCCCTTCCTGCTATTTGACCAATTTCCATATCATTCAAAGGTCGAACATATTTTCCATCAAATTTTTCTAAACCAGAGAAGTAAACTTGGTTAATATCTAGGTTTAAGCCCATTCCTATAGCATCAGTTGCTACAATATAATCAACCTCCCCGTCTTCATATAATTTTACCTGGGAGTTTCTTGTTTTAGGACTAAGCGCACCAGCAACAAGAGCTACACCTCCTTTTAAGCTCCTTATCTGTTCAGCTATTTCGTAAAGTCCTATTAAGTTAAAAGCTATAATTGCAGATCTGGGTTTTACATTTTGAATCTTTTTATGACCTATAAAATTTAATTGCGAAAATCTATTTTTAAAAATTATTTTTGCTTCGGGAATTAATTCTCTAATAATCTCTTCCATAGTAAGAGAACCAAGAAAAATTGTTTTTTGCTCTCCCCGAGAATGTAAAAGTCTTTGAGTAAAAATATGTCCTCTTTCATAGTCAGAGGCTAATTGAATTTCATCTACGCAAACAAATTCAAAAAAATCATCTGGCATTGATTCGACTGTACAAAAAAAATATTTGGCATTTGAAGGGATTATTTTTTCTTCTCCAGTTATTAATGCAATTTGATTTATTGGATAAAGTTTGCATGCTTTATCATAATTTTCTCTTGCTAAAAGCCTTAAAGGGAAACCAAAAACACCGCTTTTAAAGGAAAACATTTGTTCAAAAGCATAAAATGTTTTTCCAGTGTTAGTTGGGCCTAAAATTATTTCAATTTGATTCATTCAATGAAAAGAAGTTACCATAAATAAAATGTTGACTTAATTAAATACTTTCTTAAGTTTTTTTTAAGAAAATGAATATCATTAGATATTCGTTTTATACTTACTAGTAAGTGTAAAAAGTAAGGAGGCTATAATGGCTAAAAAGAGAAAAGCTGCAAAGAAAAAGGCAGCTCCTAAGAAAAGGAAAGCTGCAAAAAAGATAGCACCTAAAAAGAAGAAGGCTGCAAAAAAGAAAGCAGCTCCAAAAAGAAAAGCTGCAAAGAAAAAGGCAGCTCCTAAGAAGAAAAAAGCCACTAAGAAAAAAGCTGTAAGAAGGAAAGCTGCAAAAAAGAAAGCAGCTCCTAAGAAAAGGAAAGCTGCAAAAAAGAAAGCAGCTCCTAAAAAGAAAAAGGCAGCTCCTAAGAAAAGGAAAGCTGCAAAAAAGAAAGCAGCACCTAAGAAAAGGAAAGCTGCAAAAAAGAAAGCAGCTCCTAAAAAGAGAAAAGCTTCTAGAAAAAGAAGATAATTTTCTAAGTTTTAAATATTTAAAACATCAAAAGCGGGTTATAATCACCCGCTTTTTTTATGATAGAAGTTAACAACTTATCTTTTGCTAGAGGAAATACTCTTATCTACAAAAATATTAATTTTAAAATACGTCCTGGTGAATTATTGCTCATTCAGGGTGCAAATGGTGTCGGTAAAACAACCCTATTATCTAATATCGTTAATTTTATAGATCCACTAGGGGGCAGTATAACCTACAATAACTTAGTTATTGATAATGATATTGCCTCTCAATCTTTTTTATATATTGGCGAAACTAACTTTGCCCATGACTCTCTGACTTTAAATCAAAATATTGAATATTGGCTTTCAATACACAATGTAAAATTTGAAAACTCTATAATAAATAAAAGCGTAAATTATTTTTTTCAAGAATTAAATCTTGATAAAAAATTTTATCAGCTTTCATTTGGTCAAAAGAAAAAACTTCAATTGCTACTTCTTATGTTAGTCAATAAACCCGTTTGGATACTTGATGATCCACTTAGTGGGCTTGATGATAGAACAATAATAAATTTAAATACTTTGTTTGAAAAAAAGTTAGAAAATAAGGGAATAATTATATTAGCAAGTCATCAAAATATTAGTTTAAATAATTATAAAACGATTCAATTAACATGATAAAAAATTTTTTTAAATTAGTTTCAAGTGAATTTCAACTAATGCTTAAAGGAAGTATCTTCAGTTTTGTTCTTTATTGTTTATTAATTATTGCATGTGCCATTTTTGCATTATCATTAAAACACCAGTCAATGGGAATTAATGTACCGTTATCTTTCTTATACATAATGATTTTTTTTATTTCATTATTTAAAGTTGAAAAAATTTATGATCAAGATTTTGATGAAGCAAAACTTCATCAGTATATACTTTCACCTTTCTCTTTAGAGATAATTGTTTTTGTTAAAAATATGATGATCTATTTAAATTTAATTATTTTTTTCTTTATATTCTCACCACTAATTTTGATTATTTTAAATATCGATCTAATTTATTTGTTAAAGATAAATGTTCTTCTTGCGCTCTCTCTTTTAAGTATTATTTTTATAGCTTCGATAACAGCATCTATAACAATCTCAAAGAATAACAGACTCTCACTTACAAGTATTTTAACATTGCCGCTTTTTGTCCCTATTCTTATATTTTCTATGGCAATAACTGATTTAATTGATTTTAATACAGGTAGAATGTATTTATTTTTTGTAGCTTATTTTTTATTAAATTTGGCCTTTTCACCTTTGCTAACTAGTTTTGCTCTAAAAAAATTATCAGTCTAATGTTTGCTATAACTCCAAATGTACTTTCTAATTTTATGAACTCTCTATCTAGATATGTTATTTTATTGTCACTTATATTAATTAGTGTTTCTATTTTTCTGATTATTTTTTTAGAAAACGATTATTATCAAGGTATCTCATTCAAAATAATGTTTATCCATGTACCCACTGCTTGGTTATCATTGGCAATTTTTCTAGTCATGGGAATTAGTAGTATAGTTGGCTTAATATTTAAATCTCCAACAGCATTCACAGTTGCAAGATCTTTATCTCCAATAGGGTTGATAATGAGCATTATTGTTTTAGTTACTGGATCTATATGGGGAAATTTGACTTGGGGGGCATATTGGGTATGGGATGCAAGGTTAACTTCAATGTTAATTTTAGCTTTTATTTACTTAGGTCACATTCTTCTTTTGTATTCATTTGAGCACTTCCAAAAAGCAGATTTTGCAGCGTCAGTTCTAGCAATAATAGGACTGGTGAATCTTCCTATTGTTAAATTTTCTGTTGATTGGTGGACAACTCTACATCAAGAAAGTAGTGTTTTAAGAATAGGTGGGCCTAGTATGACTAATGATTATCTTATTACATTATTAGTTAGTTTTTTTGGTATTTTTATGCTCACAATATTTTGGTTTTCAAACATTTTTTATATAATTGTTGAAAAAAGGAAGATAGAGAGGTCTAAACTTTTAAATGACTAGTTTAGAATTTGTTTTAATTTGCTATGGATTTTTTGGAGTCGTTTGTGCTGTGACAACGATTATAATTATGCTACTGAAGAAAAAAGTCTTTAATATGGTTAGTGCGCATAATCAAATTAAATAAACAAATAAAAAAGCGATTTATTTTTTTACTAATTATATTCGCCTGCTTTTCTGCTTCTATATTTTTAATAAGTTATTCTTTAAAAGATCAAATTGCATATTTTGTTGAACCAACTGATCTAAAAAATATGGATGGGATAGAAAATAAGTATTTAAGGGTTGGGGGGCTTGTTAAAATAAATAGTTTAAAATTTTTAGATGGCAACTGGATTTTTGAAGTAGTTGATCAAAATCAAAATTCTGTAAATGTTGTATTTTCCAAAACACTTCCAAATCTAATAGAGGAAAATAAGGGTATTATCGTTGAAGGAAAATTTATTGATAACATCTTTGTTGCAGAGATAGTTTTGGCCAAACACGATGAAAACTATATGCCCCAAAGCGCTATAGACAAACTTAAAGAAGAAGGAAAATGGAGAGGGAAATAATTGATATCTTATTTAGGTAATAGCTTTATTTATATTTCGTTAGTACTAACTATCTTGTTTTATACAAATTTATTAAAGAGAATAATTCCATCAACTACTTTTTCTTTAAAATTAATTTATTTTATTAACCTTATTCCCTTTGGTCTTTTAGTATATGCATTTTCAATTTCAGATTTCACTTTATTGAACGTTGTCGAAAATTCTTATGTTGATGATCCTATTTTTTACAAAGTGACATCTGCCTGGGGAAGTCATGAGGGATCAATTTTATTATGGGTTTTTTTAATTAACTTATTTGGAGGTTTTTTCCTTTACAAAAATCAAACTATTGAAATTCATAAAAATATATTATTTATATCAACTTTATTTATTTTTTATGTAGTAATTAGTTCAAATCCATTTACTCATGTTGAAGCAAATGAAAATATTTTAGGATTGGGTCTGAATCCTATCTTGCAACATTTTTTATTTACAATTCATCCACCAACATTGTTCTTGGGATATATTGGTTTAATTATACCTTTTGTGATATCTGCACATATGCTTATTAATAAAAATTTTTCAGAGATATTGTTTAAAGAAATGTTAATTTGGTCAAAAATTTCATGGTTTTTTTTAACTGGAGGAATAGTTTTAGGGTCTTATTGGGCCTATTCAGAGCTAGGATGGGGAGGTTGGTGGTTTTGGGATCCAGTAGAAAACATTTCGTTAATCCCATGGTTATTAAATACCGCCTTGATACATTCCCTTCAAGTTTCAATCAAAAGTAAACAACTAAAATTATGGAGCCTAAATTTAGGGCTTTACTGTTTCATTGCATCAGTGTTCGGAACTTTTTTAGTTCGTTCAAATTTAATTATATCTGTTCATAGTTTTGCCACAGATCCACTTAGGGGATTATTTTTGATAATTATAATCGCATATTTGCTAGCTATAACAGTAAGGCTAAATATAAAAAGTATTTCTAATTTCAATGAGGACTCTTTTAATTTAATTAGCAGAGAGAGTTTTCTTTTATTAAATAATATATTTTTTGTTTGTTCTGCACTCGTTGTCTTTATTGGAACAGTTTATCCATTGTTTAGCGAAATAATTCTTAAAACATCAGTGTCAGTAGGTGCACCATATTATAATTTCGCATTTAATTTGTTACTAGCACCATTAATTTTATTCATGGCATTTGCGCCTCAGATTAATTGGGGAAAGCATGGAAAAAAAGATAAACAAATACCTTTGATAATAATTTTTTCATTATTGATTTGCTTGGTATCTTATTATTTTTTAAATAATTTTTATTTTGCGCTTAGTGTATTTATTACAGTGCCATTATTTTTAAAAAGTATTTTAGTTTTAAAAAATAATTTTAAAAAAAATATAAGTTTTTATTCTCAATGGCTGGCTCATTTAAGTATTGGTTTTTTTATTATCGCAGCTGTATATACAGAACAATTTGACTACGAAGAAAATCTACTATTTGAAAAAGAGTCCACAAATGAGATAAAATTACAAAATAATAAAACTGCAATAATTAAAAACATTAAAGACGAAAAATTCCAAAATTATCAAAGAATATCAGTGGACTTATTAATTTCTGATGGACAAAAAGAAAAAGAGCTCTCACCTTCAAAAAATATTTACCAACCCTCAGGGCAAGTCACAAATGAGGTTAGTACTGCTAATAAACTCTTCAGTCAATATTATGCAACAATATCAACGATTGAGAGCAATAAGGTTGGGATTAATTTAGTATATAAACCATTCATAAATTTATTATGGTTAAGTGCAATTATGCTTGTTTTTTCTATATTTTTATCTGTTGTTAAAAAACGATGAAGAGACATATATTATTACCTGTAGTTGGATTAGTAGTGTTAGTTGTAAGTGTAATATTTTACTTTAATCAATCGACTAACAAAAATAATTCAAGAGATGAGGTATCGAATTTAATATTTGAAACACCAGACTTTTACAACAATGAGTTAATTAATGAAAATACATTAGGTGAATTTTACATTGTTAATTTTTTTGCTTCTTGGTGTAAGCCATGCTTAGCTGAGCACCCTTTGTTAATGGAAATGAAAAAAAAAGGTATAACAATTATTGGTATTAATTTTCGAGACGATGAAGATAATTTTAAAGACTGGATTAACGAACATGGAAATCCTTTTGAATACATTTTAAGAGATGATGGTACCATCGCTTATGAGATGGGTTTAATTGGTGTTCCAGAGACATTTTTTATAGTTAATAAAATGACTCAAAAAAAAATACAAGGGCCTTTATTTTATGAGGATGTCGAAAAGTATTTATAAACTTATAATACTATTTTTAATAATTCATATGTCTGTAATTAGCTTTGCAGGTGTAAACGAACTAAGTGATTATTACAAAACAATCAGATGTCTAGTTTGCGATGGTCAGAGCATTCAAGAGTCTGATACAGAGTTTGCAATAAATTTAAAAGAGCAAATCCAAAAAAAATATAGCTCTGGAATATCTATTGAGAAAATTAATCAAGAATTAATTAAAATTTATGGTGAAGAAATATCTTTTAATCCACCTAAAAATCATATTCTCCTTTGGGGGGCTCCTTTGATTGTGCTTATAATTATTTTTATATTTATTAGAAATAAAATTAGATTTTTTAGATAAATATAAAATAAGTTATCTAATCAAATTGTACTTATTAAACCTTAATCTTTTTCTCTCGTTAGTTGGTAAATGTTTATTCAATCTTCTATTAATTAAGCCAAATAAACCAATTATCAATAATGTTAACAAAATAAAGTAAAAGCCAACAATTGGATAAGGAACAAAAGGATTAAAGGTTTTATCAGCGAAATAACTGGCATAATAAATCGCATCCCCTTTTTGTTGCCACGCTGGAAAACCAGTAAAAAACACCAATGTTGTTGCATGAAACATAAAAATTGCTTCATTTGTGTAAGAGGGCCATGCCAAGCGGAGCATAGTTGGCCATATAATGCGTCTGAATTTTTTAATCCCTGTAAAACCAAACGCATCTGCTGACTCTAAATCTTGACTTGGGACAGCACGTAATGCTCCATAAAAAATCTCTCCTGCGTATGCAGATGTGTTAAAAAATAAAACAATTAAAGCTCCTAACCAAGCTTTGGTAAGCCAACGCGTTTCAACTGTAACAACAAGAAATCCCAGATCAATATCAAATCCTAATCTAGGTAAAAGAACAAATAAATCATATGCAAAGAAAAATTGAATGAATAAAGGAGAGCCTCTAAAAATAAAAATAAATAATCTACAAGGAGCACTAAATAGAGATAGATTTGAATTTTTGCCTAAAGCCAGAACTGTTGCAAAGAAAAATCCAAGGAGTAATGCCAAAAGGGCAAAATATATGTTCCAAATCATTCCCGAACCAATTAATACAAATTGTTCACAAAGTGTTATGTCAGCTTTTGGTAAAAGTCGTTCTCCATAACCTATAGATCTAAGGCCATAATCAGATAGTGTTTGAAAACAACTCGACATCAGCCAGCCTTACCTGCCATGGTAGCTTGTCCTTGGGAAAGACGAGTTGATATTTTGTCTAATACAGATTGTGACAAGTAAGTTAATGATAAATAAAAAATCATGAGTACTCCAAAATACCAAGCTCGCCAATCAGGGTGCGGGTACTCATATACACCAGTTTTAATGCCACCTAGTTCTTTAGCCCAATAGACTATATCTTCAATGCCAAGAAGAAATAGAAGTGGGGTTGCTTTAATTAAAATCATCCATAAATTTGACAGACCCGGTAATGCATAAATCCACATTTGTGGTATGAGAATTCTTCTAAAAATTTGACTTTGAGAAAAGCCGTAAGCCTCTCCTGTTTCTATTTGAGATTTTGGAACTGCGGCCATAGCTCCAGACAAAACGTTTCCGGCAAAAGCTCCAAAAACAAAGCCAAAAGCAAGTAAAGCTAGAGAAAATCCATAAATATCGTGCACCCACTCGCTAGCAGTGTTTAAAGGAAGTTTCGCAGCTGCACAAACGACAAAATCATTACCTTGTCTAATAGGCTCAGTAACATCAGAACATAAAACTTTATGGCGCAAATATTCAAATGCTTGATCAAGTGCTATTGGAATAAATAAAAAGAAGACAATATCTGGGATACCTCTTATCATCGCGAGATACCCTTTCCCTACAGAGCGAATAATTTTAAATGAGGATCTTGAAGCAGTAGCACCTGCAAAACCAAATGCCATTGCCAATGGAGCCGCCAAAGAAAGCAAAACCATAACAACTAAAAAAGAAAAATAAAATGACATATGTTTTGCTGTAGTTACATAACATGATAACCACATTAATCCTTCTAAGGTTTTAGGGTCCACACAATAACTAAACATTTGAAAATTCCTCTTGTGTATCTGTTTTTTGAGGTGAAAAATCTCTGATTAAATAATTTCTTTTTCCTGATAAAACCTCATCTATACCAAACTTACCAGCTAAAGGTGCATTAGTTATACCTGAATGCATTACTGCTAAATATATACCATTTAATTTTTCACCTTTTTGATTTATGAGGCGTCCAATTTTAGGCCTTCCATCAATTGGCAAAGGTCGTTTACCAAGTGTAAAATGATCTAAAATCATATTACCATTATAGTTGAGCCTAGTTGACATGTCTTGGATAAGTTTTTTTGCTGTACCCTTAATATTTTCCTCTTGGCTTGAGTCACCGTCAAATTTTCCACCTATTACTAGTCTTCCTTTATCATCCTGTCTTACATGGAAATCAAAACCTGTGATTGGGTATTTTAATAATTGGGGCAATGGTTTTGTATAAACTAATAAACCTAAACTTGAATGCATTTCAAAAGGAATATTAATTGTTGATAATAATTTTGGAGCACCAAGTCCAGCAGTTAAAATTACCTCATTATCATTAATAATTTCATCATCGGTTTTGACACCAATAACATTGTTGCTATCACATATTACCTCATTTACGTTAGTTTTTAATATTTTCGATCCACTAGCTTTGAAAAGTTCTTTAGTTGCTCTAACACCATCAATGGCCAAGTCATCAACACCAAAGCCGGCCACAGTTGGAATGTTATTTAAATTAGGTAAATATTTTTTTAGTTCAGATTTAGTTGATATTTTTACAGACTGTCCCCAACTTTGATGCTGTTTTATAGTTTTTTGAAGCTCTTTCTCTTCTTGGTCCCAAATAAATGCTCCTTTTGATGTATAATTTAAGTTTGAAATATAATTTATTAATTTTGGCCAGTAATTCATATTAGCCAAACGAAAATTAGCATAGCTTTTATCATTACTGGCATAACCATTTACCCAACCCCAAGTGTTTGATGTGGCTTGGTTTCTATCACCTGGTAAATGTGATGATAAGACAGTTATCTTATCTATACCATTTTTGTAGGCATGGTAGGCAAAGGATGCACCTACAATTCCTGCCCCAACTATAATCATTGTAAGACAGATTTTATATTATGTTTCAATGTTTCTTGATTAAATATTATTATAAAAAAAAGAGGACGGATACTCCGTCCTCTTGTTATGTAATTTAAATTAGATAATATTAAAAAGTTGCGGCTTCAAAACCAAACCACTTTTTAATAAGTGCATTTAGTGATCCGTCATCTTTCATGGAGCTAATAGCTGCATTCATTTTGGCTTTTAACTCTGTATCAGATTCACGGATACCCATTCCAACACCTCCGCCGATAGATACTTCTCCTATATTTGCAAATTCACCGTTTGATTCTGCAATAATAGATGCAAGGTAATCACCATCTGCTAAGACAGCATCAGCTTCACCGTTTTGCACTGCAGATATAGTTTCTTCTGCTGTTGCAAATTCAACTAAAGTTGCTCCACTTTCAGCAACATATCCTGCCTGAATAGTTGCAGTTTGTGCAGCAATAACAGCACTATCTACATCAATGTCTGCGCCGCTCATTCCCATGTATACTGATGGAGATGGTGGAAAATAATCTTGTGTAAAGTCAATCACCTCATCACGCTCTGCGGTTATTGACATACCAGCAATAATCGTATCGTAGTTACCAGACACTAAATTAGGAATGATAGAGTCCCACTCATTTATAACCCAAACGCAATCTAGATTTGCACGAATACAAAGCATATCTCCAACATCTTTTTCGAAACCATCAACTTCGCCATTATCGTTAATAAAATTATATGGAGGATAAGCACCTTCTGTGCCCATTCTTACTGTTTCAGCAAAAGCAGAACCAACTAAAAAGAGCGCAGCAAATGCTGATAGTATTATTTTTTTCATAATTTTCTCCTTGTTCTTCCTCTATTACTTCGAATAAATACTTACTAAAATATAAACTAAAATAGACTAAATAGATAAACTTTTTATAAAAACGCTTAGAATATTTGATTAATTATGATGAGTAGAACAAATCTGCGTTGATTATGCTACCGTTTTGAATATCAATATTTTGATAGCGAATATTTCCCTTAATTTTTGCTGTTGACTTAATATAGATATCTTTAGCTTGAATGTCTCCGTCAACTTCACCCTCAACTGTAATAGTATCAGCAGTAATAGTTCCCTTAACATAAGAACCTGGTTTTAAATTAATGGTTGATGACTTTAAAGTACCTGTTAAATGCCCAGAGAAATCTAGATAGTCTGTGGACTCGAGAGAGCCATTTATTTTTATATCTTTTGCTAAAGTTGACTGATTGATAGTGCTCTCAGTATCAAACATAAATTCAGTTTTTACTTCAGGTTTTTTTTCACTAGATCCAAATAATGCCATTATTGATAATCCTCATGGTTTTCTTTAATTTCATCTTTTTTAACTTCATCAGTAGAAACTGGTGAATAAGATTGGACACTTCCCCTATGTCTTAAAGTGCCTTGAATTTTTGCACCATAACTTACTTGTAATGAATTATATTCAATTACTCCTTTGATATTTGCAGAGTTGTTAACGATCAAATAATCCTCTGAATTTATCTCACCATCTACACTCCCAGAGATGGTTATCTCTTGACCTGACATGTCTCCATTAAAAGCACCTTTGCTATTAATGTTAATATTTGAAGATTTAAGAGTTCCAGTAAGAGTGCCAGAAATATCTGATGTTTCTGCTCCCTCTATTCGTCCGTCAACTCTGACGCCGGAACCTATGTTAACAGCTTTAGCATCATTATCTATTGGAGTAGATTGAATTTCATCACTTGCTAACTCAGAATTATTTTCATCCATCTCAGTATCATTATCATCCATTGAACCATCCTAGCACAATCTAAATATTCATAAAATCTAAATTATTTTCTAAAAACATTGAATTGATTAGGTTTTTAGAGCGAATAAATCTGATTTTTATAAATTTAATATAATTTAACAATGTAACTTTTAGATTTACTCTTTTTTGCAATATCTTTGAAATCGAAAAAATGAAATATTAATAAAAATGAAAATACTTGAGTTAAATCAGTTAGAGAAAAAATTTGGTGACAATAAAGTTTTAAAAGGGATTAATCTTATTGCCAATAAAGGAGATGTCGTAAGTATTATTGGAAGTTCTGGATCAGGAAAGAGTACTATGCTTCGTTGTGTAAATTTTCTTGAAACTCCTGATAGCGGTACCGTAAATGTTTGTGGTGAAATTATCAACTGTAGTGATGAGAATTTAAAAAAACCTAGTAAAAATTTACAATCAAAAATTACTTTGATTAGAAAAAAATTGGGTATGGTTTTTCAAAGTTTCAATCTTTGGTCACACATGAATATTTTAGATAATATAACAGAGGCTCCTGTAAATGTTTTAGGAATAGATAAAGAAGTTGCTCAAGAACAAGCAATGATACTTTTGCAAAAAGTAGGAATCGAGGACAAGGCAAACGAATACCCCTCTCATCTATCAGGAGGTCAGCAACAAAGAGCAGCAATAGCAAGAGCGCTTGCCATTTCTCCAGAAATATTATTATTTGATGAGCCGACATCATCGCTTGATCCAGAATTAGTAGATGAAGTCTTATCTGTTATTCGTAATTTAGCTGAACAGGGAAAAACAATGTTAGTTGTAACTCATGAAATGGCGTTTGCTAGAAAAGTTTCAAATAAAGTTATTTTTCTCCATGATGGTCTTGTGGAAGAGGAAGGACATCCTGACACAGTTTTCACAAATCCCCAGTCAGAGCGTTGCAGGAATTTCTTATTTAATAGACGCGAATAATAATTTTTTATAATTTATCACAGTGAATTCATTACTACTGTTCTTGGTAAGACTATTAGACTTTTACACACTTATTGTGTTTTTTTATGTAGTCGTGTCTTGGTTGTTTCATTTTAACATATTAAATAGTCAAAATATTTTTTTGTGGCGAGTTTTTGAAAGTTTTAAAAAACTAACTGACCCTCCCTTAAATTATATAAGAAGATATTTACCAAACTTAGGTGGCTTAGATATTTCACCAGTACTTTTAATACTAATAATATACTTGTTTAAAGATTTACTGATTGAGTATTGGCCAAGAGGATAATGATAAGGAGAATAAAAAAATGGCAGATATAATTGATGGAAAAGCTTTTGCAGCAAAAATTAGAGCTGAGGTAAAAGAGGACTCAGACAAATTGATCTCTCAAAAACAAGTAGATCCCTGTTTAGCAGTGGTGTTAGTAGGAGAAAATCCAGCTAGTAAGGTTTATGTAGGTCAAAAGACAAAAATGGCTGCAGAATGTAGTATAAAAACTAAAGATTTCAAATTAGAAGCAAGCACAGATCAAGAAACATTATTGAAATTAATTGATGAGCTCAACAATGATAGCTCGGTTCATGGTATTTTAGTGCAATTACCTTTACCTAAGCAAATTGATGAGAGAAAAGTAATTGATGCAATTGTTGTAGAAAAGGATGTTGATGGTTTTCATGCTATAAATGCAGGAAGGCTTTCCATTGGGGGCGATATGTTGAAAAAAGCTTTTATTCCATGCACACCTTTAGGTTCTCTTTTGCTTTTGAAGGATCATGTAGAGGATTTAAAAGGTAAAAGTGCTGTTGTAATTGGTAGGTCAAATATAGTGGGTAAACCTATGTCGCAACTTTTAATCGAAGAGTCATGTACCGTTACGGTAGTACATTCCAAAACCAAAGACATTGAAAAAGTTTGTTCACAAGCAGATATTATTGTTGCAGCCATTGGAAGAGCTGAGATGATTGATTCAAAATGGTTAAAAGACGGTGCTGTTGTAATTGATGTTGGTATCAATCGAATATCTATTAAAAAAGAAGATGGAAGTGAAGGAAGCAAAATAGTAGGTGATGTTGATTTTGAAAGTGCATCTGAAAAAGCCTCTAAGATCACCCCCGTACCAGGAGGGGTTGGGCCGATGACTATAGCATGTCTGCTAAGAAATACTGTAACATCAGCATATCGTCATGCCGGCCTTGATGACCCAAGATCAATTTAAGAATAAGTAAAAGTTAATTAAGTTTTAATTTTTCCTGAAATAGTTCCACCAGGACTTGTAACGAGTCCTTGCTCATCTATTATTACTGGACCAGATGCGGGATCAGTGACTCCTAGTTCAGGGGAAATCTCTTCAAGTAAATCTCTCACTGTATCCAAGTATGCGATCATCTGCTGGCGAGCTTTTGCTAAACTATCCTCGTCAATCCACTCCACCACACTGCAATAGGAACGGTCTCCTGTTTTAATGACTTTTCGAAAGATCACACCATCTGGGTTCACAAATTTTTTCATAGAAGCTGTAAATTTTTCAACCTCTCCCTCTTTGACTACAAACTTAACAACACTTATAAATTTTGGCATATTCCAATTTTATTAATATTTTCAACAAAAAATAGATAATTCTAAAAATTTTTTTTTTGGTAACCCATTTTGGGTTTAAATATTGTATAAATTCAAGATGAACACAAAAAAAGATTCTGATCAAAAATCAAATTACAGCAAAGCGGCTTATGCATGGCTTATGCATGTTACAAGCTACTACAAAAGAATAAGTGATATAGGAATAAATATTGACGAATTAATGGCCCTTAATACTGTAGCTGCTCATTGGCTATATAAGATTAATACCTCAGACACCAAATCACTTGATGAGTTAATTGAAATGTCATCTGATGAAATTAAAAAATATTTCAAAGGATCAAAACTATCAATATTAAGTATTGCAAATATTTTATCTCAACCTAAAGAGAGTATTCGTAGACGTGTTCAAAAATTAATCGACTATCAATTATTAGCAAAAGATGAGAGTAACGGGATTATATTAGGAGAAAATTATACAAAAATAATGGGTGGGTTTGGAGAGGTTACTTCTAAAGAACTTGCACGACTAGTTTCAAATCTAAATCAAGTAAAATTCGTTGAAGAAGTGTCAGGATTAAATGAAATATAAAAATTAAAATGAAAAAGCTTTTAACATTTTCTTTTTACGATTTTGGGAATTCTGTATTTCCCATGATTATAATTACAACTTTAACTTCTAGTTATTTTGTTAATCACGTCATTGATAATCAACAAACAGGAGCTGCGTTATGGCAATTAATTATTGGTATGTCGGGAATTCTAATTGCATTGATGATGCCCTTTATCGGTAAATTATCTGATGCAACTAATAATGGGCGTGTAATTTATTTAAGATTTTTTTCAATTATTTGTATTTTATCTATCGCTGCGTTTTGGTTTGTGCTACCAGACTCAAATTATGTTCTATTTTGTCTTTTTTTATTATTTTTAGGAAGTATTAGCTATGAAGCATCGAATAGTTTGTACAATGCAACTTTAAAAAGTTGTTATTCAAAAGATTTGACTTTTAGCTCTGGAGTTGGTTTTGGAACAGGATACATAGGAGGGGTGCTTGTCCTAATAATAATTCTCTACCTGTTTATACTCCCCGAGGAAAATATCCTAGGATTGAATAAGGATAACCAGACCCCAATTCGCTTCTCGCATTTAATACTATCTTTATGGTTTTTTGTATTTTGTATTCCCTTAATGTTTTTTACTAAGTTCAATCAAAAGGCACACATTATTCCAAATAAAACAACTCACACAATCAAAGATTTGATATGGAATAATGGTCTTACAAATACTGGTAGGTATTTGATCGCAAGAATGCTTTACATGGATGGTTTAATCATTGTGACGACAACAATTGGAATTTTTGGAACTTCTGTAATGGGGATATCAATCAGCAAAATCATAATAGTAGCAATATTGTGTAATATTAGTGGAGCAATTGGGTGCTACCTCTTTGGAATATTTTTCAAAAACGATAAGAAAGTTATTATAACTTCTCTTGCATTGCTCTCCGCTATTATCATCTCCATGTCAGTAAACACTAATCCGACTGTATTTATTATTCTTGCAGTATTAGGTACCTTTTTTTCAGGACCTCTACAAAGTTCTAGTAGAGTTGTCATGGCAAAACTCATACCTGATGAAATGCAGGGATTAGGATTTGGCATGTTTACTTTTTCAGGAAAGGCAACAGCTTTTTTAGGACCCCTTTGTGCTGCAGCGATTACTTTTTTATTCTCTCAACGTATCGGCTTTGGATTTTCAATAGTGCTACTTCTATCGGGTATGTTACTTATGTTAAAGGTTAGCTACCAGGATAATTAGAAATTTAAAATCTTATCTCTTATTTCGTAGAAGTCATTTTTTGAGATTGCTTGTGACAAACTAAAGAAAGTATTTTTCTTTTCGTTACATCTTTTGTAAGCCTTTAAAAAAGATGAATAAGGCGTAAAACATATTGAAGGGGTTTGTAATATACCTTCCCAACAAAAAGTTTTTAACTCAGATTGTTGATCCTGAATTTTAAATTGACCCAAATCTATACATTGAAATAAGTTTTTTAGTGTAACTATATAATAATCTAAAGGTATTTCCTGTATTTCTAAACTTGGAAATAAAGAAGGCTCTGTATTTTCAAATGAACTATTTGCTTCAGAAAGATATTGGCATTCCTTTGCTATTATTGAAAATTCATCAAATATACTTGTGGAGGATATATCAGCACCACTTGCATCTTTTAAAATAATTTCACTAGGACTCATTCCATGTTTTAATCGACTCTTTTTTAAAGATTGGCTGATCTCTTTTTTGATCTTCTGACAATGTTTTTCTATCTGTTTTAAACTTTGAGTAAGTGATTTGACCATTTGATGATTCATAACTTTTTTATTTTGAATTGAGTACAAACAATCTAATGCCTCTAACTCTTGAGAGATTTTTTGAAATTCTAATTTCTGATACGTCTTGATAATTGCTGTCAGCTTAGCAAAGATCTTAAAGTCGCTTGATCTCTTAATATCAAGCATTTCTGTGAAACGATCATAATCAGTTGCTTTAGAGCTTTTAAAAAATAGTCTTTCTTTAATTACGTCACTAAGCTCTGCGTTATTTAGGTGATCAAAGGTTTTCTTTTGATCTTGTTCTTCTAGCCATTTAGATTTGAAAAATGAACTCGGGGAGCTTATTTTTTTTCCAGTTTCCTTTTGAAACTGATCTTTCATCGACTGGTGCAAAATAATCATAAGTACTAATAATACACTGATTTTAATAGCTTTTTTGTTATTTATGACCCAAAATGAGCCATTAATTTAGAAGTTTAGCTCTCTTATTAACGTGGCTGATGCAAAGTCAATAAAGCGGCTGAAGTAGCTTTTTGACTCTATCCCCATATTCACAAAGCCAAGTATTTTATTGTCCATCGCTGAGGTATCCTCTAAGTCTAATGTGACTTTGTAGTATGCTTGTTCAGATCGAATACCCCCTGAAGGATTTTCACTAGCAGCAATCGGACCATCAAATATTGAGGTAACCATAGGGTACATATCAAAATTATTAATCGGTGATTTACTAATTGAATTAACGTAGGCAGCGATACTATCTTGTGATGTAGAGGAAGGAGTAAACCAAATTTCTTTGTTGATATCCAAAGAAGAAATATTTTTTTCAGATACAAAGGCAATTACTTGGTAATTATTTTTATCTACTAGTTTAAGTATTGCTGTATCTTCATTTAGCCATTGTTGTTCTTTTAAATTACCTAAATTAGTCACTTCGCCATCAAAAGGGGCCACGATTTTAAGAGAAGATTTAATTTTATTTAAATTATTAATTTGAGTTTCAAATTTATTTTTTTCACTTTTTAAAAGTAGTAAATCTGACCTATTACTCTCTGTATCTAAAGCATTATTTATTTTTATTTCTATCAATTCTAATTCTGCAACAGCTATATTTATTTCAGAGTTTAAAGCAGGTGAGTCTAAATTAATTAATTTTTGATCTTCCTTAACGATTTGTTTTTCTATTATATAGATATCTTTAACTTGTGAATTAATTGGTGGAAAGATTTCTATAAATTTTTCAGATTGATATATTGCAGGAGTTTTTTGAGAAGATTTCCAAGGATAAAATATAATAAATGCCAAAGTGCCTAGCACAAGAATCGACCTTACGAATTGTAAGGAGAGATAAATATTAGAACGTAATCTCCACCATTCACGCATTTCTCTAAAAATAGGCAGTAAAATAAACCACACAATCTCTACTACAAATAGGAAGATGCCTAAAAGTTTAAATGCAAAGTAATAAACTAATAAGGCTATCCCTAAAAATAAAAAGAAGCGGTATATCCACGTGGCCCAAGCATAGACAATGATTAAGTTTTGTTTTTGATTGTTGATTTGCTCAGGGGGTTTGTGTTTGAACCCAAAGATCCATTGACGAAGTTTCCATTTTGCCAGTGCAAAGGCTCGAGGTTGTAAGTTTTCAACTTTTAAATAATCTGCAAATACATAGTATCCATCAAATCGCATAAAAGGGCTTATATTGATAAGCAAGGAGGAGATCCAACCAGTTGTCGCAACAAAAAATGCTATACTTTTCAACATTCCTTGGTCTGTAATACCCCATACAAAGGTAGCCAATAAAGCAAGATGTAGCTCTGTGGAAATGCCTGCGAAGTTTATAGAGAGTCTTTTTTTGTGATCTCTTAACCTCCACGCATTGGTGTTATCGGTATACAAAAAAGGAAAAAAGACAAGAAAAGCAATTCCCATGGAATTGACATTACAGCCAAAATTTTTTGCAGTGTACGCATGTCCTAATTCATGAATTGCTTTCACACCAACCAAAGCAAAAGCGTAAAACAACAAACCATTCCAATTAAAAAAATATAAAAATGTTGTTAAAAACTCATCCCATTGCTGGATGACAAAATAAATGCCCGTAACACCTATAATGTAGATCAATAGTCTTAAAAATCTTTGGCCAAAAAATTTTGCAATGTGTAATGTTTTATCTAAAAAAGGATCAGGTTTAATTAAGGGAATTTTAAAGAACAAATAGTTATGTATTAAATTCATAAACCAATGTTTTTTTTGTGCGTTGTGTTGATGCAATAAAATCTGTACATCTTCTGAACTATTATGGGAAATCAAACTATTAGTTTTTAGAAAGTTGATAAAGTCATTTAGCTGGTCCTCTTCGATATCCAAACCTTTTTGTTGTGCTTGTTCAATAAATTGCTTTGTATCCACACCTGCAATCCAATGTTTGAGCATACGAAAGGCATTTACACCTAATGTAAAATATTTATTTCTTAAATTATCGTAGAGTAGCCACGATGGAGACCCATCTTCCATAGGTGTGCCTTGAAGAAGTTGTAAGTTTTGACGTATTGAAGGCGTAATCATTTACAAGCCAAGTGTCTGTCTGACAAAAATGATTGGCTTTCGAAATAAGAAGAAAAATAATTTTACTTCCTCACCGAAAATCTTTGCAGTGCCTCTAAGCCCTATTCTAGGAGGGACGTCATTATCAATTAACTCTGCGGTAACCCGGTAAGCAAGAAGGTTTTGAGTTACTATTTCTGGCTCATATGAAAATTTTGTGACTTTGGCCTTGATAACATTCATAGGATCAGAGTCCAAAAAAACATTTATATTGGCATCTTTTTTAATTGTAATGGAGTCTTTTACTGGCATGAAAATATTAACTTCCACTAATGAGGGATTAGCAACAACCATAATGTTTTCACCAATGTTATAGGGTTTACCGATAAGCAACGATTTATCTTGTAAAACGGCAACGCCCTCAGCAGGAGAGTAAATAGTTGACCTGTCTAATAGTATTTTTTGATAATTGAGGGTTTCTTGTGCTAATTTTATTTTACTTTCGAGCTGGCTCACCAAAGCCTTATCCTCTTTACTTTGGAACGAAGATTGTCTGGCTTGAAGTAACTCAGTTTCGATTACCTGTAATTCTTGAAAGGCTAGATCATAGTCGTTTTGTAGTTGAGTTTTTTCAAATTCCAATAATGGAGTTTCTAAATTTACTTCATCATTATTTTCAACATACACCTCTTTAATAACTCCATCTATTGGTGCATTAATTATATTTGGTTCTTTAGGAGCTATTTCAGCCTGTCCAATTGTTGACATAGACACAGGATAAAACATGCTTGCAACTATTCCGGCAATAACTAAAAATTGAAACCATGTCTTGCGAATTAATTTAGCAGTACTTTCAAAAAAGTTATTCTCTTTTAGTGATCCCATTGCATGTCCAACGGAATTACTTAAATGTCGGATATATTCAATTTCTTGTTCCGTCCAGCTTTCGTCTCTTACTAATAATAAAACTGCTTGTGGTCCTTTTTGTGTTGAAAAACATGGAACCCATAAAAATTGATCGGGTAGAGGGCTTTCCCCTTTAGCAGGGACTAATGCGTCTTTACTTAAAGTAAAGGAATGGGTTTCAGGAGAGCCCTCTTGTAATTTTTGTCGAATGATTTTTTGAGCGAGTGTAGTTGTTGCAGATGTTTGTTCAACTACTGCAATATCTGAGATTGCCTCAATTTTAAAGCTATTTGGTTTTGTCCAAGACCCAAAAAAAGCGTACATAAATGGGGCGATACTTCTAAGTTCATTGGTGACTGTGTATCTTATTTCAACAAAAGATTGAGCATCACGTAACTTTTTCTCAAAAGAAAAAATTCTAGATAATCGATTTAATTGGTCTTCACTCAAAATACAACGCGACCACTCATTCCTGGAAGAAGGGCAGGGCTAGTATCAGTAATGGTGCCTTTGAGTTGAATAGTTTGGCTAACTGCATCTACATTTGCACCGATACCACTAATGGTGGCATTAAATTCTTTTTGTATTTCATCAATATAAACTTTTATGGGATGTCCTATTTTTAACCAAGAAATCCATTCGCTTGAAACTACCATCTCCAATTCTAAAACTTCTGTTTGAATGATCTTCATCAATTCTACTTGGGGCTGGATTGTTTCAAATGTGTTAACTACAACCTCTTCTACTGCTCCATCAAAGGGTGCTTTGATTTGACACCTCTCAACATTTAATTCAGCGATACGGAGTTCTGATTTCGCTTTTTCATATTCTGAAATTGATAATTCTAATTCATATTTACCAATTGATCTCATTTGTAACATTTGTTCATCACTTTTCAGTTTTATTAAAGCACTATTAGCATTTGCGCTCACTACATCCTTTTGGGCTTCATATAAACTACAATCAAATTGAATTAATAAATCCCCTTTTTTAAACCTTTGCATTTCTTTTACAGCGATATTTTCTATTCGGGCAGCAAGTTCACTAGAAAGAATAGCTTCTTGCGAGGCTACGACTAACGCTCTTGACTCTCTTACCTCAGCGTTAGCATAAGAGAGCATCAAAACAATTAAGACAGCAGTCTTAACCAGATACTTTAAGGATTTTATCACCATAATTTTCATGTTCATCAAATTCTAAATCGATTTGATCTTGAAGAGAAGCAAACTTTACAACTTTTTCCTCTAATTCAGGGTTTTGGTTATCTAAAGCTAGATTGTCTTGAGCAGGCGTTTCCTCAATAATTTCAGGTATAACAGGAGCATTTTCTAGGTTGGATTGATTATTTGGGTCTTCTATTTGATTATCATCATTGCTTGAGTCATTTGGATTAAGCACATCATCTCTAGATCTATCATTTGACTCCAATATTATTTGGCCTTTCTCATCTACTGTCACTTCTGTTTTTAAAGCGGCACTTCGATCAATAAAAGGCTCTAAGTCTCTTTTTAATGCAGTGTCTCGGCTAACAGAGTTTTTATCAAGAGTAACGTTAATTTCTCTTGTTGTATTATCAGTGTCAATGGCAATAACTTTTACATCAACAGAGTAGATGTTTTCTGGGAACTGAACAATTGTTTGACCTGTTGCAGGATCAACACGTATCCAGTTAGGAAGTTCAGAACCATCTTCTAATGTGCCTGTATATTGTTTTACGTTTAATCTATAATCGTCTCCAATAGCAAAACCTAAAATTGTATTTTCATTAATTCCAGGTCTGCCGCTTTGATCAATATTCAAATCCTCAACTGCAACATCAATCACTTTCATTCCACCGTTAAATGTGTACTCTTTCACTATAGATGCGATAGAGCTTCTAACTTCCAAATCATTAACTTTATTGTCCGTCTTTGGTGTTTCAAAAGTAACTATTTTATTTGCAATTGCAGTTTCAATAGTTTTCTTATTAAGAACGACGGGTGGTGGTGGTGGGTCACCCTTAGGCGGAGGTTTTCCTACAACAATAGTAAACGTTTGAGAGGTTGAGAGATTACCACCGTCAGTTGCTGTAACTGTAAATGTGTAAGTTCCCTCTGGAAGTTTTCCATTAATTCTTCCGTTGTCATTAATTTTCAAACCAAACGGTAAACCAGAGACAGAATATGTAAGTTGACCATAGATACTGCTTTTCGGATCTGGATCATCAAAAAAGATTTTTGTCTGAAATTTTATAGGCTGGTCCTCAACAGCACGAATTGTTGGAGGTGCTGTGGAAGTAGGTGCTTCATTGATACCAGTCACAGTAATTGCAAGTTGTGCTGTATCGGTACTTGTTCCATCATTAATAGTGTATGTAAAGTAGTCTATTTTTGTGTCAGCTGGAGCTATAGCTTTGGCAGCATCGGTATTTG
This sequence comes from uncultured Alphaproteobacteria bacterium, assembly GCA_902617355.1. Lineage (GTDB taxonomy): Bacteria > Pseudomonadota > Alphaproteobacteria > HIMB59 > HIMB59 > HIMB59. The sequence continues at coordinate 239,809 of CACMWK010000001.1, read as the reverse complement.
CAACGTAGGTATAAGTACCATCTGAATTTAGAGTTAAAGTACCATATGTACCAGTCAGAGTTGATCCAACAGTACCACTAGTACCACTTCTGTTTTCTCTTCCTGTTCGTATCTCAGTTATAGATGCCTCACCTACACTAAGAGCGGCTTGACCATTATCTGTATCGTTCGACAACAAACCGTTACTGTCGGGCGTCACAGTAAGAGTACTTCCTGCGTCAACTGCGCCTGTATCATTCACACCAACAACCTCGTTATCTGCTCCGTTAACTGTGATTGTTAATGTAGCTGTCGCTGTAGCGCCGTTTTCATCAGTCACTGTATATGTAAACACATCAGTATCACTAGAGCCACTTGCAATACTATCAGCTGCATCTTGGTCGGCTATATAAGTATAAGAACCATTGGATCCAATAGTAAGGGTACCGTAAGTACCTACAATAGTTGTCCCCGTTAGATGAGTTGTTGAAGAGGAAACTGTTCCGCTATTGCCATTAGTATGAGAAATATTGGAGACAGTTAAAACTGCAGAGTCATCTACATCAGAGTCATCATTTAGCACATCATCTTGAACAGCCGTCTTAGTTACTCTTTCATCTTCGTTCACACTGTCAGTGTCATTTACTGCAGTTGGGGTATCATTAATACCAATTACTGTAATTGTAATATTTGCTGTTGTAGACTCAGTGCCATCTGAGAGGGTGTAGACAAAAGTATCAGTAACACTGTCATTAAGATCGAGAGCGTCAGCAGCCGCTTGGTCTGCTACATAACTATAAGAGCCATCAGCACCAATTGTTAAAGTACCATAGGTACCAGTTACACTTGTTCCACTACTATTATAAGAACTACCAGAGGAGACTGCAGAGTTAGATCCCCCGTCCTTTTTAATTTGAGTAACGGTTAAAGTGGCAGAGTCATCAGGATCGCTATCTGTATGAGAGCTTGAACTGGTGTCGATGACATCCCCTGAGTGTTCTCCTGTGGCGTCATAAGAGCCTGAAACATTAGCATTTGCGCTATTTGCAACGGTTAGAGTGCTATCCTCTAAAATTACACCCACATCATTTTGAGCAACTGGGTCGTCATTTATACCTGTAACAGTGATCGTAATAGTTGCAGTAGTGGTATTTGCGCCATCAGATACTGTGTAAGTGAAAACATCTGTTGCTGTATCATCCTTGTCCAAATCATCAGCTGCAGATTGATCAGCAGTGTATGTATAAGAGCCATCAGCACCGATAGTCAAAGTACCGTAAGTTCCTGTTACTGTTGTGCCTCCACTTGCATAAGTGCTTCCCTCAGAGACTGTGGATGTAGAACCACCACTGGGTGCGATTGCTGTGACTGTTAAAGAGTCTGAGTCATCCGCATCGGTGTCATCGTAAAGAGCATCATCTTGTGAACCTGTTTTCGTAACAGTTGCATCTTCGTTAACACTGTCTGTGTCGTCTACAGCGACTGGAGTGTCATTCACGCCAACTACTGTGATCGTAATAACCGCTATGTCTGTTGCATCACCATCACTAACTGTATAGTTAAAGTAATCATAAACGATATCGCCTGCGTCTAAGTCATCTGCAGCAGATTGGTTTGCGACATATGTATATGAACCGTTTGCATTCAGTGTAAGCTGACCGTACGTCCCCGTTAAAGCAGAGCCGACAGTGCCAGCAGTACCCGATCCCTCAGAACTTCCTGTTCTCACAGCTGATACTGTTAAAGTCTCTACGTCAACGTCAGTGTCATAAGAACTTGTATTGCTTGTATCAATAACATCACCTGAATGCTCGGCGTCAACATTAATTAAACTAAAAGGTGTTGTTAATGTGTACTCAAATACTGATTTGTTTGTCGTCCCTAAAACAAATAATTTAGTACCATCATGGTTAAAGCTTATAGCCTTCGGGGCACTATCTTGTGAGCTCACATCTAAAGCCCCAACAAAAGAAGCAGTGGAAACATCAAATCCTAATGTCAGATCATACTCGTTAATGTCATTTCCTTGATTTCCAACAACATACATTTTTGTTCCATCGCTATTAAATGTTAGTCCGTTAGGGGCAGTGTCTTGAGAAGACACATCAAAACTATCTACAAAGGAGGCTGTTGATACATCAAACCCAGTTGTAAGAGTGTATTCATTAATATCGTCTCCTCCATTACCGGCAATAAACATTTTAGTTCCATCATTATTGAACGCTAAGCCTGTTGGTGAGTTCTCTTGTGAGCTAATGTCAAAACTGTCAACAAAAGAGGAGGTGGATACGTCAAAAGCTGTTGATAATGTATATTCATTTACATCATCGCCTATTACACCCACAACAAACATTTTGGTTCCATCAGCACTAAAAGCAAGATCACGAGGACCCAATTCTTGAGAGCTGATGTCAAAACTGTCAACAAATGAGGCGGTGGAGACATCAAATCCTGTCGTTAGGGTGTACTCGTTAACATCATCACCATTATTACCAGTAAGAAACATTTTTGTTCCATCATTGCTAAATGTAAATCCTTGAGGGTTAAATTCTTGAGAGCTGATGTCAAATGCATCAACGTATGTGGCTGCACTTACAGCATTAGCATTATCTCCATCACTGACTGTCAAAGTGGCGTCTTCTTCAACAGTGCCCGTATCATTTCTTGCGACAGGCGCATCATTAGAGCCATTCACTGTAATTGTTATAGTAGCAGTTGCCGTGGCACCATTTTCATCGGTGACTGTATAAGTAAATGTATCTGTTGCTGTCTCTGTATCGTCAAGAGCATCAGCAGCAGATTGATCTGCTGTGTATGTATAAGATCCATCTGCACCAATTGTAAGAGTGCCGTAAGTTCCTGTTACTGAAGTACCGCTGCTATCATATGTACTTCCGGAAGACACATTCGAAGAGGATCCACCGCTTGGTTGAATTGCAGTTACAGTAAGAGTAGATGATTCATCAGCATCGGTATCGTCATCGAGAACATCGTCTTGGGCTCCTGTTTTTGTTACAGTCTGATTTTCTGTTACAACATCAGTATCATCTACTGCAACAGGGGTATCGTTAACACCTAAAACAGTAATCACAATATCGGCAGTTGTTGTAGCGGTGCCATCTGAGAGGGTGTAGACAAAAGTATCAGTAACACTGTCATTAAGATCGAGAGCGTCAGCAGCCGCTTGGTCTGCTACATAACTATAAGAACCATCAGCACCAATTGTTAAAGTACCATAGGTACCAGTTACACTTGTTCCACTACTGTTATAAGAGCTGCCTGAAGAAACAGCAGAGTTAGAGCCACCATCTTTTTTGATTTGAGATACACTTAAAGAGGCAGAAGCGTCCGCATCACTGTCTTGGTGTGTACTACTACTTGTATTAATCACATCACCAGAGTGCTCACCGGTTGCGTTATAAGTGCTGCCAGAGTCATCAGTCTCATTAGCGTTATCGCCATTTGCAACAGTTAAAGTAGCGTCTTCTTCGATCACACCTACATCATTTTGAGCGACTGGTGTATCGTTTATACCAGTAACGGTGATAGTAATTGTCGCTGTCGCCGTAGCCCCATTTTCATCAGTGACTGTATAAGTAAAGACATCGTCTTCAGTATCACCAGCATCCAATGCATCAGCTGCAGATTGATCTGCTGTGTATGTATAAGATCCATCGGCTCCAATAATAAGAGTACCGTATGTACCAGTTACTGACGTCCCGCTGCTGGCATATGTACTTCCAGAGGAAACATTCGAAGAGGAGCCACCACTAGGTTGAATTGCGGTAACTGTCAAAGTGGGTGACTCATCAGGATCAGTGTCATCTGTGAGTACATCATCTTGAGCGCCTGTCTTAGTAACCGTACCATCTTCATTAACACTATCTGTATCATTTACTGCAGTGGGGGTATCGTTAATACCCAACACAGTAATTGTTAAAGTTGCAGAGTCAGTGAGTGGCGAGCGAGGAGAGCTTGCGTCGTCCGTAATAGTATAAACAAAAGTATCAGTAACACTGTCATTAAGATCGAGAGCATCAGCAGCCGTTTGGTCTGCTACATATGTATAAGAACCATCGGCGCCAATTGTTAATGTTCCATAAGTGCCAGTGACAGAAGTACCATTACTGTTATATGAGCTGCCTGAAGAAACCGCAGAGTCAGAACCTGAACTTGTTCTAATTTGGGTGATAGTAATTGTATCGCTATCTGCATCTGTATCGTAGTGTGTGGTGGAACTAGTATTAATTAAATCACCAGAATATTCACCAGTGGCATTATAAGAACCTCCCGACTCATTAGCGTTAGCCCCGTCAGTAACGGTTAACGTGCCATCTTCTACGATGACACCCACATCATCTCGAGCTACAGGAGCGTTGTTGGTATTTCCATCGTCTCCTAAAAGAGTGATAACGATATTGGCAGTCCCAGTCGAGCCATTGCCATCAGAGACCGTATATGTAAATGTATCTGTAAGTGTCTCTCCTGCATCAAAACCGGAGATATCAGATTGAGCAACATACTTATAAGAACCATCGGCACCTATTGTTAAAGTACCGTAAGCACCAGTTACAGCAGTTCCACTGCTATTATAAGAGCTTCCAGAGGAAACAGTAGAGTTAGAGCCACCATCTTTTTTGATGTGCGTGATTGTTAAAGTGTCAGAAGTGTCTGGATCACTGTCTTTGTGAGAACTAGATGTAGTATCAAGGACGTCACCAGAATGCTCGCCGGTAGCATCATAGCTTCCAGAAACATTAGCGTTTGAACCATTAGCAACTGTTAAAGTGCTGCCTTCCATGATCACACCCTCATCATTTTGTGCTGTTAGCGCATCGTTTTGACCTAAAATTGTAATAGTAATGTTAGCAGTTGTTGTATCTGTGCCGTCACTTAAAGTATAAACAAAAACATCAGTTGCACTTTCACCATCTGCAATACCATCAGCTGCGTCTAGATTAGCGCTGTAATTATATGAACCATTAGCTCCAATTGTAAGAGTACCGTAGGTTCCTGTAACTTGAGTACCATTACTATTATATGAACTACCAATCGCTACTGCGGACTCTGATCCTCCAGTTTTTTTAATGGATGTAATTGTCAAAGAAGCAGAGGCGTCAGCATCACTATCAACATGACTAGCGCTGGTAGTATTGATTACATCACCTGAATGTTCGCCCGATGCATTAAAAGATCCCCCAGTTTCGTTTTTATTAGCACCGTCGAGAACAGAAAATTCAGCATCCTCGTTTATGACACCAACATCATCTTGAGCAGTAGGGGCATCATTGACACCAATCACAGTAATGATAATCACCGCTGTATCTGTATCTGTGCCATCACTAACAGTGTAATTAAAAGAGTCAGTTACAACGTCCCCTGCATCTAGTGCTTCTGCTGCTGCTTGATTTGCAACATAAGTATAAGAACCATTCGAGTTTAAAGTTAATTGACCGTAAGTGCCTGTGAGAGCAGAACCGACGGTGCCAGCATCTCCAGCCCCCTCAGAAGATCCTTTTCTCACAGCTGTTACTGTTAAAGTCTCTACATCAACGTCAGTGTCATAGTTGGTTGTGCTATTTGTGTCAATCACATCACCTGAATGTTCACCTGAAATATTTACTAAACTAAATGGAGAAGTAAGTGTGTACTCGTTTACATCATTTCCTCCATTGCCAAGAATAAACATTTTTGTACCATCGTTGTTGAATGCTATTGCTCTTGGATTACCCTCTTGACCTGAAACATCAAAAGCATCTACGAAGCTTGCGGTTGACACATCAAAGCCAGTGGAGAGGGTATATTCATTGACGTCATTGCCAGAATTTCCAATAACAAACATTTTCTTTCCATCGGTGCTAAACGTTAAACCAGTAGGTTCAGTGTCTTGTGAGGCAACACTGAAATTACTATCATAAGACGCTGTAGATACATCAAAGCCAGTGGAGAGGGTATATTCGTTAATATCATCACCGGTTACTCCAACGACAAACATTTTAGTGCCGTCACTATTAAATGCTAAATCTGATGGGCTATCTTCTTGGGAACTAACGCTAAAACTATCTACAAAACTTGCAGTTGAAACATCAAAACCTGTGGAAAGGGTGTATTCATTTACGTCATCGCCATCAAAACCAGTGAGAAACATTTTTGTTCCATCATTGTTAAATGCAATTCCAGTAGCTCTACCATCTTGGGATGAGGTACTAAAGGCATCAACAAAAGAGGAAGTCGAAACATCAAAGGCTGTAGAGAGTGTGTATTCATTTACTGAATCAGAACTAAATCCGACGACAAACATTTTTGTTCCATCGTTATTAAACGCTAATCCTGTTGGCGTACCTTCTTGAGAGGAGCTATCAAAACTGTCAACAAAAGACGCTCCAGCAACAATGCTTGGATTATCATCATTACTAACTGTAAGTGTATCGCCCTCATTAATTGTGCCAGTATCGTCTCTTGCAACTGGAGCATCATTAGCACCCAAAATGGTAATAGTTAGTGTTGCGGTTGTTGTGGCAGTACCATCAGAAAGGGTATAAACAAAAACATCAGTATCACTTTCTCCTACATCTAATGGGTCAGCCGCATCGGCAGTTGCAGCATAGGTGTATGATCCGTCAGCACCGATAGTAAGTGTTCCATATGTTCCGGTGACCTGTGTACCACTGCTATTATAAGAACTTCCCACTGCTACGGCAGAATTAGATCCACCATCTTTTTTAATTTGAGTTATTGATAAAGATGCAGAAGTATCAAGGTCTGAGTCAGTATGGCTTGATGAGCTAGTATCAATTAAATCACCAGAATTTTCTCCCGTAGCATCATAAGAGTCTCCAGTTAAAGTTGCGTTAGAACCATTGGTAACAGTTAAAGTGCCATCTTCCACGATCACACCCACATCATTTTGAGCAGAAGGGGCATCATTGATACCAATCACAGTTATAGTGATCACCGCTGTATCTGTAGCGGTGCCATCGCTCACTGTGTAATTAAAAGTGTCTGTTACAACGTCGCCTGCATCTAAATTGTCTGCAGCAGTTTGATTAGCAACATAAGTATAAGAACCATTCGAGTTTAGTGTTAATTGACCATAAGTTCCTGTCAGAGCTGATCCTACAGTGCCAGCTGTACCTGATCCTTCAGAAGAGCCGAGACGAACAGCAGTTACTGTTAACGTTTCGATGTCAACATCAGTATCTCGAGTAGAGGTGTTACTTGAGTCAATAACATCACCCGTATGTTCACCACTAACATCAACTAAGCTAAAAGGAGTAGTAAGCGTGAATTCAGCAACAGCAGCATGATATCTACCTGATATAAACATCTTGGTTCCATCAGTATTAAAAGCAATACCGTAAGACATTCTCTCTTGACCCTCAATATCAAAACTACCTACAAAACTTGCTGTTGAAACATCAAATCCGGTGGACAAAGTGTATTCATGAACATCACCCGAACTAGCTACCACAAACATCTTGGTTCCATCAGTACTAAAAGCAAGATCATGTTGACTATTAGTTTGACTGCCCACACTAAATCTATCTACATAACTTGCTGTTGAAACATCAAATCCGGTGGACAAAGTGTATTCATGAATATCATCACCACCTTGCATTGACACAAACATCTTGGTTCCATCAGTATTAAAAGCAAGACCGGCAGGCATAGTATCTTGACTTGAAATACTAAAACTATCTACAAAACTTGCTGTTGAAACATCAAATCCGGTGGACAAAGTGTATTCATTAACATCATCACCATTATTACCTGTCACAAACATCTTGGTTCCATCAGTATTAAAAGCAAGACCTCTAGGATTAGTATCTTGACTACTCACACTAAAGCTATCTACAAAACTTGCTGTTGAAACATCAAATCCAGTAGAGAGAGTGTATTCATTGACATCATCTCCAGTAGCACCTAACACAAACATCTTTGTTCCATCAGTACTAAAAGCAAGACTGTCAGGACCAGAATCTTGACTTAAAACACTAAATCTATCTACAAAAGAGGCCCCAGCTACAGTACTAGTGCCATCACCATCACTGACTGTAAGAGTGCCGTCTTCAACAATTGTTCCTGAATCATCTCTTGCAACTGGTGCATCATTGTCTCCAAGAACTTTAATGGTTAAATTAGCTGTTGCGATGTCAGTGCCATCAGAAAGGGTATAAACAAAAGTATCAGTGCCTTCCTCACCAGTATCAAGAGCATCGGCGGCGGCAGTAGTAGCTGCATAAGTATAAGAGCCGTCCGCACCAATAGTCAGTGTTCCGTAAGTTCCTACAATCTGTGTTCCGTTACTATTATAAGAACTACTAGACGCAACTGTAGAGTTGGAACCACCACTTAACTTAATATGTGTTATGCTTAAAGAAGCAGAGGCGTCCGCATCGGAGTCTGTGTGGGAACTAGAACTTGTATCAATGACATCACCGGAGTGTTCTCCCGTAGCATCATAGGAACCTGACACATTTGCATTTGCACTGTTAGCAACTGTTAAAGTACTGCCCTCCGCAATCACACCCTCATCATCTTGAGCAGTAGGAGCATCATTGATACCAATCACTGTAATAGTGATTAAACCATGGTCTTCATCATTGGTTGCACCCGTTTGGTCATCGACAGTGTAATTAAAATAATCGTAAACAATATCACCATCATCAAGTTCATCTGCTGCTGTTTGATTAGCAACATAAGTATATGAACCATTTGCATTGAGAGTAAGTTGACCATAAGTTCCTGTTAACGCAGATCCAATTGTGCCTGCTGTTCCTGCGTCTTCAGTGTTTCCAGTTCTTACCTCTGTAACAATTAGTGTGTCTCCATCTGCGTCTGTATCGTAGTGAGTGGTGGAACTAGTATTGATTACATCACCAGAATGCTCTCCGGTTGCGTTGTAGGTGGTACCAGAGTCACTTGTCTCATTGGCATTATCACCATCATTTACTGTAAGAGTACCGTTTTCTAAAATAACACCCACATCATCACGAGCAACTGGCTTAGTATTTGAAGCACCAAGCACAGTTATTTTTAATTCTGCGGTATCCGTTGAATTGTCGTTTAATTGGTCGTCAACTGTATAGGTAAAATAATCATAAACTGACTCACCTGAGTCAAGCCCTTCAATGCTACTGTTGGCTGCATAAGTGTAAGATCCATCAGAGCTCATAGTCAAGGTACCATATGCACCAATTAATGCAGAACCTACACTACCCGTATCATTTGCGACGCGAAACGCTGAGGTTAAATTATACTCGTTAACATCATCACCTTTGTATCCAAGAACAAACATTTTAGTGCCCTCGGCATTAAAGGCTATAGAAGAGGCCTGCATTTCTTGAGAACTAACATCAAATTCCCCGACATGTGATGCTGTGGAGACATCGAAGGCTGTGGTTAATTTATATTCAGTAACGTCATCTCCATTGTTACCTGTGATAAACATTCTTTTTCCATCAGCGCTAAATTCTAAACCGGTAGGTAAAGTTTCTTGGGAGCTAACACTGAAACCGTCCACATAAGATGCAGTAGAGACATCAAAACCAGTAGAAAGATTGTATTCGAAAACGGATGTGCTATTTGTTCCAACAATAAACATTTTAGTTCCGTCTGTGCTAAATGCTAAATCTGATATATGAGTTTCTTGGGAAGAGATACTAAAACCATCAACGAAAGATGCTGTGGAAACATCAAAGCCAGTTGAAAGAGTATATTCAAAAACTTTTCCATTGTCTTTTCCACCGATGAACATTTTTGTACCGTCGGTATTAAAAGCTATACCTTGGGGGCCTCCATCTTGAGAGGCGACACTAAAATTACTGTCATAAGATGCTGTGGAAACATCAAAGCCGGTGGAAAGTGTGTATTCGTCGATGTCGTCGTTTGTTACATTTGTCACAAACATTTTGGTGCCATCAGTGTTAAAAGCTAAGCCTGTTGGTATATTGCCTTGCACGCTTTTGCTATCAACAAACGTAGCAGCCGCAGCGCTTTCTCGTCCTGTTCGAATTGCTGAGACGACTAAGCTAGCACTCGCATCTGCATCGGTATCTTGAGATCCTGCAAGGCTGGTATCTATCACATCACCTGTATGCTCACCTGTAGAATCATAAGTGCCTCCACTTTCATTAGCATTGTCGCCATTTGAAACAGTTAAAGTGCTACCCTCCGAAATTAAACCTTGATCGTCTCTAGCAACAGGAGTGTCGTTGGCACCTAATATGTAAATTCTTATAACAGCAGTGCTAGTGGCATCATGCTCATCGTCCATCGTGTAATTAAAATAATCAGAAACAGTATCACCTACATCCAATGCATCTGCTGCATCTTGATTTGCAGTGTAAGAATATGAACCATTAGCATTTAAAGTCAGCTGACCATAAGTGCCTGTTAATGCAGATCCAACTGTTCCTGCTGTTCCCGATCCTGCAACGGAGCCAATTCGAACGGCTGTAACGGTGTGAGTAGGTGAGGCATCGGGGTCAGTATCATTTGATAAAATGTCACCTGAGTGCTCATCGTGAGCATCATAAGAGCCGGAGAGATTTCCACTCTCATCATTAGTTATGGTAATGGTCAAGTCCTCAGTCACCGCACCAAAGTCATTCACAGCTGTTGGAGTATCGTTAACACCTGTAATAGTAATTGTGATATTTGCAGTATCTGTTCCACCATTGCCATCGGAAATTGTATAGACAAAGACGTCAGTTACAGTATCACTTGCATTACCTCCCGTGCCCTCATCCAAAGCATCTGCTGCAGCTTGGTTTGCAATATAGGTATAAGAACCATCTGCGCCGATGGTTAATTGGCCGTACGTGCCAGTTACTGTAGTACCACTACTATTATAGGAGCTCCCTGACGAAACAGCAGAGTTAGATCCTCCACTTGGTTTAACTTGAGTGACAGTGATTGTATCTCCATCAGCATCGCTATCATCATTAAGGGCGTCATTTTGAGAAGATGTTTTAGTTACCGTTGCATCTTCATTAACACTATCTGTGTCATCAACAGCTACCGGTGCATTGTTACCTGATTTAGCAAACACTCTGATGATGTCACCGTGTTTGCTGTTATTATTAAATCCTACATACAAAGTATTAGAGTCTGTATCCACACCGAACCAGTCACTTTTGTATGATTGTCCACTTACGATAGGTTTTGAGGTTATTGTTATGTTGGTTCCCCAATTTGTTTTAAGACCTTCCGTACTAAAAGCATTTTTATTACCATTTCCGTGCTGATTGATTGTGTGGTACGTGGTGTTGTCTTTATCTACTGTTGAATACTCAATAATATTCTCCATATTGAACCAAACACCAACAATTTCGCCGTCAAACGTGATTGATCTCACAGTTGATCTTCCTGTGCTTTCAGTGGCCATAATATAGTAGACGTTTAAAGGGTTGGATGATGAGGCAGTGACTGTCGTTGTGTTGGAGGTAATGTCTGGGCTATTATTATTATCTACACCACTGTTGCTCTCGTCAAACCCGGTACCAGTTATACTTTGTTTATAAAAATTAAAAGAACCAGTCGTTAAATTCTCTCTCTCTAGTGCAACAACATAGGGTTTGTATCCATCTGTGTGATCACTTGCGTTAGAAGCTGTGTTCGCAGCGTTTTGACCTGCTCTCAAATTAGTCCCCGACTCAACAACAAAACCACTACTTGATGAAACTCCAGCTAGACTTACAAGATTGGAGTCGTAATGATTAACTTCTAAACTCTTGGCTTCAATAATTCCTTTTTCAACTTCCAGTAACCAATCTCCATCTTTACCAGTCACATCATCTGAAGCTGCGATATCAGCTTGTGTGATATTGCCAATTTGTTGAATAAGTAATTTTCCTTGTTCCCCTTGCGCTAAGTTACAACCATAAAATAAAAGATCACCGTCTGGTGTTAAAGAATTTCCAATGGACTGCAGTGTGTTACTAAAAGAATTAATTGTGTCAGCATTTAAAATAGAATTACCTAAGACTACTTGCCCAGCACTCGCGTGTCCTATTATATGAACCGCATCGACATCACTTTGTCCTTGTAAAACGTTTTGCATTTTATCAAATCCATTCTCATTAGAGTCGATGAGATAAATAGATTTGGAAGAGTCAATTGCATCAACAATAGTTTGATAGTTGTCTACACCGCTATCAATAAAAACTATTTCCTTTCTAGAGTTTGAATTTTCAATAATGGGATTTAAATCTGAGGAAAGATTTTTTTCATCAACTTGAATTGATTGTTGATCACCAAGCATGTCCAAGGCTTCGCTGGCAGTATAAATCGCAGCACCATCGAACATAATCCTTGGCTCCAACAACTGAATGTGTAGCTGTGGATAATTTTTATTATCTTTGTCCAAAACCCGTTTTCCTCTTCTTATATAGCTAGTGGATAATACAATAAAATCAGGGTTATTTTATAATATGTTACCCAATATGGGTCATTTTTATATTGTCTGAAAGCTTAAATTATGAGATTTTATCATGCTTTTTGCGGGAGAGTAATGAAGTTATTTAAAGCTACTATATTAATGTCTATTGTATTATTAGCGGGGGCGTGCAGTCAAACGCCAGATCCGCTAATAAAAGAGCAAGTACAAATATCCTCTCAAGAGGATTATGAGTATTTAAAAGAAACTTCAAAAGCAGCTCCTCTTGAAATTGACCTATATCAAGCAATAGCCATTGCCATTAAAAATAACCGAGATCTAAGATTAAATTTAATGGACTCTGCGTTAAGCCAGGGTCAAATGGATGTGGTGAAGTTCGATATGTTGCCAAAACTATCAGTCAACGCAGGTTATAAGGTTTTAGAAAAACACCCCGCATCAGCGAGTGTTAATATGGGTCCTGAAAAAGACAGCGAAGGAAATGATATCACAGGCTCAGAAAATACAGCCGCAGGGGCGCTTGGCGACAGCCCCACATACGCTCTCTCACAACAAACACCTTCAAATTCATATGATATAGGTTTCACCTGGAATGCTCTAGATTTTGGTTTGTCTTACGTTAGGGCAGGTCAACAAGCTGATAAATATTTAATCTCAAAAGAACTTGAGCGTAAGGCCATTCACAATTTAACAAAAGAAGTCATTTATGCGTATTGGAAAACACTTTCTGCAGATGAGTTGTTGAGTGAAATCAATCCTTTAATGGAAAGAGTAAATGCTGCATTAGACGATTATGAGTATATCGAAGAGCTTCTGATTAGCTCTCCAATGGATGCATTACTTTATCAAAAAGAACTTTTAGATGTTTTACAAATTTTAAATACTCAGCGTCGAGCTTTAATGGACTCACGAGCACAGTTATCAAAACTAATGGGTCTATTACCAAATCAAGAATACATTTTAGTTCAAACAGACAAGCCATTAACAGAACTTAATATGACTTTAGAAGAACAAGAGGAAGCAGCTTTGTTTTCAAGACCAGAGTTACTCGAAGTAAGATACCAAGAGAAAGTTACTGCTCAAGAGGCACGAGCATCAATGCTATCTCTTTTCCCTTCTTTAAAATTTAATGCTACTTGGACTTATGACTCTAATAAATATTTACTTAATAAGGACAATGTAGAATACGGTGCTGTATTTGGAGCGAATTTATTGAATATTTTCCAAGCTGGTAACATAAATGACATAAATAAGATTAATGAAAAACTCATAGAAGAACAGCGACTAGCAGTCTCAATGACTGTTTTATCTCAAGTGCATATTGCCAATATTAACTACGCACAAACTTTAAGAGAATACAGTAACGCAAAGCACTATTTAAATGTGGCTCAAAGAATTAATGACTTGATATCCAACGCACAAAAGATATCTCGATTTGGTGAGTTAGAATTGATAAGAGAAGAAGCAAGTTTACTAGTATCTCGTCTAAGAAATGATATTGCGTATGCTGAAATGCAATACAGCTTGGGTACATTATATTCATCAGTGGGTATGAACTTCACACCTGATAATTTGTCAGAAATTAGCGATGCAGACTTAGCAATTGCTTTGAGAGATAACTTAAACCAATGGACCAAAAAATATAATTCTTTTGTAGCTATACCATTAAATGATCAAAACCCAGTCCTTGTTCAAACAGCAAAGATTGCAGAGGATAATATTAATTTATCTAATTATAATTTTGTTGATTTCATATTTAAGTTTGATGAAAAATCTTTTTACTTAGAGGGCAGCGGAAAAACCAGATACAGTGTGAAAATGGCTAATGGTGATATCTTACCATCATGGCTTATTTTCTTACCATCACAATATACTTTTGTGGGTAACCCCCCTGTAAGCGCTGGTTCATTAGATCTGACTATTGAAGCAAGTAACGATATAACAAATATTTCAGATACATTCACATTAAACTGGGATGTTAATGATCAAAATCCTAAATCAATGCCTGAAGAAAAAATCATAGAAACAGAAACTGTTAATGAAGATCAGTTGAATGCTTTAAATCAAGCATTGGAAGAAAAATTAGAAGAAATAATCAATAGAGAGGAAGTAGTAAATGAAGAACTGTTAGACTCACTTATAGCCGCTCTTAATTTTAAAGAAAATCAAAAACTTGAAGAAACCATTGACGTTATTTTTGACTCCAGTTTCAAAGTAAAATCAAAACCTAAACCAAATCAACAAGTTGTAATTTCCGCACTTACAGATAGTCTTACTGGCCAAATTGAGTCGATGACTTCTTATGATCCAAATCAATCTGCGTTTATTCAAGTTGGTGCATTTAAAAAAGAGAATGTATCTGAAATAGTTGCCGCTGATATTTCTAAGAAATTGGGGACTCGAGTTGAAGTAAGACCAACTTTAGTTTCAGATCCTGTGATGTATAGAATTTTAGTAGGCCCTGAACATAAAGATCAAATCATCAATGTTATTGCCGACTTAATGAATCTTGGAATTTCTGATTATTTCTTAACCAGAGGTTAACTTATTATTATAATTTAAAATTTAATTTTATTTTTTTTGAGTCTTAAAGCGTTAAGTTTTATAAAACCCTCTGCATCTCTTTGATCATAATTTGAGGACTCAAAGGTTGCTAGATTTTCATCGTATAGACTATTAGGAGATTTTCTTCCGATAACAGTCACATTACCTTTATAAAGAACTAATTTTACCTCACCGTTTACTCTTTTCTGAGTGGCGTCGATTGCTTTTTGCATCATTACTCTTTCTGGTGCAAACCAATAACCATTGTAAATTAACCTTGCATATTTAGGCATGAGTTCGTCTTTTGTAAAAACTTCCTCTCTATCCAGAGTAATGCTTTCCATTGCACGATGGGCTTTGAGAAGAATTGTACCACCAGGTGTTTCATAGACACCACGTGATTTAATGCCTACGTATCTATTTTCTACAATATCCACTCTTCCAATTCCGTTTGCTGCTCCTAGTTTATTTAATTTTTCTAATAGGTTGAATGGTGTGAGCTTTTTTCTGTTAATAGCAATAGGGTCACCATTTTTAAATTGAATAGTTATTACTGTCTCTTTGTTTGGTGCTGACTGTGGGCTTTTAGAAATTCCAAACACATTTTCAGGTGGTCTTTTCCAAGGGTCTTCTAAGATTTTTCCTTCTGCTGATCGATGAAGAACATTTGCATCCACACTATAAGGGGACTCTTTTTTATTGTGTTTCATGATAGGGATTTTGTTTTTAGCGGCAAATTCCAACAATTTAGTTCTGGATGATAAATCCCACTCTCTCCAAGGTGCAATGACTTTTATTTTGGGTTCTAGAGCATAGTAAGAAAATTCAAAACGTACTTGGTCATTTCCTTTACCTGTTGCTCCATGGGAGACAGCATTAGCTTTTTCTTTTTTTGCAATTTCAATTTGTCTCTTTGCAATTAATGGTCGAGCAATTGATGTCCCTAAAAGATACTCACCCTCATAAATTGTGTTACAACGAAACATTGGAAAAATATAATCACGAACAAATTCCTCTTTTAAATTTTCAATGTATATTTTCTTAGCACCTAGTTTTTTTGCTTTAATTTTCGCTTCAGTTAATTCTGCACCTTGACCGAGATCTGCTGCATACGCAATGACATCTGCGTTATATTCTGTTTGTAACCATTTTAATATAACACTTGTATCCAACCCGCCTGAGTAGGCTAAAACAATTTTATTTTTCATTTTCTTAGCAGTCTTGTTGAAGAGAATTATACGCGTTAGTAAAACCTATTAGCGTGTATATATCTGTTGTCTCTGTGCCTCTTTTAGAATATCCAACTACTGTCATTTTTTTGCCAGCTTTTAAAGCATCAATGATGACAGTATCATCTGCCATTGACCATGCAGAGTCATCTTCTCCAAAAAATTGATAATTTTTTGAGTCAATAGTAACTTTAACATATTTTTGTGAGTCATAAGGATAACCAGCATCTATTCTTACGTACTCAGCTGCGCCTTCCTTAAAAACATAAAAAATTACTGAACCTCTATTAGTGTAGTCACCTTTTTCTGATGTAGGTACTTGGAAAATTGAACATGTTTTGTTGTTTATTTTTTTAAATGACCACTTGCCATGCTCAAAGTCAATGGAGTGGGTACCAAACAAATTACCTACAAGAAAAGATAAGCATAATGTTAAGTATAATAATTTTTGTTTAAACATGGTGATTTAATGTCAGAGAATATACCAATTAAGATTGATTTTTAAAATAATAAATGGAAAGATATAAGTGGAGAGATTGATGGTAAAAGTTAAAAATCCCTTTGTGGAGGCACTTAAGAATATCGCTGAAAGGCAGGATATTGGGAGTTTTAAAAAAATTTTTGATTATTTTGGTCCAAGGCTAAAGTCTTTTTTAATGAAGTCAGGCGCTGATGATGCCGTCGCAGAAGAAATCATTCAAGAAACCATGACGATTATTTGGACCAAAGCTGATTATTATGACCCGTCTGTAGCTTCACCAAGCACATGGATTTATACTATCGCTCGGAACAAGAAAATTGATATTTTAAGAAAAACCAGAAAAGCGGTCTTGGAGGATATTGAGACTGCCATTTTGCCTCCCGTTGAGTCTAAAGCGGATGAGAATATAGAACATGATCAAAAGTTTGAAATGGTGGCACAATATTTAGATGATCTACCAAAAGATCAACTAGATCTGCTAAAAATGAATTTCTTCGAGGAGAAATCTCATGGTGAAATCGCTGAGATCACCAAAATCCCATTAGGCACTGTAAAGTCAAGAATTCGACTAGCATTAGAGAAGATCCGCGGCAAATTGGAACAAGACGGCAGTATGGTTAATCTAAATAATGAGGGCGGAAGTATGGTTAATTAAAAATGACATTCGAAATTCTTAGTACACCCGTAAATTCACCTGCAAGTCTTATTTTCCAACAGTGCTTGGCCGAAGTTGATCCTGAGAACAAATCTCTAAACTCTGCGATGAATGAGGTGGGTGGTTATTTTTTAGATAAGTCTGATACCTTACCCCTCTCTAATGAATTATGGGATAAAGTTTTAGATCAAACAAAAATTGAAACATCATCGCCTCAAATTGATGAGGAGCATGATCCTTTGTTAAGTCAATTACCAATTACTTTAAGATCCCATTTAAAAAACAAAAATATTAAGTGGAAATCTTTTAAGGATGTTAAGGTTGCTTCTATACTCCCTAAAGACAACAATGAAAAATTAGAACTTATCCACGTAATGCCTGGTGCAAAAATTCCTCAGCACACGCATGAAGGTAATGAAAGTTTTTTAGTTTTACACGGTTCTTATAGTGATGAGTATGGCAATTATAAACAAGGATCTGTTCAAGTAAGAAGTGATGATCATAATCATACACCTGTTGGTGATGCAAAAACTGGTTGTATCGGACTAGCTTACACTCACGGTAAAATTAAATTTTCCGGTAAATTTGGTAAGTTACTAAATTTAATCGCTAACTAATTTTAATTATAAAATATATAGAATATGCGCTGGAGCAATACCGGCTGTTAGTATTAACCTTAAAATAAAATAATCAGTTTTAATTATTTTTTCTTTAAAATAAAAAAAGAAATCAAAGCATAAAACTATAAAATAACCTGCTATAAAAAGCCCAATAGTTTCATCAAATTTTAAGTCAAATGCTAAAACCAAAAATGCATAAACTGCCGGGCAAACACTAAACAAAATAGCTATATTATTCTTTGATTGAAGATAAACGCCCCAATATACTGCACCTAAAAATGACATTATAACTGCAGAGTAATAGACGAACATGTCTTTATCAAAATCAAGAAATATTAAATCGATGTTGTAAAAACAAAGATAAAAAGGAATTAAACCAGGAATACCTATAAGGTAAATCATTCTTGATAAAGTTTATCGATTTGCTCTGCTAAATCTAGGTCTCTTTGGGTAACTTTTTGAACATCGTGAGAAATAAGAGAAATTGTAACAGTTCCGTAATCTAAAATAATTTGAGGATGATGATTTTTTTTCTCAGATAACATCGCCACTTGGCTAGTAAAGGCAAAGCTTTTTCTATAATTTTTAAATTCAAAAGTTTTTGTCAATCTACCTTTATTGTCTTTTGGCCAATCAGTCATAGCTTACGGTGCAGGTGATGGATTGTTTTCATGTACATCATTAATTTCATCAATAATTTCTTTTGATAATTCTATATCTACTGAATTTATATTTTCTTTTAACTGATCCATTTTTGTTGCGCCAATAATATTACTTGTGACAAAGTCTTGTTGGTTAACAAATGCAAGTGACAATTCAGTTGGAGTAAGCCCGTTATCCTCTGCAATTTTACAATATTGCTCTGTAGCAACAATTGATCTCTCATTGGTGTACCTAGTCCAATCCTCCCAAATTGTTAAACGAGCACCGTCAGGTTTTTTTGAGTTTCTATATTTTCCAGTTAATACACCGCAAGCTAAAGGGGAATAAGCTAAAAGACCTACCTGATCTCTAATGGATATTTCAGACATGCCAACTTCATAAGTTCTGTTTAATAAACTATATGGATTTTGAACAGACATGACTCTTGGTAAATTTTTATATTTGGACAAATTGATGTAATTAGACAATCCATAAGGAGTTTCATTAGACAAGCCTAGATATCTAATCTTACCTTGATCAATAAATTTTTTTGCTGTCTCTAAAATTTCTTCAAATGGGGTCCATTCTTTTTCTTCTTTATAATTTTTATATCCCAGCCTACCAAAAAAATTTGTTTTCCTCTCTGGCCAATGGAGTTGATAGAGATCAATGTAATCTGTTTGTAATCTTTGAAGGCTTCCTTCTAGTGCTTCAGTGAAATGTTTCTCGTTAAATTGTAGACCACCTCCTCTAATCCATCTTACATCAGGGCCTGCGACTTTTGATGCTAATATTACTTGCTCTCTGTTATTTTTCTGTTTGAACCAATTACCAATTATTTTTTCAGTGGCACCATATGTTTTTTCTTTTCCCTTAACTGAATAATATTCCGCGGTATCAAAGAAATTGACCCCTTTTTCTATAGAGTAATCCATTTGCTCAAACGCCTCATTTTCTGTGTTTTGCTCTCCCCAGGTCATTGTACCAAGGCAAATAAGGCTAACTTGAAGGTCAGTATTTCCTAAGGGTTTGAACTTCATAAAAGATTCATACGGTTTTACTTGAAAAATATCAAGATAATAGCCATATTAAAAATAATTAAGGAGAAATAATGGTCGAATTAAAACAAAATACATATTCGCAGTCACAATCTACAGTTATAGATCAGGGTTTAAGAGATTATATGATGAAAGTCTATAATTACATGACCTCTGGTTTAGCAATAAGTGGTTTAGTGGCATGGGGATTTTCTCAGTCTCCTACTTTAATGGGGGCTATTTATGGCACAGCACTTCAATGGGTTGTAATGCTCGCTCCACTTGGATTTATTTTCTTTTTAGGCGCAAGATTACAAAAAATGTCCACCTCTGCAGCTCAAATGACATTTTGGGCTTTCGCTGCTGTGATGGGAATATCGTTGTCT
Organism: uncultured Alphaproteobacteria bacterium; assembly: GCA_902617355.1. GTDB lineage: Bacteria > Pseudomonadota > Alphaproteobacteria > HIMB59 > HIMB59 > HIMB59. The sequence continues at coordinate 219,836 of CACMWK010000001.1, read as the reverse complement.
TATATATTCATAGTTTTCACTGGCGTAAGCATTGTTAGAGTATTTTTAATCACAAGCTGTACATTCGCTGCGATGAGCATCTATGGATATGCAACTAAAAGAGATTTAACCAAGTTTGGTTCATTTCTTATGATGGGGCTCATTGGAATTATTATTGCTAGTATTGTAAATATTTTTTTACAAAGTTCAGCTATGCAATTTGTAATTTCTTGTGTGGGTGTTTTAGTGTTTGTGGGTTTAACTGCTTACGATACTCAAAGAATAAAATCAACTTATTATCAAGTTGCTGGGACTGCTTTTGCAGGTAAAGCTGCAATCATGGGTGCACTTACATTATACTTAGACTTTATAAACCTATTCATAATGTTGATGCAATTATTTGGTCAAAGAAGATAAATAAATTTCAAATTTAATTATGAGGGGTCATTATTGGCCCCTTTTTTTTTACTAATTTAACATATCATTTTTTTAATTTGTCATTAAGATCCTCGCGTGATTGGATACATCTTAGCAATTGGTGCCGCGGCTACGTGGTCTATGGTTGCTTTATCAGCAACTAGAATTGTCAGATATTTTGGAAGTTATAATTATAATCTTTTAAGGTTAATAGGGATAATAGTCCTTTTTTTACCCTACATTGTAATTAATTGGGATCCAATTTATTTCAATAAATCAATATTCATTGCAATATTTTTATCTTCGGTAATTGGCATTATAATAGGAGATACATTTTTATTTATTTGCCTCAAAAGACTTGGGCCAAGAAGGCAAGCTTTATTATTTTCTTTGCAAATACCCTTTACTATCATTTTAGCTGAAATATTTTTACAAACACTTCCATCTATGGTCGAGCTCTTCGGATGCTTTTTAATTTTTTTTGGAATTATAGTTGCAATACAATTTAATCGAACAATTCCTGATGATGACTTAGAAAACATTCAAGGAAACAAATATATTGGACTGATTGCTGGTGTTGGTCTAGCACTGTGTCAGGCTATTGGAATCATTCTTATGAAACCTGCGCTTGAGGTAACAGACCCTATCATTGTGTCTTATGTGAGAGTTTTAATTGCAGCGATATTGATGTTTTTTAGCTTAGGTTTTCTAAATAATAATAATCTTTTAGAAAGGATGAAGGATATTAAAAAAACTTTTTACAGTATTTTTCTTGGCTTTATGGGAATGGGCGTTGGAATGACTATGTTAATAATTGCTCTTAAAAATGGGGATCCTGGAATTATTTCAACTTTATCAAGCACAATGCCAATTATGATAATTCCTATATTATGGATTGTTACTAAAAATTATGCAGGTCATCTAGCAGTAATAGGCGCTGCTCTAACTTGTTTTGGAGCAGGGGTAATTTTTTTAAATTAATCAGAACCTTTTTCAACATTAACTATTTTTAAGTCCTTAGTCTTTTTTATTTGTGTTTGTAATATTTTGTTTAAAGGATCCTTACCTAAGTATTTTTTAAATTTTTTCTGACTTTGTGTAGCTTTATCTGTGTTACCTTCAGTTATTGCAACTAATGTTTCTCTTAAATGTTCAAGAGCTTTTTGTTCATTTGAGGATTTGTAACGCATATATGCAGCTCGTGGATAAATAAAAAGCTTCGTGAATGCATAAGAAAACAAAATTAAAAGAATAAGAAATGTTATTAAGACAAAAAGGAATTGGACAATGGGAATACTCAGTTGCCAAATGCCTAAAACGAGTGAAAGATTGCCAGCATTGTTAAACAGATAAAAAAGAACACCGTAACCACTTATAAAAATTATTAAAATTATTAGAAGTCTTATCATTAAATCATATTTTCTAGAAAAATTTGATTATCGTTGTAGATTTTGGCAAGTTCATAAGAAGATTTAAAAAATATTTTTTGGTTAGGATTTAATTTCTCATATTCAATTACCGCCTCTGTATATTGTCGATTATACATTGCATTAATAAACGATGGTAAGGGTTCTAATGAATTTTTTGTTATCTGAATTTCAAATATATTTTCAATAATTCTTTTAAGCCATTGAAAATTATTTTGTTTCATAAACTCATTTTGTACATAAGTATTTTCATTAATTTGTAATTGCTGTAATGAATATGTATAGTCTGGTATAGTAAGTAATTCTTTAAATTTTTCTTCATTAAAAAATAAATATTGATTTTGAAGTTTTTGAATATTTTTATTTCGAATTTGTTGTTGATCAATATTAACTATAATCTGATTAATTGACAAAATTAATTCATATGCTTCATCATTGGATAACGTAATTTGTTGTGGCTCTGGCTCAATAACAGTAGTTTGGGGTATTTCTTGAACATTTTTTGCTAACTCTAGTATAAGAGACTCAAGACGATCTACTTTATCTTCTAGCTCTTTGTTGTCTAAGTCATTAACAGAAGTTGTCTCTATTTGGACATTTGGTGATTGAGTTTCTTGATTTAATTTACTAATTTTAGCCTCATCAAATATTAAAAGATTATTTCTATACAAGTAGCCTCCTGCTACAGTTATAAGGATTAAAAATATAACTATTAGGAAAAGATTTCGTTGTAGAAAACTTTTTTTTACTGTCATTTTTTTGATTTTCAGACATTCAATAAGAATCTATATTTTTTATAATAATGAAAGTTTTAGCAATAGAAAGTTCTTGTGATGATACATCTATAGCAATTGTAAATGATAATAAAACTGTTGAGTTTCTTGAAACAATTAATCATAGAAAATTTCATAAAGAACTTGGGGGTGTCATACCCGAAATGGCAGCTCGACAGCATTTAGAAATTCTAGATATATTAGGTAAATCGATTAAAAAAGTTAATTTTTCCAAAATTTCAGCAATAGCTGCAACATTTGGACCTGGGCTTATTGGTGGATTAATTGTGGGATCATCTTTTGCAAAAGGTTTGTCAATATCTAAAAACGTCAAACTTGTTCCGATTAATCATTTGCAAGCACATTTATTATCGCCTCGACTTGTATCTGAAATTAAGTTTCCATATTTATGTCTACTCGTCTCTGGAGGAAATACTGCATTAGTATTGGTTAAAAATTCAAAAAGTTTTATCACTCTTGGATCAACAATTGATGATTCAGCGGGTGAGTGTTTTGATAAAGTGGCTAAAGGGTTGGGGTTAGGATACCCTGGTGGGCCAGAAATAGAACACTTAGCATTAGGTGGCAATATTGAGAAGTTTAAACTCCCGATGCCTTTAACAAAGAAAAATAATTGTGATTTTTCTTTTTCAGGTTTAAAGACAGCAGCGCTAAATACCATCAATAATAATAAAAAAACAAAATTATTTCTGAGAGACTTTTCAGCTTCATTTCAACATACTGTATCTAAAGTGTTAGAAATCAAAATATCATATAGCATTAAACTCTTACAAAAAGAAAATATTAAAATTAATGATTTTTCTATTTGTGGTGGAGTAGCGGCAAATAAATATTTAAATACTGAACTTCAAAAACTTATTTCAACAAAGAAACTTAATTTTCATCAAGTGCCTTTATCTTTATGTACCGACAACGCTGCAATGATTGGTTGGAACGCTATCGAACATATGAAAACTAGAAAAATCAAGTTAAATAGTTACAATGTTAGACCATCACCCAATATATTAATTCATGAACACTTCTAAAAATTATTGGCTTCTAAAATCAGAACCTGGTTCTTGGTCATGGGATCAACAAAAAAAGAAAAAAACAGAACATTGGGATGGTGTTAGAAATTACCAGGCAGCAAATAATATGAAAAACATGAGAAAAGGAGATGAGTGTCTGTTTTATCACTCAGTAACAGAAAAAGCCATTAAGGGAATAGTGAGAGTTACGAAGGAATATTATCCAGATCACACAGATAAAAAAGGAATATTTGGAATGGTTGACGTAACCTATGTGAAAGATCTAAATGAAGTTTACTTATCAGAAATAAAAGCAGACCCATTTTTCCAAGATTTTCCACTTGTAAAACAAGCCAGACTGAGTGTGATGCCAGTAACATTGAAGCAATGGAAGAAATTAATTAAAATGAGTGAAAAAAATGAAAGAATTTAAACTATCTAATCCACTGTTATCAAAAGAACAATATAAAGAAATGTATGCAGAGTCTTTTAGTAATAAAGAGCAATTCTGGTCCAAAGTGGCAAAATCTCAACTAACGTGGTCTAAAGATTTCACTAAAGTTAAAAACACCAACTACGATGGTAACATATCTATAAAATGGTTTGAGGATGGTGAATTAAACGTTTGTTATAACTGTGTTGATAGACATGCGGAAACACAACCAAATGAAATTGCAGTTATTTGGGAAGGAGATGATACTAGTAAAAATAAAACGTTCACTTATAAAGAACTGAAATCAGAAGTAAGCAAATTTGCAAATGTTTTAAAAAAACTTGGCGTGCAAAAAGGTGATGTTGTAACAATTTATTTAACTATGATTCCTGAAGTTGCATTTGCTATGTTGGCTTGTGCAAGAATAGGTGCAATACATTCAGTAATATTTGGAGGCTTCGCCCCCGAATCAATTGCAGGACGAATTAAAGATTGCAAATCTCAATTTGTAATTACTGCTGATGAGGGTGTTCGAGGTGGAAAAATAATTCCGCTTAAAAAATATATTAATACAGCTTTAGAGAATTGTGATAGCTCTATAAAAACTCTTGTTATTCGATATACAAATACTCAAGACAAATTACATAAAGATAATAATTTTTATTATGATGAATTAGTTAAAGAAGTTGATGATCAGTGTGAATGCGTATCAATGAATGCAGAAGATCCTCTTTTCATCTTATATACATCTGGTTCTACTGGTAAGCCAAAAGGAGTTCTTCATACTACAGGAGGATATTTGGTCTATGCCTCTTTTACGCATAAGTACTCTTTTGACTATCACCCTGGAGATATCTACTGGTGTACAGCAGATGCAGGTTGGATCACAGGACACTCTTATTCAGTCTATGGGCCATTAGCAAATGGGGGCAAAACATTATTATTTGAAGGCGTACCTAACTATCCTGATTTTTCACGTTTTTGGGAAGTTTGTGAAAAATATAAAGTCAATATTTTTTACACTGCACCAACTGTATTAAGGTCTTTAATGAAAGAGGGGAATTCTTTTATTGAAAAGTGCGATTTAAGCTCTTTGAGAATCTTAGGAACAGTTGGTGAACCAATTAATCCTGAGGCTTGGAATTGGTATTCATCGATAGTTGGCAAAGACAAATGTCCTGTTATTGATACTTGGTGGCAGACAGAGACTGGTGGACATTTAATTTCACCAATACCTGGTATTTCAAAGCTTAAACCAGGAAGTGCAACCCAGCCATATTTTGGAATTGAAGCTGCAATAGTTGATGATAATGGAAATATTTTGGAAGGCGAATGTGAAGGTAAACTATGTATACTAGACAGTTGGCCCGGTCAAATGAGAACAGTTTATGGAGATCACCAACGTTTTATTGACACCTATTTTAGTCAATTCAAAGGAAAATATTTTACTGGAGATGGGTGTCGAAGAGACAAAGATGGGTTCTATTGGATTACTGGAAGAGTAGATGATTGTATAAATGTATCTGGACATTTGCTTGGAACTGCTGAAATCGAAAGTGCGTTTGTTGAACATGAATTAGTCTCTGAAGCTGCAGTAGTAGGCTATCCTCACGATATAAAGGGCCAAGGCATATATGCATATGTAACAACAAATACTGGAGTTAAAGTAAGTGAAAATTTAAAAAAAGAACTTATCCTATGGATAAGAGAGAAGATTGGTCCAATAGCAACACCAGATAAATTGCAGTTTTCACCGGGCCTACCAAAGACAAGATCTGGTAAGATAATGAGAAGGATTTTACGAAAGATAGCATCTAAAGAGGAAGATCAATTAGGTGATACATCAACATTAGCAGATCCAAGTGTTGTTAAATCTTTAATAGACGGGTCTAAAAATATCTAAATTATCAGACATTACAAATTTATTTAATTCAATTAATAAGATTGAACAAGGTAGTAGTATAGATCACGTTGTAGACACCTTTCCAGTAATAAAAAGAAATTTTTTATTTTTAGTAATTCAAGAGTATTACAGAAATTATGAAAATCATAATAAAATACTCATAAAATTTATTGACAGTAGAACACCAAAGAGTATCAGAACTATTTTGAAAATTAGTCTGACACTGTTTTATTTTTCTAATAAACCACATCATGCCATAGTTAATGACTCTGTTGAAGCAAGTAAAAAATTAAAAAAAGAAAAGTTAGTAAATGGTGTTTTAAGAAATATTTTAAGAGATAAAAGAGAAATAAAATATGATAAACATATTTATCCAAGTTTTAAAAAAATACTTGATAAAATATTTTCTAGTAAATCTATTAACGATTATATTTATGAAACATTATTTGTGAAACCGAAGAATTATCAAATTAGTTTATTTGATAGGAATGATGCTCTCTATGGTAAACGAGTTTATAAATTAGAAAAAAAAATATTTCAAGAATGCTTTGTTCAAGATATAGGTAATTTTGAAGTAATCAAATCAGTGCATAAGTTTTTTATTGATAAAAATATAATTGATGTTTGTGCTGCACCTGGAGGAAAAAGTATATTATTGAGCTCATTAGGATTTAATGTTTTTGCAATAGATAAATCTCAAAGACAAATAGATAAACTTAAAGAAAACCTTAAAAGATTGAATTTAAGTCTAAATATTAAAAAAATTGATTTTCTTATACATAAATTTTCTAAAAAATATAATTCAATTTTACTGGATGCTCCTTGCAGCGCTTTAGGAACATTTAGAAGAAACCCAGATGTAACGGTCAAAATTGATCAGTCGATAATTAAAAAACATCAAAAAACTCAATTAAAAATGCTTGAAAAATCAATAGAATTACTCAACAAACAAGGTTTTTTAGCATATGTCGTGTGTTCTTTTCATCCATTTGAGACAATCGATGTCATTGATAAAGTTATTCAAAAACATAAAAATATTAAAATACACAATATATATTCAGATAAGATGATAAAAAGACAAAATGGATATTTCATTAATCCTCTAAAATTTAAAGATATGGGCGGATCAGATATTTTTTTTGTTTCAGTTTTAGAGAAAATATAATGAATATAAAGATATCTCCATCAATTTTAGGTGGAACATTTTCAAATATTGAAGAGATTGTTTTAAACCTCGATAAATCTAAAGCAGAATATATTCATTTTGATGTTATGGATGGGGACTTTGTTCCTAACTTAACTTTTGGGCCAAAATTTATTTCCGATGTGAGAAAATATTCAAATAAAACTTTTGATGTTCATTTGATGATAAATAGAGTGGAAAAATTTTTAGATGAATATATTGAAGCAGGATCGGATATAATTTCTTTTCATTTAGAAATAGATGAAGATATAGAAAAAATTATTACAAGAATTAAAAAAAAAGGTTTGAAATGTGGATTAGCAATTAAACCAAATACTTCTTGGATTGAAATCCAACCATATTTAAATCTTATAGATCAAGTGATAGTTATGACTGTAGAACCTGGTTTTGGCGGGCAGGCATTCATGGAAGATCAGATTATTAAAATCAAAGCAATTTCTAATCACTTAAAATCTAATAATTTTAATGTCGAAATAGAAATTGATGGGGGAGTGAATTTTGAGACTGGTCAAAAATGTGTTGAAGCTGGAGCTCATGTTTTAGTAGCTGGATCATTTTTATTCAATCAAGGAGATTTAATTAAAGCAACAAACACATTGTCAGAAAAGTTTAATTAATGCAAAGAAATGCAATTATATCAGTCTTTGATAAAAAAAATTTAGATTTAATAGCAAACTTTCTTATCAGTAAAAAATTTACAATTTATTCAACTGGTGGAACTTCAAAGTATTTGAACTCAATAAATATTCCTCATATTGAGATCTCTAAATACACGAAGCAAAAAGAAATTTTGGATGGTAGAGTAAAAACACTCCATCCTAAAATTTTTGGAGGTTTATTAGGAACAAACAGTAATAGTCATCAAAAAGAATTAAAAAAACAAGGAATTGTGAATTTTGATGTACTTGTTATCAATTTATATCCATTTGAAGAAACTGTTCATAAAACTAAAAGTAAGTCAAAAATAATAGAAATGATTGATATTGGTGGTCATAGTCTAATTAGGGCCTCAATAAAAAATTATTTGAAAACTATACCGATTACTAATCCTAATGATTACAAGTCATTCATAAAAGATTTTCCCTTAAAAAAAAATCAAAAAGCAAAATATGCAAAAAAAGCAATTAAACAAATAACTGATTATGATAAAGCAATACACAATTGGTTTAGTGGAAATACAACAAAAAAATATGATCTAAGGTATGGGGAAAACCCTCACCAAAAAGCTCTTGCATTTGTGAACGGTGATAAATTTTCTCAATTAAGTGGAGATAAAAAACTCAGCTACAATAATTTATTAGATTTGGATGCAGGGATTAAAATAGCTTATGGTGTAAATACAAAAAATCATATTTGTTCTATTATTAAGCATAATACACCCTGCGGGGCTTCCATTGGTAGAACACAAACTGAATGCTATTACAAGGCATTAGAAGGTGACCCTGTAAGTGCATTTGGTGGCATAGTTTGTTTCAATAAATCAATAACTAAAAAAATAGCAAAAATCTTAGTAAAGAGTTTTTACGAAGTAATTGCTGCACCTAGTTTTGAGAAAGGCACAATTGAAATTTTTCAAACAAAAAAAAATTTAAGAGTTATAAAAGTAAAAAAAATAAATCAAAAAATTGAGAAAAGAAACTTTTTTGGAGGAACTTTAATCCAAAATATTAATAGAAAACAAACATCTATTGAAAACGTAAATGGAATAAATAAGCTAAATAAAGAGAGGATAGATTTTTTTATTAATATTCTTAAATACATTAAATCAAATGCAATCGCTCTGTTTGACGAAAACAGCCTAATTTCACAATCAGGTGGGCAAACATCAAGAATCGATGCGCTTCAAAATTGTTTGTATAAATTTAAAGTAAATCATAAACAAAGAAAATTTATGAGAGTTTATTTATTTTCAGATGCCTTTTTCCCTTTTAATGACGCCTTATTATTAATCAAAAAACAAAAAATTAAAATTGAAACCTATGCTCCCATGGGGTCAAAAAATGACAGAGAAATTCTAAAGTATGTAAAAAAATATAATTTAAATTTTTTTAAATTGAGTGATCGCCACTTTAAACATTGATTGATATTTATAAAAGTAAGCCTCCAATTGATGAGTTCACACCTTTAAAAAGATACCAGAATGTTAGTTTTCAAAGAAGATTTGATTTAAGCCTTATAAAGTCCTTTTTCAAAAAGTTTCCTGAAGAGAGAAGAGGTAGAAAAAAGTTTAAGGAAAAAGAAATTCTTAACCAAAAAGCTCTAATTTATGAAGAAATTTTCCAAAAGGCTCATAAAATTAAAGCTGATTGTATAGGCTATATCAAAGAAAATGTTTCAAATGATCTAATTGAGATTAGAGTATCTTTTTTTAAAAAAAATGGATGATAATAGAATTTTATTTGTTGATTTAGATGGAACGTTAATAAAAGAAGACCTCACCAATCTAGCATTTAATGAGTATCTTAAATCTAAGCCTTTTAGACTATTACTTATATTACTAGTTTTTTTATTTAGAGGGAAATCTTATCTAAAAGAAAAAATATCAAAAAGTTATACAGTTCCAATCGATAAGTTAAGTTTTAATAAAGCAAGTATAGATTATATCAAAGAGATCAAAAATAGACATCGTGTTGTGTACATGATTTCTGGTAGTCATCAATTATTAGTAAATCAAATTCATAGTCATCTTAAGATTTTTTTCGAGTCATTTGGCACAAGACTTAATTTTAATATGATCGGAAAAAATAAAATTAAATTTATTAGAGAAGAACTTAAAATTTCAGAGTTTGACTATTTAGGTAATAGTTATCAAGACTTACCGATATGGGTGTATACAAAAAAAATTATTTATACAAATGCATCAGATAAGTTAAAAAAAATTATAAATACATCCAATTTAGATAAATTTGAAGTTAAAGAAAATTTTTCAACTTTTGAGAAAAAATGACAATTTTATTATTCGCAAAAATAATAATTGTTTGTCTTCTTGGAGCCATGTCTCCAGGCCCAAGTATGGTTGTCGTAATAAATAATGCTATTTATAAAAACAGAATAAATGGAATTTTAACTGCCATTGGCCATGGATTTGGAATTGGAATTTATGCATTTTTTGCGGTTTTAGGAATTGGTTTAATCATCAAAACAAACTTATTTTTATTTAATACGATCAAAATATTATCAATCTTTTTTTTATTTTATCTAGGATTTCAAGCGATATTTAGTAATCCAAAAATGAATTTTGAAAAAAATGCCATAAAATTTGGCGTCAAATCTTTTTTAGAGGGGTTTACTATATCTATCTTGAACCCAAAAATTCTAATATGGTTTTTAGCAATATACTCTCAATTTATGTCAGCGAGTAATGATTATATTCTTAATATTTCTCTTATTTTAATTGCAAGTTCAGTTGATGCATTGTGGTATATTATACTAGTTAAATTAGTTACTGCAAAAGGCGTTCTTGAAAAATTAAAAAGTAAATTACAACTAATTCAAAAATTAATTGGTTATTTATTTATCACCATTTCAATATTTTTAATAATAGGATTAATAAGATAAAATTTTAAAATTAAATTAAATAAACTTAAATGAAACTTGATCAAATATTAAATAAAGCGATAAGTGAATTTAAAAAAAGAAATTTTAAAGAAGCAGAGCAAATTTTTAGAAATTGTGTAAAGCTCTATCCCAATCACATATTAACTTATACTTATCTAATTCCATGCTTGATTAATGAAAATAAATTAGATGATGCACTTATTTATGCAAAAAAATTTTATAATTTAGATAAAAAAATTGAAACAGGTTTGACCTATATTGGGATAATTCTTTTTAAAAAATCATTGTATGAAGAATCATTAAAATACTTTCAAGACTCTTTAAAAATAAATAAAAATAATTACCACACTTTACTAAATGTTGGAGTTCTATTACATAAACTAAATAGAAATAATGAAGCAAAAATATATATAAAAAAGTCAATTGAAATAAATAATCAAAATTTTATGTCATATCATAATTTAGCAACTGTTTATGAAGATGAGGCTGATTTTGAAAATGCTAAAAACAATTTTAATAAAGCAATATCAATAAATGCAAATGATTATGAATCTGTACATGGTATATCTTTGATACAATTATCTGAATTAGATTATAAAAACGGTTGGAAAAATTATGAGTCTCGATTCCTTATATCCTCAGAGAAAAATAAGTCAAAACATGTAAATATACCGAGGCTAAAGTCATTAGAAAATATAGACAAAAAAAAAATTTTAGTTTGGCATGAACAAGGATTAGGTGACACAATTCAATTTTCTCGATACGTTGATGAGCTAATTTCTCTAGGACCGATAATTACATTTGAAGTTCAGTCTGAATTAAAATCTTTTATGAGTCGCCAATTCAATTGCATTATAACTGAGAGTACAGGTAGTGAAATATATGATTTTCAAATCCCTTTATTGTCCTTGCCCTATTTATTCTACAAATCAGATCAATTCATTCCTAAAATCACTAAATTCTTAAAACCTAGTATTAAAAAAATTAATGAATGGCATGATTATTTATCTCTATCTAAAGAAAAAATTAATATTGGAATATCAATCTCTGGAAATCCTAATCACGCTAAAGATAATCGAAGAAGAATAAGAATTAAAAATTTTTTAGAATTAAAAAAATTATCAAGACTTTTTGTTATTCAAAAAGATCTTTATAAAGAGGATAAGATGGTTTTAAAAAATGATGAAGATATTATTTTTCTTGGTGAAGACGATAAGTGGAAAGACTTTGAGGACACTAGTGCAATTGTGGAAAATATGGATTTTATAATTTCTATTGATACTTCACTTATTCATTTAGCTGGTTCAATGGATAAAAGGTCTTTACTTCTTCTATCAAAACCAGCCGATTGGCGATGGACTGAGGATAATAATACAACTCCAAATTGGTATAACAGTATTAAAATTTTAAGACAAAAAAAAGTTGGATCATGGGAGTCAGTTATAAAAGAGGTTTTAGAAGAAATAAAAAAATATTAGAGATTCATTTATGCAAAATAATACAAAAGAAATATATAATTTAATTCGATTAAATAAATTTGATGAAGCAGAAAAATTAGTTATTTCTCTAATAAAAAATAGAGGTGGTAATAGCGAGTATAATTTTATTTATGGTTTAATACTTATTCAAAAAAAGGATATTTTAAATGCATATAAAAATTTTAAAATCTCAGCAGACGAGAAAAATAGCAGTTATGACTCAAATTTTAATTGCGGGAATTGTCTTCAATTATTAATGAGATACGATGAAGCAATAAAATATTACTTACGTAGTAACTCAGTAGATCCCAATAGGCACGAACCTTATTTGCAAATTGGAATATGTTTCAAAAGAGATAAAGAATATGAAAAATCAATAACATATCTAAATAAAGCTAATTCCATAAATAAAAATGTAGAAAATTATTTAGTTTTAGGAAATGTCTTACGGGAAATTGGAAAATTCACTGAGGCGAAAAATCAATTTGAGTCGTGTCTTGAGTTAGAAAATGACAATAAATTAGCACAATTATCATTGATAAATATAGAAATAGATGAGGGACAACTAGAAAACGCCCAAAAAAGACTAATGGTATTTTTGAGAGACCCCAATATTGATCAAAAGCATGGAAATTTAGCCAAACTTCAGCTCGGAAATATTTGCCAATCTAAAGGTGATTATGTAAATGCAATAAAAATAAATAAAGAGATTTTAAACGATAACCCCAATGACTTTGATGCAGCATATAATCTTTCTATTTGTTACTTATTTACAAAAAACTTTTCAGAGGCGTGGGTGCTTCATGAAAAAAGATTTTTTAGCAACAATCCTAACTTCACTTTGTTAAAACAAAACTTAAATAATCTAAAAAAACCACAGTGGGACTCAACAAGAGCTAAAAAAAATATCTTAATTTGGGGTGAACAGGGTATTGGTGATCAAATACTTTATTCTCAATACATTGAATTAATAAAAAATGAATTTGAAAATATTACTCTAGCTTTGAATGAGAAATTAATTTCTTTTTTTAAAAATATTTACCCTGATTTAAATTACATTGATTATAAAAAAATAAATGAATTTAATGATTATGATTTTCATTTACCAATGGGATCACTTGGATTATTTTTTCAAAAGTATATTAAAAAAGATAGTTTTAAAAAAATCAGAGATTATTCTGGGAAGAGGAATTTACCAAAAAAAATTAAGAAAATTAGATGTGGTATTTCTTGGAAAAGTACAAATAAACTTACAAGTCATAAAAAGTCTGTTGAGTTAAAGAGATTAAAAAAATTATTCAATATAGAGCATTTTGAATTTGTAAATTTGCAATATTCAAATGAAACAGACGAAATTGCAGATTTAGAGTCTACTCTAAAGAAAAAAATCTTTGTTAATCATCAAATTGATACATTTAATGATATAGATGGTGTTGCTAGTTTAATTAACACCTGTGACCTTATAGTTTCAGTTAGTAATTCTAATGTTCATATTGCTGGAAAATTAGGTAAAAAAGTTCTTTTACTTTTACCCTATACTGATGGGAAACTATGGTATTGGGGTCTTAACGATAATAAAGAAATTTTATGGTATCCATCCGTATATCCTATAAGGCAACAAAAAGAAAATGATTGGGATAGTTGTGTGAAGTTACTTGAAAAAGAAATCGAAAAATTCTTGTAAATGCTATCTTTTAAAATAGGTTTAAAATGTGAATATATATATTGGTTATGACAGCAGAGAAGATTTAGCCTATCAAGTTTGTAGCCATAGTATAATGTCGTTATCAAACTCAGCGAATATTTATCCATTAAAATTAAATGATTTAAGAGAAAAAGGTTATTACAAACGCGGCGAAGATAAGTTAGGTTCAACAGAATTTACTTTTTCTAGATTTTTAGTTCCAATACTTAATGACTATAAAGGATGGGCGCTGTTTTGTGATTGTGATCTTTTATTCCTAAAGCCAGTTGAGGAGTTATTTTCTCTTGTTGATGATAAATATGCTGTTATGTGTGTTCAACATGATTATGCTCCGAAGGGGAATACCAAGATGGATGGGAGAATTCAATCAATTTACCCAAGAAAAAATTGGAGTTCACTAGTATTGTGGAATTGTGATCATCCATCTAATAAAAAGGTGACCTTAGACTTAGTCAATGATCCAAATACAACTGGAAAATACTTACATCGTTTTAGTTGGTTAGAAGATAACGAAATTGGGGCTGTGGGCCATGAATGGAACTGGTTAGTGGGCTGGTATAAAGAACCACAAGATGGTGCACCTAAAGCTATTCATTATACTGAGGGTGGTCCATGGTTTCCTGAATACCGTTTCTGCGATTATCATGAAATATGGAAAGAAAAATTACAGGAAATGATGGCTTCACCAAATTAGTTTTTATAGACCCATCAAATTAATTAATTAAGAGTTCATATAAGCTATTATAAATATTTTATGAATAATTTTTAATTGTTGCTAAACAATTTGAACCCTCATCTTTTAACAGATTTTCATCGAAGTTATATACAGGAGCAATTTTTTCTTTTTCTTCATTAATAAAATAAAAATTATATCCATATTTTTTTAATAAATTTGTACATAAATTAAAGCTTTCACTATTAATTTCAAAAAGTATTTCGGGTTTATAAATTTTTATTGTCTTTTGTGCGCCCAACAAGACACTATATTCATGTCCCTCTGTATCAATTTTCATAGCCACCACTTTTTTGGTAAAGTTAATATTATCAATCATTATTGCATTTACGGAAATTGCACCTTTCTCGGAAATCTTGCCACCAGAGGTGTGATAGGTGTTAACAGATGCATCAAATTTAAGTGTTCCATTTTTGTTTGAAGCAGCTGCAAGATAACAGTGTTTTGCACTCAATGAATTAATTTTTAAATTATCTAATAATCTTCCATAGTTAAGAAAATGCGGTTCGATGGAAACCATCAATGGCAATTTCTTATTTATACTCCCTATAATTGAATAAATTCCAGTATGAGCACCTATATCTATACTAAATCCATCATCTCTTGTAATGTCATACCATAAATTTAGAGATGTATTTTCATATTTATCTCTCCACAAATATTTTAAAACTACCCCATCGTCTTTTGCAATGTTAAGCATTTTAAAAGAAAAACTTTTAAATTTAAACTCTGCAATACCATCAAAACTTGGAAGTGTTCTTAATTCCTTAACATTAATGAGATTATAATTATGCTTAAGTTTTAAATTATTTATTTCTTTGATAATTTCGTTTGAACTCTTAGACTCCACCTAAAAATAATAGATGAATAAGATAGATAAAACAATTTGCTTTTTTTGGGTTGGAGACAAAATTGAAATACCTCAGTCTTTAGTCCAATCAATAAGATTAACAATGGGGGACAACGTAAATGTAGTTCAATTGACCAATCACGAGACTAAAGAAATTAAGGGTGTTAATTCAATCAAAAGATTTGATTTATCGAGTAAAATCATGATTGCAAGACTTCAATCATATAATCTCTATGAAAACGAAACTAATTACACTTTTTTTTGCGATGCAGATTGTATTTTTATTAATAAATTATCACTTCCAAATATTGAGGATATTAATGTTTTTTTATCACCTAGACTAAAAGATTTTAAAATTAATTATAATTATCCTGAATACTATGAGGAGTTTGTTAATAAAACAGCGAGCGAGGTAATGCCTTTTTTATTTTGTGCAATTGCAACAAAAGGAAATCAGCAAAAATTTTTTAAAAATTTGCTAGATATTTGCTTAAAACTACCAAATAGGTTTCATAGATGGTATGGAGACCAATATTCACTATTTTTAGAAACAAGGACTAGATTAAAAGAATTTGGATTATTGGATCCAAACATCTATCAATATGAAATCAAAGAAATTTTAATGCCCAAAAAACTTGAACAAATAATCGAAAGTGGGTGTCAAATATTACACTTTAAAGGTTCACAATCAAAAAATCATATTGAACAAACAATGCTGCTTTTAAATTATTTTTTAAAAAAGAGGAATGATTAAATTATCAATGAGTAGAATATTTAAAATTATATTTATTTTATTAGTTTTCAAAACTTATTCTTTTGCTGATAATTTCCTTTATGACAAAAACGATAAATTATTTATAGAAACAATAAATAGTGGTTTCAGTTTTCATAAAAATTATATGAGCCAGAGTAAACATAATTTTAATTATATAGAGGACAAATCAAAATCACGAAGTGGGAACTATTATCAAAAATTTGAACTTCGAAATGGTGATTGTTTTGGTGATGAAAATTGGAGTGACTGCGATAATGATAGGCAAAGGATTGAACTTTCTTCTGAGCCAAATCAACCAATATCTGGAAAACAATGTTATGGTTACAGTATAAAGTTATCTAATAATTTTACTGATATTAAGAAAGTTAGCACAACATTAGGTCAGATACACCAAAAGGGTGGTCCGTCTGGAAAAGCAAATACCTTACCTTCTTTCCCACCGTTGATACAGATTGATGCTAGAAAAGGAAACTTGTATTTGAATTGGCATAAACTAAGTGGCTCTAGAGATAATGTTAAAGATGAATCAAAATATTATAAATTAAAAACATTAAAAAGTATGAAAGGTGTATGGACAGATATTTCTTTGTGCTTAGATTTTGAAAATAAAAGAATAGATGCTTGGGTTGATGGGAATAACATTGTTAAAATTTTAAAATCACCAATATTTTTTGAACCAGAGTCAATTTACTTTAAACACGGTATTTATCAATCATTCATAAGTAACTACACATCATTCAAAGGGGAAACACCTACGCAAATTGTATATTACGATGAGGTGAGAAGGGGTAATTCTATTGAAGATGTAGATATCAACGTGAACCCTGATTTAAAATTCGTTGATTAAAATAATTTAGTGATTTGGAGCGGGCGAAGGGATTCGAACCCTCGACTTCAACCTTGGCAAGGTTGCGCTCTACCCCTGAGCTACGCCCGCAATTTTTCGGAAACTATTTTATAAACCTCCTTTTTAAAGCTATCAAGGTAAATTAAGTCTTTTAACTATAATCTTTCTTGTAAAAGTATCTTTTGTTACTATTTAAATACTATGTCTTTTATAGTTGAAATAAATCAAGATCAATTTTTACAGGAGGTAGTTGAGAAGTCCAAAACCACACCTGTAATCGTTGATTTTTGGGCACCATGGTGTGGACCTTGTAAACAATTGACACCAATTATCGAAAAAGTTGTAACAAAAAAAAATGGTAAAATTATTCTTGCAAAAATTAATGTAGACGAAAATCAGGGTATAGCTTCTCAATTAAATATTCAATCTATTCCAACAGTTTATGGATTTGTTGATGGTAAACCAATAGATGCTTTTCAAGGAGCTCAACCTGAAAGTAAAATTGAGAATATGATAGATAAAATGATTGATGCAACACCTGGAAATGAAATACCTAAACTTATTGAAGAAGCAGATCAGTTATTTAGAAATCAAAGATTTGATGAGTCTTTGAAACTTTTTGAGAATTTAATTGGAATGGATCCTGGTAATCCAAAAGTAATTGTGGGTTTGTTAAGATGCTTACATCAACTTAAAAGATTTGATGATGGTAACGAAATATTTAAATCGCTTAATGAAGAAATGATGGAAGATGAAGATATTTTAAAGATGAAAAAACTTTTCGATGCTACTAGTAATGATAATGAAAATGTATTTGATGTCAAGCTAATTGAAGCAGTTAATGCTAATCCTGAAAACATGGACTTGCGTTTTAAATTGGCAAATAGTTACCTTTCACATAATGAAACAGAAAAAGGTTTTACAGAACTTTTGAAACTTTTTGAACAAAACCCTACTTGGAATGAAGAAGCTGCAAAGAAAAAACTCTTAGAGTTTTTTGATCTACTTGGTTTTAATGATCCAAATGTATTTGAAGCACGAAAAAAACTATCAAGTATGATGTTTAAATAAAATAATGGACGATAATATAAAAAAACTTTTTGAAGTTGACTCAAATAACATACCCAGCTCAATACCAATATTCCCTTTAGATAATGTCTTACTTTTACCTTTTGGAAAATTACCCTTAAACATTTTTGAAGAAAGATATATAAAAATGACTTTAGATAGTTTACAGGGTCAAAGAATGATAGGAATTATTCAACCTAAAAATAATAACAATGAGTTATTTCAAATGGGTTGTATAGGAAAAATTACATCATATATAGAAACACCTGACTACAGATTGGTTTTAAACATTGAGGGTGTTTGTAGATTTGTTCTGATAGAAAGAAACCTTTCACCAAATGGCTATTATCAAGCAAAAATTGATTGCCAAGATTATTTATCTGACCTTAATAATATGGAGCCGAATGTTGATCGATCAGTATTAATTCAAAAATACACAAACTTTTTTAGGATGAAAAAATTAGATATTGATAAGGATGTGCTCTCTGAAACATCTAATTTACAACTTTTATCGACTTTAGCAATGTTAGCCCCATTCAATAAAATAGACAAACAGGCAATACTTGAGTCACCAAATATTTCTACAAGAATTAATACAATTAATTCTATTCTGGATCTAAATACTTTCCAAGTTGTGAGCAGTAAGGACCCTAGTCAGTTAAATTAATTCTTCCCATTGCTTGTTTTATAAAGATATCTCTGACGAATTTAATTTTTTTAAGACTACTATACCCTGTTTTAATAATTTTATCATTTAGAATGCTATTGCTTTCGTACAAATAATTCAAAATAGAAGTAAAACTAAAATAAATTGCACTTTCAATCATTCTTCTAGAATAATAAAAAGAATTAAAATTTTCTTCTTCTAATGAATATTGATCCAACAATTTACATAATGTTTTTATATCCTTGATTCCTAAGTTCCAACCTTGCCCCGCCACTGGATGAATCGATTTCAAGCTGTCACCTACATAAATAAAGTTTTTATTATTTTTTGTTAAATGTGGGGTAATTGGAAATTTTGAAATTGATTTATCAAACATTAATTTTCCATGAGATTTCTCAAATTTTTTATGAATAATTTTTCGTAATCGATTAGTATCTATTTTTTTTCTTGAAGAATAAATAAATGTAGATCTATTTTTTTTTGTAGATGGGGAAGGCAGAACGGCTAATGGTCCATCTTGTGTGAATATCTCATATGCTGTGTTATTATGATTTTTAGAGTGTTCAAAGAACCCTACATATGAATATTGTTCTTGATCAAAAACAATACTTTTATGATTTACATCAGAAATAATATTTTTGCCTATGCTGACAATTATTTTTTTGAAGAAGTAGTTATTTTTATTAATTTTTGTGGTTTTATTGGGTAAAAACTTACTAGGGTCTAAATTAACATCTATCTCTAAAATCTTTAAATTTTCTAATCTTTTCCTAGTTATTCCGTGCAATTCGTTATTGAAAATAACATTACCCATTGGCTCCTTATCATTAACAAAGATCAAAGGTTGAGCATTTATATTGTCCTCAATGACTATTTTTTCGATTTTTTGTGGCTTAGATTTAAGGTTCTCCCAAACACCTAGCTGTTTTAAGAAGTCAGTAGAATTTGCGTTTACCGCTAGTGTTCGATTGTCTCTAGGTATATTATTTTTTTTATCTATAACTAAAACTTTGAATTTTTTTTTCACTAAGGCTAAAGCAGTAATAGCCCCTATGAGTCCAGCACCTATCACTAAAAAATCATATTTATGTATTTTATTTTTCATTTAGACGCATATATTTATTTAGAATAATGAAGAATAACTATATTCCTGATATCTTAAAAGTAAAAATCATAAGTATGTTTAGATTTTCTTATGGTTTATGTCTTTTGTTAATATCAATATTATCTGCCATTTCACTAATAACATTCAACATCAATGATAATTCTTTCTTAACAAGCACCAGTAATGCTTCTAGTAACTTGTTGGGAGATCTGGGTTCATATTTTGCCAGTTTTCTTTTTTACACATTTGGCATTCTTGCCTATTTATCAATCATATTCTTCTTTTTATACTCCGTACTTATATTTATAAAAAAAGATCCTGGTTACATCTTTATTAGATTATTATTTTTCTTAATAAGCTTAGTTTTAATTCCTCAAATTCTAATTGAAATGAAAATAGAATTGTCATTTATTGAATCAATAGAAACTTGGGGGATTTTCGCAAATTTTTTATACGAATTATATACATACAATTATGTTAGCTATATTTTGACTTCTATTGGTATATTCGTTTATATTTATTCTCAAAATATATTTAGTTTTTTTAAAATACCCAAGCTTAAACTAAAGAATATATTAAAAAATAATAATCATTATAGCTTATCTAAAAATAAAATTAAAAAAGAACCTATTATAAATAATATTTCTTCAGAAGCTTTAACAAAGGAGATTGATGATGGAGAAATTAATGAAATGCCTTCAACACAACAAAGAGAATATTTTTCCCCGTCGCTTGAAATTTTGGAGACAGATGATGCTTTAGATAGAAAAAAAATAGATAAAGAAAATATTAAAACTAGCTCAAACTTACTTGAAAATGTTTTTCAGGATTTCAATATAGAAATACAGGTTGTAAATGTAAAACTTGGTCCTGTCGTAACATTATTTGAAATATTACCAGCAGCAGGAATAAAGATTAATACAATTATAAATTTGGCTGATGACATCTCAAGAAGCATGGGTGTCGGAGCCGTAAGAATATCACAAATATACGGCACTCAATATTTGGGCGTGGAGGTTCCTAACAATGAAAGAGAGACTGTTACAATTAGAGAACTTTTAAGTAGTGAGAATTTTAAAAAAAATTCTTCTTCAAAAATACCTATTTGTATTGGTAAAGATATATCAGGAAATATTGAAGTCATTGATTTAAGTAAAACTCCTCATTTATTGGTTGCTGGAACCACAGGTTCTGGTAAGTCTGTGTTTATAAACACATTGCTTGCAAGCATACTATATAAATTTTCCCCAAAAGATTTAAGGTTAATACTCATAGACCCAAAGATGCTAGAGCTAAGTGTTTATAATGACATAGCTCACTTATTGACGCCAGTAGTTACAGAGCCAAAAAAAGCAATTTTAACTCTTAAATGGGTATGTAAAGAAATGGAAAGAAGGTACTCATTAATGAATGAAGAAAACACAAGGAGCCTAGAGGGTTACAATGCAAAGTCTATTGAGAAACTTCCTTATATTGTTGTTTTCATTGATGAGATGGCAGATTTGATGATGACTGCTGGTAAAGAAGTAGAACATTATGTTCAGAGACTTGCTCAAATGGCCAGAGCATGTGGCATACATTTAGTGATGGCTACACAAAGACCAAGTGTTGATATTATTACAGGAAGCATAAAAGCAAATTTTCCGTCAAGGGTTAGTTTTCAGGTTGCTAGTAAATATGATAGTAGGACGGTGCTTGGTGAAATAGGTGCCGAACAGCTGCTTGGAAATGGAGATATGCTTATGTCAAAAAATGGTGGAAATTTAATACGATATCAATCAGCTTTTATTTCTGATAATGAAGTTAACAATCTGATAAAAGAGATTAAAAGAAGTCAAGCTGTTGAATATCTTGATGAATTAGATGAAATAATAAAAAACAATGACGAAAGTTTTGATACTTTAAGCGAGGAAGATGAAGCACTAATAAGCAAATCAATAGATCTTATAAAATCAAGCAATAAAGCATCTACGAGTTATTTGCAAAGAAATTTTCAAGTAGGCTATAATAAAGCCGCGCGAATAATGGAGGCACTTGAACAAAGAGGAGTTGTTTCTCCTCCAAACCACGCAGGGAAAAGAGAAATTCTAATCAATCAATAACCTTAAATTTTTATCATGAGATTGAAAATTAATGCTTAAATCTAACTCCTTTTTTAATTGGTTTTTTAGATTAGTTAAATGAGTGTCTAATTTATTTATTGATATCTCTTTATCTTTCTTCCAAATTAAACCATAAAGCGTGTCTTTATTGACACCTTGGGTTGAGCTTACTAAGTTGGAGATAATAGTGTTTTGAATATCACTCAAAAATGATTTTTTGTGATTACCTGATAATAATCTCTGGTAAGGGAAATATTCGTAATCTTTTAATGATAGCTTAACGTTTGAAATTGACTTTAATATTTGACTAAAAAAATAATTTATATCGATTGGTAATGTAAGATTATTTTTACTACCATTAATATCAATATTGATGTTATTCGAATTTACTTTAATCTTAATATTTACGAAGTATTGATTAGATTTAACTTTATAAATGAGATTTTTTTGTTCGAAGAGGTTATTTATTACTTTAAGAAGCTTATCATCGTCACAATCTAATTTAATCATGATTAATTATTAATCTCCTCAAAATTAAAAACCTTAAAGTACTTTCTATCTATGTTATTAAAATCACAGTCCATTAAATTTATACTCACATTTACAGAGTCAGAATTTACAGAAATTCTTTTAATAAATTTATCTGCACTTTTTTCTATCATAATTTTCATATCCTCTATTATGTAATTTTTTTTGATATTGGGATACTCTGAGGATATGTCTATAAACGTTTCTAGTGGTTTTGTATTTTCAGTTATCTTTTGGACATTATTTTTGTGAGCACGATGAATTAAAAAAAAATTCCCATCTCTTGCAATTATTGTATACAGTTCTTTATCGTAATACTCATATCTTAGATTTTGATTTTTTAATAAGATTCTACCTTGTTGGGTATCTCCATTTCCATAAACTTCTTCAAAGTTGCAAGACACTTCAACAGCAAAACTTAGATTTGTAAGAAATAAAAAAATTATTAAAAAAAATCTCACTTGAATATTCTTGAGCCAACTCTAACTAAATTTGAATTCAACGATAACGCTATGTCATAATCATTACTCATGCCCATGCTCAATATTAGATTTGGATTAATATCATCTTTTAAGACACACATTTTGTTAAAATATTTATGAGGCTCTTCATTTAAAGGCGGTATACACATTAATCCAACTACATTTAAATTGTTAAATATTGCTATCTTGTAAAGATCTTTTAGTTCATTCGGTAAGACTCCTGATTTTTGATCTTCTTCTCCGATATTTACTTGAATAAAGAATTCTTTGGTTTTTATTTTCATATCTGACTTAATATGCTTTGCTATTTCTTTTATCAACTTTGGTCTGTCAATACTTTGTATAGTGTTAAATAAAGTCAGGGCTAATTTAACTTTATTAGTTTGTAAGGGTCCTATTAAATGAAGTTTAAAATTATCCTCGATTGAAGAAAATTTTTCTTTGGCTTCTTGGACCTTATTTTCACCAAACAATCTATATCCCTCTTTGATTAATGATTTAATTAGACTTTGAGGTCTGTTTTTTGTAACTATCAACAAAGATGCATTAGGATATTCTTTGACTTTGATGTCTACTTTTTTTAATTGTTCGAAGTTGATATACAATTTATTTTAAATTTCGAAATTAAAAGAAGATACAATCTTATTGATGTATTGGTCGATAAACTTTTTCTCTTTTTGGGATATGTTTATTTGTGGAGCACTTTTGCTTGAGGGGTTTTTGCTAATAAATTCCTCTATTATATTGTAATCCATTTTTATATTAAGACCTGATTGAATAAAATGAAGTATTATAGAACTAAGAGACTCAAAAGTATTTTCATCTAAATCTTTTTTAAGCACTACCTTTCCGTTGAGTGAGTTGATAACACTTTTATCTGTCCAACTCAATGTGTGCGTATGCCAGCCTTGTTTATTAATTTCTACCTTTACATTATCTATTTGAGTGAAGTAGCTATGATTGTCTAAATTTAAAAATACATTCCTTGCTATATTTTGATCATCTTGGTTAATTTTTTTTATTTTTTGATATACAGAATAAGGATGGTCTAAAATAAAAATGAATGATTTTGTAAGAGTCTGTTTAGTGAAATTCAAATTAGCTGGAGTTGAAAAAAAAGGCAGGTGGTTAATTATAAACTTAATATGGCTTGTATCCTCATGTAATATTAAATATTGATATAAAAAAGACCTATCCACAAAATCAACAAAATTTAATTTTTTTATGTCTGATATTTTTTTTAAAATTGAAACTATTTTCTCCTCGTATTGTGATGCACATGAAATATTTTCACCAACCTTAGTGACATAATGATTTAAAAAATTGGAAATATATTTAGTATCTTCAGACATAAATGAGCTTAGCCATATAATTTTTGATTTAAAAATATCATCATTGTTTTTCAAAAGAGCAGTTGAGCATAAATTAGATAAAAGTTGGCCATAAAGTTCAGTATTGTCTTTATGGGTTTCTAAATGCTGGAAGAACTTTGAATATTCATTTGAAGAAAAAAGATCTTGGAGTATTCTTGAATTGTATTGATATTTAATTTTAGTTAAAAGAGACATAGTTAATATTTTATATTCTATATTGATCCAATGAAAAATGAAATTTCTAATATCCTAAAATTAATAGAGTCAGGCGACACGATTAAAGCACTAGATGAAGCAAAGATATTAAACTCTAAAAATAAAAATAACTTAGATGGAATTAAATTACTTGCTTATACATATATACAAATAGGAAATTTTGAAAAAGTGATAAGTGTATTAGAGAATGGATATAAAAATAAAACTGATAAACAAGATTTTGATTATTATAATAATATAGGTTATGCATTTCTAAAAATAGAAGAGTTTGAGAAATCAATTTATAATTTAGAGAGAGCAGTTGAGTTTAATGATAGAGAACCTGGTGTTTATGCCAGTATAGCTGAATTATATGTTAAGTTAAGAAAATTTGAAAAAGCAAGAGAGTCTATCAATATTGCTTTGAGTCTTATCGAAAAAAATAGTCAAAAATCATATGTCAGATTTGCAAACATGTATTTATTAATGTCTGAAATTAATTCAGCACTTAAAGATGACTTAAAATCAATTTCAATTTTCAACGATATTTTAGATAAAAACTTTAATGAAAATATTTTTTTCCTTTTAGCAAACATTGATCCAAAATCTGTAAAAGAAGTTTATATTAATGAGGCTGAGGAAAAATTATCTATTAATACTAAAAATTTTGAAAATAAAATAGATCGTTTCAATTATATAGTGCCCATTCATTTTGGTTTGGGTATGTCTTATCAACCAATAGATAGAACTAAGTCTGAAAATTTTTTTGATTTAGGTAATAAGGAAATATTCAATAACACAAGATATAATTCTCATCAGTATCAAGAGAGAGTAGTAAGGACAATGAGTCTTTACCTAAAAAAATATAAAGATTTTCAAACAGATGGGATAGCGCATGGTGCTAAGAATTTTTTTATAATTGGTACACCAAGGTCTGGAACTACATTAATTGAGTCAATAGTATCAGCAAATGATCAGGTTTTTTCAGGAGGGGAGCTTGTAAGTGCAAAACAAATCATTGAAAAAAACGTTCTCTCAAAAGATCAAAGCTTGAGCGGTTTGAGCCATCAATTTATATCTAAGTATCTTAGGCGGACAGCTTATTTACGGGATTCTTCAGATTATATCGTTGATAAAATGCCAGAAAATTTTCTTTATCTTGGAATAATTCTTAAACTACTACCCAAATCAAAAGTAATTAGAATATTTAGAGATCCATGGGACACAGCTGTATCTTTGTTCAAACAAAGATACATTTTAAACATACCTTACAGTGTAAGTTTTTTTAACATAGGTGTCTTTTTATCAAATTTTGAGGCTATTAATATATTTTGGAATAAACATATAAATGACAAGTCAAACATTTTAGACATTAAATATGAAGATCTAGTATCTAAAACAAATGAAAATCAAGATAAAATATATAAATTTCTTAATATATCATCTAAATATGATGAAGAAAAAAGAAGTCAGTTTTTTTCCTCAACAGCTAGTATTAGGCAAATAACGCAGGGGGTACACAAAAAATCAATAGATAAAAAAGAGTTTCTTCATCATAAAAATGAATTTTTAGATGCTTTACTGATGCAACGTCAATATTGGTTATCTAAAGACATCATTCCAGAAGATGATAGTTTTTTTGGATATGAATTAAAATGAGTTAAATCTACAGTATTTTAATATGTTGCAAAATTGCAACAATATTTTGAATTGCAACCAAAATATGTGTTTAAAGGTGATTATTACCCAAAAAAGAACATTATATACAACGATTAATATTAATCTCGAAAGGATTATAAAAATGAAAAAAATAGCATATATGATAGCTGCTTTACCTCTTGCTTTATTTGCAAAGAGTGCAAGTGCAGATATCTCAGTAAGCGGTAGCGGTAGCGTTGCTTATACTGATGCAGGTGGAAACACTTCAACCACAATGGGTGGCGGTGTTTCATTTGCAATGTCAACTACAACTGATGCTGGTGTAACAATTTCAGCATCTTCAGGTACAAGTAATGATGATGACTCTGCTGGTTCATCTTCAGCTGTGACTGGTGTTACTAACTTAACATTTGGTTTTGCTAACGGTTCTATTTCTGTTGGTCAAGACATTGGTGTTGCAGACGGTGTTGGTAAAGTTGGTGAGTTAGCTCACTACAATGATAACCAAACAGGTATTACTAACACAACTGGTCTTGGTGACGACGAAGGTGATGGTATCTCAGCTTCTACATCAATCGGTGACATGACACTTGGTGTTGCATACGTATATGACGGTTCCGGTTCAGGTAACGTCGACGGTGCTACAACTACATCACAATCTGTTTCTTTATCTATGCCTATAGGTACAGGTTCAATAACAGTTGCTAGCGCAAGTGATGATGTTGGTGGTACTAACATGAACGAAGTTGGTGTTGCTTACACAATGGCTGCTGCTGGTGGAACTCTTTCATTAGGTTTCACAGGTACAGACGGTGATACTGCTGCTAAAGAAGGTGAGTCAATGTCAGCTGCATTCTCAACAACAATTGGTGGTGCTGCCGTAGGTATTGGTTACACTGGGCATGACGTTAACAGTAAAACTGCTCAACAGACTGACATTACTATTTCATCATCACTTGGTGGCGGTGCGTCAATCTTTGCAGAATACTCAAACGTATCAGGTACAGTTGCTACTGAAACAGCTACTTTAAGCAATAACACACTTGCTGTTGGTACAAGCGTAAGCTTCTAATCGACAGAATATTATAATTAAATTAAACCAGGGGTAAAATCTACCCCTGGTTTTTTTTTGTTTAATTTTTGTATAATTGATCTAATTTAACCAATAATGTTAAAACTAGGTTATCTTTTTATTTGTTTAACTTTTCTTTACGCATGTACCTCTGGTAAACACCAAGCTAATTTAGAAAGACTCGATGGTTATTACGGGGAATGCGATAACCCACAAAGAGTTATGAGCGGAAGAAAATATAAAGAATGTCTTGCTAAAGAGAGAGCGGGCGGGGAGTCATTATTTGATCTAACAGCAGATTTTGATGAACTTTTTGGAGGTGATAACGATAAGGTCGTTTACCAAAGCAATATTAATCCGCAGTTATGGCAAGCAAGTTTAGAAGTAACTAAAAAATATCCTCTGAAAATTGCTGATAATCAGGGCGGTTTTATTGAGACAGATTGGATATATGATGTAAATAACGATCAGCAAAGATGTCTTGTAAAAATTCAAGTTCTTTCAAAAGATCTTACCACAACTGGCGTTGCATCTAATTTTATTTGTCAAACAAAGAATAACGAAAGTTGGATACCCGATAATAAAGAGTACATTCAAGAGTCAAATCAAATAACATTAAAAATTCTTGAGATCGCAGGTAATCTCAAGAACACATAATAATAATTAAAAAATTGTCCTCTAAAAAATATATTTTGGAAATGTTTCCATACCCGTCAGGAAATATTCACATGGGGCATGTAAGAAATTATGTAATAGGCGACATTTGTGCTAGATATCACAAACTAAAAGGAGATGAGGTTATACATCCAATGGGTTGGGATGCTTTTGGTTTACCTGCAGAAAACGCAGCCATTCAATTTAAAACGCACCCGCGTGATTGGACTTTGAATAATATTGAAAACATGAAGAGCCAACTTCAAAAACTTGATTTGGACATCGAATGGGATAGGGAATTTGCAACTTGTAACGAAGATTACTACAGGCACCAACAAGAACTTTTTATTGATCTTTATAATGCAGGTCTTGCATACAAAAAAGATGCTTTAGTTAACTGGGATCCAGTTGACCAGACAGTCTTGGCCAATGAACAGGTAATTGATGGTAAGGGTTGGAGAACGGGAGCCTCTGTAGAAAAGAAAAATTTATCACAATGGTTTTTTAAGATTACCGATTATGCAGAAGAACTTTTGAACGATTTAGATAATTTAAAATTATGGCCCGAAAAGGTTAAAACAATGCAAAAAAATTGGATTGGCAAATCATCCGGTGCTGAGATTAAGTTTAAAATTTCTGGTAGTAATGAATTTTTAAATATTTTTACGACAAGACCAGACACAATCTATGGTGCTACTTTTATAGGTGTGTCTGTTAATCACCCACTAGTAAGTAAAACTCTAAATAATAAAGCTATAAAAGAGATAAAAGATGAATTTTCTAAAGTGGATGGTGAAAAAGATAAGATAGGGGTTAGCCTTAAAATAAATTGTTTACACCCTATGTTAAACAAAGAAATACCGATATATGTTGCTAATTTTGTTCTTGATAACTATGGAGAAGGGGCAATTTTTGGTTGCCCTGCCCATGACGAAAGAGATTTCGAATTTGCAAAAAAATATGATTTACCAATAATAAAAGTTATTGATTGTAGAGATGAAGATCTTCCCTATTCGGGTGATGGAAAAATAATTAATTCTGAATTTCTAAATGGTCTTAGTAAGGATGCGGCAATAAATGAGATAATATCTTATTTTACTAGGAAGCAAATAGGTAAAGAAAAAATAAATTTTAAAATAAGAGATTGGGGGGTATCGAGGCAAAGGTACTGGGGTTGTCCTATTCCAGTAATTTATTATGAGGATGGGAGTTATAGAGTTTTAGACAAATCAGAACTACCAGTTTTATTACCATATGATGTGAATTTAAAAGGCAAAGGAAATGCTCTACTAAATTTAGATAAGTGGAGAGAAATAATTTGTCCTAAAACAAATAAAAAGGCATATAGAGAAACAGATACTTTAGATACGTTCGTTGACTCTTCTTGGTATTATATACGTTTTCTAAATAATAAATTAGATAAGCCCTTTGAAATAGAGCAGGTAAATAATTTACTTCCAGTAGATAAATACATTGGTGGTATAGAACACGCCATATTGCATCTTTTATATTCGAGATTTTTTATGAAGGCGCTGAGAGATATTTATGGACTTAAAGTTGATGAACCCTTCAAACAGTTATTTACTCAGGGAATGATAACACACAAAACCTATAGAACTTCTAAAGGCGAATGGGTAATGCCAAGAGAGGTTGTTATAAAAGATGGTCAACTAATTTTAGAAAAAACTAGAGAAATAGTCGAAGAAGGGCCTAGTGAAAAAATGTCTAAGTCAAAAAAAAATGTAATTGAACCTGATGAAATATTAAACAGCTTTGGTATTGATGCCACTAGAATATTTATGATATCTGACTCACCTCCAGATAGGGAATTAGAGTGGACAGATGAGGGTATTCAAAGCTCAAAAAACTTAACTCATAGAATTGAGAGGTATTTTTCACAAAAAAAAACAGACATTGATTTGGAAGTTGAAAAAAAAGTTGAACTTTTTATTTACAACATTGAAACAAATATATTGAATTTTTCCCTCAATAAATGTGTTGCTGATATTTACACACTTTTTAATTATTTGGAAAAAAGAAAAGTTTACTTAAACAATAGTGAACTTAGTAGTAAGATACTTACTTGTTTGTTTCCAATACTTCCTAATTTATCTTCATTAATTTGCAGAAATCTATTTAATATTTCAAAATTTAAACACTGGCCTGATGTAAAAAAAGATCTTTTATATAAAGATAAGATAGTCTTGCCCATTCAAGTACAAGGTAAATTAGTTACAACTATTGATACCAAAAAGGGTTATATAGAGAAGGATATTTTAAAATTAATCTATCAATTAGATAAAGTAAAAAATAAGATACAAGATAAAAAAGTAATAAAGGTGATAAATGTACAAGATAAGATTATTAATATTATTGTTTATTAGTTTTGCATTTGTATCATGTACAAATAATAATAAATCAAGTGAATTTCAACTATCTGTTGATTACATTTCTGGAGAATATGATGGTTTGTTACTATCTAATCAGTTAAAAAGTAATTTGAATAATTTTGGGATGTTGAACACATATTCAAATTATGAAATACAAGGATCTATCAATCATTCAAGTAATCTATTTATTACTAATATCGACAACACATCTGATCGTGAAAAGATTGAAAGTTCAATTGAATTAAAAATTTACGACAAATTGAATGAATGTTTTACCTTAAAATTTAATCAAAGCATATCACAGTTTTATATACTGTCAGCAAGTGATAGATATACTAGTAACAAAACTGCTGTAGAAGAAATAAAATTCAGTAATACAGAATATTTTGTAAAAAAATTCATTAATAGTCTTTCCAGAAACTCTTTTGTTTGTGATGAATAAAAATAATATTGAAAAAATAAAAAATTTCTTATCGTTTAAAGAAAACAAAACTCTTTTGATTAGCCCTACATCTGAAGAAACAAGTTGTTTTTATGAGAGCCTTCTTAAAAATTTATCTGTAATCAATAACATCAAGCTTAGTAATAAAGAATATTCAAAGGTAAATGAAACATCAAATGATCTTTTTGAGGCCAAAAGAATTTATTTATATTTTATAGCCAATAGTAAACAAGTAGAGGAAATTGGAAACTTAGATTTTCAAAAAGTAATATTTACAGATTATAAAAATTATAAAAAATTTGCAAAAATTTATGTTTCTATAAATGGTTACGATTTTGAAAAGGATATGAAAATTTTTCTTAAAGATCATTTGAAGATAAGCGATCAAAGATTAATTGAATATTGTATATCTCAACCACATCTTACCTTTTCAGAAATATCCAAATATAATATTAATAAAAACAATTATATAATAGGCTCACCAGCAACCAATGAAGAAAATTTTATATTTGAAATTAGAAAAGATATTTTTAAATTAAAAAGATCTCAAACTGATGTTAAAAAGATGTTTTCAAAAATAAAAAAAGAAGCAAAGTATAAAAAATTTAATTTTTTAATTTATTAATCAAAAAATTATATTGTTCTAAATTTTCATAAAAAATTTTTATATTTCCTTGTCCTTTTTTGTTGTAAGTAATTTTTGTTTTAAATCCAATTGTGTCACTTAAAATCTTTTCTTCATGTATAAGATTTGGTTCGTTTATATTTCTTTTCCTTTTATTCTTCTCTAAATCACGAACAGATGTCTTACCTAATGCTATTTGTTTTAAAGTATGCTCATCAAAGTCATTTGGTTTTTTACCTACTAATGCTCTAGCGTGACCCATAGTTATTTTTCCACTATTTAGTAAATCAAAAAAGAGCTCGTCTAAATCCAATATTCGCAGTAAATTTGTTATATGAGATCTACTTTTACCAACGATTTTAGATAATGTTTCGTGGGTATATTTATTTTTTTCAATTAAGCGCTGATAGGCGTTTGCTTCTTCTGAAACTTTCAAATCTTCTCTTTGGATATTTTCAATTAAAGATATCTCGTCTTTATCTAGATCATTAGGGAGCAATAAAGCAGGCAATAATTTGAGTTGAGCTATTTGGGCCGCTCTCCACCTTCTTTCTCCTGCAACTATTTGGTAAGTATCCACGCCTCTCTCTGAGACAATTAACGGCTGTATTAAGCCATTTTTCTCTATAGATTGTGCCAACTCTTCAATTTTATCTTTATCGAATTCCTTTCTTGGCTGAGTTTCATCTCTGAATATTTTTTCAATCTGGATTAATAATAGATTTTTGCCATCAGACGTCTTGTTTTGAATAATTTCTTTATTGCCCAGCAAAGATGACAAACCCTTGCCAAGTTTTTTATTGATTACCATTTGTGTTGCTCCTTTCTAAGAATTCTTTTGCTAAAGCAATATACGCTTGTGAACCACTACATTTTAAATCGTAAATAATTGCTGGGAGACCATGACTTGGTGCCTCAGATAAAGTTACATTTCTAGGAACATTGAATTTATAAACATTTGTATCAAAATATTCTCTGGCTTCTTTCTCAATTAATGATGATAAAGAATTTCTTTTGTCATACATTGTTAAAATAATTCCGTTTAATTTGAGGTTAATATTTAGATTAGTTTTTACTATTTCTATTGTTTTAATTAGTTTAGACAATCCCTCGAGAGCAAAGAATTCACATTGTACTGGTATTAATACTTCACCACTAGCTGTTAATGAGCTAACTGTTAATAATCCTAGTGTTGGTGGAGTATCAATAAAAATATATTCATAATTGTGTTTTATTTTATTAACATAATTTTTTAAAAGGAAGTTTCTGTTTTCATCATCGGCTAACTCATACTCAGCAGCAGCTAGATCCTCACAAGCTGAAATAACATCTAAATTAGGTATTTGAGATTTTTGTATTGCATCTTCAATATTTACTTCATTACTAAAAACTCTATAAATAGAGAGTTTTGTTTCATAAGCATCAAAAGACATTGATGAGTTGTATTGTGGGTCCATGTCAATTACTAAAACTTTTTTATCTATAGATGCCAATGCTGTGGCCAGATTTACAACCGTTGTTGTTTTACCTACGCCCCCTTTTTGATTTGCAATAGTAATAATCATTTTGTACCCATGATTATTATTTTTGATTCACTTGAAGTAATGCTAGGATATGCCTCCCAGAAATACTTTTGTGGATTAATTGCTTTAAGTTCTGTTAAATAAGATCTTCCTTTTAGCAGTATGAATTTTGTTTTTTTATTTATTATGTTCTTAGTCATAGATATAATTTTTTCTACTGAAGCAAAAGCTCGCGCTGTAATACAATCGACATTAAGGTCTAATATTTCTGTTATGGCTTTATTGTGTACACGATAATTTAAATCTAATTGTAATTTACATTTTTCAAGAAAAAGCGCTTTTTTTGGTGATTTTTCAACTAAATGAAGGTTTTTAAAACCAATAATTGATAATATTATTCCTGGGAGTCCAGCACCTGTTCCTATATCCATCAGGGACTTTTCATAATGGGGTAGATACTTAACTATCTGTATGCAATCTAGAAGATGTCTTTCGTCTAAATTTTCGATTGTACTTTTTCCAATCAAATTCATAGACTCATTTTCTTTTATTAATATTTTTTTATATTCAATAAGTTTATTTAAAATTGATTTTGGGTTATCAAAATTTTCATTGCAAAACTTTACTAATTTTTCATTAAGCAACTTTATTACCTTTAACTTTTTTGTGTTTTACTATTTGAAAAAGTGCGCTGGGTGTCATGCCTGAAATTTTACCAGCATCATATAAATTTTCAGGCTTATGTTTATTTAATTTTTCAAGAATTTCTTTAGATAAAGAAGGTATCTTATTAAAATCAATATTCGTCAATTTCATATTTTTATTCTTACTCAGTTGATCAAATGACTTTTTTTCTCTCTCATAAAAAACATCATATTTAGAGTCAAAATGAATTTTAGTTAACAATTTTTGACTTATTTTAATATTAAAGAATTGTTTAAAATTTTTTGGGGAGGGGTTTAAGAATTTTAGAACTTCGAACCCATTTCTTACTTTGCCATCTTTTTTGACTTTAATATTTTTTTTCATTAAATCATTAGGTGAATATTTTAGTTTTTTTAATTGGTCTAATATTTTTTTTTCATTAATTATATTTTTTGAAATTAAAGAATATTCATTTTTATTAAAAGCTTTAGAGGCGATGATTGATGAAAATCGTTCATAAGAATTATCAGTTCTAAGCTTTAACCTATTTTCTGCTCTTGATGTAAACATTCGATATGGCTCTGTCACTCCAAGTTTTGTTAAATCATCAACTAGGACACCAATATAACTGTTATCTCTCTCAAAAACTTTTGTGTTGAATTTTATTTTTTTTATTTTTATTGCAGCATTAATAGCGGCATAGATACCCTGCCCCGCTGCTTCTTCATATCCCGTTGTTCCATTTATTTGTCCAGCTAAAAAAAAATTTTCTACTTTTTTTGTTTCAAAATTATTTTTTAATTCTCTTGGATCAACAGAGTCATATTCCACTGCGTATCCAAATTGATCAACTTCGCATTTTTCTAGACCTTTAATAGAT
This sequence comes from uncultured Alphaproteobacteria bacterium, assembly GCA_902617355.1. GTDB lineage: Bacteria > Pseudomonadota > Alphaproteobacteria > HIMB59 > HIMB59 > HIMB59. The sequence goes on along the minus strand of CACMWK010000001.1, from coordinate 185,316 downwards.
CTTAAAAATTTTAATTGGATTTTTTTATCTAAAGAATTTGAAATACCATTCGGATAGACAAGTTCAGAATTTAGACCCTCTGGCTCTAAAAAAATATTATGACCGTTTCTATCGCCGAACTTTGTAATTTTATCTTCAATCGATGGACAATACCTTACGCCTTGAGATTTAATTATGCCTGAGTACATTGCAGATTTATCTAGATTATCTCTGATTATTTTATGAGTCTTGTTGTTTGTTTTGGTAATAAAACAATTAATTTTTTTGTTCGTATTTTGTTTTGTAAAATATGATAAAAATATACCATTATTTTCAGATATCTGAGGTTCCAAAACACCGTAATTAATGGATTTTGAATATATTCTGGGAGGTGTTCCTGTTTTCAGCCTCATTGTTTTAAAATTCTTATTAATAAATTTTGCAAGAGCTTTTGAAGAGCTATTTCCTATTCTTCCTGCTTCTTGTGACTCATTACCAAAATAAATTTTTCCATTAAGAAAGGTTCCTGTTGTAAGAATAACAGCCTTTGATTTTATTTTTCCAATATTTGATAACTCAACACCTATAATTTTATTATTTTTTTCTAATATATTGGTAGCTTCATCTTCAATTAGATCAATTTTAGAGAATTTAATAAATTTTTTCATATTTTGAGAGTATAAATCTCTGTCAATTTGTGCTCTTACGCCCCATACTGCTGGCCCTTTAGAAAGATTTAATACTCTGTAATGTATTGCTGATTTGTCACCAATTTTACAAATTACACCTCCTAAAATGTCAACTTCACTAGCTATATGTGTCTTACCAACCCCTCCAATACTAGGATTGCATGATAGTTTGCCCAAATCTGAGTAATTTTTTGTTATAAGTGCGGTTTTAAGCCCATATTTGTCAGAAATATTAGCCGCTTCTATTCCAGCATGACCTGCGCCTATAACTACAACATCATAATGTTCCACGTGAAACAATCTACATCTACTTCCCTATGCAAAATTTGCTAAAAACTCTATCATAAACATCTTCGTTGTTAATATAACCAAATTCAAACGAAAAATCATCTAATATATTTCTCATTAGCTGGGCTATGATTAAAATATCCTTTTCCTTAACAATATCATGTTCATATTCTAAGATTCTTGCTAAAAAGTCTATTTCTTCTAAATTAAGATCGGTCATTTTATGCTTGTTTTTTACATGTTTTCGATGAATCGAAGATAATTTTAATTTCTTGTATATTTTGTCCCTCTCTAGACTATGGTTTATTTTGATATTCTCTGTTTTATACTTATATATATCAGATTTTGTCTCAATTAAGCTGTAATTCTTATGAATCATGAAATCCTTGAGAAGTGTTGATATATCTGATTTTTTAGTATTTTGATCGATTAAAACAAAAAAGTGGTCTATGTCCCTCGATATTTTTTGTGCTTTTTTATAGCCATATCTCTCTATTTTACCTTGTTTAGATCTTTGACCCGCTGTATCGAAGATTTCAAAGCGATTACTATTAATTATAAATTCATTTGAAAGAATATCCCTAGTGGTACCCTTAATATTTGTGACTATTGCTCTATCTTTATCGATAATTTTATTAAATAGAGTTGATTTACCAACATTTACCGGGCCTACCAACATAATTCTGCAAATATTTTTTTGTTCAATATTTGTTCTATTTTTTTGTAATAAATTATTACAAATAGTAAAAAATATCCTTAGCTTTTTCTTTATTTGATTAAAATTAAAATCTTCGTCGTCAACGAAGTCAATCGATGCAGTAATTTCTGAGAATAAATTTATAACCTCCTCCCTGAGAGGAACAAGACCGCTGGCAATATCTCCCTCAAAAAGTAGTTTTTTATTATATTCTAAGCCTGAAAAGCTCTCATTAGAAATTATTCCATTAATAGCCTTAGCTTGTTTGAGAGAATTCTTGCTATTTAGAACAGACCTGTAAGAGAACTCTCCATTTTTTGCTAATCGTAAACCTGGAACTTTTAGGTTCTTTAATAACTGCTCAAACTGACTAGCTATCAGTGGTGAACCGTGTAAAAAAATTTCACAGACATCCTCTCCAGTAAAAGATTTGGGAGATTTAAAATATACCACACTACACTCATCCAATATGGTTTCATCTTGTTGGTAAATTTTGACAATTCGGATTAAAGAGTGATCTTTAGAAAAATTTTTTTTGGTAATATTCTTTAAAATATTCAAAACATCATCTCCTGAAATTCTATAACCAATAACTGGAGCTTTCACCAAGGGGGTGAAGTTTGAATATATTGTTCCAGACTTAAACAAAACTTGGTTATTATAAATTTATAATTATTCTAGTCTACCTATGAAAAAAACATAAAGCATAATCAATTGATATTAACTAAACCAAATCACATTAAAATTTATGGTCATAGAGGGGCTAGGGGGGACCTACCAGAAAATACTTTAGAGAGTTTTAAGTATTTGTTTGAAAATAAAATTAGCGCTTACGAAACAGATATCTTACTTACCAAGGACTTAACTCCGGTCGTTTATCATGATTTTAGATTAAATCCAGCCCTTACAAAAAATGCTCAAGGTAATTGGATCAAAGATAATGATATTAAGATTTTTGATTTAACTTATGAAGAATTGTCAAAATTTAAAATTGGAGAAATTGATAAAAAATCTAAATATGGAAGGAGATTTAATAATCAAAAAAGTTTAGGTGAAATAAAAATCCCTAAATTATCTGATCTACTTGAATTAACATCAAATAATATTTCAGATGATTTAATAATTAATTTAGAAATTAAATCAACACCTGTTGAAGACAACTTAACACCCCCTCCAAATGTTATGGCAAGTTTAATAATTGATAAGGTTAATAAAACAGAATTAAAAGATAAAATAATTTACTCGTCTTTTGATTGGAGAATTTTAAGAGAAATAAAAAATTTAGACTCCAAAATCTCAAGAGCTTATTTAACATCTGAGCTTAAAGGAAAAATATATGATAAATCACCTTGGTTAGACTTCATGCCGTTATACGATAGCGATAGCAGAGAGTTACCCAGGCTCATCAAAACATTAGGCGGGGAGGCATGGCATCCTAAACGTAAAGATATAGATAAAGACATGGTTAGAATTTCTCATGAGGAAGGACTTTCGGTAAACGTTTGGACCGTTAATGAAAAATATGAGATGTTGAGAATGATAGAATACGGTGTTGATGGAATTATAACCGATTATCCTTTAAGGTTAAAAAAGCTATGCGAGGAAGAAGGTGTGAATTGGTTTTAATTATAGATCGTTGGAAATAAAATTATTGATTCATACTACTGAAAAACTCTTCGTTAGTTTTACAGTCTTTCATTTTATCTAGAAGGAATTCCATAGCATCAACAGTGCCCATAGATGATAAAATTTTCCTTAAAATAAACACTTTTTGGAGATCTCCAGCATCTAAAAGTAAATCCTCTTTTCTTGTACCTGACTTTTGAACATCGATAGCAGGGTATGTTCTTTTATCAGATAATTTTCTATCGAGAACTATTTCTGAATTACCAGTTCCTTTAAATTCTTCAAAGATGACCTCATCCATTCTGCTACCTGTTTCTATTAAAGCAGTAGCAATAATAGTTAACGAACCCCCTTCTTCTATGTTTCTAGCAGCACCAAAAAATCTTTTAGGTCTTTGTAATGCATTAGCATCTACACCACCTGTTAAAACTTTACCACTTGATGGCACAACTGTGTTGTATGCTCTACCTAATCTTGTGATAGAGTCTAAAAGGATTACTACATCATATTTATTTTCAGCTAGTCTTTTAGCTTTCTCAATAACCATTTCTGCAACTTGTACGTGTCTTGCAGCTGGCTCATCAAATGTTGAACTAATTACTTCACCTTTAACAGATCGTTGCATATCTGTAACTTCCTCCGGTCTTTCGTCTATTAATAGAACCATTAGATAAACTTCAGGAAAATTTTCTGCAATTGATTTTGCAATTTTTTGTAAAATAACAGTTTTACCTGATCTAGGTGGTGCAACAATTAGAGATCTTTGACCAGCACCAACTGGCGCAATTATATCTATAATTCTAGATGATAAATCTGTATCTGGTTTTTCTGTTTCTAGATTAAATTTTTTCTCTGGATAAAGTGGGGTCAAATTATCAAAATTTGTTTTGAATTTATTATTTTTAGCAATTTCAATGAAGTTGACTTTGTTTGTTTCTACAAGAGCAAAGTATCTTTCACCATCTTTGGGAGGTCGGATAGGTCCCTCAAGGGTATCACCTTTTCTAAGACCATATTTCTTTATTTGATTTGGACTAACATATATATCATCTGGTCCTGGAAGATAATTAGAGTTTGCTGATCTTAAAAATCCAAATCCATCCTGCATTGTTTCTAATACGCCTTCACCTATAATTTCTTCATTTTTCTCTGCAAATTTCTTTAGAACAGAAAAATATATGTCTTGCTTTTTTAAACCAGAGGCGTTTTCAATTCCTAAAGACTCAGCATAATCTAATAGTTCTTGAGGTTTTTTATCTTTTAGTTCGTTTAAATGCATATTGGAAATTACCTAGATAGTTAGATACGTTGATAAGGTATATAACAAAAAATAAAGAGAAAATATATAAATTTATATATAGGTATGTTGTTGTATGTCGAATGATGGGGATTAACATCTTCTTATTCAAAAAAACCTTTATTTAAGTGCTTTTTTAGTTATTTAATAACAAATGTTGATAACTTAATATTAATAAATTAAAGATAATTTTATTGTTAAAAACTCGAAAATTTCATGAATAACTCATTTAATCCACAATTAATCAAACAGGTTATCATAGGTACTAAAAGCCAATCTAGAAGAAAAATCTTTAAATTAATGAATTTTAGATTTCAGTACAGATCACCTAATATAAATGAAAAAAAAGTAAAAGATTTAAATAATGATAAATATGATGCATTAAAAATTGCAAAAGCTAAGGCCGAATATCTTTCTAAAAAATATAGTAATAAAATTATCGTGACTTTTGATACAACAATCCTATTTAAAAAAAAAACAATTTATAAATGTGGCAATCCTGAATGTTGTAAAAGAACTCTTAAAGCATTTAATGATAAATCACACGATCTTTACACAGCAATGATTTTTATGATCAATAACAATCTTATCAAAAGTACTCTTACAAAAACTAACATTACTTTTAAAAATACAAGAGTGAGAGATATAAATAATTACGTTAATAAGAACTTTAAACAAGTGTCTAAAGCCGTAGGTTGTTATAATATAGAAGGAAAAGGAAATTTTTTCTTTAAAGATATATACGGCAGTTATTTCAATATTATTGGTATAGATATTATTAATTTTTTAAAGACGTTAAGAAGTATCTAAATGAATAAAAAAAAAATAGGCATTGTAGCAAAAAAACTAAATCATTCATTATCGCCATTCATACATAATTATTGGTCAAAAAATAATAATTTTATTTATAGAAAATACGAGGTACAAGAAAAAAACATAGATAAGTTTTTTTATAATTATAGAAAAGATAAACAATTTGTTGGTTTTAATATTACAATACCATACAAAGAAAATTTTATTGGTTTTTGTGATAAAATTACCGCAAGAGCAAAAAAAATTGGTTCTGTAAATTTAATTTATAAAAAAAACAAAATAATTTTTGGTGATAACACAGATGTTATTGGTTTTAGTAAGACTTTTAATTCTTTGAAAATTAGAAACACAAAATCTGTATTATTGGTTGGTGCAGGAGGAGCCGCGAGAGCAATTTTATATTTTTTAAATCAAAAAAATATTGAAAAAATTGATGTTTTTGCGACATCTATGCGAAGAGAGGAAAACCTCAAAAAAAAATTTAAATTTGATCGTTTTCTGGTCAGATCATCTCATCTCAAGAAAAGATATGATTTGATAATAAACGCATCCAGTGCAGGGATGACAAAAAAAAATAAAATAAATAGAAATATCTTGAATTTAGTTAAGAAAGCTAAAGGAGTAATTGATATAGTTTATAACCCAATTGAAACAGATCTCTTAAAAAAAGCTAAAAAACATGACATAAAATTCACAGGTGGATTAAAAATGCTTTTAGAACAAGCAAAACCATCATACGAAATATGGTCTGGTAAAAAGATAGAAATAGACAATAAAATTTATCAAATGCTTGTAAATAAATTATGACCAAAGTTGCAGTTACAGGTAATATAGGATCGGGCAAAACTGAACTTATTAAATTTATCTCTAAGCTAGGTTTTTGTTGTATATCATCTGACGCTATAATTTCAAAATTATACAATGATGACCGTACAAGAAAAATTATTTTAGAAAAATTGAAACTTCATGATCATAATTATAAAAAAGAAATTATTAAAATGTTACAGAATGAAGAGTTTAATAGGAAACTTAAGAGAACAATATACCCTCTTTTATTCGCCAAAAAAAAAATAATAGCTCAAAAACATCAATCTTATCAGCCAGTATTTTATGAAATTCCATTACTATATGAAGAAAATTTATTTAATAATTTTAATGTCACGGTATTCGTAAACTCGGATACCACTAAGAGAAAACAAAGGATTTTAAAAAGAGGTGTTACAGAAGATTATTTTAAATTGATGAATAATAAGCAGATTAAAGAGAATATAAAAAAGAATAAATCAACTTTTACAGTAAACAATAATGGTTCAATCTTGAACTTACGTTTAAATATAATTAAATTATTAAATAAACTATGAGAGAAATTATACTTGATATTGAGACCACAGGCTTAGAATTTAAAGAGGGACATAGGATTATTGAAATTGGCTGTATTGAACTTAACAAAAAAGAAGTCGGTGCAAACTATCATGAATATATAAATCCTTCTAAAACTCTTACTGAGGACAATATTAAAATACACGGAATAACTAATGAATATTTGACAGATAAGCCGATTTTTGAAGAAATTGCAGACAGCTTCTTAGAATTTATTCAAGATAGTTTCATTGTCGCTCATAATGCATCTTTCGACATCGGTTTCTTAAACTTTGAGCTTGAGAAACTATCTAAACCAAAAATATCGAAGGAGAGAGTTATAGATACAATTAAAATTGCGAGACAACGGTTTCCAGGACAACAAGTATCATTAGACGCACTTATAAAGAAATTAAAAATCAATACTCTTATAAATAGAGATCAACATGGTGCTTTAAAAGACGCTAAAATCTTGACTGATGTATACTTGGAATTACAAGGCATAAACCAAATAGGATTAGAATTAAGTATGGCAAAATCAGAAAAAATTAATTTAGCTAGTGAGCCGAATTACACATCCATCGTATTAACAAAAGAAGAGACAGAAGCCCATAAAGAGTTTATAAAAAATAAAATACCTAATTCAAATTGGGCTAAAATGTTGAAAAATTATGAGTAGTGAATTTATAGATATTGTGCTTTTTGGAGCAATAGCGATATTTTTAGTGTATCGCCTAAGGAGTATCCTTGGATCCTCTGACGGAAAAATTGTGAATATTAGAACTAAAAAAAATCCTCAATCGAAGTTTAAACCTAAGATAGTTCCAAAAAATGACAATAACGAATTTTTAGAAGGCGCAAATAAAGCATATGAAATGATTGTTCATGCTTATCAAAGTAACAGTATCGAAAAAGTCAAAGATTTACTTACACCTGAAGCAATGCAAGCGATGGAACAAGCAAAAGCACCCAAAGAAATAAAATTTTCAGAAGTAAAAAATAGTTCTATTTTAGATGATAAATCTGATGACCTAAGACTAGTTAAGTCTGTGAAGTTTGAAACCGAACATTACAATGTTGCAAATAACGAAATTCTGAATGTTGTCGAAGAATGGGGTTTTGAAAAAGATAAAAAATCCTCCGATCCTAATTGGAAGCTTTTTTCTATTAAACTTGTCTCATAAAATTAAATTTAATTTAAATAAACAGCAAAATAAAAAACCATTAGAAGAGCAACCTAACGAAAAAATTAGCATTTCAATCGGCGGTCCTATCGATAAGAATAAAAAGAGTGATAATTTAGATAAAAAAAGTATAAAAACTAAAAAAATTTTTTCTAAACCAGTTCTTTTGGATAACAATCTTTATAAACAATTTAAAAATCAGCATTTTAGCAAAATCGATTTGCATGGTCTTACAGTTGACCAAGCATACCAAAAATTAATCGAATATTTTTCAGTCAATTACAAGAAGAAAAACTTATTTCATATAGTGGTTACTGGCCTTGGCAATAAAACTAATGGAGAAGAATTTTTTACAGGAAAGATAAGAAGGCAATTGCCTTTTTGGTTAGATACAGAAAAATTTCAATTCATGATAAAATCATATTCGCCTTGTAAAATACAACATGGTGGTTTGGGTGCTTTTTATATTAAGATGAAATCTAAAGAATAAATTTCTTTTCGTCGGTTGGTTTTATCTCCGATTTTACAGCATCTGTAACCCATTCTTTATTTACTACTTCAGTTTTTTGATCACTTAGGTTTGCATCAAAACTAATTCTCTCAAGAATTTTTTCAAACATTGTTTGTAATCGTCGTGCACCAATATTTTCAACCTCAGTATTTATTTGTTCAGTGAGAGTTGCTATCTCTTCTAAAGCTTCATCTTCAAACTTTAATTCAATATTTTCTGTCGCAAATAATGACTTATATTGTTTGGTTAAACTATTATCAGTTTCTTTTAAAATTCTAATAAAATCATCTTTTTTAAGTGCATTTAACCTTACTCTTACAGGTAATCTTCCTTGTAGTTCCGGGAGTAAATCACTTGGTTTGGATTGATGAAAAGCACCAGACGCAATAAATAAAATATGATTTGTTTCGATTGTTCCATATTTTGTGCTTACAACTGTACCCTCAATAAGTGGTAGCAAATCTCTTTGCACACCTTCTCTTGAAACATCCCCACCTCGTCTCTCACTATTGGGTGCAATTTTGTCAATTTCATCTATAAAAACTATTCCACTTTCCTGGACACTTTTAATTGCATTTTGAACAACATTTTGTTTTTCAGCGATTTTCTCAATTTCTTCTTGAATAAGCGGCTCATAAGCCTCACCTATTTGAAGTTTCGTTTTCTTTTTATTTTTTAAACCTTTACCAAATATATCATTCATATTAATCATTCCCATTTGAGCACCAGGCATTCCTGGTATGTCCAATGATTGAAAAGGATTAGATTTTTGATCTAACGCTATTTCGATCTCTTTGTCATTTAGTTGATTATCTCTTAGCATTAACCGAAATTTTTCCTTAGTTTCTTCACTTGGATTGTCACCAAGCAGTGCTTTTAAAACAATTTCCTCTGCGTTTGTTTTGGCTTCATCTATAAAACGATCTCTTATCTTTTTCTTTTCTAAATTAATTGCAACTTCAATTAAATCCCTAATTATTTGTTCGACATCTCTTCCAACGTATCCAATTTCTGTAAATTTAGTTGCCTCAACTTTTATAAACGGTGACTGTGTAAGTTTTGCTAATTTTCTTGCAATCTCAGTTTTACCGCAACCTGTTGGCCCAATCATTAATATATTTTTTGGGATGATATCATCTCTGAGAGTCTCATCTTTTACGTTTAACCTTCTCCACCGATTTCGAAGAGCTATTGCGACTGCTTTTTTTGCATCATCTTGACCAATTACATAGCGGTCAAGTTCTTCTTTAATAACTTTTGGTGTAAGAGATTGGCTATCCATTAAATTTTAATCTCTGAGATGTTTAGAGTATCATTTGTATAAATACAAAGCTCTGCTGCAACTTTAAGTGACTCTGCTGCAATTTCTTTTGCAGACAAATTAGATTTTCTTTTTAAAGCCCTTGCTGCGCTGAGGGCAAAGTTGCCACCTGACCCAATTGCAACTATACCTTCTTGAGGTTCCAGAACGTCTCCTGTTCCACTAATAAGATAAGTTTCATTTTTATCGGCTGCAATAATCATTGACTCCAATCTTCTAAGATATCTATCGGTTCTCCAATCTTTAGCTAATTCGACACATGCTCTTTTTAAATTATATGAAAATTCTTCGCACTTTTTCTCCAGTCTATCAAAAAGAGTTAATGCATCGGCGGTTGATCCAGCAAACCCAACAATAATTTGATCATTATGAAATGTTCTAATCTTATTGGCGTTTGACTTAATGACAGATGTACCCAAAGTTACTTGTCCGTCAGATGCTATAACAACACTCTCATTATCACGAACACAAACAACAGTTGTCGAGCGTATTATTGTTTTATTTTTATCCATTATTCCTATAAATATAGGTACTAAATAGCTGATTACAAATGCGTGAATTTACATTTAATAGAGACACAAAAGAAACAAAAATATCAATAAAAATTAACCTTGATGGCTCAGGAGTAAATAAAATTGATACTGGAATTGCTTTTTTTGATCATATGCTTCAACAAATAAGTACCCACAGTTTGATAGATATAGATTTAAAATGCGATGGCGACCTTAAAGTAGATATGCACCATACTGTTGAAGATGTTGGCATTGCTTTGGGTGAGAGTATAAAAAACGCACTTGGTGATAAAAAAGGTATAACACGATTTGCATACTCTTATGTTTCTTTTGATGAAACATTAACAAGATCAGTTTTAGATTTGTGTAACCGCCCCTATTTTATTTGGAATGTAAAAACATCTTTAGAAAAAGTCGGTGATATGGACCAAGAGTTATTTTCAGAATTTTTTAAATCTTTAGTTACTGAGTCAAGAATGAATTGTCATATTGAAACATTATATGGAAAAAATAATCACCATATTATTGAAAGCTGTTTTAAATCATTTGCACTATCCTTGAAAAAAGCAATATCTATTGATCCAAGAAAAACAAATATTCCGAGTTCTAAAGGAAAACTTTGAAAAAAAAAGTCATAGGACTTATTGACGGGCAATCTGGAAATATTGGATCGATTAATAAAGCAATCAAAGATATTATTAAAGGAAGGCCATATCAATTAAAGATCATTAAAAGTCATTTTAATTATACTTCGTTTGATAAAATCATTTTGCCTGGACAAGGTGCTTATGCCACTCTTATGTCAAATTTGAAAAAATTAAAAATTATTCAACCATTAAAAAAATACTTAAAAAATAACTCCTCATACTTAGGCATATGCGTTGGTATGCAAATTTTATCTGATTGGGGCTATGAGGATAAGACTACAAGAGGATTAGGAATTATTAGTGGAGATATCAAAAAATTTAGAAATAAAAAACTTATAACCCCTCATATGGGCTGGAATACTATTAACTTAAACAAAGATGACACTATTATTGCAAACAGTTTTGACAAGAAGGATTTTTATTTTGTTCATAGTTACATTTTTCAAAACATTAAAAAATCAGATGTTTTAGCTTTCACTCTTTATGGTAAAAAATTCCCTTCTATTGTAAAGAAAGGCAATATTTACGGAGTGCAATTTCATCCTGAAAAAAGCCACAAACACGGACTAAATTTGATAAAAAATTATATTTTGAAATCATGAATATATTCCCAGCAATTGACATAATAGATGGAAAGTGTGTGAGATTAACAAAAGGTATCGCCGATGATAAAACAATCTATCAGTACTCTCCTCTTGATATGGCTAAAACATATCAAGATGCAGGTTTCAATACCATCCACGTTGTCGATTTAGATGCTACTTTAGGCAAGGGCAATAACAATCAGGTTCTGAGCCAGATTAGAAGAAAAATTGATATTAATATTGAAGTTGCTGGCGGAATAAGAAGTAAAGATGTAATTATTGATAAAATTAATGAAGGGTTCAATACAATTGTTATCGGAACCTTTGCAATAAAGAATATTGATGACGTTTTAAATTTTGACGACTCTTTAATTGAAAAACTATCCATTGCTTTGGATATAAAAGATAATCAAATTGCTTCTCATGGCTGGCAAGAGACAACTAATCAATCTTTAAAGCATATTATAGATAAATATAACAACCGGCCCATTCATTCTTATTTTGTCACAGATGTTGCTAATGATGGAATGCTGTCTGGCTTAAATATGGAAACGTTTAATTCTATAAAAAAATTAACTGACAAGAATATTACTATCGGAGGAGGAGTTAAGGACCTTAACGATATTGAATTGAGTAGATTAAACGGTTTCAATAATATTGTTGTAGGTAAAGCTATATACGAAAATAAAATATCTTTAAATAGTTTGGTCCAATTTAATGCTTAAGACAAGAATAATTCCATGCCTTGATGTTATTAAAAATAAAGTTGTTAAGGGTGTTAATTTTAAAAACATAAGAGTCATGGGTAATGCAGTTGAAATGGCAAAATATTACTCTTTATCAGGGGCTGATGAGCTTTGTATGCTTGATATAAATGCATCATATCAAAATAGAAAAACATTTATTAAAACTGTTGAATCAATAGCTAAGGTTATAAATATCCCTTTAACTGTAGGTGGAGGAGTTTCAGATTTGAGCGATATAACAGATTTGCTTAATGCAGGAGCAGATAAAGTATCAATTAATTCCGCAGCAGTAAAAAATCCAAAACTAATAAGACAAGCCTCATTGAGACATGGCTCTCAATGCATAGTCGTAGCAATTGATGGAAAAAGGCATAAAAATAAAATGAAAGTTGTAATCAAAGGTGGAAGAGAAATTACCAAAAATGAACTTATTACTTGGGCAAAACAAGTACAATCTCTTGGTGCTGGAGAAATATTAATGACTTCAATGGATACAGATGGTGTTCAAAATGGTTTCGATAGCAATATGCTAAAAAAAGTAACCAGTAATGTTGGTATTCCTGTAATTGCTAGTGGTGGTGTTGGAAGTCTTGAACATTTTTATTTAGGTTATTTGACAAAATCCACTGGTTTGTTAGCTGCGAGCGTATTTCACTCTAGAAAATATAAAATAAAAACTGTAAAAAAATATCTCAATAGCAAAGGTGTTCCTGTCAGATTATGAGTTATGATAAAGAAAATATTTTTGCAAAAATTTTAAAAGGTGAAGTTCCTTGTGATAAAGTTTTTGAAAATGAGCATGTGTTTTCATTCAAAGATATTAGTCCAAAAGCAAAAACACATATCTTAATTATACCAAAGAAACCCTTAGTGGATATTTCTGATTTCTTACAAAATGCAGACAGCTTATATCAAACTAATTTTTGGAAATCCGTTGATGAAATTATAGATATTTTAGCTTTAAGAGATAAAGGGTTTCAAATTAAAACACATAAAGGCAAAGAAGGTGGTCAAGAGGTTTTTCATTTCCATTTACATTTGCTATCGAATGCTTAACTACCTAGCTTGAATATAATTTATGATATCTAAAACACCTTTAATATCTTTTGCATGATCGATAACTCTATTGATTTCTTGCTCATCACTTGACACACCAAATAGATAAACAATTTGTTTTTGTACTTCAAAATCATACTTAAACTTCTTTATATTCGAGTCAGTAAATATCTTTGTATAAAGTTGCGTGCTAATAAACTTATCTTTAGCTATATCATCAAGCCCATATCCTGTATCAATTGAAATTTCATTAAGAACTTCAATAACGCCATCTTGTTTCCAAGCCAGTCTCACAGCTTCTAACTTCATATCCCCATAAGGAACAACTCCTGTTAACAATACCTTTCCTAATTCGACTTCAACATCAATCCTAGTAAATAGAGTTGCATCATATGAAAAGTATTTTTCTTTAATACCAAGTTTAATTGTGGCATCGTCCCAACTTTCACTAAATGTTTTTTCATCTTCGTTTTCCTTAATCACAGTTTTTGCACCTGTAGATACAAGTGACGGACCACAGCCAATAAAAAATACCGACAATAGAATTATAAAATGCTTAGTCATTTTTTAAATCAATTGATAATTTATAAAAATCATTTCTTGATATTTTATACTTACTTTTAAGCTGTTGATAAGCCTTTTTTACACCTACCTCATTAATTATCTCCTTAATCTCTTTAAAATTGAAATCTTTAATCTTGTCAGTCTCTTTTTCAATGTTCACAGCTAAAACTAACTCACCTTTAATTCCAGAGTAATTGAAATTTTCATAATTTTTATAATCTATATGTATTCTTTCCTCATATATTTTTGTCAGTTCTTTAAGTATTACAATTTCAAATGTTTCAGAAATAGAGGCAATAGCATCAACGTCCTTACGTAATTGCTGTTTAGTTGAATAAATTATTAAATTATTAACTTTGTTCTCTAAGAGAGTTTTTTCTTTATGTTCTTTTTTTTTGGGAAGAAAACCAATAAAGGTAAATTTTTTTTTATTTAAAAAACCACTTAGTTGAATGCCTGAGATTAAGGCGCTAGCGCCAGGTATTGAATATACATTTATCTGATTTTCAAATAAAAAATTTATTAATTGGTTTCCAGGATCAGATATAAGTGGAGAACCAGAGTCTGATATCAATGATATCACTTGATTAGATTTTAATAATTTATATATGTAATCTTTCTTTTTGTTAAAGTCGTGATCAGTGTACTTAGATAATGATGTTTTGATATCATATTTTTTCAAAAGCTTTTTACTATTTGCGGTGTTCTCACATAAAATTAAATTAGAATTTTTTAAAACATTTATAGCTCTTAATGTGATATCATCCAAATTTCCTATGGGAGTTGAAACTAAATAGAGACCCGGGTTCATTATGAGTTTATTTAAAAATATAATTATATTACTCACATTAATATCATTTTTTAGTTGTGCCCCAACAACAATCGAGAAAAAAAAGTCGATTGAAAAAGCACCAGAAAAAGTTGAAGAGATAGAAATTGTTGAAGAGAAAGAGGAAGAAATAGAGAAAGTTGAGACAATAAAGAAGTTATCAAAACCTGAAGATAAAATAATTGATTTTAATAATATCGATAAAATAATTGTTTTTTTATCAGACGATGAAGTTTTAACATCCTTGTTTTATGATGTTTTTATAAAAGAAATCTATAACTTTCCCGATATCAAAAAAATAGAATTTATCTATTCAATTGATGAAATACAAAACCCAATCAACAATTCTCTCATTATAGGCCCAACCAACTCAAAAGATTTGTTCGACTTGCCAAATAAACTTGGTGAAAATACATTCACGATTTCTTTATCAAATGACTTCTCTGTAATGAATAAGTATGCAGATAATGAAATCATTTTTGTATTTAGCAGCCCTTACCAACACGTTGAAATACTTGGGGATTATATTAATTCATCAAACTCACTTGGTGTATTGTACAAACAAAACGAATATGGATTAAAATTATTTGAATATTTTAAAGATACCTACCCATTAAAATATATTAAATCATCTCCGTTCGGAGACAGCGCAGTAGATTTGGAATTATCAGTGAAATTGATGGGAAACTTAAATACATATGACAACATAATTATTTTTGATGATACTTTTAGCTATAAAGATTTAGTGGGATATTTAGCAACAGAGGACGGAACTTATCCTCTTGAGAGAACATTTCTAATTGACAATTTTTTGGAGCAAAGAAAAAATTTAGAAAATTATTATAAGCCTATTAATCGGACTTTCTTGCAAAATATCGATTTGACTACCATGGATGAACCGCATCGGGAGTTTTTCTTCAGGATCTCAGTAAAGATATCATTTACTATTGCTAATCAAATTCTAAAAAACAATTTTTTACCAAGTGCTATTGATTTAGAGGATTTTGGAAGACTGCCATTAGAAAATATGATGATTAATTATCCTGTAATATTTGATTAGATAATTTTTTAAAAGCCTCATACCTGTGAGAATTTAATAATTTTTGTTTCTTATCCATTTCTGCAAATGTCTTATTATTATTTGTAGGAATAAAATATGGATCATAACCAAAACCATTACTGCCTCTCTTATCTTTTATTATAAAGCCCGGTATGGATCCTGATACTTTATATTTTTGGTTTTTTCCTAAAACGCAAATAGAACAAAAAAAAGTAGCATCAACATAACTTAAGTTTTCAAATTTATTAAAAATAAAATCTATAACTTTTTGCTCCCCTCCTAATTTTTTTGCCTCTCTTGCCGTTTTTATCCCTGGATAGTAATTTAATTTATTTACAACAAATCCACTATCATCACATAGCACTAGTGTGTTTGTTTTACTTAAGAAATATTTAGATTTAATTTCACAATTTTCTTCAAAAGTTTCTCCATCTTCTGTAGGTTCACCAATATTTTTAAATTCATTTAGATTTAAAAATTCATATTCACTAAATAGATTGAAAAGCTTTATATAAAAAATAAATTCTCCTAATTTTCCAGTATTATTAGTGCCAAGTAATAATTTATTTTTCAATTGCCAAATTTTGAATATTGAAAATTTCTGGCATCGATCCTTCAACTAGTTCTATAAAACTCATAATAGTTTTTTTGCTAAATTTAGCCTCTTCACCAGTTGATTGAAACTCAATAAATTGACCATCATTTGCCATTACCACATTGCAATCTACTTCAGCACTTGAGTCTTCAATATAGTTTAAATCTATGCATGATGTTCCCTTAACAACACCAACCGATATTGCTGCAACTTGATTTACTATAATTGCTTTTGATAAATTAAATTTATTTTTGAACTCATTAATTGATCTAACAAGACTAACGTATCCGCCAATGATAGACGCTGTTCTTGTTCCTCCATCAGCGCTAATCACATCACAATCAATCTTGATAGTTTTTTCGCCAAGTATATCTAAATTAACAGCACACCTTAAACTTCTTCCAATGAGTCTCTGAATTTCTTGTGTTCTTCCAGACTGCCTACCTTTGGCTGCCTCTCTGTCCATTCTTTCAGATGTAGATGAAGGTAACATACCATATTCTGCAGTTAACCAACCTTTCCCAGAATTTCTTAAAAATCCAGGAACTCTATCTTCAATAATCGCTGAGCAACAGACATGAGTATTTCCTAATTTAACTAAACATGATGATTGATTATTTGGTTGAAAGCCTGGAATTATTTCTAAATTTCTAATTTTAGATAGTTCTCTATCATTTCTTGTATATCCAGACATTTATGTTTTATTATTTTAAATTATAAGATTAATTAAGATTAATGAATAAAAAAATTACAGATATTGGAGCAAGATCAAAACTTATATTCAAGTCACTTGTCGAAAGTTACTTGAAAACAGGCGAGCCTATGGGCTCCAAAGCACTTAGTTCAAAAATTTCTTATAAACTCTCACCAGCCACAATAAGAAATGTTTTAAATGAAATAAATTTTCACGGACTTATACAAAAAGGTCATTTCTCTGCAGGCAGTATACCAACTGATTTAGGTTTACAATTTTATACTCATGCACTTTTAGAGCCAGGATCAATTAGTAAAATTGAAAAAGAGATTATTGAGAAGTCATCTAAAATGAATAATCTTTTAAATGAACAAGAAATAATTACTAGCACTTTAAATGGCCTATCGAAACAAGCTAGTCTTGTTATTAATAATGAAAAAATATCAAAAATTAGAAAAATTGACTTTCACAAAATCGATAATCATAAAGTAATATTCATTGTTGAGCATGAGGATGGTCATACATCAAATAGAATAGTAGAAATTGATGAAAATATTCAAACAGAAGATTTAAATAGTATTGGCAACTTTATAAATAAGTTTTCAAAATCTATGTCACCTACAGAAATTCAAAATAATATAAAAATTTTTATAAAATCTGCAAAAAATCAAATAACCACCACTTCAAAAAAACTATTGCTTAAAGGTATAAAAATTGAAAAGTCTCAAAATACAGAAACCTTTTTTGTCAGAGGCCTGCCAAATTTAATTAAGAATAATTTAGAAACAGACTTAGACAGCATAAACGAGCTTTTGAGTAATATTGAAACAGGTAAAATGGCAAACAAAATGATTAAGGCCTTGAAAAAATCAAAAGGAGTGCAAATATTTATTGGTAGTAATACAAATTTTTTTAAAAATACAAACTTATCTATGATTTTATCAAATTATAAAACTAAAAATGGACTCACTGGTGCTATTGGTGTCATAGGCCCAAAAAGAATTGATTATCAGCGAATTGTTCCTATTGTGAGCTATATGTCTGAAACAATATCAAAAAAATAAAGGAATTATTATGGAAGAAGAAAAAAAATACGAAGATCAAGCTGAACAACAACAAGAAGACGTTACAGAAAATCAAGAAAGCACTGAGACTGATGTAGATGAAAATTCAGATACAAATGAAGATGAAATCCAAAAACTCAAACTGGAAATTGAGAGTTTAAAAGACCAAAGGTTAAGAGCTGTTGCTGAACTAGAAAACTTTAGAAAAAGGGCAGAAAAAGATCAATCAGATGCACTTAAATATGGTATAGCTAATTTTGCAAAAGAAATAATTAATATCGGTGACAATATCGAAAGAGCAAAATCAAGTATTTCTGAGGAAGTGAGATCTAATGAAAGCATTAAGTCTGTTGTTGATGGTTTAGATCTAATAGCACAATCTACTATGGCCACTTTCGAAAAAATTGGCATCAAAAAAATTGAAAGTATAAACCAAAAATTTGACCATAATTTACACCAAGCAATGATGGAAATTGAAAAAAATGACTGTGAGCCGGGAACTATTGTTCAAGAACTAATTCCAGGCTATACATTGCATGATAGGTTACTAAGACCAGCAATGGTAGGGGTATCAAAAAAATCTCAAGAAAATCAAGACGATAAAGCCATCAAAGAAGAAGAGAAATCCGAAAAGTAAGAAAATTCAATAGTTTTAATGCTCTTGAATTAAGTAAGTATCAACCCATATAAATATAAGATTATTTAATTTAAATTAGGAAAAACAATATGGCTAAAGTAATTGGAATTGATTTAGGTACCACAAACTCTTGTGTGGCAATAATGGATGGAAAGAATCCAAAGGTAATAGAGAATTCTGAAGGTGCGAGAACAACACCTTCTGTTGTAGCTTTTACTGAAAGCGAAAAACTAATTGGTCAATCTGCAAAAAGACAAGCGGTTACAAACCCTGAAAATACACTTTATGCCGTAAAAAGATTTATTGGCAGAAGTTTTGAAGATGACACTGTGCAAAAGGATGTAGGCTTATCTCCATTTAAAATTATTAAAGGTAATAACGGTGATGCATGGGTTGAAGCTCAGGGTGAAAAATATAGCCCTAGTCAAATCTCTGCTTTTATTCTGCAAAAAATGAAAGAGACAGCTGAGTCTTATACAGGAGAAACTATTACACAAGCAGTGATAACTGTTCCTGCTTATTTCAATGATGCACAAAGGCAAGCAACTAAAGATGCCGGAAAAATTGCTGGCTTAGAAGTTTTAAGAATTATTAATGAACCAACTGCTGCTTCATTAGCATACGGACTAGATAAAAAACAATCAGGTACTGTAGTTGTCTACGATTTAGGTGGTGGTACATTTGATGTATCAATTTTAGAAGTGGGAGACGGTGTATTTGAAGTTAAGTCTACAAATGGTGATACACACTTGGGTGGCGAAGACTTTGATTTAAGAATTATTGATTTTTTAGCTAGCGAATTTAAAAAAGAGCAAGGCATAGATTTAAAAAATGACAAATTAGCATTACAACGTTTAAAAGAGGCTGCTGAAAAGGCAAAAATAGAACTGTCAAGTTCAACTCAAACAGATGTTAATTTACCTTTTATTACAGCTGATCAATCTGGGCCTAAACACTTAAATGTAAAACTTACCAGAGCTAAGCTTGAAGAGTTGGTTGACGACTTGCTTCAAAACACAATTGAACCATGTAAAAAAGCTTTAAGTGACGCTGGTCTTTCAGCAAGCGACATAAACGATGTCATTTTAGTCGGTGGAATGACAAGAATGCCTAAAGTAACAGAAATTGTTAAAAACTTTTTTGGGAAAGATCCTAGCAAAGGCGTTAACCCCGATGAAGTTGTGGCTATGGGAGCTGCTATCCAGGCAGGTGTTTTACAAGGTGATGTAAAAGATGTCTTACTTTTAGATGTAACCCCACTTTCTTTGGGCATTGAAACACTAGGTGGGGTATTTACTAAGTTAATTGAGAGAAATACGACTGTTCCTACAAAAAAAAGCCAAGTATTTTCAACAGCAGAGGACAATCAAAATGCCGTTACTATTAGGGTCTTTCAGGGAGAAAGAGAAATGGCTGCTGATAACAAGCTTTTAGGTCAATTCGATTTAGTTGGCATACCTCCTGCTCCAAGAGGAACACCACAAATTGAGGTGACTTTCGACATTGACGCTAACGGTATTGTCAATGTATCTGCAAAAGATAAATCTACAGGAAAAGAGCAACAAATTAAAATCCAAGCATCTGGTGGTTTATCAGATGAAGAGATTGACAAAATGGTTAAAGATGCTGAGGCTAATGCTGAAACAGATAAGAAGAAAAGAGAAGAGGTTGATGTTAAAAATCAAGCCGATAGTCTTGTCTTCCAAGTTGAAAAAAATATTAAAGAGCATGGCGATAAAATTAATCCTGAAGATAAGTCTAAAATAGAAGCAGACTTAAAAGATTTAAAAGAGGCACTCGAAAAAAATGAGATTGAGTCCATAAAACAAAAAACACAAGACTTAACTCAATCGTCTATGAAAATGGGTGAGGCTATGTACAAAGATCAACAATCATCTGAGGCACCTGGTGCAGAACAACCTAAGCAAGAAGATAACACTGGTGAAAACAAAAATGATGATGACGTTATAGACGCAGACTACGAAGAAGTAGACGACGATAAAAAAGCAAGCGGACAGTAACTCTTAGCTTGGTTTAAAATATTATGGCTGAGGATTTTTATGACACTCTTGGTATATCCCGTGAAGCTAGTGACTCTGAAATAAAAAGTGCTTACCGAAAATTAGCAATGAAATATCATCCTGATCGAAACCAGGGTGACTCTGCTGCTGAACAAAAATTTAAGGATGTGAGTCAAGCATATGAAATTTTAAAAGATCCAAAAAAAAGACAAACATATGATCAATTTGGCCATGCTGCTTTTGAACAAGGCGGCGGTGGAGCCGGTGGATTTGGTCAACAAGGCTTTGGCGGTTTTTCAGATATTTTTGAAGATATTTTTGGTGCATTTGGTGAGGGCGGTCAGCGCGAAAGTAGAGGGGATGATTTGCGCTACGATGTTACAATTGATTTAGAAGAGGCCTTTACAGGAAAATCACTAGAGGTAACGATACCCAAAATGATTAATTGCCCTGAGCAGCATAGTTATAAAAGTTGTTCTACTTGCCAAGGTTACGGAAAAGTTAGGACTCAGAGTGGGTTTTTTTCAATGGAGAGGACCTGTGGTAGATGTGGTGGAACTGGGCAACAAATGAAGGGTCGATGCTCAAAATGCAGTAATACTGGACGAATTAAACAAAATAAAAAAATTCAAATCAAAATACCTGCTGGTGTTGAAACAGGTAACAGAATTAGAATGAGCGGAGAAGGAGAGGCTGGAGAAAGAGGTGGCTCCTACGGCGACCTTTACGTTTTTATAAATGTAAATAACCATAAACTTTTCCAGAGAGAACGAGATAACATTATTTGTGATGTTGCTATACCTTTTACTACAGCAACTTTAGGCGGAAATATAGAAGTTCCTACTATAGAAAAAAAAATGGTTAATGTTACCATACCAAAAGGAATGCAGTCAGGTCATAAACTTAGAATCAAAGGCAAAGGAATGAGTATTCTAAGAACAAAAACAAGAGGTGATATGATTGTTAAAGTACATGCTGAAACACCAGTAAACTTATCTTCAGATCAAGAGAAACTTTTAAATCAATTTAATGAAACCCTTACTAAGAAAAATTCTAAAATGACGGAAGGGTTTTTTGATAAAGTAAAAAAAATGTTCAATTAATGAATTATTGTTTTGATTTTATCGAAACACCAATAATTAAACTTTTTGTTCTAGATAGTTCAGAGGGAATTCACTTTCTTATAAAAGATAATGATAAAAGAATTAAAAACATACTTAATTTATATAACCCAACTAAAGGCTTAAAATTAAAAAAAGCAAAAATATTAATAAACAATTTATTGAAAGGTAAAATTTCTAAACAAAAAAATATAAAAATAAAATTTCTCGATGGAACTACATTACAAAAAAAAGTTTGGACAGAAATTACTAAAATTCCTTATGGTCACACAATTTCCTACAGCGAGCTTGCTAAAAAAATAAAGAGACCAGATGCAGTAAGAGCCATAGCGTCAGCGGTTGGTAAAAATCCTGTTGGGTTATTGGTACCTTGTCACAGAGTAGTAAAAAAAAATGGAGATTTCGGAAGATATATGTGGGGTGATAAAATTAAAAGAAAAATACTAGATATAGAGGGTAGAGGAACGGCTGACTCGACATATAGAGGAGGAAAGTGAGATACCGAATCAGCCCCCGCATGAATGCTAACTGAACACTAATAAATATTTTGATATAGTCAAAGTTGTTCAAGTATTAATTATCTAAAAATGAACTTAAAATCGATTTTATCCTATAGTTTTCAGTCATTTTACCTTGCTGGGAGTTTTTTATTATTATTTGTTTTTTTGCCCACATTTTACAATTTATCAATTGGTATCTCTTTAAGTGTTATTGGTTTAGTAATACTGATATCTAGATTTTTTGATGTCTTCTCAGACTTTTTAATTGGTTATTTAACAGAAAAAAGAATTATTTCAGGTCGATCAAGAAAAAATCAAATTCTTTTAGGAATAATAATATTTATTTTTTCCTTATTTGGCCTTTACGTTTTCCAATCTTCTAATATTTATTATTTTATTTTTTTTTATAACTTAGCATTGATAAGTTACTCAATTGCAATCATTCCTTACGACTCTATAGTTATCGATCAAAAAAAAATTTTAAAAAAAAGATTTCGTTTGGCAGCAGTCAAAGAAGTATTTGCAATTTTAGGAGTTCTTGCAGCTCTTATTATTCCAACTACTATTTCAAATTTAAATAATGTTCAGCTATTAAACCCAAACGTTATAAAAACAAGCGGTTTTATTTTTATTTCTCTTGCAATTATAGGGGGATTAATTTTTTATTTTTTTTATGATGATGAACTGAATTACAAGCCAAATGAAATTTCTTGGATAAAATTAAAAACTTTCATTAAAAAAAATAAAAAAATCTTACCTTTTTCTTACATTACATTTTTTAATTTACTTGCTAATAATTTTACTGCCAATTTATTTATTATATTTGTATCTGAATATTTGGGTCTTAGTGATTATGCAGGCCATTTATTAATTTTGTATTTTCTTATAACATTAATTTCCACACCATTTTGGTATTTTTTTGGAAAAAAATTTTCAAATATGTTTTTATTACAGATTGGAACTATTATGACTATTTTTGGCTTTTTATTTGTTATTTTCACTAGCAGTGACTATTGGCAAATATATATATTTGTCATACTTATTACAGGAATTGGAATTGGAATTGATCTTATAATACCCCAGATTGAGTTAGCTGATATATTAGATGTAAATAATGAAAATCGTCTATCGCAGTTTTTTACTTCATTTTTCTCAATTATAAGAAAAGCTGCTATAGGAATTGCTGCTGGTATAGCACTAACGGGATATGGTCACTTACAATCAATAAATTTTACAATTCACCCAAATATACCAAATATTATGATTTTTTATTTTTTTATACCGCTTACCATTAAATTGTTCGTATTAATCTTAGTAATGAGATATAGAAGTAAATTCAATGTCTCAATTAGAGAGTAAAAAACACATAATCTACATATTAGGCACTTTTGCCTTTTTATTATTTTCAATTGCAGACACTATTATAAAGTTAATTGGAGATTTATATAAAGACACGGTCATATTTTCTATAGCGAGTTTCTCCGCAATAATTCCAGTGCTCTTTTATTTATTGTACAGAAAGAGCTTAGAAGAAATAAAAACAAGCAATTATAAACTTCATTTTATAAGAGGTATTTTAATGACTTTGACCTATTATTTTGTTGTAAAAGGTATCATTTTATTACCTTTATCTATTGCTTATCCAATAATTTTGTCAGCTCCTGTGTTACTTTCAATTATGGGAATAGTAATTTTAAAGGAGTCAATTTACCTATCCAAAATAATTTCTTTAATACTAGCTATGATTGCTGTTTTTATGGTCTCAGGTTTTAGTTTAAACGCAGGTTTTAATGCTTTGGGAGTAATATTTCTTATATTAGGAGTAATTTCATTAGCGTGTCTAGATTTTACAGTGCGAGTTTATGGGAAATCTGAAAGAACTATGGCTTTGACTTTTTATAGTATGGGAATTACTGGCATAATTTTCACAGTATTTTCAATCAACCATTACAAAGATATCGCTTTGTACGATTTTTTAATAATGGTAGGTGCAGGGCTTATTGATGGTGTGGCCATGATGATCTTAATCTATTCTCTTAGAAGAATAGAAGCTTCATTTTTTAGCATCACACATTATTCACAGATCATTTTTGGAATAGTAATTAGTATTTTTGTTTTCAATCACTACCCCTCAATTATAGAATTATGCGGAGCTATTTTAATAATAATTTCTGGATATCTTGTTTATTCTAAATTAAAAAAGCTAAATTGATTGCTTTTCCATTGGGTAAATAGAGCAACCTGAAATTTTCCACTCTCCCTTGTCTTTAATGAGTGAGTACATTGCTAAATAAGAAACATTATCTTGCGAGACGATTTGTAGTTGATGATATATAGCTCCTTCAAAAAATTTTGATTCCATAAAATAGTAATTTTTAGGGTTATAAACAGGCTCATAATAGTTTTTAACCATACTCATAAAATCTTGAGGATTATTGAACCTCATCTTGATGTAAGGTGAGGCATGAAAGAAAGCTCCTTCAGCATCTTTGTTAATGAAGGCCTTTAGTTGACTTTCAATCACTGCTTGCGTTTCACTAAACTCATTTTTATCAATATTTTCTGCAATAGATATGGTGTTAAAAAGTAAAAGGCATAAACTTGTGTAAATTAATTTTTTAAACTGCATACTATTTATATGCGTAATTAAACAATATAGATGAAAATCATTTTAATTATATTCGCCTTGTTTTTGAACATATCCTATAGTTACGCAGATCAAAATAGCCCAAAACTTGATGAATTATTCAATCAGCTCTCCGAGGTAAAGGACTCAAAAGAACAAAGTCTAATTATATCAAAAATATGGGGAGAATGGATGAAAATTGAAAATCCAGATGTAAAAATAGTAATGGATAATATTTCAGATTTTTTTAAATCTAAAAATTACCAATCTGCGATATCAGCTTTAACTCTTGCTATTGAGTTAGAGCCAAATTACGCGGAGGCCTACAACAAAAGGGCAACTTTTTATTTTATGATGGGAGACTATGAAAACTCTATGAGAGATATTGAAGTTACATTGTATCTTGAACCAAGACATTTTGGTGCATTAGATGGTTTGAGTAGAATTCTTATAAGCTACAAAAATTATGATGGAGCACTTAAGGTTTATCAAGAAATGAAAAAGTTAATGCCAAATGATTTGTCTGTTGATATGAAAATTGAAAATCTAAATCAAATGGTGTCAAAGGAAACTTAAATTAACCAATTGGTTAAGAATATAGTTTAACGAAATAATGAAATTTATTGCCCCTTGCCACCTTCCTCCTCGACAATGTCTCAACCCAAGCGGCTAGGGGACAGGTATAATATTCGAATTTTGGTTGATATGAAACAGATTTCTTATAATTTAAAAAGCCTATCAAATAAGAAAAATATCGTTATAGATGTTATTTAAAAATTAATTAGTTATAAATTGAGCTGTGAAAAAAAAATTTAACACAAAAGTAATTCATTCTGGACATGGCCCAGATAAAGAAACGGGAGCCGTTATGCCACCGATACATCTTTCATCAACCTTCAAACAAATGGAACCCGGAAATTTTGAGTATGAATATGCTAGAACCAAAAATCCTTCTAGAGATGTACTAGAAAAATTACTAGCACAAATTGAGTCTGGAGATAAAGCTTTTGCATTTGCATCGGGCATGTCAGCAATTAATACAGTTTGTGACCTATTTGGCACAAACTACCATATAGTTTGTTCTGATGATGTATATGGGGGTACTCGTAGGTTATTTGATAAAGTTAAATCAAATATTGACGTAACTTACATCGACTTTGATAAAAATATAAACTGGAATGATGAAATAAAAGAAAACACAAAATTTATATGGATTGAAACACCATCAAATCCTTTAATGAAAATTATTGATATTAAAAACACTGTTAATATTGCAAGTGAGTTTAAATTACCTGTGATTTGTGATAACACATTTGCCTCTCCATATAATCAGAGACCACTTGAATTAGGTGCAGATATGGTAGTGAGTTCTTCAACAAAATATTTAGGAGGCCACTCAGATATTGTTGGCGGGTCTATTGTTATTAAAGAAAATAAGGAGTACGCTGAAAAAATTTCTTTTATTCAAAATGCAGTTGGGGCTGTCCCCTCTCCCTTTGATTGTTATTTATTAACTAGAAGCATTAAAACACTCTCCGTAAGAATGAAGCAACATAATGAAAATGCTATTGCTGTGTCTAATTATTTATCCAATCATCCTAAGATAGAAAAAGTTTTTTTTCCGGGTACTGATAAAAGGCACAAGGAAATTGCAGAAAAACAAATGGATGGTTTTGGTGGAATGATGTCTTTTGTAATTGACTCAGATATTAGCGGGGTAAAAATTTTTCTAAAAAATTTAAATTTATTTACACTCGCGGAAAGTCTAGGAGGAGTCGAAAGTTTGATCGAGCATCCAGCCATCATGACCCATGCTTCTATAGATCCATCAATTAGAGAAAAATTAGGCATATCAGAAACATTACTAAGAATATCTGTGGGTATTGAAGATGTAGATGATTTGATCTCAGATTTAGACCAAGCCCTATCAAGGATTTAAAATGAGAGACATAGTTGATTTTATTGGCAATACGCCACTTATTAAACTCAAATATCCATCTGAAATTACGGGTTGTAATATTTATGGTAAAGCAGAATTTATGAATCCAGCTGGTTCTATCAAAGATAGAACGGCATTGGGTATAATACTTGATGCTGAAGAGAATAATTTAATTGAACCAGGCGGCACTGTCGTTGAGGGTACCTTTGGAAACACTGGTATTGCTTTAACAATGATTAACAATGCAAGAGGATACAAAACTATAATTGTAATGCCTGACGGTGCATCAGAGGAGAAGCAAAGCATTTTAAGGAATATGGGGGCAATGCTAAAAGTTGTGCCAACCAAACCCTATTCTGATCCAGGTAATTATCAGCATGTATCAAAGAGGTTAGTTGAAGATCTACAATCAAAAGGAGAGACTTCAGTTATGTGGGCAAACCAATTTGACAACACAGCAAATTACAAATTTCACTCAAAAACCACAGCTAAAGAAATATTCAATCAGCTTGATGGAAAAGTTGACGGTTTTACTTGTGCAATTGGGTCAGGTGGAACATTAGCAGGTACATCTATTGGACTCAAAGAATTAAATTCAAATATAAAAATAGCTTGCACAGATCCACAAGGTGCTCAAATGTATAATTATTTTAAATATTCTAAATTGGAAGTTAAAGGCGATCCATCAGAAACGGAGGGAATAGGCCAGTATAGAGTGACAAAAAATGTTGAACCTTCCCTTATTGATTTCTCATACCATATTACGGATTATGAAGCGTTTGAACTTTTATATAAAATGGTCAAAACAGAAGGCTTATTTCTTGGCTCTAGTTCTGGAGTAAACGTAGCAGGGGCTATCGAAATGGCTAAAGAAATGGGACCAGGTAAAAACATTGTTACAATTCTGTGTGATGATGCTAACAAGTATTTTAGTAAGTTATATAACAAAGAATATCTGATATCAAAAAAACTTCCCGTACCCGAGTGGCTTTAAAATATTAATCACTATCAAAAGTCATTCTTTTTAAAGTTCTATCTTTAAAAACAAAATGGTGCATAAGTGCGGCTCCTGAATGTATAAAAAATAAAACTAATAAAACATTACTGGAATATTCATGGAAACTTTTGAACAAGTACCTTAAATCACTGTTGTGATCAAACAAATTTATTAATTCAAAATTTAAAAACATTACCGTGTCACCTTGCAAGTTTGTAAGGATGTATCCAGATATTGGTTGTAAAAAAAATATTGAGTAAAATAAAAAATAGTTAGTTTTCGCAACATAAATTAATATTTTATTTTTTAAGATGGGCTTGGGCCTAATATTGATAAATTTCCAGCTTAATCTAAAAATGGCTAGGACAAGAATTGAAAGGCCTAGTGTGTTGTGTATCATCAATATCTCATAGTAATACTCGAAATTATTCTCTAAATTTTTGCCTAGTAAGTATGTTGCAATTATAAGAGCAGCCATAATCCAATGAAATAACTTGCTAATTAAACCGTAATTATCTGCGCTGTTTGCTAACTTCATTATCTTCAATTATGTATGTTAATATTGTTGATTATAAATGAAATTAAAAAATTTATTTTTATCGTTATTTTTATTTTTTTCCATAAGTGTTTATTCTAAAGATTTTATAATCATTCAGTCTACAACAAGCATTGCTAATACGGGTTTGCTTGATCTCTTAGCATCAGAATTTAAAAATAAAACTGGAATAAGTATAAGACCTATTGCAGTTGGAACCGGGAATGCTATTGCAAACGCAAAAAGGGGTGATGGAGATTTATTATTTGTTCATTCAAAAAAAGATGAATTAGAATTTATAGATGAGGGCTACGGTGTTCAAAGATATGAGGTTATGTACAATAAGTTTATTTTAGTTGGTCCAAAATCTGACACACTGAAAATATCACAAGAGGAAGATATTTTATCCGCATTAAAAAAAATATATAACTCAGAATACAAATTTATTTCAAGAGATGATAATTCTGGAACTCATAAAAAAGAACAAGAATTATGGAGTTTGGCAAATATCAAAAAATTTGACTCTGATAAATATATAAAAACTGGTACAAGCATGGCCAATACATTAAATATTGCCTCTGAAATTGATGCCTATACGATAAGTGACAAAGGCACCTGGCTATCTTTTAAAAATAAAAATAATTTAAAAATCCTTTTTGAGGGTGGTGATGAATTACATAATCCTTATGGAATTATTGCAGTCAATCCTGAAAAATTTCCTCATGTTGAGTATAATAAATCTCAGAAGTTCATTGAATGGTTGATTGCAGGTGAGGGCAAAGATGTTATTAATAGGTTTACATATAACGGTGAAAAGTTGTTTCATACCAATTAATATTACTTAAATGCTAACTTTTGAAAAAATACAATCCGCAGTTTTTATTACAATTTATGTAAGTATTTTTTCAACATTAATTGCATTTTTTTTATCAATGATTTTTGGCTATTTAATTGCTATTTATCAATTCCAATTAAAAAAACTAATTGTAATTTTCTTAAGCTCTCTTACCTCTATCCCTCCCGTATGCGCAGGGCTATTAGTCTATATACTCATAAGTAGATCTGGCCCCTTAGGTTGGATGGAAATTTTATACTCACCTATAGCAATGATCATTGCCCAGATCGTAATTATCTTCCCAATTATGATTACTTTAATAATTAAAAACATTGAAGAGGATTACCCAATTTATAGAGATGAATTAATGTCTTATGGAGCGTCCAAAAAAGATATAATTTTCATACTCTTTTCAAATAAAACAAATATCTACATAACAGTTCTTTTATTAGGTTTTGGCCGAGCTATTAGTGAGTACGGTGCGGCTGCGATAGTAGGAGGTTCAATTGATCACTTCACAAGAAACATGACAGCTACAATTGCATTAGAAACATCTAAAGGCAATGTCTCACTAGGTATTATTTTAGGAGTTATTCTTATCTCTCTGACACTTTTAATTTCAATATCTCTTAACTTTTTAAATAAAAAATGATTAAAATTAATAATATTTCATATGCAATTAATGGAAAAAATATACTTTCAAATATCAATCTAAATATTAGAAGGAACAAAATTACAGTAATCACTGGAAAAAACGGTTCTGGTAAAAGCTCCTTAATAAAAATTATAAATAAGATTATTTTTCCTAGTAAAGGATCAATTAAATCTGACTACTCTGAACCAATTCCGATGCTTTTTCAAAAACCTATTTCTTTAAATAAAAGTCTAGAAGATAATTTTTTATTATTAAGCAATATTAAGAAATCCAAGGTTAATAAATCTTATTTTAATCTTTTCAATTTAAATAAATTAAAAAAACGTAAGTTTCAAAATTTATCGGAAGGGGAAAAGCAAAAAGTGTTTATATCTAGATTTATGAGTTTCGAACAAGATTTAATTATACTTGACGAACCTAATCAAAATCTAGACCTTGAGAGTGAAAAATCTTTTTTTTCATCTTTGTCTAAAATGAAAAATAAAACTATTGTATTAACGTTACATAATTTAACCTATATAAAAGATTTTGCAGACTATTTAGTAATTTTGGACTCAGGAAAGATAATATTTAATGACACTATTAAAAAATTTACAAAAAAATAAGTCTATAATTTTTTATGATACGTTAATAAGTTATGTTTAAATTAATTTTAATTTTTTTTCTTCTTGCACAGTCATTACTCTATGCAAACCCAATATCTGATAGACAAGAATTAATGAGAGATTATAACAAGCTCATGAGGGCAGCAAATAACTTGATCAGAGAAAATGAAATAAATGATGACCTAGCATCAATTTATGAAGAAATCGAAGAGATTATGAGAGTATATCCGACTTTATTTCCAGATGACTCTTTTGGTGGTAAGTCAAAAGCTAGTACTGACATAATTGACAATAGGGAATTATTTAATCAAATTGCAAAAGAGACCGAGAACAGTGCAGCGCTTGCCAAACTTTCTTCTCAAGAAGGAGAATTTGAAAATGTTATGCAATTCCACCAAAATCTTTTTGGAAGCTGTAAGAGTTGCCATTCTCGCTTTAAAAATTAATAAAAATGAATTTACTAAAAATTTTTTTTCTATTTTTTTTTCTGTTAACTAATTTATTATTTGCTCAGAGTAATACAATGAAATACACACCTATAGATACCGAAGAGTCGTTTAAAAGAATTCAAGAGGGTGCAATTGTGATCGATGTTAGATATCCAAAAGAACATAATATGGTTCGAATTGAGAACTCACACAATATACCTTTTAAAGAAATAACTGTTGAAAAAATCAACTCCATAAACCCCGATAATAAGGATATTATTATTCACTGTACTGCAGGTATTACCTCTAAAAAAGTTGCAGATAATCTAGTATCTGAAGGTTATCAGGGTACTATTTATGAAATGGACAAAGGTTTAATTGATTGGATTAATTTAGGTTTTAAAACCGAGCAAGGTATATAGTTCATAATTCTAAAACCTCTAAGAAAAATAGTTGGTACTGAACATATAGTAAATCATATATCCGATAAGTCCTACAACTAGTAAGACAAGAGGTATCACTGATATTGTAAAAGCCTCCCTAAATTTCTTATTAAATATTAATAAACTAGCTAGTAATAAAATAAGAAGAATAATTGCAAGTCTAATCATAAGTTAATTTTAGCATAAAATTTAATAATTTTGCTATTCCATATCTGCTAATTTATGTATAACAAGTCTTAATCATGTCTAGAACAAAAATAGCTATCGCAGGGGCATTAGGAAGAATGGGAAATAATCTCATAAATTCCGCTCTATCGAATAATAATGTTGAGCTCGTTGGAGTATTCGATGTTAACGATATTGACCCTAGCTTTATTAATAAAAATCAAATTCAAGAAAATGTTTTTACCACTAGGGAAGAATCATTTGAAAAAGCAGATATAGTTATAGATTTTACAACACCTAAGGCCTTATTTAATTTCACGGAAGCTGCCGTTTCTAATAATACTGGTTTAGTTATAGGAACGACCGGACTAGATGAGAGCCATTTTAACCTTTTAAAGCAAACAAGTAATTCAACAAAAGTATTTTACGCGCCGAATATGAGTTATGGAGTTAATACATTTTTTGAAATAGCAAGAAAAGCCGCAAAACACTTAAATGATTTCGATATAGAAATAATTGAAACACACCACCGACACAAAAAGGATGCACCTAGTGGAACAGCTTTAAAGCTCGGAGAAGAAATTGTAGAAGAGCTTGGGCTATCCAAATCAAATTTTAATTTTAAACGTCAGAATCAAGAAGGCCAAAGAAAAGAAAATGAAATTGGTTTCTCATCTATTAGAGGTGGAAATATTTCAGGTGAACATACGGTCATATTTCACGGTGACAATGAGTCTATAGAATTAACACACAAGGCCCACAACAGAAAAATTTTTTCTGATGGCGCTATTCAAGCAGCAGTATGGTTATCATCAAAGGAAAAAGGCTTTTACACCTTCAAAGACATGATTAGCTAGACGAGGAGCTGTACTTCTCAATAATTCTTTTTAATTTTTTCCTTCTATCCTCACTCAAAAAACTGGCGAAGAATTTTTTCTTTCCAGCATAATTTACACTTAATGAATTTTTTTCATTCTTTATCTTCAACCAATTCAAATTATAACTGTTTTGTTCAATAACCTCATCTCCATCAAGCCGCTCTAATTGCATAGATTTTGATTCTAATGAAATTTTTTCTGTTTTTTTTAAACTCTTTACAAAAAAATAAGTACATACGACCAAAATAGAAAATTCAACAATACCAAATATAATTATCGGCCAAGCACCGACTAATAAAAATCTTCCACCAATAAAAATGATCAAGAAACCTGTAATGAATAAAAAAAATAGAATTTGAAGATTTGTCAGACTCCTATTTGGTTTGATATGAAGCTTTCTTGTCATTTCTATAAGTTTATAAAATTATATTTATATTTATAATAGTTTTAATAGCACACCAATAATAATATGAAAAAACAAGAAAGAGCAAATGTGGTATTGGATAATTTAAACAAATTTTATCCAAATATCCCGATCCCTCTTAAACATAAAAATGTATATGAGCTTTTAATAGCAGTTTTATTAAGTGCTCAATGCACAGACGAACGTGTGAATAAGATTACACCTTTACTATTTAAAACGGCAAATAATCCTCATGATATGGCAAAGGTGCCTGTTAATAAAATTTATAAAATCATTAAACCATGTGGACTTGCACCTAAAAAATCAAAAGCTATTTCTAAACTCTCAAAAATATTAATTAAAAAATACAATGGTAGGGTCCCAGAGACTTTTGAAGATTTAGAAAATTTACCAGGAGTTGGTCATAAAACAGCGAGTGTAGTAATGTCCCAAGGTTTTGGTCACCCTGCATTCCCTGTAGATACTCATATTCATCGTCTAGCACAAAGGTGGGGTCTGACAAATGGTAAAAATGTAGTCCAAACTGAATTAGATATTAAAAAATTATTTCCTAAGGCAACTTGGAACAGACTTCATTTACAAATGATTTTTTATGGAAGAGAATATTGCAAAGCTAGAAGCTGCTTTGGTGTTGAATGCAAAATTTGCACAGACTGTTATCCAAACAGAAGAAAGGCTATAAAAGTAAAAAAACCTTAATTTTCTATAGATTGTCTATGAAAAAAAACAGAATAATGTATAAAAATAAACTTATTTAGCATTATGAAACAAATTAAGAAAATATTAATTGCTAACAGAAGTGAAATTGCAATTAGAATATCTCGTGCAGCAACTGAATTGGGCTTTAGGACTGTATCCATTTACTCGTACGAGGATCGTTTTGCATTGCACCGCTTCAAAACAGACGAAAGCTATCTTGTTGGATCAGGATTAGGTCCTATTCAGGCTTACCTAGATTACAAAGGTATCGTACAAATTGCTGTTAATTCAGGTTGTGATGCCATCCATCCAGGTTACGGCTTCTTATCTGAAAACCCAGAATTTGCTGATGAATGTGCAAAACATAATATTATTTTTGTTGGACCCTCTCCAAAGATTATGCGATCACTTGGAAATAAAGTAGAAGCTAAAAAAACTGCAGGCAAAGCTAAAGTACCAACCATACCTTCCACAGGACCCTTACCAAAAGATTTAAAAAAATGTAAAGATCTTGCAAAAAAAATTGGATATCCAATTATGCTCAAAGCATCTTGGGGTGGCGGCGGTCGTGGAATGCGAGTGATCAGAAAAGAAACAGAATTAGAAAATCAAATCAACACCGCTAGAAGAGAAGCTAAAAGTGCCTTTGGAAAAGATGATGTATTTTTTGAGAAGTTAATCGAAAAAGCTTTTCATGTTGAAGTTCAGATAATTGGCGATACGCATGGCAATATAGTTCACCTTTTTGAAAGAGATTGTTCTCTTCAAAGACGACATCAAAAGGTAGTAGAAAGAGCTCCTGCTGCCTACCTATCTGACAAAGAGAGAAATGAGATTTGTAACGCAGGTGTTAGAATAGGAAAACAAGTTAATTATTCATGTGCGGGAACAGTAGAGTTTTTAATGGATGCTAAATCTAGAGATTTTTTCTTCATTGAAGTTAATCCAAGAGTTCAAGTTGAACACACTGTAACAGAAGAAATTACTGGTATTGATATTGTAAAAGCTCAGTTCCTCTTAGCAGCTGGTGCTAAAATTGGAGATGATATATGTGGTGTGCCAACTCAAAAAGACATTCATATGAAAGGTCATGCTATCCAATCAAGGGTTACAACAGAAGATGCCGCTAATGATTTTGCCCCAGATTACGGTAAAATTAATGTTTATAGATCTGCAAGTGGCTTGGGAATAAGACTAGATGCTGGAACTGCATCTACTGGTACGGTTATTACTCCTTATTATGACTCTCTTTTAGTTAAAGTAACTGCAAAAGGCCAAACCCCTATTGAAGCAAAGAGACGAATGAATAGAGCATTGAGTGAATTTCGCGTCAGAGGTGTAAAAACAAATATACCTTTTTTATTAAAGTTAATTAACCACAAAGGTTTCGATGTTTTCAAATACCATACAAAATTTATAGATAGTGAAAAAAGTTTATTTCAATTCTCTGGTCGAAAAGATAGGGCAACCAAAACATTAAACTTCTTAGCCGAAGTTATTGTTAATGGTAACCCAGAAGTCGCTAATAGACCAAAATTAAGAGAGACAACACCAGCAAAACTCTCAGACTATGGAATATCTAGATCAAAAAAAGCACAAGAGACTGTCAATAAAACATATAAACAAATTTTAGATACTAATGGTCCATCTGCTGTTGCTGAGACTGTGTTAAAAGAAAAACAATTATTGATTACAGACACTACCTTTAGAGATGCTCATCAATCTTTGATTGCAACTCGAATGAGAACACAAGATATGTTAGGCATAACTGACTTATATGAAGAAAGACTTAAAAATCTATTCTCAGTTGAGTGTTGGGGCGGTGCAACTTTTGATGTTGCATTAAGATTCTTAAAAGAGGACCCATGGGAACGTCTAGAAAAGTTACGTGAACAAATGCCTTCAGCCCTATTACAAATGTTATTCAGAGGATCGAATGCTCTTGGATATACAAACTATCCTGATAATGTTTTAAGAAGGTTTATACAACTCTCCGCTCAGTCTGGGATTGACGTTTTTAGAATATTTGATGCACTAAACTGGATTGAAAATATGAGAGTCTCTATTGACGAAGTATTAAAATCTGGAAAAATCTGTGAAGCTTCTATTTGTTACTCTGGCGATTTATCGTCTCCAGCAGAGAAAAAATATACACTTGATTACTACTTAAAAATGGCGCAAAAGCTTGAGAAAATGGGAGTTCACTTTCTTGCAATCAAAGATATGGCAGGTTTGTGTAAACCCAAGGCAGCAAAAATTTTATTCAAAGAATTAAAAAAAAGCATAAAAATTCCAATTCATTTCCATACTCACGATACAAGTGGAAATGGTGTTGCAACATTGCTTAGTGCCTCAGAAGCAGGGGTAGATATTGTTGATGTAGCAATTGACTCTTGGTCTGGCTTCACATCGCAACCTAGTTTTGGTGCAGTTTTAGAGTCTCTTGATGGCAATAAAAGAGATCCAAAAATTTCTTCTGCTGTTGTCAGGACTGCTGCAAATTATTGGGAAGGTGTTAGAAAACAATACCAACCTTTCGAAAGTAAAACTCGCACTAGTATGTCAGAGGTATATTTACATCAGATGCCAGGAGGCCAGTACACTAATTTAAGAGAGCAAGCAAGGTCAATGGGTATTACAGACGAGAGATGGCCAGAACTTGCATCAATGTATGCCGAAGTGAACAAAATATTTGGTGATGTAATTAAAGTTACACCTATATCTAAGGTTGTTGGTGATATGGCAATTTACATGTTGGCAAATAATATTCAAATTCAAGATGTTTTAGACCCTAAAAAGGATGTTGGCTTTCCTGCATCAGTCATCGAATTCTTTAGTGGCCGATTAGGTCAACCATATAAAGGTTTTCCAAAAGCACTCCAAAAGAAAATTTTAAAAGGAAAAAAACCAATTAGTTATAGATTTGGATCAAAGTTACCCTCATTAAAAATTAAAAATAGAACGAAGGAATTGGAAAAGAAGTATAGCGAGACTATTTCAGAGAAAGATACAATTTCACAAATATTTTTTCCCGAGGTTTTTGATGAGTATATAAAACACAAAAAGAAATTTGGTAATACTAGTGTTATCCCAACATCAAACTATTTCTTTGGGATGAATACAGGGGAAGAGATATATGTCTCTATAGAACCTGGTAAAACTCTTATAATAAGATATTTCACTTTAAGTGAGCCAAACGAAAAAGGTTACAGGACAGTATATTTTGAATTGAATGGCCAGGCCAGATCAGTTGACATCAAAGATAATTCCATTGCAGTTGACGATTTAGCTAAAGAAATTGCTGATCCTAGCAACAAAGATCATGTTGCGGCCCCAATA
Organism: uncultured Alphaproteobacteria bacterium; assembly: GCA_902617355.1. GTDB lineage: Bacteria > Pseudomonadota > Alphaproteobacteria > HIMB59 > HIMB59 > HIMB59. Next base: position 148,354 of record CACMWK010000001.1, on the reverse strand, counting down.
CCTGGTTTACTTGTAGACGTTGCTGTTACTGAAGGAATAAAAGTGCCAAAGGGTGCTAAATTATGCACTATTGAGGCCATGAAAATGGAAACAGTTATTTACGCAGACCAACCTGGAATAGTTGAGAGACTGTGCGTAAAAGCTGGTGAAAATATTGAGGCTCAGCAACTTTTATTAATTATAAAATAATTTTTCTCTTAATAATATGATAACAATTTACCGTGGTTAAAAAGATTATAACTGCCAAACACAGAGGTTTTTGTGCTGGAGTTGAGAGAGCTGTTGAAATGGTCGAAAAAAGTCTTTTGAAATATGGAGCTCCAGTTTATGTACGTCATGAGATTGTTCATAATAAATTTGTTGTCAATAATTTGAGAGAAAAAGGTGTTGTATTCGTAGACTCGTTAGAAGAAATTCCTAAAAATACAAAACAACCAGTAATTTTTTCTGCGCACGGTGTTGCACAAAGAGTAATTAACAAAGCCAAAGATTATAATCTATTATTTTATGATGCCATCTGCCCATTAGTCAGTAAGATTCATAAAGAAATAATTCAATTAGAAAAAAACGAATATAAGATAATTATGATCGGCCATGAACATCACCCTGAAGTTGACGGGACAGCTGGACAGCTCAAGGATATTAGCAATTTAACTTTAGTTCAAAATATTGAGGATGTTGAAAAATTATATTTCCCATCAAATCAAAAACTTGCCTATATAACACAAACAACCTTATCAGTTTTTGATACACAAAGTATTGTTGATGCTTTAGAAAAAAAATTTCCTTCAATTCTAGCTCCTAAAAAATCCGATATTTGCTATGCAACTTCAAATAGACAATTATCTGTACAAGAAATGTCTAAAAATGTTGATGCTTTTTATGTGATTGGTGCCCACAATAGTTCCAATTCAATTAGGTTAGTCGAAACTGCTAAAAGATTTGGTTGTAAACATAGTGAACTAGTTGAAAATATAAACGACTTTGATTATTCAAATTTATCAGAATTTAATACAATAGGTTTGACAGCTAGTGCATCTGCTCCTGAAGAACAATTAAATTTATTCATTGATCAGATAAAAAAAGTTTATGCAATCGAAGTTTTAAATTTTAAAGAGGATGAAAACATCACATTTAAAATACCTAATTTTCTCAATTAAATTTTCTTCTATAAAAGATATCTACTAAAGTCATATGGGGAAGAGTTAATGCCGCTAATCCAATAAACAGTGTCTTTATAAAAGACTCATCAAAAGAAAAACTCTTATGAAGGTAGATAATTGCTAAGCTGCCGCCGACCCATGTTAAGATTGTAAAAGAGACGGTAGTTATAGTTATAAATTTGTTATTTGATAAATATTTTGATGTATCTTTTAATATTGATTTGACATGTTTAAAAGTATGAATGAAACAAAAATAGATAGAAAATGCTACTAGCGGTTCTGTTAAAAATATTACCAATAAAATAATAGACATTTCTAATATCCCCCATCTTAATCTTGTAAATTTAATTGCCAAATATGCATATCTAATCAAAAGAAAAAAGTAACAAATGTAAACAATATATAGATATTCTTGAAATTGATTAAAAGATAGATTTGATAAAAAAGTAAATATCTCAAATGTTTCGTTAGTGTGAAAAAAAATAATCCCAAATACAATATTTAAACCATGCATTAAAGAAACAGACCATTTATATTTCTTCAAACCTAGATAGGACCAGTCACATAATCCAAAATGAACGATACTCATTAAAATGAATAAAATTAAAGCGATTACGGAAAAGTAAATCCAAAATATAATTACTGCTGCAGAAATAATTAAATATAAGAATACAAATATAAAAAAATCTTTTCTTGTCTTATAACCTAACAGTGCAGCTACAGCTCCGTCAAATGAACCATGCGGCACACCAATAAATGAAACCATGCAAAGAGCAAGTAAAGATATAAAGCTTAATTCATACATTTAATTACGAATGGTGCTTAATGCACTTTTTATAAATTTAATTTTTGGCATTGACATAATGACCTTTAATTTTGTCAGAAAATCAGCTACACCCATCATAAATGATGCAAATTCATTGCCATTTAAAGAGTAAGCCATATTAATAAAAACCTTCTCTGTTCCACTATTATTTTTCAGATAATTCACAAATACCTTATCCATCCATTTATCAAAATATGAGTGATGAGCTTTATTAATATTTTCAAAATTTAACATTATGTTTTTTAGAAAAAAGGAAAAAGCATACCCGGTTGATATTTTGGTGGCACCACCTCTTGAACCGATATGAATATAATTTTCACTTGATTTGTTTTCAATATCATACATTGGTAACGCCCCTTTTTCTTCATCAACTATTTTATATTCAGATAAATTTAATTTTGTCTCAATGTATTCTAATATCTGTTTTTGATACCAATCATCCTCTTGGATTTCTGAAGAAAAAACTGTTGACTCAACTAACATTCTATTTTCATCTATTGGTAAACAATACATAAAATGTAATCCCATTTTTTGTTCAACACGAAAATCCATTAAGGTCACACTATTACCATTTATCATTTGTTTAGTTTCTATAAGGTATCCAAAAAAATGCTGTTTTACTTTTTCATTTTCTAATTTCGGCGTACGAGAATCATAAATTCTCTTAGCAAAAATTTCCTCACCATTCTCTAGCTTGATTTCATAGTATTTTTTTAAATTCGTAATACTTTGAACATTGAACTCTTTAATTGATAAGTTTTCTAAGCCTTTTAAGCAATAATTTTTCCAATCTTGGTATCTTATAGTGCAATAGGGTAAATCCTTAGTTTCATGTTTTATATGATTATTTGTTAAGTAAAAGTTCCAGCAAAACCATTTTTTTTGTGCAAGACTATCAAAATCTTTCATCCAATCTGTCAGCCAAAATGCAAAAAAATTATTTCTTTTGCTATGATAATTTTTATCAATGCCAATTAAACTAACACTTGTTCCCTTATACTTTAATTTTGCAGTAGCAAGGGCACTGGCACCCATGCCCAAAAATGCTACATCATATATTTTCATTTTTAAATGAGCCCCTAATCGACTTGTAGGATTTAAAAATATTTTTTAAAAATAAAAATTCAGGTATAGAAATTATTGTAATCCATAACTTTTCTAATTTGTTTAAATAAATTCTTTCAAGCTTGTAAACATAACCACCGCTTTTAATCTTTTCCCCAATCCCTTTGTAAATTTTTGCTGCAAAAAATATTGCTAGTCTGGTTCTAAGAGGAATAAATTTCATACCAGAAAACCCGTTTGCATAGAATTTATCAGAGAGTTCTATTAAATTTTTAATAGATAATTCAATCAATTTTTTTTTTTGATCATCTAACTTATTATCTATTAGGTCACTTATTGAGACTTGTCCTAACCATTCTTTTGGTAGATATAACCTATTCATTTTTGCGTCCTCGTAAACATCCCTTGCAATATTTGTTAGTTGCATAGCAATTCCTAAATCAATAGCATGCTTTCTTGCTTCAGCATCTTTGGTATTAATTATTGGTAACATCATCAAACCCACTGTTCCAGCAACCTTGTATGAGTAATCTATTAATTCTTTTTCATCTGTAACTCTGACGTTCTGCTGATCGCTGATCAAACCATCTATTAGATCATTTAAAATACCAATGTTAATATTATTTTTTTTAAAAAAGATATTTATCTCAGAGCTCTCATTTTCTTTTATTTGATTAAATATATTTTTTATTTGAGAAGAGGTATCTAACTTCGAATTATCTGCCACATCATCTAGATATCGACATATGCTATAGAGCCTTGAAGCTGCAATTCTATTTTTTTTGGGTAAAAAAAAACTTGCCCAATAAAAACTTTTACCTTCCGATTTAATGCTATAGGTATTTGTTTTAAATGATGTCACCTTAATGACTAACTTTGAAATCCTTAATTATAAGCTTCTCTATTACCTTAGCAGAGCACAATACGCCAGGTATTCCGGCACCTGGGTGTGATCCCGCAGCTGAAAAATATAAATTTGGTATTTTCTTATCTTTGTTGTGATAGCGAAACCATGCCGATTGAGAAAAAATTGGTGCTACAGAAAATCCAGCTCCGTATTTTGATCTATAATCATTTTTAAAATCCTCAGGAGTCATCCAGAATTCTGCCTCAATGTTTTCTTTTAGTCCTGGCATAATAGTTTTATCCAGTGCTTCAACTATTCTATCCTTAAGTTTTGGACCCTCTGAATTCCATTGAACATTTCCTTGAAGATTAGGAACAGGGCATAAAACATAAAAACTATCACATCCCTCTGGTGCAAAAGTATTATCTGTTGCTGTTGGACGATGAAGATAAAGTGAAAAATCCTCTGTCAAAATCTTTTTCTCAAAAATATCGTGAAGCAGTTCCTTATATCTTTCAGACATCCAAATAGTGTGGTGAGCGACATCAGAAAATTTTTTCTTCGATCCAAAAAAAAGAACATAAAGGCCCATAGAGTAATGTGTAAATTTCTTAGGTTTGAGAAGACTATCTCTGGAGTATTCTAATGGTAACATTTCACTGTAAACTGTAGGGGGATCTGCATTACAAATCACAAGATCCGCAGGTATTTTTTTTCCGTTATTAAGCACCACGTTTTCTGCTTTACCATTTATAATGGAAATTTGCTCTACATCTGTTTCTTTATTAACAGTAATACCCTGTCTTAACATTAAATTTTCTAACTCTCTCACAATTTTACCTGTGCCTCCCATGCAAAAGTACACCCCCCCACTTTCTTTCAAGATAGTGTATTAATGCATATATAGATGTTGTAGTGAACGGATTGCCCCCAACTAATAAAGGATGTATCGAAAATGCCTTCCGCAGATACTTATTTTTTAATTTGCTATTTACTAATTGACTGACTGTTAAATAACTTTTGAGTTTTATTAACGATGGTATTTGCTTTGCCATTTCCCAAAAGGAAATAAATGGCTTATCCGATAACTTTTCGAAACCTATCTCAAAAATATCTTTTGATGTTTTTAATAATTTGTCATACCCATCAACATCATTTTCATCAAATTTTCTTATTTCATTATTTGTATCTTCGATAGATGGTCGATAATCAAAAGTTTTTCCATTGTGAAAGTAAAATCTGTACCAAGGGTCTAAGGATTTAAAATTTAAGTGATCTTTTAAGTTTTCACCAAATAATTCAAAAAGTTCTTCAAATAAAAAGGGTGCTGTTATAACAGTTGGTCCGGCATCGTGTCTATAACCGTCTTTTTCGAAAACTCTTGCTCTTCCGCCAAGCATGTTAAGTCTTTCAAGCAGGGTGACATCAAAACCAAGTTTTCTGCACCTTAAGGCAGCAGCTAGTCCTCCAAAACCCCCACCAATAACTACAACTTTCTTACTCAAGATAGTTAAAGTATATGAAATTTAGACAAAAAAAAACCAGGCAAGTTAGCCTTGCCTGGTTTAAATAGGTTATAAAGCTTTATTAAGCTTTTTTGCCTGAAGATGCTACAGCAGCAGCCCAAATAACTGCGACAAAAGCAATCTTATTCACAACGTCAGCAACGTTATAGATAACGTTTAGAGTTACAGCATCAGCTCCTCCAGTTAAGTAACCGAAGAAATATCCTAATGGATAAATTGCCCAACCAACTGTAACGATCCATCTCATTGTGTTGAAAGCTGTTTGAACAGCTGCAGGACATTTGTCAGCAGCAGCTTTACCAGCTTCACCAGCAAAAATTTCATATAAAATGTATGCCCAACCAGCTAGACCTACAATGAATCCTGCCCATGCGTTGATGAAACCAGCTTCACCAGCATAACCAGCAACAAGCATCACTAAAGTACCGATTAACAGTCTCCAGAAAATACCAGCTGACACTGCAGCAACTGCAGCAAGGATAATGTAGAATTCAATCATCTGTAATGGAACAGTGATTAACCAGTCAACATATCTATAAACAGTAGGTGTATCACCTGTTGTTACCCATACTTCTCTCATATAGAAGTAGTGTACTGCGGCAACTAGACAAACAAGACCACCAAGTGCAAGAGATGTCTTCCACTTACCTGATACGTTGTTAGTTTCTAGGAAAAAGAATGCAGTAGCGGCAACCATACACATTGAGATAACCCAAAAAGATATCCCAACAAAGTCGTCTGGCGCTAAGCCAACGCTTGCAGAAGCTATTCCTGGCAGTGCTACTAGAGCAGCTGTTGGGATAGCCATAGATTTTAAAAACTTAATCATTGAGTACTCCTTTTCTTAAGTTCTAAAACTTATAACAGAATCCTAAATGTAAGGATTTGTTAATTTCAGGGGATTATAGGTATAAATTGCAAAAAAAAAATACCTAATATGACTTTTATTAATATATTTTGGGAGTATAGTGGGTAAAAAAATGGCTATTTTTCAAGATAGTGTACTGTTTAATGGGTTTTTATTCTTTTTATCCACATTATTGCTATGGATAATACTGAAATTCAATAAAAGCTACATAAATAACAAAAAAACTAAGAAAATCATTAATTTCTTTGTTTACCTTGTTTTTATAGGTGTAATTATATTCATTTTCGATAATCACACCTCTCATTACTTGGATAACTTGTAATTAAATGAAAATAAGTGAAAACTTCGAGAAAAAGCAAATTAAATCATTTTCTTTGAATTTTGATAAAAAGCTTATTAGACACATACAAGAATTAAAGTCACCCGATAAACGAATTAAGAAGGCAATGATTTATTTTGCTAAAACTGGTGGAAAGAGGATTAGACCGTTCTTGCTTTATCGAATGGGTTTATATTTAAATATTAGGCCGAAAATATTAGATGACTTTGCCCTTTCGATAGAATGTGTTCACTTGCACTCATTAATCCACGATGATTTACCGTCTATGGATAACGATGACTTTAGAAGGGGTAAATTAACTGTGCATAAAAAATTTGATGAGGCCACTGCTGTCTTGGCTGGAGACATGTTTCAAGTTTTATCAGTAAAAACCCTAGCAGAGTCAAAAAATCTCTCTGATAAACAGAAAATCAAATCAATACAGATGCTTTCAAAAGCTAACGGTTTGGAGGGTTTAATTGCTGGACAATCTATGGATATTTACATGAAAAAAAATTCTAAGATAAAGGATATCGAGACAATGCATCTTTTAAAAACAGGTGCATTATTCAGTTTATGTTTCAATCTTCTTCTAACTGTAAAAAAATTAAATTTAAATAAAAAAAGAGAGCTAAAAAAAATTGGAGATACAATTGGAAAAATTTTTCAAGTTACTGATGATATGCTAGATAGATGGGGAAATGAGAAAAAAGTTGGAAAGAAAATTAAAAAAGACTCACAAAAAGCAAATATTGCTTATAAGCTTAATCGTAATGAATGTACTAAGTATTTAAAACTGATTCAAAAGAGAAATTACAAAGCGATGCAAAATTTCTTTAATAAAAAGAGGGAGCCCTTGCTATATATGTCGAGTCTTGTTAATTTTATAGTTAATCGTATTAAATGAATAATAATTTTTATAAATGTTAAATAACACATAGCCAATGACAATAAATGAAAATGATTTAACGAATGCTCGTACTGCTTGGGGAGAGGGCATGATTGCAATTTCACAAGCTTATGAAAAAAAAGGTATTGATCAAGCTACTCTAGTTGCAAACGAAATGTTAGATAATCTTTATGGGTTTGAGTTAGGATCAGTATTATTTAAACCAACTCTTAGTGGGGGTAATCAAACATTTCGATTAGACAAAGAGGGAGCACTTTCATACTTTGTTGGAAATAACCCAAAGTACCCAACAGACAGTGGTTTTGGAATTAAAGATTGGCTCGAAGTCAAATCAGAAACATCATCTGTGTTTATAGATCAAAATGTAGCAATGTGGATGGGTTGGGTAACGTTGATAAACAAAGAGGGAACCTCTGTCAAAGTTGATAAGAGCTGGGGATATAAAAAAACCGAAAATGACATATTAAAAATAGTTTTGCATCACTCTTCACTTCCTTATAAAGCTTGAGTAACTATTTATTTTTAGAAAATCCGAAATTCATTTAACTTTTGCACATAGAGTAAGTTTTTTAAAATTCCTTTAATGTAAATTTAATTATCGTTAACTTTTACTATATGTTCTATTGGTTTTCCCTTAATAGTAAACTGATCATGGAGATAGGAATGAATTGTAATTTTGATAAAGTTTTCTTTCATATTAAAAAAACGTTGAGGTACGTGTACCCAGTCAGAATAAATTCTTGTGATTCTTATATCATTAATAAAAAGCTGTAAATATCCGGAGTTTGAAATATTTTCACCTCCAATTTCTGAAGGGTTTAGGTTAAAATTTTTATAATCTATAAAAATATTGTAACCATCAATTTTATCTTTGATGACTGTTAAATTAATTGAAGGGTAAGGTTTATCAGCATCTATCTTATTTCCTGGATGATGAGCAAAACAATTTATTGAGAAAAATAAAATAAATATCCCATACTTAAATTTCATAATTAAGAATTATACTATTTATTATTAAATTATTATCTATTTTAAATATCAGTACACAAATCTTTTGAGTATGTTTCGATAAACAAATTCTTTTTATAGTTGTAAATCGTAATATTTATTATTGTTTTATCTACAGATCTATTTTGTATAAAGATTCTACAATTATCAGTGTTATATCTGTGGAATTCATAAACACTCTCAATTTTTGAAAAATCAACTTTTCCATAATTTAAAATTAAATCATTTAGTGATTTATTTAAAAATAGATCTACACCTATGAAATGTTCAACAATTTCATCAATTTCCTCAACAGTCTCCTCTACTTCAGGGGTATATATAATTTTAGGTACAGGCTCTGGTTTTATTACTTTCTCTTCTACATCGGTTGTTTCACAACCTGTTGCTATAATCAGAAAAGAAATAAAAATATAATATTTAGATAATTTAACTAAATTCATCAAACTCTTAAATCAATAAGAACACAAATTGCTCATGCAATTTCTATATTAAAAACACAATAAGACAATCAAAACAAATCTCCTACATACTTTTTTCATCTAAATATTTAGTTTATAATCTTCTTTGTGAGAATTAAATACGAGCAACCATCTGTTTGTCATCAATCATATAAAAGTGTTCTAGGTCAAAGACCAATTTGGGATTGGAGGCACGATAAGCTGTTATGGGTGGATATTTATGAAAATAAAATAATTGAAACAGATCAAGACAATAATGAAGAACGTCACTATTCAGTACAAGACGGTGTGACCAATATTCTTTTACAAGATAATAAAAATTATATCATGAGTTCATACGACTCTCTTTATTCAATTCATCCCTCATTATCTAAAAAACAGCTTCTTACAAAGATCAATTTTGAAAGTCCAAATAATAGGATTAATGATGCAGATATAGATTTAAATGGACAAATTTGGATATCAACAATGGATATTCAGCAAAAGACTCAGACTGGAAAAATTATATGTCATGACTCCAATTTAAAACCAATTTACTCAGATAACTCATATATTATTTCAAATGGACCAGTTTTTGACTACGAGAGAAACGTAGGTTATGTAACTGACTCTATAAAAAGAATTATTTATATTTTTTCTATCAATGATTTGTCAGGCAACGGAATAAATAAAAAAGTTTTTCTTTCTATGAACAAAATCGATGGAAACCCAGATGGAATGACAGTTGATAAAAATGGTAACTTATGGGTAGCAATGTGGGGAAGTGGCAAAGTTTGTTGTTTTGATAAAATAGGTTCACTTAAATTAATTTTACAACTTCCTGTTTCAAAAGTAACAAGTTGCACTTTTGGTGGGAAAAATCTCAATGAGCTTTTTATTACAACTGCATCTGTTGGTCTCAACGACATTGAAGCAGAAAGACAACCGCATGCAGGAAAACTGTTTAAGTTTGTTACCCAAGAACAAGGTTATGCTTCAAATTGCTATAGATCTGAAAATATCCCTGATTTGTATCATTAATTATGAAATTTAATCAATCTCAGATTAGCGAAATAATTCAAATGGCTTGGGATGATCAAACAGATTTTAGTCATATCAAAAAAATTTATGAAATTGATGAGGGTGATGTTAAAAAAATTATGAAAAAAAATATTAAACAAAAAAGCTATGAAATTTGGAGAAAGAGAATTCACCAAAGAAGTGCCCAAAAGACACAATTAAAAGGAAAAGATTATGTCTAAAGCATTATTTGGAGCAGGATGTTTTTGGGGGCCTGAAAAAAAATTTTCTGAGATCAAAGGTGTGATTGAAACCCAAGTAGGCTACTCTCAAGGCTTAACAGATAAAACTTCATACGAAGAAGTTTGTAAAGGTAATACAAATCATGCCGAAGTCGTTTTACTAAAATTTGATGAAAATCTTATTTCATACACTAACCTTGTGGAGTTTTTTTATCAAATTCATGATCCAACAACTTTAAATCAACAAGGCCCAGATCGAGGATCTCAATACCGATCATTGATAGGATATTATGATGAAACTCAATGTGAAATAGCAAAGCAGATCACAGACAAATTGAACGAAAGTCAATTTAATCAAAAAATTACTACGATTATAGAACCTGTAAAGAATTACTGTCCCGCAGAGGATTACCATCAAAAGTATATGGAAAAAAAATACTCTTTTTTAAATTTTTAAATCGGAGAGTAGGGATAAATTATTTTTGGAAACTTATAATTAGATTTTTTCTTATAATGCTTTTTGATAAAATAATTTGATTTCAATTTTGTTGGCGAAATAATTTTATTTTTAATAAAGGTAAATTCAGAAATTTTTTTTATTTTTTCTAATCCATTTCCTATTAAAAAATAGTTTTGACTCAATATATTCACAAGATTTGAGTCAATTTTTAAAGTTTTTGTCTTTCCAATTAATCTCCCTGATGTATCAATTTGTTGAATAGCTAAATCTTTTCTATTTGTGTCAATCACACACAAGACATTTTTAGTAAGTTTTTTGTTAATACCTAAAAAGAAATGTTCAAAGATAGAATAACCCACAATTTCTACTTTATGATCTATAAAAAAGCCTTTCATAAGTGAGTGACAATTTCTTATTGCTGTAAAGCGTGCTGGTCCATAATTTAGATGCAATTTTTTGATATGATCAGCCTTTATTTTTGTTTTAGTTACTAAGTTTTTTAGCAATTCCGATAATATTTTTTCATGTCCATACTCACTTTTTACAGTTTTATCCCAAATGATTTTTTCATTTTTAAATAAAGTAATTGAACAGTATGATAAAGAGCTATCGATGCCGATTTCAAAATTTTTTACTTTGCTGATCATTTTTGTTTCAAATTTTACATTTCCAATTAGTACATCCTATGCAACAAGTGTGAATGATACAATTCCAAATAATATTCTAATGTATCATCGATTTGGTGAAAATAAGTATCCCTCAACAAATATACGAGAAGAGCAATTAGTAAGTCATCTAGAGTATTTAAAAGATCAGGGTTTTAATTTTATTTTTGCTAGAGATCTTTTGTTTGAAGATAAATTACAAAAAAAAACTATTTCAATAACTGTAGATGATGCATATTTATCATTTTTTGAGGTGGGATTACCTATTTTTGAAAAGTATGAGATACCAGTCACTCTTTTTTTAAATACAGAAAACGTTGGTGGACAAAATTATATGAATTGGACTCAGCTTAAAAGTGTACTAAGTCGTGGTGTAGATATTCAAAATCACACACACTCTCATTCAAGTTTATCTAGTCTTAGTGAAATTGAAATTGTGAATGAAATAGAAAAATCACAGGATCTTATTTTTGAAAATTTAGGTATTACTCCAAATTTATTTGCTTATCCTTTTGGTGAAAATAGCACTATAGCACAAAAAGTAGTTTCTCAGTATTTTGATGCAGCATTTGGACAACATTCAGGTGCCTTTTCAATTAATCAAAAATATTTTATTCCAAGATTTCCCCTAAATGAGAACTACGGATCTATTAATCGAATAAAAGATGCATCAAGTGTTTTACCTTTTAATAATGTGCTTATTGAACCTAGCAACCCTTATCAAAATGAGCCTATCAGAAGATATGCTTTAGATTTTAACGAGGACTCTTCCAACATAAATTGTTTTATAAGTGATTTTCAAGGATCATTTAATCCAACAATTACAAATCTCAATAATAAGTTATTAGTTGAACTTAATCGTTTACCTGTAAAAGGTAGACTTAGGTTTAATTGCACAAAAGTTAATAATGGTATTTTCTGGTTTGGTTATCAGTATTTAGTTAATTAAATTTAAATCGATCAAATTCTTGAAGATTATTTGAAGCAATGATCAGCTCTAATTTATCAACATATTTATCGCCGATCTCAGCATAGGCTGCTAAATATTTCACTTTCATACTAATAGGGTCTGTGTATTTTATTCGCTCATCAATACGTCTAATGACACGAAAATTATAATAAGCTTGATGGGTATTGATATTAAACATATACGCCTCAACACTCTCTGATAAATTTTTAAATTTTAAAACTGCGTGAGTTTTATCCTCATCCCTGTCTTGAGGAATGATTCCTTTGTCTTCACTTGTAGTCCACTGACCATAAAGAGCATTTCCCTCAGTTGCAAATCTAGACTGTCCCCAACCACTTTCAATAATTGCTTGTCCAAGAGCTAATGACACTGGGATAATATTAATACGTTGTTTAAGTTTTCTAAAAAGTTTTGTGTTAATTTCGCTATAATCTAATTTATATTTTTTTGATAACCTAATAATTTCGTCAGTTTCGTTTTTATTTAAATCTTTTCTAGCAAATTTTTTTTCTATATTGATTACCATTCTTCGTTCTTGCATGATTGAGGTATTCGCATTGTAAATCAAAGGAAGTGTTACGAGGTAAAATAGTTTTTTCTTTGTTGGAACATCTTGTATTTCTGAAAAATCATCAGGTAATTCTGATATTATAGGAAGATGACCAATATTTTCTTGCGTTAAAATTTCAGGAATAAAATTATTTTTTTTATAATATTTATTTAAATCAACCCAATTATGAAATTCTCCCGCGTTAAGAGATGAATTTAATAAAAATCCAAAAAAAAAAATTAAAAGACTAGACTTCAACGGGTCGTACTTCACGGACTTCGGGAATATAATGCTTTAGCATATTTTCAATTCCCATTTTTAAAGTTGCCGTTGAACTTGGACATCCCTGACAGGCCCCTTGCATTTGTAGAAATACAATTCCCTCATTATATTTGTCAAATATGATATCTCCACCGTCCATAGCAACAGCTGGTCTTACTTTACTATCTAGAAGTTCTTTGATCTTTTTTACAACATCACTATCGTTCTCATCAATTGTATGTCCAGTTGATGCAGATTGCTCTGAGATAATAGGTTTGTTCATTGTAAAGTGCTCAATGATACAACCCAAAATTGCAGGTTTCATAAGCGTCCAATCATTATCTTTGCCTTTGGTTATAGTGATAAAGTCAGACCCAAAAAAAACACCCTCAACACCTTTAATATTAAACAAGTTCATTGCCAAAGGTGAGTTTGAGGCAGACTCTTGGTTTTGATAGAACATAGTTCCGTCTTTCATGACCTCTTTTCCTGGCAAAAACTTTAAGGTTGCAGGGTTAGGCGTTGGTTCAGTTTGTACGAACATTGCTAATAATATGTCTATAAAATTGGAAATTTCAAGCCAAAGTGTCTATCTAAAACCGACTATCTTATAGACTTCTTTAAGAATAGGGCCTGCAATTGTGGATGCTTTTTCGCTGCCCATGTCTAGGACTTTATTCAATTCATCTTTATTATTGAGAAGATTTAATATCTCGGTTCTAATTGGTCCTATGACTTGAATTAATTTGTCTGCAAGGTCATTTTTTAATTTTGAATATTCTTTGCCAGCATAACTTACCAGAGTTTTTTCAATACTTTCATTTGAACAAGCAGACAAAATATTGATTAAATTTAAGCATTCAGGTTTATTTTGTAATTGATCCTTGTCATCAGGAATAAGGTCTGAGTTAGACTTTGCCTTTTTTATTTTAGAACTTATATCATCATCACTATCAGTTAATAAAATTCTAGAAAATTCAGATGCATCAGATTTTGACATCTTTTTAGTTCCATCTCGAAGGCTCATTACTCTTGTCGCATTTCCATAAATAAGTGGTTCTGGCAGTGGAAAGAAGTCTACTTTAAAATCATTATTAAATTTTTGTGCAATGTCTCTTGACAGTTCTAAATGTTGTTTTTGATCATCACCTACGGGAACATGCGTTGCAAGGTAAGCAAGAATATCTGCAGCCATTAAGTTTGGGTAAACCATTAAGCCAACACTTACGTTTTCTTTATTCTTTCCAGCTTTATCTTTAAATTGTGTCATTCTATTAAGCCAACCAATTCGACTGACACAATTAAATACCCAAGCAAGCTGAGAGTGTTCTGCTACACTTGATTGTTGAAATATAATTTGTTTTTTATAGTCCACTCCTGCTGCAATAAATGATGCTAATACCTCAAGTGTGTTTGAGCGAAGCTCAGCTGGATTTTGCTCAACAGTAATAGCGTGTTGGTCTACAACACAATAAATACATTCAAATTCTTTTTGAAGCTCTACAAAGTTTTTTATCGCACCAAGATAGTTACCTAAATGCAGGGTTCCTGTTGGTTGAACACCAGAAAAAACTCTTTTTTGGAAACTGCTCATATTCAAATATTATTAAAATTGATATCAGAATTATCTAATAATATCGAGGGACTAAAATCGATAAACACAAAAAACCTAAAAAATAGACATTAAATCTTTTTCTATTGATTTGAGTAATTTTTTATCTTTGATTTTTTGGTTATTGTTATTCGTTAATTGAAAAATATCAAAAACCTTTTCCCCGTATGTGGAAATTTTTGCTGATTGGACACTTATTTGTTTGTCATGAAAAACTCCTAAAATATCCATTAATAATCCAGGCCTATCGCCAGATAATATTTGAAAAGTAGTGACTTGCTTACTCATATCGTTATCAATTGTAATTTGAGGATTTACAGCAAGTTTTTGTAGACCTTTGGTAAATGACCGTAAGGGTTTAAAATCTTTTTGATCAAGAGCACTCATTACATGTTTAGCTGCTCTTTTTTGTTCGCTTAAATCTAAAACACCTTTATTCAAAAAATTGGTTACCCAAAACACATCAATTACTTGATTGTTATTTAAAGATATTATTCTAGAACTAAGAATATTTGATTGAGAGTGTGTAAACCCCGAAACAATATCTTTTAAAATTCCTGGCCTATTTTTACTTGTGACAACAACAGCACTATATTCTTTATTTTCATAATTAAGAAAATTTACAGAGTTAATAACCTTTGCTTTTTTATTTCTTTGGTAAATTTTAAAGATATCGACGATCATTCTTGATGAAAAGGCTTCCCAGAATTGATTTGGAAATTCATTTATCGAATTTTTTATAAACTTTTTTAAATTAACATCAGATTTTTGTAATACTGATTTCTTTAAAGATTCTTGAACAGATGTAGAATAAGTTTTTGTATCTAGACCTCTTTGCAGAAAATCTCTTGCATTATAAAATAAACTTCTAAGCAGGCTTATTCTCCATTCGTTTAGAACGTTTGGTCCGACAGAGGCAATGTCACATAAGGTAAAAAGAAACAATGAGTTTATTTTTTCTTCTGTGTTTGCAATAGAAGTAAATTTAGCAATTGCCTCAGGACTTTGAGTATCATTTTTAAAAGCTGTATCGCTCATTGATAAATGGTTTTGAACTAACCACAATGTCAATTCTTTCACTTCTTCTGATACAGGAAGTCTTTTTAGGATCTTGTTGGTTAACTCTGTTCCATAAACAGAATGATTTTTTGGCCCCTTCTTTCCAATGTCATGAAATAGTAAAGCGATGTGAAGGGCTTCTCTTGAGGATAACCTGCTATATATTTCATTATAAAAAGATTTTTGTCTTAGCTCATTTAGGTTGTGCAGTGTTAATAATAAGTGTTCGTCGGTGGTGTAGTGATGATAAATATCAAACTGCACTTGTCCCCAAACTCTGCCAAACTCAGGAAATATTTCGCTAAATAGCTGGGTATCATTAAAATCATGAAGGGCCTGTATAGGATTTTTTTTGGAGACGACAATATTTAAAAATGATTGGAGGTGCTGTTTATTTGTGGTTTTTTTTAAAACTTTTCTTTTTTCCTCGACGGTCTTTAAAAAGCGAGGATGAATGAGTAAATTATGTTCCAAGGATTTTTCAAATACGTTTGCCCATTTTAGTTGAAGGTTTTTAGCGGTATTATTTTTTAAATTCAGAAAACCTTTTTCAATTATAAATTCTTTTTCTAATGATTTAGTTTTAGTGGGTTTTCTTTTATAAATTGTTTTGATTATTAAATCCTCTGGAAGCTTTGAATAAAAGGTTCTTAAGAGAGAATTAATCTTTGCAACATTCACAAACAAATCTTTCATAAAAATCTCCACTCCTTTTTCCTTCTTTTTATCTTTGTAAGAGAGTTTTTTTGAAATTTTTAATTGATTTTCAATAGATAAAACATCGCCTTTGCTTTCGTTAAATAAATGAATAAATGCTCGAATGGTTAAGAGAAATTTCCAAGCATTCTTTAATTCTTTAATTTCCTCTTTGGTATAGATATTAACAGACGTTAAGTCTTCTAATTTATAAATATTAAACATAAAGATTGATACCCACAGTATGGTATGAATATCTCTAAGACCCCCAATACCCTCTTTGATATTCGGCTCTAAATTACTTTTAATTCCTATTCGATAGTCATGTCTTTCAACTAACTCTATAAGCTTTAATTCGCTGAGCTTTAGGGGATTTTGTTTTCCAATTAAAATTTTAATAGACCGAACAAACTCTCCGTATTGAATTTCATCACCAATGATAAAACGAGTCTCAACAAATTTTGTAATTGTCTTTATATCTTTCTTAGAATCGATTAATGCTTGTTTAATTGTTAAAAAAGATATGCCGACTTCTAATCCAATATCCCACAGTGTATTATTTAATTGAGTAATAAAATCTCTTATATTTCTATTAGATTTTTTATAAATAAATAACAAATCAACATCACTTTTTGGTGACAAGTCATGTCTGCCATACCCACCTACAGCGATTAAAGAGAAATCTTCTATTGGATAAATATTATAAATTCCTTTAACTATTTCTTTTACAACTGTATCAACAAGATCTGTATGATTTTTATTAAAATAGAAGCCATCATTAGTTGATGCTAATTTTTGAAATAATTTAACCTTATTTGATTGATACTTCTTTTTTATTTGAGAGATATCTTTCATTAATAAAACTTTAACATTGTATATATGTAATGGTCTAAAGAATCAATTTATGTCATCAATAACTGTTTCAGACGTAATTAGTACTATTCTTCGAGGGCTGAGAGATGTTTATTTTTTGATTAGCTTATATGAATCTAACTCATCAAATAAAAAAAAAATAATCTGTTACCCTAGAAGGCCTTTCAATCCACTTTATTCTTTAGCTAAAGTTAGATGGGGCTTGCCAGTTAAGTTTACGTCCTCCCCAGAACTAGCTGACATAGAATTATATTTTTATGACAAAACTAATAGTAACTACCAAGTCTCTGAAAATCCAAAAAAAATAGTAATAAATAAAAATTGCACTGACATCAGTAAATCTAATGTTGATAGAGTTTTCTTAGAGATTTTTGGTTATTCTCTGAACTTAGATCCAAAAAACTATCATGGTTCAATTTTAGAAAAATCAGAGCAAAATGCAAAACATGACGGGAAGATTATAAATAGTTCTTCGTTAGGATTTAAAATTTATAAAAATAAGGTTTACCAAAAATTAATTAATAATATTTATAACGAATTTGCTGTCGATTATAGGGTCGTATGGGTTAAAGATGAAATTGTATTAGCTTACGTGAAATTTGCTCAAAAAGAATATCGCTTTAAATCTAAAACTGTTTATTCAAAAATAGTCTCAATTTGTTCTTTATTTGAAAATGAAGAGATTAGTTTAATAAATGAATTTTGTAAAAAATTTAAACTAGATTTTGGGGAGTTAGACATTTTAAGAGATAGGGATACGAAAAAAATTTATATTGTTGATGTCAATAAAACTGCTTGGGGTCCGCCAGATAAGATTTCACTTGAGGATGGAAAAAAAGCTATTGCACTTATTAATGACAAGTTTAGAAAAAGCTATTTAATCTAACCCTCCCTATTAATTTAGAGAGGGTAAAATAAATATTACTAATCAATTATAACTTCGTAAATAGCAGTTGAACCCGAAAGTTCATAGGCTCCAATCAATAAAGGAGTTCCTTTTCTGACATGATAAAGTGGAGGTGTCTTGTCGGCAGGTATAAAAACTAATGATTCAGGAGATATGTCACCACCAGTTTGTTTTGTACCATCTCCAAAAAAGTTTCTACCATTAAAATATCCAAGAAATTTTGGTTTTACCATACCAGTAATATCGTACATCATGATACCGCCCTGTCTTTCAAGACCTACAAAAGCTATTGTTCTTCCATCAATTTCTCCAACTGTAAGAGCCTCTGGCTCTGCACCTTTATCGTCACTTCTGTCATCAAAAGATCCCGCATCCTCATTCCAGTTAAAAAAACCTGAAAACGCTGTTCTAACAGCAATATCATTACCGCTATCATAAATAATTTGTCCGGTATTACCGTCCAAAATTGAAAAAGATCTTCCGCCGTAGGTATAGATTTCTTCATAAAAACCGTCACCATCAGCATCTCCCATAGTAGTAGTTGTTTTTAACCTACCGAGATTTGATTTTTTTTGGAGCTCCGAGGCATTAGGAAAGACTGAAGGGTCTAAAGTTAAATCAGCGACCCTTACCTCTTCTGAGAATCCATCGTAATCTTTTGCATCTCCCTCATTAGCCATTAAAACATAATCATACATTTCACCATTAATCTCTTTACTGACAACTACCATGGTGTCTGGTTGATACATTCCTTTAACCGGCCAAGGCTGTATATTAACTCTGTTATCCTTATTTGAAGCATCAAGAGCGGACTGAGACCAATCTTTATAGCCTAAACCAAAGTAATCAGTAACTATGCCCAAACTAATATCTATCTTTGCAATAACGTTATTTTCTTGAAGAGCTACATAAGCTCTTTTAGAGTCACCGCTAACCGCTATAAACTCTGGTTCAGCATCATACAAAAAAGATGATCCAGGTTTTACAATTCTGCCACCCTCTGGAGCCCCATTGTAATAAAAGTTTATATTTCTGATTTTATCTTCACTAGGGCCGACAAACCATTTGTTTAAATCAATAATTGAAACAGATCCTTTGGGATCAACAGTGTAGTCATCATTTGGCTCACCCTCATTGGCGACCAATGCATATTTCCCATCCGGAGTAAATACAACATTATCAGGCAGCGCACCTACTGAGTACCCAAAAGC
This sequence comes from uncultured Alphaproteobacteria bacterium, assembly GCA_902617355.1. Classification (GTDB taxonomy): domain Bacteria; phylum Pseudomonadota; class Alphaproteobacteria; order HIMB59; family HIMB59; genus HIMB59. The sequence continues at coordinate 128,859 of CACMWK010000001.1, read as the reverse complement.
CAATTTTAATGTATTAAGATTATAGAACAAAACAGCACCATTGTCTTGTTTGTCTTCTGCCTCGATTGCTAAAGCAAGCAAACCTGCTTGTTCTGAAACAGCAACACTGTTTATTCCACCAACACCTGCTCTTGGTTTGATTGAAATTAATTTTTCTGTATAAGGTAATCTTGTAATATCTAAAACATCTACAGATTTTGTTAGATTGTTTGTTACAAATATTCTGTTTCTTTGAGAGTCGTAAGCTAAAATTTCTGATCCACCTTCGTCCCATGAAAAAGTTGAATAGCCTGAGATTTTATTAAGTTCCAATGCATTTACATTGAAAAAAACAAAGCTTAAAAGCATTGATAATAATAATTTCATTATTTTTTCTCCAAATACCAAAGAATATTAGATTTATTGATTATGTAATTTTAATTAAAAAAATATTAATCTAATATTAAAATTTTCTAATTAGGTTATAAAGCTGTTCAGTTTTGCCTGATTTTGGTACTTTTTGAATAGACGAAACCTTTTTTTGCTCTGCCAATGTTAAAGATTTAAGATCAAGCTGTTTTAATAAAAAAGAAGAACCCTTAGTTATAGAGTATAAAAAATTTAATACACACCCAATCTGATAAGCTAACTTTTTTTCGTCACTTGATAAATAAGATAAATAGGTACTTAATTCTTTTTCAATAACCCTTTGGTCTAAGATATTTTTCGTGTGCCTTAAATACACTAAATATGCAATAAATACTTTTTCTGATTGTTCTATTCCTACCAGAGGACTATTTAATATTAGGTTGAATGCATAAGAAGCTCTAATTTTGGCTGTTTGCTCCCATCCCAAATCTGAAATAATGCATGAGAGTTTTATTACTCTCAGTTGGTTAGGGGACATTTTTAAATTTATAAATTTTAAATAAACATTTTTAATCCAAGCAAAAGTCTTTTTATTAAATATTAAAAAACGACATCTACTTTTAGCTATTAATTCTAAAGAAATTTCAGTTGGATCTAAAAGCCTTTGCTTTTTGGGAAGATTTTCGTAAATGAAACCCTCTCTAATCCCGTATCTTGGATAAATAAACTGCTCGCAGTTTGATAATTTTAACACCTTGTCCAATACTTCTATTGCAATATGAATATGTTTTATTCTGTCGACAGAAATTTTCGGAATTTTTTGTAGGTCGTCAATCCCAATTTTTTGTAATTCTGATTTTAATTCATAAAAATTTTTCCGAGAGATACTCAAGTTGTGTATTTCATTAAAGGGCAATTTATTAAAATAAATATAACATCTTGCAATTGTCCTAAATGCTCCACCAATTAAATAGAAGATTTTTTGATTTTTATGTTTTGAATTTATTTCTTTGTTAATTTTTTTATGCTCTTTATGTTCTTTAGTGAAGTTTAATATACCCAAAGGAAAAGAAGATATATTTTTAATTTTATGTGGTGTTATTTGTGCTAATTCAAGACTGCCACCTCCCATATCAATAATGGTCCCATTGGCCCTAGGTATTGCAGAACGAACGCCTAGTGTGGCATAGGAGGCCTCTTGTCTTCCAGATAAAGTTAAAACTTTTCCCTTAAAAACTTTTTGTATCTTATTTGTAATTTGTTTTTTGTTAGAAGCATTTCGAATTGCTGCAGTACACAAAGCGACAGAGTGGTTAGGTTTTATTTCTTCAATTATTGAGTTAAAAAAAATTATTGAGTTGATACATTTTTTTTCAGCCTCTTTGCTGATCAATTTTGTTTTTGGAAGGTATTCACCTAACCCACAAAAAAATTTTTTATTATAGAGCACATCAGGGCTTCTCATATTGCCCCTAAATACACACAATCTTACTGAATTTGACCCTATATCTATTACTGCAATAGAATCTTTTTTATTAAGCATATTATATTGCATATATTTAACAGATGATTGAAAAAAAACTATTTTTATTACGTCACGCTAAATCCTCTTGGAAAAATTTAGAATTAGACGATCATGAAAGACCATTATCTGAGAGGGGGATTTTTAGTTGCAAAGTAATGGCAACGCATATTTTTAAAAAACTAAATTTTAAAGATATCTCAATTTTTTCATCGAATTCAAAAAGAACACAAGAGACTTGCAAAAAAATATTTAAAGACTCAATTAAAGTTAATTTTGAAAGTGAACTATATACTTTCAACTTTAACGATTTAATTAAATGGATAAAAAAAATTAAAATTAACAAAAATTTAATGATAGTAGGTCATAATCCAGCTTTGATTGATTTAATTAACTATATTGCAAAAGATAAAATAATAAAATTTCCAACATGTGCATTTTGCGAGATTAATCTATATATTAATTCCTGGAGTGAGATAAAAAAAAATACTGGTGAAATTAAAGAACTACAATTAGTAAAAAGACTTAAAAGTTATAATTACAAGAATGAATAAGTATTTTAATAGAGAAATATCCTGGCTAAAATTTAATGAGAGAGTAAATGAATTATCCTATGATAAAAACGTCCCAATTTTAGAACGACTAAATTTTATAAGTATTGCTGCATCAAACTTAGATGAATTTTTTTCAGTAAGAGTGGCTGGATTAATTGAACAGTTAAAACTCACTCCTAATAAAAAAAGTTTTGATGGAATGAAGATTGAGGATCAAATTAAAATTGTTGACTCATTAACAAGAGGTTTGATTAAAAGGCAAAATGAATCGTATGGTCAAATTGAAAAAGAATTAAAAAAAAATAAAATCTATATTTTAAGAGATAAGTTTTTAAAAAAACATTTGTCCCACATAAAAAATTATTATTTGAATGAAATTATTTCGATTCTGACACCAATTACAGTTGATAGCACACACCCTTTGCCCTTTATACCAAATTTAAGTTTGTGTCTTATCGCTAAAATTAAAAATAAAAAATCAAAAAAAGAATTTATCTCAGTTATGAGAGTATCAGATTTAAAACAACGCTTTCTTAAAATTATTGATAAACAGGGTATTTATTTTTATCCCGTAGAGTCAATAATTAACAATTATGTTGGGGATGTATTCCATGATTTTGATGTTATTGATACAAATCTATTTCGCGTAATAAGGGACAGTGATTTAGAGGTTTTGGAGGAGGCAGACGATCTTATCAGAGAGTTTAAAAAACTTGTCAGGGAAAGAAAAAGAGGACAGGTAATCAGATTAGATGTTCAAAAAAGTCTTAATAATAATTTTAAATCATTCATCATTAACGAGTTGAATGTATCTGAAAATGAAATTTTTGAATACGAAGATCTACTGGGGTTCGACCAATTATCAGAAGTCTTTGGAAATATAAAAAACAAGAATTTAAATTATAAAAAATTTAAACCTCGTTTCCCACAGCGAATAAATGATTTTGGCGGTGATTGTTTTGCAGCAATCAAAAAAAAGGATTTAGTTGTACACCACCCTTTTGAGTCTTTTAATGTTGTTGTTAGTTTTTTAGATCAAGCATCAAACGACAAAAACGTTGTGGCAATTAAGCAAACTTTGTATCGTACTAGCGATCAATCGCCAATCATTGATGCACTCATTCGTGCTGCTGATGCTGGTAAATCTGTAACAGCAGTTGTTGAGTTAAAAGCAAGGTTTGATGAAGAAAAAAATCTACAGTGGGCATCAAATTTGGAAAAAGCTGGAGTTCAAGTAGTGTATGGTTTTTTAAATCTAAAAATTCATGCAAAAGTTTCCTTAGTTACTAGAAGAGAAAAAAAAAATTTAGTCCATTACGTTCACTATGGTACTGGTAACTATCACCCTCAAACAGCAAAGGTTTATACAGATCTATCATTTTTTACTTGTAATAAAGATCTAGCATCTGATGCTATAAAATTATTTCATTATATGAGTAGTTACAACATGGCAAAAGATTTTAAACGAATATCTTTCTCTCCATATAACTTAAGACAAAAACTATACGAACATATTGACTACGAAATAGGTTTATCAAAAATTAAAAAGCCAGCTAACATATGGATCAAGATGAATAATTTAGTTGATCAAGAAATAATTAACAAACTTTACGAAGCATCTAAAGCAGGAGTGAAAATTACTTGTTTAATTAGAGGTATCTGCTGCTTAGTTCCTGGTGTTAAAGGAATGTCAGAAAACATAGAAGTTAAAAGTATTGTAGGAAGATTTTTAGAGCATTCACGTGTAGTTTGTTTCGGAAAAGGCAATAAACTACCCAGTAAAAAAGCAAAAATTTATATTTCATCTGCTGACTGGATGACTAGAAATTTTGACAGGCGCGTGGAAACATTAGTTCCTATCGATAACAAAACTGTTCACGAACAAATTTTATATCAAATTATGTACACTGCCATTAACGATAATCAAAATACTTGGATACTCGACTCAGATGGAAATTATCAAAAAATAAACTCTAAACTAAAAATAGACTCACATAAATATTTTATGACCAACCCTAGTCTCTCAGGAAGAGGCACTGCTGCCAAAAAGGTCTATAAAAAAATAGAAAAACAATAAAATGTTATTTGTATTTTCTATTGCTGTTCTTTCCTTAAACCTATTTTTGTTTTTTAGTACTTCAATTAATATTTTTTTAATATCAATTATTTCTCAGAGTTTAGTTTATTTCATTTCTTATTATTTCTTTGAGAGCTATCTTGAAAAAAAAACTTTTGACCTAAGAAAATCTGACAATATGTTATTTACAAAAGTCCGAAATATTTTAGAAGAGACTCTTTTAGACAAAGAAAGACGCATCGAAGTTGGTGACAAACAAAGTTTGGAGTATCAAGACATTCTTAACTCCTTAGACCTCTCAATAGTTATTATAGATTACGATTATAATATCATATTCGTTAATAATAATTTCAAAGAGACATTTAATTTAGAAAATGCAGATAACCTTAAAATAGGTTTAAGAGACTTATCTTTGTCTGAAAATCTAAGTAACGCACTTAAAACTAAATCAAAAAAAATTTTTGAGTGGAACAGATTAATACCAAATGACCGATATTACGACGTTACAGGATTTCCAATTAACGATTTTTTTTGCGTTGCTTTTAAAGACATTACTGCAATTAAAAATCTTGAGATGGTAAGAACTGACTTCGTAGCTAATGTAAGTCACGAATTAAAAACTCCACTCTCTTCAATAATAGGATATTTAGAAACACTTTTAACTGTTGACGATGAAAAAAATAAAAAAAAATTTATTTCAATTATTCAAGATCAGTCAAATCGAATGAACTCTTTGATTGATGATCTATTAAGTTTAAGTTCCATCGAGAATAAAAAAACTAATGAGAATGACCAATTTTGTAATTTATTAAATACCGTTAAAATTGGAATAAACTCATTGGAGTCAAAAATTTTAAAGAAAAAAATAAATGTTGATATTAATTTAGACCAATCTCTTTTAGTTGGATGTCCTCATGAAGAATTTATTCAAGTGGTTGTCAATATCGTTAACAACGCTGTTAAATATTCAAAAGATGGTGCTAAAATTTTAATTAAAGCTCGTGAAAAAATGAATACTAGTAATATGACTGAATATGTCGAAATTTCCTTCAAGGATAATGGCATAGGCATTGCAGAAGAGCACATCTCAAGGCTTACCGAGAGATTTTACAGAGTGGACAGTGCTCGATCCAAAGAGGTTGGTGGTACTGGATTAGGCCTTTCAATTGTGAAACATATTTTGAATAAAAACATGGGTTTTATTGACATAAAAAGTGAAGTTGGAAAAGGCTCAGAGTTTTTAATCACAATTCCAAAGCATGCTTAATAAAACTTTAACATATTTGTAACATAAGATTTACTTCTAATGGATATTTTTAGCTCAATTTAAACAACATAAAGGAACTTAACTATGAAAAAATCTATGTTAACTTTTCTTGCTCTAGCAGTAAGCGTGCTTTTCTCTGCTGAAACTTTTGCAAGAGATCAAATTAATATTGTTGGCTCATCAACAGTATACCCATATGGAACAGTAAACGCACAAAGACTCGGCGAGTCAGGTTTTAAAACCCCCACTTACAACCCAATTGGAACTGGTGGTGGAATGAAAGCATTTTGTGCTGGTGTGGGAGTTGAATTTCCAGATATTACTGGAGCGTCACGACCAATGAAAGCTAAAGAAGCTAAATTATGTCTTGAAGCCGGTGTAACAAACGTAATTGAAGTGATGTGGGCTAATGACGGTATTACTTTTTCTCACTCCAACGAAGCAGAACCTTTTTCTCTAACAAGAGAAGAAATCTTTACAGCTATGGCTGCAAAAGTTGTTGTTGATGGTGAAGTGGTCGAAAATCCATATCAAACTTGGAACGAAATTAACCCAAGCCTTCCAGCATATAAAATTGAAGTATTAGTAGCTCCTCCAACCTCAGGAACAAGAGATGCATTTGATGGTAAAGTAATGGAAGCTGGATGTACATTAGAAGCAGTTACTGGCAGTGACGATGGATGTACTGATTACAGAGAAGATGGAAAAATCATCGAGATGGGTGAGAATGACACTCTTATTGTTCAAAAACTAGTTGAGGATCCAGAACGTTTTGGTTACTTTGGTTATTCTTATCTAAAAGACAACGGAGATAAATTACAACCATCTACTGTTGAGGGAGTAGTACCATCTGCTGAATCTATTGCAACTTATGAGTATCCAATGGCAAGACCTCTTTTCATATACTTAAAAGCAGATCACATCGGGGTTGTACCTGGCATTCAGGAGTTTGCACAAATGATGGTAAGTGATGAAGCAATTGGTGATAACGGTTACCTAACAAAAATTGGTGCTGCACCTATGGTACCAGACCTTATCAATAGAGTAAGAAACGTTACTGACAGCTTAGATGCAATGGGATTTGATATTGCAGCATGTGCTGAAAAAAAACATCCATTAAAAGATGCTGGTTACGCTTTTTCAAGCGGACTTTGTAAGTAAGCATTAATTAATTATCTTATTTTTAGGGGCAAGATTTCTTGCCCCTAAGACAAAATCAGTTTATAGAGGAATAGGACAGTATGCTTTATTTATCACTTGTTTTTGTTTTTATACTTTCTTACTCTTTTTACTTCTATGGTAAAAAAAGAGCATTAAGCCTAAAATTTAAAAAAAATGAAAATCTTTCCTCTCTTCCAGATTATTATGGATATTACGTTGTCCTTTTAGTTTTTTTTCCAGCAATAATTATTTGGTTCTTTTTACTTATTTTTAAATCAAACTTTCAAGAGATGTTTGTAATGTCCCCTGTGTTATTTCCAGATGTAGCTACATGGAGCTCTGGAAAATTCGGTTTAATTATGAATAAGATTAGCAACCTATCTATGATTGTTAATTTATCAGAAATTGATTTGACCGTAGGCGATAAATCAATTTTAAAAATGGCCAGTGAGAGTGAGATAATTGCAGCAAAAAATTTAGCAAATTTTGACAAGATCTACGGATGGTCGAATTTAACTCTATTTATTATTCTACCTGTGCTTTTAGGATTTTTGGCTACGAAATCAATATCAGGAAAACTAAATGCACAGCCAATTGTTGAGAAAATAATTTCATATGTTATCAAGGGCAGTTCTTATATTGCAATATTCATTACTTTTGGAATCTTCTTTTCTCTTGTTTTCGAGGCCATTAATTTTTTTCGGTACGTAAATTTTATGGACTTTTTCTTTAATACGGCATGGAATCCCAATAGAGCTTTTGTTATCAATGCATCAGAAGGCTTCGATCAAGAGGCTTTAAAAGAGGCTTTTGGTTTTGTACCTTTGCTTACCGGAACGCTTTTAATTGCATCTGTTGCCATGTTAGTCGCTGTTCCTTTAGGACTGCTAACAGCAATTTATTTAGCAGAGTATGCGTCATCAAAAGTAAGAGATATAGCTAAACCAATAATTGAAATTCTTGCTGGCATACCCACAGTTGTTTATGGATTTTTTGCTGCTTTATCACTGGCACCTTTCATAAAAGATGTCGGTGAAGGCGTTGGATTACCGGTGTCCGCTGAAAGTGCTCTAGCTGCAGGTTTAGCGATGGGTGTTATGATCATACCTTTTGTTTCCTCTCTTAGTGACGATGTCATAAAAGCAGTTCCTCAATCTTTAAGAGAGGGTTCTTATGCAATTGGAGCAACTAAATCAGAAACTATTAAAAAAGTAATTTTACCAGCAGCTCTAGCTGGAATAATGGGCTCATTTTTATTAGCTATATCTAGGGCAATAGGTGAGACAATGATTGTCGTTATGGCCGCCAGCCTAAGAGCAAATCTTACTTTTAATCCCTTGGAGCCAGCGACTACAATAACAACACAGATTGTTACAAGTTTGATAGGAGATGTCGAGTTTGATAATCCAAAAACCTTAGTTGCTTTTGCTTTAGGCCTAACTTTATTTGTAATGACATTAATTCTTAATATTGCTGCTATAACAATAGTAAAAAAGTACAGAGAAAAATATGAGTAGTTTAGAAAAGAGACTTGCAGCAGAGAAACGTTTCAAATTTTATGGAATGTTTGCGATGACTCTCTCTTTGTTCTTCGTGCTTATTTTAATGTATAAAATTTTTTCTACCGGCAGTGGTGCTTTTGTTAGAACAACTATTAATGCTGATGTTTATTTTGACCCAAATTTTATAGAGGTTTCTAGTAACTCCTCCAAAAAAGAAATAATGAAAGCATCTTATGTTGATCTTGCTGATCAAGTGATTAACCAAAACCATCCTGGATTAGATGAAGAAAATTTTATTAAAGTCAGAGAAATGTACACAAGAAAATTTGATTATCAGCTGAGAGATTATATTGCAAACAATCCAAATGTAATTGGAAAAACTGTCAATTTAGATATATCTGCCTCATCAGATCTTGACCAAATTGTCAAAGGAAACTATCCAAGAAATGTTCCCGAAGCACAACGAAAAATAAATGATTATCAACTTTCTATCTTAGACTCTTTAGACTCCAAAGGTAAAATGTCTAAGACATTCAATTTTTGGTTTTTCACAAATGGAGACTCAAGAGATCCAGAAACAGCCGGAATACTTGGAGCACTTATGGGGTCTTTTTATGCTTTATTGATCTGTTTTAGTTTTGCTTTTCCAATCGGACTTTTGGCTTCTGTGTACTTAGAGGAATTTGTTAAACCAGGAAAAATAACTGACATTATTGAAGTAAATATAAATAACCTTGCGGCGGTTCCCTCTATTGTTTACGGACTTTTAGGCTTAGGTATGCTAATTGGAGTTTTTGGGATGCCATATCAAGTCCCTTTAGTTGGAGGATTAGTTTTAGGTTTTATGACTTTACCAACAATTATTATAGCATCTAGGGCATCGCTCAGAGGCGTCCCCCCTTCAATTAGAGAGGGAGCACTTGCTGTGGGGGCTACTAAAATGCAAACTGTATTTCATCATGTAATCCCTTTATCTTTGCCAGGTACTCTTACTGGAACAATTATTGGAATGGCACAAGCTTTGGGTGAGACAGCCCCTTTATTATTGGTAGGTATGGTTGCTTTTGTGATGGAAATACCGGGAGGGGCATTCGACCCTGCCACTGGTCTTCCTTCACAAATATATCTATGGTCTGAGAGCGCTGAAAGAGGTTTCCTCGAAAAAACATCTGCAGGAATAATGCTACTTTTATCTTTTTTGATTATAATGAATACTGTGGCAGTGTTGGTAAGAAGAAAATTGGAGGTGAAATGGTAGATCAAAACAGCAATTATGCTTTGCAAACAAGTGAGGTATATGTCCACTATGGAAAAAAAATGGCAATCAATAACGTTGATCTTAATTTTCCAAAAAATGAAGTAACTTCTCTTATAGGACCCTCAGGTTGTGGTAAGTCGACATTTTTGCGATGTTTAAACCGTATGAATGATGTAATAGATATTTGTAATGTTAAAGGTAAGTTTTTGTTGAATGGCAATGTTGATATATATAGCCCTGATATACAGGTAGAAACTCTTCGCGAAAAAGTTGGAATGGTTTTTCAAAAACCCAATCCTTTTCCAAAAACTATTTATGATAATGTTGCCTACGGACCAAAAATTCATGGTATTGCTTCTTCTCAAAATGAATTAGATGAAATAGTAAAAGACTCACTTCACAGAGCGGGTCTTTATGAAGAGGTAAAAGATAGAATGGATGATATTGCTACCGGTTTATCAGGAGGACAACAGCAAAGATTGTGCATTGCAAGAGCGATTGCTATAAGACCGGAAATCATTTTGATGGACGAACCTTGTTCTGCATTAGATCCAATAGCAACCGCAAAAATAGAAGATTTAATTAACGAATTGAAAGAAAATTACACAATTATTATAGTAACTCATTCTATGTCTCAAGCATCACGAGTATCATCTAAAACTGCGTTTTTTCATTTAGGTAACCTTGTCGAATATGGAGAAACTGGTAAGATATTTACAAAACCTGATAAAGAACAAACAAATGACTACATAACTGGAAGGTTTGGTTAAAATGGAAACAGCACACACAGATAAAAACTTTGAACAAAAGTTAAATCATCTTACAGATAATTTAATTAAAATGAGTAATATTGTTGAGAAACAAATTGAAATTGCAGTAAATGTTATTAAATCTAAAGACTCATCTGATGCACAGACAACACAGAATCTTGATGAACAAGTTGATGAAGTGGAAAGAGATGTTAGGGATTTAAGTTTCGAAATTATGACTTTACATAGACCCGTTGCCAGTGATTTAAGACTAGTTTTCACTGCCCTCAAAGTTTCAAAAGAGCTTGAGAGAATGGGAGATCACTCTAGAAATTTAGCAAAAAGAGCTATTTCAATTTCTTCTTCATTTGACGAGGATTTAACGGACCAAATGCATAATTTAGGTAAAGGTGTCCAAAAAATGGTTAATCAAACACTTGAGAGTTTTTTTAAAAAAGATGAGGTACAGGCAAGGATCTCATGGAATCAAGATGCTGAAATTGACAGGCAGTACAAATCTTTATTATCTGATTTAATAGAAAGAATGCACAATAAAGAAACAAGTGTTGTTGATGAAGGCACTAAGCCAATTTTAATTGCAAAGTCCTTAGAAAGAATAGGTGATCATGCTACTAACATAGCTGAAGAGGTCATTTTTAACATTACAGGTCATTATATTGATTTAAAAAAATCTGATTTTGAATGACAGACAAGATTTTAGTTGTAGAGGATGAAAAACCAATCTCAGAATTAATTGGATTTCATTTAGAACAACAAAACTACCAAATAAAATTTTCATACGACGGAGAATCTGCAATCCAAGAGATCGAACATTGGCTGCCTGATTTAATTTTATTAGATTGGATGCTACCAAATATATCGGGCATTGAAGTTTTAAAGAGAATTAAAAGAAAAGATAATCTAAAAAAAATTCCAATTATAATGTTAACAGCTAAAGGTCAAGAAGATGATAAAATTAGAGGTTTTGAATTAGGTGTAGAGGATTATGTAACCAAACCTTTTCTTCCAAGTGAGATCCTTGCTAGAATTAAATCATTACTTAAAAGAACAAAAGCAAGAGAAGAGAACGACTCACTCAAGTTTCATGATATAAACATTAATCTCACCAACAGAAGGGTAACAAGGGGTGAGAGAAAATTAAATTTAGGACCGACTGAATTTAATCTTTTAAAATTTTTTATTGAAAATAAAGGTAGAGTCTATTCTAGGCAGCAACTATTGGATAATGTTTGGTTAAATGACGCTTACGTTGAACCTAGAACAGTTGATGTTCACATAAGAAGACTCAGAAAAGAGCTGAATTTAACAGGAGAAAAAGATTTCATTCGAACAGTTAGATCCGCTGGCTACTCTATCGATTCAGAAAATTAAAATGATTAAAATTCTTGTACTTTGTACAGGTAACTCTTGTCGATCAATTATAACAGAGGGGCTTTTAAACCATTATGGGAAAGAATTTTTTAATGCTTATAGTGCAGGAAGCCACCCTGCAGGATATGTGCATCCATTAAGTATCAAAACATTAGAAAAAAATAAAATTTTCCTAGACAATTTTAAAAGTCAATCATGGAATGATTTTTCAGATATTAATTTTGATTTGGTTATTACTGTGTGTGATAATGCAGCTGGAGAAACTTGCCCCCTGTATCTCAAAAATACATTAAAGGCACATTGGGGTGTAGCTGATCCTGCAAAATTTAAAGGCACTGAAGAGGAAGCTGAGATAGAATTTTTAAAAGTATTCAATGTTCTTAAAAAAAGATGTCTTGCACTAGTTCAAAATTATAAGCAAAACAACTTATTAAATATCGATCAAATAAAAGAAATTGGAAATTTAATCTAAATTTAACTTTAATTTAATATAAATGATTATTTTATTAGGTGGAAGATTGGCATTTCCCCTGTGATTGAAACATAGACCTCCTCTACTTGTAGAAAAATCATGTCAATCTTCCCAAATTAATTAAATAAACCTAAGAATAAAACTATTCCATAGGCTGTTAGAGATAAAAAAATTGCAGCAGAGCCCAAATCTTTAGCTTTCTTTATTTTGTTTGACTTATCCATAGTAATTTTATCACAGGTATATTCTATTGCAGTGTTTAGAGCCTCAATACTAAGTATGAGCAAAGGTAAAATTATCAGCCAAAGTATGAACAAAAGAGCCGGTTGAAAAATTACGATGTATAGAGCAGACAAGGGAAGCAATAATAGCTCTCTTCTTGCTGCTTTTTCTTGAAGGAGAATTTTTAGGCCTTCAATTGAACACCAAAAAGCATCTACTATATTTTTATTTTTAAAATCCATATCTGAAGTTTAACTACTTATGTGAAGTTTTTGTTAAATCTTGACTTTTTATTTTCAATTAACCTTTTTTTAACTCTCCATCTAAGATTGCTTCGAACAATATATCCAATACAGTTTTGAGACCCACATCGACACGGGTGATCCTCGAAACAAAACATATCATATCCATAGTCGTAGGACAGCTCCTCGCCTTTCTTAATATCTTTAATTGCGCTAATCCATATTTTTCCTTTGATGATATCAGTTTCACAATTAGGGTCGCAGGAATGATTAATATATTTTGCTAAATTCCATGTTACTTTTCCATTGATGTCGTATTTTTGATTCAGTGTAAAAATGTAAACAGACCCGACTGTTTTAGCCCTTTTGTTTGCCTCTATGTGAACATCAGCAATCTTGTCGGATTGAGCTTTAGTTATCTTTAACCCGCGATATTCAATGATTCTAGTGCCAGCACTGATATCAGCTTTTGCAAAAAGACCAGATGCATGAATTTTAGAATTTTTTCTAATATAAAGCTTTTGTGAAGAGTCCATTTAATAAAACTTTAACAATCCTCAATACTATCAATCGTAGATATATCTATTTTTAGATTCTATGCAAATCAAAAAACATCGATCCATATTTATTTCAGACATTCATATTGGCATACGTGCTTCAAAAGTAAAGGAGCTCTTACACTTTTTAAAATATAATGATTGTGATCATCTTTATTTACTTGGAGATATTATAGACGGATGGCGTCTAAAAAAAAATTGGTTTTGGAATCCTGATTTTAATACTTTCATACAAAAAGTTTTACGAAAAGCACGCTCAGGTACCAAAGTCTATTATATACCTGGAAACCATGATGAAGTTTTTTCAGATTATTGTGGTTTTTCATTTGCAAACATTAAAGTTCGAAAAAATAGAATTCATACAACAGCGAACAATAAAAGACTTCTCTTAATGCATGGGCATGAATTTGATGGAATAGTTCTAAATTCAAAATGGTTAGCAAAGATAGGTGCCGTCCTTTATGACTACTCTGTTTGGTTTAATAATATTTTAAATTTCTGTCGAAGAAAACTTGGTCTTTCGTATTGGTCTTTATCAGGATATTTAAAAACACGAGTAAAAGATGCTCAACGATATATTGAAAATTTTGAAAATGCATGTCTTGAGAGAATAAAAAAAAATAATTGTGATGGAATTGTTTGTGGTCATATTCACCATCCCCAAATAAAAAAAATTGGTGACAAGACATATCATAATCTAGGAGATTGGGTAGATAGCTGTAGTGCAATGGTTGAGGACTTTAAAGGCAACTTGGAGTTAGTCTTTTGGAATGAAAAAAAAATCCAGTCTTTAGAAAAACAAACTCTTAATAAGGTATCTGTAGCTTGAAATTATTATTAGTAACAGATGCATGGAAACCTCAGGTAAACGGCGTCGTCCGTTCTTATCTGAATACCATACCGGAATTGGAAAAAATGGGTATGCAGGTAGAAGTAATACACCCTGAGTTATTTAAAGTTCGCTTTGGCCTTCCTTCGTATAATGAGATTAAAGTTGTGATTACTCGCAAAAAAACATTGAAAAATATGATGGATCAGATCAATCCTGATCATATTCACATTGCTACAGAGGGGCCCCTAGGTTTTTTGGCCAGAAAAATATGTCTTTCAGAAAAAATTATTTTTACAACTTCATTTCATACTCGTTTCCCTGAGTATATTCAACAACGTATAAAAATACCTGCAAGTTTCTTTTACTTCTTCATAAAGCATTTTCACAATAAAGCGAAAAAAGTTCTTGTTCCTACCCCATCCATGCAGGCCGAATTAATAAATATGAATTTTAAAAATACCGTTGTTTGGTCAAGAGGTGTCGATCATCAAAAATTTGGCAACTATCAAAAATTAGACTTAGGCCCGGGACCAATATTTTCTTATATCGGTCGAGTGGCTACTGAAAAAAATATTCAAGCTTTTTTAGATTTAGATTTAGAAGGTACTAAAGTTGTCGTTGGCGATGGACCACAGTTAAATAAACTAAAAAAAAAATATACAGATATAAAATTTGTTGGTTACCAGTTTGGCCAGAATTTAGTGAATTACTATGCTAGTTCAGATGTAATGGTTTTCCCTAGCAAGACTGATACCTTTGGAAATGTGGTAACTGAGGCAAATGCAACCGGCACACCAGTCGCTGCTTATGATGTAACAGGTCCTAAAGATATTATTGTTAATGGGGTCAACGGCTTTATTGGTGATAACTTAAAAGATAATGTTTTGAATTGTTTGACTATCGATCGAAAAAATGTCAAGAATATACAAAAAAATTTAACTGGTATGAGTGTTCCAAGGTTTTTTATGATAATATTGTGGCTTGAATTTTACACATACTCTATCTGATTCTAAAAATTGGATTATCAATCATAAAGACCAACTAGAGATTAATTGGAGTGAAAAAGATATTGAGCTTCACCTCAATAAAGAAACAAGTTTTAATATTTATCTTCTAGATCAAACTAACGTCAAAGGTGCTTTGATAGGACATTTTTTATATCAAGATCAAAAGGTCAGTGAATTTGAAATTTTACATATTGCTGTTTTGCCTGAATTTAGAAACCAAGGGTTGGGAAGAATGATTTTAGAAGAGCTTGAAAAACAACTCAAAAGTACTGGAAAATCATTTAAAATCTTTCTGGAAGCGAGTGCTATTAATAAATTTGCTATTAAACTTTATGAAAAATTAGGCTATAAAGCCTACAATGAAAGAAAAAACTATTATCGGAGTAAGTCTATAAACGCTCCAAATACGCAAGACGCAATTTTGTTTGCAAAATCCCTTAATGCCATCAAATAAGAAATTTTATATTAGAACATTTGGTTGTCAGATGAATGTTTATGACTCTGATAAAATGAAAGATATTTTTCTATCGCATAATATTAATCAAACCGATGACTTTCAAAATGCAGACTATGTAGTTTTAAATACTTGCCACATCCGTGAAAAGGCAACAGAAAAAACATTTTCAGATTTAGGAAAAATTCATAAAAAGGGGAAAGAAGATCAAAAAGTTATTGTTGCTGGTTGTGTAGCTCAAGCTGAAGGTGAATTAATTCAAAAAAGGGCACCTTACGTGGACTTAGTGATCGGACCACAATCTATTCAGTCATTAAATAAATTTTTAGATAAAAATAACTTACCAAAAACCTCTATCACTGAATTTGATGTGATTGAAAAATTTGACACGCTCAATCATATTAAAACGAATACATCGAATAAATCTGCATTTGTGACTATCCAAGAAGGCTGTGATAAGTTTTGTCATTTCTGCGTTGTTCCTTATACAAGAGGATCAGAATATTCAAGAACAGTTAAGGAAATCTCTGATGAGGTTAAATCTTTAATTGATCAGGGGGTGGTGGAATTCACACTTCTAGGTCAAAATGTTAATGCCTATCACGGTTTAGACACTCAAGGTCAATCAAATAATCTAGCATCTCTTATTAACAGTATTAGTTTAATAGATGGAGTTGAAAGAATTACTTATTCTACAAGTCACCCTGTGAATATGACTGACGATCTAATTTTCCTTCATGGTGAAAACTCTAAACTTATGCCCTATCTTCACCTTCCTGTTCAATCAGGTTCCGACAAAGTTTTAAAATTAATGAATAGAAAACATACCAGGGATTATTATTTTGAAATTATCGAAAAGGTTAGAAAAGTAAAACCCGATATAGCACTTTCCTCGGACTTTATTATTGGTTTTCCTGGAGAAACAGACAAAGATTTTGAAGACACAATCGATCTAATTGAAAAGGTTAAATACATGAATTCTTACTCTTTTAAGTACAGCCCAAGACCAGGTACGCCTGCGGCTGATCGTGAAGAAATAGATCAAGTAATTCTCGACGAGCGTTTAAAGATCACACAAGATTTACTCAATGAACAACAAATTGAATACAACAACCAGTTCGTAAAAAAGACAGTACAAGTATTAATTGATGGTGCTGGTAAACACACAGGACAAATCAAAGGCAAGTCACAATTTAATCAAAGTGTAGCCCTGCAGGGAGAAAAAGAAATAATAGGTCAAATAATTCCTGTGCAAATCAAAGAGGTTTTAACACACTCATTATTGGGAGAAAAAATTTAGTTGAGTCCTGTAAATATTTCTTCCCATCAAAAACAACTCGAGTTTGAGGATAATCAATTTCTATCAAGCCTATTTGGTTACCACGATAAAAATTTAAAGGTCTTAGAGAATAAATTTAAAGTAAAGCTATACACTCGAGGCAACCTTTTATCTATAAAAGGTAATAGAGATCCAGTTGAAAAAGCCTACTTTATTATTCAAGGCTTATATCAAAAATTGAAGAACAACGATATTTCTGCAGAAGAAATAGAAAACAATATTGATTTAGCAAAACCTACATATATCAAAGAACAAATCGAACAAGATCAGAAATTTCAAATCAATACAAAATTAAAAACAATTTATCCCAAGACTAAAAACCAAGAGCTCTTTTTAAAAGAAATGAGATCAAAAGATGTCGTTTTTGCTGTTGGTCCAGCGGGAACAGGAAAAACTTACTTAGCTGTTGCATACGCAGTTAGTCTTTTTGTAGAAGGAAAAATTAATCGATTAATATTATCAAGACCAGCAGTTGAAGCGGGTGAACGATTAGGCTTTTTACCTGGAGATATGAAAGAGAAAATTGACCCCTATTTACGACCACTTTATGATGCCTTGTATGAGATGATGCCAGGTGAAGAAATTGACCGAAAAATGGTAAATAATCTTATAGAAATAGCTCCACTTGCCTTTATGAGAGGAAGAACATTAAATAAATCCTTTATCATTTTAGACGAAGCACAAAACACCTTATCGACACAGATGAAAATGTTCTTAACTAGGTTAGGACAAAACTCAAAAATGGTTATCACTGGAGATTTAAGTCAAAAAGATTTACCCGATAATGCAAAAAGTGGAATGCAGGATGCAATGGAAAAATTAGAAAAAGTTAAAGACATTGGGTTTGTTCATTTAAATAGTAGTGATGTATGCAGACACACACTAGTAGAAAAAATAATTAATGCTTACGATAAGTAATTTTGAGGATTAGTAATAAAAAATTTGTGATTGAGATAATTGGAGATAAGAATTTAGAGCAATTTCTAAAATCCTCCAAGGAAAAGCTAAAAAAGTTGTCAGAATATTTTCAAACAATCCACCAAGCTGATCATCAAACACAACTGACAATAAAAATAGTTTCTAATGAAGAAATTAAAAGCATGAACAAAAAATTTAAAAATAAAAATAAAATCACAGATGTGTTATCTTTCCCCGATGGAGACTTTTCTGGTGATATTGCTATTGCAGATAGTTATATTTTAAATCGCAATAAAAAAATTAACGAACAAAACTTTTTTATGCTAGTGAGTCATGGATTACATCATTTATTTGGTTATCATCACTACGATAAACAATCGAGAAGTAATATGAGATTTTTAGAAAACACACTGATGAAATTATTAGGTTTAAAAAAAGTACATGAAAATTAAAAAAAATTTAGCGATAAAATTAGTCAAAGAGCTTATTCAAGACGAGAATTTTAAAAAAGATATTATTGATCTTATCTCAGCGACTTCAGATAGTTCAGGGATTGCCAAGAATGAAGAAAAAAAAATCTTTAATAATCTTTTAAAGGTTCACAAAAAAACTGTTGATGATGTAATGGTTCCAAGAGGTGAAATAATTTTTATTGATCAAAATATTGATAAAGAAAACATCATTAAAATCATCAATAAAGAAGCTCACTCAAGAATGCCAGTCGTAAAAAAGGACTTAGAACATTGCTTGGGAATGGTTCATATCAAGGACTTATTCAAGAAAATCAATAATAAGTCCTTCAATATTAAGAGTTTGTTAAGAGAGGTCATTTATATTCCCTCTGCTACACCTGTTTTTAATCTTCTTCAAAAAATGAAAAAACAAAATATCCATTTGGCGATTGTTATGGATGAATTTAATAGTGTTACTGGTTTAGTTACCATTGAAGACTTAGTGGAAGAAATAGTAGGTGAGATTGAAGACGAACACGATAAGGATGAAGCACCAATGTTTCGACAAAAAAACAATAATATAATTATGGATGCCGCAATGCTTGTTGATGATTTTGAAAGAGAATTTGATGTCAATATCCCAGATGATTTAAAAGAGGATGTAGGAACTATAGGCGGTATCATATTTAATATAGCTGGTCGTATACCAAAGAAAAAAGAAAAATTTACTATAAATAAAAAATTATCTTTCACCATTCACAAGGTATCAACAAGAAAAATTCTTGAAGTTGTGGTTAGTGGTGTCAAATCTCAATAATCTACTGCCCTATCTCTCTAGGCCAATAAGCTTAATAATTATTTTTTCTATTGTTTATGTATTTTCTCTTCCTCCATTTGGAGTATCTGTTTTCTATTACTTATCATTTTCAATCATTTTTTATAATATTCTAACTAATAATAATTTTTCAAAAAAAAACATATTTTATTTTTTCTTATTTACTCAAATAATTACATTAAGCTGGATTACTCAGTCCTTTTATTCAGGAGGTTTTGGGTATTTATTCTTAGGTATTATTTTAGTTGGTGTACTCTCTATATTTATTGCATTCCTACATTATTCAGCAACAATTCTCATTTTAGTTACATTTAAAAAAAAATTATTACAGATTTTCTTATTACCACTAGGTTTATCTATAGTAGAAATACTAAAGGAATTTATTTTTGGAGGCTTCCCTTGGAATCCTAGTGCAATTATATATTACAAAAATATTTGGATCTTAAAGTCACTACCATTTTTAGGCGTTTATGGTTTGGGATTAGTTATCCATTTGATTGTGGGTTTAATTATTTATTTTCTTTATTGCAAAAATAAAGTTGTAACTTTTAGTTTATCATCAGTGCTTGTTTTAATTTATGTGTTTGGTTTTTTTGAAAATAATACTGAGAGAAAAACAAACAATGAAACTCTGAACATTCTGTTAATTCAACCTAATCTTTATGAGTCATTAGTAGAATTTGACGTTCTAAGAAACCTTGAAATATATGAAAAATTAACCTTAGAAGCTCTTACAAATTCTCCAAAAGTAGATTTAATTATTTGGCCTGAAGGCTCATTGCCAATTGATTTAAATAACAGGGACGGACTTCTTAGTAGATTATCCTCTTTAATTAACGAGGATCAAAAAATAATAGTTGGGTCGAGTGCTATCGAGGAAAACCAATTATTTAATCGTCTATATATCATCGATCATCAAGGAAAGATTATTGATTTTTATGATAAACAAAAGTTGGTTTTATTTGGAGAATACATTCCCTTTGTAAAACCTTTTGTAAGCAAGTTTTTAAATTTAGGAATGAACTATACTCCTGGAATTAATCAAAAAATCTTAAAATTACCTAAAAATATAAAGGCTGTTCCAATGATTTGTTTTGAGTCTATTTTTAATTACAAATCAATTAATACTGAGGTTTGTAATGCAGATATGGTGATACAAATTTCAAATGACTCTTGGTTTGGTAAATGGTACGGGCCACATCAACACCTGGCTAATTCCCTTTTAAGAAGTGTTGAATTCCAAAAACCTCTCATAAGATCAACTCCTTCAGGTATTACATCTGTTGTTGATTATTCGGGTAAAATTATTGAGACTATTCCAACAAACAAAAAAGGTTACCTCTATTATCAACATCCAATTAATAAATATAAATCAAATTGTTCATCAACTTTATTTTCAGTAAGTCTTTTGATTTTTTTAATATTTATACTTAGTTTTTTATATGTTCGAATCAAAAAATAAATACTTTGGTAGAAAAAAAGGAAAGTCATTTGTAAGACTCGAGCAATACTCGAAATTTCTTAAAGAACCAAACAAAAAGTTATTTAATAAAATCAAAACACCAAGAATTTTAGAAATTGGAATTGGTGATGGAGAAAAAATTAGTGAAGATGCAAAACTATATTCAAAGATAAACTTTATTGGTTGTGATATTTTTGCTGATGGAGTTCTAAGAGCTATCAGAAACTCTGTTGATGATAATTTGAAAAATCTTCAAGTATTCCATTTAAACATTCAAGATCTTTTACCATTCATACCAAACAATTATCTTCAGGAAATAAGAATATACTTTCCAGATCCGTGGCCCAAAAATAAGCATAAAAAAAGAAGAACTGTTAACCAAGTCCTTGTAAAAGATCTCACTAAAAAACTAAAAAAAAATGGATTTGTTCGTTTTGCAACTGATCATGGTGACTATTTTACTGAAGCTTTAGCCTTGATGAAAAAGTTCAAATACACCATGCCAGATATCAGCCCTAAATGTTGGAAATATAGTGATTCCAACGCTTTACACACTAAATTTGAGAAAAAAGCCTTAGACAAAAATCATAAATTATTCTATTTTAGCGTTCTTAAAAATTATTAACCAACGATGAGGAGGTGGGTTATCCCGCCTTTTTTTTTAACTAGAAAAGATAATGCTAAATAACACAGAAATATTAAAAGTTGCCGAAGTCGTCTCACAAGAGAAGGGCATCGAAATGGATATAGTAATGGAGGCTCTTGAGGAGTCTTTTGAAATTATTGGAAAATCAAAATACGGAATGGACAATAACATTAAAGCATCTATTGACCGTATAACAGGAAATATAAGTTTATCTCATATTAAAGATGTAGTTGAAAAAATTGATCCTGTTTTGCAGGCAAATCAAATTTTATTAGACCATGCTAAAAAATATGATGCTGATACTGAAATTGGAAAACAAATAACAATTCCTTTACCATCCGTAAACTTCGGAAGAGTTACAGCCAATATGGCAAGGCAAGTTATTTACTCCAGAGTAAGAGAAGCTGAAAAAAGAAGACAGTTTAATGATTTTAAAGATCGTGTTGGAGAAGTTTTGTCGGGTATTGTAAAAAGAATTGAGTTTGGAAATATTATTGTTGATCTTGGTAAAGCTGAGGGATTTTTAAGAAAAGATGAACTCATTCCAAGAGAGAATTTTAAAAATGGTGATCGTATTAGAGCTTACTTTTTTGATATAAAAGAAGAGGCCAAAGGACATCAAATTTTTCTTTCAAGAACTCACCCTCAGTTTATGGCAAAATTATTTGAACAAGAAGTACCTGAAATATATGAAGGCCAAATAGAAATTTTATCTGTTGCAAGAGATCCTGGTAGTAGAGGAAAGATTACAGTTCGTGCGAACGATAAGTCCATTGACCCAGTTGGGGCATGCGTAGGTATGAGAGGATCTAGAGTTCAGGCTATTGTTAATGAATTACAAGGTGAAAAAATTGATATCGTAAATTGGTCAGAGTTAAAGTCGATGTATGTTCAAAATGCCATTGCGCCTGCACAAGTTGCAAAGGTTAATGAATTTGAAGACTCAAATAGAGTAGAGATAGTCTTACCTGAGGATCAGTTAAGTATTGCTATTGGTAGAAGAGGTCAAAATGTAAAATTAGCCTCAATACTTACCAATCTTGAAATTGACATACTAACTGAAAAAGAAGATGCAGAAAGAAGACAAGAGGAATTTAAAAAAATCACATCTCTTTTCGCTGAAAAACTTGATCTAGAAGATATGATTGCGCAATTATTAGCGGTCGAGGGATACACAAGTATTGAAAAAATCGCTAATGCTTCAATCCAAGATATAGAAAAAATTGAAGGATTTGATAATGAGCTTGCTGCTGAGATATACGCTCGTGCAACGCAGTATATGGAAAACGAGAAGGCAGAACTTGAGAAATTAATTCAATCTTCAAAACTAGATGATTATGTCAAAGGAATTTCAGAGTTTGATAATAAAATTTTAGCTACATTGATTGAGAACAATATCTTTTCACGTCAAGACCTCGCAGATTTAGCTACTGATGAATTAGTGGGCAGAGACGGCATACTACAAAAAAGAGTTGAAAAATCTGCTGCAGAAAAAATTATAATGGATGCTAGGGAGATTTATCTTAATAGCTAATTTTGAATGACAAAAGAGACAAAGAACACAAATACATCTTCGGCTAAACCTACCACACCTACATCTACAACATCCGCACCTCCCAGAAAAAAACTAACTCTCAATACAACAGCATTTCAAAAAAAACTTTCCTCTATTTCAGTTAACAATCTCTTAGATGAAGAACCAGACTATGAAAAAATGCCTAGTCTTGCAAAAACAAAAAGAAATAGAGAAAAACAAAAAACAAAATTTAAACCAAATTTAACTAGCTCTCAAAAAATTGTTCGTGAGGTTGACATACCTGTAAAAATTTCTGTGCAGGAATTAGCAAGTAGAATGTCCGAAAAAACAGGTGATGTTGTAAAAGCTCTTATGAAAAGTGGAATTATGGCTACGGCTAATCAATATATAGATGGAGATACAGCTGAGCTTATAGTTACAGAATTAGGACATACACCGAAAAGAGAAGAGGCGATTAGTTTAAAAGATGAAATTGCAAATCACCAAAAAACAAAAATATCCAAAATTTCACCTAGGCCTCCAATTGTAACTGTAATGGGCCATGTTGATCACGGTAAAACATCTTTGTTGGATGCACTCAGAAACACAAATGTAACTTCAAAAGAATCTGGTGGAATTACTCAACATATTGGTGCGTATCAAATTCAACATAAAAACAATCCTATTACTTTTTTAGATACACCTGGTCACGCAGCCTTCTCAAATATTCGCTCTAGGGGAGCCAATTTAACAGATCTTGTTGTACTAGTAGTTGCTGCTAACGATAGTGTTAAACCTCAAACAATTGAAGCGATTTCACATGCTAAAGCAGCAAAAGTTCCTATTGTTCTCGCAATTAATAAAATGGACTTACCAGATGTTGACCCAAGTATTGTTAGAAATGATTTGTTAACTCACGAGGTAGTTGTAGAAAGCTACAGCGGAGATGTATTAGAAACTGAAATATCTGCAATTAAAAAAACAAATCTAGAAAAATTATTAGATAACATTTTATTACAAGTAGAAATTCTAGATCTTAACGTCGAACATAATAAACTTGCTGAAGCAATTGTAGTTGAGTCTAAAATAGAAACAGGAAAAGGACCTGTTGCAACAGTAATAGTAAAAAATGGAACTTTTAAAGAAGGCGATCATTTTACTTGTGGTTCGTCTTATGGAAGAGTTAGAGCTTTACTTGATGAAAATGGTAGTAGAATTAAATCAGCTAGTCCAGGCATGCCTATTGAAGTGTTGGGTTTTGACTCAGTGCCACAAGCAGGCGATACAGTTTATGTTATGCCAAATGAGGATATTGCAAAAGATATTACAGAAAAAGTAAAAGAACAAAAAAAATTAGAAAATACTGAAGCAGTTAAAAAATCATCACTAGAGGAAATGATGGCCAATGTATCAAAGGGAGATATGAAAAAACTTCCAATCATTGTCAAAGCGGATGTTCAAGGATCTCTTGAAGCAATAGTTTCCTCACTAGAAAAAGTCGGTAATGAAGAAGTTAAAATAAATGTCGTCCATAACGCTATTGGTGCAATTAATGAAAGTGATGTGAGTTTAGCGAGTTCTGCACAAGGGCTAGTAATTGGTTTTAATATCAGAGCTATTCCACAAGCCCGAACAATCGCAAAACGTGATAAAGTAGATATACGATATTATTCAATTATTTATGAATTAATTGATGATATGAAAAAAATGCTCTCTGGTCTCCTCACCCCAGACACTAAAGAGGAAATTATTGGCCATGCTGAGGTTCGTGATACTTTCAAATCCTCAAAGTTTGGAACAATTGCAGGCTGCTTTGTTACTGACGGTATAGTCCAAAATTCTGCTAAAATCAGGCTTGTTAGAGAAGGTAAAATCATACACGAAGGAGAAGTTGGTACTCTCAAACGATTTAAAGATGATGTCAAAGAGGTTAGAGAAAACTATGAGTGCGGTATTTCATTCAAAGATTATTCAGATATTTTGGAAAAAGATGAAATTGAATTTTATGTAACTAAGGAAGTTCAAAAAGAATTATAGTGTGGACAATAAGCCAAGTTTTCGAACCAAAAAAGTTGAACTTTCAATTAAAAGGCTTGTCTCTGAATATCTCGTAACTCAAAAAGATTATCTTTTAAAATTTCCAACTGTTCGTTTCGAAATAACTGAAGTTAGAGTAAGTAAAGATCTAAGATTTGCAAAAATTTATCTTATTCATAATATTTCAGAGGAAGATTTTAAAGAATTTAATAAACTTTATCTGAGAGAAATACAAAGTTTAATAGCAAGAACTCTTACAAGTAAATATACTCCAAAAATATCTTTAATTTTTGATGAATCTTTTCAAGAGTCTTTAAAAGTACAATCGCTTCTAGATAAATTATAGATCTTGGTAAAAGAAAACTTTCACAGTGATGGATGGTTATTAATAAATAAACCACAGGGTATAGAGTCATTTGGAGTTATTAGAAAATTAAAATTTCGTTATTCGTTTAAAAAAGTTGGCTTTGCTGGAACTCTGGACCCTTTAGCTTCTGGTTTATTATTAGTAGGTATTAATAAAGCTACGAAGAAAATACCAAATATACATCAAGAAAAAAAAAGTTATGAGGTTGAGATACGATTTGGTGCTTCAACAAATACTTTAGACTCAGAGGGTAGATTCTTTAAAATGGAGTCGTCCTCACATAATATAAATGAAAGAGTTTCACATTTAAAAAAGTTCATAGGAACATATCAACAAAAAATACCAGACTTTTCTGCGCATAAATTAAATGGTAAAAATTTTTATGAACTCGCTAGAGATAATAAAGCTATAGAAGATCGTTATAAAAAAGTATCAGTTCAAAGTTTAAAAATTTTATCTTCTAATAGCTCAAAAATGAGAGTTGAGTTGAGTTGCCATTCAGGGTTTTATGTGAGGGCATTCGCAGAGGAATTTGCAAATTCCCTAGGTGATATAGCTTATGCAAGTATGATTAAAAGATTGAAAATAGGGACTTTTGATATAAATCAAGCTATTCCTTATGAAAAAATCCTTGATTTCTCAAGTATAAATGATTTACATACCAATCTGATTACCATTTGAACTGGGCGACATCCTGGTCAGATGATGTTTACTTTGAAAGGAGTATTGATGTCGGAAATACAAATAAACGATATAGCTCGTGCTGATAATGACACTGGTTCGCCAGAGTCCCAAATTTTTTTTCTCACAAAAAAAATTAATCTGTTAACAGAACATATCAAAATCCATAAGAAAGATTTTCATTCTCGAAGAGGTCTGCTGATGATGGTTGGTAAAAGAAATAGATTGATGGCGTATTTAAAGAAGAGGAATGTAGGAAAGTACACAGAAGTAGCAGATAAACTAAAGCTAAGAAAAAAATAATTTTTTAATTAGCTATAAAGAAAGAGGAAGATGAAAATAGAACATAAATTTGAGTTGGGTAACCAACAAATTACATTAGAAACAAATCGAATAGCAAAACAAGCAGATGCATCTGTGGTTGTAACCTGTGGTGAAACAATGGTTATGGCTAACATTTGTGCAGCAAAAACACAAAAACCTGATATTGATTTTTTCCCATTAACAGTTAACTATCAGGAAAAATATTATGCCTCAGGTAAAATACCGGGAGGTTTTTTTAAAAGAGAGGCTAGACCGACTGAAAGAGAAACATTAACAAGTCGTTTGATTGATAGACCTATTAGGCCTCTATTTCACAAAAACTTTAAAAATGAAACTCAAGTAACATTAACTGTCCTATCTTACGATAGCGTTGTTGATCCTGATATTA
The DNA here is from genome assembly GCA_902617355.1 of uncultured Alphaproteobacteria bacterium. Taxonomy (GTDB): domain Bacteria; phylum Pseudomonadota; class Alphaproteobacteria; order HIMB59; family HIMB59; genus HIMB59. Next base: position 102,278 of record CACMWK010000001.1, on the reverse strand, counting down.
TTGCAATGTATGCAACCGGCGCAGCATTAGCTATTTCAGGTCTTCCTGTGGCAGGTACTTTGGGTTCCGCTAGAGTTGGATATATAGATGGAAAGCTAGTTGCAAATCCATCTATCCAGGATATGGAAAACTCTGAACTAGATCTTGTTGTGGCTGGAACAGAAGAGGGTGTTTTAATGGTGGAGTCTGAGGCCCAAGAACTCTCTGAGAGCACCATGTTAGAGGCAGTAATGTTTGGACATGATTTTTATCAGACATTTATTAAAGAAGTTCATAACTTTGCAAGCAAAACAGAAATTAAGACTTTTGAAGTCCCAAGCCTACCTGATTTTTATGAAGGTTTACAAAAAGACATCGAAAGTAAAATTTCAGATCCTATTCGTGAGGCATACGGTTTAATTGATAAGCAAGAGCGAAGTCAAAAACTTTCAGAGATCAGATCCTCTATTGTCGATAATGTTGAAGATGATCAGATTTTAGCCGCTACAACAATCATTAAAGATATAGAAAAAGACGTAGTTCGAGGAGATATCATCAAAAATAAAAGCCGTATTGATGGAAGAAAATTAGATGAAGTAAGACAAATTACATGTGAATTAGACATTCTTCCTCGAGCTCATGGTTCAAGCCTTTTTACTCGTGGAGAAACTCAAGCATTAGTTGTTACCACATTAGGAACGGGCGATGATGAGCAAATGATTGACTCTCTTGATCCTATGCATAAACAACATTTTATGTTGCATTATAATTTTCCTCCTTACTCTGTAGGAGAAGTAGGAAGAGTAGGAGCAACTGGCAGAAGAGAAATTGGTCATGGAAAACTAGCATGGCGTGCAGTCCATCCAATGTTACCAAAAAAAGAGGATTTCCCATACACACTAAGATTAGTATCTGAGATAACTGAATCCAATGGTTCTAGTTCTATGGCTACAGTATGTGGCTCATCCCTTGCTTTGATGGCAGCGGGTGTGCCAATTAAAAAACATATTGGTGGTATAGCGATGGGTCTAATCAAAGAGGGCGAGGACTTTGTAGTGCTTAGCGATATCTTAGGTGATGAAGATCACTTAGGTGATATGGACTTCAAAGTTGCTGGTACTATGGATGGTATTACTTCTCTTCAAATGGATATTAAGATTACCAGTATCACTAAAGAGATTATGGAAATTGCTTTAAATCAAGCTTCAGGTGGAAGAAAACATATTATTGGCGTTATGTCGGATGCCTTACCTGAGGCTAGAACAAAATTTTCTAAGCATGCTCCTCAAGTAATCTCTATCACTATCGATAAAGCTAAAATAAAAGATGTTATTGGCTCAGGTGGTAAGGTAATTAAAAACATTGTCGAAGTCTCAGGAGCAAAACTAGAAGTTAATGATGATGGAATTGTAAAAATTGCATCCAGCAATGAAGAGTCAATTAATAAAGCTAAACAAATGGTAGAAGACATTGTTGCGGAGCCAGAAGTTGGCAAAGTCTACACTGGTAAAGTTGTTAAAATTGTTGAGTTTGGAGCCTTTGTAAACTTTATGGGTGCCAGAGACGGGTTGCTTCATGTCTCACAAATTTCACAAAAAAGAGTTGAGAATGTCTCTGATGTTTTATCTGAGGGACAAGAAGTTCAAGTTAAAGTGCTCGATGTAGATCGTGCTGGTAAAGTAAAGCTCAGCATGAAAGAGGTCTAAAAATAATTTATAATTCAGCGCAAACAAATCTTCATTATTTGCGCTGAAAACACCTAATTTAAAAATTGTTTATTCTAGTTATTAAAAAAAATAGAACTAATTTTTAAGCAATGAAGTAATTTCACTTTTATTTGCTTTACAGATACCTTTTTCAGTTATTAATCCAGTGATATATTTGCTTGGAGTTACATCAAAAGCCAAATTCAAACATTTGCTCTCTTGTGGGTAAATTAAAATATTTTTTAAATTACCATCATTATCTATCCCGTTAATATGGGATAATTCTTTGCTATTACGTTCTTCAATTTTAATATCTTTGTAATTATCAATTTCCCAATCAATTGTTGAGCTAGGTAGTGCAACATAGAAAGGTATTGAGTTATCATTAGCCGCAAGCGCTTTTAGATAAGTTCCAACTTTGTTACATACATCTCCGGTATGTAATGTTCTATCTGATCCTACTATACACATATCGACAAAGCCCTTTTGCATCAAAATGCCCCCAGTGTTATCAGTAATAATAGTGTTAGATATCTTTTCGTTATTTAATTCAAAAGAGGTTAAATTTGCGCCTTGATTTCTTGGTCTAGTTTCATCAACCCAAATATGTAATGGAATTCCTGCTTTATTCGCATGATAAATTGGAGATGTTGCTGTTCCCCAATCAATAGTCGCTAACCAACCTGCATTACAATGTGTTAAAATATTTACAGTATCATTTTTATTTTTGTGTATTTCATCAATAATTTTGAGACCATACATACCTATACTTTTACAAAAATTAATGTCTTCTTTTATAATCTCTTGTGCCTCTTGAATTGCCACTTCAAATAGATTTGATGAGTCAATATTTAATAGTTTGTTGATCATTCGATGCACAGCCCACTCTAAGTTGATTGCTGTTGGTCTTGTTTTAATAAGCTCAGATCCTTTTTGTTTTATGAATTCTAAATCTTTATTCTCTTTGGCAGCTAATGTTACGCCAAAAGCAGCTGCGCCACCAATTAATGGAGCACCTCTAACTTCCATATTAAATATCGCATTAATCATTTCATCTGCATTATGAATTTCCTTAATGATAAACTCATGCGGGAGTTTTGTTTGATCTATGATTTTTACAGATAAATTTTTTTCATCATACCAAATTGTTTGGTAGTTTTTATCTCCTATCCTCAATTATAGAACCCTTCCAGCGACATTTTTTAATTTATCTTTGGTTTTTTTTGATCTTTTTTCAGGTGCCGTAATAATAGCAAAATCAAGACAATTGTTTGTTGGGTCCTGAGCGTCAATAAATTTTTCAAAATCCATAATTAAGTTCTTAACAACTTTTTTAGCATTTGAACTATTTTGTGAGAGTGTTTCAATAATTTGTTTTACATCAACGTTATCGTGATCGGGATGCCAACAATCAAAATCTGTTATCATTGAAATTGAAGCATATCTAATTTCAGCCTCTCTTGCTAATTTAGCTTCTGGCATATTAGTCATTCCAATTACATCGGCACCCCAAGTTCTGTAGAGATTAGATTCAGCAAGAGTAGAGAATTGGGGACCTTCCATTACAAGATAAGTAGCTCCTCTCTTATATTGGATATTTTCAGATTTGATGCTCTCTTCACAAGCATTCATTAGACCCTCGGAGGTTGGTTTTGCCATAGATACGTGAGCCACGATATCCTCATCAAAAAATGTTTTATTTCTTGCAAAAGTTCTATCGATGAATTGGTCAACAATAACAAACATTCCAGGCTCAAGATCCTCTTTTAGAGACCCTACTGCAGATATGGAAACGATATCAGTTACCCCAAGTTGTTTTAATGCATCAATATTAGCTCTGAAGTTAATTTTTGTTGGAGATATAAAGTGACCTCTCCCATGCCTTGGCAGGAATATAACCTCCTTTGATTTAAATAAAGCTTTTGTTAGCTCATCAGAGGGATCCCCCCATGGAGTCTTTATTTTTAAAGACTCGACATTAGACAGTCCTTCAATATTGTATAAACCACTTCCTCCAATGATAGCTAGCTTATTTTTTAACATTTAAAAAAACCTATTACTTATCACAAAATTAGTATGACACAGTCCTAATAGAAAAAGAATATTCTAATCATAGCTCTTGTACACTCATCCCGACTTTATTGTAGCCGTTATCAACATACAAAATTTCTCCAGTTACACCTTTAGATAAATCACTCATTAAATAAACTGATGACTTTCCAATATCAACCAATGATAATGGTTTTTTAATGGGAGAGTTCTCAATTGTATAATTATAAATTTTTCTAGATTTGTTTATAACAGCTCCTGCCAAGGTTCTCATTGGGCCAGCTGAAATAGCATTAACCCTAATTCCCCTGTCGCCCATATCAACAGCAAGATACTTTATAGAAGTTTCCAATGCAGCTTTGGCAACACCCATTACATTATAACTTTGCATATATCTTGTAGATCCATAATAAGTAAGGGCCATGATTGATGCACCATCATTCATTTTTGGCGAAAGCATCCTTACCATTTCAGTCAATGAGTATGCAGAAATATGTAGTGTCCTAAGAAAATTTTCTCTAGTGGTATTTAAATATTTACCTGATAGTTCATTTTTATCTGAATAGGCAACGGCATGAACAAAAAAATCAATTTTTCCTTTAATTCCATTACAAACATTTTCGAGAGAAGAAGTGTCAGATACATCACAAGGCATAATTCCTAAGCAGTTAATTTTCTCAGATAGGGGCTCAACTCTTTTTTTTATTGAGTCATTTTGATATGTCAAATACATACTCGCACCTTCGTCGCTCAAGGACTTTGCAATACCCCATGCAATCGAATGATCATTGGCTATACCAACAACTAATCCTTTTTTGCCTTCTAAAATTTTACTCATTAAAGCTAGTTAGATAAATAGATGCATTCGTTCCACCAAAACCAAAACTATTCGATAGTATAGAATTAATTTTAACATCTTTTTTATTCTCTAAGAGAATGTTCATTCCCTCAGCTTTTTCATCTAAGTTAGAAATATTTGCTGACTCAACCATAAAATCATTCTCCATCATTAAAAGAGAGTAGACAGCTTCTTGTACACCAGTCGCACCAAGTGAATGACCCGTTAGTGACTTAGTAGAGCTGGTTGGAGGAATATTATCCTTAAAAACCTCTTTTATACCTTGTAATTCAACCATGTCTCCGACAGGTGTTGAAGTTCCATGAGCGTTGATATAATCAACAGGTCTACCCTGTGTTGCCATTTGCATACACCGCACTGCCCCCTCCCCAGATGGTTGAACCATGTCATACCCATCTGAAGTCTGACCAAATCCTTGAATTTCTGCAACGATATTGGCACCTCTTGCTTTTGCACTATCTAGGCTTTCAACTACTAAAACACCAGCACCTCCGCCAATGACAAAACCATCTCTTGAAGAGTCGTAAGCGCGAGAAGCAACCTCTGGTGTTTCATTATATTTACTTGATAAAGCACCCATGGCATCAAATAAAATTGACATTGTCCAATGTGTTTCCTCGCCACCACCAGCAAATACAATTTCTTGTTGCCCATGTCTAATTAGATCATATGCATTGCCAATGCAGTGCAAACTTGTCGAACACGCTGAACTAATCGAGTAATTTACACCTTTAATTTTAAAAGGAGTCGCTAAAGTAGCAGAGTTTCCTGATGCCATTGTTCTAGTCACCATATAAGGTCCAATTTTTTTAACACCTTTTTCTCTTGCTATATCAAAGGCTTGTTGCAGTTGATACGTTGAAGGCCCACCTGACCCCATCACTAACCCAGTATTAACATTAGATATAAGTCCCTCATCAAGTCCTGAATGTTCAATTGCCTCTTTCATTGCAATATAATTGTATGCAGCGCCTTCTCCCATAAAACGTAAAATTTTTCGATCCACATTTTCTTCAATATTTATTTTAGGTTTTCCATGTACGTGACTTCTCATTCCAAGCTCTTCATATTCTTTGCAATGACTGATACCAGATTTCACATCTTTTAAACTTTGTAAAACTTCTTTTTTGTTATCTCCTATACAAGAAACTATACCGTAACCAGTAACAACAACTCTTTTATTGATCATTAAATAAACCCACTCTCAAATCATTTGCATGGTATATTATTTTTTCTTTGTGAATTATCCGCCCATCTCCATAACCAATTGATAAGCCTTTTTTATTTAAAGATTTTTTTAGACTAACTTTATATTCTATTAACTCTTTATCTGGTTTTATCTCTTCTACAAATTTTATTTCCCCAACACCCAAAGCTCTACCTCTTCCTGGATACCCAAGCCAGCCTAGATAAAAACCCAACATCTGCCATAAAGCGTCAAGACCTAAACATCCTGGCATAATTGGATCACCTAAAAAATGACATTTAAAGAACCATAAATCTGCATTTATGTCTAGTTCAGCAGTTATTTCTCCTTTTCCATGCACTCCGCCATCTTTATTGACATTAGTGATGCGATCAAACATAAGCATAGGAGGTGATGGTAATTGGGCATTTCCCTTTCCAAATAAATTTCCTTTACCACATTCAATTATTTCTTCGTAACTATAACTAGATTGAGGTGTAAATGTATTCATCTTAATGAGGACAATCTTTATTACTTAATTGTAGTTTGTTTATGTCTGAAGTCAAAAGGTCTATCAAATTGATTTCACTTTTCAATTGGGTTTTTATTTTTGCAAGGGCGAATATAATTTTCATACAAGCAAAACTAGTAACAAATCCTGCAACTGGACCTACCATTGCACTGTTAAGACAACGGTGATTCTGATCAGCTTTAGGAAAAAGACACTCAAAACATGATGGATTATTTTCTTCATTGTTTTGTGCAAAGTATACGCCCTCTGAAGAGTTAATTGATATGGATACAAATGATATTTTATTAGTTTTAGAATATTTTGAAGAAAAAATTTTATTTTGATGATTATCCGTGCAATCAAATATTAAATCAAAATTATTATTTGGATTTTTTTTTATGAAAGTCTCAAAATTTAAAGAATGCTCTTTTATTATTGTTGAGTCATTTATATTTTTAAGTTTATGCTTTGAAGTGTTTGCTTTAGATTTACCAATATCATCTTTATCGTAATTAATTTGACGATGTAAATTTGACTTCTCTATTATATCATAATCAATGAGATGAATTTCACCAACCCCAGCTCGAACAAGATATTGTGATGCAACAGTTCCTAGAGCACCTAAGCCGATTATACAAATTTTTTTCCTGGAGATATTTTTTTGCCCCTCCTCATTAATCCCAGGAACTAAAATTTGTCTTCCAAATTCCTCAATCAGTTTTTCACTTAGTTCCTGTTGATCCAAAACCACCACTCCCCCTCTCACTTTCACTTAAATCACTTACTAATTCAAAATTGACCTTTTCATATTTTGATACAACCATTTGTGCAATTCTCATTTTATCTTCAACTTCAAACATTTCTAATCCATGGTTAATTAAAATCACTTTTACTTCCCCTCGATAGTCCGCATCTATAGTTCCCGGGCTGTTTAGAACAGTAATAAAGTTTTTTGCAGCTAGCCCACTTCGAGGTCTTATTTGAACTTCAAATCCATTTGGAATTTCAAAAAATAATCCAGTTCCAATTAGTTTTGTTTCTTTTGGTGATATGCTAACTTTTCCATTTGGCAAGAATGCTCTTATATCCATTCCTGCACTAGATGATGTCTCATAAGTTGGTAGAATAACGGTATCATTTATCTTTTTTACTTTTATACAAACCACTCTAATTCTCTCTATTGCTAATGTATTTTATAATTTTATTTGCAAAAATTGTTTTACTTACATTTCCTAAATTTAAAAAGTCACCTGATCTTCCAATTAAAATACCATTATTGTATTTTGAATTAAAAATTTTATTTTCCGCTGTTGGAAAGTTCAAAACTAGATAATCACAATTTTTGGAAAGCAATTTTTTCTTTGCATTTTGAAATACATCATTTGTTTCATAAGCAAATCCGACTGTAATCTTAGGTTTATATTTTCCAAATGACATTGATCTAAAAATATCAGGATTATTAATTAATTTTAAAGACATTCCATTTTTTTTCTTTATTTTCAGTTTGTTATATTTTTTAGCCTTATAATCACTAACCGCAGCATTAAAAATTCCTAAGTCGATAGACTTATGTTTTTTTGCTTCTTTTAACATTTCATCTGCTGTTGGTGTGAAGATAAATTTAACATTTTTTGAAACTATTTGTTTTGTTTGAAGATATCCATGTAAACAAACAACTTTATAATTAAATTTTAATAGGCTTTTTATTAAAGCCATGCCTTGTCGACCTGATGACTCATTTGATATATATCTTACTGGATCTATATACTCTCGAGTGCACCCAATAGTAATTAATGCGCGTTTCAATTACTTAAGTTGGCTAATTATTTCACTAGGATTAACTAAACGACCACTACCATACTCACCACAAGCTAAAGACCCATCATCTGGGCCAATAAAATGATGACCAATTTTCTTTAAATAATCCACATTGTCTTGAATAATTTGATTAGCCCACATTTCTTTATTCATTGCAGGTGCGAAATATATAGGTTTGTTTGAAGCAATCATACATGTTAAAGCTAGGTCATCACAAAAACCTTTTGCAAATTTTGAAATAATATTAGCCGTAGCAGGGTAAACAATAATATGAGAATTATCTCGCGCTAATTTTATATGACCAATTTTTTTTTCCATATCCAAATCAAAGAGCTCTGAATACACTGGCTTATTGGAAATTGTTTCAAGTAATAGTTTAGAAATAAACTCATAAGTGTTTTTTGTTGCAATAACTTCATATTCAATTGATTTTTTTTGGCATTCACGAATTAGATCTAAAGATTTATAACAGCCAACACTTCCAGTTATTATTATTAAAATTTTCATTTTTTCTGAACTATATATATGCTGTTAGCTCCAGAAATGAAATCAATAGTTTTAATATGAGAAAAACCTGTATTTATCAGTTCTTTAAGAAGGTTATTTTGATTAGGAAAAGAAATAATACTGTCAGCTAAGTATTTATAACTATGTCTATCATTGGAGATGATGCTACCAGTGAAAGGTAAAACATATTTTAAAAATTTTTTGTACGGGTTTTTTAATAAATCTCTTTTTGGAATACCAAATTCCATAATAAAAAAATAACCATTTTTTTTAAGACATCTATAAATCTCAGAAAAACCATTTTTTCGTTTTTTAAAATTTCTTACACCGTAAGTACATGTTATAATTTGAAAAAAATTTTTTTTATACGGCAAATTTTCTGCATAACCGACTTCGTAATTAATTATTTTAGAACTATTTTTTTTTCTAGATATATTATGCATTTCAGAAACGGGATCTAAAGCATAAAGATTTTTTGAAATAGGGAGCAAATTAAAAATATCCCCACTGCCACTTGCAATGTCTAAAATTTTCTCATTGTCAGTATGTTTTGATAATACTAGATCAACAAAATATTTTTTCCAAAGTCTATGTATTCCAAGGCTCATAATATCGTTCATTAAGTCATATTTTGCATTAGATACATTTTCAAAAATATCTGTAATATTATAATGATTTGAATTATTTTTAATTACCATGCCTGAATTACCTGAAGTAGAAACCACAATAAGATATTTAAAGTCAAAAGTTAAAGGAAAAAAAATTATTTCTATCAATAGGTCACAAAAAAAACTAAGGAAAAATTTAAATTTTAAAGATCTTGAGCAAATATCTCACAAAGAAATCATATCCGTTGAACGTTTTGCAAAATACATAATCGTAGGATTAGAAAATGATAATTACATAATTATTCATTTGGGAATGAGCGGTCGATTAAAGTTTTATTTAAACGAGAATTATAAAAAAGAAAAACACGACCATGTTATTCTACAATTTAACAAATTTAAAATTGTTTATAATGATCCTCGTAGGTTTGGTATGTTTTTTAGGCTTAAAGACTCAAAAGATGTAAAATTATTTTTTAATAACTATGGCACTGACTTACTAGTCAACAAAGTTAATTTAAATAAGATATACAATAAACTTATAAAGAAAAAAATTTCTTTGAAACAAGCTCTCCTAGATCAAAGTTTAATAGTGGGTATTGGAAATATATACGCTAATGAGGCTCTTTTTCACTCAAGGTTAAATCCTCAAAGACTAACGTACACGCTTAAAAAAGCAGAAATATCTCAGTTGTTAAGCTCTTGTAAATCTGTATTGAAATTATCTTTAAAAAATGGTGGCTCTTCAATAAATGATTATAAATCCCCAGATGGAACCCTCGGAAGTTTTCAAAGTTTATTTAAGGTTTATCAAAAGAAACATGTAATATACAAAAAAAAGACCTATAAGATAAAAAAAATCATCCAAAATGGGCGTTCAACTTTTTTTTCACCTGCTTTACAAAAATAAAAAAATGTGTATAAGTTATTAACGCTTTTAGACGAACAACCTGTTAATAATATTTTTATATGCCACAACATAAATCAGCAAAAAAAAGACTTCGACAATCTGATAGAAAAAAAACAATCAACAAAGCTGTAAAATCAAATGTTTCAACTCAGCTAAAGGCAATTGATAAACTAATCAAAGATAAAAAAGTAGAGGAATCAATGGCGAAACTAAAAGTAGTTATGTCTGTATTGCATAAATCTACTAAAAAGAAAATAATGCACCTTAATAAAGCATCCAGAACTATCTCAAAACTTCAAAAAGATATAACTGCAATTTCAAAATAATTTTTTTTTTCAAGCAATTTTTTTAAAAAAAAACATTTTTTTTATTCCTCTTTTTTAACTTTTCATGCTTAAATAGTTCATCTTTTAGAGGAAGGAATTAAGTTAGTGGAAGACGAAAAGCATCAAGGTGGCATAGATGTGTCCTGGCCGAAGATCACATCTGAATTAAAAAAATCACTTGATAAAGATACTTTCCAAAACTGGATTAAGCCAATCTATTTCGAGTCACATATTGATACCTCTCTCACCCTTTCAGTTCCAACAAGATTTCTTCGTGATTGGATAATCAAAAATTATGCTTCTGTTATTAAAAAAGCTTATATGGACCAAGGCCATAGCATTGATAAATTAGCCATACTTGTTAAAGAGAATAACGATCGCATTATCCCAGGAACAGAAGTCATATACGAAGATAAAGATGACGAAGAAGACACATATTATGATGATATTTCTGCACCATTAGATCCAAAATTTACTTTTGATAATTTTATTGTAGGTAAACCCAACGAGTTAGCTTACGCAGCAGCTCAACGCGTAGCACAATCAGAAGTTGTAAGTTTTAACCCATTATTTTTGTATGGAGGTGTTGGATTAGGAAAAACACATTTAATGCATGCAGTTGCATGGAATATAAAAAAAAGAAATCCTAAAAAAAATGTTGTCTATTTAACAGCTGAAAAATTTATGTATCAGTTTATTAAGGCTTTAAGATTTAAAAATATCATGAGCTTTAAAGAACAATTCAGATCAGTAGATGTTCTTATGATCGATGATGTGCAATTCATTATTGGTAAAGATAACACACAGGAAGAATTCTTTCATACTTTCAATACTTTAATTGACAAAAAAAGACAAATTATTATTTCAGCTGATAAATCCCCTGCTGATCTCGATGGATTAGAGGACAGATTAAAGTCCAGATTAGGCTGGGGATTAGTAGCGGATATACATCCCTTAACTTATGAATTACGATTAGGTATTTTGCAGGCTAAAGCTGAACAAAAATCACTAAATCTAAAACAAGAAGTAATGGAATTTTTAGCAAATAAGATCACGAATAATGTTAGAGAAATGGAAGGCGCCTTGAATAGATTAGCAGTTCATGCTTCAATTCAGGACTCAGAAATATCTGTTGACCTTGTAAAAGATGTTTTAAAAGATTTACTGAGGACTAATTCAAGAAAAATTACTATTGATGAAATTCAAAAGAAAGTTGTTGAGCATTACAACATTAAACTTTCAGATATGCATTCACCCAGAAGGTCAAGGTCTGTGGCTCGTCCAAGACAAGTTGCAATGTATTTAGCAAAGTCAATCACCACAAGATCTTTACCTGAAATTGGAAGAAAATTTGGTGGAAGAGATCATACCACTGTTATTCATGCTATTAAAACTATCGAAGAAATTATGGTAAATGATCCTAACCTAGCAGAAGATATTGAACTTTTGACTAGAATATTGCAAACTTCTTAAATGGATTTTAGAGTAAGTCGAGAGGCTTTTTTAAGAGTCTTAACCCACGTTAATTCCATTGTTGACAGTAGATCTACAATTCCAATTCTTTCTAACATTTATATAAAATGCGATAATAACCAAATAGAAATTAGATCGACAGATATGGATATTTCCATCAGAGAATTCGTATCAACCGACTCTTCAAAAAATGGCGAAGCAACTGTAAATTCAAGAATTTTAACTGATATAATTCGCAAGACAAAAAAAAACTCTATTGTAAAATGTAAATTAGAGGGAAATAGATTAATAATAAACTCTGATAATTCTGTTTTTGAATTAAATGCATTAACTGCTGATGAATTCCCAAAATTTGTTCCATTAAACTCCACAGACTCATTTGAATTAACAGTCTCTCAAATTAAAAGACTTTTTAATAAAACTAAATTTGCAATATCTGCAGAAGAGACGAGATACTACCTTAATGGTATATACTTCCATACTATTACGAACGGACCAAAGTCAACTTTGAGGTGTGTTGCTACTGACGGCCACAGACTCGCTAAAACAGAGCTTGATTTAACAAATGTTATAAATATATCTGGAATTATACTCCCAAGAAAACTTATACTTCAATTAGACCGTATTTTAGGTGATTTTGAGGGCAAGGTTAAAATAATATGTACTGATACTCAAGTGAGTCTAGAAGCAGATAATTTCATCATAATAAGTAAACTAATAGATGGAACATTTCCAGACTATGAAAAAGTTATACCTGTATCCAATGACAAATTATTACAAGTTGAGGCAGAGCCTTTTTTTAATGCTATTGATAGGGTTTCAACTGTTAATCAAGATAAAACACCAACAGTTAAGTTACAATTTGAAAATAATAGTATTAAGATAATGGCCACAAGCACTGACAGTAACAAAGGTGATGAAGAGGTTGCAGCAAATTACGCTGCCGATGGTCTTGAAATACTTTTTAATTCAAAATATATATTGGATTTACAGGATGTTGTTGAAGGAGACACTTTGATACTAGAGCTACTAAACCAATCATCACCAGTAATAGTAAAGGACCCCAAAGATACAACAAGTTTATTTATTTTAATGCCTATGAGAGTTTAATTGCCCCCACCATTAAAGGGTTTACAGTTATCGAACTATAGAAATTTTATCAACAAAAAAGAAATTTTTAACTTTGAACACACTTTGTTTAAAGGAAAGAATGCTGTTGGCAAAACAAACTTATTAGAGTCTATAAGTTTTTTATGTCCTGGCACGGGTTTTAGAAAAGATTTGATACAAAATTTTATTTTTCAAAAACAGGAAGAATTAAAAGCTTCTATAAACTTTGATTTTGTTCATGAGGATTTAGAAAATCATTTAACTGTTATACTGAATAACAAAGATGAAAGATGGACGAAACAATATTTTTTAAATGATAAAAAAATACAACAACAAAAACTTTTAGATATTTTTCAATTATTTTGGCTAACAGAAACGGATAAAGTTTATTTTATTAAGGATACCCAGTATCAAAGAAACACTATCAATCGAATTATATGTTATTTTGAGCCAAAGCTATTTGGTTTTCTTAGCAAATATACAATTTTAAGAAGAGAAAAAAAAAGAATATTACAATCCTCTCAAGATATTTCATGGCTAATTTCATTGGATAAACAACTACTTGATATTGGACGAGCTATTATTGAGGTTAAAAAAAAATTTCTCCTTGAATTCCAAAATTTTGTATCAGATAACAATAAACTTTTTTTTGACTTTGAAATTAAACCAAGTTTTGGCCTCATACAGACTGAGAAATTTTTAGAACAATTCCAAAAAGACCTCTCTGATGAAAATCAATGGCCAAATGAACATAAACTTCAATCACAACATGATCCAAAAAAATCAGTTTTTGAAATTACACACAATCAAAAAAATATTTCTCAGTTATCCTCTGCTCAATCTAAAATGTTAATATTAAGCCTTCTTCTAAGTTGTGCTAAATTTCTAAATCGTAACAAGATTACTATTTTTTTAATTGATGAAATATTTGATAACTTTGATATGATAAATATTGAAAAAGTTATTCAATACTGTGCAGAAAATAAATTTCAGACTTTCTTCTCAACCACTGATAACTTCACGCTCCAAGGAAATATAGAAAACTTAGATATCAAAGAAATATTTTAATGACAGATCAATACACAGCCTCCTCGATAAAAGTTTTAAAAGGCTTAGAGGCAGTTAGAAAAAGACCAGGTATGTACATTGGTGATACCGATGATGGTACGGGTTTGCATCACATGGTCTACGAGGTACTTGATAACTCTATTGACGAGGCATTAGGAGGTTATTGTGACAGCATTCAATTAATAATTAATAAAGATGGATCAGCTACAATATCAGACAATGGTAGAGGTATTCCAGTTGACCAGCACAAAACTGAAAAAGTCCCTGCAGCTGAGGTAATCATGACCCAGCTTCATGCAGGTGGTAAATTTGACCAAAATAGCTACAAAATTTCAGGAGGCCTTCATGGAGTTGGTGTCTCTGTTGTGAATGCTCTATCTGAGAAACTGTCCTTAACAATTCGCAGAAATGGCAAAATTCACACAATGGAATTCAAAGATGGTGCTACAACAAAAAAATTAAAAGAGATCGGTTCAATGAAAAAGTCAGAGAGAACAGGTACAACTGTCCAATTTTGGCCATCAAAAAAAATTTTTTCCAATACAACTCTAATTCTTAAAACATTAGAAAATAGAGTTCGCCAGTTAGCTTTTCTAAACTCTAACGTACGCATTACATTATCTGATATGCGCACATCTAAAGTAGAACCTATTGAATTCTATTATCAAGGAGGTTTAACGGCATATGTGCAATTTCTTAATTCAAGAAAATCAACTTCAAATAAAATTATACCTTTTAATGGCGAGTCAAATGGAATTAAAGTTGAAGGCGCTTTACAATGGAATGATGGATACAATGAAAATATGCTCTGCTTTACTAATAACATCCCTCAAGGAGATGGAGGAACACATTTACAAGGTTTTCGATCAGCACTAACACGCTCATTAGTTGGATACTCAAATACAGTTGCAGTTGCTAAAAAAGGCAATATCACCATTTCAGGAGATGATGCAAGAGAGGGCATGACATGCGTACTATCTGTAAAGGTTCCAGACCCTAAGTTTTCATCCCAAACCAAAGATAAACTAGTTTCGTCCGAGGTAAGACCAGTTGTTGAGAAAATAATATCTGAACAATTAAGCGCTTGGTTAGAGCAAACTCCTGGAGAGGCAAAAAAGTTAGTTTCAAAAATTATTGAGGCAGCAAGTGCTAGAGAGGCAGCAAGAAAAGCAAGAGAACTTACAAGAAGAAAAAATGTATTAGAGACATCATCGCTTCCGGGAAAATTAGCTGATTGCCAAGAAAAAGATCCATCAAATTCAGAATTATTTATAGTTGAGGGTGACTCAGCTGGAGGCTCAGCCAAGCAAGGCCGTGATAGGGTCACTCAGGCTATACTTCCACTAAGAGGTAAAATATTAAATGTAATTAAAGCAAATCCTCATAAAATTTTAGAAAATAATGAAATCTCTGCACTTATAACAGCCATCGGTGCTGGATATGGTAATCCACCAAAAGATAAAGAATACAATCCTTCTGATTATTTCAATCCTGAATCAATGCGATATCATAAAATTGTAATCATGACAGACGCTGATGTTGATGGAAGTCACATAAGAACGCTGCTACTCACATTTTTCTATCAATTCATGAGAGATATTATAACCACAGGTCGTTTATATATTGCTCAGCCACCCCTATATAAAGTAAAAAAAGGAAATGCTGAAAATTACTTGTTAGATGATAGAGAGTTAACAAAGTTTTTATTGTTAAATAACAAGGATGATCTTGATTTCAACATTTACAATAAAAAGAAAAAAATTCAGCTAAAAGAGGAACAGTTAAACGAATTAATAGATTTAGCTTCTCGTGCAAATTCTGCTTATCAAAACTTAGATCTTACATATTTAGATGCAAAGTTTTTTGATCAAATTCTAAATACAGGGTTATTTTTTCAGGATTTTCATCCAAATAAGATAGAAAAGTCACAATTTAAAATTTTCTTATCTAATTTAAATCAAGTTTATAAATCAGAAAATATTAAATTTACATTTCAAAGTATGATTAGTAATGAACTAGTTTTTTTACAAGAAAAAGAGGGTTACAATAAAATTATAAAGGTCGCTCTGGATAAATTATTACATTTAAGAGAGTTTATTTCTTCAGACAGTATATCTCTTTATAATAAAATGGGTTTTGCAAAATCTACTGATACTTACTTTGGTATTTCTAAACTTTCTTCAAAAGAAAACTTTAATTGTAATGGACTTGTTGAATTTTTTACTACTCTTTTTGAAATGAGTAAAAAAGGCCAATCAATTAGCCGTTATAAAGGTTTAGGTGAAATGAACCCTGATCAATTGTGGGAAACAACATTGGATCGAACTAATAGGAAATTGCTTCAAGTTAAGCTCGAAGACCAAATCAATGCTGAAAGACAGTTGATCATGCTGATGGGTGATGATGTGACTGATAGAAAAAACTTTATTCAAGATAATTCAGTCAAAGTAGCAAATTTAGATATTTAGTTGAATAATCAAAAAAACTTTCTTTTTGTTAATTCTTCAGATTTTTTAATTATACGTGCAATTGCTTTTGGAGGTCAGGCCGCCACTTTATTTATAACACAGTATTTTTTCGAAATTTCTAAGACAGTAGCAATGAGCTCTTGGATAATAGCTTTTATCTTAATGGCTAGTATTCTCTTAGGATTTTATTTAAATAAAGGAGATAAAATTATTTCTGAAAAACAAGTCTTCTTATTTTTATGTTTTGATATTGTTCAAATTTCAAGTTTGATTGCTTTAAATGGTGGACACACTAATCCTTTTATATTTATTATCTTAGCTCCTATTGCTATTGCAGCATCATATCTCACGATAGAAAGAATAATAATTATCTTAAGTTTAGCATTAGTTTGTTTTGCTTTGATATTTAACTTTTATATTAATCTTCCTTTGTCTGTACATCCTAATATTAATTTTACATACAGCCTAGCTATTATGGTTTCTTTATTCATAAGTAGTATTTTTTTAGTCTTTTATCTTTATTACTTTTCATTAAATTACAAAAGCACCCAAAAAGCATATGAGTTAGCTAGTAAACAACTTCAAAATGAAAAAGAGCTTTTAAAAGTTGGAGGTTTAGCAGCTGCAGCCGTTCATGAATTAGGCACACCACTGAATACCATAAATTTAATTGTTGATGATTTAAAAAAAGATCAAAAATTAAAAGATGATTATGGGAAAGATATTAAAACTCTATTATTAGAGTTAGACAGGTGTAAGGAAATACTAAAAGAGCTCTCAACAAATCCAGAGTCAAAAGAACTCTCTTCTGAAATTACAAATATGTCATTAGATGCCTATGTGCAATCTTTATGTGATCAATTTTCAAATAACTATCGAGCCGTGAAATTAGATTATAGATCTGATGAAAATTCTAAAAATATTAACATTAAAATCACGCCCGAACTGAACATAGCAATGAATAATATTATAAAAAATGCCATAAGTTTTGCTTATAGACAAATATTAGTAATTTCAGAGACATCGAAAAATTCTTATTCCATTAAAATCAGAGATGATGGCCCTGGTTTTGATAAGAAGTTTATAGCTAATTTTGGAAAACCATTCTATTCTAGCAGACCTGAAAAAGGGGTAAATATGGGCCTCGGCCTATTCATAACAAAACAAATGATTGAAAATCTAAATGGTGAAATATTAGTACAAAGTAATGATGGAGCAGAAGTAACTTTAACATGGCGGATTTAAAGCAAAATACATTAGTCAAAGATAAAACACTTTTTATTATTGAGGATGATAAACCCTTTCGTGAGCGTTTAACTACCTCGTTCCAACGTAAAGATTTCACAGTCACAGCAGCAGCTTCGAAAAAAGAGGCTTTAGATGTTTTAGCTGGAAATAATTTTAATTATGCCATCGTTGATCTTCGCTTAGGAGATGGTTCGGGACTCGATGTGATTAAGGTGATTAAGGAGCAAAATCCAGAATGTAGAACAGTAATGTTGACAAGTTATGGCAACATAGCTACAGCTGTATCCTCCGTTAAATTGGGTGCTGATGATTACTTAACTAAACCTGCAAACATAGATGATATCGAAAAATCACTAATGTCTGCTACTGCTACATCCTTGCCCCCACCACCTGAGAATCCAATGTCTGCTGACAGAATAAGATGGGAACATATTCAAAGAGTTTTTACACAATGTAACCGTAATGTATCTGAAACTGCTAGAAGACTAAAAATGCACAGAAGAACTCTCCAAAGAATTTTGAATAAGCACGCCCCTAAAGAATAGAAACTCACTACAATCTTTGTTATTCTGCTTAAATGTCTAAGCCAAGACTAATACTTGTTGATGGTTCCGGATATATTTTCCGAGCTTATTACGCCTTACCCCCAATGAATAATTCTAAGGGCATCCCCACAAATGCAGTTTATGGGTTTTGCAATATGATGCTTAGACTTATTGAAGAGCATCCAAATGACAAAATACTAATCATTCTTGATGCAGGAAAGAACACTTTTCGAAATACTTTATTTCCTGAATACAAAGCAAACCGTGGTGAGGCACCAGAGGATTTGATTCCCCAATTTAGTATTATTCGTGAAGCTATTGATGCGTTTGGTTTAGATGTTATTGAAAAAAAAGACTTTGAAGCCGATGATGTTATAGCAAGTTATGTTAAATATGGTGAAGACAATAAAATACCCACCACAGTATTTAGTTCAGACAAAGACCTTTTCCAACTGCTATCAACTAATAATCGCATCATGGATCCAATGAAAAATATTGAAATTGATGAAGCAAAGGTAATGGAAAAATTTGGTGTTGGTCCTGAAAAGATTACAGATGTACAAGCTCTAATTGGTGATAGTGTTGATAATATTCCAGGCGTCCCTGGCATCGGACCAAAAACAGCCTCTAAATTAATTAATGAATTTGGTTCTTTTGAGGGCCTTCTGACAAATAAAGAGAAAATATCAAATGTAAGAATTAAAAATCTCATTCATGATCATGAGGAAAAAGCAAAAATAAGCCACCAACTAGTTATTTTAAAAAATGATCTTGAACTACCTATTACAATCGAAAAGTTAAAAGATTTTGAAGACTCACCAAAACTTAATGATTTTTTCAAAAAATACGAATTTAAATCATTAATTAGAAATAGCGCTCATGAAACAAAGCCGCACGCGGCCAAAAAAAACTTAGAATTTAAATCACTTATTAAGACAAAAGATATAATTGAATATCTTAAGTCTCTTCAATCTGAAAAAACCTTAGCGATAGATCTAGAGACAGATAGTTTAGACGTCAATGAAGCAAATATCATTGGCATTTCATTATCTAATGCACAGCAAGCTTATTACCTACCTTTTAAATCACCTGAAAACGAAATATCTGAGATAAATCAAAAAAAAATACTAAAAGAGCTCAATTTATTATGTGAAGATCCCTCAATTTTAAAGATTTTTCATAATGCTAAATACGATAGTGTGATTTTAAAACGCTTTAACGTAAATACTATTTCTTTTCAAGATACCTTATTAATGTCTTTTTTTGTCAATAACGGTTTAACAAAACATAATCTTGAGGATTTGTATTATTATTATTTTGGAGAAGAAAAAGAAAAATTTAAAGATGTCATAAAAAATGAGTCTAAAAGAAATTATAAAGATTTTTCTGAAGTGCCTTTACAGTCTGCAACAAATTACGCTGCTCATGATGCTTATGCCACTTATAAATTATATGAGACATTACACGATCAAATATTAGATGCCCCCGATAGTTATATATATTTTGATATCGATAAAAAATTAAGCTTAGTCCTTCAACAGGTTGAAAACAATGGTTGTAAGATTGATCTTAAATTTTTAACAAAACTTGAAAAAGATCTAAATAAAGAAATTGAAAAAATTGAACAGAAAATTTTCAAAATCACAGGTGAGGAGTTTAATATTGGTTCGCCAAAGCAACTTACCGAAATCTTCAAGAAACTTGATGTGAAGGTAACAAAAAAAACAAAAGCAGGAGATTTTCAAACTAATGTCAAAGTCTTAGAACAATTAGAGTCTGAGGGAGTAGAGATTGCCTCACATATTTTACAATGGCGTCAATACTCTAAGCTCGTGTCGACCTATACATCTTCTTTAGCTGAACATGCTGATAATAACGACCGAGTTCACAGCACATTTAATATTGCAGCTACTATTACGGGTAGATTAAGTTCATCTGAACCTAATTTACAAAATATCCCTATTAGAACTGAGATCGGAAAGAAAATTAGAACAGCATTTATTGCAGAAAAAGATCATGAGTTATATAGCTTCGATTACTCCCAAATCGAACTTCGTGTGCTTTGTGAAGCTTGTGAAGACCCTAATTTATTAAAAGCTTTCAAAGAGGATCAAGATATTCATCAAAGCACAGGCCAATTAGTATTTAACAAAAAAACAATTAATGCTAATGATCGAAGAATGGCCAAGATTATTAATTTTGGAATAATCTATGGAATTAGCCAATATGGTTTAGCTAAACAGTTGGGCGTTAGTAATGTCGAAGCAAAGCTTTTCATAGATAACTATTTTCAAAAATTCCCAAACATTAGCGACTTTATGAAAGCAACCTCCGATAAAGCAAAAAAACTAGGCTATGTTGAAAACCTTTTTGGAAGAAAGTCTCACATTAAAGACATCAATGCTAAAAATTTTATGCTCCGATCTTTTGCTGAAAGACAAGCTATCAATGCACCTATTCAAGGCACTGCATCTGAGTTAATTAAAATTGCAATGTTGGACATTCATAGCTATTTAGAGAAAAATAAATGTAAATCTAAAATGACATCTCAAGTTCATGACGAGCTTTTATTTGAAATTCATAAAAAAGAAAAAGATATTATTCCTGAAATCTCAAAATTGATGGAAACATCACATCAAAAATATAAATCTTTTAAAACTCCTATAAAAGTTGACTTCGGTGGCGGCTTGAACTGGGGATTAGCCCACTAATTAAAACTAAAAATCATCGTCAGGTTTATTAAATGCCATCCAACGTTCTAGCTCATGGTAGCCACCAATTTTTTCACCGTTGATTATGATTTGGGGAAACGTTTTGGCAGTTGGAAATATTTCAAAAAACTGGTCACGGCTGTAATCCTCATCAAGCATTAATACTTGGGGGTTATGTGAGGATAAAACTGCCTTGGCTTTAGTGCAAAAAATACAGTTGTCTTTACTATAAATTTTGACTTCCACTTAGAAAGACTCGTCAAAAGACAAAGAACGATCTGTTGGACGCTGGTATTCAGATACCCTTTTCTCGAAGAAATTAGTCACATTTTGAACATCAAGAGCTCTCATGAAATCAAATGGGTTCTCAGTATTAAATACCCTTTCAAATCCAAATAGATCAGCAATTCGATCTGAAACAGCTTCAATATACATACACATCATTTCCTTATTCATACCAATGAGATCAACAGGAAGTGCGTCAGTAACAAATTCTTTTTCAAACTCCACTGCTTCTCTGACTATTTCTTCGAACTCAGACTGTGCAACAGGACCAGGGATTAAATCCATCGATTTAATATCTTCATCTGACAAGGTTCCTTTATTAAACTTTTCACTTAATGTTTTAAACATCAAAGCTGAGAAACTGAAGTGCATTCCTTCATCTCTGGCTATCCAGTCATTTGATAAGGCCAAGCCTGGAAGCAAACCTCTTTTTCTAAAGTAATAGATGGCACAAAAGGATCCGGCAAAAAATAATCCTTCAACTAAACCAAAGGCAATTAAGCGTGTTAATAAATTTTGATTTCCATTCAGCCATTTTGAAACCCACTGTGCTTTTTTATTAATACATGGAACGTTTTGAATAGCAGAAAATAGTTTGTCTTTTTCTGATGGATCCTCTACATAAGCTTCAATTTGTAAACCATACATTTCTGCGTGAATAGACTCATTTAGCATTTGCATGGTGATAAACAATCGAGACTCAGGAATTAAAATCTCATTATAAAATCTGGATGCTAGATTTTCATTTATCATTGCCTCTGAATTTGCAAAAAATGCAAGCACATGTTTAATAAAATGTATTTCTCCTTCTCCTAGAGTTTTTAGATCTCTTAAATCATCTTGAAGAGACACCTCCTCAGGCGTCCAAAATGCTTGAACGTGTTGCTTATAACGATCGAAAATTTCTTGGTGTTGAATAGGGAAAATTGATTTGCATCCTTTAGATATCATGACTTGCTCCTTAAATTAAATTGATTGAAAATCTTACGCACTACATGTTACACAATCTTCTGGTTCATTAGATTGCGCCTCTTTGACATAAGACTCTTTTGCTTTTTTTTCAGAAGACACTGTTACTTTAACTGCGTCTACGGCTGATCGGCTTCGCAGGTAATACATGCCTGTTTTTAAGCCTTTTTTCCATGCATACATGTGCATGGAGTTTACTTTTCCAAAAGTAGGTGTTGCCAACCATAAGTTCATGGATTGGGTTTGGTCAATAAATGGCGCTCTATCAGCTGCCATATCTATAACTGTTTTTTGAGATGTTTCCCAAACAGTTTTATAAACATCTTTTAAGTCTTCAGGAAATCCTTCAATATTTTGTACAGAACCATTTTCCAAAATAATTTGATCACGTAATTCTTTGCTCCATAAGTTTCTCTTCATAAGTTCTTTAACAAGGTGACGATTTACTAATAAAAATTCACCTGAGAGAGTTTGTCTTTTATAAATGTTTGATGTTTGTACTTGGAACGTTTCAGTATTTCCTAGGATAATACCAGTGGAGGCTGTAGGCATACATGCAGTGGTCAAAGAGTTTCGAACACCATGCTTTTGGATTTTCTCCATTAATCCCTTCCAGTCCCACATACTTGACGGTTTAACACCCCAAAGATCAAATTGGAATTTCCCTTCAGATAGAGGGGAACCTTTAAAAGTAGAGTAAGGCCCCTTATCAGTAGCAAGTTCCATTGATGCTTCTAAAGCTCCAAAATAAATTGTCTCAAAAATTTGTTTATTAATTATTTGCGCTTGAACGGACTCATAAGGGATATTCATTTTAAAATAAACATCTGCTAAACCCTGTATACCAAGACCGATAGGACGGTGACGACTATTTGAGTTTTCAGTTTTATTAGTAGGATAGAAATTTATATCAATAACTTGATCTAAATTCTTAGTCGCCAGTTTTGCAACTTGATATAAGTTTTGATAATCAAATTTACTTTCATCAGTTACAAATTTTGGTAATGCAATTGACGCAAGGTTACAAACAGCAGTTTCATCTTTTTCAGAATACTCTACTATCTCCGCACAGAGATTAGAAGACTTAATGACACCAATATTTTTTTGGTTAGACTTATTATTAACAGCATCTTTGTAAAGCATGTATGGCTGACCAGTTTCAATTTGGGCTTCGATGATTTTAGACATTAGAGCTCTTGCCTTTATTCTTTTTAAGTCAGGCATTTCATTTTCATATTTTGTATAAAGATCAACAAACTCCTTGCCAAATGTATTCGATAAACCAGGGCATTCGTGTTCACTCATTAGAGTCCAATCGGCATCTTCTTCGACTCTTTCCATAAATAAATCAGGGATCCATAAGGCATAGAATAAGTCTCTGGCTCTAAATTCTTCAGCTCCAGTATTTTTTCTAAGCTCTAAAAAAGCCTCAATATCTGCATGCCATGGCTCCAAATAGACAGCAAAAGAACCCTTTCTTTTGCCTCCACCCTGATCAACAGACCTTGCTGTTTCATTAAAAATTTTAAGGAAAGGTATCAATCCATTAGACTTGCCATTGGTTGACTTAATACGGCTACCTCCACCTCTAATGTTATGAGCATGAAGGCCAATGCCACCAGCGGTTTTTGAAATTAAAGCGCAGTCTTTTACAGTATTAAAAATTCCTTCGATAGAGTCATCTTCCATTCCAATTAGAAAACAGGACGACAATTGTTGCATCTTTAAACCACTATTAAATAGAGTGGGGGTTGCGTGTGTGTAGAAACCCTGAGATAGGCTGTCATAAGTTTTCTTAACCTGATAAAAATCAAACTTATCTCCGGACACACATAAAGCGACTCTCATCCATAAATCCTGAGGTCTTTCTGCTGTTTTATTGTTTGATTGTAAAAGATAAGCTCTGAACAAAGTAGTCAATGCAAAATAATCAAAGTAATAATCACGATCGTAGTCAATAATTTTTTCTATCTCTTCAGCGTTAGCTTTTACTTTTTCATAATATTCATCGCGCAATAAACCATCCTCATAAAGATTTTTTGTTGCAATAATAAAACCTGGTGTTTCTTTATGTAGAGCATTAGCTTTAATCCTCCCAGCTAGATATGAGTAATCGGGATGTTCAACTGTCAGAGCAGCAGCTGTTTCTGCTAAGTAAGTGTCAATTTCATTTGTTGTGATACCATCGTAAAGACCTTGAATTGCCTTTTGAGCAATTGTAATAGGATCTATTTCTAAACCGTTTGATAAAATAGAAATACGATTTGTAATTTTTTCTAAAGAAATATCCTCTTTGTTACCATCTCTTTTGGTAACAGCCATTGTGGATACTTTGGCACCAATTTGCTCATTCAGTTGAGCAGTCTTATAACGTTGGTTAGCTCTTTGTTCTCTGTAGAGTACATAGGCGCGAGCTACTTTATGATGTTCACCCCTCATGAGGGCTAATTCCACTTGGTCTTGGATATCCTCGATATGAATCATATCACCGTTTGCAATGCGTCTAGTTAGAGCCGCGGTGACTGTTTCAGTTAACACTGAAACATTTTTGTCAATTTGTTTGCTATCACGAAGATCAGTTTGTGCCAAAAATGCTTTTCTTATAGCATTTGCAATTTTGTCAGATTTAAAAGGTGTTATCGATCCATCACGCCTTACAACACTGAGACTTAGCAGGTTAATTTCTTCGTTTTGCTTATTTATAACTGTGTTTTTTGTTGAATTTTCAAGTGACTCTGCGTTATTTGTTTCCATTCTTCCTACCAAGTTTAAGTGTACTTTTTTGAATAATCACTAGATGTAGTGTTTATTGCCTAGTGACTATACAATCTATAGACAATCTTAGTCAATTTATTTTGTATTAAATTCTGAAAAGCCAATAAATTCAATTGGAAATTAAAGATTCAATTAACAAGTAATTTGAAAATATTCACAGGTTTTTATCAAATTTTCCAAAACTACGAATATCTCTTAAAAAATATTATTTAGGTCCATTTTTAATAGCCCTGATTCTGACCTGATTCGCATTTTGCACATTAACAACAATTCACATTTATGTTCAACTTTCATAAGGAATTCAGGATTTTTTAATAGATCTCTGTTTAAAATCCCTTACTTTCATGTGGTGAAAAAAATTCTAGGGGTAGGAACTGCTTTGGTTGATGTCATATGCCAGGTAGAGGACAGTGTCATCAATAATTTGAAATTAACTAAAGGCTCTATGACATTGATTGAGGAGTCTCAAATTAAGGAAATTAGGTCAAATTTCGAAAATCCATTAATTACTTCGGGTGGATCAGTATGTAATACTATCCATGAATTAAACTTTGGCTCTCATGAGGCAAGTTTTTACGGCAAGGTCAATGATGATGAGTATGGAAATGCTTTTGTTCAAGATTTACAAAAAGAAAATATCTCGTTTAAAGGTGTCTCCAATAAAACAGATCTTCCAACTGGCTGCTGTAATATTTTAGTTTCACCCGATGGTGAAAGAACAATGGCTACGCACATCGGAATAGGTTCACAATTAAATCCAGACGAAGTTAATGAGGATATACTCAATTCAATTGATCATGTATACATGGAGTCATATCTTTGGGATCATGAACTAACAAAAAAAACACTCAAAAAATTTTCAGATATTGCAAAATCAAAAAACATAGAAATATCTCTTTCATTGTCAGACCCTTTTTGTGTTGATCGACACAGAGATGAATTAAAAAATTTTATAACTGATAATG
The DNA here is from genome assembly GCA_902617355.1 of uncultured Alphaproteobacteria bacterium. Taxonomy (GTDB): domain Bacteria; phylum Pseudomonadota; class Alphaproteobacteria; order HIMB59; family HIMB59; genus HIMB59. Next base: position 76,205 of record CACMWK010000001.1, on the reverse strand, counting down.
TAGATTTAGTTTTTTGTAATTTTGATGAAGCAAAGATGTTTACACAATCTGATTCAATGGCAGATGTGAGTTCTTTTTTTAAAAATTTTGGAAAAAAAATTGTTATGACCTCTGGTGCTGAGGGTGCATACTATTTTTTTGAAGATGATGTAAAACATCAATCTGCTCAAAAAATAGAAAATGTTCTGGACACAACAGGTGCAGGAGATAATTTTGCTGCAGGATTTTTAGATTTTTACTTATCTGGAAAGCCTGTCGATGAAGCGCTTAAAAATGGTAATAGAAAGGCTGAAGAAGTTATTCAGCAGCTGGGACCAAGGATAAAAAGAGCTTGATAATGAATAATAAATCATATTTTATTTTAAATAGTCTATCTAAAAGGAGGGTTAAGTGGATTACAAAGTAAAAGATATTTCCCAACATGAATTCGGGAGACAAGAAATTGAAATAGCAGAAACTGAAATGCCAGGATTAATGGCTATTCGTGAACAATATGGAGATTCAAAACCGTTGGCTGGAGCCAATATAATGGGTTGCCTTCACATGACCATCCAAACTGCTGTTTTAATTGAAACACTTGTAGCGCTTGGCGCCAAATGTCGATGGAGTTCTTGTAACATTTACTCTACTCAAGATCATGCGGCTGCTGCGATTGCCCAAAGCGGTACACCTGTTTTTGCCTGGAAGGGTATGAATGAAGAGGAATTTTGGTGGTGTATTGATCAAACAATTGAGGCAGATGGGTGGGAGCCTAATATGATACTAGACGATGGTGGAGACTTAACACTTCGAATGCACGAGAAGTACCCTGAGCTATTAAAAAATGTTAGAGGACTATCTGAAGAAACTACCACAGGCGTTCTTCGTTTAGAGCAAATGGCATCTAAAGGAACTCTTCAAGTTCCTGCTATAAATGTGAATGACTCGGTAACAAAAAGTAAATTTGATAATTTATACGGTTGTAAGGAGAGTTTAGTAGACGGTATTCGAAGAGGAACTGACGTAATGATGGCTGGTAAAGTTGCAGTTGTTGCTGGGTTTGGAGATGTTGGAAAAGGTAGCGCAGCTTCATTAAGAGGGGCCGGGGCTAGAGTTCAAGTAACAGAAGTTGATCCTATTTGTGCACTTCAAGCAGCAATGGAAGGCTATGAGGTTGTCACCATGGATGATGCATGTAAGTATGCTGATATATTTGTAACTGCAACAGGCAACAAAGATATCATTACCCAAGACCATATGAGAGAAATGAAAGACCGAGCAATTGTCTGTAATATTGGACACTTTGATAATGAAATTCAAATAGATGATTTGCAAAACTATAAATGGGAAGAGATAAAACCTCAAGTTGACCAAGTAACATTTCCTGATGGTAAGAAGCTAATAATACTCTCAAAGGGAAGGTTAGTGAACTTAGGTAATGCCACTGGCCATCCTAGTTTTGTGATGAGTGCATCATTCTCAAATCAGGTTTTAGCTCAAATCGAAATTTGGGAGAATTACAAAAACTATGAAAATAAAGTCTATGTCCTTCCTAAAAAACTAGATGAAATGGTTGCAATGTTTCATTTACAAAAAGTTGGCGCTAAACTGACTGAAATGTCCAAGGAACAAAGCGATTATTTAGGAGTTGAGCAACAAGGTCCATTTAAGAAAGATACATATAGGTACTAAAATGAGAAAAAATTATATTTTTACATCTGAGTCAGTGTCTGAGGGACACCCAGATAAAGTTTCTGATAGAATTTCTGATGCAGTTGTCGATCATTTTATCTCCAAAGACCCATTTGCTAGAGTCGCTTGTGAAACATTAACAACAACCAACAAAGTTGTTTTATCTGGTGAAGTAAGAGGACCAGTCCAAGAAGACAAAGATGAAATTATTTCAAAAGTAAGGGAGTGCATAAAAGATATCGGCTATGAGCAAGATGGTTTTCATTGGCAAACCGCAGATATCCAATATTTACTTCACGGACAATCTGCAGATATTGCAATGGGTGTAGACTCATCATCTGACAAAGACGAGGGGGCAGGTGACCAAGGAATTATGTTTGGATACGCTTGTACGGAAACACCTGAACTGATGCCGGCACCAATTTTTTATTCTCATAAAATCTTAGAGATAATGGCTAAGGGCAGAAAAGACGGTAGCTTAAAAGGATTAGAGCCTGACTCAAAAAGCCAAGTAACTCTTAAGTACGTTGATGGTAAACCAAGTGCAGTCACATCTGTTGTGATATCAACACAACATGCTGATGGATTGTCTCCTGCTGATGTTAAAGAAATAGTAAATCCAGCATTAAAAGAGTCTATCCCTGAAGAGTTATTAAAAAATTTAGATGATAAAGAGTACTACGTAAATCCAACAGGTAATTTTGTAATTGGAGGACCAGATGGTGATACGGGATTAACAGGAAGAAAAATTATTGTCGACACCTATGGTGGTGCAGCACCTCACGGTGGAGGGGCTTTCTCTGGAAAAGATCCTACAAAAGTCGATCGCTCTGCCGCTTATGCTTCACGATACTTAGCAAAAAATATTGTTGCTGCTGGTTTATGTGATCAGTGTACTATCCAGTTGTCTTATGCAATCGGTGTAGCCAAACCGTTGTCAATATATGTGAATACTCAAGGCACTAATAAAATAGATGAAGCAAAAATTGAGTCTGCGATACCTGACATTATGAATCTTTCTCCAAGAGGAATCAGAGAGAAATTACATTTAAATAAGCCAATTTACGAACAAACAGCAGCTTACGGTCATTTTGGTAGAACACATGACAGCTCTTCAGGAGCTTTTTCATGGGAAGCTCTAGATTTAGTGTCCGATTTCAAATCGCTAGCTTAATTGAGTTTGAGATTTGCAGTCTCAAATGAAATTGAGTTAAAACCTTTAGCTAGAAAAATATCTAGGTCTATTTCTAAAAACCAGATTATTTTTTTTGAGGGAGAGGCCGGTTCTGGTAAGACAACTTTAATCAGATATATCTTAAGTGAAATTAGCAAGTCAGAAAAAAAAACTTTTTCCTTCCAAGGGAGCCCCACATATCAAAGAGAACATATTTACAATTTTAATAAGTTTAATATTATTCACTTTGATTTTTATCAAGTTCAAAATAACAAACTAGATTTGGATGAGTATTTTAATGATAATTGTGTTCTTATTGAGTGGCCATTAGAAAATCTTATTAAAAGATATAATCATATGGCTTTATCTATTAATATTTCGGTTACTGGTGAGAAAAGAAATATAGAGATAAAATCAAGTAATAAAAAATGGCTTCACAAAATAAAATAAATCTAATCAAAATAAAAAACCACCTTCAAAATAAAAATTTTAAAATAGGGGGCTTTTTAAATTTCAAGTCTGATGCATCAGAAAAAATTTTCAAATTATGTAAAACAGCAAATCAATCATTACTTGTCCTCTCTTTTTTAAATAAACCTAGCGATTATGAAAAATATATTAAAGCAACTGATATTTTAATTTCTCAAAATGTTAATACACCAAAAATAATTGACCAAAGTAATTTATATAAGTTTGTAATCATGGATTATTTCCCTATTGCAAATGCATCAAAATATTTCCAAAAACCACAAATTAAAAAAATACTTCCATTGGCTGTGAGAGCTCTTACAAATCTTCAAAAACCCAAGAAAAAGTTTTCAGGCGTTCAAGTAAAATCACAAAATAATTTACTCAAGGATGCATTGAACGGTATTGAGACTTTTATTGACCACTATGATCACAAGATCCAAATTGGTTTTTATCTCAATAAACTTGTGAAAGTATCTCTGAAAAAAAGTACTGAAAAATACAGAAAATTTAAGCCAACTTTAACTCACGGTGATTTTTTTTTAGATAATTTAATTTATTACAATCAAAAAGTTTATGTTATTGATCATCAAGATACTCACTACAACCATCCATTATTAGATATTTCTTCATTGATTTTTGATGCTAGGAGATCTTATTCTACCAAAGTCGAAGATAAATTATTGAAGCTTTATGCAAGAAGAATGAAACTTAATCTCAAGCAGCTTAGGTCAGACATTCATATGATTAGTCTTTTACGTAATCTGAGAATTCTTGGTAATTGGGTGCAATTATATAATGCTGGAAAACCAAAATATCTTAAAGTCTTTAGAAAAAATACATGGGCTCAAATATTTAAACATGTCGAATATTTAAGACTTTGGGATTTAAGAGAAATATTTATGGAGATATACAACAAAACAAGTTAAATGGACGCTCTAATATTAGCTGCAGGTTATGGAGTGCGAATGGATAACTTAACCAAAGATATCCCTAAACCCTTATTAAAAATAAAAAATAAAACACTTATTAGCTATGCAGTTGATCTAATTAAAAACATGTCATTTGATAAAATTTATATCAATACTCATTACAAACATAATATGTTGGAGAAATTTGTCTCTGAAAATTACCCTGATATTTCAATTTCTCATGAGGAAACTATCTTAGGAACAGGAGGTGGTATCAAAAAAATTCAAAAAAATGACACAGTAATTCTAAATACAGATAATTTATGGGACCAGTCATTTGAAAATGAATTAGAGGGATCAATTAAATTTTTTGAAGAAAATAAAAATTTTGATAATGTCCTCCTTATAAATTCTAAAAATTATAATTTTGATCTTGAAGTAAATAATGATGGACTTATTAACTTTCCATCAAAAATCTATAATACTTCATTTCAAGGTTGTCATATTATAAGAAAAAACTCTTTGCATCCTTATCCTGAAATTTTTAACATTCAAGATTTTTGGAAAGATTGTTCTTTAAATGAAAAAATCTATGGATATGAGACCACTGTAACCAATGCTCATGTTGGAACTAAAGATGAGTATTTGAAATACAAATAATCATTACCATATTAAGTATATGATAGTTGAACAAATAAATGACGATGAATTTAATCAAAAAGTTCTTGAAGGATCAAAAGATAAGCCCGTTTTAGTAGATTTTTGGGCTGAGTGGTGTGGTCCATGTAAGGCTATAGCCCCTATCTTAGATAATTTAGCCTCTGAAATGAGCGATAAGATATCTATAAAAAAAATTAATATAGATGAAAACCCTCAAGCACCAGCAAACTTCAGTATTAGAAGCATACCCACAATGATACTCTTTAAAGATGGATCATTGGCTGACACAAAGATCGGTTTAGGCTCCGAAACAGACTTAAGAGATTGGATTAATAGTAAACTTTAGAAAATATACATATCAAAATATACTTAATTAAATGAGATTATATTTCGAATGTTATATATGTATTTCATATGGGAATGAGCTTAGTTGCTTCAAGCCATCTTTGGTTACAACGAACTGATCCTCAAGTTTAATTCCTTCTTTGCCGCCAACTTCACCAATATAACTCTCTACACAGATAGTCATATTTTCCTCAAAATTGGCTGAGTAATCCGCATTGCTAAAATCTCTATTTGGGTAAGCAACAAGAGGCCACTCATCACAAAGACCAACACCATGAATAATGCATGGATAGTGATTATCGTAGCAATTATCAGGCAATTTCCAGGATTTTTCTGCAAATTCTCTAAAATTTAAACCAGCTTTAATCAGAGATTTGTTGTGATTAATATGCTCTAAAGACATTGAGTAAAGCCTTTTTTGTTCATCATTTAAACGATTGCCCTCAACAAAGGTTCTAGAGATATCAGCACAGTAACCGTACGGTCCAACCATATCTGTATCAAAAGCAACTAAATCTCCAGACTCAATGACTCTGTTACTGCATTCTTGAAGCCAAGGATTTGTTCGTGGTCCAGATACTAAAAGACGAGTCTCAAACCATTCCCCACCATTTTCAATATTGACTTTATGCATATATGACCAAAGTTCTTCTTCCGTCATGCCTGCCTGAAGTTTATCTCTCATTAGCCACATTCCTTTTTCAGCAGTCTCAATAGAAGCTTTCATGCAAATTAACTCATCATCAGATTTAATAGATCTAGCAAGCTCAATATACTTTTGGGCGTTCACTAATTTAACATTAAACTGTTTATGTAACATTTGTATACCAACTGGATCGGAAACATCTAATGCAAGGCAATTATTATCAGGTGAGTGCTCTCTCATTAAATCTTGAACAGTGCCAGCCCACTTTTTTGCATTTTTATCAACAAAATTATTTGCTGAAAAAAAATCCCAACTATCAACTGCTCGAATCTCATCAATCGTGCATAAATGTTCTGAGAGATGTTCGCTCTTTGGATAATCAAATAGTATTACTTTTCCGTTTGCAGAAATAAATACAAATCGCACAAGTTCATGCATTGTAAATAAACTCATATTTCTACTATCTGTTGCATACCTTATATTGATCGGATCAAATAATATGCACGCACCAACATTATTTAATCGTAGTTGTTCTAAAACTCTATTGAGTCGGTACATACGTAAACGGTCGAAGTCTATTTTTTCTTCATAGAGCCTAGGTTTGTAAACTTGATTTTCAAAAGTTTGGTTAATTGTTTCGAAAAACTTTGGGCCAATTTTACGGTCAGCAAATTTACTTGTAAAATTACTCATCTAAATAACTTTTAAAATTACTCTTTTCAAACCTTAAAAGATTATCGCTAAATTGCAATTTAAGTTTTTTTGCACTATTGCTAATTTTATCAAGGAAATTAATACTTATTTTTATACTTTTTTGTTCATTTTCGGATATTTGACCAACATAGGTGATAGCATTCCATAATCCAAGAGAGTTCATCGGTGAAAATTTTTTCTTAGAGGATAATGATAGGTTTATAAATGAAAATAAAAATGAAGATATGGATACTTTAAATTTTTTTCTAAAATGAGGTATTTTTTTATTCAGGCTTTCTACAAATTTTTTGGGATCACTAAATTGATAGGGATTAATTTTTGGAAAGAATAATTTGAGAAGTTTTTTTGAAAAATCGTTCCCAGATGAATAAATAAAAAATAGCTGACCTTTTATATCTAACATTTTTAATAGTGGAATAAGTACTAGTTTAAGTGTTCTTTCGTAAGGAGATCTTAGCCTGAAAGCTTGAGATGCAATTATATAGTCGTAAAACTTTGGAATACTCTCTAACTTACTTGGTATCAAATGCTTTAATGCAATTTTTTGATCCTTCCTATAAATAACCATCAGTGTCTTTTGCTTCGGTCTCAATAAGGTTGAAGATGTATCCTCTTTTATGTCCCAATTTTTTCTTATAACCTCACCCATATTCATGAGTTGTTGATTGAAACTAAAACTTGTATTTCCAACTAATTCTTTTTTAATTAATTTACAATCTGTGAATCGATTATCATTAATTTCTCTGTAGGATGCATTTGTTATACAGAAAACTAAATTCTTATGTTCAAAAAATCTATAACCAAGATAATTTAGAAGACTGTTAATATCATCAATACTAATTTCTTTTCCAACAACTATAATTGGATCTTCTGGAAATTTGTCATGAACAGCCGATAGCAATGTGCAGATAACCGAGCCATCTCCTGTCCCAGCATCAAAAATTCTAAATGAATCTTTAGTAATTTTTGAATTTTTTAAATATCTCGCTAATTGAAAAGCTATTCGACTTTTTTCGTTGGTAGAATTTACAAATGATAAATATTTATCTCTTGAATCAAAAAAATCTGACTTTTTTGCCCCCACCTTATTTCTCCTAGTTTTTTTTTAAACTAGAAATGCATTGATTACCATAATAGAGTTTACTGGTTAGTTTATAAATATGACTTAAGAAACCTCGCTTTTATTAGATATTTGTCGCAGTTTCAACAATATCGATAATGGTTTTTGATATTTACAAAAGAAACAAATAATCTAACTCAAGTAACATTTATTATAATAATAAGACATGACTAATATCATTAAATCAGGTGGAAGCCACGAAACAGACGTAGTTATTATAGGCGCTGGTCCATGTGGTCTCTTTCAAGTTTTTGAATTGGGTCTTTTAGATATGAAGGCTCATTTAATCGACAATCTTGATAAAATAGGAGGTCAGTGCGCAGAATTATATCCTGATAAAAATTTATATGATATTCCAAGTAGGCCTGCTATTACTGGCCAAGAACTAACCGATGATTTAATAAAACAGGCTGAGCCTTTCAATCCCTCTTATCATCTCAATCAATTAACCTCTAAAATATCTTTAAATGATAATGATATTTTAGTTGAAACCGATAAGGGCACATCCATTAAATGCAAGTCTCTTGTGATTGCAGCGGGGGCTGGTAGTTTTGTTCCAAGAAAACTTCCTGCAGAGGGCTCTCAGGAGCTAGAAAATAAAAATATTTTTTACTCTGTTAAAAAAAGATCTGATTTTCAAGATAAGAATATTTTAATAATTGGCGGTGGTGACTCTGCGCTTGATTATGTTATGGGATTTCAAGGAATAGCCAAAAAAGTTTCTTTGGTCCACAGAAGAAAAGAATTTAAAGGAGTTCAAGACTCTGTAAATAAAGTTATGTCTTTAGTTGATAAAGGCGATGTAAACTTCAACATGGGAAGTTTAAAAAAGGTTGAAAAAAATGATAACGGTAAAGTCACAGTGACACTTGATGATGGGACAACACTAAGTGATATTGACGCCATTTTTCCGTTTTTTGGATTAAAAATAGAATTAGGCCCAATAGCAGATTGGGGCTTAAATTTAGAAAATAATTTAATATCAGTTAATACTGAGAATTTTGAAACTTCTGTTCCAAGAGTTTTTGCTGTTGGAGATATTTGTATATACCCTGGTAAATTAAAGTTAATTTTAAGTGGCTTTCATGAAGCAGCTCTTGCAGCAAAAAAAATGTTTGAATACTGTCATAGTGATAAGAAATACGTGTTTAGGTACACTACCTCTTCTAGTGACTTACAAAAAAAACTTGGCGTAAAATAACTAAGATAAATGCTTATAAACAGTCGTTCTCGAGATATTTAAAGTTCTTGAAACACTGCTAACTTTTTCGCCAGTTTGCTTATATGTTTTTTGAATAAGGATACACTGCTTTTCTTTAATTGCAGATCCTTCGCAATTAACACAAGGCTTATATGGCTGTTTTAAATTATTATTTACCCTATTATAATTTGATACCTGTCTTTGGAATAGCTTAATAAAAAGACTTGAGCCCAACCAATCTTTTACTTTTAAAACTTTATCTAAATTTAAATCATAAGCAATTTTATGATATGGAGTAGTAAAGATATTAAAAAAATCATTTGTTGTATCTTTAAAAATACCACTTAGCATAACTCTTGCGTTAGAATTTACTCCTTCTATTTCTCCATCATCATTAACAGCAATCAAACCTATACTGTTTGTATTCAGGTATTCGCTTCTTGGGTGAAAAGAGTAAATGTTAGTGTGCTGAAATGAATTCAAAAATAATTTCTGTTCTACAGATTTTGCAGATAGTTTAACTAGAGCCAAAGTATGATCTTGTCTTGATGATGTGTCAGTTGAAGCGTCTATTATACCAACAATATTTTGGTTATGGTCAAAAATTGGACTTGCAAAACAGGAGAGGTGACAATGTTCATTAAAAAAATGCTCACCTCCAGCAACTATTGATGCAGACTTTGTTTTAAGTGTTAATCCTAACCCATTCGTTCCTCTATACTCTTCTTTCCAAACTGAACCAGGTATAACAACCTTTCTTGCTTTACTATTATAAAATTCATTATCATAAAGTGTGTCGAGAACAACTCCATCGTTGTTCGCAAAAGCAACCATAAAGTTTGTTCCAGCAATTTGGGAATGAAGAAGTTCTAATTCTGGTAAAATAAAACCTCTGATATCGTTATACTCATCTTGGAGTTCATTTAATTTTGATGCACTTATAACACTTTCAATAGAATTTCTCTCAGGACTTAAACCATTTTCAAAACACCTAATCCAACTATCAACAATTTTTTTATCTGTAAAATCTAAGGATATGTTTCTATCCTTTTCCAAAAGACGAGTTCTTTCAATTAATTGTCTGTAAGATTGCATTTTTGAAAATTAGCAATTTCATAAAATTATTACAACTTCTAAGATTGTTCAAAAAATGGACAATTTTTTGATTTTTTTCTTTTAAACAAGAGTATGCATCAATTTTGAACATTGGATCTGTGGACTTTTTATAGTTAAATAAATGTAATTTTTGGGAGGAATTGATGAAAGCACAAGTATTACATAGCTATGACCCTGAGATGAAACAGGACGTTTGGGTAAAGGAAGAAGAAGTTCCAAACCCAAAACTTGAAAAGGCATCTGACGTCATTGTTAAAATTGGAGCAGCAGGCGTCTGCAGAACAGATTTACATGTCATCGAAGGTGAGTGGAGACATATTCAGGACCCTGATGATAAACTTTTACCATGCGTAATGGGTCACGAAAACGCTGGATGGATTGAGGAAGTTGGAAGTGATGTAGAGGGATTTAAAAAAGGTGACTCAGTTATTCTCCATCCAATTATCTCTGGAACCAATGGCACTTGTTTAAGTTGTAGAAAAGGTCTAGACACTCACGCCGAGAACGGAATTTTTCCAGGATTAAATGTTAAAGAAGGTGGATACTCTGAATTATTAAAAACAAGTGTAAGAAATCTTATCAAGATTCCGAATACATTAACCCCTAAGGATGTTGCACCATTTTCTGATGCCGGTTTAACAGCATATCGTGTTGCAAAAAAAGCAACAAGACATCTTTTACCAGGTGAGAACTGTGTTGTAATAGGTGCTGGTGGTTTGGGTCACATAGCTATCCAATGTTTAAAAGCAATGTGTGCTGCGAATATAATTATTGTAGAAAAATCTGAAACTGCACTTAAGCATGCTATGCCTCTTGGTGGAGATCATGGTGTTTTAATTGATGGCAATGAAGTAGAGAGAGTTATGGAATTAACCAAAGGTCTTGGTGCTGAGGCAGTCATCGATATGGTGGGAGAAAAAGGTTCAACTTCAATGGGTCTTAGTATGACTAAAAACACTGGTTCTTATTATATAGTTGGTTACGGAGAAGATATTAAAATCAAATCGGTTGATATGATTATTTCTGAGAGAAATATCATAGGAAATTTAATTGGTACATGGTCCGAACTTTATGAGTTAATGGAATTAGCGAATAAAGACCTAGTAAGGTTGTCCATGCAGGAGTACAAGCTTAGCGAAGCCAATAAAGCTCTGCATGATCTTAATAACGGTCTTGTAAAAGGAAGAGCAGTATTAGTACCATAAAAAGTTTGTTATCAGATTTAGTTCTGAGCAAAAAACGAAGTATTAAGGGAGGGAAATATATGAAACTTAAAACTTTGATAAGCGCCTTGGCGTCTGTCCTCTTGATAGGCAGCCAAGTTGCACATGCAGACAAGTGGGGAGATCAATTTCCACACATCGCTGCTACAGGAGATATTCCTGGAATGTGTTCTTATGAGTCTATGTCTCAAAAAGACTATAGCGGAAGAACACTTACTATAAATACACACGCTATCCCTGTTATGGGAGAGCCAACCGCTCTTCACGCTGAGCAGTTTGAAAAATTAACAGGTGCTAAAGTAGAAGTAACACATACTCCTGCTGGTGACCTTTACTCAAAGGCAATGGTTCCTTTCCAAGCTGGTCAGGCTCCATATGATATCGTCTTTGGTTTTTCAAACTTTATCAATGACTGGAAAAGATATTTAGCGCCTGTGCCACAAGAATATGTGGACCAAATGGATGGTGTATCAGCCTCACATAAGGCTATCGCTTCATGGGACGGTGTTATGTATCAGTATCCGGTTGATGGTGACAGACACTATTTAAAATATAGAAAAGACGTCATCGATAATCCTGAGATGCAAGCTAAGTATAAAGCTGATACAGGTAAGGAATTAAAAGTTCCAACAACTTGGAAAGAGTACGGAGAAATGGCTTCTTACTTTAATGGTTGGGACTGGGATGGCGACGGAGAGCTAGAATATGGTTCTGCTGAGGTTATGAAAAAAGATGACCTTATGTATGCCGCTTTCTATTCTCGTTCAGTTGCTTACGCCAAAAATGAGAGTACCCCAGGAGGTTTCTTCTTTGATTTAGAAACCATGGAACCATTAATTAATAACCCTGGATTTGTTGAAGCTCTCACAGATTGGGTTGATGCAGTTAACTATGTACCACCTGGAGGAATTAACTTTGGTCTAGGAGATGAAATTAACTCTTTTGGTGGAGGCCAGACCTTATTTAGTTTCTCATGGGACGATGCTTTTGTAGCAGCAATGCAACCAGATAGTCCAATTGCAAACCAAGTTGGTGCCGCACAACTTCCTGGTGCCGAAAAAGTTTGGAACAGAGGGATGGGTGCCTGGGAAGCAAGATACAATCAAGCTCCTTTCTTCGTATGGGGATGGGCAGTTGGTGTTGCAGGAAAGTCAGAAAATAAAGATGTCGCTTTTGATTATCTTTGCTTCTTTGCAAATGGAGCTAATCACCAAGCAGATATCGGAATTGGTCGATTTGGTGTGAACCCATTCATGGAAGAGGACTTTAAAGCTGATGTTTGGACACAAATTGGTTGGGATGCAGACATTGCTCAATCATATGTCGACACACTTGCTGATATGGAAAAAAGCACTAACAGAGTATTTCCATTAAGAGTTCCTGGTACTTTTGAGTTCAACAGTGCATTAGCAACTGGAACGGCAAAAGCTTTAGCAGGACAATTATCTCCTCAAGAGGCACTTGACGAAGTTTATGCTGAGTGGGTATCAATTCTCGATAGAGTTGGTGCTGATAACGTTAGAGATGCATACGCTGTTGGTGTCAAAATGGAAGATAACGAATTATAAATTATTAATTTGATTTAACTTAGTGATCGCTCATAATACTGAGCGATCACTCCAAAGATTAATTTTATAAAATATTTATTACTGAATGAACTTTAAACATAAATATGTATTTTTACTTCCCGGTTTAATAGTTTTAATTGGTATACTAATATTTCCAATAATTTTTACTGTAAGATTAAGTTTATCAGGATGGAATAGTTTTAATCCTGGATTAGATTTTATAGGTCTTAAAAATTATATTCGATTATTTACTGATGACCCACGCTTTTGGCAGTCATTCTTTAGATTAAGTTTTTTAGCAATAACTACGGTTTTTCTTCAATATATAATTGGGTTTGCTTTGGCTCATATGGTCTGGAAGGACATTAAGTTTAAAAGATTTTTTAGAGTATTGTTTCTCATTCCTATGATGACTACTCCAGTAATTATGACTGTTATTTGGAGAACTTTTTTTCATGAGTCACTAGGGCCTTTAAATGATTTTCTGAGTATTTTTGGAGTACAGCCTCCATGGTTATCTAGTCCTGGTTTAGCAAAAGTTTCCATTATTGTAGTAGAAGTTTGGCAGTGGACATCGTTTATGTTCCTATTAATGTTGGCTGGACTTTTAAGTTTACCTAAAGAGCCTTTTTTAGCAGCAGCTGTTGATGGCGCCTCCCCATTTAAAAAATTTATATATGTCACTTTTCCCTTGATGGCACCCATATCTATTGGTGCAATAATAATAAGACTTATTGAAGCTTCTAAAATTATGGATACAGTTTTTGTTTTGACAAGCGGTGGTCCGGGCACGTCTACGGAAACATCTAGCTTTTTCATTTTCATAAAAGGGCTTCGCGAATTCCAAATGGGATACGCCGCAACCGCCTCATTTACGTACCTTATTATCATGATCATAAGTTTGACAATTATTGTTAAAGTCTTAACGAAGGTTTTGATGAGAGAATAAAATGCCTAAATTATATACATTTTTGAAATATTTCTTTGTTGTACTATGGGCTTGCTTTGTTATAGCGCCTTTTCTTTGGGCCATATCAACCTCTTTTAAGGATTTTAATTCAGTGACAGGTGGAGCGACATATATCCCTTGGTTGCAGTTTGAACCAACGTTAGATGGATGGAGTGTTTTATTTAAGCCTGGTTCCCAAGGTGGAATAAATATTATCGGACCATATTTCAATAGTATTTTTGTTACACTTACAGCAAGTTTGATCAGCATTGTTTTAGGCACATTAGCTGCATACGCTTTATCTCGTTACACCTTCAAAGCTGGAATTGTTAAAAATAATGATATTACGTTCTTTTTTATATCCCAAAGAATTATGCCACCTGTTGTATTGTCAATTCCTTTTTTTATTTTTTTAAGCTCCTTAGGGCTTCTAGATAGTCTCGCTGGTTTAATTCTAGTTTATATTGTTTTATTAATGCCAATTGCTGTTTGGATTATGGTTGATTTTTTTAATCGTGTTCCCAGAGAAATTGATGAAACAGCTTTAATTGATGGATGCAATCCATTTCAAGCTTTTTTTAAAGTCGTTCTCCCTAATTCAGTTCCAGGTATGTTAGTAGCAGGTTTGTTTTGTATTATATTTGGTTGGATTGATTTTTTCTTTGCTTTTATATTAACCTTTACAAAAGTACAGTTGTTGCCAGTCAAAATTGTAGCATTAAATTCTTCAATTACACCTTGGTGGAGCTTATCTGCAGCAGCACTTGTATCTGTTGCACCGTTAATAATCGTGGCGTTTATTGTAGAGCGTTATTTATCAAAGGGCAATTTATCTGGAGCTTTAAAATAATGTCTTTAATGCTCAATCATATTTCTTTTAAACCAACAGAGGAATATCATTTAAATGATATTAGTTTGAGATTTGACTCAGGAAAAATGTACACGATATTAGGTAGAACTTTATCAGGTAAAACCACACTTTTGAAAACTATTGCTGGTCTTCAAACACCTGACTCGGGATCTATAAATTTTGAAGATACAGATTTTTTATCAATTCCTGTTTGGAAAAGAAATGTAGCTATGGTGTATCAACAATTTATAAATTATCCGCATTTAAATGTCAGAGATAACGTCGCTTTCCCACTTAAACAAAGGAAAATGGATGAAAATCTTATTGAAAAAGAAGTTCAAGAAGCAATGGAAAAAGTTGGTTTAATCGGTTTTGAGTCAAGAAAAATTCAAGAACTATCTGGTGGACAACAACAAAGAGTAGCTCTCGCAAGGTCTTTAGCAAAAAAAGCTAAAATACTTTTATTAGACGAACCTCTCGTTAACCTTGATTACAAATTGAGAGAGGGCCTTCGAGAGGAATTTAAAAAACTTTTTAATGTATCTGACGAGTCAAACTCAATTTTAATTTATGCTAGCACAGATCCTTTAGAGGCGATGCAACTCAATGGCGATATTATTGTAATTGATGAAGGTAAAATACTTCAGACAGGTACAGCTAAAGATGTATTTGAAAATCCTGCAACTGCTAAAGTTGCTGAAATTACTAATGACCCTGCAATGAATATCAATAAATGTCTTATACAAGATAATTCTTTGATTATGAATGATAGCGTTCAAATCCAAATCCCTGATGAACTCAAGTCTGTACCTAACGGAAAGTATTTAGTGGGCATTAGAGCCACAGATATATATCTTGATGATCAAGGTTTTGCTTTTGATGTAGAAATTTCTGAAATATCAGGTTCAGAGACTTTTCTTCACTTACGTAATAAAAATTTAAAATGTGTTGCCACAATTGAAGAGGTAAAAACCTATAATACAAATGAGGTTGTAAAAATTAATTTTGATAAATCAAAAATTTATTTGTTTGAGGAGTCAGGGGATCTCCGACACTCTCCCTATCAACAATAATGGCTAAAATAATTTTAGAAAACATTGCACACACATACGAGCCCAATGCAAGCAACCCAATATTTGCTTTGAAAGAAATGTCTCTTTCTTGGGCAGATGGTGGACGTTACGCACTACTTGGTCCCTCAGGTTGTGGAAAGACAACAATGTTAAATATTATGAGTGGTTTAGTGAACCCATCTCATGGAAAAGTATTTTTCGATGAAAGAGATGTAACCTCAATGATTACTGAAGAAAGAAACATCGCCCAAGTGTTTCAATTCCCTGTAATTTATGGAACAATGACAGTATTCGAAAATCTTGCTTTTCCCTTAAAATGCCGACAGTTTCCTGAGGATCAAATAGAAAGGAAAGTCAAAGAGGTCGCAGAAATATTGAATTTGCAAGATTATTTGAACAATCGAGCAAAAGGATTAACAGCAGATCAAAAGCAATTGATTTCTCTTGGAAGAGGTTTAGTTCGGGAGGATGTAGCTGCTATATTAATGGATGAACCACTGACAGTTATTGATCCTGACTTAAAATTTCGTCTCAGAAGAAAATTAAAAGAAATAAATGATAAGTACAAGACAACATTGATATATGTAACTCATGATCAGAATGAGGCTATGACATTTGCAGATAATATTATAGTTATGGATCAAGGTGAAGTTGTGCAGGCAGGATCACCAAAGGACCTTTTTGAGAGACCTCAAACAACATTTGTTGGTTATTTTATTGGTTCACCTGCAATGAATTTATATGAATGTTCCGCAAGTTCTAAAAATGAAATTAGTATAGGTGTTAATTCACTCAAAGTTCAAACTAATATAAACAATTCTAAATCGGAAAATCTAAAACTAGGAATTCGCTCTGAGTATATTACAGTTGAAAATGAACATAGTGATAATTCATTAGAAGCTGACGTAATCGAAGTCGAAGATTTTGGAAATTATAAACTTATTACAGCGTCTTTTGATTCATTTAAAATAAAAGCAAAAGTTAAAAGAGAATTAGACATACCGTCAGAAAAAGTTATTCTAAAATTACCAGCAGAACATTGCTGCATATATGAAGATAATAAACTCATTTAAAAAAACTTTTTTATTTACATTTTGTCTATTATTTTTTAGTGCACACACGTATTCTATAACCTTAGAGAAAACACCAGTATCTTTAAACAATCCTTGGGGTATGAGCTGGACGGAAAATCAGTTATTGATCACGCAAAAATCAGGTGAAATTTATCTTGTTAACACAAATGATTATACAAAAATAAAAATTGATCATAAAATTCCCTTTGTTCAACATGGACAAGGAGGACTTCTAGATATAGTAAGTGATAAAAATATTATATGGGTCACTGGTTCTATTAAAAAAAATGGTAAATACACTACTGCCATTTATCGCGCTGAGCTTAAAAACAATATCCTCATAAATGAACAACTTATTTATGAAGCATTACCATACTTCAGTAATGGTAAGCATTTTGGTTCACGAATAGAAATTCTTGATGATTATCTTTATGCTAGTATAGGGGAAAGAGGCAAGGGTATGATTGCCCAAGACTTTTCAAACTCTATTGGTGCCATAATCAGAATTCACAAAAATGGGGAATTACCAGATGATAATCCTTTCATTTCAGGCAATAACTGGTTACCTGAGTTATACCAAATTGGTGTTAGAAACCCTCAAGGGATGACATTGGATCCTCAAACAAATTCAATTTATATATCTAATCATGGACCTAAAGGAGGCGACTTCATAGGAAAAGTTGTAAGTGGATCAAATTATGGTTGGAAAAAAATAGGTTGGGGTGGAACCAATTACTCAGGGACTAAAATAGGTGACGGTAATGCGTGGGAGCCTGGATTTATAAAACCTGATTTTATTTGGGTGCCATCAATAGCAGTTAGTGGTATTAAATTTTATCATGGAGATGCTTTTCCAGAGTGGGAAAATTCACTCTTAGTATCTTCACTAAAATATCAATACCTTTCTGTTTTACACAGAAAAGATAATAAATTTGTTAAAGAGGAGATAATTTTTAAAGAT
Organism: uncultured Alphaproteobacteria bacterium; assembly: GCA_902617355.1. GTDB lineage: Bacteria > Pseudomonadota > Alphaproteobacteria > HIMB59 > HIMB59 > HIMB59. The sequence continues at coordinate 58,482 of CACMWK010000001.1, read as the reverse complement.
AAAATTGGAAGAGTAAGAGATTTAGAGATAGATCAACAAGGCAATATATATGTTATCGCAGATGAAAGAGACTCAAATTTATTTGTTCTTAAACCCTAACTATTCTCTATGTTCTAAATAAAGATTATTTTGAGATGAATATAAATAAGGTTTCAATAGCTCTAGACTGTAAAAACCATATTGGAGAAAGTTGTTTTTGGGACTGGAAAGAAAATTGCTTAATTTGGACAGATATCGAAGGTAAAACAATTTGGAAACTTGATGAGAGTAATCAAAGCTTTAAATTTAATTTACCAGATAGAGCTGGTTTTATTTTACCAAGAAAAAAAGATGGATTTATAATTGGATTTCCAAAGTTTATTGCAATTTCTAATCAAAATTTTTCATCTTTTGAAAAAATATGTGACGTTGAAGTTAGTACTAAAAAGACACGAATAAATGATGCAAAAGTAGATCCATATGGTGGAATTGTATTTGGGACTTATAATGAAGATCCAGATAAATTAAATAGAAAACCTATTGCAAATCTTTACAGACTTGCTCCAGACTTGTCCTTAACTCATCTCTTATCAAATATTACTGTCTCTAATGGACTAGCCTTCTCTCAAAAGGATAATATTATGTATTTTGCAGACACCCCAACTGGTCGGATACAAAAATTTAGCTACAATCAAGATTTTAAAAAACTAAATAAATTAGAGTCAAATATGATTTTCAAAGATGTTGGAGAACCAGATGGTGCCACTTTGGATATTGATGACAACTATTGGTCAGCAAGGGTTAGGGGAAAATGTATTATATGTATTGATACAAAAAATGGCAAAATCATTGAAAAAATTGATCTCCCTACTAGCACACCTACTTGTGTAACATTTGGAAATTCTGATTTATCATGTCTTTATGTGACCTCTTTAAGAGCAGATCCAATTAACGACAGTGCTGACGGTAATCTCTATAAAATTAAAACAGGAACTCAAGGTTTAAAGCAACTTTTAGCTGATTTTTGATTTTTATAAATATTTTTTATTCACTAAATTCTCGACATTTAATTCACTCATGTTCTTCAAGAAAAAAACGATATTTTGTGAAGCTTCTAAGGACATTCTTTCCCTACATTCTAATGTTAATGCAGCGTTGTGCGGTGTCAGCAAAATATTATCTAACTTAAAAAATGGATGATTGGACTCAGGCGGCTCAGATACAAACACATCCATTCCTGCACCTTGAATTTTTTTTGACTCTAATGCTATACATAAGTCATTTTCGTTAACGATTCCACCTCTCGATGTATTAACAAGAATAGAGTTTTTCCTCATCAGATTTAATTCTGTTTGGGAGATAAAGTTCTTAGTATCTCCATTTAATGGTAAATGGATAGTAATAAAATCAGCTATAGCTAAACCTTTGTTTTTCTCAATCGGTATACATTGATTTCTTATTATTATTTCATTATCTAAAAAAGGATCATATACATATACTTCCATATCAAATCCGAGACATCTCTTAGCAACTTCTTTTCCTATTCTACCAAAACCAATAATAAGTACTTTCTTTTTATACAATTCAAAAAAATTTGGTAATTCAGATTTTTTTTCAAAATTACCTTCTTTAACCAGACTATCTGATAGAGATAATTTTTTTGTTAAATAAATGAAAAATGATAATACATGTTCAGCAACACTAACAGCATTAGAAGTAGATGTAATGCAAAGCGCAATTTTATTATCATTGAGAAAATCAAGATCAACGTTATCGTAACCAACTCCATGTCTTGATATGATTTTTAAATTGTCACAATGTTCTAAAATTTCTTTATCAAGTTTTGTAGTTCTTAATAAAATTCCATCAACATCTTTTAATTGTTTTTTTAAGTTTTGTATTTCAAAACTCTCAATTTCAATGACTTTGAATTCATTTTCTTTCAAAAACGATAAGCCTTTTTGGTCAACTTTACCTAGTACAGCAACTTTCATATTTTCTCTTGATTCAAAGTTATGTCAAAAAAGTGCGAATTTTAAAAGGTTTTTCATTCAAATTATCTTTCTATCGTGTAATATCTTTAATGGTTAAGTTTTTTGGAGGAATAATGAAAACCATTAAATTGTCTTGTGCTCACGCACTGTTTAAATATTTAATTGCTCAAAAAACTATCATTGATGGTAAGAAAGCTCCACTATTCCCAGGAGCATTTGCTATTTATGGGCATGGTAATGTTGCTTGTTTAGGCCAAGCAATGGAAGAGTTCCAGTCTGACCTTCCTGGCTTTAGAGGTCATCATGAACAAAGTATGGCTTTGACTGGTATTGGATATGCTAGAGCCATGAGAAGAAAACAAATCTTTATTGCCACCTCATCAGTAGGCCCTGGGGCAACAAACATGGTTACAGCTGCAGCAGTAGCTCTTAGCAATCGACTTCCAATATTGTTATTACCAGGAGATACTTTTGCTAGTCGATTTCCTGATCCTGTTTTGCAACAAGTTGAAAATTTCAACTCACCTATTGAAACTGCAAATGATGCTTTTAAACCTGTTTCAAAGTATTTCGATAGAATTACAAGACCAGAACAAATTCTTGCTTCTCTTCCTCAGGCTATCCAAGTTATGCTTGACCCCTCTGACTGTGGACCAGCAACTATTGCAATGTCACAAGATGTTCAAGGAGAGTCATTTGATTACCCTGAAGTATTTTTCGAAGAAAAAGTACACGAGATAAGAAGAGTTCATCCAGATCCAAGTCAGATCAATCAAGCGGTCGAAAAAATAAAAAACTCAAAACAACCTATTATTATTTCGGGAGGAGGTGTTCTCTACTCTGAAGCAGAGCAAGAACTCTCAAAATTTGCAAAAAAACATAACATTCCTGTCACATCAACGGTAATGGGTATTGGTTGTATGACTAAAGATGATCCGTATTATATTAGTGCGGTTGGTGCGTTAGGAGAAGGCTCATCAAATAGTTTATCTAAAGATACCGACTTAGCTTTAGCCATTGGTACAAAGCTCGCAGATTTTACAACAGGCTCATGGGCAAATTTTGAAAATCCTAATTTCAAATTAGTTTCCGTAAATACAGCTCGATACGACACTACTAAACATTTAGCAACCCCTGTTATAAGCGATGCTAAAGTAGGTCTTCAGAAAATATCTGAAGCTCTTGGTGATTGGAAAGCTCCTGATGACTGGTACAAAAAAGCAATTAAGGAAAAGAATGAATGGGATGCTTATGTTGAAAAACAAAGTGGACCCACCAATCAAGAGGAACCCTCCTATGCTCACGCGGTAGGTGCAGTTTATAGAAATTCAGATCCAAGTGATATTGTAGTAACAGCAGCAGGGGGACTTGTTGGAGAAGTTGTACAAGTTTGGAAACCAAAGCAACTTAATACCTTTGAAACTGAGTGGGGCTTTAGTTGTATGGGATATGAAATTTCAGGCGCACTAGGAATTAAAATGGCTAAACCCGATCAAGATGTAGTGGTATTTGTTGGTGATGGTTCTTACTTATTAAACAATACAGATATATATAGTTCAGTTATCTATGATCAAAAGCTCATTATTATAGTATGTGATAATGGAGGGCATATGGTCATTAATCGCCTTCAATTAGCTAAAGGAGGAAAAGAATACATTTGTAATCTTCGTGCCGCTAGAGCTACCAACCTTAAATTTGTAGATTTTGAAAATCACGCAAAAAGTATGGGAGCTAATGCAGAGACTGTAAGCTCAACCTCAGAGTTAGAGGCAGCCTATAAAAGAGCCAAAGACTCAGATAAAACTTATGTTATTACAATTAAAACTCATGGTTATGAATGGTTAGAGGGGACTGCATTTTGGGAAAGTCCCACATTACAAGATCCAATTACTGATAATAATAAAAGTGCCCTTGAGGATTTTGAGTCTGGAAAGAGCAAACAGCGTAAGGGTGTTTAATTTTTGACATCTAAAAAAAGAGTTGTCTTAATAACAGGCGCTGAGTCAGGTATAGGAAAAAGTACATCTAAAATTTTTTTAGATAACGGATACAAAGTTATTTGTACTTACCTTAAAAATAATAATAACAAAAATACTAAAGATATTGAATATCATCGCATTGATATTACTAAGAATAAGGATTGGGAAAATCTAGCTCTGTATATTAAAAAAAAATTTAAAAAAATTGATGTCTTAGTGAATAGTGCAGGTGTCAGATTGAGTGGAAATTTAGAGACCACGTCTATGAGTGATTGGTCATACCATCTCAATAATAACGTAACAGGTACCTTTTTTGCTTGTAAGTATATTTTACCCTTTCTTAAAAAAGCTAAAAATTCTTCAATTATAAATGTTGCATCAATAAACAGTATTAGAGGAGCAAAAAATATGTTGGCATACGCGACTTCTAAAAGTGCGGTAATATCTTTTACAGCGTCACTTGCTCTGGATTTAACAAAAAATAAAATCAGAGTAAACGCTGTTGCTCCAGGGGCCATTGAAACACCAATGTTGGCTTCCTTTAAAAAAGATTTATCACTGAAAGAGTATCAAAAAAGAATGAGAGAAAACCATCCCATAGGAAGGGTTGGCAAACCAAAAGAAGTGGCCAATGTAATATATTTTTTAGCAAGTGAGAGTGCATCTTTTATGACGGGTTTGACAATACCAGTAGATGGTGGAAGAAGTATAAGGTAGAGACTTATTTCAAGTATTTTTGAAATTCATAATAAGAATTTTTGGGTATTCTCTTAAAGTTTTGGAAATCAGTAAAAACTAAACCAAATCTTTTTGAGTAACCAAAGGCCCACTCATAGTTATCAAGTAATGACCAAGCAAAATACCCTTTGACTGGTAATTTTTCATTCACGCAATCTAACACCTCTTTTAAGTGTATATTGAAAAATTCTATTCTATCATGATCTTTAATACTATTTCCTAAAGATAATTTGTCATTATTAGCCATCCCATTTTCTGTAATATAGATTGGAATATTATTATCGTATTCTTTATTAATTCTTTTAATAAAGTAGCTCAATCCCTCAGGATAAAATTCCCACCCCATATCTGTTTTTTTTAGCGTCCCACTATTACATTCATAATTGACACCATCATCTGATTTTTTGTATTTGATTAAAGACCGGGTGTAATAATTCAATCCTATCCAGTCAATTGGTGAAGATATTAATTCTAATTGTGTTTTGTAATTTTCTGGGAGGAATTTTTCTAGGATGGATAAAGCTAATTCTGGATATTTACCTTTAAAGATAGCATCGGAAAACCATCTATTATGAATTTCATCAAACAGTTTTGTTGCTTGAATATTTTCTTCATTACTATCTATAGGTTGACCAAATTGATTATTTAAAACTATTCCGATCTGATGATCATTACATGACCTTAATGCTTCAACAGATTGCGAATGTGCAAATAAAATATTATGCATAGTTTTAGCAGCTGATTGAATATTTTTAATACCTGGCGCATGCTCTCCTAAATAATGACTTAACCAAGAAACACACCAAGGCTCATTAATGGTTGAAATTTTTTTAAATTGATCTCCAAATGTTTTTGATATGAAAAAAGATAAATCGCCAAAATGCTTACAGGTTTCTTGATCTTCCCAACCTTTAATTTTTTGAAATCTTATGGGAAGATCCCAATGATAAATTGTTGGGAAAGCCTCTAAATCAGAATTATTTATTTCTTCTAATAATTGCTTGTAAAAATCCACACCCTTTAAATTGACATCTTTATTGTTGTCTGGAAATAATCTAGGCCAAGCAAATGAGAAACGATAGGCCTTAAAACCCGCGTCTTTTATGAGTTTAATATCCTCTTTGAAATATTCAATATGATTACAAGCAAGTTTCCCATCAATGCCATTTAATTTTCTCTCAGCAAAATCGTCCCAAATTGATCTACCACAATTACCGTACATCGTTCCTTCAATCTGATAAGAGGAAGTAGCAACTCCAAATTTAAAATCTTTTGGAAAGTCTTGAAGAATAGATAAGTTAATCAATTCTTATTTTATTACTAGAATTGAACAAATTTGTTTTGTTTAAATCAAATTTAATTTTAACATCATCACCAACTTTAATTAAACTATCTCCTGATGCTTCAACTACTATTGGATCACCTTCATTATCTAAATAAATAAAAGTATTGGAGCCTAATTTTTCCACAACGAACGCTTTACCTTGGAAGTCATAATCTGAGCTATCAGTAATAATTATATCCTCAGGTCTAATTCCAAAAATAATATCAGTATTTTCATTTGAGTTAATTGTTTTTGAAATTGTAATCTTTGAACCTAAAATATTAATTTCAACTTTATTTTGATCTATTGATGAAATTTTAGCATTTACAAAATTCATCTTTGGAGAACCAATGAAACCTGCAACAAATAAATTTTTTGGGTTATTATATAATTCTATAGGCTTACCTTGTTGAGAAATCTCACCTTGATCTAACACAACAATCTCATCAGATAAAGTCATTGCCTCAGTTTGGTCATGAGTCACATAAACCATTGTTGCATCCAAGTGGTCATGTAATTTTGCTAATTCAATTCTCATTTGAACTCTTAAAGCGGCATCTAAATTAGATAAAGGTTCATCAAATAAAAAGACTTTAGGTTTTCTAGTTATTGCTCTACCAATAGCAACTCTTTGTCTTTGACCTCCTGATAGCTGTTTAGGCTTTCTTAGAAGATAATCTTCAATTTGTAAAATTTTTGCAGCCTCATGTACTCTATCTTTAACTTCATCTTTAGGCCTTTTTTCTAATTTCAGTCCAAATGCCATATTATCAAAAACAGTCATATGGGGATAAAGAGCATAAGATTGAAAAACCATGGCAATATTTCTTTCTTTAGGTGGGAGGTTATTTACTTCTTCTCCACCAATTGATATTTTTCCCGAATTAGTTTCTTCTAACCCAGCTATCATCCGTAATAATGTCGACTTTCCACACCCAGAGGGCCCAACAAGTGTTGTAAATGATTGACTTTTAATATTGAGTGAAAAATCCTTTATTACATGGGTTTTTCCAAAGAATTTATTAATTGAGCTGAGTTCTATATCTGCCATCAGTTTAAATATCCTAAAAATTTTGATTGTTTATTAATCATAGTATTTAAGAGTTTCTCAGCCTTAATTGCATCATCAACAATAGGATCTGACAAAAGAGCTAAATACGCACCGTGTTTTGATTTATTTAAAATTGCCTCTGTTGTTAATTGTATGACTCCTGTTTGCGAATTTAAAAGAGCGCCAAATGTTTTAGGATAATTATCTAGTTTTTTTCCATTCGCACCTTTTTTGTTAATAACAGCTGGCACTTCCACTACTATATCATTTGGTAAATATTCAATAAAATTATTATTTGGGATATTTACTGCATGTTCAAGTCTATTGTCATCTTCAATAATACTTTCAATAATTGGCACAACTCTCTCATCTAGTTTTGGTTTGCTATTATCAAAAAACCTTCCATACAAAAAGTCATCTTCATAAAAATTTAAACATCTATTTTTATATTTTTTATAAAAATCTGAAATTCCTTCGTGATCAGCCACGCTGAAAGCCCATTGCATGTATTCTCCGACATGACTGTCTGTTGTAATGGGAAGGTAAGAATATTTTTTAAATAACTCAAAGAAGACTCCTCTTTCAGCGCCAGGGTCTGACTCAAAACCCTCATGATCATTAATTAAGTTAGAGTAGTAGCTATTAAATTTATCTCGAATAATAGGATATCCATCTTTTTTGGAGTCTTTATATTTGACATCCAATAGGATACTAAAATGATTTAGCCCTCCTGCTTCAAATTCTATATTGTCGAGGTTGGTATCGAGCAACGTTGGCAATTGTCTTTCCATAGAATGAATTTCATGGCATAAGCCAATTATATTTAGATTTGGAAATTTTGTGGTAAGAGCATGACATATTCTTTGCATGGGGTTCGAGTAATTAAATACAACGGCGTTCGGGCAAATCTTTTCTATATCCTCACAAATTTCTATGATCACCGGTATTATTCTTAAAGCATGAAATAGACCTCCGGGCCCTCCGTTTTCTCCATATATTTGTTTAAAACCATACTCAACTGGTACCCCCCAATCTTGTTCCCAGAGTTCAAATCTATTTCCAACTTCAATAGAGATTAAACAAAAATCAGCACCTTTGAGAGCTTCTTCTCTTGAAGTGGTAGCTTCAATTTGAAAGTCTACCTGAAGTTTTTCTTTATAATTTTCAGCAATTGTCCTTGTTTTTTCAACTGCCTCGGGCCTTATATCGTGGAGAACGATAGTAGATCCCTTAAGGATTTGAGACTTATAAAAGTCTCCGATTATCTTCAAACCAAAGTTAGTGCTTCCTGCTCCTATTATTACAATTCTTTTTCCCATAATTTATTTACCTATTATCATTAGCCTTTTACTGATCCTGCTACAAGTCCTCTAATAAAATATCTTTGAAGAGAAAAGAAAATAAATAAAGGGACCGTCATTGATACAAAGGCACCTGTTGTTAAAATTTCCCAATTTTCTCCTCTCGATCCAAGAAGCTCTTTTAACTTTGCTGTTAAAATAATTTCACTTGGATGTTTGTCTAAAAAAACTAAACCAACAAGCAAATCATTCCATACCCATAAAAATTGTAAGATAAAAATCGATGCAAAAGAGGGTATTGATAATGGCACTACTATTTTTATAAAAGTATCGTAATGTGTCGCTCCATCAACTCTAGCTGCCTCGATCATTTCGCTAGGTAGTGTTTTTAGAAAATTCCATAATAAAAAAGTAGTTGACGCAAGACCAAATCCAGTATGTGCCATCCAAATACCGGGATAAGATTTGGCAGAGACACCGAATAATGCCCCAAAGTCGTTGTATATTGTTAGTACAGGTATTAAGCACATCTGCAATGGAACAACCAGAGACGCTATTATAGTAGCTAGTAGAAGATCTCTACCATAAAATTTCATCCAGGTAAGTGCATACGCAAAATATGAGCAAATAATTAAAGGTATTAAAGTTGCAGGAAGTGCTACTGCAAATGTATTTAAGAATGCTTGGCCTAATCCCTCTTTAAGAAGCACCTCTTTATAATTATCAAGTGTAAAGCTTGGAGGGCTCTTAGCTGATACAAAAATTCTTTTCCCTTTTTTCTTTTTAAACTCTTCTTTTGATTTCCAAACATAATCACCATTTTCAAAAACTGTAATTTCTGTTTCATCTTTAAATAATGCAGTCTCACCAACCTCATATTCATCAATGTTCTTTGAGGTGATTCCAAACCGATAAATCTCTTTAACTTGATTTTCATCAAATAAATTACTTTTTATAAAATAGTAATCTCCTTCTTTGATTTGATCCTCTTTACCTTTTGTACGATATATTTCATTGACCTCAGTAGTGGTAAACGAGGTCCACCACCCACTTATAGCTAAAACATCTTTATCTCTTAGAGAGCTGATAAATAGTCCAAATGTAGGAACAATCCATGCAATTACGAATATTAATAACAAAAGTTGTGAGAATACTGAGGTAAAGGTTAGTTTTTTCATACTTTTTGCTCTTGTTTATGTCTGTACAGGTTCCATGCTAATATTGGAATAACTCCAATCAAGATACAAAAAGCAAGTACACTTCCTCTACCTGAGTCGCCACCCCCTCTGAACATCCAATCGTACATTAAATTTGCTAAAACTTCTGTTTGCCACTGACCATTGGTCATTGCATAGATAATGTCGAAAACTTTCAAAACTAGAATTGTAATTATTGTCCAAATTACCAAGATTGTTTGCTCTAGATATGGAATGATAATTGACCAGAAAATTTTCAATTCACTTGCACCATCTATCCTAGCGGCATCTAGTGTTTCATTAGGAATACTCCTTAGAGCTGCACTAAAAATGACTAGGGCAAGACCAGTTTGTATCCAGATCATAATTGCCATTAAAAAAAGATTATTCCATACAGGTATTGTTAACCATGCTTGTGGTTCAAAACCCAAAGCAACAGCTATAGCATTTAAAAGTCCAATTTGTTGATCACCAGGCCCTCTGTAGTCATACATAAATTTCCATATCACACCTGCTCCGACAAATGAGATTGCCATAGGCATAAAAATTATTGACTTTGCAATTGATCCCCACCAAATTCTATCTGCTAGATTTGCAATCACTAAACCAAAAAAAGTACTTAAAGTTGGAACAACAATTAACCAACCTAAATTATTAATAATACTTCTTCTAAAATCAGGATCATTAATTGCCCAGGTATAATTGAAGAGCCCTACAAAGTTTTCACCTACTTTGTCGTAAAAACTCAATCTTATAGTTTCAAATACAGGAAAAATAATAAAAACAAATAACACTATAAAAGCAGGTGCTATAAAAATAATAACCCTAATAGAATTTTCAAAAGCAAAATTTTTAGATGCTTTTACCCTAAAATAATCTAGTAAAAAATTTGATAAGTGAAAAAATAATACAAAAAAGAGAACGCCAACTAAAACAGTAATTGCTAGGGAGAAAATACTCATTGTATTAGAAAGATGCTAAGGGCAAATAATACACTATTCGCCCTTAGTTTAGAAATTAACTATTTTTTTATTGACCAGCTTCCCAGCTAGTTTGGATTTCGTCAGCAACATCCTGAGCTGATTTACCATTGGTGTAATCAACCATTCCTGTCCAGAAAGATCCTGCACCAACCCAACCAGGCATCAAGTCTGAGCCATCAAACCTGAAAGTTGTTGCATTTATTAGGATATCATGCAGACCTCTGAACGTATCGCTAGAGTATTTGCTTGTATCCACATACTTATGGGGTGTCAAAAAACCACCTTTTTCCATGAATCTTTCGTTGGCTTCTGTGTGAAGCAAGAATTTCATGAATTCAGTAGTGACTTTTCTGTTATTAGTTGGGGCCATTAAAGTACCAGCACCTAAAACAGGTTTTCCTAGGTCTATAGACTCAAAAGGTGGAAAGTAAAAGAAGTCATAGTCAACACCAGCTTCAGCTCCCTCAGGGAAGAATGCAGGAATAAAGCTTGCTTGTCTATGCATCATACACTCAGCAGGTGATGTGAAAAGACCATTTGGTGAGTCTCTAAAATCTGTAGTAGCAACAGCTTTAGTTCCACCATTTACATAAGAGTCGTTTAATGCAATTGAACCAAAAAATTCCATCGCATCAATTACTCTTTGGTCATTAAATTTCATATCGTTAGATACCCACTGATCATAAATATGAGGTGCATGAGTTCTTAACATAATGTCTTCCATCCAGTCTGTAGCTGGCCAACCAGTTGCGCCACCAGAACCTAGTCCGATACAGAATGGAGTATTCCCATCACTGACCATTTGATCAGCTAATGCTAATAACTCTTCCATACTGGAAGGTATCTCATACCCGTTGTCTTCAAAGTTATCTGGTGAATACCACACTAAGCTTTTTACATTGACTCTATAAAAAACACCATAGAACTTATCAAAACCAGTTGGATCTTTATATGTTGTAAGATCAACCCAAGATTGTCCTGCAGCATAATTGTCAAGAACCATTTGTTTGACGTCATCACCTAATGGAGATAAACAACCAGTAGCTGCAATGTTTGCTGCTAATCCTGGCTGAGGGAATACAGCTATGTCAGCTGGACTACCTGCTTGACAGTCAATATTAATAATTGATTCAAATTCATCAGAACCACCATACTCGACAGATGCTCCTGTTGCTGCTTCAAAAATTGATATGACATCCCTGAAATCATCATCTTGTGGCGCCAACCAAGGACCAAAGATTGTTAATTTTTCTCCCGACAGGTCAGGGCCTGTATATGCGTGAGAACCAGCATTTGCATAGCTTGCCCCAAATAGAGAAATAGCTATCAAAGCTGTAATCGTTTTAATTAATTTCATAGAAATCCTCCTCCTATAAAAATATGTGAGAATGAATTTAACAAAATGAGTATGATTTCAAACACATTAAAAGCTTAAATAATATGCAATTAGCTGATATCAAAAGATCAATATTATCAACCTTTATTCATATTCAATCCACTTTCTTATGGATTTTAGTTCCTCAGCTATGTTTAAAATTAATGTTTACTTATAGTATCGTATTTTCTTTGAATTGACTCAGGCCAAACAGATTTCATGTAAGCTAAAATAGACCATATGTCATTGTCATTTAATTTCTCGTTACCTTGCATTTTACCATCGTAGTTTTCATTATAAATTTTAAACCCATACCTAATTATGTTAAAGAGCTGCTCTTGACTGTGATGCCATGTATGACCTGTACCATTTAAGGGTGGGGAGAGATTATGACCATCTTTATCTTTTTTAGTACTCCAGTTGGGTTGACCTTGTAAGTTGTCCCCATGACATGACGCACAATGAGTTAAATAAAGAGATTTACCTAAGTTAATTTGACTAATTAATTTTTCATCAATTTCGATATTAGTTATTTCAATATTATCATTTTCTTTTTTATTAGGGTTTAAAAAATGCAGAAGAGAAATTATCACTGCTGCGAAACCAATAATAAATATTAAAATTCTTTTTAAAAGAAACGACAATGTTTTTAATTATTAAATTTTCTAAGTAAATCTTGTAATTCTTCTATTTTTTGTTTTTTTTGTTTGTCGTTTTTTTTCATAGCATCTACAACACAGTGGTCAATGTGCTTATTGAGTATGTTATTTTCTAGAGATTTTATTGCCGAAGTTATGGCTCTTGTTTGTTGTAAAATTTCAAGACAATATCGTTTTTCAACAATCATTTTTTCAACGCCTTTAAGCTGACCATGAATTCGATTAATACGATGAATATTTTTAATATGATCTGGATTATTATTTATTTTAATTATATTTGACATATAAGCAATATACTATATACCAGTATATAGTAAATAAAAAAATAATGTTTGTTTCAACTCTCACCAACTTTAATTGGAAATGTAAACACACTTGGAAAAAAAGTGCTCATAATACTAAGTGGTGTTTAATTGGATGTGCCATAGGAGATCTTGGTACGATATTCTATTTTCAAGTTAATGAAATTGCTTGGCCTACCTTAAATATAATGATTTTAGCAATTATCAATGGACTGATTACAAGCATTATTCTTGAAACAATAATTCTTTTAAGACAAAACTTTTCTTTAAGACAGGCAATTAGTACTGCTCTTGGAATGAGCTTCATATCTATGATATCAATGGAAATAGCTATGAATGTTACAGATGTAATTTTAACGGGAGGAGCAATGCTTACTTGGTGGGTCGTTCCTATAATGCTTTTTGTTGGTTTTATTACTCCTTGGCCCTATAATTATTGGCGTTTAAAAAAGTACAATATTGCGTGTCACTAAAATTTTCTATTATTTACCTAATTTTCTCACTGTTTTTACTCATAAATAACCTATTTGCCTCTCATGTCACTGTAGTTGATGGAGATACAATTAAATTAGGTGATGTTAAAATACGTTTTAATGGAATAGATGCTCCTGAAATTAATCAGACGTGTGTTGCAAGTGAAGGGAAGGTTGCATGTGGAAAAATATCAAAAGATATTTTACTTACAAAAGTTACAAATAATAAAATTAGCTGTACAGATGAGGGAAAAGACTTTTATGGAAGAGTATTAGGTGAGTGCTTTGTCAATGGAGAGTCATTAAGTAGTTATTTAGTCAGAGAGGGTTTTGCCTTTGCTTACAGAAAGTATTCAGATAAATATATTTTAGATGAGGAGTATGCTAAATCTAACAAACTTGGAATGTGGTCTATGAAATTTGAATATCCATGGGACTTTCGAAAAAATAATTAAATGTTTTGTCAAAAATATATTTCTTAATTACAACTTTTATTATTAATCTAAGTTTTTATCAAAGTTTATATTCATCAGATCAAGATTACTGCGTTGGTTACTTAGAAGAAGTTTACTGGTCTTTAGATCCTATTGAAGAGATTGAAGTTCGAGAAAGAATAATTAAATTTTTTGATGATAATTTTGAGGGTGCAGAAAACCTAAACTATGACTTGTATTATGACTCCCAATCAAAGCAGTTTTTAATTGATTTAGAAGGTGTAGATATTAGTAAATATAAAAAAGTCAATTATCCTAATTTTGAAATCTTAGTATTAGATGCATATATCAATCTATTTAAGGGAGATGGAATAAACTATTGTCCTGCGTTTTGGGATAATTGCAGTGAGGAGTCATTGAAGTCTTTTTTTCAAGCCTCAGAGGATTTTAGTCAATCTTGGAGTGGTGAGGACAATGCAATGAAATTTCTCACAGATCACTTCGTCAATCATCATTGCACCATGTATCTTGATACCTCTATTGATCAAAAGACTTTCATAAGCGATCTAAATATTTTAATTAATGAATTAACCAAATAATTTATTAACAACTTTTTTTATTTATGCGTAACTTCTATCAAAGACTGATCTATATGTATGATATCAATCATTAATGGGCTGGTGGAATGGTAAAGAGGAGTTATTTGAAAATAATGAAATTCCATATAATAAGTGTTCTGAATGTGGTGATTACAAGGAAGTCTCAAAGAAATATATCAATAAAATCAACGATGAAATGATTACGATTTGTTACGATTGTAGTAAAAAACGATATATTGAAAGCTTAATGGTTGTTTCTTCAATAGAAAATATTGGCGATTTTGAGTCTTAATATTTTCTTTTAAAAGATCTTAACTATATAGGCGTTTTTGCTATTATCCCTGTCTTATTATTATGAGTAACTTTAATAAAATTGTTGTAATTGGTGCTGGTACGATGGGCTCGGGTATTGCTGCCCATTTGGCTAATTCTAACCGCCAAGTAGTTTTGCTTGATCTCAAAAGCAAAGACAAACCCAACCAAATTTCTGAAAATGCGATTGATATTATCAAAAAGTCAGACCCACCTCTATTAGTGGAAAGATCTAGAATTGATCATATAAAACCAGGTAATCTCGATGATGATTTTAATGAGATCAAAGATGCAGATTGGGTTATTGAGGCAGTTGTTGAGCGTATTGATATCAAACACAAACTTTACTCCCAAATTGATAAAGTTCGCAGCCCCAACTCTATTATTTCATCTAATACTTCGACAATTCCTCTCTCAATTCTGACACAAGAAATGTCTGATAGCATGAAAGCAGACTTTTGTATTACTCACTTTTTTAATCCTGTCCGATTTATGAGATTATTAGAGATCGTTGAAACACCAACTATGAATAAAGACAAGATGGACGGACTTCGTGATTTTTGTAAAAATGAGCTAGGTAAAGGAATTGTGAATTGTAATGACACTCCTGGTTTTATTGGCAATCGAATTGGTGTGTACGCGATGCAAGTGGCAATGTATGAAGCTTTAGAACGAGGCCTTCCAGTAGAAATCGCAGATGCTTTATTTGGACGACCTTTAGGAATACCTAAAACAGGTGTTTTTGGACTCTATGACCTCATAGGAATTGATTTGATGAAAGATGTTCTTGCAAGCTTTAAAAAAGAATTACAAGAAAATGATCCTTTTATGGATGTGGTGAAACCTCATCCTCTGGTCGAGCAGTTACTTGAAAAAGGTTTTAATGGAAATAAGGGCCCTGGGGGTTTTTATCAAACAACAATTGTTGAGGGCGATGAACATGTCAAGGCGATGAATACTTCAGATATGAGTTATTACGATTTTGATAAAGTAGATTTAGAAATCGCAAGAAGAGTTGAGAAAGAGGGCATCAAAGCACTCCTTGATGATGACAGTGAGTATGGTCAATATGCTTTTGCAGTTCTAGCAAAAATCATTAATTATAGCGCATTTTGCGTTCCTGAAGTTTCTTCAAGGGTAACAGATATAGATGATGCTCTTCGTATGGGATTTAACTGGAATGAAGGGCCATTTGAATTATTAAATGAGTACGGGCTCACCAAATTTGTCCAACGACTTCAAGATGAAAAACAAGATATCCCTGAGTTGTTAACAACTATGATTAAGCTAAAACAAGAACCTTACGACTCAGCCTCTTCACGAGCCTATAATCATGAGGCAGGTATGAAGTTTATCTCTAGAGGAGAGGGTGTTCGCCGATTAGGTGATCACAAGAAATATGCTAACCCTTTATCTAAAAATTTTGCTGCCACTATATGGCAATTTAATGATGAGCCACGAGAACAGAAGATACTATGTTGTGAATTTCACACCAAGGCTAATGCTTTGAACGCAGATGCCATGAAAATTTTAGAGGAGTCAGTAGATCGTCTTGAGCAAGATAATTATCAAGGGCTTGTAGTTTATAATGAGGCTATGAATTTTTCTGCAGGTGCTGATTTAAATACTATGATTGGTTTAGCTGACGTAAAAGATTGGAAAGGTATCGATAAATACCTATCTGATTTTCAATCTGCATGTATGAAAATGAAATATGCATCGAAACCAACAGTCAGTGCCGTAGCAGGATTAGCTATTGGTGGTGGTTTTGAAGTAGCATGTCAAACCTCTAAGATGGTTGCTCACATGAATAGTACTTTAGGTTTAGTAGAAACAGGTGTTGGCCTTGTTCCAGGCGGTGGTGGTTGTAAAGAATTATTGTGGAGATGGGTGCAAGACAAAAAATATGTAAATGACCATGATCAAGCAGCTCTTCAAGTATTTGATATTATAGGATATGGCCTCATGGCCCATTCCCCATTGCAAGCTAAAAAGCATAAATTTTTTCTAGATGATGATATTTTTGTTTTAAATAGAGATAATCTTCTTGTGGAAGCCTTTAATCAAGTATCATTATTAAAGAGTGGATATTCAGCTCCTGAAAAGCCAAAGTTCTCACTAAGCGGACCTGAGGTAAAAGAGAAAATGCATCAAGTTTTATTGGATTTAGAGCAAAAAAAGATCATTTTTGGCTATGATGTTGATATTGGTCTTCATTTAGCAACCGTACTTAGCGGGGGTGATACAACTAAATCAAAAGAATTGTCGGAAGCTGATCTTTATAATTTAGAGCGACAGTCTTTGATAAATTTAATACAATCCAATAAGACGAGGGATAGGATCCATGCAATGTTGTCTACGGGGAGAAGGCTAAAAAACTAATGAATAATTTTGAACAGGGAATGCATAAAAATGATGCAAACTTTGTTCCTTTAACTCCCATCAGTTTTCTTGATCGAATAAAAGACGTATACCCCGACTATGAAGCCATAGTATATAAAGAGAGAAAGTACTCCTGGAGACAGGTTTACGATCGATGTACCCGATTTGCTAGTGCCTTAACCAAAGTTGGAATTGGCAAAGGTGATGTTGTTTCTATTATGGCAGCAAACACACCTGAATTATTTGAAGCGCATTATTCTGTTCCTATGACTGGAGGGGTTGTTAATACAATCAATACTCGCTTAGACACTAGAACAGTCGCCTACATACTAGACCATAGTGATTGTAAAGTTTTTATAGTGGATAGACAGTTTCACAATGTAGCAATTGATGCTATTGCTCAAGTCAATCGAGAGATCATCGTTATTGATATTGATGACAAACAAGCAGGTTTAGGAGATATTCCATCAATCGGAAAATTAGAGTATGAAAGTTTCCTACAAACAGGTGATGTGGGGTTTGAATGGATAAGACCTGATGATGAGTGGCAGGCTATTTCGCTTAACTATACATCCGGAACGACAGGAAACCCAAAAGGTGTTGTGTACCATCACAGAGGGTCTTATTTAATGTCAATGGGAAGTATCACTGCATGGAATATGCCTAACCGGCTCACCTATTTATATACAGTGCCAATGTTTCACTGTAATGGCTGGGGGTATCCATGGACTTTGGCGATGCTCCATGCCCGTGTAATATTTATACGAAATATAGTTGTTAAAGAAATTTTCGAATTAATCGATGAATATGAGGTGACTCATTTTGGAGGTGCTCCTATCGTGTTAAATATGATAGCAAATGCCCCTGCAGATGATCAAAAAGCACTGAAAAATAAGGTTTATGTTATGACTGCTGGTGCACCGCCTCCTAGTTCAATTCTTCAGAAAATGGAGTCTTTAGGCTTTGAGGTTATGCATGTATATGGACTGACTGAAACTTACGGTCATGTTGTTCATTGTGCATGGAATAAGGACTGGGATAATCTAGCAGATGAAAAGCGATCTGAGCTAAAAGCTTATCAAGGAGTTCGCTACCCACACACAGAAATGGTATCGGTGATGAACCCAGAAACACTCGAACCTGTCCCATCCGATGGAGAAACTATGGGGGAGATTATGATCCGAGGAAATACTGTCATGATGGGGTACTACAAAAATGAAGAAGCTACTCAAGAGTCAATGAAAAGTGGATGGTTTCATTCGGGCGACTTAGCAGTAATGCACCCTAGTGGGTATATTCAAGTTAAAGATCGATCAAAAGATATCATTATTAGTGGTGGTGAAAATATATCATCTGTAGAGATTGAAAATATTATTACAAAGCACCCTGCAGTATCATTAGCAGCGGTTGTTGCTAAACCTGATGAAAAATGGGGTGAGACACCCTGTGCTTTTATAGAGTTAATTGAAGGTCAAACAGTAGAAGAAGATGAGTTAAAGAAATTTTGTAGAGAGCACTTAGCTGGTTTTAAAATGCCTAAAACTTTTGTATTTCAGGTCCTACCAAAAACATCAACTGGTAAAATTCAAAAGTACGAGTTAAGAGAAACAGTGAAAAATCTTTAATTTAATTTTTTATTTTTATCTTCAGTATTTATCACTTTAATAGCTTTTAGTTTTTTATAACACATGTAACAGACAAGATTATGATGACTTTTAATTAAATTTTGAACTTTCTTAGGTGCTGTTCGAATTTCAGATTCAATATACACACTGTCCATGACTGATAACTCTCCCTCGCAATATTTGCATTTCTCAGCCATGACTAATATTTTAAATTTTTCTTAATTTTGTTCCAATACTGAAAAAATCTTTTTGCTGGATGAAGATAATTCTCCTGCAATAAGAAGTAATCGGGTAACTGCTCTAAATCATATTTTTCAACTAATTTTTGAAATAAATTTTGGTAAATAGGTCTAAAAGTAGATTTTGTTATAATTTTGGATATGGTGTTTTGGTTATGAATTTCTTGCAATATCTCATATGTATTACCTCTATAGATTTCAGCCCCTGCCTCTTTGGCTAAAAAGTATCTATTTTCAATGATTTTGTCACTAAGCTCATAGCCTTCAGTTAAAGTATCATCAAAGATGTAAACAGGATTACCCTCAATACCGGCTGGCACTCTCATAAACTCGTCATATAAATAAATTAAGTTCATAAATTGGGAAAGAGCCTCGAGCTAATTTCTTCATAGCTGCCATCTATTTCTCTATTCTTCTCAGGTATAATATCTATGCTTTTGTGACAGTATTTGTGAACATTTTCTAAATTAAATATATAAGGTTTTCCTGCAAAGGTACTCGCGATCCACTGCCAAGAGAAGTTATTACTTGCAATATCTCCATCCAGTAAATGACTCATAAAAAACTTCGCTCCAGCTTGCCACTTCACTCTTCTAAAGTGAATAATATAAGAAGCCAAATACATACGTGCATGGTTATGAAGGTACCCAGTGCTAGTGAGTTGCTCGATGAAAATATTAATAATCTGTGTTGGTGTTGTTGCTGACATAACATCCTCAGGCAAGTTATTTTGATATTCTTGAGCTTGAAATCCAGTTTTATATTCTTCTACATCTGTCCATAGTTGATCAGGATGATGGTAGGCATAGCTTCTCCAAAAATCTCTCCATGCTAATTCTTGAATAAACTTTTCACTCTCAACAAAATTATATTTTTCTCGAATATATTGATAAAGCTCTTTGTTAGTGATGATTCCATATTTTATATGGGCAGATAATCTTGAAATTTGTCCATTCAAAAAGTTTCTTGTTTTTGCATAGAGAGCAGGATTAAAAGAATTGAATTTTTCCAGTGCATCATGTCTTGATAACATGGAGCTATTCGAATTTTTCGATATTGGTATTAGATCTTGAACACTTGAGATTTTCACTTTTAATTATACATAAAATCTGTGCTAATAGATTGTTTGTAAATCGAAGGTGATTTTGGTTTCAGGGGGGAGCTGAGAGATTCTTGAAATATCCACTTCATTTAAAATTGCAATTTTTGGATACCCGCCAGTACAAGGAATGTCCCTCATTAATACAATGGGTTGCCCATCACTTGGCACTTGAATAGACCCAGGTAATATTCCTTCAGACAGAATATCATGAGACTTAGAACTAATGAGACTCTCACCTTTGAGCCTGATACCCATTCGATCACTTTGATTAGTTATTGTAAAAACACCGCTAATAAAAGATTGTAGAGTATTGTCTGAGAAATATTGAAGTTGAGGACCGGGATAAACTTTGAAATTGGTTACCTTTTCTAAATCAGGTTTTGGTATAGAGATAAGATCCCAAGAGCTTACATCTTTGCTAATGTGAAATATATCTTCATCATTTAAAGGTCGATTAATCGAACCTATTCCTGCTTTTGTGTCAGTAGAGTAGCTATTAAGACAAGGCTCTAACCCAAGTCCATGCTCAAAAGCTATGTATCCATATACTGAGTCTATTGTATTGTGAATAATCAATTCATCACCCTCAAATAAATTAATACTTTTATAGGGCTGGCACTCAAGTTGGCTGTTGTTATTTTTCTGAATACTCATATTACAATTACCACCAACACAAATCTTAACAGATCCTTCTTTTACTTTTATTGAAGGCCCCACATAAGCAAATTCTAGAAATTGATTTTGATGATTGGGTATAATTTTTTGTAGCTCTGTAATAATTCTTTGGTCCATTGCTCCACTTGGTGAAACTCCTAAGTGCTGATATTGAAATCTTCCAAAGTCTTGAATCGTTGAATGAGTCCCTGCACGAGTGATTATGATTGAGTTCATGACGAGTATTCCTTGATCAATTCATTTAATGAAAAATTATATTTTCTAATTTTTTCAAACTCTGAAAGTGATACGGAGTAAAATTTTACCTCATCACCTGGAAGAAAAAGGGAAGGGTAAGAACTTTGTAAATCAAAAATATCAAATGGTATTTGTCCAATTATATTCCAACCCCCAGGTGAAACTTTTGGATATATACAGGTATGGCTTTTTGCTATGCCAATGGATCTAGCAGGAATTTTTACCCTTGGAGTAGCTAACCGCGGTGTGATTAATTGGGAGGGAACATCCCCTAAATATGGAAATCCCGGCATGAAGCCTATATAATATGTATAGTAACGAACTGATGAGTGAAGATTGATAACCTCTTCTTTTGTAATCTGGTGTAGTTTTTGGATGATCTTTATATCTAAAGCAAAATCTTCATTATAACATGCCGGTATTTCCCATTTTTTAGTGACTTTTTTGTTAGTTTGAGAGTTTGTATCTTTTATTTTCATACTAATTTTGTCTTTGTTTTGATCCCTAATTTTTGAATTTTCAAAAATTACAACTATTTTATTGAAGGAAGGAATAATGTTTATTGATTGAAGATTAAGGTTTGAAATATTTAAAAATGTCTCATTTACCTCCTGTGATATAGATTTTGAGGTTTCATTCCCAAAATCTAAGACTAAACCCCG
This sequence comes from uncultured Alphaproteobacteria bacterium, assembly GCA_902617355.1. GTDB lineage: Bacteria > Pseudomonadota > Alphaproteobacteria > HIMB59 > HIMB59 > HIMB59. The sequence goes on along the minus strand of CACMWK010000001.1, from coordinate 36,861 downwards.
ATCCCCATAAGAATTTATTCCTTTGAAATACACGCTAATATCATAATGTAACTTTGGTGCATTTGAATAAAATTAATTTAAATTCTGATATCGCAGAAAAAGATCTCAGTTTTTTCGAGACTGTTGATGCGCAGTTAATAAATAAAATTAGCTCTGCTAATCTTTCCTGTTTATATCATGGAGGGTCAGAAGACGTTGTTTTTAAAGCACTAAATTACTGTAAAACAAAAAGTGTTTCAGTTGGTGCGCATATTTCTTTTTTAGATAGAGATAATTTTGGGCGCACAAAAATTAATTGGAACAAAAAATTAATCCAAGAAATTGTCAAAGACCAGTTAATGTTTATGCATAATCTTGCCTCTAATATTAATTTTCCATTAACACATGTTAAGCTTCATGGAGCTTTGAGTAATATGGCATGCGTTGACCAAGACCTTTCTAGTGAAATAGTAGATGTTTTAAAAAAAAATTACCCATCAATGATATTACTTGCACCTGCTTTAAGTGAACTTGCTAAAATCGGTATGAATTGCAACATACCCACCGCCCTTGAGATTTTTGCAGATCGCACTTATGAAGATGATGCTACTTTAACACCTCGTTCCATTAATGACTCTTTGATAACAGATCCTAGAAGCGCCAAGGAGCATGTAAAAGCCATGCTTATACAAGAAGGGATTATTTCACGTTATGGGAATACTCTCAAAACAAACATTCATTCAGTGTGTGTTCACAGTGATACGCCAAATAGTGTTGAAATTTCTGAACAAATTTGCATACTCCTTCATGAAATGAAGATAAAAAAAGCAGCTCTTCCAGAACTTTTCTAAGACTAAAATGAATAATTATTTTTTTTACGGCACTCTTCGCTCTATTGCAATATTAGAGAAGGTTATAGGAGGAAAAACTGATCACTTAAAAATAACTAAAGCTTTTGTACCAAAAAGTGAATTGCGTTTAGTCATTAATGAAAACTTCCCTGTAATAATCTTCGGTGAAAATTATTCTGGCGTTGAAGGTATAGTGGTTAAAGGATTAACCGAAGAAGATAAAGCACGTATACGTTTTTTCGAGGATGTAGAGTTTTCTCCTAAAACAATGATTATAGACATAGGGGGAATTCATGAAGAGGTCAATTATTTTTCACAAAAAGGAGTTGAGCCCTCTTTAGACCCTTGGTTCTATGATGAGTGGAAAGAAAAAGAGGAAGCTTTATCTTTAGTGACAACTGATTTTTGGATGCAACTTTACGGAAAATATACAGCTGAAGAGGCAGATCAATATTGGAATGACGTAAAAAAGCAGGCATATCATCAATACCTCTCACAACAATGAAAATTGTTAATTTCTTTTTCTTAATTTCTCTTTTTTTTACATTTAATTCTTTATCTGATGAAACAACAAGTTGGGAATTATTAAAAGAGGGTGGCAAAGTAGTTTTTATTCGTCACGCATATGCTCCTGGAGGCGGTGATCCCAATAATTTTGAATTATACGATTGTTCAACACAAAGAAATTTAAATGAACAAGGAATTAATCAATCTAAACGAATGGGTATATTATTTTCTAAATATTCTATTCCAATAGACTCTGTTTATTCCAGCGAATGGTGTCGCTGCAAAGAAACCGCTCGTCTGGCATTTGGAAATTTTGAGAGTTTAAGTGCCTTAAATTCAACATTTTCAGCTGATTATCAAAAAAACCATTCAAAACAAATGTATGAATTAAATCAATTCATTAAAAATTGGGACGACAGTCAAGGTAATTTAATTTTTGTAACCCATTATGTAATTGTTGGTGGTTTTCTTGATTATTATCCAAGTTCAGGAGAAATGGTAATAACAGATAAATCTCTATCAGTTCTTGGCACTATTAAAATAAATTTTTAAAAGAATACTCTTTCAATAAACCAATATAAACCAATCATTGAAATTATAATCGAAATAGGAATTTGCAAAAATGCTCTATACCAACTTTGACGAGAAGGTATTATAAAGATAATTGATGCTAAGATAATAATTGCTATCTGTGCTATTTCTACACCAATGTTAAATGAGATTAAACTTAAAACAAGTTGACTAGTATTTAACCCAATATCTCCCAGCACAAACGCAAAACCTAAACCATGAATTAATCCAAAAATAAAAATTATTAAATACCGAAGTAAAGTTGAACGTCTTTGAAATATATTCTCAATTGCAACATAGCTTATAGATAATGCTATTAACGGTTCAACAATAGTAGCAGGTATAAAAATTAAATTAAAACTAGCTAGAATAAGTGTGATCGAATGCGCAACTGTAAACATTGTGACTTGAAGTAATAAAGGTTTAAATTTGATGGCGTAAAAAAAGATACCTATTATGAATAAGATATGGTCAAGTCCCTTAGGAACAATATGCTCTATCCCTAAAACTAAATATTCAATTGTTGTACTTAAAGCTGAAGACCGTGTCTGTTGGGATATGAGTGATGATCTTTCAGCAGGTTGTAAATAAGTTGTAAATAAAACAGACTCTTTTGATAAATCCTCAAAATGTCTAATTACCACGGGACCCAATTCTTTTTCAAATTGAATGGTAAAAGACTCATCTTTTATTTCAAAACCTATGTTTAAAGTTGTATCTCTGGGAAATTCATCGTTTATTTCTTGAAAAGTATCTACATTTCTTAAAGAAAGCGGAATAGTTTCATCTCCGATATTGATTTTAATCTTATCTGTAAATTTGTTTTCATTTTCTATGACCATTTTCTCTACTTCTTCAGTGGAAAGGGCCCGTAACGCATCATATTTTTGAGATTGAGGTGAGTCGTTGGTATCCTGATATAAAGAGGCATCAATTTCAGAAAGAACAGTTTCTGCATTTAATTTAAATTCGATTGATGCATTTCCTTCAATAATGGTAATATCCATCACCGCGGGTTTAATTTCGTGTGAATGCAGAGGAGAGCTCAATATTAAAATTAGAAAAAATAAGTACTTAATCATTCGGTCATGTTTACCAAAATTCATCTAAAAATTCTTTATATTTTTTTGCTCCTTATTGCTTATTCTATTAGAGCAAACGCTCATGAATTTTGGATCGAGCCTACGCAATATCAACTTAATGATGACTTAATAAATGCTCACTTGAGGGTAGGACAAGAATTTCAAGGTATGGTTTTAATGTATAATCCACAAGATTTTAAAACATTTAAAATATTATCTGGATCCAAAAATAAAAAAGAAAAAATAAAGGGCATACTAGGTGATGTGCCTGCAATTAATATAACGACTAATTTAGACAATTTATTAATTATTTATCATGAAACTAAAGATAAATATGTTGATTATAAAAAGTTTCAAAAATTCGAGGATTTTGTTAATGAAAAAGGTTACCAGCAACTAATCAATACTCATTTTGAGAAAGGATTTCCCGAAAGTAATTTTATTGAGAGTTATCGTCGTTATGCAAAATCTCTTATTACACTAAATGGCAGTGAGGGGAAGGATAAAAAAACAGGACTTCTATTTGAATTTGTTTTAGACCAAAATCCTTACAAAGAATTGAATTCAAAGCAAATTAGTGGAACTTTATATTACAAAAAAAAACCACTAAAAAAAAATCTTGTTACAATTTTTTCGAAATATAAAAATACAAAGTTATTAATTGTAAATACCATAACGGATGACAAAGGAAAATTCACTTTTGATATTGAACCAGGAAGGGAATATCTTTTAGACTCAGTTGTGATTTATCCATTAAAAGCTGACCCAGAAAAAAATGAGCCAATCTGGCATAGTGATTGGGCATCAACAACTTTCTTAATACCTGAAAATAATCTTTAATTATTATTAATTAGTATAAAATAGATAATTATGATTTTTGCTTTAAAAGTTTTATTAGCTGCTCTTGTGATTGCATTTGCAAGTTGGCTTTCCGGTAAAAAACCTGAGCTATCTGGATTTATTATTGCTCTTCCAATAGCAAGTATAATAGCCATAGCCTTCTCTTTCTTAGAGCATAAAAATACTGAAAATACTGTAATATTTGCAAAAAGCATTCTTATTGGAGTACCTGTCTCATACTTATTTTTCTTACCTTTTTTCTTTGCAAAAAATCTCAATATGAATTTTTGGTTAATTTATTTGATTGGATTGACTTTACTCGTAATAGGATATTTTGTTCATAAATATATTATGAGTTTAATTTGAATGTTTGAGTTATTTGCAGACTCAACTCCAAATGCAAGAAAAGTTTCAATAATGTTAGAGGAGATTAATGAGAGTTATGATTTGACTTTAATTAATTTAAATAAGGGCGAACAATTCAACGAGGAGTTTATAAAAATTTCTCCATTTTCAAAAATTCCTGTTTTAAGACACAATAATAAGACCATATTTGAGTCTGGTGCTATCTTAATTTACTTGGCAAATTTATCAGGAGAATTTTATGGCTCAAATCAAAGTTTAACAACCCAGTGGTTGATGGCTCAAATGGGTTATATAGGCCCCATGTTAGGTCAGCATCATCAATTTCATCATTATAATCCCGGTAAAAGTGATTTTGGTGAAGATAGATATTTTAAAATTGCAGAAACGATATACAAAAATTTAGATGATCATTTATCTATAAATGAATATTTAGCAAATGAATATTCAATTGCAGATATTGCAACATTTCCTTGGATCGCCAGACATCCAATTCATGATATAGGTCTGAATAAATATATCAATTTATTACGTTGGTATAATCAAATATCACTTAGACCTGCTGTCTTAAAGGGATATGATCTATTTAAAGATGGCTCAATACCACCACCCGCATAATCAAAATGAAAGTATACTTTAATGGTTCATGTAATATTTGTAATGCAGAGATAAGTCACTATAAAAAGAAAACCTGTAATATTAACTATGTTGATATTTCAAAAAATAAAGATGAGCATATAAATCATCTTTCCAAAAAAGATTTATTTAGAAGAATGCATGTATATTATGATGGAAAAATTTTTTCTGGATCAGAGTCCTTTTTAGTTTTGTGGGATACAATGCCAAGATGGAGATACCTGTCTTTATTGTTGAAGCTACCATTATTTAGACAATTATGGAAAATTGCATACGAATTATTAGCTTTAATGCTTTATTTGAAAAACAAAAAAAAAATTTAGTAGAACCATTCTTGAAGAAATCCACAAGAATGGTTCTGGAGGATTAAGGTTAGTTATTAATTACTACTTTTCTAAGAAAATTTAGATCAATCAATATATCTTTATAAATGGGGATATTTTTGCTATTTGGCACTATATAGGTAGAAAATCTAATTTTTTAAACGATTTAATTTTATCACTTCACCAATAAAATATAATGATCCTCCAAAATAAATTGAGGTCTGATTTGATGAAAGTTTATTAATAATTTTAAATGAGTCTGATAAGGAATTTGCAAAATAAAGCTTCAGGTATTTGGGTAATAAATCTTCAGTAATGGAGTTTTCCTCGTTCATTTTAACAACAATTATTTTATTAAAATGATTTGATAAGCTAGAGAGCATTTGAGTATATTTTTTATTATTTAAAAAAGAACATATAAGTATTTTTCTATTTTTTGTTAATGATTTAAGTAATGCTTTCATTCCATCGATATTGTGAAACCCATCTAAATAAATATTTTTATATTTCTTTATTTTTTTATTTAGAAGCCCACTCTTAATTTGTTGTAATCTCCCAGGCCACTCACAATTCGTCAACGCTTTTTCTGTTTTTTCTATTACAAATTTTTCTTTCAATATATTCCTAGCTAAGTGTATTGCTAATCCAGCATTAATTAATTGATGTGATCCTAATAAACTTAATTTTGATAAATCTACTCTTATATCATTCGATAAATAAAGATTAGATTTTATTTTCCAATGAGTATTAAATAGATTTGCATTTAATTTTCTTTTTTTTAATTGTGACTTAATAAATTTCATAACATTTTTTTTCTGTTGATTAATAAAAATTGTACTTTTTGAGTTCAATATTCCTAATTTCTCAAAAGCAATTTGATCCAATGAATTTCCTAAATAATCTTGATGATCTAAAGAAATTGGAGTAATAGCTGCAAACTTTGATTTTTTTAAAATATTTGTAGCATCAAATCTTCCTCCAAGTCCAACTTCTAATATTAGATAGTCAGCTTTATGATCTTGAAAAGCCTTAAACGCCGCCGCAGTAGTAATTTCAAAAAATGTTATCAAATTTCCTTCATTTTTATCTTCGCAAAACTTCAAATATTCTAATAATTTTTGCTTTGAAATTTCTTTAGATCTTAATTGAATTCTTTCATTAAATTTTACTAGGTGAGGTGTGGAGTACACGTGTGTTGAATAATCATGATGATTGAGAATTGATTTTAAAATAGCTGCAGTTGAGCCTTTTCCATTAGTACCAGCTATATGAATGACTTTGGGCAGTAAATTTTCATCAAAATTGATTTTCTTTAAAAGTTTTTTAATTCTTAATAAAGATAAGTCTGAAAATTTTGGATGTAGATTTAGTAGTCTTTGAAAAATGGGGTCTTTCAAGAATTTATTTTTTTACGAATGATAAAACTTTTGAAAGTGTTTGACTTAGTTCTTTTCGATGGACAACCATATCAACCATTCCATGTTCAAGAAGGTATTCTGCAGTTTGAAAATCCTCAGGTAATTGTTCCTTGATTGTCTCTTCGATAACTCTTTTTCCAGCAAAACCAATCATACTTCCTTTTTCAGCAATGATAATATCTCCAAGCATCGCAAACGAAGCACTCACACCTCCAGTGGTAGGGTGAGTTAGAACACTTACGTAAGGAATTTTATGTTGGTCTAGCATATTCACAGCTGCAACTGTTTTAGGTAGTTGCATTAAACTCACAATACCCTCTTGCATCCTTGCACCTCCTGAAGAAGCAACAGATATAAATGGACAATTCAAATCAACAGCGTTTTGACAACCAATTTTAAAAGCTTCACCAACAAATTGACCCATTGAACCACCCATAAAATTAAAATCTAAAATAAAAACTATAACTTTTTCGCTTCCAATTTCACCTTTAGCTAAAATAGCAGCATCTTTTTGATCAGTTTTCTTTTGTGCAGCTTTCATCCTGTCTGTGTATTTTTTAAGATCTTTAAATTTTAGAGGATCATTATTTTCAAAAGGTACCTCGATTAATTCATAATTTTCGTTATCAAATAAATTTTTTAATCTACTATTTACATCCATCCCCATATGAAAGTCACAATATGAACAAACATTTAGATTTTCTTTTAGATCACTTACATACAAGGTTCTTTCTCCACATCCACACTTGGTCCATAAATCAGACGGAGGTTCTTTTCGATTAACAAGGGAGCTTAATTTTGGTTTTACATAATCTGTGAGCCAGTTCATTTTTAGATCTTAACCTCTTTAATAAATTTTTTAAGGCTTTTAAGGTACTTATTAAAATCCATCTTTATATCAAAATATTTTTGAATTAGAGCTGAGCCAATTATAACACCATCTGCATTTGTTTTTTTGGATATATCAATGACATCTTTTTTAGACTTGATCCCAAATCCAACTAAAACAGGAACAGAAGACATTTTTTTTATAGATTTAACATTTTTATTTATTTCTTTGTAATCTAATTTATTTGAACCAGTGATACCAGTTGCTGATATATAATAGATGAAACCTTTTGAATTTTTTAAAAGTTTTTGAGATCTTTTCTTATCTGTCATTGGAGAGATTAACTTAATCAAGTGGATGTTATTTTTAGACAATGACTTTTTGATTGCATCTTCTTCTTCAAAAGGCAAATCAACAATTATTATACCATCAACAATACTTTTAATATTTTTGATGAATTTATTTAAACCAAATTTACGGACAGTATTTAAATAACACATAATAACAAATGAAGTATTATTTTTAGAGTTACTTAATTCTTTAATTAAATTAAGTGATTGTTGTGTTGATAATTTTGATCTAAGTGCAAGTTTATTTGCCTCTTGGATAATAGGGCCATCTGCCATCGGATCAGAAAAGGGAAGCCCAAACTCAATAATATTTGGTTGATGAGATAACATTTCATTAAAAACCTTTTTACTTTGATTTAGTGTAGGAAACCCACACGTCATAAATAACGAGAGTATTTTTTTCTTAGGAAGAGTGTCTAGATTATTCATCTGCATCAAATCCTATTGCTTTAGCAGCAGTAAATAAATCTTTATCACCTCGTCCACACAAATTTAAAATTACAACTTTGTTTTTATGTTTATTTTTAAATGCTTTAATTAAGTAGGCTAGGGCATGGGAAGGTTCTAGTGCAGGAATAATTCCCTCTAGTTTTGAACATGTTTGAAATGCTTCAAGAGCTTCATTATCAGTTATACCAAAGTATTTAACTCTTTTAATATCTTTTAAGTAGGAGTGTTCAGGCCCTACACCAGGATAATCGAGACCGGCTGAAATAGAATGAGCCTCTTTTATTTGCCCATCATTATCTTGTAAGACATAACTGTAACTACCATGTAAAATACCGGGAGTTCCAGAGGTCATTGTAGCAGCTGTTTCTTCTGTTTTGGCACCTCTACCGGCCGCCTCAACTCCAATAATCTTTACATTTTTATCATTCAAAAATGGATAAAATAAACCCATGGCATTTGATCCACCTCCAACGCAAGCTATCAAATAATCTGGTAGTTTTTTCTCTACCTTTAATATTTGTTCTCTAGCCTCTTTTCCAATAACAGATTGGAAATCCCTTACCATTTTCGGATAGGGGTGAGGACCTGCTGTAGATCCGATAATATAAAAAGTATCTCTGACGTTTTTTATCCAATCTCTTAAGGCTTCATTCATCGCATCTTTTAAAGATTTACTGCCAGACTCAACAGGAATAATAGTGGCACCTAGAAGCTTCATTCTAAAAACATTTGGTTTTTGTCTCTCGATATCTTTAGACCCCATGTAGATATAACAAGGAAGACCGAAAAGAGCACAAACAGTAGCTGTTGCAACTCCGTGTTGTCCGGCACCAGTTTCAGCAATAATTCTTGTTTTGCCCATTTTTTTTGCAAGGAGTATTTGCCCCAGGCAATTATTGATTTTATGGGCCCCTGTATGATTTAGCTCATCTCTTTTAAAATATACTTTTGGTCCATTGATATATTTAGATAAATTTTTAGCGTAATGTAAAGAGGAGGGCCTACCCACGTAGTTTTTAAAAAGATCATTTAGCTCTTTTTTGAATTTTTTATCCTTTTGAATTTTTTTGTAAGATTCATCTAAATTTAATAATAGGGGCATTAATGTTTCTGAAACATACATGCCTCCGAATTCACCAAATCTTCCAACAGGGCTAGGTTGTTTATATGTTTTCATTAATTATAAATCGATGAAATAATACCATCTATCAAAGTAAGACTTTTTTCACCTGGTTGTTCCTCTACACCAGAATTTATATCAACAAAATCCGCACCTGTTAAGCTAATTGCTTTTTTGATATTAGTGATATTTAGACCTCCCGATAAAATATAAGGAAGTTTTTTAACATTTTTAAAATCAGACCAATCCCAAGTTGTATTGTTTCCTCCAGGCATCTGATTTGAAGAGGGTTTTGCTTCGATGAGGAACTGATCTACATCAATTAACCCAGTTGTTTTAAAATCTTCTGGAGATATTGATTTATAAATCTTTTTCTTAAAATTACTTTTAACTTCACTTATAAAGTTTTGATCTTCGTTACCATGAAGTTGAATTGTATCAAAATCAAAAATTTCTAATTTATTTTTAATTTCATCAATTGATGGATTAACAAAAACACCCACAAATTTGTCTTTATGTGTTTTAAAATATTGGTTAATAAGAGCTAATGTTTCAGTATTTATAAACCTCGGACTCTTTTCATAAAAAATTAACCCTTGATAAGAGATATTTAAATCAAGACAGTGGTTAATAATAGCTGGATTATTTTGTCCACAAATTTTTATTTTTATGTTGTTCGCCATATTTTTTTAATAATTCTAATGGTTTTTTGCTTTCAATTAATTCTCTACCTATTACAACAAAGCTAGCACCATCTTGTAAAGCATTATGAGCAAAAGTAACTCTTTTTTGATCATCATTTCTGGCAAACATTTTAACACCAGGTGTTATTTTAATTAATTTATTAAAATTTCTTAAGACTCTCAGGTCATTACCTGAACAAATAAGGCCATGAATGTTTACATTATTTGCGATTTTGGTTAATTTTTTTACAAGTTTTTTTGTATTTTTCTCTTTATATATTTTTTCACTATCTTTTCCATCTAAGCTCGTCAATAATGTTACTCCTAAGATTTTAGTTTTAAGTTTATTTTTTTTTATAGAGTTTACTGCAGTTTTCATCATCTCGTTACCTCCTGATATATGCAAGGTAAGAAAATCAGGATTTATATTTGATAAAGAGTCTATTGCACTGCCAACTGTATTCGGTATATCGTGTAGTTTTAAATCAAGGAATAATTTACATTTTGACTTTTTAATTTCTGATATTAGCTCGTTTGAACGATTATTATAAAAAGCCCTATACCCTACCTTAAAACCATAAACAAATTGGTATAGTTTTTTAACAATACTAATATTTTGAGTATTTGTTTTTAAGTCTAGGGCTATAAAAGATTTAAGTTTTTTCATTTAACTTTTTATTTATATTCGCACTAGCTTTAAATGTAACCTTCCATTTAGTGGGAATATATATTTTTTTCTTATTTCTAGGATCAGATCCATATCTAGATTCCATAAATTTAGACTTAAATACGCCAAAATTTCTTAATTCAATAGAAATGTGATTAGAAATATTTTTTTCTAAAATATCAAAGAATCTGTTGAATATAGCTTCGTTTATTTTAGTTGTTAAATCAGTTTCAGATTGTAAATAAGTCTTTAAAATATCAGACTTATTCTTCTTTGGAGTCCTTATCCTCATCCAAAGCCTTACCTAGGATATCTCCTAAAACTGAACCAGAGGATTTAGATCCATATTTTTCTAACAAACTTTGTTCCTCATCTATCTCTAGCTGTCTTATTGAAAGAGCAAATTTTCGATTTGTAAGATCAATAGAACTTATTTTAGCATCTATTTTTTGACCTTCGTTATATCTTGATATATTTTGCTCTTCTTTATTTTTGGAGAGCTCTTTTCTTCTTATTGTTGTTTCAATAAAGTTATCTACTTCAACGTCAATTCCATTATTAGAAATTTTGGTAATAGTAGCAGATACAATATCACCTTTAGACTTATCTTTAAAAAATTCATTAAAAGGGTCCGCAGATAATTGCTTTATTCCAAAGCTAATTTTCTCTTTTTCAGGGTCAATTTCTAGAATTTTAACCTGAATATTTTGCCCTTTTTGGAATTTTTTTAGAGTTCTATCACCGTTAGAATCTGTCCATGACAAATCATTTTTATGTATGAGGCCATCAATATTATCATTTAGTTTAGCAAAGATACCAAATTCAGTAATATTCTTAATTTCTGTATCAATAATTTGATCTTTTTTGTATTCGTTCAAAATATTTTCCCATGGATTTGGCTCAGTTTGTTTAATTCCTAAGCTTATTCTTTTCTTTTCTTTGTCTATTTCTAAAATTTTAACTCTAATATTAAAACCAACTTCAAGAATTTTATTTGGATGTATATTCTTTTTTGTCCAGCTAATATCATTTGAGTGTACTAACCCTTCTAAATCTTTTTCTGTAAGTTGAACAAAAGCACCATAATCAGTTATGTGAGTTATTTTTCCATCATAAATTTTACTTAGAGTAATTTTCTCCTCTATTTTTTCCCAAGGATCATCTTTTAACTGTTTGTAACCTAAACTAATTTTGTCTGAGTCGTCAGATACTTTAAGAATTTTAAATTCATATTTTTTTCCAACCTCTAAAACATCTGAGGGGTGACCAATTCTGCTCCATGAGATGTCACTTAGATGAACTAAACCATCGATTCCACCTAGATCAACAAACGCACCATAATCTGTAAAAGTTTTTACTTTACCTGTGACGACGGAATTGCTCTGAGATTTATTTAAAATTTGATTTTTTATTTCTTTTTGTTTTTCTTCAAGTATTGCTTTTCTTGATACAACTATATTTCCCTTTGAATAATCCATTTTTAAGATTTCAAAAGTTTCTTCTGTTTTTATTAAATGACTTACATCTCTGACTGGCCTAACATCGATTTGACTCAATGGTAAAAATGCATTTGTTCCCATGATTTTTACATATAATCCTGCTTTGGCCTTTCCAACAATAAAGCCTTTAACTCTCTCTTTATTATCATAGAGTTTTTGAAGTTTTTCCCATGATTTCATTTTTATAGCTTTTTCATGTGAAACTCTGACATTGCCCTCTCTGTCTTCTAATTTTTCAACAAATACTTCTATTACTTGTCCAGTTTTTAAATCATCTGATGAGCCTGTATTAAAAAATTCTTCTCTTGGTATCTGACCTTCACTTTTATATCCAATATCAACTGTTACGTGTTGATCACTTATTTTAAGAATAGTCCCGGAGATTATTTTGTTGGCACTGATTGTGCTTTTAGCTTCAAATTGTTGGTCTAGCAGTTTGCTATACTCGTCATTAGATATCATAAGTCATTATTTACCTTTCAAATTAAGTTAGGTCCTTTTAAAGTTTTATTAATAATTTTCAAGAAAAATTAACAACTAAGCTGAGATATATGTTTGAAAAATGAGGGATAGCTTGTTTTTACACATGATTTATCTTTTATTATGTTATTTTTTTTACAGATCATGTTTGAGATAAAAAATGACATTAAAATTCTATGATCATTGTTGTGTTTAATAATTGCTCCTCCTTTTTTTAAAGTATTGTCACCGTAAATATACAAGTCATAGTTTTTAATTATAGATTTTACACCAATTTTATTTAAATTTTCATGTATTAGTAACAATCTATTACTCTCTTTTACTGTCAGTTCTTTTAATCCTTTAAATATTGTTATGCCACTTGAGAATGATGCAGCAATAGACAGAATTGGGATTTCATCAATTTGTAAAGGAACATCATTAGATTCAAGTGTAATTGAATTTAAATTTTTTTTTTGCTCAACTTTTAAATCAGCAATTAGTTCATTATGTATTTTTCTTTTACGAAGAACTTTAATATTCCCTCCCATTTTTTTTAATGTTTTGATAAAACCAATTCTTGTTTTATTAAAAAGTATATTTTTAATAATAAGTTTTGATCCAGGTTTAAAACAGGCAGCTGTTATAAAAAATGCTGCTGAAGATGGATCGCCCGGAACTTTATAATTAATTTTTTTTAGTTCTTTATTATTTGTCATCTCAATAAATCTGTATAAAGAATTTTCCTTAACTTTAATATTATATCCCATTGACTTAAGCATATTTTCAGTATGATCTCTTGTAGATTTAAATTCTTTAATTTTTACCTTTCCATTTGTATTTAAAGCTGAGAGCATGATCGCACTTTTAATTTGGGCAGAGGGAATTTGAATTTGAAATGATAGTGGAATTGCGTTTCCAGTTCCTTGTATTTTAATTGGAGGGAAAGATTTATTTTTCAATTTAAATTTTGCACCTATCCTTATTAAATGTTCCGTAACTCTTCTCATAGGCCTCTTGCTTAAAGATAGATCTCCAATCAATCTGACTTCAATATTATTTGAGGAAACTAAACCTGAGATTAACCTGATACCTGTTCCTGAATTACCAAAATCTATAGTTTTTTTTGGTTGAAACAACGCACCTGGAGGGACACCAAAAATATCATAAGTGTCATTTTTTTTTATAATTCGTGCACCTAATAATTTCATTGCTTTTAAGGTGTTATTAACGTCTTCACCATCTAACAAATTAATTACTCGAGATTTGCCAATAGCTTGACCTGCCAAAATCAAAATTCTATGACTAATAGATTTATCTCCTGGAGGCAGGTATGAGCCATTTATAAAACTACGATTATTAAAAGGCATTAGTCTAATTATAATTTTTTCCTAAGTATATTTTTTTTACAAAATTATCTGACGTAATATCTTCTGGGCTTCCAGATTTAATAATTTCCCCATTATAAATTATGTATCCGAACTCTACAATACTTAAGGCTTCTTTAACATTGTGATCAGTTATAATCATTCCAATATTCATTTTTTTAAGTAAAGAAATTGTAGATTTAACTTCTTCTATAGCTATAGGGTCTATACCTGCAAAAGGCTCGTCAAGCAAAAGGAATTTTGGGGAACTGGCTAATGCTCTTGCAATTTCAGTTCTCCTTCTCTCACCACCTGATAATAATTTTCCTTTTGTTTTTTGAAAATTACTTAAAGAAAATTGTTTAATTAAATAATCGGTTATTTTTATTGAATTATGTTTATTATGAAATAATTCTGCTATTGAGAAAATGTTATCATAAACATCAAGATCTCTAAAAATTGAAGCTTCTTGAGGAAGGTAAGAAATACCTAGCTTTGTTCTTGAACTGAGACTTTTATCATTCAAATTATTATCATCTAATAAAATTTCTCCTAAATCAGGAGATAAAAAGCCAGCTATAATATTGAAAAGTGTTGTTTTTCCACTACCATTTGGACCAAGTAAACCATTTATTTTGTTACTCTTAAACTCAATGCTTATTTTATTAAGAGCCTTCTTTGATTTAAAGCTTTTACTTACTTCAATAAGTTTAATCGTCTGCATTATTTTCTAATAAAACTTCAACAAGAGACTCTTTATTTGCAGAATTGAGAATTCTTTTATTATTGTCTATATCAGCAATTAACTCATTACCTGTAAGCAATCTCGTAGGAGATTCAATCGATACATCACCGGTTAGTTTTATTATATTGTCATCTCTTGTGTAAATAGCATAGTTTCCTCTAAAAATTTCTTCCTTGAATTGAATGACCACATTGTCAAAAAGCTCTATAACTGTAAAAATTTCATCATTATTTTCTTCTATGTAATTTGCAATCATTTTATCAGCAAAGGCAATAAATCTATCATTTTTGAATTCTACGTCACCATTTGCTGTATAACTTTTATTTTCTGAGTCCCATACGAGACTATCTCCTGCCTTCACATAGCTCTCAGTATTTGCATTCGCAAAAAATAATAAAATCAAAATTAAATAAAAAAATTTAATTATTAATGACAAATTCTACCTTACCTTTGAAAAATATTTTACCCTCATAGTCTAAATTTTTAAAACCTTGCGCATTTAGCAATCCCATTTTATTAATTACCCTCACAGAGTCATCACTATTTGATATCTCTTTAGAGAGGTTAATTGAAATATTACTTCCGTAAATCTCATATTCTTTGTTTTCTAGATAGGACTTACCCTCGAGGAAAATATTATCATCATCAATTTTCTTTAATTTTTCTGAACCAATTTTAGTTATTCCAGAGTTACTTAACACAATACTAGAAAAATTTTCTACTGATATTGTTTTTTGACTAAAGTTTTTGGTTAATGGTTTTTGATTATAAATAAAAATGAAAAACTGTAATGCTAAAATGATAATTATTAAAAAATTAATAATTTTTTTATTAGAATAATTAATCATTTTCTAAGCACTTTTTAAGGTTTACTATACCAATAGGTTTATTTTGTTTTGATACAATAAGGCTTGTAATAGAATATTTATTCATAAGTATTATAGCAGATGAAATTAATAAGTCGCTTGAGGCTACTATTGGCTTAGTTTTCATTATACTAGTAGCTCTTTTCTTTATATCAATCATCTCAATTGACCTTCTTAAATCACCATCAGTGATGATACCTTTTATTTTCTGATTTTTATCTAAAACAACAACACAACCGTATTTTTTTTCTGTCATTATTAGAACTGCATCAATTATAGAGGATGTTGAGTTTATAAAAGGAATATCGGTGTCCATAATTTCATTAAGCGTTTTTAATTTTTTTCCAATTTTTCCACCTGGATGAAGCTCAACGAATGATTTTTTATCGAACTTTCTTATACTTAAAACTGAGCAACAAAGAGCATCACCGAGAGCTAATGACATCGTAGTAGATGTTGTAGGAATTGTTTGTAATTTATCAGCCTCCTTATGTGAGGGAAGTATTAAATTAATATCAGAGTTTTTTGCTAATAAACTTTTATCAGTAGAAGTTATAGAAATGATCTTAATTTTTTTTTTCTTACTAAAATTTATTAAATCTGCTAATTCATGTGACTCGCCAGAGTTAGATAATATTATTAAAACATCATTTTTTTCTAATATACCCATATCACCGTGGCTGGCATCCACTGGGTTTAGAAAAATTGCAGGAATACCTGTAGAGGTAAATGAAGCAGCAATCTTAGCAGCAATATTTCCACTTTTCCCAACTCCTGAAATAATAATTTTACTATTCATTTGAGAGATTAGCTTAACAGCTTCTACGAAATTATTATCTAAACTTTTCGATAGTTTAGCTAGAGCCACAGACTCTAACTTTATTACATCTTTACCTACTTTTTTTATTTTAGATTTATTCATGAATTACTTATGTGCAAAAATGTCTATTCCTTCCCACCCTTGTAGATCTAAATCAACTCTTACTTCCATAAACTTCATTATGGATTTAAATAGTTTCAATCTTTTTTGACTACTTAATTTATTACTAAGAGAATTTTTAATATCTGATAAGAATAGAACATCGTTCATTGCATATTCAATTTGCTTCTTTGTAAGTTTTTTTCTACTCCAATCAGATGATTGTTCTGTTTTGTCTAATTGTATATCTAATATTTCATTTACTAGATCTTTTAAGCCGTGCTTTGAAGAATAAGTCCGAGTTAATTTTGATGCAACTTTTGTACAAAAAATATTTTTAACATTAATTTTTAGATTTTCTTTTAAAACTGCCATATCAAATCTTCCAAAATGAAAAATTTTTGTAAGATTTTTATTTTCTAATAGTATTTTTATATTTTTTGATAATTTAGGAGATAAGTCTTCTTCAAATTTAATTAAGTAGACTTTTTTATTTGTTTCATTTCTTAATTGAATGAGACAAAGCCTGTCTCTTTTAATATTTAAACCTAAAGTTTCTGTATCAATTGAGATATCTCCTTTAAAAGATTTTAAAATCTTATTTGGAAGGTCATTTTGAAATAATTGATAGTTTGACATCTTAGATCATATATTTATATAAGATAGATATTATAATGAAAAACAAAAATATCTTAATTTTTGGTTCCACAGGCTTTATAGGAAGAAGCATTACAAAAAGACTCTTACAAAACGGAGATAAATTAATTTGCCCTGTAAGAAATGCCAGTAGGGTTAAACGAAACATACTTTCAGGCGATATTGGTCAGATAGAGATAGTAGAGTTTGATATAAACAATTTGGATGAAATAAGAAATTCAATTAAAAAATCAGACTTAGTAATTAATTTGATTGGTATTTTATATGAAAAAAATAATTTATCATTTGAATTAGCGCATTATTTACTTCCAAAAAAAATAGCTACTTTTTGTGAATTTTACAAAAAACCCTTCCTTCATGTTTCAGGATTAGGTTCAACTTTTCAAACAAAATCAAATTATCTTATAAGTAAAAAAATGGGTGAAGAGTTTATAGAAAATAACAATACTAATCATATAATAGTTAGGCCAAGTACTGTTTACGGTGAAGAAGATAATTTCTTTAATTTATTTGGTAAGATGGCTAAAATTTTACCATTCCTGCCTTTAATAAAAAACGGAATGACTAAATTTCAACCAATCTATGTCAACGACTTATCTCTTTTAATTTTTAATCTGTTAAATAATTTCGAAAAACACAAAAACTCTAATATTGCTGCAGTAGGTAATGATATATTTACATTTAAAGAAATTTTGAGTCATATATTTTTATCTTTGAAAAAAAAGGAAAGATTTTTTTACATACCTTCTTTTTTAGCAATTATTCAAGGTAAAGTATTAGAAAAACTTCCAAGACCTTTATTTACATATGATCAGTATGTGACTCTTTCTCATGATAGTATCTCAGAGGGAAGTCAAAAAATAGTAACTGAAATATTAAAACAAGATTTATCAGATATGAAGGTTATTACCTCAGAATATCTAAAAAAGTTTATTGATAAAGTTTAATTAAGATAAATAATTTAATAAAATTAAACCTAATAAAATTCTATAAATCACAAAAGGTATAAAGCCAATTTTATTTATCACTTTAATAAATATAGATATTGTAATATATGCTGCAAAAAATGTAGTAATAAAAATTATAGATAGATTTTTATCTAAAATAAATTTGTCAAATTCTTTAATATTGGAAAAAAAAGATAAACAAATTATAGGTATGCCCATATATAAACTATAAATAGATGAATATTTTCTATTTTCTCCAAATAGTCTGAATGCAATAATACAACTTCCTGCTCTACTGAAACCTGGTAAAAAAGCTAGACATTGAAAAAATCCAGCTAGAATAAATTTGGTATTTTTATTTTTGATTTTTAATTTAAATATTTTTACTTTATCTGAAACATAAAGTAATATTGCACCAATAATCGAGGTGTATCCAATTAGCTCTAAACTAATATAATTTACATTGTAAAATTTAAGCATAAAACCGAGTATAATTGCAGGTATGGTCGCATAGATTAATATTTTCCAGTAAGCTTTGATGTTTGATTTTGAAAAATGTTTGTTTGCGAATAAGTATAATAACAATGCCAATAAAGAGGCAAAATGTGCTGACGTTTCATATAAATAATTTCTAGATTCTAGGTTTTTTAATAAGATTTCTAAGATATTAAGGTGCCCACTGGAGCTAATGGGGATAAATTCAGTAATTCCCTGTATTAAACCATAAAAAACAAAAAAAATACTACTATTAGTCATAAATTATTATCATTTACAAGTTTACTTAATTTATAAATATCTGTATTAATACATTCCATTTATTTGTAGGAGAATAAAGTAATATTTTATTATCATGCTAGAGTTTCATAAAAAAAAATCTAAGAATCCTTCTAAAACCGAACCTGAAAAAAGAATAAAGGATTTTCAGGAGATTTATAGTCAGTTTGATAAAAATGACTCTATTGAGCAATCGTCAAGATGCTCTCAATGCGGTATACCATATTGTCAAATACATTGTCCTTTAAATAATAACATACCAGATTGGTTACGTTACATTGCAGAAGGCCGATTGGAGGAGGCTTATCAAGTATCTGCGTCCACAAATGCATTTCCAGAGGTTTGTGGTAGAGTTTGTCCTCAAGATCGTTTGTGTGAGGGTAATTGTGTTGTCGAACAGGCAGGCTTTGGAGCGATTACAATTGGTAATTTAGAAAAATACCTTACAGAAATAGCATGGGAAAAAGGATGGATTAAAAACCTATCATCACAAAACCAATACAAACAGAAAGTTGGAATAATAGGATCTGGCCCTGCAGGAATGGCTGCATCAGCCTATTTAATTCAAAATGGATATAAAGTAGACGTCTATGAAAAAAGTGACCGAGCTGGTGGCTTGATGATTTATGGCATACCTAACTTTAAATTAGACAAAAAAATTGTTGAGAGAAGAACAGAGTGGCTTACTGATAGTGGAGTTGTATTTAACTTAAACACAGAAGTAGGAAAAAATATTTCCTTTCAAGATTTGGAAAAAGATTATGATGCAATATTAATTGCTACTGGTGTATACAAAGCAAGACAATTAGATATTGACACCTCAACAGTCAATAATAGCATTCCTGCTTTGGATTTTTTAATTGAGAGTAACAGAACCGGTTTAGGTGACTCTCCCTCAAAAAATAAATATCTCACAGCAAAAGATAAACATGTAGTTGTTATTGGTGGAGGTGATACTGCAATGGATTGTGTTAGAACAGCCATTAGACAGCAAGCAAAAGAGGTTACTTGTCTTTACAGAAGAAACAAAGAAAATATGCCTGGATCAGCAAGAGAAGTTTTAAATGCAGAGCAAGAGGGCATCAAATTTAATTGGTTATCTGTTCCATCTAAAATTATTAGCGATAGTGCTACTGCAACAAGTATGACATACAAAGTGGCTACATTAGGTGAGGTGGATGAGAGTGGACGAAGAAAACCAATTGATACTGGGGTTGAAAAACAAATAAAAAGTGACTTAATTATTCAAGCTCTTGGCTTTGAGCCTGAAGATTTAAACCATAATTTCAAAACAAATATTGATTTAACTAGCTGGAAAACAGTTAAAGTTGATTTTAAAAAGTTTCAAACTAGCAACCCAAAGATTTTTGCTGCTGGTGATATTGTTAGGGGCGCCTCTCTTGTCGTTTGGGCGATACATGATGGCCGAGAAGTTGCAAAATCAATTCATAATTTCTTACAGAGTTCGAAAATTAAAAAAGCATCATGAAAGACAATCCATTAGAAATTTTTAAAATAAATAGACAAAAACTAAAAGATAATCACGTTTATAATGAGAAATATGAACATGATAATTGTGGTGTAGGTTTAGTTGCCTCAATAAACGGTGAGTCAAGAAGAGATATAGTCAAAAAAGGAGTTGAGGCACTTAAGGCAGTATTCCATAGAGGCGCGGTTGATGCTGATGGCAAAACTGGAGATGGTGCTGGTATTATGTTGGAAGTTTCAAATTCTTTCTTCAGCAAACAAGTTTTAAAAATGGGTCACAGAACAACTAAAGACACTGTGTTAGGTGTAGGCATGATTTTTCTGCCTAAAAGAGATTTTGGAGCCCAAGAAAAATGTAGAGCTATCGTTGAATATGAAATAATAAAGTCTGGAATGAATCTGTTTGGATGGAGACAGGTTCCTGTTAATACAGAGATCATTGGTGAAAAAGCTAACTATACTAAACCAGAAATAGAACAAATAATTTTCTCACCTAAAGAAAAAACACCTGATATCGAAAAGAAACTTTATTTAACAAGGAAAAGGATAGAGAACAAAATTAAAGCACAGAGTATTAACGATTTTTATGTTTGCTCTTTATCTACACAAACAATTGTTTACAAAGGTATGTTTTTAGCTGAACAGTTATCAGAGTTTTATCCAGATTTGCTTGATAATGAATTTACATCTAAATTTGCCATTTACCATCAAAGATATTCTACCAACACATTTCCTACGTGGTCCTTAGCGCAACCATTTCGAGTTTTAGCTCATAATGGTGAAATCAATACTCTGAAGGGAAATATAAATTGGATGAGTGCACATGAACCAAGAATTACTCACCCCTTTTTTAACGAGAGAATTAATGATTTGAAACCGATACTCGATCCAGACGCCTCTGACTCAGCTTCGCTTGATGCTGCTTTTGAACTTTTTGTTCAAACTGATAGGGACATGCCGATGGCTAAATCAATGATAATTCCTGAGTCTTGGTCTAATCGATCTGATTTATCTGATCGATTAAAGGCTATGTATGCTTATTGTAACGCTGTCATTGAACCATGGGACGGACCAGCTGCTGTCTGCGGAAATTTTGGAGATTGGATAATTTCTGGTATGGACAGAAATGGGTTAAGGCCCCTACGATACATACTTACGGATGATAATTTACTAATTTCAGGATCCGAAGTTGGAATGATTAATATAGACGAAAAAAATATTATAAAAAAAGGAAGAGTTGGGCCCGGTGAATTAATAGCAGTTAATTATAAAGAGAATAAGTTTTATGAGAGCTTTGAATTAAAAGAATTACTCAGCCAACGTAATAATTACTCAGATTGGAATCAAAAAACTATAAAGTTAGATAACATATTATCTAATGAAAAAATTTTTGAACCATCAACAAAGGATGAAGAAAACGTTTTTCAAATTGCTAAATCATTTAATTTAACATTAGAAACCCTTGATTTAATTTTAGATCCTATGGTTAAAACAGGGCAAGAGGCTGTTGGATCAATGGGAGACGATGCACCACTAAGCGTTCTCACTGAAAGATACAGAGGTCTTCATAGTTTTTTTAAACAAAATTTTGCTCAAGTAACGAATCCTCCAATTGATAGCCTTAGGGAACAAGTTGTAATGAGTTTAAAAACTAGGCTTGGAAACCTCGGAAACATTGTAGAAGAAGACTCTGAACAATGTAACTTGGTACTTTTAGAGAGTCCTTTATTACTAGATAATGAACTGGAAACACTAAAAAATCATTTATCAAAGTTTACAACTGAGATTGACTGCACTTATAAATTGGATGAAGAGACTAGTTTTTTAAATGAAATTCAAAGAATATGCTCTGAGGCAGAACAGGCAGTAAGATCTGGTTCTCAACATCTAATTATAACTGATAATAACATTAATAAAGACAGAATTGCTTTACCAATGATACTTGCCACGAGCGCTGTTCATAGTTATCTAATAAAAAATAATTTAAGGACTTTTACTTCTTTAAACGTCTCTTCTAAAGAGTGTCTTGATGTACACTACTTTGCAGTACTTATTGGTGTTGGTGCCACTACTGTTAATGCTTCACTAGTAGAAAAACTTATTGCAAATAGGTATAAAAAAAATATTTATCAGAATACTGATTACCCTCTACTAATTAAAAACTTTAAAAAATCCATAGAGAAAGGATTAAGAAAAATTATTAGTAAAATGGGAATTTCAGTAATCAGTTCATATCGTGGTGGAAGAAATTTTGAAATAATTGGTTTAAGCAGAAGCATGGTAGAAAGTTTTTTTCCAGGAATGTCCTCTAGAATTTCTGGTATTGGATTAGATGGATTAGAAAAAAGAGTAAGACGACAGCATGAAGTATCATTTAAATCTGATGATGTAATTTTAGACATAGGTGGTGAATATAGATTTAGAGCTAATAGTGAAGCTCACGCTTATGAGGGTGTCTCAATACATATGCTTCAAGAAGCTGTAACTAGAGACTCATATAATCTTTACAAAAAATATATCTCAAGAATTTATAGCTCCAAACCAATTCAAATAAGGGATTTACTTCAATTTAATGAAAGTAGAAATTCTATAAATCTGGACAACGTAGAGAGCATTTCTGAAATAAGAAAAAGCTTTGTATCTCCTGGAATTTCACTTGGTGCTCTTAGCCCTGAGGCTCATGAAACTTTAGCTATAGCAATGAACAGAATAGGTTCAAAGTCAGATAGTGGAGAGGGAGGGGAAGATGCAAGAAGATATTCCAAATTAAAAAATGGTGATAATCCAAGCTCAGCGATTAAACAAGTTGCAAGCGGAAGATTTGGTGTGACCGCAGAATATTTGAATAACTGCTCAGAATTAGAAATTAAAATAGCTCAAGGTGCTAAGCCTGGAGAGGGTGGTCAATTACCTGGTTTTAAAGTCACTGATTTAATTGCTAAATTAAGACATAGTACAAAAGGTGTAACGCTTATCAGTCCTCCTCCACATCATGATATTTATTCTATAGAGGACCTAGCCCAACTTATTTACGATTTAAAACAAATCAATCCAATAGCAAAAGTTTGTGTAAAACTAGTCGCACAATCAGGTATAGGAACTGTTGCTGCTGGTGTTGCAAAAGCTAAAGCTGATGTAATTTTAGTTTCAGGACATTCTGGTGGAACAGGGGCAAGCCCTCAGTCAAGTATTAAGTATGTTGGCCTTCCATGGGAATTAGGTATAAGTGAGGTTCACCAAATTTTAGCTTTGAATGGTTTAAGAGATAAGGTTCTTCTTAGAACAGACGGTGGAATTAAAACAGGAAAAGATATTGTTATTGCAGCAATATTGGGAGCTGAGGAATATGGAATTGGTACAGCATCGTTGGTAGCAATGGGATGTATTATGGTTAGACAATGTCACTCAAATACATGTCCAGTTGGCGTCTGCACCCAAGATGAAAAACTTCGTGAAAAATTTGGAGGCACTCCAGAAAAAGTTGTAAATTTGTTTTCATTTATTGCCGAAGAAGTAAGAGAAATTCTTGCCTCTTTAGGTTACAAATCCTTAAAGGATATTATTGGTAAAACAGAATTATTATCTCAAATTCATTATGGTTCCAGTGATTTAGATAATCTCGACTTAAATCCAATATTAACAAAGATTGATGATGGCAAAATCTATGATTACCACTCACCAAAAAAACGAAATGAAGTACCAAAAACACTTGACGATCAGTTTGAAAAAGACGGAAAAGACTTTATCAACTCAGGTCAAAAAATTGAACTTACATATAATATACAAAATACATTAAGAACAATAGGAACTAAAATTTCATCCATCATCACAAGAAAATATGGAATGAATACCTTATCTGAAGATCATGTTACTCTAAAACTAAGAGGCTCAGCTGGTCAGTCCTTGGGAGCATTTGCCGTCAAAGGTCTTACTTTAAAAGTGTTTGGCGATGCTAATGACTATGTAGGCAAAGGTCTCTCTGGAGGAAAAATTATCGTTCAGCCAAGAAACTCATTTACTCAACCCAGTCATGAAAATGTAATTATTGGAAATGTCACCCTCTATGGAGCGACTGATGGAAGGTTATATGCTTCTGGTCAAGCAGGTGACAGATTTTGTGTCAGAAATTCCGGTGCATTGGCAATTGTAGAGGGATGTGGTGCCAATGGTTGTGAATATATGACAGGTGGGTCTGCAATTATTTTAGGAGATGTTGGCGATAACTTTGGTGCTGGAATGACTGGTGGATCTGCTTTTATTTACTCTGAACAAAAGAATATTTCTGATTTGATGAACATGGAAACCATTGGACTTTATGAAGTAGATAACAAAGAATGGAAAAACCACCTCCTAGATCTTTTAAAAGATTTCTATAAAGAGACTAAATCAAAAAGAGCTGAGTTTGTTATTGAAAATTATGACTCTGAGATCAAAAAATTTGCTCACGTCGTTCCTGATGAAGTGATTGATAAACTAGAATTTCCAGTTACAAAAAAATCAAAAACAGCTTAAATAAATTTAGATAGTGTTATCAAACTCTCTTTATCAGACAGACTATGATCTGCATGTTTAATTAAAATATTCTTAAAGTTTTTAAATTTTTTACCAAAATTGAAACTGTCATTATATCCATATGGAACAGCTTTATCTTGCCCCCCATGAAGGAAAATAGTTTCTCCTAGAAAATTACCACTAATCTTTTCAATTAGATATTTTTTACTTCTTTTAAAAAGCGCTGGAGAGTAATAATAATTAAAATCAGAACCAACCTTTTGTTTAACGATCTTATTATTTTTAATTTTATTTTTTTGATAAGTATTAAAATTTTTCCAAATTAACTTTGTAGTAAAATCTGGTGCAGGGGCTATGCCAATAAGTTTCGTAACTTTTCTTGGATGTATCAAAGCATATATGATAGCAACCCATCCACCCATACTACTTCCAACCAGAATAAAATTTTTTATTTTTAGGTATTTTATAATATTGTCTAAATCATTATACCAATCACTAATACCAAAGTTAGTAAATTCACCACTAGACTTACCATGCCCTTGAAAGTCAAAACACAAATATGAAATTTTATTTTTCTTGCAATAATTATTTAAAAATTTGGACTTTTTACCACTCATATCTGATAATAAGCCATGTAAAAAGATCAGAGTTTTTTTACTTCTTTTGTAATATCTATAAGATATTTTAACATCATCTTTTTTATAAAAGCTTAGTTTTGACACAAATTAAAAATACAAAAAAAATAACTTTTTTACAAATAATTCCATCTATGGGAATAGGAGGCATTGAAACCGGTGTTAGAGATATTGCAAAATATCTCAATAAAAAAAAAATTGATAACTATATTTTATGTGAAAGTAGCAGCAAAAATTTTGATATTAAAGGTCTAAAAATACTAAAGTTAAATAATTTAAAATTTAAAAATATTTTCGATCAAAATAAAATCAAAAACAAAATTAATCAATTAATTAAACAAAAAAGAATAAACTTAGTACATATCTCTTCAAGAGCGCCAGCTTTTTTTCTTATTAAATATATTAAAAATTTAAATATAAAAGTCGTTACAAGTGTTCACAACAAATATGAGTCTAAGTCATTTTTAAAAGATTGGTATAACAGTTTTTTATTGAAAGGTGATGCTATTATTTTTAACTCAAATTTTGTCAAAAAAACATATGAGCATAAATTTAATGATAAAACTAAACTACATGTTATTCCAAGAGGTGTAGATACAAATTACTTTTCACCATCGAGAAAAAAACTTACGAGTAAAAATATTTTTATACCCTCAAGGATTTCAAGTTGGAAAGGGCATGAATTATTACTAAATTACTTTTCATTATTGCAGCAAAAGCACAAAGACACATTCAATATTCACATTGTATCTTTAAATAAAAGTAAAGAAGAAAAAAAAATACAATTACTAATTAATAAATTAAATATATCAAAAAAAATTATAGTTCATAAACCCACATTAGATGTAAAAAAACTGTATCAAGAGGCATACTTGGTTGTAAATATCTCTAAGAGACCCGAGGGGTTTGGTAGAACTGTTTCTGAGGCATTATCAGTGTCTAAAGTTGTTATAGCTCCTAATCAAGGGGGTACTAAAGAGCAACTTTTCAATTTTAATAAAAAATTGTTATTTGATGTTAACTCTTTTAAATCTTTCCAAAAAACTTTTAAATATGCTTTAAAAAATTATAAAGAAATATCAAAAAAAGGAAGATCTTATGTAGAAAAAAATTACTCATCTGATCTCATGTGCAGAAAAACTTTGGACATTTATAATCATTTAATTAATTCATGAATATTCTAGTAATTAAACATGGTTCACTTGGCGATTTAGTCTTATCATTTGGAGCTATTAAAACACTAAGAGAAAATTATCCAAACTCGAACATATACTTACTTACACAGTCTAACTATAAACAAATTTTTAAAAACTTACCTTATGTGAATGAAATTTTAGTTGATAATAGGATATCAATTTACCCCTCAGTGAAAAATATTTTGAAAAAAGTTAAAGAAAAAAAAATAGATTTGTTAATTGATTTACAAAACTCAACAAGAACAGAAATTTATAATTTGTTTATTAAGATATTTACTAAATGTAAAATCTTATCTGCAAGAAAATTTTCGGATTACAAATATAAGCAAAAAAAACTTGGTGTTCAACACATCACTAAAAATCATCAAGAACAATTAAAATATTTGGAAATAAATACCTACTTAAAGCCTGATTTAAGTTGGATGCTTAAAGGTAATACAAAACAATCAAAAAAAGTAATTTTTATACCAGGGACCTCTAAATCTGGAGAATATAAAAAATGGCCTTCAGATAAATATGCTGAAGTGGCAAAGTATTTAGTTAGTAGAAACTATGAAATTTATCTGACTGGATCTGATTTGGATATAAATACAATTAATGAAATAATTAAATTGTGTCCAGACTCTAAAAATAAAATTAATGAATCAAAGATTGAGGATTTCTATCAATTATGCATGTCGTCTGAGTTAATCCTTACAAATGATACAGGTCCAGCCCATATTGCAGGTCTAACAAATAAAAACGTAATTTGGTTAGCAAATGATAACGAAATTTCACGATCATGTTACCCTCTAGGGAATAATTTACATAAAATTACAGCATCTAACGTAAAAAATATTAGTGTGAACACTATTATCAATAAAATAGAACAAATATTAAAATAATTTATATTTACAATTGACCTATCTTTGCTAATAATCCTAAAATGATTTTATTAAAGCAATCACTAGGACATTTATAATTGCAAACTTCCTTTCTTTCCTATTACATAAAATATTTTGAATAAACCTTACCAAAGAAATAATAATTTTCGTGGCAAAAAAGACCTCCACAAGATAAATAATTTTATTTCTGCGGCGGATGTAAGGGTTATTCTTGATGATGGTGAGCAATTAGGAGTTATGAAAAAAAATGAAGCCTTAGACATCGCTAAAGGCAGAGGTATGGATTTAGTAGAGATAGCTCCAAATAATAATCCTCCAGTTTGTAAAATAGTAGATTATGGAAAATTTAAGTATCAAGAACAGAAGAAAAAAAATGAAGCAAAAAAGAAACAAAAAGTAATTGAAACTAAAGAGCTTAAAATTAGACCCGGCACAGGAGAGCATGATTACCAAGTTAAAATCAGAAATGCTCAGAAATTTTTAAAAGAGGGGAACAGAGTGAAATTCAGCTTGAGATTTAAGGGTAGAGAGATGGAACATTCTAATTTAGGTATTGATATGCTTAAAAGAGTAAAAACTGATTTGGGAGAACTTATTAGAGTTGAAATGGAACCTAAAATCGAAGGAAGACAAGCTTTCCTCGTAGTTGCACCTAAATAAATTATATGATATCAAATTGACCTCAGTTGGTCGAAGGGGCTTTTAAAAGGGTATGCCTTGAGACCTAAATAATTTACTCAAAAGGAGATTAAATGCCCAAACTTAAAACAAAAAGTAGCGTCAAAAAACGCTTTAAAAAATCCTCATCAGGAAAATTAGTAGTCGGAAACGTTGGTAAACGCCATGGCATGTCTAAAAGAACAAACTCTTTTATCAGAAATTCTAAAGGTACTAGGGTTTTATCAAAATCTGCATCAATAATAATTGACTCAATGATGCCATATTCTAAATAGGTAAAGGAGAGATATTATGCCAAGAGTTAAAAGAGGTGTTACAGCAAGAGCTAAACATAAAAAAGTTTTTGAATTTACAAAAGGTCATCGCGGGAGAAGAAAAAATGTTTATAGAGTAGCAACACAAAGTATGGATAAAGCTCTCCAATACGCATATCGTGATAGAAGAAATAAGAAAAGAGATTTTAGAGGATTGTGGATCCAAAGAATTAATGCCGGTGTTAGAGAACACGGTCTAACTTATGCAAAATTTATTGATGGATTAAAAAAAGCAAACATTGAAATCAATAGAAAAATTCTCTCTGAAATTGCATTTCACGAACCCGCTGCTTTTAAATCAATTGTTGAGAAAGCCAAGGCTAATTTAGCCAACTAGATTAAAAATGGACATTAAAAAAGTCCTTGACGAAGTTACGAAAGAAATAGAGCAAAGCTCTAGCCAACAAGAATTACAAAACGTTAAAGTAGCTTACTTAGGAAAAAAGGGAAAAATAACTGAGTTATTGAAAAGTCTCAAAGATCTTTCTTTAAAAGAAAAAAAATCCTCAGGTTCAAAATTAAATTTATTAAGAATTGAAGTTGATAATCTTATCAAAAATAAATTTAACGATTTAAAAATTGAAGAAATAAACTCTAAATTAAAAAATGAATATTTAGATATAAGTTTCCCTCCACCAAATTCTATAGCCTCGAAGGCTCATCCAATATCAAAAACATTTGATGAGGTTATCACTATTTTTGGATCAATGGGTTACTCTGTTGCTGAAGGTCCTGATATTGAGACAGATTTTTTCAATTTTTCAGCATTAAATATTCCTGAAAATCATCCTGCACGTGAAATGCAGGATACTTTTTATATAGATGACAAGGATAAAGAAGGTAAGCCCTACGTTTTACGAACACATACTAGCCCAGTTCAAATAAGAACGTTATTAAATCAAAAACCCCCAGTCAAAATAATTGCTCCTGGAAGAACATATAGGTGTGACTCTGACTCAACACATTCTCCAATGTTTCATCAAGTTGAGGGTTTGTTTATTAATGAGAATGCAAATATGGGAGATTTGAAGGGCACTCTAATTGAATTCTGTAAACAATTTTTTAATGTACAGAATTTAAAAGTAAGATTTCGACCTAGTTACTTTCCTTTTACTGAACCCTCTGCTGAAATGGATATTGCTTATGAGATTGTGAATAACAAAATTCAATTAGGTCAAGGCGATCGTTGGCTTGAGATTCTTGGATGTGGAATGGTAAACCCAATAGTTCTAGAGAACTGCAATGTGGATACAAATATCTATCAAGGTTTTGCATTTGGAGTGGGCTTAGACAGAATCACAATGTTAAAGTATGGGCTTACAGATATTAGATCATTTTTTAGTGGAAACTTAAATTGGATAGCTAGCAATGGCTTTACCATAGGAGATTTTTAGTGAAGTTTAGTTATAGTTGGTTGTGTGATCATTTAGAGACTGATAAAAATGCAAATGAAATAGGTGAAGCTCTTACAAATTTAGGTCTTGAACTTGAGAGCTTGACTGACTATTCAGAATACTCAAAGTTTGTTGTAGCAACCATAAAAGATTTTAGAAAACATCCTAATGCAGATAGATTAAATATCTGTAAAGTTGATGATGGAACCAATACCTATCAGGTAATCTGCGGAGCAAATAATGTAAAGAGGGGATTAAAAGGAATATTTGCCAAAGATGGTATGTATATTCCAGGAACACAGATAAATTTAAAAAAAGGAAAAATTAGGGGTGAGATATCTGAGGGTATGCTTTTGTCTGAGAGGGAGCTTAACTTAAGTGATGATCATGAGGGTATTATTGAGTTATTAGATGATTTTCAAAATGGCACCTCAGCAGTTGAAGCTTTGAAGTTAAATGATCCTATTTTTGAGATAGGTATTACACCTAACAGAGGAGATTGCCTTGGTGTTAGAGGTGTTGCTAGAGATCTTTCAGCTAAAGGTGTTGGTAAACTAAAGCCTTTGAATTTTAAAAAAATAAATCAGTTAGAATTTGAAAGCCCAATCATTTGGAATATTAACAATGATGATAATAGCTGTGAATATGTAGTAAGTAGATATTTTAAAAATGTTAATAATTCTAAATCTCCAGAATGGTTACAAAAAAAACTTATCAGCCTTGGATTAAGACCTATAAACGCTTTAGTTGATATAACAAATTATATCACTATTGATTTAGGAAGACCTTTACACGTTTTTGATGCAGATAAAATTGGAAAAAAACTTGATATGAGGCTTGCAAATTCAAATGAAAGAATTCTTGCTTTAGATAATAAAGAATACACTTTAGATAAAAATACAACCGTGATAGCCGATGGAGATAATGCACTTGCAATAGCAGGGATTATAGGAGGAGATTACAGCGGATGCACAGATGATACTAAAAATGTATTTCTTGAGGTTGCTCTTTTTAATCCGAATAGTGTTGCACAAACTGGAAGAACTCTTGGAATAATTTCAGATGCCAGGTATCGTTTTGAAAGAGGATTAGATAAAAATATGGTCATTGAAGGTTTAGAATATGCATCATATTTAATAAATAAAATATGTGGGGGCTTAGTAAGTAAAAATATTGAAGCTGGAAAATTAGATAATTTTGAGCATAAAATAAGTTATAATTTTGACTATTTTAATAAGACTATTGGTTTAGAACTAGATCCACAAAAACAAATCAAAATATTAAAAGACCTTAAATTTCAAATTAATAAAAGTAATGAAAAGGAATGTGAAGTCTTAGTACCATCATGGAGGAATGATGTTAAAAACAAAATCGATATAGTTGAAGAAATTATAAGAATTTATGGATATGAAAATATTAAACAAAGTGTGCCCTTTGCATCAATCGATGAGATTGAAAAAATTGATAATTCATCAACAAATAAGAAATTTAAATCAATAAAAAAACTTAAAAAAACCCTTATATCTAATGGAATTTCTGAAGTTATAACTTTTTCCTTTCACTCAATTAGAGCTCAAGAAATCCTTAAAGGAGATAAATCCTTAAAAATTTCAAATGCAATCAGCGATGATCAATCTTATATGAGAAATTCTATGATATTTAATCATTTAGAAAGTGCAGAATTAAATTTTAAAAAAGGTTTTAAAAATATTCAATTATTTGAAATTGGACCTATTTATAATTCATCTCAATCCCAAGAAAATATTTTATCATTGCTTATTTCAACTGAAGAAAATACAAACTCTATTTACAAATCTGAAGAATTTAATTTTTACTCTTTAACAGAATTAACCTCAATATTAATAAGTTCATTAAATTTTGACATAAAACAATTTAACATATCAAGATCAACTTCAAATACTTATCACCCAGGCCAGTCTGCTGAACTATTTATGGGAAAAAAATTAATAGCTAGATATGGAAAAGTTCATCCACTAATTATGGAGGAATTTTCTAAACTTAAAAATTGTTATGCTATTGAATTATTTTTTGAAAACCTTCCAATTGACTCAATTAGTAGAGCTAATAATATAAATATCCTAGATTCCCAATTTCAGTTTAGTGAAAAAGACTTTTCTTTTTTATTCAAAAAGGAGCAAAATCTTTATGAAGTTCAGAGATATGTCAAAGGTTTAGATAAAAACTTAATCAAAAATGTAGAATTTTTTGATTTATATGTAGCAAAAGACTTAGGTGATGATAGTAAAAGTGTAACATTTAGGGTTACTATTCAACCTAAAGAAAAAACTCTTGAAGAAAAAGATTTAGAACAATTACATAAAAATATTTTAGAAAAAGTATCAAATAAATTTAAAGCAAAAATTAGAAGCTAATGGAAATTTCTAAAATTAGAAATTTTTCGATAATAGCTCATATTGATCATGGTAAATCCACTCTGGCGGATAGAATAATTGAAATTTGTGGAGGGATGGATGACAGGACCAAAAAAGACCAAGTCTTGGATTCAATGGAGATTGAAAGAGAAAGGGGGATCACTATAAAAGCTCAAACAGTAAGATTAAACTATAAAAATAAAAAAGGTGATGAATATCAACTTAATATACTTGATACACCTGGACACGTTGATTTTTCCTATGAAGTTTCAAGATCACTATCAGCTTGTGAAGGCTCAGTTTTAGTTGTTGATAGCACACAGGGCGTTGAGGCACAAACTCTTGCAAATGCTTATCAGGCAATAGATGTAAATCATGAGATACTTCCAGTTCTCAACAAAGCAGATTTACCCGCATCCGAGCCAGAAAGAGTAAAAGAAGACATTGAACAAACAATAGGAATAGATACCTCAGAAGCTCGTCTCGTTTCTGCAAAAACTGGACTTGGAGTTGAAGATTTATTAGACCAGATTGTAGAAAAACTACCCTCTCCAAATACAAATGAAAAAAATCTCAAGGCTCTCTTGGTGGACAGTTGGTACGATAATTATTTAGGAGTAACGGTTCTGGTTAGAGTTCTTGATGGTGTTATGAAAAAGGGTATGAAGGTTAAGTTTTTATCTAATAATCAACAATACAATATCGATAGAATTGGATATTTCACACCTGAAATAAATTATTGTGATGAATTAGGTCCAGGAGAAATAGGTTTTATTAATGCTAGTATAAAGTCAGTTGCTGACTGTAAGGTCGGTGACACAATAGCAGAATTAAATGATCAAAAAATAAAACCACTTCCAGGTTTCAAGCCCTCATTACCAGTGGTGTTTTGTGGGATATATCCTGTTGATACATCAGATTATGAGAGACTTAAAGAGAGTTTTGAAAAACTTGCTTTAAATGACTCAAGTTTTACATATGAAAATGAAACTAGTGCTGCTTTAGGTTATGGTTTTAGGTGTGGTTTTTTAGGTTTGCTTCACCTAGAGGTTACAACAGAAAGACTTAGAAGGGAATTTGATTTAGATTTAATTACTACTGCTCCAGGAGTTGTATACAAAGTAATTGACAGAAATAAAAACGAAATTGTAATTAGAAATCCCTCTGAGCTGCCTGATCCAGCTGAAATAGATAAAATTTTAGAACCATGGGTTAAATCTACTATAATAGTGCCTCAGGATTATTTGGGTACTGTAATAACACTTTGTATTGAAAAAAGAGGTAAACAAAAAAACTTAAATATACAAAACAACAGAGCTATCTTAGAGATGGAATTACCCTTGAATGAAATCGTTATAGATTTTTATGACAAATTAAAATCTTATTCAAAAGGTTATGCTAGTTTTGATTATCAGGTCTATGATTATTTTGAAGGAAATCTAGTAAAACTAAATATTCTTGTTAATTCAGAAACTGTTGATGCATTTTCGAATATAGTTCATAAAACAAGAGCTGAAACAATTGGTAGAAGGATTTGTAATAAGCTAAAGGA
Organism: uncultured Alphaproteobacteria bacterium; assembly: GCA_902617355.1. GTDB lineage: Bacteria > Pseudomonadota > Alphaproteobacteria > HIMB59 > HIMB59 > HIMB59. The sequence continues at coordinate 2,914 of CACMWK010000001.1, read as the reverse complement.
TTTAATCCCAAGACAAAACTTTCAAATACCAATTCAGGCCGCAATTTATGGAAAAATTATAGCCAGAGAAACTATTAAAGCTTTTAGAAAAGATGTGACTGCTAAACTTTATGGTGGAGATGTGAGTAGAAAGAAAAAACTTTTGGAAAAACAAAAAAAGGGAAAGAAAAGAATGAAACAATTTGGTAATGTCGAAATTCCGCAGACTGCTTTTTTTGAGGCATTAAAAATAGGTGATAATGAGTAATCATGGAGAGATGGCCGAGTGGTTTAAGGCGCACGCCTGGAACGCGTGTATAGGGGCAACTCTATCGTGGGTTCGAATCCCACTCTCTCCGCCATACTTAAGAGATGCAAGACAACACAATAAATAAAATTAAATATAAAATAAGAAAAATTACAGAATACCCACTTGTAGAAATACAAGATCAAATAGCAATAAGACCACCAAAACAAAAAATTTCGCCAGTGGTATATCAAACATGGATAGATAATAAGTTTGGAAAAACACATGCTAAATCAATTTTAAAGTTTAGAGAATTAAATAAAAATTTATCATTCAGGATCTATTCAAATCAAATGATGGACGACTATATGGAAAAAAATTGGGGTAGACAAAAAATTTACCAAATTTTTAAAAATTCATTAATCGGACCACTCAAATCTGATATTTTTAGATATTGTATTTTATATGATCAAGGTGGATACTATTTTGATATAAGTCGAGGTTGTGATGTCCCTCTTACAAAACTTCATGATAAAAATACGAGTTTCATTTTAACTTACGAAGATACTGATTGTTATATACCACCCAATAATCAAAAAATATTTAATTTAAAAAGACCCTTTAATCACATGCTCCAATGGGGACTAGCTTTTGAAAGAAAATGTAAATTTTTAAAAATATTAATTGAGGAAATTGTTAATTCTTACTCATTTTATAAAAATAAAGTTTTTAAAAATCCCAAAGTTGCAATATTAAATTTTACAGGTCCTGGTATGTATACAAAAATAATGAGAGACTATATTTCTTATGACAAAAAAAATAATTACAAAGAACTCGATATTAAATTTAACGGAAAAGGAATATTTAAGTTGAAAGGTTCACAGGTAAGGTATCATAAAGAACCAAGTTACACTTACTTAAAAAATAAAAAGATATGCAATTAATGTTTGTATACAAAAAAACTGATAATGAATAAAAATCTAATCGTAAGTTCCTCAGATGAAAATTACTCTCATCTCCTCAAAGAGCTCTATTCTTCAACGTTAAATTTGAATGGTTATGATTTTGCTGTGTTGGATTGTGGTCTTTCCGAAGACAGTAAAGATTTTTTCAAACAAAAAAATATTCAGGTTTTAGAGTGTAAATGGGATATTGATGTCCCATCTTATAAAGTAAGAGGTAGAGAGTATCTTAAAGCTCAATTTTCAAGATTTTTTTTAGATTTATACTTTCCTGGATATGAAAATTATATTTGGATGGACTCTGACACTTGGATAGCTTGTCCAAATACTTTTGATTATTATGTTCAGGGGTCCAATCAAAGAGGCTTTGCAATCACACCTCAAGTTGACAGAGCATCTCCAAAACTTGTTAATATTAAATGGTTTATGAATATCCCATCAAAAATTAATTCCATCAATTTTAAGAATATATCTAAAAGTATTTCAAAAGATTTAGCAAAGAAATACGCTGGACATTATACATTAAATGCAGGGTGTTTTGCCTACAATAAAAAGTTTGATGGTATGAAAACTATTAAAGAAAATTTAAATAATGCTTCTAAAAAAGGAAGGTTATTTGGTTCAGATCAAGTTGCTTTAGCAATTTCATTGTTTGAAGATAATTTAGACTTCGAGCTTCTTCCGTCATATTGTAACTGGCTGTGTGAGCACCACATGCCAAAATTTTCTATTGATAAAAATACTTTTGTTGAGCCATACATACCAAATCATAATATTGGAGTAATGCATTTAGCTGGCTTAGATGAAGATAGAAGCACAAATGTTTTTCACAAAATATCAACTACTGACAATAAAATTATTGAAAAATCCCTTAGATATAAACTAATTTAAGTCTTTTTTATTATTTGCTCCAAGATTTCTCATTTGTTCAGCTCTGTTAAACAACGAACCTCGACCCTCTTTAAGGTATTTTTTTGCATTTACCAAATTTTGAGTTGCTTTAATTAAACTACTTTCAGAGTCTTCAATTACATTGATTGATTTTATAATTTGATCAATCATTTGACCTCCGATATCAGCAATTTCTTTGGAGTTTTTATTTTGTTTTTCAAGTCTCCAAATACTTTCAACTAACTTCATACACATTATAAGTGTTGAGGGACCAACAATGATAATTTGTTTTTGTTGAGCAAAATTTAATATGCTTTGATCATATTTTTGTGCTGTAATTAATGCAAATTCATGAGGCATAAAGATAAAAACATAGTCGGGTGAATTTATATTTAATAATTTCGAGTACTCTTTTTTATGAATATTAGTAATGTGACTTTTCAAAGAAACTATGAAACTTTTGATTTCCAATTCTTTTGATGACTGGTCATCAGTATTTTGAAATTTGTACCAATGTTTCATGGGTACTTTCGAGTCAATGATAATATTTCTTTTTTCTGGCAGAAAAATTACAACATCTGGTCGATATATATCACCTTCATCATTCCTATCAGTATATTGAGTTTTGTAATCTCTGTCTTTTGTCATACCACAATCTTGTAATATATTTTCAAGTATTACCTCCCCCATTTCTCCCATTTCGTTAATATTAGAGGTCATGGCATTAGTCATTTTTTTTGTAAGATCTCCAATTTCATCTATCTTTGAATTTACATATCCTGTTTGTTCCATTGTTTTATCAAATAAAGTTTGAAGATTTTGATTAATTTTTTGA